>JBBAKU010000004.1:0-177473 GCA_040403415.1 Aquirufa sp.
ATCGCGCAGCGATGACTAAGCTGCGAAGCAGCGACTAAATCGCACAGCGATGACTAAGCTGCGAAGCAGCGACTAAATCGCACAGCGATGACTGAGCTGCGAAGCAGCGACTAAATCGCGCAGCGATGACTAAGCTGCGAAGCAGCGACTAAGCCGAAGGCGACTTTTTGACTAAGCTGCGAAGCAGCGACTAAATCGCGCAGCGATGACTGAGCTGCGAAGCAGCGACTAAGGCGAAGCCGACTAAATCGCGCAGCGATGACTCAGTCCGCAGGACGTCGTGACAAAAAAGGATGCGCCATCACCGTCAGCACCAGTAAACTAGTTCCCCAATAGAAAGCGGGTTGCATGACTTCTTTTTGGCCAAAAATAAAGACCGCCAGCAAAATCCCATACACGGGCTCGAGTGTGATCACGAGATTGATCGAAAAGACGGAGAAAACCTTGTACAAATGGATGGTCTCGGTGTAAGCGTAAACGGTACAAACAACGGCCAGAATCCCGATCCAAAGCCAGTCGAGGCCGATCGGAACGAATCCGGGCGAACCGCCTAAAAGGCCACTTAACCAAACAGCTCCCGTGATAATACCGGCTGCCACCATCTCATAAACCGTGATCAATTTAGGGTCGTGGGTGTGGGTATAATTTCCATTAATGACGGAGAATAAGGCCCCGAAAAATCCGGCACCAATGCCCATCACCAAACCAATCCATTGACCTGGTTCGACCGAGAAAATAATCCCCAGTGCAATCACGACTAGGATTCCGAGAAACACTTCAATCTTCGCAATCGGTTTTTTCTTCGCGATGGGCTCTAAAATGGAGGTCCAAAAAGTCTGTGTAGAAAGACCGGCGAGGCACATGGCGACCGTAGAGACTTTGGCAGCTCCAAAAAACAACAGCCAATGAAGCGAAACGAATACTCCATTCAACAGCCAAATTTTCAAAACTGAGGAGGGAACACGAAACGATTTTTTAGCGTAGGCTAAAATGAGCCCTAATCCGGCCGCCGCAATCACGCAGCGAAAGAACACAATCGTCAACGCATTCGCCTCTGTCGCGTTGCCCAGAATAGCCGTAAACGCATACAAAATGACGATAAAATGTATCTTAAAATAGTCGAGAAGCTGAGGTGCCTGTCTCATATTTAGCGCGGAATCGTATAATAAAGTCCCACACCCACGGCGGAGAATACAATATTAGGTAGCCAAACTGCTAACAACGGAGGCATCCCCCCACCTTCGGCAATACCCTTACTCATCATAAAGAAGAGGATATAGATGAAGGCCAAACTAAAGCCCAACGCAATCTGAAATCCAACGCCGCCTCGTGCTTTTCGAGCCGAAACCAAGAAGCCGATAATGGTCAAAATCATCACCGAAAAGGGATTGGCGAAGCGGAGGTATTTTTCAATTTGGAAGACCTCGATTCCATCCGCACCGCGCGATTGCACTAAGTCAATGTGGCGATTTAGCTCTGGGAGGGTGAATGTTTCGTGCAATAAGTGTTTGTTCTCGAAGTCTTTGGGAAACAAATTAAGCGTCGTATCAATCTTCGCGCCAAACTGTAGCGAGGTCGCCCCTGTCGTCCGAATCCGGTAATCGTGAATCGTCCACTTCTTCGAAGTCGAGTCCCAGGTGATGCGATCCGACATCAATTTCTGCTGAATTTCCGTCCCTACAATACGCTCTAAACTGAAGCGATAGCCCGTATTCGTCGTGTTATCGTAGGTTTCTAAATACGCATAAGTCTCCGGCCCAATCTTAATATGGACGTCACGCTTATCAAAATAGTAGGTGTTATTGATGTATTTATGCTCAAAAGGGACTCGAATCTTGTTCGCGTTTGGCACTACCCAACCGATCATAATAAAAGTGCCCACCGCTAAGATGCCTGAGCCGATTAAATAGGGACGCATCAGACGCGTAAAACTAACTCCAGAACTCAGAATGGCAATAATTTCCGTCTTTGCCGCGAGGTTTGCCGTAAAGAAAACGGTCGCAATAAAGACCATCAACGGACTGATATAGGAGGCCCAATAGGGAATGAAATTGAGGTAATAATCGAAGAGAATTTCCTTTAGAGGCGCCTCTTTGCGAATAAAATCATCAATTTTTTCCGTGTAGTCGATCACCATCACGATAAGAACGATGATGAAAACGGCGAAAACGTAGGTCTTCAGAAATTTCTTTAAAATGTAATAATCAAGAATTTTCATGCTTAGAAGCAGCGCTTGGGTCGTATTTTAAACCAGAGAACCAATGTATAAATAATACCCGAGCTGTCCTAAAATTAGCCGGCACTAACAGCAGGGAAACGGTCGTGATAGGCACCACGTAGCCCTCTGCCGGAGGATCGTTTAGGAAATTAAAGACCAAAATCCCCCCCACTAACATGATTCCCACCGTGAAGGCATAGGAAATATACATCGCACCATAGAAAAATCCAGGCTCCACTTCGTAGCGCACGTCGCAAGATGGACAGTGTTCGTGCATTTGAGCAAAATTAAGCACATTCCACCATTTATATTTGAAAAGACGGCCTTCGTGGCAATGCGGGCAACGGGCGTTAAACATAGCCGTTAGCTTGCTGGGATTTGACATAGAATCGGGTAATTTATGCCCAAAGGTAAAGAAAATTAGACGATTAAACGTAACAAAGGTCACGTTACGGAGGCTTTTTGTATCTTTGCTAAAATTAAACACACTCTTATGTATTCAACTTTCGTTACCATTCACTCGATCTTGTTTCTAGTGGTTTTAGCCCTAGGAATTTTATCTATTTTCAAAGGCTTAACAGGCAAAACTTTCACAGAATCTGATCGCAAAGTAGGCTTGTTTTACATGATCTCCTTACACACGCAATTATTGATCGGATTAGTGCTTTATGTAGCGCTTAGCCCGGTAACAACGGCTGCCTTTGCTGATTTTGGAGCGGCGATGAAAGATTCAGCGACTCGCTTGATCCTAGTAGAACACGTTACGGTTAACATTATCGCGATCGTTTTAGCGACGGTGGTGAATGCCAAAAACAAAAAAGCCATCACCGATGCCGCGAAGTTTAAAAACATGTGGTTATTGAACGGCCTTGGTCTAGTTTTGATTTTAAGCCGTATCCCATGGAGCCGCTTAGCTGCTTTATTTGCCTAAATTGAATTAAATGAATAAGTGTATTTTTTTAGATCGCGATGGCGTTCTAAATGTGGATCGCGTAGATTACGTGTACCATTTAGGCCACTTTGTGATCCCACCCGGCGTGAAGGAAGGCTTACAGGCTTTGAAGGACGCGGGGTATTTGTTGATTATTATTACGAACCAAAGTGGTATCGCCAAAGGCGTTTACAAACGCGAAGACGTGTACTTAATTCACGATGCGATCCAAGAGGGAACGGGGGTGAAATTAGATGACATCTACTTCTGCCCTTACCACGAGAATTTTGACAGTCATTCGCTGACGCGTAAACCAGGGTCATTAATGATCGAGAAAGCCGCTGCGAAATACGATATCGATATGGACGCCTCCTGGATGGTGGGCGACCACGAACGCGATATTACCGCTGGAGCGCGCGCAGGTTTACGGACCATTCGATTAGCACCCTCGGGAACGGAGACCAAAGCCACCCATTTAGTCAATGATTTATTAGCCGCTTCTAAAATAATTGTAGGATGAAAAAAGTATACCTAAGTGATGCCGGCCCCAAAGTTTCACCAGCCATCTACGGCTTTTGGCGTTGGGAAAAAGATGACAAGAAAATGGACGAAATCGTACATTTCTGTCTAGACAAAGGCATTAACACCTTTGACCATTCGGATCGTTATGGAGAATACACCGCGGAGAAGACTTTTGGAGAACTTTTGGCAAAAAAATCCATCCAGCGTTCTGACATCGTTTTGTTCTCTAAATGCGGGGTTAACGTCCCATCCCCTGCCAGACCGGACATCCGTGTTTCCCACGTGAATACTTCAGCAGCCCACATCACAGCATCTGTAGAAAACTCGCTTCGCAACTTGCAAACGGACTATTTGGACGTGTTTTTATTAGACCAATTAGATCCTTTGTCGGATATTGAAACGACGGCTTTGGCGCTCGAGAAATTAAAAAGCTCTGGCAAAGTGAAAAACATCGGTGCTTCGAACTTCTCGGTTTACCAACACCAATTGTTAGTTTCCTTCCTGAACATCCCAGTTGTTTCTAACCACATCGACCTGAACTTGTTGAATACAAGCGCATTAGATAACGGAATCGTGGATTACATCAAGCAAAAATACATGCGCCCTTTAGCGGTTTCGCCATTAGCGGGTGGTCGCATCGAGCACGGAACAGACGAGCAAGCCTTGAAATTGCGCAAGAAATTGAACGAGATGGCTACGAAATACGATAGCAATATCGAGTCCGTAGCAGTAGCCTGGTTGATCAAATTAGGCGCCTTGCCTTTAATCGGAACCTTAGAAGAGAGACGCATCCAAAACATCGTGGACGCATTCGAAATCGAGATGGATCACCAGGATTGGTATGAGTTGTATAATACGACTAAACCGACGCAGTCGGTTTTAGATTAGAGATAATAGAGTAGAGAGTATAGATTTAAAGCATAGAGCATAAAGCACAAAGAATAAAGATTGTTATGGAGGCTTCCGAAAGGGGGCCTCTTTTTTTAGTATTTAGGAAATACTAAAGTGATTCGAAACCTACAAAATATTTATTTAAAGGATTAACTACACTCTTGTCACAGAATTACTTGTTTTATTACTTTTAGGATTCTATTTCTTGTTGATTTTTTCGCTATTTTGTACTCAATTGTACCCAGAGAACCGAATTTATTAATCAATGAAAAACGTTAAAGAATCAGCCAACTTTATTTGGTCTATTGCCGATCTCCTTCGTGGTGATTATAAGCAAAGTGACTACGGCAAAATCATACTACCATTAACAGTTATTAGACGTTTGGATTGTGTGCTTCAAAGCACAAAAGAGGATGTTTTGAAAAAATACGAGCACCTCAAAACCACGAATGTTGAAAATGTAGATCCGATATTAAATAAAACTGCCGGATTAAAATTCCACAATAAAAGTCTTTTCGATTTTGATAAGCTAATTGCAGACCCCAATAACATCGCCGCAAATCTTCGCAATTACATTAATGGATTTTCAGAAGACGCACGAGAAATCATCGAACAGTTTGAATTTGAGAATCAAATCAATAAAATGGATGAGGCTAATCTCTTGTTTATGGTTGTAAAACGATTCCAAGAAGTTGATCTTCATCCGGATCGGATTTCGAGTATGGAAATGGGGTACATGTTTGAAGAGCTTATTCGGAAATTTGCTGAAATATCGAATGAAACTGCCGGAGAGCACTTTACCCCAAGAGAGGTTATTAAATTGATGGTTAATATTTTGTTCCTTAACGACCGAGATATTTTAACCAAAAAGGGAATTACTAAAACTATCTATGATTGCTGTGCTGGCACAGGTGGGATGCTTTCTGTCGCAGAGGAATATTTACACGAATTAAATCCAGATGCCCGCTTGGAAGTATTTGGTCAAGAATTAAATCCTGAGTCTTATGCCATTTGTAAATCAGATTTATTAATCAAGGGACAAAATGCATCCAACATTAAGAAAGGCAATAGCATTTCAGAGGATCAGTTATCCCACGAGAAATTCGATTACTTGATTACAAATCCTCCATTCGGTGTGAAGTGGGAGAAGTTTGGTAAGAAAGTCAAAGATGAGCATGAATCCTTAGGCCATGGAGGTAGATTTGGAGCAGGATTGCCCTCCGTAAGTGATGGCTCCTTTTTATTTTTAATGCATTTAATGAGTAAGATGAAGCCAGAGGGCTCGCGTCTTGCTATTGTTTTTAATGGCTCTCCCCTCTTTTCAGGATCCCCAAGTAAAACAAAGAATGAAAGCAGCATACGCCAATGGATCATTGAAAATGATTTACTAGAAGCTGTCATAGCCCTTCCAAATCAGTTATTTTACAATACAGGTATTTCAACCTATATCTGGGTGATATCAAATCACAAGCCAAAGAATCGCAAAGGGAAAGTTCAGCTAATTAATGGCGTCGATTTCTTCAAAAAGATGAGTAAATCCTTAGGAGACAAACGAAATGAATTGTCAGATAATCATATTGCAGAAATCACCCGAATCTATGGGGAATTCATCGAAGGAGAGTTCTCCAAAATATTTGAGAACAAAGCTTTTGGCTATTCCAAAGTAACTGTAGAGAGACCTGAAAGAAATGAGAAAGGCGAGATTTTGAAAGACAAAAAAGGAGCCCCTAAACCCGATTCATCCTTACGAGATACGGAGAATATTCCATTGCTGATGGATATTCAAGAATATATGAAAAAGGAGGTTTTACCTCATGTTCCTGACGCGTGGATTGACGAAAGCAAAACCGCAATAGGGTATGAAATTAATTTCACTAAGTACTTCTATCAGTATAAACCACTTCGTTCGTTGGAGGAAATTCGCGCTGATATTTTAGCGTTGGAGCAAGAGACTGATGGGTTGTTAAAACAAGTTATCAAATAACTGATGAAGAAATACGATAGCTATAAGGATTCAGGGATTGAATGGATAGGAGAGATTCCAAGTCATTGGGAGGCCAAAAGGATTAAGCTTTTTAGCCCGGTTAAACGAGGAGCATCTCCTCGACCTATTGACGACCAAAAATATTTTGATGAGAATGGAGAATATGCGTGGGTAAGAATAGCAGATGTAACAGCTAGTAACCGTTATTTATTAAATACAACTCAGCGATTATCTGAATTGGGAGCATCATTGAGCGTTAAAAGACATGATGGGGATTTCTTTCTAAGCATCGCTGGTAGCGTTGGTAAACCGATGATTACAAAAATAAAATGTTGTATTCATGATGGTTTTGTATATTTTCCAAATCTTTCTATTAACCCCGAATTTCTATATTATATTTTTCAAACAGGACTTCCATATTTAGGGCTTGGCAAACTTGGCACGCAATTAAATTTAAATACAGAAACTGTTGGTAATATTTTTATTCCAATTCCAACAAATAAAGAAATTGAAATAATTGCCAATTATCTAGCCCACAAAACCAGCCAAATTGATGATTTGATTGCTAAGAAAGATGCTTTGATTCAATTGCTGGAAGAGAAACGTGCTGTAATGATTAATCAAGCTGTAACCAAAGGGCTTGACCCAGCTGTTCCATTGAAGGAATCGGGTGTTGAGTGGCTGGGAGAGATTCCTGAGCATTGGAGTTGTTCATCATTAAAATGGTTTTCCAAAATTTATTCTGGCGGAACACCGTCAAAAGATGTTGAAGAATACTGGATAAATGGTACTGTTCCGTGGTTGAACTCTGGCTGTGTAAATCAATGGGATATAACGGAGGTTTCTGACTATATAACAGAAGATGCATTTAATAATTCTAGTGCTAAATGGATTCCAGATAAATCACTTGTTATTGCACTAGCAGGACAGGGTAAAACAAAAGGAATGATTGCTCAAGTACAGTTTGAAACGACTTGTAATCAATCCTTGGGTGTCATCGTTCCGAATGAAAAAATTTATAATAGATTTTTACAATATTGGCTGAAAAACAATTATCAAAATATTAGAAGTTTGGGTGGTGGAGATAAAAGAGATGGTCTTAATCTTGTAATGATTGGAGGTATTCCTATTCCAATCCTCCCTCTAAATGAACAAGAAAAGATTGCAAATTACTTAGATTCAATGAATTTCGAATTAGATTCAATTAAAGCAAAAACAGAACAAGAAATCGAATTATTAAAAGAGCACAAAACAGCATTAATCAGTGAAGTGATTACTGGTAAGGTGGATGTTAAGGAAGAAAACTTGAATTAGGTATGCCTAGAGGATTGCCAAAGGCTGTAAAGAAATGCCTTGAAAAATCTCAAGATTCTGCTTTATTGGCTGTAGAGACCTACAATAAACCAGCCATCAAATTTAAATCTGGAGGTTTCATTGTACTCATGACTATTTCTTGGACGGCGTTATTTCATGCTATTTTTTTCAAGCAAAAAAAGAAACCATATTACAAGGAGAGTAATGGGCGGTTTGTTACCAGAGACGGCGATTTTTCTTATTGGGAACTAAAAGAATGCTTGAAAGTGTATTTTGGAACTGACACAAATCATCCAATTCGAAAAAATCTTGAATTTTTCATTCCCCTGAGGAATATGATAGAGCATAAATCAATTCCTGAAATTGATTCTGATATATTCGCTGAATGTCAAGCTATGCTATTGAATTTCGATAAAATAATTGAAAAAGAATTTGGTACAGAATATTGCATTAGGGAATCTTTATCCTTCGCTTTGCAACTGTATCCTTCGTCAAAAAGTTTAAATAGTGCAATAATTGAAAACCCTAATGCGAAATCAATTGTAGACTTCATAAAAGCATATAGAAGCACAATTACAACTGAAATTTTAAATTCTGGAGAATATTCATTTAAGGCTTTTCTTATACAAGTTGCCAATCATGAATCCAAGAGTGCGTTACCAATTCAATTTTTTGCGTATGATAAACTAGATGATGTTCAAAAAAATAATGTCAACAGGGTTGCAGCACTAGTTAAAGATAAGTTTGTTACTATTCCAGTTGCTAATAAGGATTTATTGAAGCCAACGGAAGTTGTAAAACAAGTCCAGGCATTATTAGGTAATCTGAAGTTAAATAAAGGCAAAAAACAAGTTGATAAATTTAATTTGGACACACACACAAGGTGTTGGAAAAAATATAATATCAGACCAGAAAGTAGTAATCCAAACCCTGAATTGACAGAATCAAAATATTGCGTTTTTGATACGTTAAATAATATTTATGGTTATTCTGAGGAATGGGTAGAATTTTTAGTTAATGAATTACAAGATGAAAGCATATATAAGAGTTTATATAAAAAGAAAATATAGTTAAATTGTATCATGAGCATCCCCATTAACATAGAATCTCTTCTTTCAGGTAAAATTGTTGAAGGCTCGCGCATGGAATTCAAAAAAGGCTGGAACCCCAAACCTATTATGAGAACCATTTGCGCGTTTGCTAATGATTTTGATAATGAAGGAAGTGGCTATGTGATTGTTGGGGTAGATGAAGAAAATGGCATTCCAATACGGCCTGTTGACGGATTTGATCCTACTCATATAGAAAAGGTGGAGCAGGATTTAGTGAAGTTTTGTAACCAAATTCATCCATCCTATTTCCCTAGACCATCTCTTGAAGAAATTGATGGCAAAAATGTATTAGTATTGTGGGTCCCAGCTGGAGCAAATAGGCCATACAAAGTTCCAGATGATGTTCTTGCAACTCATAAAACACTGAATTACCGTATTCGATTTCGTTCAAGTTCTATTATCCCAAATAAAGAGCAAGAAGCAGAATTAATTCAGTTAACCGCGCAGATTCCATTCGATGATCGCGTGAATACTTCAGCTTCAATTGAGGATTTAAGCAAGCATCTTATGCGTACACATTTGGCAGAAATCAATAGTAAGCTATATGCTGAAAGCGAAGAGATGTCATTATCGGAGCTGGCTAATGCAATGAATTTAGTCCAAGGTGCGGCAGAACATCTGTTCCCTAAAAACATTGGATTATTAATGTTTGGCAAAAATCCTCAAAAATATTTTAAAGGGGCAATTATTGAAGTAGTTGAATTTCCCGAAGGTCTGACAAATCCGTTTACGGAAAAGATTTTTGAAGGTACGATTCAAAAGCAGCTAATTGACGTGCTTTCCTATATAAAATCAAATGTAATTAAAACAAGGGTCATCAAATATAAAGACCGCGAAAAATCAGATCGCTTTGAGAATTATCCTTATGCTGCCATTGAAGAAGCAATGGCAAATGCGGTCTATCATCGAAATTATGAGTTACTTGATTCCATTGAAGTGCGAATTATGGCTCATTCTATTGAAATCATAAGTTATAACGGTGTTGATTCTTCTATTAAACAAGCTGAATTTGATGCAGGTCGCGTTAGAGCAAGGCGTTATCGAAATCGCCGAGTTGGAGAGTTTTTAAAAGAATTACAATTAACCGAGGGTCGAGGAACAGGAATCCCCACCATTGTTAAGGCATTAGATGAGAATGGTTCTCCCGCTGCAAAGTTTGACACGAATGAACCTGAACGAAGCCATTTTTTGATCGAAATTCCGATTCATTTTTCATTTATGGTAAATGAGGAAGGGGATGCTATCGACCAAGTCACCGACCAAGTCATAGCGGGCATTAACTATCAAATAATCAGCAAATTAAATGAATTTGAACCCATACAAATTTCATCTCCCGCTACGTCAACCGACCAAGTCTCCGACCAAGTTGATGAGACTAAAAAGATGTCGTTCATTATTCATACAGACGCCCTTCTAGATCGTATTAAAAAGCTTCATGAATTTGGTTCCCCTAAACCTAGCCCAGAGGTGGTCAAAAAATATACAGAATCAGCCATTGCAATAACAGAAGAGCAATGGAAAATTTTACAGTTTAGCGTATTTCCTAAATCTAACAAAGAAATACAGGAGGAGGCGCTTAGCCTAAAAAATCACACAGACAACTTCAAAAACCACGTAGAACCTCTTTTGAATAAAGGCTATATAGCAAGAACAATACCTACTAAACCTACAAGTAGCAGTCAAAAATATTTTACAACAGAGAAAGGTAAAATAGTAGCAAACATTCGAAATGAATTAATGAAAGAATAATGGCGAAAGGAATCCATACTGAATTAACTTTTGAACAAGCAATCGAGGCATTCTTACTGGAGCAAGGTGGCTACGTGAAAGGAAATTCTTCTGATTTTGATGTAAAACAAGGATTATTCCCTTTGTATATCACTGACTTTTTAAAGCTCTCTCAACCGAAAGCTTGGGCAAAAATTGAATCCATTCATAAGGACGAAGCAGAGAAAAAAGTAATTCTTCGCCTTGTTAAAGAAATTGATTTACGAGGAGCACTTGATGTTATCCGCAAGGGCTTCACAGATTATGGCGTGAAATTTCAGATGGCCTATTTTAAGCCTGAAAGTTCATTGAACCCGGAAGCCGAGGAACAATATAAGACGAATCACTTATCGGTTACAAGGCAGCTCTATTATGAACGTGATGGCAAGAACTCCTTAGATATGGTTCTTTCTTTAAATGGATTGCCCATCGCAACGATTGAACTCAAAAATCAGTTTTCTGGTCAAACGGTGGAAAATGCAAAAAAGCAATACGTATATGACCGAGAGCCTGGCGAGCCCATCTTCCAATTTAAGAAAAGAGCCCTTGTTCACTTTGCAGTAGATACGGACGAAGCCTTTATGACGACGAAGTTAGATGGCAAAAAAACACGCTATTTACCTTTCAATTTAGGTTATCAGAATGGTGCCGGCAACCCCCCAAACCCTATTGGATATCGCACCTCATATTTGTGGGAACAGGTATGGGCCAGAGATAGCTTTATCGATATCATTGGCAAATTTCTTCATTTAAGTGTCGAAGAATTTGAATTAAATGGCGTAAAAAAGAAGAAAGAAGCGATTATTTTCCCCCGCTTCCATCAAATGCAAGTTGTCCGCAAAGTGACTTCTGACGCAAGAATGAATGGTGCTGGCCATAATTACCTGATTCAACATTCCGCAGGTTCGGGGAAATCAAACTCGATTGCTTGGTTATCTTATCGACTTTCGAGCTTACACGACGATTCCAACAATAGAATCTTCGATTCCGTAATTGTCATCACAGATCGAAAGGTTTTAGACTCTCAATTGCAACAGACCATTTTTCAGTTTGAACACAAAGATGGTGTCGTTCAAAAAATTGACAAGGATTCGACGCAACTAGCAACAGCTATTTCAACGGGTTCTAATATCATCATTACTACCCTTCAAAAGTTCCCTTTTATTCTTGATAAGATTGGTGAAATTCCAGCAAGAAAATATGCCGTCATAATTGATGAAGCACATAGCTCACAAGGGGGTGAAGCCACTAAAAAAATGAAAGAGGTCTTGTCCGCAAAATCGTTAGAGGATGCAGAAAAGGACGAAGCTTATACTGGTTTAGAAGAAGATGCTGAGGATGAAATCAGAAAATCCATGTTAGCGAGAGGAAAGCAAACTAACTTGAGTTTTTTCGCTTTCACTGCGACGCCAAAGCCTAAAACGATTGAAGTTTTTGGAACAAAAAGCTCAAATGGGAAGCCTCAACCATTCCATTTATACTCGATGAAACAAGCGATCGAAGAAGGCTTTATTCTCGATGTTTTGAAAAACTATACTACCTACAAAACGTACTTCAAGTTATCAAAGGAAATAGAAGAAGACCCTAAGGTTAACCGAAAAAAAGCGGCTCGAGCTATTGGTCGTTTTATGTCATTGCATCCCCATAATTTAGCTCAAAAAACAGAAGTTATGGTGGAGCATTTTCGTCAAATCGTTGCGAAGAAAATCGGTGGAAAAGCAAAGGCAATGGTCGTTTCAAGTTCACGACTACACGCGGTAAGGTATAAGGAAGAGTTTGATAAATATATAAAGGAAAAGGGGTACCAAGATGTAAAAACCATCGTCGCTTTTTCCGGAAAAGTAATTTATGCAAATGCTCCTGAAGGAGTCACAGAAGTAGAATTAAACGGATTTGCAGAAAAGGAACTCCCTAAGAAATTTGCTTCCGACGGGTATCAATTGCTTTTGGTAGCAGACAAATACCAAACCGGTTTTGACCAACCTCTTTTACATACCATGTATGTGGATAAAAAATTATCAGGTGTAAAAGCGGTTCAGACTTTATCAAGATTAAATCGAATGTGTACGGGAAAGGATGACACGTTTGTGTTAGACTTTGCAAATGAAACAGATGAAATTCTAGAGTCGTTTCAACCCTATTATGAACTGACTTCAATTCAAGAAAATTCAGATCCGAATTATTTGTACGACTTGAAAGCCGAGATCGAAAAAGCTCAAGTGATTTGGGAGTCAGAAGTGAATAACTTCTGCAACCTTTACTTTAAGTCAGCTAAGTCATTGACTGTTTCTGACCAAGGAAAATTAAATGCCTACATAGATCCAGCAGTTGAACGATTTAAGCAATTGCCAGAGGAGAATTCTGATAAAAACACGGTAGGCACTGAAGTAACTCAAGAGGACTTTAAGAACACGCTGCAAAGTTTCAATCGGACCTATTCCTTTCTAACTCAGATCATGCCTTTTTCTGACGTTGACTTGGAGAAACTATTTACCTACACGAGATTTTTGTATAAAAAATTACCGCGGACTGCTCAAAATGATAAGTTTAAGCTTGGCGATGAAGTGTCTTTAGAATATTACCGTTTACAAAAAATTGCTGACCATAGTATCGTTATGGAAAGCCAAAGTGTCTATGAATTAAGAGGAGGAGGAGATGCTGGCTTACGTTTATCCAAAGAAGATGAAGCAAATTTATCTGAAATAATCGAGGTACTAAACAAGAAATTTCAAACAGAGTTTAACACAGCGGACAAATTATTCTTTGATCAAATTGAAGAGGATATGGTCCTTGATCAAAAGCTAATAGAACAGGCAAAAAACAATCCTATTGAGAACTTCAAATTCGGATTTGATGACGTGTTTATGGATAAACTAATCAGCCGAATGGAGCAAAATCAAGATATCTTTGGAAAGATGATGGATGATAAAAATTTTGGAGGCTTAGTAAAAGGATATATGCTGAAAAAGGTTTACCAAAGATTAAATGCCTAATATAACTTGAGGTCCCAAAATAGAACTTCAAGTTATTACTGAGTCCATAAAAAAAGGCTTCATTTCTGAAGCCTCTTTTGATTCCTACTTTATGCTTTGTGCTTTATTCTTTATGCTTTAAAGGATTATCTGCGTCCAGTACGTCTCCCTCTTTCCTTACCCTTCGGAATCACTCTTCCGCCCCTCGGCGCTTCTCTCTTACGAGAACGGTTGTTAGCAAATTTGCCTACTAGGCCAGAGCGCATACCAACTAATTCGAGGTCGATCGTGCGTTTCGCTAAGTTCGTGTCGCGGACTTTAACTTGCACCTTATCTCCAAAGGTGAAGACACGGCCATTCGATTTACCCACGATGCGGTAATTGTTTTTATCTAAATCGTAGAAGTCATCATTCAAGTCGACCATACGCACAAGGCCTTCGCATGAAGTTTCTCCGATCTCTACAAAGATTCCAAACTCGGTTACACCGGTGATGATGCCATCGAAAATTTGTGGTTCGTGCAAGCTCATGTATTCCACTTGCTTGTACTTGATGGAAGCGCGTTCTGCATCAGAAGCGAGTTTTTCGCGGTCCGAGCTGTGCTTACATTGGATTTCTAAAGGAGCACGCTCCGCTGGAGTGCCACCGTCTAAATAATGTTGCAACAGGCGATGCGTCATGACGTCTGGGTAACGGCGAATCGGGCTGGTGAAGTGTGAATAGAACGGGAACGCAAGGCCAAAGTGACCGACAGGGTCGGTGCTATAACGGGCTTTGGACATCGTACGTACCGCTAAACTCTGCAACACGTGCTCCTCGCCTTTGCCCTCGATGTTTTCCATTAAGGCGTTGAACGATTTGCTCACGTGCTGTGGATCAGTCGTTACTTGGTAACCAAATTTCTTCGCGAACGAAGAGAATACCTGCAATTTCTCTGGATCCGGTGCTTCGTGGATACGGTACACCATCGTGTTTTTAGGCTCGTCTTTTTTCTTGTTGAAGACGAATTCGGCCACTTTTTTGTTAGCCAACAGCATAAACTCTTCAATCAATTTGTGCGCATCCTTGCGAATACGTGGGTAAACGCCGATTGGCTTTCCGTCCTCATCCAATTCGAAGCGAACTTCGGCTGTTTCGAAGTTCACGGAACCGTGCTCGAAACGGGCTTTGCGGTAGGTTTTAGCAATGCGGTTCAAATCCCGAATGACTGGAACCAAGGCATCGTCTGAATCATTTTCGATTAATTCCTGTGCCTGTTCGTAAGCGAAACGGCGATCCGAGTGAATGACCGTGCGGCCAAACCACTCTTTCACAATCGTGTCGTTCGCATCTAATTCGAAAACGGCGGAGAAGGTAAGTTTATCTTCGTTCGGACGAAGGGAACAAAGTCCATTGGATAGCTTTTCTGGCAACATAGGCACCACGCGGTCGACTAAGTAAACCGACGTGGCACGCTTATAAGCTTCGATATCGAGTACACTGCCGGGTTTCACATAATGGGAAACGTCCGCGATGTGAACACCGATTTCGGTGTTGCCGTTCTTTAGTTTTTGGTAAGAGATGGCATCGTCAAAATCTTTCGCATCGATCGGGTCGATCGTGAAAGTTAATACGTTGCGCATGTCCTTGCGCTTCTTGATTTCGGTGGCAGGAATCTGCACTAAGATCGAAGCAGCGGCCTTTTCAACTTCTTCTGGGAAGTCATACGGCAAGCCGTATTCCGCTAAAATCGAGTGCATTTCGGTGTCGTTCTCTCCAGCTTTACCTAGCACTTTGATCACACGACCTTCGGCCTTTTTGCCATCCGTACCCCAGCGAGTCACTTCTACGATCACTTTGTCTAGGTGCTTAGCGTCCTTGATTTCGAACTTAGGCAAGTAAACATCTTCGTAGATTTTCTTCGAATCGGGGATTAAAAACGAATAATGCGGAGTTACTTGAATGACACCTACTAACTCAGCGGAACGACGTTCCAATATCTGTACGACCTCTCCTTCCGGACGGTCATTTTTTCTTTTTTCTGAGGGGCGACGCGCTTGGACGATGACTTTATCACCGTCTTTGGCATTATTTAAATCCGCTGTAGCCACCCAAATATCCTTCGCCCCATCTTCCGGAATCACAAAGGCAAAACGCGCATTCACGTGATCCACGCGACCTGTCACCTGGAAAGATTCATTGTCAAAACGAATATTCCCCTCCTCATTTTTGATCAAGCGGTTTTCGGCAATCAGCTTAGCGACAAGGTCAGAATAAATCTCCTTCGTCTTGCGATCGCGGATGGCAAAAGCCTTGTGTAATTGGTTCAAAGAATACGAACGATAGTCGTTTAATTCAAAAAACTCTAATATTTCAGCTTTTAAGCCGCTCAAAAATTTCAGTTCCTTAGGGGAAGGCATGGTATTTCAATTCAAATTATCCTGCAAGGTACACATTATTGATTTCTTAATTCCTAATTCGGCATTGTATTGCTATCTTTGAGCTTGTTTTTCAGCATTTCTTAGATGAACCGTTCCCGCATTGCCCTCTTTTTACTGCTTGTTTTCGCCCTGACTGGCGCTTACTTTGTTTGGAAGCCTGCGGCAGAAGTTCCAGCCGCGGAAGTTAACCTTGTAGAAACGCCTGATTTCAAGGCGGATTCTGCCTATCAATTTATTGCGAAACAAGTAGCTTTTGGCCCGCGTGTTCCGGGTTCAGAGGCGAGCCAAAACACCCTGAAATTTTTAGTTTCTACCTTGAAAACCTACGGCTGGACCGTGACGGAGCAGCCCTTTACGGCTTTCCGCTACGACGGCAAGAAATTACAAGGCACGAATATCATCGCGCAATTCCAACCAGCCATTGCTAAACGTATTTTGTTGTCGTCCCATTGGGATGCGCGCAGCATCGCGGATAAAGATTCGGTGCGTAAAGACGAGCCGATCGATGCCGCAAATGACGGCGCGAGTGGCGTGGGGGTCTTATTAGAAATAGCCCGCAATTTGCACGAGGCTAAAACTAAACCGGCAGTGGGAGTCGATATCGTCCTTTTTGACCTAGAAGATCACGGGGAGCCGGAAGATTATACGGGCGAACACAAGCCGAATAGCTGGGCTTTAGGCTCACAGCATTGGGCTGCGAACCTGGTTCCAGCGAACTACCGCCCCTATTATGGTATCTTATTGGATATGGTGGGTGGAAAAGGCGCGATGTTCCCGCACGAGGGGACTTCGATGCAATATGCGCCGGGGATTGTACGCTCGGTTTGGGCGACGGCGGCGGATTTAGGGTATAGCCATCTGTTTGTTGATCAGGATGCCTTCGGGATTTCGGATGACCATACGGCGATAAATGAGATTGCCAAAATCCAGATGATTGACATGATTGATTTAAGGGCGTCTAATGGTGGCTTCGAGTTTGGAAGTTTCCACCACACGCATGCAGATAATTTAGCAAACATCGACAAGTCGACCCTGAAAGCGGTCGGCCAAACACTTTTACAGGTTCTATACCGAGAATAATCCATGGAAGAAACAAACTTACAACAGGTTCATTTAAATGACCTTCACGTGTCGCTAGGAGCGAAAATGGTGCCCTTTGCTGGCTTTAATATGCCCGTATTGTACACGAACCTGATCGAAGAGCACCTAGCTGTGCGCAATTCGGTAGGTGTTTTCGACGTGAGTCACATGGGCGAGTTCTTCTTGAAAGGGGATCGCGTTTTGGACTTCCTTCAATACGTGACTTCGAACGACGTTTCTAAATTAGTGGACGGAAAAGTGCAGTACAGTTGTTTGCCAAACAACGAGGGCGGCATCGTCGATGACTTATTAGTCTACCGAGTGAACGCGACAGAGTACATCTTGGTCGTAAACGCTTCGAACATTGAGAAAGATTGGAACTGGATCTCATCACACAATACCTTCGGGGTGGAGATGGTGAATCGCAGCGACGAATATAGTTTATTAGCGGTGCAGGGGCCGAAAGCGATTTTGGCACTACAAAAATTAACTGCAGTTACCTTAGCAGACATGCCGTATTATACCTTCAAAATAGGTGAAATGGCCGGTTTCTCAGACATCATCATCTCGAACACAGGCTATACCGGCGCGGGCGGATTCGAGATTTATGTGAAAAACGAAAATGCCTTAGCGATGTGGAACGCGATCTTCGAAGCAGGTGCAGAATTCGACATCAAACCGATCGGTTTAGGTGCGCGCGACACGCTTCGTACCGAAAAAGGCTATTGCTTGTATGGACACGATATCGATGAAACGACGTCGCCGATCGAGGCTGGTTTAGGCTGGATCACGTCATTCAACAAAGATTTTATCAGGAGAGACCACCACTATGCCATCAAGGCGAACGGTCCTTCGAAAAAATTAGTAGGCTTCGAAATGATTGAGCGCGGCATTCCTCGTCAACATTACCCGATTTTGAACGCAGCAGGCGAGACGATAGGCGAAGTAACTTCGGGCACACAATCTCCATCCCTTTCGAAAGGAATCGGAATGGGTTATGTGAGCACGAAACACACGGGAACAGAGATCTTTATCTCGATCCGTGACAAAGCCATCAAAGCCGAAATTGTTAAATTACCTTTCTTATAAAATGAAGAAAATCGACGTCTGTTTATCTCCGGACTTGATCCATTTATATGATTTATCGGCCGTAGCGGTGGTGGTAGTGGATATTTTTCGCGCGACTTCCTGCATGGTGACTGCTTTTGCGAGCGGTGCATCGGAGATTGTTCCGGTGGAAGAAGTGGAACTTTGCCAGCAATATGGCGCTAAAGGGTATTTGACGGCGGCGGAACGCAACGGGATTACCCCTGCTGGTTTTGACTTTGACAATTCTCCTTTTTCGTATCAAGTAGAGAAGGTGAAAGGGGCCAAAATTTGCGTCACCACCACGAACGGAACAGTCGCCATTCGTCGGTCGAGCAGCGCACCTGCCGTTTATGTAGGAGCATTCTTAAATATTTCCCGGGTGGCAGACGCATTAAAAGCCTGGGACGGAAACGCCTTAGTCGTTTGTGCTGGCTGGAAAGGGAAACCGAATTTAGAAGACACCTTGTTCGCTGGGGCCTTGATTGATGCCTTAACGGGTGAATACGAAGCGGCGGATGATGCCGCTTTGATGGCCTGGAAACACTATAACCTGGCATCGAATGACTTGCTAACAGCCGTAAAGAATTCGTCCCACGTGAACCGCTTGTTAGGTTTAGGCATCGAAAAAGATATCGCGTTTTGTTTGGAATTTGACCGGTATTCCGTACTTCCTAAACTAGAGGGAGAAGCCCTAAGATTAGTATGATATTATATAGCACTGAGCATAAAAGCCCTAATGTAAGCCTAGAAGAGGCTATTTTCCGCGGTCTTCCCCCGGACAATGGCTTGTATATGCCTACCGAAATCAGGCCTTTACCGACTTCGTTTTTCGAAACGATTCAGGACCTCACCTTGCCAGAAATGGCGATCGCGGTGTGTGAAAATTTGCTTGGGGATAGCTTGAGTTCGACAGATATTAAAAAAATCATCGATCAATCGATGACATTCGAGGCGCCTATTGTCTCCTTAGAGCCGGGCACGGAAGTTTTGGAATTATTCCACGGGCCATCGATGGCGTTTAAGGATTTTGGCGCGCGCTTTATGGCGGCGATCATGTCGCATTATTTACGGAAGTCAAAGCGAGAAATTCGCATTTTAGTGGCCACTTCTGGAGACACGGGTGGTGCGGTAGCGCAAGGTTTTTATAACACGCCGGCCATCTCGGTGACGATTTTATATCCGACTGGAAAGGTGTCTGATATTCAGGAGAAGCAATTGACGACCTTGGGCGGAAATGTGACCGCGCTAGAAATAGACGGAACTTTTGATGATTGCCAAAGACTAGTCAAGCAAGCTTTCCTCGACGAAGAGTTACGCGCAGCCTTCGATTTGGCCTCCGCAAATTCCATCAATATTGCCCGCTTAATTCCCCAATCCTTCTACTATTTCGCGGCCTATGCCCAAGCGAAAAAGAAAGGATTGAATGCACCGGTTGTGTTCAGTGTACCCTCTGGGAACTTTGGCAATCTAAGCGCTGGATTAATGGCCTACCGAATGGGATTACCTATACAAGCCTTCATCGCTTCCTGCAATGAAAACCATCCGGTAGCTGATTACCTGCGCACGGGTGAATACCATCCCGTTCCTTCGGTGGAAACGATTTCAAACGCCATGGATGTGGGAAGCCCATCCAATTTCATTCGCATGCGTTTGCTGGCTGGTAACGAATGGTCTCAGGTACGCGAGATCATCAAAGGCTATTATACAAACGACCAGAAAACCCAGGAAATCATGGCTGATGTGTTCGCACGCACTGGCTATGTGATGTGTCCACACACAGCTGTTGCCTACGATGGTTTGCAACAATATGCCGCTGAATATCCGGGCGAAATCACCGGAATTCTTTTATCTACCGCCCATTATGCTAAGTTCTTACCTACCGTGGAAGGGACATTAGGCGTTTCTGTTCCGGTTCCTGCGCGCTTAGCAGAGCTTTTGGATAAAACAAAAAAGTCCATCCCCATGGGGACGGACTTCGCTGATTTCAAGGCTTATTTACTACAATAAAGCCTTGAATTTATCTCTTTCTTGGTAAGCGATAATCGCTGATAATACCGTTAAAGCAACACCCACACTTGGTGTATGTGCTAAGCACAATTCAAATAACAAGATATTTACCGTGATAGGGGCTAAAATCGTTAGTCCTAAGGCGCGTTTGCTTGGAAATAAAATCAAGGCTCCTCCCACTACTTCTAACACTTTGATCACCTTCAAAATTCCTGAAGAGAACAATACACCCATGAATACACCTGGATCTCCAGTCATAGGTGGCTGTGCAACGAAATTAAAGAAGAAGTTCAATCCTCCGAATAAGAACAAGGCTCCCACAAGAACTGAGGGCAATAAGTCAAGTACTTTTTTCATATGTAGTTTTTTGGTTATGGCTAAAATTAAAATTTTTAATTAAAAGGTGCAAAATCTAGCACCCGCAATTGTAAGGTGCGATTTCCTAAATATTCATTCACCTCCAGGTGGTAAACTAGTTTGATGGGCAAACGCTGTTCATAGGCAACACATAATCCATCATAAAAATCAGCCTTCATCCCAAATCCAACCACCTCTAATCCTCGCTCATCTGGCGTAGAACCCACGTAAATTTTCAGATGCTCTTCCTTCATGACAAAAGGACTTTTCGTTACAAAAACAGGTCCTGAAACGAAATTAGGCAACATATTGCCTGGCCCGTAAGGAGATAGACGAACCAATAGTTTATCATAAAAGGACAAGCTCAAAGCCTCTAAAGGAACCTGAATATCGACCGGCAAATCCGCCTTTGTCGATATATTCGCTAACCCTTCCTGAGCGATTCGCTCAAATTTTTCGATAAAAGCCTGCAAATTCTCTCGTTTCAAATGCAAACCTGCTGCGTGCGTGTGCCCTCCGAATTGCTCTAGTAAATCCGCGCATTCCTCCAAAGCGTGGTGTACATCAAAACCTCGAACAGACCGAGCAGAACCCACTAATTGACCGTGTGATTCCGTTAAAATAATCGTGGGTCTGAAATATTGGTCTTGGATCTTGCTCGCCACAATACCCACCACCCCTTTATGCCAAGCCGGATTAAATAATACGGTGCTACGTGCTGAGAGCAGAAAATCATTCCCTTCGAACATCGCCAAAGCCTGCGCCACAATCTCCTTCTCCACCACACGGCGATCCAGATTCTGTTGAATCACTGCCTCCGCCAGCGCCTCCGCCTCCTGATCATCTGCGGCTAACATCAATTTCACCGCTCCGTGAGCGTGGTCCATTCGACCAGCTGCATTGATAATGGGGGAAATAGAGAAGACAATATCTGAGATTTGTATGGGCGCTTTTTTCTTCGCCTTTTTCAACAGATAAGCGAGTCCGGGACTTGGATTGGAACCTAATTTAGCGAGGCCAAAAAAGGCCAACACCCGGTTCTCCCCATTCATGGGCACAATGTCCGCTGCGATACTGCAGGCAAGAAGATCCACCGATTCCCATAAAGGATCTAGTTCTAAGTCATTCGCGATCGCAAAAGCCATCATTAATTTGAATCCAACTCCAGCACCCGTTAATTCCTTAAAAGGATAAGGACAATCTTTTCTTTTAGGATCTAAAACCGCGACCGCATCTGGAATCGTAGCCTCTGGTAAGTGGTGATCACAGATGATAAAATCGATTCCGTTTTCGTTGCACCAGGCCACGCGTTCATGCGCTTTGATACCGCAATCCAGAGAGATGATGAGCGTATAATTATTGTCTAACGCGTATTGAATTCCTGCTTGCGATACGCCATAACCTTCCGCATAGCGATCTGGAATATAGTAATCGCAATCCGCGCCTAAAATACCTGCGAGATAACTATAGACTAACGTTACCGCCGTCGTACCGTCCACGTCATAATCACCATAAATCAGGATTTTCTCTCCAGATTCTAGGGCAAGTCCAAGGCGCTCCACCGCTTTGTCCATGTCTTTCATCAAGAAAGGATCGTGCAGCTGGCTAATCTCCGGCACCATGTAGTCCTTTACTTCTTGGAAAGTCTTGATTCCTCGCGACACGAGTAAGGACAAAAAATACGGGTTCTTTAAGCCCAAAGCCTCCCCTAAAGCCTCTACCTCCGCTGCCGGCGGTGCGGGCACGTATTTCCAATTCTTTTTTGGCTCCATCTTATAAAATTTCTATTTCTACGCGGCGGTTAATTTGGCGTCCTTCCTCGGTGGCATTATCCGCCTTGGGTTTCGACTTACCATAACCCTTTGTTCGAATACGCGATTGATCAATCCCCCCTTTCAGTAAATTTTCCTTCACCGCATTCGCCCGCTCTAATGACAATTTATTGTTAATCTCGTCCGATCCCGTGTTATCCGTGTGCCCACTGATCTCAATCACTAAGTTCTTATTCTCGTTCATCACCTGTAGAATCCGCTTCAATTCAGGCTCGGATTCAGGCTTTAAGGTCGCCTTGCCCAGGTCAAAGAACAAGTTATTAATCGTCGCCGTATTTCCTTTCATGAGCGGTACCATCGAAAGGTCGCGGTCATCTAATTCCAAATAACGCCCACGCGCTGTAGTCAAATCGAGGTTAGTGGAAGTGGGAATCAAACCTTTAGCCTTCGCCGTAATTCCATAATTCTTTCCATAAGGAAGGACTAATTTGTATTTACCCGTGGTCGGATCCGGCTTCGCCTGACCTAATACTTTTCCATTCGATAGATCTTCATACGTCACCGAAGCATCCTCCGGCACTTTACCTGTTTGTTGATTAAGTACCGTTCCGGATAATAAGACAACTGGGTCTGACTCTTGGGAGGTAACAGAGCGCGTGGACCCATTGACTGGGCCTCCGCTAGGGGGCGACTCTTTGACTAAGCCACGAAGTGACGACTCATTGACTACGCCGGAGGCGTCAGGCGCCCCTTTGACTGAGCCGGAGACGTCCGGCGACTCTTTGACTAAGTCACTGGCGGCCCCGCCTACCTGTGACGACTCATTGACTGAGCCTCCGCCAGGAGCTTCCAATGCCAACCGAAAAATATCCTTCTTCCCCAGCGACCCCTTCCCAGACATAAAATAGGCATAATCCTCTTTTGCTGCGATGGAATAATAGGCATCGTATTCATCCGTGTTGATGGGAGATCCTAGGTTTTGAGGTTTGCGCCAATGTTGCCACGTATCATCTAGACGGCGTGTCAGGTAAATATCTTGACTTCCTTGGCCACCCGGACGATCGGAGGAGAAATAGAGTGTCTTTCCATCGGCTGATAAAAAGGGGGTGGTCTCTGAGTATTTCGTATTAATTTCTTCGCCTAATTCGAGTGGTCGCGTCCAGCGGCCCTCCTCAAAAAAGCTGATGTATAAATCGTCGTCTTCGCTGTTCTTCTTACGAGCAAAAGCCAGTAAAATCGCCTTCCCATCCATCGTCAAATACCCGTATTCATTCTTCCCTTTACTCATTTGCTCATAGCCCGGGATGTCGACTTTGACGGGAACGGTCCAGCCGGCGGTCGTTTTATTCGAGATGGAAAATCCGCGTGTTTCGTAGGCGCCATTGACATAGGCACCTTTTAACAGGATTGTTTGGCCATCTGGTGAAATCGATAAAATGGTGTTGTACTGATCGCGATTTAAGACCTCGGAAAGTCTTCTTGCGGTGCTCCAGGTATCTCCTACTTTCTCCGAGAACCAAATATCCTGAGAGCCAGAAATCGTTTCTGATCCTTTCACTCCATAGCGATTAGCTGGGTGGTTTTTACGACCAAAATACAGCGTTCTTCCATCCGGCGAGATCACCGGATTTAGCTCCGAAAATTCTGAATTCACGGCAGAACCTAAGTTCTCCGGGGCTTTTTGGGCCATCAGAAATCCCGATATCAACAAGAAGAAAAACAGCTTTCTCATCCCACGTAAATCCACTTCTTCTCCATCTTCTCTGGCTCATACGCCATGATCCAATCCGCTAATTTTTTTGGATCTGATTCCACTTGCAGGGCATCCATATTCGGTTGCTTCAAGAATCCCTCGTCCACCATGTGTTGAATTTGCTTCAATTGGTGGTCAAAATACCCATTGATATTAAACACCGAAACCGGCATCTCATGTAGGTCTAATTGCTTCCAGGTTAAGATTTCGAACAATTCGTCCAACGTCCCAAAACCTCCCGGCATGGCAATCACCCCATCCGCCATATCGGCCATCAAAGCTTTACGCGTGTGCATCGTATCCGTCACATGCAGTTCTGGCAAACCTTTATGCTTCACTTCCCAAGGCTCCATGAATTGAGGAATCACACCGATAGCGTGACCGCCCAAGCGCAAAAACTCATCGGCTAAAACACCCATCAAACCCACGCTTCCAGCCCCAAAAATCACCTGGCAACCGTGGGCGTGTAAGGCCTGCGCTAATTTCACTACCTGCTCCGCGTAAACCGGATTATGGCCTTTCGAAGACCCACAATAAATCAATATTTTTTTAGACATGTACTAGTTCTTTTAATGCTTCCTCGAAGCGGACAAAGGTAAAGGAAAAGGCGGCGTCTTTTTCTATTTTGGCCGAAGACACACGGCTACCTCCCAGCACTAAACAGGCCATCTCGCCTAACACCAGGCGAAGTAAAAAGCCTGGAATAGCGGGTAAGAAGAAGGGTCTGCGCAAAGCTTTGGCAATTTGTTTATTCATATCTCCCGCCCGAATCGGTTCCGGAGCCACGCCATTATAGGTGCCTGAAAGAGAAGAATTTATCAGTAACTCGTTAAATATTCTCACTAAATCGTTAATGTGAATCCAGGATTGCCATTGCTTTCCCGAACCTAAATTAGCCCCCACGTAATACCTGATCGGTTTCGAAATAACAGGGAAAATACCACCATTTGCGCCCATCACTAAGCCGATGCGGACTTTAGCCAGGCGAATACCTACCGTGGCGATTTGGTCAACCGCCTCTTCCCATTGTTTGGTACAATCCGCTAGAAAATCCAAGCCCGCAGGAGAGGTTTCCACGCATTCTTGCTCACCCGTATCAGCCCCATAAAAACCAATGGCGGAAGCAGAAACGACGGTCTTAATGGAATGAGGAATCGTTGATAAAGCCTGGTATAAAACCGCGGTGCTGCGCACGCGGCTGTTAATTAATTCTCTTTTGCGCGCGGCAGACCAGCGTTCATCCGCGATGCCCGCCCCGGCTAAATGCACGATCGCATCTACGCCTTCGAAAGCCGCTGGGTCGATGTAGCCATAGGAAACATCCCATTGGAAGTCTCCGCCAGATCGCGATAAAATCACCACCTCGTGGCCCTGAGCAAGTAAAAACTGCTTCAGAGCACCACCCACAAATCCTGTACCCCCCGTGATGAGAATGCGCATATTAGTTTCCTTTTTTAATCGCTTGGTAAATCACTTCATTGATTCCGGTACGAATGTTCATATCCGAAATTTTGGAATTATTCCGCGTCGGATAAACCCTGTTCGATAAGAAGACGTAGACCAAATCCTGCGTAGGATCAATCCAGGTATAAGTTCCCGTAAAACCTGAGTGGCCGAAGCTCTCCGGACTTGCCGAAGCCGCCGCAGAAATGCCCGCCTTGTTGCGATCCACTTTGTCAAATCCTACCCCACGACGCGCATTTTCAGCCGCACTAAATGGATACGAAGTCCACTGTTTGATGGTGGATTCTTGAATGAATTGCTGACCTCCGTAATAGCCTTTTTGGAGGTACATCTGCATCAATTTCGCTAAGTCATTCGCATTCCCGAACAAGCCTGCGTGACCAGAAATTCCATCCAATAAGGCAGCGCCCTCATCGTGCACCTTTCCGTGAATCAAGGTCTTGCGGAAAAGGGAGTCATATTCCGATGGCACGATGCGCGCTAAAGGGAAATGTTTTTCCGCCTGATAAACGAGCGTAGAAGCACCTAAAGGTTTGTAAAAAGTATCCGCTAAATAATCCGTCCAAGGCTTTCCAGTCATGCGCGGCGATTCCGATGGCAATAAATAATACGATAAATCCGAGTACACATATTCCTTCTTCTCGCGCAACGGACTCTCTTTAATTGCCGTCATAATCTGCTCTTTCAAGGTCTTGTGTGCCCATAAAGTAGGCGCCACCTGCGTAGGGTATTCCTCGGATTGCGCATAAGATAAGGTGAATGGCTTCCATCGTGTCACGTCTTTCGTGATGTCCACGAATTCTTTCCACATGGCTTTTTGGTCCGTAATATTTTTCTTCAAACGCGCTTCTCCAGACGCCGGGCTCAAGAAACGTTCAATGTATTTGTACTTCACATCGTCCTGCGTGTATTTAGCTTGGAATTTCTTGCTGTGGAAAATCATATCGGTACTATCGATATAGTCCATCCAGAACGGAATCCAAGCCTTCAAGCGAGCCTGATGCGTTAACACATCTTCGTATAAAAGTCCTGATTTATTCGATTTAGCGAAAGAGGGAACCAGTTGTCCCATCGTCGTTTTCAAGGAGAATTTCCCCTCATCCTGCCATTTCATCAAGGCCGGAACGGAAGTTGAAATCTTCGTAATAGAAGCTAAATCGAAGATATCGGAAGTCTTCAATGGAACGGTCGTTTCGTATATCTGGTTACCAAAAGCCTTGTGGTAAATGACCTTCCCTTCTTTAGCGATTAGTACCACCACGCCTGGCGCACCTTTCACTGCGATCGCTAGGTTCGCCATCGAATCTACTTTCGCGTTTAAGTAGGCGGACGAAATGCCCACCGCTTCCGGAAGCAAATTGTATTGCAAACGCGCTAAGGAAGTCGTCGTTAAACCCATCCCCTGCTTGTAAGTCGCATTCAAACTTACCGGCAATTTCCCCGTCGCCGGAATCGCCCCAAACACAATTTCCGCCGCCGCTTCTTGCTGGGAAATTCCATCCTGATAGGCCGTCAGTAAGGCTCCAGCATTCTTCAAACTATCAAATTGTGTCAACGTATTCACGTTCGCAAAATGAATCGCCACCGTTTTAGGCGTGGCAAAACGGTTCACCAAAGCCTTGATTGCCGGCTTCAAACTGTAATTATTCGCCGGGCGAATCGAAATGCTGTGAATCCCCATCAATACCACATCGTAGTTTTTCAAGGTAGTTTCAATGCGTGCAATCGTCGTATCCGCGCTCGTCTCATCTACATAGAAATGAGGCATTTCGACGTAGTTGTTGGCCATTTTTTGGAACTCGGAAGGGAAAGCGGACCCATAAGAGGGCTTCCCAATCGCTAAAGTCGCGATGCGTGTTTTGTCCAACGCTTTAATGGGAACCAGCTCGCCCGGATTCTTAAGTAAGGTGATCGTCTTTTCCGCTAATTCGCGGTTCAACACTTCACTTTTAATTGGATTCAAATCCTTGAGTAAGTTCTCCACGACGATCGGTTCGTAGTGGGCAAGTCCCGCCCAGGCTTTGGCATGTAAAATACGTTTAACCCGCTGATCGATATCCTCTTGCGAGATTTCGCCGTCCGTTAACGCCTTCTTAATGGCATCAAAAGCCGCCGGAACATCCACAAATGTTTCTAAAATATCATTACCGGCAAGGATCGCCTTCACGTTCGCTGTGCCTTCTGGGAACATCTTCGTAGCCCCTTTCATATCCATCGCATCCGTAAATACGAGGCCTTTAAATTTCAATTCATCGCGCAATAAACCGGTCACAATCGGTTTCGAAAGCGTAGACGCTAATGACGCGGTCGTATCCAAAGCCGGTAGATTCAAGTGACCCACCATCACACCTTGTAAGCCATTGGATATAAGCTCTTTATACGGATACAATTCCAAACTATCCAAGCGTGAACGCGAGTGATTCAAGACCGGAATATCAAAATGCGAATCCACGCCTGTGTCGCCATGACCTGGAAAATGTTTTGCAGAAGTAATAATTCCCGCTTTTTGAAGTCCTTTCATATAGGCCAAAGACTTCGCCGTCACATCCTCCCGATTCTCCCCAAACGAGCGGAAATTAATCACCGGGTTCAACGGATTATTGTTCACATCCACCACCGGCGCATAATTAATGTGCACGCCCATCCTTCTACATTGCTCCCCTATTTGCAGGCCCATCTTTTCGATCAAGGCCGTATTTCCTTGTATCGCACCTAAAGTCATTTGGTATGGAAAACGAAACGTCGAATCCAAACGCATCGCCAATCCCCACTCTAAATCCATCCCGATAAACAGCGGAACTTTTGTTCTATGTTGTAATTCATTCACTAGAATCGCCTGCTTCACCGGATGTCCTTTAAACAGCACAAAGCCTCCCACATGGTAATCCTTCACAATCGAATACAAACGCGTGGTGTCATAGGTGTCCGCCACATTTCCACGGGGCATCAACAATTGACCGATTTTCTCGTCTACACTCAAGGAATTGAAAACGGAATCCACCCATTTTTGCTGGGTATGCGGGAATAAATCCTGTGAAAAGGCCTGGAAACTTAAAAGGAAAAGCAGTAATCCGGTGCTGATTTTTTTCATAGCAAGGTTAACATTCATATAAGGTGTGAAAATACGCTAAATGTGGGAATCTTCTGAAATATCGAGCCTAATTTTTCGTGCTAATTTTCATTCCACGGAAAGCATTCGTAATTTTAGAACTTAACTGATGAACGTATGAGAAAAAAAATTGTTGCAGGTAACTGGAAAATGAACAAAACGGCGCAAGAGGCATTCGTTTTGGCTACAGAAGTAGCAGAATTAGTGAAGTCTAGCGTTTCCGCGGATGTTCAGGTGATTATGTCGACACCGGCTTTGTATTTAACGGGTGTAAATCAAGTAATTGAAGGCATTCCAAATTTAGCCGTTGCAGCCCAAAACTGCCACGAAAAAGCCTCTGGCGCTTACACAGGAGAGATTTCTGCTCCCATGTTAGCTTCTGCTGGCGTACAATATGTCATCTTAGGACACTCTGAGCGTCGTCAATACTTCGCAGAAACAAACGAGCAATTAGCGGCTAAAACGGACGCGGCTTTGGCAAACGGCTTAACGCCTTTATTCTGCTGCGGCGAAAGCTTAGAAACACGCGAAGGCGCAGATTTCTTGGGCCATGTTGCACAACAATTAACGGAAAGCTTATTCCACCTTTCAGCGGAGGAATTCAGCAAAGTAGTGATCGCATACGAACCCATCTGGGCAATCGGAACCGGTTTAACCGCTTCTTCAGATCAAGCACAAGAAATGCACGCCTTTTTACGTGCACACATCGCTAAGAAATATGGCCAAAGCGTAGCCGACAGCATCTCTATCCTATACGGTGGAAGCTGCAACGCGAAAAACGCGAAAGAATTATTCGCTTGCCCAGACGTAGACGGTGGTTTAATCGGTGGCGCTTCGTTAGTGGCGGCTGATTTTATTACGATTGCAACTTCTTATTAAGAATTAGAGATAATAGAGTAGAGAGTATAGATTGTAGATACGAGATTAACCCATCTCTACTCTATGCTCTATAATCTCTACTCTTTTTTTATTTTAGCATCATGAACCACGTAATCGCATTCGACGCAGACGACACCCTTTGGGTGAATGAACCCTATTTTAGAGAGACAGAAGACAAATTCTGTGCGCTCTTGGAAGACTATTTACCCATCCACACCACCGGTCAAGAATTGTTCAAAGTCGAGATGAATAACCTCGCGCTCTATGGTTATGGGGTCAAAGGCTTTATGCTTTCCATGGTCGAAACAGCCATTCAAGTTTCTGGCGGAACAATGGGGCTGGACGGAATCGAAAAGATTCTGAACTTAGGCAAAGAACTACTTGAAAGAGAAATTGAAATCTTGCCAGGTGTGGTCGAAGTATTGCAATCCTTGCAAGGCAAATACCGATTAGTCGTGGCCACCAAAGGCGACCTATTAGATCAACAACGCAAACTCGCTAAATCAGGCCTAGAGCAATATTTCCACCACATCGAAATTATGTCGGATAAGCAGGAAAGCGATTATTTAAAACTCATCAAACACCTGGATGTCGATCCAGCCCATTTCACGATGATTGGAAATTCATTGAAATCAGATATCCTTCCGGTACTTGCTGTGGGCGGACACGGCATCCATGTTCCGTATCACACGACTTGGGCACATGAGGTGGTTTCGCATAAGGTGGAGCATGAGCATTTTAGGGAGGTGGAGGATTTACGTTTAGTTTTAAATTTCATTTAAAACTAAACGTAAAGTAAAGCACAAAGAATAAAGCATAAAGAATAGAGGTAGCATCAATCCAATTTAATTCGAGGATCCATATAAAATATAAGGCGGGTTATATAGAAATCACCTGAATATATTCTATATGAAGTCAAATTATTCAGTTCGGCAAATGCTTTCAAAGTTGAATATTCAAATCTATCGTCTGATTTCAATTTACCTTTTCCAGATACGAAAGGAATAATTATCCATTTAAAATGGCTAGGGTCTGAGGGTAAATTCCAACAGTTTTCTGACAGTTTAATAAAATTCATTACCTGTTCTGCCTCTTTTTTTTCCATCCCTCCCATGTGCCTCATTTCTGTAATTTCTCCATTCCCTTTTAATTTAAAAACGAATAAGTTGAAAGTCGGTTTATTGCCCCATACCTTTAGGTTGTGGGAAAAATATTCATAAAATTCACCCTGACCGCAACCGTTGAATAAAAATTCGTTACTAGTTCTTTCTTGAGCTACAATCTTGATACCACAAGAGGAGATTATAAAAATAATCAGGATTTTAAAAGCAGTGTTTGCCATAATTTTGGTTTTTATATTTTTGATCTGTATTGTAAACATCCCATGCGCTAATTCCTAAATCTTTTAACAAAAAAGGGTAACAGCCTTCTTCATTTTGTAGTCCTAATAAAGAAAGAATTTTTGCGTCTTTTTCATCGGTCTGGTAAAGTTTATTTAGAAAGGTTGCTATTTTATCAACATATTCATTTAACATTTCCTGGTGATCTGTACTTCCGAACTTGTTATTTATATAGACATGCAAAACTTCGTGAATAATTACTCGAGCAATATATTCTTTTGATGCATTATTTAAAGCCGAAGAATTCAATGTAATAACATTTCCAACTGTATAAGCGTTGAGACCTACTAGTTTGCGATCTACAACTTCCGTATTTTCATTAATGGTTACTGAGTACTTCAATCCTTGTTTGTTGAAATCAATTTTTTGTATTATTTCAGAGATTTTACCGTAAACGTTATTTTGCTTTAATTCTGCTAATACTGCTTTAAAGCAAGGATTTATTAATTTCGATTCTAATTCCGTATTGTTATAATCATCAAAATTTAAACTTCCTGCTCCACCACTTCCACCTAAATTACTGTCGGAATCATAATATGCTTTAAATTCAAATTGGTACGTGCTCCCATAGACATAGTTACTAGTCGGTGGATACCATCTTGGAGCAGAAAATATGAAATCATCATATAAAGTGTTATATATAATTGGTCCTTCTTCAAAATTCATTTCTCTCATAGTGGTTGTTTTCCCTTTTGGAAGCACATTTTTTGACTTATGTAAGACTCCTGATTTAAGAGTTTTTCCTTCAATTGATTGAATCACGATCTCCATATCGGTTTCATTTAGACGCTTGTAGGTTTTAAACCAACCATGCTTTTTTCCTCCTAGCTCAAAGATAATAAACTCCTTAAACCCAGATGCCGTCTTCACAGGAGCATAATATCCTTTAATACTATCAGATAATAAAATCGGGATAGAATTATCCCATTCTATCAAATTTGCCTGATTTAACTTGTCATTTTTTGTAGCCCATTCTTTTAACACAGAAGTGGTCTCCACTGAAGCTGGGTGGACTTCATCCAATGTAGCTTCCTTACTACACGAATTCAAAACTAACAGAGAGAATAATCCGAAAAATAGTTTGAAAAAACCTTCGGGGGTTAAATGAATAACTCGACATTCACTTAAGGTTAATGGTACTTTGTTTTCCATAATAAAAGATGTTTTATCTAGATCTTAGCCAGGCCAAAATAGAGAATGGTGAGATCATCCATCAGTAGGATGATTAAAACAAATTATGATGGGGGAGAACAGGATTATTGAAACAAAAAAATTTCAAAAATACGAAGTAGAATAGGTGGGTCTCAAATCTGAATTGAAGTTCGCCACTGAGCCAAAAGTAATCTTATTAGCTGGAGAAACAAATTAAATCAAAAGACGGAGCGAAGAATATCAGTTATCTGGTATTTTTAAATATCGCTTGTAGAATCAAATTTAAAAGTGCAAAATTGGGCCCGCCTGCGGCGATAAAATTCTTAAACTATATAAACCATTAAAAACGGGGCCTCAGAACCGTTTTTAATTCCATCTTTATTCTTTAAAAAAAGAGTGGAGATTATAGAGTAAAGAGCAGAGATAAAAAAATCTCTACTCTTTTATCTCCTATCTCTACTCTATAATCTATACTCTCTACTCTCAAAAATCGCCTTCGCGATTTTTAAACCCCTTCCGCCACAACCTCCTTCACACCCGGAACCATACGCGTTAATAACGCCTCGATTCCCTGCTTTAGGGTCATGGTTGATGATGGGCAGCCAGAGCAAGAACCTTGCAATAAAACCTTTACCTGGCCTGTTGTCTCGTCAAACGAGTGGAAGGTGATCGCGCCGCCATCGGATTCTACCGCTGGGCGAACGTATTCGTCTAGAGCTTGCTTGATTTGCTTGATGGCTGGCGTGTCGTTAGACTGATCGTCAGCGATCGCTGATTCTGGTAAAGAGAATACGGGTTGTTTCTCTTCGAAATATTTCTTTAAATAGGTCTTGATCCCGAATAACTCATCTTCCCAAGCCACTGACTCGGATTTTGTCAAGGTGATGAAGTTGTTCGTGATGAAAACGCGGGATACGAAATCAAAGCCAAAAAGAGCGACCGCTAGTGGAGAGTTTTTCTCCTTCGTTAATCCGTCGGCTGGTTGGGTGTAATCGAATGACATCCCTTCTGGTAGTAACTCCATGTTGAAGACGAACTTCATGGAATGTGGGTTGGGAGTGGATTCTGTATAAATATGGATAGATGTAGTCGTGTTCATGAGAGGGAATTTAAAATCTAGAACAAAGGTACGGCCTATTTGGTTTCCAAAAAACAAAAAAACCCGGCATTTTCATGCCGGGTTTTCTAAGTCTAACGAGGAAGATTATTCAGCTTTCTTCGCTGGTGCTTTTTTCTCTGCTGCTGGAGCTGCTGCTTTTTTCGCAGGAGCTTTCTTAGCTGGAGCCTCAGCTGCTGGAGCTGCTGGAGCTGCTTCTACTGCTGTTTCTGCTACTGGTGCTGGAGCTGCTTTCTTAGCTGGAGCTTTTGCTGGTGCATCTGCTGGAGCTGCATTAGCTGAAATAGGTAAAACGTGAACGAATGAACGTCCTTTGAAACCTTTTTGGAACTTAACAACACCATCCGTTAAAGCGAACAATGTGTGATCTTTTCCGATTCCTACGTTTAAGCCAGGATTGTGAGCAGTACCACGTTGACGAACGATGATATTTCCTGCAATGATTGCTTGACCTCCAAATAACTTAACGCCTAATCGTTTTGAATGTGATTCGCGACCGTTTTTGGATGATCCGGCGCCTTTCTTATGTGCCATGTTATTATTTATTTATGCGTTCCGAAGAATCGCTTAGTTTAAGACTTATTTTACCCTTATTTAAGGTTAATTGATTCAATCAATACTTTCGTCAAATCTTGACGGTGACCATTCATTTTTTGGTAGGTCTTTCTACGCTTTTTCTTGAAAACTAAAACTTTCTCGCCACGAACGTGTGCAACAATTTTAGCTGTAACAGTGGCTCCAGCTACTGTGGGAGCTCCTACGGAAATCTTTCCGTCATTGTCAACAAGTAATACCTTGTCGATAACCAGTGCAGCGCCTTCTGCTCCCGCTAAACGGTGAGTGTATACAGAACGGTCTTTTTCTACTTTAAATTGCTGCCCGGCAATTTCTACGATTGCGTACATTTTTACTGTATTTAAGTGAAACAATCCCACGAGGCTAGTGATTCAAGACAAATGAAAAACTTTTAAAAGCCTTTTAAATGGGGGTGCAAATCTAAAAATTAATTCGCTTAATAGCAAACACTATTCATAAATAAATTCTCCGTAAGGGCTGCTGATGGTCAGCTTCTTAGTCGTTGAGGCTTCTACGCGGCCCACGATTTGGGCAGGAATACCAAAGGACTGGGAGATGCGGATGATTTCATCCGCGTGTGCTGGATTCGCATAGACTTCTAAGCGATGGCCCATGTTGAATACTTGGTACATTTCTTTGAAGCTAGTTCCGCTCTCTTTTTGGATCAAATCAAATAGCGGAGGAATCGAGAACAAATTATCCTTAATCACGTGGACATTGTTCACAAAGTGCATCACTTTCGTCTGCGCTCCGCCAGAACAATGCACCATTCCGTGCAAATGAGGACGTAATTCTGTTAGTAAAGCTTTCACCACTGGCGCGTAAGTACGCGTAGGGGAAAGGATTAATTGACCTACGTTTAAAGGGGTTCCAGGGACCGCTTCCGTTAAGTTGCGAGAGCCGGAATACACTAAATCCGAGGGAACGGATGGGTCAAAGCTTTCTGGGTATTTGTTCGCTAGGTATTTTCCTAACACGTCGTGACGTGCGGAAGTCAAGCCGTTGCTGCCCATTCCGCCGTTATAAGTCGTTTCGTAATTCGCTTGGCCGTCAGAGGCTAAGCCGATGATCACGTCTCCCGCTTGGATATTGCCGTTTGAAATGACGTCTGAGCGCTTCATACGACCGATAACCGTGCTGTCCACGATGATCGTGCGCACTAAATCGCCCACGTCTGCAGTTTCGCCGCCGGTGGAATAAATGCCGATGCCGTTATCGCGTAGCATTTGTAAAACTTCTTCGGTTCCGTTGATGATTTCGGCGATGACCTCGCCTGGAATCAAGTTCTTGTTGCGACCGATGGTGCTGGAAAGCAACATTTGGTCCGTCGCGCCCACGCAGATTAAATCGTCCGTGTTCATGACTACGGCGTCTTGTGCAATGCCACGCCAGACGGAGATGTCACCCGTTTCTTTCCAGTATAAGTAGGCCAAAGAAGACTTCGTCCCCGCCCCATCCGCGTGCATAATGTTGCAATAGTCTGCATCACCGCCCAAGATATCTGGGGAGATTTTGCAGAATGCCTGCGGGAAAAGACCTTTGTCTAAGTTCGCAATGGCTTTGTGAACATCTTCTTTCGAGGCAGAAACGCCTCGTTGCATGTAACGGTCTGACGACATCGTAGGATCAGTTTTAGGATATTTTTAATTGGGCAAATTCTTTAGCAAAATAGGTCAAAATGACCTGAGCTCCGGCGCGCTTCATCGAAAGCAAGCTTTCTAACATCGCTTTTTCGCCGTCAATCCAGCCGTTTGCTGCGGCTGCTTTGACCATCGCATATTCGCCTGAAACGTTGTAGGCGGCGATCGGTAAATTGGTATTATCACGGAGTAGCGATATGATGTCTAAGTAGGCCAAAGCCGGCTTAACCATCAAGAAATCCGCTCCTTCTAATTCATCTAATTCCGCCTCGCGAAGGGCTTCGCGGCTGTTTGCGGGGTTCATTTGGTAGGTCTTTTTATCGCCAAATTTAGGCGCAGACTCCAGCGCATCGCGGAATGGTCCGTAAAAAGCAGACGCATATTTCGCACTGTAAGCCATAATGCCCACATTCGTGAAACCCGCATCGTCTAAGGATTCGCGTAAATAACCCACGCGGCCATCCATCATATCCGATGGACCAATCAGTTTTGATCCGGCTTGGGCTTGTGCTACGGCCATTTTAGATAACACCTCTAAAGTCTCGTCATTCAAAATCTCTCCGTTCTTAACGATCCCGTCGTGTCCATCCGAACTATAAGGATCCATCGCGACGTCCGTTAATAGCGAAATCTCCGGAAAACGGCTCGTCACGGCGTGAATAGCCTCTAAATACAGGCTTCCTTGGCGATGCGATTCAGTCGCTAGCGAATCCTTGCGGTACTCAGCCACCTGTGGAAATAGGGCGTAAGAGGTAATTCCTAGGTTTAAACACTCCTCGATTTCTTTCAATAAAAGGTCGGTCGTGAAGCGGTAAATGCCCGGCATCGATTTGATTTCGGTTTTAGTAGAAGAACCATCCATCACAAAAAGAGGGAAAAGTAAATCCTTCACCGAAAGGCGATTTTCCTCCACCATCGTGCGGATAGCGGCACTGGAACGGTTACGACGCGGTCTATTCAACATAGGAATTGATTTTGAACCTGCAATTTAGGCATAAGCCCTGATTCCGCAATGAAAAAGGGGGATTAAAGGAGGCGGTCGTTTAAATCGCGTAAACGTTCCTGCAAGTCGCGAACCAGACCTACATAGGCTTCGAATTCATAGCGGGAAACAGGGGCCATCGAACCACCGGGATCGGCGACGCCAGAGAAATGAGGGTAGTCTTTGGGCTTAAATAGAACAGATAAATCTACTTCAAGTACCCCAGCAATTTGCTTCATTCTACTTAAAGAAGGATCGGTTAGCCCACGCTCAATTTTAGAATAGGCGGATAAGGTGATCCCTATTTCCGTAGAAACGTAATCTTGGCTGTAGCCTTTGTCTAACCGAGCCTTTCGAATTAAAGTAGGAAATTCTATCATTGAAGTAAATTTCCTAAACTCTCAGGAGAAATAGTAGCTACTCAAAAGACAAAATATATACTTTTAGGCAATGATGCGCAATTAAATTGCGTTATAATCCATTAATGTCCAGCCTTTCTCGGGGTCTAGCTCAAATTTCAATCCTAATTTTGCAATAATCGCCTGCAAATCTGCAGTAATATCGGTGGATTTTTCGACATAGTTTTGGAAGAATTCCTGTAAAAATTCGCCGTAAACCTGTTCGCAAATTCGGATGAAATCAGCTTTCGTGTAGCCTTTTTTCAAAGACCCGAACTCCGCGTTCATGGCCAGCATCACATCGCGCAAAGAGTTACCGTTTTTTGCCTGTAATTTTAGGTCCAAAGCCAAAGCCACCACCGCTCCCTTGTAATAAATGGACGCTCGCTTACTCGGCAAGCTCGCCCCATAACCGTCCAGCCATAAATCAATCGAACTTTCCTCTAGCGACTGCTGCGCGTTCGCATCGCGATCAAAATGCAATTTCAAGTTGCCTAATAAACCGGCGAGGTATTCTTGCCGAGTCCAAACGCCCGACTCATACAAAAACCAATCACCAAGATAGGTCGTGATTCCCTCCACGACCCAGCCCGTAGAAAACGGCACCTCTCGGTCGTAGGCATAAGGGAATAATTCTTTAGGTCGTATCGTCGCAATGTTCCAAACGTGAAATAATTCGTGTGAGCCCAAGCCAATCAAATCTTCGTAGGCATCGCGGTCCGGCGGTCCCATCACCATCATCGTGGATTTTGTGTGTTCGACGCCGTGGTAATAAGGAGATGGACAAACCCAAAGCATATAGTGGTATTCTTTGACGGGGAAAGCGCCCATCCAGTCGAGCTGGGTTTGGGTGAATTTCTCGTAGGCGTCAGTGAGTTTTTTCGTCAAAGCCTGGCGCGATCCCACCACATCGATGGAGAATTTCACCCCATTGCATTTCCATTTATGTTGAAAGATGGCCGGGGCCGCGATGTAAGGCGAGTCCACAAGCTCGCGGTATTTTCCACCGTTTTTGAAAGTACAGACACTCTGCCAGCCGGCTGGTTTTTCAATTTGAATCTCGCAACGCTCGTTTTCACGGCCCTTGACATACAGAAGACAGTTGATGAAATTGACGTAAAGCAAGTCAGCCTCCGCCACAGATCCGCCCGCATCGGGTTGATTCGCATAATAGCTGTAACGGATTTCGACTGGTTCCGATGCTTCTAGTTCCCAGGTGGAAGAGGCGGTTTTAACAATGGCTAGGGGAACACCAGCGCTAAAGGCCTTCAGAACCGGAATGTTTTTTGCAAAGTTTTGAGCCTGGTAGCGGCCCGGACGCCAAATAGGTAATTGAATCACCTGTTTGCCCGGTTTGTGAGGGGTAAACTGAAAGGTGATGTCCAAGTACCGCGGCTGCGCAGCCGAAGGTTTCAGAGAGTACAGGTTTGGCATTAGGCTAATACTTCTTGTAGGATTTGCAAGGAACGAATCTCTCCGAAATTTTCCATGTGCAATTGATAATAATTAAGCATTCCGGCCAATAATTCTTTGCGTTCCGCCCGGTGCAGCACGATGGGATGCCCGTAATCCGCGTGAATTAAGGCGTCTAATTCCGAGAAATTTGGCACGATGCAGCCGGCGGCTTTCAGTTGCTGGTAGAATTCTGCCGCATTGCCTGCCCCAAAACCTAAAAACGCCGCTAATTGCCACAGAAACTGCAAATGGAAATTTTCGAAATGTTCTGAAGCGCGATCCAGATACTGCATGGAATGGCTCAAAAACTCGAACAAGGCCGGATTTGCCTCCTCTTCTTTTAATACTTTGCTTAATACTTCGGAAAGAAATAAGGCTAAAGAAGACTTTGCGATGTCAAAGGGAATGGCTTGGTAGGGGAAGAAACATTTGGCCTCTGAGATGCGGTGCAAACCCTTGCCTGGCTTGTGGTAGACTTCTAAATCGAGCAAGGTGAGGGGTTGGAAGAGGGCCATTTTATGCTTGGCTTTGGCAGAACGCACCCCATTTTCGATGTAAGAACTGATCCCCATTTCCGCGGTGTAGACGTTCACCAAGATCGAGGTTTCCCGATACCGCATGTAGGAAATGACGATGCCTTGGGTTTTAGTTAACATTCGCGTCAGCCATCGGAATCCCGGTTTCGTCCGAAATTCGCTGTAAGATTTCTTCGATTGTGTCCGATTCTTTGAAGCGAATCGGGTCTTTAAATTCCACGCTCAAGGTCGTGTTCCGTTTCTTTAAGAAGAATCCTTTTTTGTCAAATGCGCGGCGAAAACCGTTGATTTGGACAGGAACGACGATCGGATTAGCGGCCTTAATTAAATGCGCTGTGCCTTTTCTAATGGGAGCAAATGGACGCGTGGTACCTTGCGGAAAACTAACGACCCAACCGAAGGCGAGGCCTTTGCTGACTTTGTTTTGGGCTTCTAAATCCACTTCGCGCTTCACATCCTGTCCATGAGCACGCCACGAACGATTCACTAAAATAGCACCGGCTAATGAAAAAACTCTCGGGAGAAAACCATCCTCTTTCATCGTTTCTGATGCCGCTACGTAAAATAGGCGTGAACGCGGCGCTAGTAAATAAAAGGGAAAACGAATACTGTTGTTCACCCGCCATTTCACGGAGAAGAAAATGTGGTAGAGACAAATCACGTCCATAAAATAGGTTTGGTGATTCGACAGAAACAATACGCCTTCGCGCGGCAAATCTTTGATCTTTTCTGTCCCCTTAATCTCGGTTTTATTGTAAATGCTCAGGCGAGCAAAGGTTAACCAACCTAACACGAATACGATAATTCGTTTCATCCCGATCGGATTTCCAAACGGATCGCGACGAACTAGACCCCAGCGGTCTAGGCAATCAAAAAACTTCTTTAAAAAGGTTATACTCTTAAAATCCACCGCTCTTTTCTTTGCCTTTTGTGGCTGGTTTTGTTTTTGTTGGTTCTTTCTTCACAGGCGCTTTCTTCACCGGAATTAATGGCTTGTAATAGGAAGTGAAGCGCTTGATAAAGGCATTTTTCTCCTCTGCTGCCGCTTCCACCACCTTTATTCCGCCTTTTTTCTGCGTCTTCAACGACTCCCGCACTGCGGCTAGGAAAGAATTATCTGACGAATAAACGCCCAATTCTCCCTCAAAATAAGCGAAATAATACCAAAGATCTTCGGATAATTCCCAATAGGCGTAAAACTCTTCCTTGTTTGGCTTCTTCACCACCTCCATAAAACCCTTAATCGTGGCATTCACATCCACCGGTCCCACATTGATCAAAGGCAAATCCCCGATCGAATAAAAAGCGCTCAAATTAGGCGACCACGCCCATTTTACGGAGGAGAAATTAATCATGCTCGCGAATTCTGGATCCACTTTATCCAAGGCCAAATGCTCCCGATCCATGCGCGTTTTCGTGGCCTCCGGAATTTTTTTGCCCAAAATCGGTTCTACCCGCTTCAAGTATTCGTCTCGATCCGCCGGCTCATCCGCTGCCGCAGTTAGCAAGCCTTCCTCTAGGTTATATTTCACGATGCGATCGCCCATTTTCTGTAGAATGGAAACCGGCACTTGAAACTGTAAACTGAGCCAAGATTCGATGCGCGGAATCAGCGTGTCAATGGACAACGAAATCTTGCCAAAAGACCGTACCAGCTTATTTCCCGTAAATAATTGTACCATCCCGTCCGTGTCCACGCGCTTTTTAGGAATCGATAAATGCATCTGCGATTCCGCATTTTTAATGCTGTAGACTTCGGACGCTTCCGTCACTTCTCCGGCCGCTTTGAACAAGACGGGGTCGTCTTCATTCGACATGGGGCCCAGGAAAGAAGGGTATAATTTATTGGCCGCATTTACGAAAATGCCGGCGGTGACCGAGCGACCGAGTTCGTCCTTTAACTCGTCGTTCACCACAATTCCCTTCGAATTCGCGAAAGGAATCCAGGCCGTTTTGAATTTCAGGGTGCCTAATAAGGGCCGGATGGATCCTTTAAATTCCAAACTCGGTTTCTCCGATAAGAAAAACACATCGCCTTTGAATTCTTGGTGCGAGGTTAATTTTAAAGGCGTTTTCTCGATGTAGCGCGCCTCCGCTCGGATTCCTTCGGGTAGAAAATCGAAATTTTTCATGGGAATCAACAAGCTGTCGCTTCCCTCCACCGGCAACAAGTAATTCGCAGTTCCCGTAAATCGATTCGCGTTAGCGGTAACGGTGTTGATATTGGCCAAAACATGGCCATTCACCGTCGCTCTCGCACCTACTAAAGATTTAAATTGGCCAGCCTTCGCAATCGTTAATAGACCTTTTGCCGGATAAACGGTTGCAGGACCAATCTCGATTTCCTTCACGCCTTCTAGCGAAATAACCTCGGATACTTGATCCAGAACACCGGATTTCGCCATGATGGGCCCTGCTTTCGAAGTGGAATCGAGGGTTTGTAAAACGGGTTTTTGCAGTTTGATCTTTTGACTTTTTTGCTCCCAAACCGCTCCTGCGTAAGTCGTGGAATACCCTTGAATCGGCAAGACAGCTTTCGAATCTTCCACCGCTTTAAAGTTCAGATTCACCGCACCCGGTGCTGCTTCGATCGAAATCCGTTCCGCGTTGAAAACCGGTTTCTTCAATCCTATAGTGAGCGAAGCATCCTTCGATTTCCAGGTCGCGGGTTGGAAATAATACAGCTCTGATTTCAGTTTTCCATCACCTAAGGTAATGTCGCCCTTCCCAAAAACCTGCTTCTTGTGCATCCAAACCGGACCTTCTAATTGCAATTGATTCGCATAGAGCGCAAAGGAATTCTTCTCCGGATAGATCGCGAGGGAATCCTCGCGTGGCAACCAGGTGAATCGGTGTCCAGACAGACTCGCGATGGGGCCTTTCTTGTTCGCCATCTCCCCTAGTTTCCCCTCGGATCCTACACTAATCAGTGAATCCGGGTAAAGGAAAGCCTCTTTTAGCGTGGATTGAAAACCCTCCATCGAGAAAGATCCTGCCGTATGAAGGCCCTTTTTGTCCATTTCCAGTGGGGCGCTTAGGCTGAGGTTGGCCTTGTTTTGGTAGATTTTAAGGGGCGTTTTCTGGGTATAGGTAAAGCCAAAACTTTGGTCCGGCTTCAAGATCAATTGCGTGTTTAAAGGAGGTAAAAGCCCTTTAGAGTGAAAGGTTCCCACAAATACGGGCGCCTTTTGCGTCAAACTATCTAACGCAATGCTGGGCACCTTAAAATAGTAGGTCGAATCATACACCCCATTCGCACGCCAGGGCTCATCGAAGTGGGCGGTCATCCCTTTTGGGATAATCAATTTAGGGTATTCTGCTACGCCAAAACGTCCCGACTTATTTCCTGGTGGGCTCAAAATAAGCGAACCTGATCCATAGCGAAAAGCCCCTCCAAACTCCTTGGATTGGCCTTTAGGAATAAAAGTGATCGAATCAATCTGCGCGAATTGCGCGGTAAAGTCGTTGAACTTGAAGGCAAAATCTGGGCCTCGGAAGCGGTAATCGCCGATCTTGATTTCGCCTAGGAAATTGAAGTCGCGGCCTTTTTGGAAGGTCAACGCCTCGTCATAGGGAATAAATTCCGCCTTCAACGAGTCCGAAATCATCACCTGCTGGATGCCCCGAATGCGCAATTTCTTGTCCACTAAATCGAGGGAAATCGAGGCCGAATCCGCAGACAAATTTTCGCCCATCGAGGCCGCATAGAAGGTGTCAAAATCCTTTTTCTCATAGGATACCCGCGCGTAGTGACGCCCCAAAGCCGTAAAAGAATACAGGTCATCTGTCACTTGCATATAGCCGGCATCCACATAAGACTGAAAACCGGATTGAATCTGCTCTGGCCGGCGATTCACCAAGGCGGCCAGGTCACCGATGGTCGCTGACTCCACCTTATTTTCGACTATATAGCGGTACAAGATCCGCATGGGACTATAATTCAATAAGCCTTGTAATTCCTGAATGCGGCCGTCGTTGTAATAATCCTTCGATTCGAGCCAGGCGGGAACCTGGTTTCGGCCGGAAATTTGGTAAAAATCAATGCGCTTTTCTTTCACACGTAGCACCCCTAAATCCACTGACATCCGCATCTCATGGAACGTGTCTTCGAACAAAGCACGGTTCTTTGCGCCGGTATTTTTCTTAAAATGAAAGGTCTGGTTTTTCGGGTACCACTGACCAACTACATCTCCTCTAAATAGGGAATCGTTTTCGCTCAATGGACTGCTCCAACGACCTTGCGGAACGACAATAGACGAGTCTGGCAAGAACCAAATCTGTGATGCGGACATCGTCCCTAGCTTCTGGAAATGCAAAGCTCCATCCCGTAAACCTTTGCGCAGATCCTTGAAAACGGGTTTTCCTTCCGCGGACCACACATCCCCCGTCATTTCGGTGAATTCTGTTCCCTTAAATTCAAAAGAGAAGTATTTGTCTTTTCGCCGTAAAGTGAGTGATCCCTCACCATTCATGGAGCGTTCGTTTTCGATCCAATCCCCAGAAATAATACGCAAAGTTCCATTCGCCGGTTGAAATTGCATGGCATCGATTTGTAGACGCGCGTTTTTGTGACCTAGTTTTTCGCCTTGAATTTCTCCGCCTTTGGCCATACCTGTTTTCGACTTTTCGTCCCAAGCAAATGCAGTCACCTGAAAAACAAGGCTATCATTCGCGATACGGTAGGTAATTTCTGAAGGCCCCCACTGGTTTTTCTCTTTCTGAGCGCCATTCACGCGCAGCGAATAGGGCCCTACCTGAATCTTTTGCGCAGAAAGGCTAAAGCTCAGGGCGAGGGTGAAAAGTAGGATGCGAAAGAAAGTGATCGTATTCTGCATAAAGGGATAAAAATACATAAAATATTCAGATATTTGGGTCAAAATCATCCCTATGTCTAACGTACTTTCTCTTTTTAAAGATGTAAAAGCCTTCATTTTTGACATCGACGGTGTGATGACGGACGGCAATGTACACGTTCTGGAGACAGGCGAACATTTCCGCACCTTCTACATACGCGATGGCTATGCGCTTGAAAAAGCGCGTGAGGCTAATTTTCAACTGTGCGTGATTACAGGCGGAAGTCATCCAGGGGTCAAAAAACGCTTAGAAAATCTCAAGTTTCAACACATCTATTTCGGTTTAGGCGGGAAAGATAAGCTGGAAACTTATGTAGAATTATTGCCAAAATTAGGCGTTAAAGAGAACGAAATCTTATACATGGGAGACGATATGGCGGATTTAAAAGTCCTGTCTCGCCCGGATATTTTAAGCACCTGCCCGGCAGATGCAATCCCAGAATTGCACCAGGTCGTGAAATACGTTTCGCCATTTAATGGTGGCCGCGGTGCGGTGAGAGATGTGATTGAAAAAGTATTAAAACTCCAAGGAAAATGGGCTTAATCTTGCCAGTGAAGGGGATATCCCCTGTTTTGGGAGAAGACAACTGGGTCGCACCTAATGCCACGATTGTGGGGGATGTGCAGACCGGAAAGCAGTGTACGATCTGGTTTAATGCGGTTGTTCGCGGGGATGTGAATTCCATTCGCATTGGCCATTATTCGAACATTCAAGACGGTGCCGTGGTGCATTGCACTTATCAAAAAACCGTTACTTCCATCGGTGATTATGTTTCCATTGCACACAATGCAATCGTCCACGGTTGCACCATCGAGGACAACGTGCTTATCGGAATGGGGGCCATCGTGATGGATAATGCCTATATCGAAACAGGCAGTATTGTGGCGGCGGGTGCCGTAGTAACGCAAGGAACTCGGGTGCCGGCTGGCACCATTTATGCGGGAAATCCGGCGAAATATTTAAAAGATGTCAGCCCAGAGGCGGCTGAAGTTTTCAAGCGCACGGCCTACAATTACGTAGAATACGCGTCTTGGTTTTCAAATCCTACGACATGAGTAACGACCCACTGCACGGTGTAACCTTAGAGAAAATCTTAACTGATCTAGTCGATTTATTAGGCTGGGAAGAAATGGCTCGCAAAATCAGAATAAACTGTTTTGCGAGTGATCCGAGTATCAAATCTAGCTTGACATTTTTGCGCAAGACGCCATGGGCGAGAGCGAAGGTGGAGACGTTGTATATTTGGAATATCAAAAAACTAGAGAAGCACAAGCAGGCCCGCAATGCCCAACAGGTAGACGAGTAGGACCATAAACGAGTCGTATCCCATGCGCAGGATTTGCTTTTTCGGGTGAATCACCATCCCCACCATATAAATGCCGGTTAAGAAGATGCCCAAAGCCGTGAGGTAAATATCCGCGTGCGAAATACTGGGTAAAATCGCGTCGCCGCCGATCAGCGAGGCCACTAAAAACAAGACCGGCAAGAAGGCATTCCCGCCAAAAATATCACTCACCGCCATATTATAATCCCGAATACGCGCCGAGGCAATGCCCGTCGAAATTTCCGGTAAGGCGGTACACAAAGCGAGGATAGTACCCCCAAAAAGTACGCCATTAATTCCCCAGCGAATAGATAAGGTCTCTCCTGAAACTTCAAGCGCCCACCCAGCCCCTAAAGTCAGCAATGCTCCCCCCGCTAACACGAGGATAGCCTGTTGCAGCGTGCCTTTAAAACGCACATTAGGGTGACGCAACTGGTAATTCACATCTTGTTTGCTGCGGTAGTCCGGCTCGGATTTACCTACTTTGGCGATCATAAAAATCGATCCCAACCAGATTAGTGCAATCATCCACTCGAATGGGGTCGAACGCAATAGCAGGAAAGAGGGCGGGAATGTGGTCCCCATCAGTACCAAAGTCAAGATAAAAATAAGTGCCACACCCTCTAAAACGAGCACCTTTGAATGCCCTTTCCAAGTCAACGGGGCCGATCTCCCCACCCCAAATACATCAATCAACACTAGCACCACCGTCTGAATCGCAATGCCGCCTAAAATATTGCTGACCGCGATATCGTAATCCCGGTGGTAGGCTGCGACAACGGTAATAGCGATTTCGGGCAAATTCGTCACAATCGCTAAAAAGACCATCCCCCCAAAAGCCTCCCCTAAATCATAGTGGTCTGTAATATGGTCAATAGCCTTAGTCAAGTGGATTCCGGTGATCCAGATCAAGGCGGTTGAAACGAGAAAAATGGTAACTAAAATGAAATCAGACATGTTCCCCGCGATTTACCAACCAGCCAAAAATAGCCGCCGTCACAAACATAATGATACTGTATACCACTGCCGGAATCGTCATCGTCCCATTACCAATCACACTCAGCGCAATAAAAATGGCCAATGATCCATTGTGAATCCCAATCTCCATCCCGATCGCGATGGCCTGCTTCTTCTCCAGATTCCATAAACGCGGGAGAAAATAACCGATCGAAAGACAAGCCACATTAAATAAAAGACAGGCCAAACCCACTGTTTGAATATCCTGCATCAAATGATCGCGCTCCTTCCAACCGGCTAAAACGATAATCAAGGCGAGGAAAATGGCCGACAAGATTTTCACCGGAGACTCTAGTTTCTGCGCGAATACCGGGGCTTTTTTTCGAACCAGCATACCCACCGAAACAGGTAAAATAACAATCAAACACACCTCTAATACTTTCGAAAATTGCAAGGGCACGTAGGTGTCTTGCTGCATCAATAATTGCATCGAAAGATTGACGATAAGTGCAATCGAGATGACCGAAAGAATACTATTGAGGGCCGTTAGCGTTACATTGAGGGCGACGTCTCCTTTCGCGATATGCGAATACAAATTAGCGGAGGGACCTCCGGGTGCAGCGGCTAAGAGCATTAAACCAACAGCTAATTCAGGGGGAAGCGCAAGGGCTTTTACGATGAAAAAACAGAGGATAGGCAGCAGAATCATTTGGGTTCCTAGGCCCACGATGACTGCTTTCGGGTATTCATACACGCGCTTGAAATCCGCGACCGTGAGCGATAAACCTAGGCCCGTCATAATGATCGCCAAAGCGATGGGCATTAAAACGACGGAGAGAAAGCTTGCTTGCATTCGATTTTTTTTAAACCTTGCGGTGCTTAAAATTAAAGAAATACTTGATCTTTCTCCTAAAAATCTTTGTTCGTCTAGCGCTTCGCCTCTTTTGCCCGTCCATCGTGCTGAAAAATGAGGCGTTGATGCAGACAAAAGGCCCCGTTTTATTAGTGGTGAACCACCCGGATTCGTTTTTAGATGCGGTCGTCATAGGCGCACTGTATCCCCGAACTATCACCTATTTAGCGCGAGGTGATGTGTTTAAGAACCCCCTTTTCGGGTTTTTATTGCGCGGCCTCCATCTCGTTCCGGTATTCCGCCAAAGAGAAGGGAAAGAGCACCTGCACCTGAATTCAAACGCCTTTCGTCAGGCGGTGGATTGCCTGCGAAACGACGGAGTTGTATTGATTTTCATCGAGGGAATATGCCTGAATACGCACGAATTGCAGCCTTTTAAAAAGGGCGCGAGCCGCATTTTAGAGAGTGCGCATGCGGAGGGAATCTTCCCCATTGTCCAGATTGCGGGGATTGGGTATTCGAGTTTTACGGCTTTTGGGAAGGGAATTCACCTGGCTTTCGAAAATATGTCGTGGCCTACGCCCATCGTGGAAGCGGCGGATCGAGTCAAGTTTAACGCGGCGGTTTTCGAGAAGATGGAACGCTTAATTGAGGTGCCGAAGCATGTGGGATTCCCGCACGGATTGCTTTACTATTTTGCCTTGCCTTTGTATATCCCGGTGCGGGCGTTTGCCTATGCGAAAACGAAAGGATCCGTGTTTTATGATTCGGTACTTTTTGCGCTGCTACTTTTCACCTTCCCTATTTACGTCGCGCTCGTGGTGACGATTGTTCTGAAAGTCAAATTAATTCTAGGCTGATGTACTTTTGTGGTGGGCGGCAGACGATGCAGCCAATGCGTTTGCGTTTCGCCTTTCATCACGAGTAGACTTCCGGCTTCGAGGAAGACGTCTATTTTTTCGCCGGATTGTTTGTGCTTGAAGCAGAATTTTCGTTCTGCGCCAAAACTCAGCGAGCCAATCGCCCCATTTTTTCGCAACTCTTTTTCGCCGTCACTGTGCCAGGCCATCCCTTCGGAGCCGTCGTGGTATAGGTTCAATAAGCAGGAATTATAGGTTTCGCCGGAGTGTTTTTCGGCGAGGGATTTTAAGGCTTGCAATTCAGGTGTCCAGGGTAAGGCGGTCTTCGTGGTTTTAGAATAAGTATACGAAAAAGGCTGATCTCCATACCAAGCTACTTTGCGTTTTGTGATGATGCGTTTGCCATAAATGACCGCCTCATCGTTGCGCCATTCGATGCGATCTAATAAGGCCTGTGCCATTTCGACTGCTTCTGTAGCAGACATCAATTTACCATAATAATGAACGATTCCGTCGCCTGGAAGCAGGTTTACCGAAGGGTCCGCAGAGAAATCGAATAGCTCCATACTAGTTTAAGCGTCTAAGGCTGATGGCGCAACCGCCTCCGCGTTGTAGGCGGAAAGTCATTTTTGACTTCGCGGTTACGAGGCGTTTTTCGACTACGTAGGCTTCTGGATTCTTCTCAAAATCCGCATCATCCGCATCGCGGTAGAGCATCGCTTCATACGTTTTGTCCGGATCCAAAAAGTCCAAATCAAAGGACATATTGCGAGCCGTCGCGTTCGTGATCGAACCGATGAACCAAGTGTCCTTGTTTTTTGCCTTGCGGGCGATGGTCACGAATTCGCCCGGTTCTGCGGTGATGATTTTCGTATCGTCCCAGTCCACTGCGACGTCCTTGATGAATTGGAAGGCGTCCAGTTTAGGCTCGTAGTTCTCCGGTAAATCTGCCGCCATTTGCAAGGGGCTATAGATGGTGACATAAAGCGCTAATTGTTTCGCTAACGTAGATCGAACCTTCGTCGTCCGCGTCGAATCGAACTGGTTCAAGTTCATGTGAAATAGCCCCGGCGTATAGTCCATAGGGCCACCCATCAGACGTGTAAATGGTAGAATGGTCGTATGTTCCGCGTTAATTCCGAGTGTGGGCGCGTTGTTAAATTCGGATCCACGAGCGGCTTCTGCGGCCATCCAGTTCGGATAGGTACGATGCAAGCCCGTCGGGTGTACCGACTCGTGGGAATCGACCATTAAGTGGTAATTTGCCGCTTTCTCTGCGACGCGGTTGTAGTGGTTCACCATCCACTGGCTGTCGTGATGCTCGCCACGCGGGATGATTTTGCCTACATAACCCGTCTTCACGGTGTTGATTCCTTTGTCTACCATAAATTGGTAAGCTGCATCCATTCTGCGCTCGTAATTCGTCACTGAACTCGAGGTTTCGTGGTGCATAATTAGCTTCAAACCTTTCGATGCGGCATATTTTGTGAGAGTGTCGATTTGATAATCCGGATATGGCGTAACGAAATCGAACACTTCTTCCTTCCAGTTTCCGAACCAATCTTCCCAGCCCGTGTTCCAGCCTTCTACTAGGACGCCGTCGAATCCGTGCTTGCCCGCGAAGTCGATGTAGCGTTTCACGTTTTCGGTGTTTGCCCCGTGTTTTCCACCTGCCAAAGGCCAGTTCGCTTTGCCCACGTGCATTTCCCACCACATGCCCATGAATTTTTGGGGTTTGATCCAAGTGGAATCTTTGATTTTCGAAGGCTCGTTTAGGTTCAATATTAATTTAGAGGCCAAAATCTGTTCTGCCTTATTCGAGATAACCACCGTTCTCCACGGGGTATAAAATGGCCTCTGTGCGTAGGCCTTATTTCCTACCGCATCCGGCACTAATGCGGAGGTGAATTCCAATCCCTCCAGCTTCAAATGCATCGCCGGGTAATTAACCAAAGCCGCCTCGTGCACATTCACGTAGATGCCGTCCGCAGACTTCAACATTAGGGGAGTTTGGACGAAATTTTTGCCCATTAAAGACGTCACCGCGATGTCTTTTTCCTTGGCTGCCGCGGCTAGGGCGTCGATTTCGGAGATTTTAGTTCTTTGATAGGTATATTCATTCGTATCGTAATCCCCCGGTATCCAGAAGGCATTGTGATCGCCGGTCATCGTAAAAGAAGACCACTCATTATCGACGATAAAATGTTTGAAATTGTCTTGAGATGGGAAGAAATAACGGAAGCCGATCCCATCGTCAAAGACACGGAAAATCACGTCCATCAGCACCCCAGATTCCTTCAAATGCAGCCTCAATTCCTTGTAGTTATTTCTGATCTCCTTTACCTCGCCCCACACCGGTTTCCAGGTGCCATCCACGATGGTAGAATCCACGCCTAGGATTTGGAATTTACGTAATTCTAATGCCGGCTTCTTCAGAGTCAAGCCTAGATCAGAAGGTGCGATGACCTCTTTGGCTTTATAAAAAACCTGGTATTTAAGGGCTCTGTCAGCACCTTGCGATACTTGAATTGAAATTTGATCTGTAGGCGAAGCTATCTTAAACGATTTTTGGGCGAATAAAGAGACGCTCAAAAGTAGGAGAAGAAGGGTTTTGTTCATACCGCAAAATTACTAAAATAATAGATTAAACGGTAAATGAAACGCAAAATTGCCTAGGGTAAAAACTCAATCGACGGCTTCTTCCCCGTCTTCACAAAAGCACGCATCGCATCAAATGCCCACGCGGTCTGCCCATCTGTGAATTGACAATGCGCCTGACCGTTCGTGTATTTAACGGCAAAGTATTGATCGCGTCCTTGCGCATGAATCATATTTTCGATGTTCGTCACGGCATAAGTGACCGGAATTAATTGATCATAGATGGTATGCATTAAAACGACCGGCTTGTCGATTTTTCCGGTGCGGTCGTAGCGCGCAAAAAGCTGTGCCTGATCCTTCGTGGCAGGTAAGCGTTCCGCTACTGCGTTTACTTTCAAGTTATCTGGAAAGCCTGTGTAAAGCGTTTCTGTATTATCAAATGGATTGCCTTTTAGCTTGAGGGCGATGTCGCGTAACACGTTTTGGTTAAAAAATAAGGCGCCTGGAAGGTCATCAAATTTTAGATCAAAACGCTTCGCAAAAGCCACGGCTAACACCGAATCTTTCTGCAATAAAGCCTTTTTGATCTCCCCCATACGTTGACCTGCAGTGGCAAAAGATACAAATCCGACAGAGCTATTGACATCAAAAATATCCTTTAGAGAGGGTACGATTCCTGGGAATAAACCGTTCATCGTCGCATACATATCGTATTCTTTTCTGCACTGTAAATACGGGCGAGAAGAAAGTGGACATAAGGGTAATCCGCCGTTATAGTGTTGGCCAAAATTCTCTAACGTCGCGAACGTAATTCCACCGCCCATCGAGTGCCCCATCAGAAAGGTCGAGTCCGGCTGGCCCATCTTCTTCACGAAAGCTTGGCGCAATTCTTCGGTCGCATCCACCCCCTCCGGTAATGCAAAACCTTGGATGGGATAATCAGACGCCGCAACGGCAAAACCACGATCCAAAATCACCTGCAAGCGCTTATCCAATCCTGCATTCGCACTCGCCGCCGGGGTTCCCATAAATTGGTAACCGTGGGCATACATCACGAGTTTTTTGTTCCATTTAGCTGGCATCAAAACTTGATAGCCACCCCCTTTCAGGGTGCCTAAATCGATTTTTTCTTGGGCAAAAATAGTGGTGCTAAGTGCGAGGAAGAGGAATAGTTTTTTCATAGTGCTAGTTAAGAGAAAGCAAAATAGGGAAAAAATGGTAATTTGCGGCATGGAGAAGCCTTATATCGTCGACCAAAAATTCGAGAAAGAAAGCACACTCGCCATGGGCGAATACGAACATTGCGTTTTCAAAAACTGCCTGTTCGAGTCGGCTGATTTTCAACAATTCCAGTTCATTGACTGTGTTTTTGAATCGTGTAATCTGAGCCTCGTTAAACTCAGCGGTGCATCTCTCCAAAAAGTGCATTTCAAAGACTGCAAAATGCAGGGCCTTCGCTTCGAAGCGTGCAATCCTTTTTTGTTCGAAGTAAGCTTCGATACCTGCGTTTTAAACCTGTCTTCCTTCTACCAAATCAAGGGAAAAAAGACAATGTTCGCCAGCTGTTCCTTGCACGAAGTCGACTTCACAGAAGCGGATTTCTCGGAAGCTATTTTAGATGATTGCGATTTGGCTGGAGCGCTTTTTGACCAGACGAATCTAAGCAAAGCAGACTTCCGCAGCGCGTTTAATTTTGTCATTCATCCGAGCATAAATCAGATTAAGAAGGCGAAGTTTTCGCAGGACGGTTTGGCGGGTTTATTGCAGGGCTTTGACATCTCTATCACCTAACATGAAAAAAATCTTATTCCTGCTCCTGCTGAGCGCGCCACTTTTCGCCAAGCCTCGTACGATTGTGACAACAGACGGCGAAATCGATGACGTAGACACCTTCATCCGAATGCTTTTGTATTCGAATGAATACCAGCTCGAAGGTTTGGTCTATTCGAGTTCGATGTGGCATTATAAGGGCGACGGGAAAGGGACGAAATTCACTTCCGAAATGGAGATGACGCGCCAGATGTATGGTGCGAAAACAGACTTGCGCTGGCCAGGCGTTAACTGGATTCAAGATTTATTGAAAGCCTATGCCCAAGTACATCCAAACCTAATTTTGCACGATAAAAACTACCCAGCCCCGGCCTATTTAAACTCACTGGTCAAGGTGGGGAATATCGATTTCGAAGGAGAAATGGAGCGGGTAACCGAGGGTTCGGAATGGATCAAAACAAAATTGTTAGACAACGATCCGGAGCCCATTTACTTGCAGGCCTGGGGTGGAACAAATACGATTGCTAGAGCTTTGAAGTCGATAGAGGATCAGTTTGCGGGAAAGCCGGGCTGGGACGCATTGAAAAATAAAATCTCTCGAAAAGCCATCCTCTACACCGTTATGGATCAGGATGCGACGCTGAAAAATTACATCGCTGGACATTGGCCGCAGATTCGCGTGTTTTATAATGCGCAGCAGTTTGCCAGCTTTGCTTACCCGTGGAAGCGCGTGATGCCCACGGCGACGCAACCCTATTTTGAGGGGACCTATATGGGGCCTAAAATTATTCAAAATCATGGTCCTTTATTGAAAATGTATTACGCCTATGGGGATGGCCAAAAACAGCCCGGCGACGAAGAGCACATACACGGCGATCCGACTAAATTGAAGGATGCACAATGGGGATCTTTCCAACCTTTTGATTTCATATCCGAGGGAGATTCACCCGCGTTTTTGCATCTAGTGGATGTGGGTTTAAATAACTTGAACAACCCGTCCTACGGTGGTTGGGGTGGTCGATTCGCTGTAGCAGAAGGAAATCCGTATCGATTCGAAGACAACGAAAAGGCCGCTGATTTCAATCCAGAGACAGAGAAATTAGACATTTCTTATTCCCAAACGCGCTGGTTAATCGCCGCGCAAGAAGACTTCGCGGCACGCGCAGATTGGTGTGTGAAATCATACAAAGACGCGAATCACGCGCCACAGATTACAGTGAAAGAAGGGACTTCGATTACCGCAAAAGCTGGAACTCATTTATCGCTTCATGTGACCTCGAAAGATCCGGATGGGAACGCGGTGAAGCTGAAGGTTTGGCCTTATCCGGAGGCAGGATCCGGGAAGGCTGAAGTGCTAATAGAAAACACAACGGTAAAAGTACAAATACCAGCGACCGCAAAAAGAGGCGACACTTTTCACGTCGTGGTGGAGGGAACGGATACGGGTTCGCCAGCCTTAACCCGTTATAGACGTATAGTAATCACAATACAATAAAAAAGCCGCCCAGGAATCCCAGGCGACTTAAAAACTAATTAACCATTTTATTAAAGAGAATGACGAAGCGTAATGCCATAGGTTCTAGGGTCACCTAATACAGCGGCATATTGACCGGCGTTACCACCGGCAGGTAATAATTGTTCGAAGTAATTTTGGTCTAAGACATTTCTACCCCAAATCGAGATACTCACCCCTTTAGCTGCTCTGAATCCAATTCGAGCGTTTAATAAAGAGTAGCCTTCAATGTTCAAATACTTCGATGGGGTTGCGCTAGAAGAGAAACCGGAACGAGCGTAGTCATCTACTGCGATATAGAACTCACCCGTTTGGCCTAATAATTTTGCTACGTTCGTATATTCCACACCAAATGATGCGGCCCATTTAGAAACCCCTGGTAAATCTTGACCAGAAATATCTTTGTAGAATGCTGCTCCTCCTGTTTCCTCTAAAGGTACCGGTGCATTTTTGAAGGAGGTGTAAATCGCCTCAGTATAGGCCAAATTACCGTAGAATGAGAAATGCTTCGTTAGGCTCAAGGTTCCATCTACTTCAAGACCGCGGACACGCAGACCCTCTGCATTCGCTAAATAACCCCGGTTAACCGCTGGATCTGGAGTTTGCACTAAGGTTTGGTAATCCGTAATATCTGTATTGTAAGCGGTTAAATTAAACGTCGTATTCGCACTAGGTTTTGCTTTAAATCCTAATTCGAAATGCTTCGTTCCCTCTGGTTTGATGGTCGCTAAATCTAGTAATGGTTGGCCATTTAAAGTAGGTAAACCTCCTAAATTCAACCCTACTGGTTTATATCCGGTTGAAAAAGTCACGAATGAGTTGAAGTTTTTCGATTTTTTGTAGGCCAAAGTCACTTGACCAGAGAAATTGCGATCGGTTACATCCGCGTTGAATGCTTGGTCAGAATACACTAATTTTTTCAAGGCAATCAGAGCCGCATCCGTCGTTTGCAAACCGCCGTAAGTCTTACGGCTGTAAGTCAAATCTTTCGCGTCGTAATTATAACGAATACCCGGCATTAAGCTGATTTTGTTGGATAATGCAATGTCTAATTGACCGAAAACAGCGGCTGAAAGTGTGTTCAAATTCGAACGCGTTTTGATTCCGTAACCTTCGAAAAGACCCGGTGTTTTCCAAAGCGCACTGGTCGTACTTTGGTTAAATCTCCAAGCTGCTGAACCGGCTTCTTCGGTTTGATCAGGAGATGATTGTAGGTTTTGGCCAAAAACAAAGGCTCCCAATACTGCGCTCAATTTAGAGGAAAATGTTCCCGCCCATCTGATTTCTTGAGACCATTGCTGATGCTTCGATGGCGCCTGAGATAATTTCAAAGCCTGCAATCCCGTGAAATCGCGGTCATTCGATGGATCCCAATCCCAAAAACGCCAAGCAGATGTCGAAGTCAACATTCCTGGTCCTAATTGAATATCTGCATTCACCGAAACCCCGCCTAATTTCTGGCCAGAACGCCAAGGCGTATCGTGATCGATCAAACGATCGAATGGATTACGGCTAGGCAATTGATAATTTAAATCCTTAATAATGTTTTCAAATTGGCGATACGACGCACGCAAGGTAGGCGCCACACCGGCAATTACTTGTGCATAACCGTTCGGATTTTGTTGTGTGAAGTCCCCGATTAACGTGAATTTCGCTTTCTCCGATGGCGCAAATAATAACTGACCACGAAGTCCTAAATTATTCAGATCGTTCACTTTTTGCTGCGTCGCCACGTTATACAATAAACCGTCACGCTGGGTTCCTGAAAAGGAAATACGTGCAGCTAAAGTCTTTGAAAGAGGCCCGGTTACACTCGCTTTGGCCTGAATAAAACCGTAATTACCATAGCTCAATTCGAAGTTCGCACCAGGTGTGAAACTCGCTTTTTTAGTCGTCACATTGAAGTTCCCGGCCGTCGTATTTTTACCAAATAAGGTTCCCTGAGGCCCACGCAAAACCTCCACTTGTTCGATGTCCACAAAGTCCATCGTAGTCGCTGCCGGACGCGCATAATACACGCCATCTACGTAAAAACCAACGCCCGGATCGATACCATCATTCGTCAAACCAAACGTCGTTCCCAAACCACGAATGCTCAAGGAAGTGTTACGCGGGTTCGAGGAATACAACTGAACAGAGGGGATGAATTCCTTCAAACGGTTCACATTAAATGATCCTGTCTCAGCCACTTTCGCACCACCGATGACAGTGATCGGAATAGGCATATCTTGCACCGCTTCTTTTCTACGACGAGAGGTCACGACGATTTCTTCTAATTCCTTTGCCTCCTCCTTTAGGTAGATAGTCACTGGCGTTCCTTGAGCGATGTAATCTTGTTTTTGATAACCCACAAAACTGACGACCAATAAGTAGGGGAATTTTTGGCCGGTTTGGAAGTAAAAGTGTCCTTCCGAATCCGTAATTACGCCGTGCGTGGTTCCTTTAATGTAAAGAGAAACACCAGGAATGGGCTCTTTCGTTTTTTCATCTAGTAATTGACCACTTAAGGTCGAGTTGATGGTGGATTTTGCTTGTTGACCAAAGGCAGAAGCCGTCGAAACGGTCAGGATTACTAGTAGGGTAAAAAACTTATTCATACTCAGCGGATTATATTTTGCTATACACTATAAACTCTACCGATTTAGTAGATTGTGATGCAAATGTATAAACCGAATAAATAAAATGCAAATGCCCTATTTGAAAAAATTACAAATTTTTCACAAAACAGGGCATTAAACAATTTTAATGAAGATTATTAGTCTATAAAATTTATAGATTAATTTTGGCTAAGCTAGAATAGTGCTAAAATTGTAAAATTAGTTAAACAGCACATAGGCCACTGCTAGCGTCACAAACACGTTAAACAACTGCGCGATTAAGAAAGCATACAATGGCTTCTTTCCTTCCTTCGAGAATAGGTCCGAGAATTTGGTTTCCAAACCGATGCTAGTGAAAGCTAAGGCAAACCAAAGTCCTTGCAAAGCCTTGAAGCCCCCTTTAACTGAATCGATCGTTTCGGATGAAATCACGAAGGAGAACAGTAAAGAAGCGGCGATGAAACCCAAAACGAACTTAGGGAAACGCTCCCAAATAATCGCTCCCGTTGGCTTCGCTTCTTGCACTGCCGAAGACTGATTATTCGTCACCGTCCAATAGATAGAGATGGCGAAAGCGGCGAAACCTAATAACACGTTTTGAGAGAATTTAACGATCGTCGAGATCTTCAAAGCCTCCTCGCCCACCATCGTTCCAGACGCAATCACCGCTCCGGTCGTATCAATCGTTCCGCCTAACCAGGCTCCCGTTACCGCTTGTGAAAGACCCAAAGCCTGCGCGATGAATGGTAAAAAGATGATCATCGGTATCGCCGTAATCAAGACGATGGAGATGACATAAGAAAGCTTTTTGGAATCCCCTTTAATGGCTCCAGACGTCGCAATCGCTGCTGAAACGCCGCAAATTGACACCGCACTGGAGATCATAATGGCGAACTCCTCGTCGATGCCCATTTTTTTGGAGATCCAAAACGCAAAGTACCAAACCGAAATCACAACTACCAAAGCTTGAATCAAACCGAGTGAACCGGCCTTCAAAATGTCCCCGAAAATCACACTCGTTCCCAATAAGATCAAACCGATTTTCACGAACAATTCCGTCGAAAGGGATTCGATTAACCACGTAGGAAGCGTGAAGAAATTACTCAAAACTAGTCCGATGGTTAAGCTGAAAATCACCGCTTCTAGGTTCCAATTTTTTAAGAATGCGTTACCCGCAAAAATCAAGGCTAGCGAAGTCAACACGAAAACGATGGGGAATCCTTTAAGGGTTCCTGACACACTTTTGTCTAGGACACTTGCCGCAAGAACCGCAATGAGATACGTGAAAACGAAAATTTGACCTAGCTTTAACAGATTGCCGGACGTGATTACCTTTTCGGTTAAATCACTCGTGGTCTCCCATCCGAAAGAGGGAGATGGAATTTTCACCCCTAAAAGGGCTACACCGATGCTGATAAATCCTAAAAGGACAACGGTCCAATCTTCTGTTAAAAGGCTCTTCTTCATTATTTTGCTGGTGTCAGCACAATGTTTCTATATTCCACCGGGCCATGATCGCCCTGAAACATAATGGGACCTGGCGCTGCTTCGTCGCTGTCCATCGCGCCGCCGGTGATGCCGGGGATGTTTTGTTCGACGATGACTTTTTGGCCATTTAACGTGACTGAAACCTTGCGCCCTACTAACGTGATGTCATAGGTTTGCCATTCGCCGGATGGTTTTGCGGCTTGGAAAAGCGGATCGATAAAACCGTAAATACCGCCTAAATAGATGCTGTAGGGCTCTTTGCCAAAGCTATCTTCTACCTGCACCTCGTATCGGCCGCGCAAGTAGACGCCACTATTACTAGAGGGAGGCAAGCGGAATTCGATGTGTAATTTGAAGTCGTTGAACTTTTGTTCGGTACATAGGTTCGCGCCAGAGGCTGGGCTTTTCAGCACGCCGTTTTCGACGATCCATTGGTTTTTAGGCCCTAAGGCTTTCCAGCCTGTTAAGTCTTTTCCATTAAATAGAGTAATAGGTTTTTGCCAAACGGGTTCCGCAGCTCTCCACAAAGAGGGTGCCCGAACGCCCGTAAAGGCCATCGCTTTGCCGTTTGGTTTTACGATGGTTCCGGATAATTTTCCGTCTTTCAACTCTCCTTCAAAACTCATCTGAACCTCCGACAATTCCCATTGTGGTGGAATTTTAAACGAAATGTGGCCATCCTTAAAAAACACTTCTGAAATGGGACGCGCTGAACCGCCGTCACCTACAAAACGACCCGTTAAGGTTTTGTGACCTGAGTGACGAACCTCTAACCAAGAGGGTGCCGTCGAAACTCCGCCGTTGCGGTTTTCCATGGATACGTTTAGATCCCAAGCGCCTTCTAAAGGATGGTGCTCTTGCGCATAAGCGCTTGATGCAAAGGCAAATAAAGCAAATAGTACTTTTTTCATAGTCTTACGATTGAACCGCCTTCATCTGAGGCGAAATGAAATGAATTAATAACCAGGCAAACAAATACGCACAGCCACAAGCCACAAATATAACATTATATCCGGCTGACAAAGCCTGGTCTGCCTTGTAGGAATCTAAAATGACCCCAATAATGTAGGGAAAAATCACGCCCCCCAGCGAACCCGCCAAGCCACCGATGCCCACGACGGAGCTAACCGCATGTTTGGGAAACATATCCGAAACGGTCGTAAAAATATTTGCCGACCAAGCCTGGTGTGCCGAAGCTGCGATACTAATTAAAAATACTGCCTGCCAAATATCCGTCGCCCAACGCGCCCCAATAATAGGCACCGCACAGAGCGCAAAGAAGAACATCGAATACTTCCGCGCCTTGTAGACCGGCCAGCCTTTCTTGATGAAATAACCTGAAATATAGCCTCCGCCTATGCTCCCGATGGACGTGCACGTAAACAAAATCGCTAAATGCAAACTCGGCTTTTTCAAGTCAAGCGCAAAAGTCGTGGAGAAATAAGACGGCAACCAAAACAAGAAAAACCACCAGATCGGATCCGTGAAGAACTTACCTACGATGAAGACCCAGGTTTGGCGATATCCGAAAAGTTTAGACCAGGCGATGGGGGCTACTTCTGTCACATCCTCCTCCTCGTTTTGAATGTGCGCTAATTCTTCCTTAGTCACGGATGGGTGTTTCGCCGGAATCTCATAAAATACCCACCACAATATCAACCAAATAAATCCAATCGCACCTGTAATAATAAAGGCCTCTTGCCAGCCATAGGCTCCTAAAATCCAAGGCACCATAATGGGCGCCACCATCGCTCCGATGTTTGCGCCGGAATTAAAAATGCCCGTCGCTAAAGCGCGTTCGCGTTTAGGAAACCACTCAGCGACCGTCTTAATCGCCGCCGGAAAATTCCCCGCTTCACCGGCGCCTAAAGCGGCGCGTGCCGCGCCGAACCCGAACGACGTTTTCGCCAAAGCATGCGCCATCGCCGCGAACGACCAGATGACAATGGAGATGGCGTAACCCATTTTGGAACCAATCTTATCGATCACCTTCCCAAAAGCCAACAATCCGATCGCATACGACGCCGTGAAACACATCACGATGAAACTGTAATCCGTCTCCGACCAGTTCAATTCCTTCTCCAGCGTGGGCTTCAACAAGCCGATCACCTGGCGATCTAAATAGTTAATCGTGGTCGCAAAAAACAAGAGGGCGACCACCACCCAGCGGTAATTTCCTTTCATTAGAATCCGATTGAATTCCCGCCGTCAACCGGGATGGAGACGCCTGTTACGTAATTTGCTGCATCGGAAGCTAAATAAACTGCCGCCCAACCAATGTCTTCCGGTTTCCCGAAATAACCCATCGGCGTACGATCCATCGCCTTGTGTTTGCGATCCGGATCCGAATTCATCGCCGTTCTACTCATCGCCGTTTCGATAAATCCAGGGGCAATCGCGTTCACGCGAACGCCTTTGCCGGACCACTCGGAAGCAAGCACGCGCACTAAACCATAGATCCCGGTTTTAGACGAAGCATAGGCTGCCACGCGATCGATGCCATAATAAGCCGCCATCGAAGAGATCATAATGATCGACCCTTTTCCGCGCGCTAACATATGTTTCCCCACTTCCCGTGTCAGTGCGAAAACGGCATTCAAATTCACATTAATAATGTTCGCAAAATCATCATCCGAAACTTCCACAGCCGGGCGTTTCATGTTGATGCCCGCGTTGTTGACGAGGATATCGATGGCGCCGTGTTTTTTAGTTAAGTCTTCCACGAAGGCGGCCGTTAAACTCAAGTCAGAAACGTCATTCACCGCATAATGCGCCCCAGCACCCAGGTTTGCGACCGCCTCTTTCAGCACCTCTTCGCGGCGACCCGTGATTACGACCGTGGCGTCTGACGCTAAAAAGCATTTCGCGATATCGAATCCGATTCCGGTTCCGCCGCCCGTGATGAGCGCCACGCGCCCTTGCAATGAGAATGGTTGTTGCATCTTATTTCAGTTGGTATATACGTACAATTTCTTTTATTTCTGCCAAAGTACGCGTGGGCGTCCCGTAGCTAATCGGCAATTTTGAATAGGTTTGGAAGTACAATAAATGGGCATCGCGCCACAAAACAGACTCCCGTTGTTGCGCCGCTAAACGTCCGCGAACGTCCGCAAAAATCTCCGGATCCACCTTGCCTTGCAGCGAATCCCAGTCCTTTTGCAAGTCCTTCACTTCTTGTAAACCTGTATTCATTCGGTAACAGAATTCATCCCAAAGCGTGCGGCCCGAAGACAATTTCTCTTTCCAACCTACGTGGTGGAACCACAGTAAATAATTTAAATCTGTTTTCGCTGGATCAAGCCACTGTTGTGCGACCGCTGGATGGTATAAACTTAAGGCATTGCTTCCCGAAGCTTTTCGATCAAAACCTAGACCCAAAGAATCCGCGCGGTGGTAATAAATCGAGGTCCAATCCGGACGCTGGCTGCGCTCTAACCAAGGCTCCGGTCCCCAGTGGATGCTTTGACCCATCACGTGGTGCAAGCCTAAAGGTGTCGTGAATTTCACATAAGTGTCGCGGGATTTCATCAAAATATCCGATGCCGTTTTCGCAGCTTTTTCATCGCGTGTCAAGGTTTGCTTCACCCACTCATCCGCAATTTTCTCCGAGCTCAAGGTGTGATCCCAAGCCAATCGACCGAAGGCATACCAATTTGCCTGCGAGAGTAAATGTCCGGTCCAGTTTCGGTCAGAACCCGTGTTCGCCACGCCGGCCATCATGGTGATTTGGTCGTTGCCTAGGCTGCCGTCGATGACTTTGGCGACGGTGGAACCTTTGCCGTTTTGATAGGTATCCGAATCCAAGCATTCCTTAAAGAGGATGGATTGATAGAAAACGTTCGTGCTGAATCCGGTGTATTCTTGGGTGATTTGAAATTCTAAGGCCAAAGGCGTCTTCGGCATCGCACCGAAAAGTGGATGGAATGGTTCCCGAGGCTGGAAGTCGATGGGTCCATTTTTCACTTGAACGATGACATTTTTCGCGAAAGTTCCGTCCAAAGGTTTGAAGTCGGTATAGGCCTCTTTGAATCGATCGCCTTTCGGATTAGGGGCGTACACGAACGCGCGCCAAATGACAATTCCATTAAACGGTTGCACCGCCTCCGCTAACATATTTGCGCCATCCGCGTGGGTGCGACCGAACTCTTGTGGCCCCGGTTCGCCCTCAGAATTGGCCTTCACTAAGAAGCCACCAAAGTCTGGAATCTGCGCATAGATTTCTTTCGTTTTCGCCGTCCACCAAGCACGCACTTGTGGGTCTAGCGGATCCGAGGTTTTTAATTTCCCCACCAGTTTAGGCGAGGCAAAATTCACGGATAAAAATAGCTTGATGCCGTAAGGACGGAAGACATCTGCGAGCACTTTTACTTTCGCTAAATACTCCGGCGTCATAAACCGCGCCGAGGCATTCACGTTGTTCACGGACACCGCGTTGATCCCGATGGACGCGTTTGCCCGGGCGTAATCCGTGTAGCGCGGGTCGACCGTTTCCGGCAATTCGTACCATTTCCACAGCGATTGCCCCGCATATCCGCGCTCGATTGTGCCCATCACGTTGTCCCAGTGGTTCAACATGCGGAATTTGACTTTGGGCGATGAGCTGAAGTTTGCCAAAGGCTTCTCCTGCTGAATCATCCGTAACAATTCGAAAACCCCGTACAATATCCCGCGGTCAGAGCTCGCTTTGATTTGCACCGTCGGACCTACGACGATGCTGAAACCCTCTGCTGCAAGTCTCGGGTCTTTCACGAATTGAATACTACCTTTCGACATAGCGCTGATGGGCGCCACCCCCGTCAAACCCTTCAAGCCATTCATTAATTCTTTCTTCGCCGTTTCTAAAATGGGCGTCGAGGCAAACTCAGACGAGATCGATTTCGCATACGGCGCATAGCGCGCCGCCGAAGCGACTTTGTCAAATTTCAACCACAAGCGGTAGCCATCGTCCGCCTTCAAAGCAAAACTGAAGACCACAAAAAACACCGCTAAAAAGGAGCGAATCGCTAATTCGAGTCCGCGTATTTCCGCCAAACCGCGCAATCGTCCGATCGCCGAATAGCCTGGATAGGTTTTCTTTTTCAAATCATCTAACATTTGGTGACCGTGATCTGGGCGCATCGGAATCTGTTCTCCTCCTCTTCTTTTTTCCTCTTCCCCCACCGCTTTCACAACCTCAAACATATCCACATCACCTGTCAAGTGTGGCGCCTCGTGAAAAATCAAAGGATCATTCTGTTCTCTAAAAGTCGTGCGCAAATGCAAGAAGTGAATGCGATCGGCGAAGCGACGAATCATCTTAGGTAAATCATTATCCGCCCTCACTCCTAATGAACCCGTGCAAAAAGTAATACCATTCGCGCGTTCTGGAGAAGCCGCCATCAATGCCGCTAAATCCGCTTCCGTACTTACCACGCGCGGCAAGCCTAATAAGGGAAAGGGAGGATCATCTGGGTGGATGCATAAATTAATCCCTAATTCCTGTGCCAAAGGTGCAATCGAACGGACAAAGAAGTGCAAGTTCTCGCGCAATTGATCCGCAGAAATGTCTTTGTATTCGTCTAACAGACTTTGGAAATTCTCTAAATGAAATGCCTCCTCTGAGCCGGGAAGACCTAAAAGTGCCGTGTTTTTCAACTCGTCTTTCTCCTCGTTCGACATGGATGCGAAACGCTGAGCAGCCGCAGCCTGAACAGCCGGTGTGTAATCTTTCGAGGCCCCGGGACGCTGTAAAATATGCAAATCAAACACCGCGAAATCCGTCCAAACAAAACGCAAAGCGCGTGCCCCATCTGGCATTTCGAAGTTCAATTTTGTCCGCGACCAATCAAGCACGGGCATGAAATTATAGCATACGGTTTTGATCCCGCAAGCCGCTAGATTTCGCAAAGAAGTCTTGTAATTTTCAATGAGTTGCGCGCGTGACGGCAAGGCTTTCTTAATCCCCTCATGCACCGGAAGCGATTCGACCACTGACCAATGCAAGGGCGTCCAATCCTGATTCCCTGATTCGATCATCGAAATACGTTCTTGAATGGATTCGATAGGCCAAACTTCCCCCACCGGAATTTGGTGCAATGCGGTAACGACTCCTGAACATCCGGCTTGACGAATATCCATCAAGGAAACCGGATCGTTCGGACCGAACCAACGCATCGTGTGTATCATGTAAATTTGTTTAGAGGCTTATGCATTCAGTTTAGAAGCTTTCGCTTCTGGGTAAAGCGCAAAATGCACAAAATTTACTGAAAAACCTGCGGGTTTTGGGGGGATAGTTCAGAGTCTATTTGCGTATATATTATCGGATATTTGCGGATATTTACGTACATTTCTGAATGAAAATAAATAACCTACAGCTCGACCTAGACATGGCCTTGGTGTCTGAAGTAGCAAAAATCGACCGATTTGATGCGGCTTGGGCTAATTTAGAAAAACGGGAGGGCGACTCGTTGAAACAATTAAAATCCATTGCCACCGTGCAAAGTGTGGGGGCATCCACCAGAATTGAGGGTTCTCAAATGACGGATGATGAGGTGGAGGTTTTTATCAACCAAATCGAAATGTCCTCTTTTACAGAAAGAGATCAGCAAGAAGTGGCGGGATACTTTGAAACGTTGGACACCATTGCTGAACATTTTGGCTCTATCGAAATTTCAGAAAACCAAATCATGGGGCTGCACAGCCTCCTACTCAAATACGGCGAAAAAGATGCTTGGCACCGAGGTAAATTCAAGCAAATAAGTAATTCCGTCGAAGCAAATTTAGCTGACGGAAGTAAGCAAGTCATTTTCAAAACGAGCGAACCCGGACTCCGCACGCAAGATGATATGATTCGTTTACTCGAATGGTATCGCACTGATGGGGAAACCTTACCCCTCATCAAAGCGGCACTTTTCGTTTATGAATTTTTAAGTATTCACCCCTTCCAAGATGGCAATGGGAGACTAAGCAGATTATTAGGCAGCTTGCTCCTATTGAAAAGCGGCTATTCTTGGATTCAATATATCAGTTTCGAAAAGGAAATCGAAAACAGGAAATCAGCCTATTATAAGGTTCTCATAGACACGCAGCGAAACCGACCTGGCGAAAATGTGACGGAATGGTTGCGCTTTTTCTTAAACTGTTTAAGTCATATTCAAGAGAACTTGCTGTTAAAATTAGCCCAAAGAAGAACGGACAATATTGCTTCCAATCAACGCGAACGCAAGATCCTTTTCTTCATTGAAAATCATCCGGGATGCAGCTCTGGAGAAATTTCAAGCAAACTAGATTTAGCGCTTCCTACAGTCAAGAAAGACCTAAAAGAGTTAGTGGAAAGAAAAGTAATTTATAAAGAGGGTGTGGGCAGGGGAACGGCGTATTTTTTGATTTAAAATACCAACTCATACCTAGCAGATCTCCCCGCCCCCACCGGCGTAAACACCTGCAGTGAAACGAGCTCCTGAAGATCACGGGAGGCGGTGGCTCGGGAGGTTCCCGTTATTCCCACATATTTGCGGACATTCATTCCGCCTTGGAAAGAGTCGGGGCCGGCTGCTAGCATGCGATTGATGACTTTGTTTTGACGCTCGTTCAATTGGTGTTCGAAGACGGCGAAGAAGTGCCATTTCGAAATGGTAAACTGGATGAGTTTATCGGCGAAGGTTTGGGCTTCTAAGAGTGTTTGGACGAACCATTCAATCCAATCTGTGATGTTAAGGCCTTTTTCTGCTTGCTGGAGGGCCTGATAATAGGCCTTTTTGTTTGCCTCGATGGCTTTGGAAATACTAAAAGGCAAGGGACATTGAAGACCCTGCGAAAGCGCTTTCTCCACAATGGCGCGACCGATCCGGCCATTGCCATCCTCGAACGGGTGAATCGATTCGAAATATAAGTGAGCCACCGCCGCCTTAACGGGTGGCGCCATCCAAGCCACCTCATTAAACCAGTGTAAAAACTGCGCCATTTCGGGTGGAACGCGCGAAGACGGTGGAGCCTCGTAATGAATGGTAGGCCGAGCGACAGACCCAGAAACAATCTGCATGGGCGCCTCATCCGTCCGCCATTTGCCCGCATTTATCTGCGGAGTATTCCCCATTAATTTTGTATGCCAAAGCTTCAGCCGCTCCTCCGTCAATGGCTCAGCAAAGGAATTCCGCACATCCATTAACATCTCACACAGCCCAATAACATCCTTATTTTTAGGCAAATGCGGACTCGCTAAACCCAGATTTCGGCGAACCGAAGACATAATATCTAATTCACTATAATATTCGCCCTCGATGGCAGAAGTCTTTAAGGCCTCCGCCACCATCAATTGAATCATCATTTCCGTCCGATCCTCCACAGGCAAAGCGGCCAATTTACCGCTCAATTCGCCTGATTTCTGCATAAATGCAAAGATTTGCGGCTCGACACGATTCGTATCGAATTCAAATTGGGGCCAAGAAACGCGTTGCCAGTTGTACATGATGAGGCGATTAGGAAATTTAATCGACTCAAATATAAGCATTTTTTGAGGCGATTAGTGAAATTAATCGACTCATTTTTACACCCCCCTACTAAACTGAGTCACAGCCTCCGCAGTCGACAGCAGTTTTAGGTCAAAAGCCTTGCAGATATTGCGGATAAAATGCTTGCCTAGATCTGTCACGATGACGCCGTGTTCGCCCCAAGTGACGAGGTCGTCTATGGCGAGTTCGTCGAGTTCGTGAAAGGTATATGGACGGAGGACTTCGAGGTCTTCTTTGTGGAAATGGGTCTTGCCTTGGCAGGCAATGTCGAGGATGTATTGGCGCATTTTTTGATCCATCTGACTTAAAAAATAGCCCTTGAAAACGGCCAATTCGCCGGCGTGGATTTGCTGGTAATATTCCTGAATCGTCTTCTTGTTTTGGGCAAAACCATAGTAAATATCGCTGATGCTCGAGACGCCTAAACCTAAAAGCAAAGCCGTCTGCTGCACGGTGTAGCCCATGAAATTGCGGTGCAAGGTGCCTTCGTTGTGCGCTTTGACCATTAAATCCGACGGGAGCGCGAAGTGATCCATCCCAATGTCCGTGTAGCCGGCGGCGCGGAAAAGCTCCTTGCCTTTTTGGTACAACTGCATCTTCTCTGACGCCTCGGGCAAATCGTTTTCGTCAAAAAGTCGCTGCGCCTTGCTCGTCCACGGCACATGCGCATACGAATAAAATGCGATGCGATCCGGCCGCATCGAAATCGCATCCTGAATGGTCTTTTCGATCCGCGACAAGGTCTGCAAAGGCAGGCCATACACTAAATCCAAGTTCACCGATTCATACCCAATCTCCCGCGCCCATTGCACCACCTGTCTCACATTTTCCAAAGGCTGTACCCGATTAATCACCTCCTGAACCTGGGGATTACTGTCCTGCATCCCAAAACTCACGCGGTTAAATCCGAGCTCAAAAAGCGTCTGCAAATGCTCCCTTGTCGTGTTATTTGGATGCCCCTCGAAACCGAATTCGTGGATCTTTGGCACAACGGAATCCGCTAAAATTCCCTGCAACATCCGCTGTAAATTCTGCGGCGAAAAGAAAGTAGGCGTCCCGCCTCCGATATGCAATTCCCGAATAAGAGGCTTCGCCGTCATCGATTTTCGGTACAAATTCCACTCCTGCAATAGCACATCGATGTACTCCTCCTCCACGGAATGGTTCGTCGTAATGCGCTTATTACAGCCACAAAAAGTGCAGCGTTTCTCACAAAAAGGCAAGTGAATGTACACGCTAATCCCCTCCTGTTCATTGCTCTCCTCGAAACGACGCACAAACATCCGTTCCCAGTGTTCGCTGTCAATCGTCTCATCCCAAAACGGTACCGTCGGATAACTCGTGTAGCGCGGAATCGCTACGTTGTACTTGTTCAATAAATCTAGGCTTACCGGTTGCATGGGGGCAAAGGTAGAAGGGAGAGGATTGTTGAAAAATGACAGACGTCATTTTTCAACAGAGTATAGAGTAGAGATAATAGATGGTAGATTATAGAGTAGAGATAAATGATACCCCATCTCTACTCTATACTCTATACTCTAAAAGTAAGTGTTCACCGCAAACTCAAACTGCCCCATAAAAATCTGCTTGAACGGCTGAATGTTCGTTTGCTCGTAAAAAACCAGCATCGCTTTCTTGTATTCGAGTGAATCGATGGTTCTAAACGAGATGGGACAATAGCCATTTTTCAACAGAATCGCATTGCTGATGATTCGAGCGGTGCGCTTATTCCCATCAGAAAAGGGTTGAATATAGGAGATCAAAACCAGCACTAAGAGGGCCTTTTCAAACACATCTTGCTTCGCATTTACCAGCTCGCACATCTGTTCCAATGCCTCTCTGATTTGGTATTCATTATCTAGCGGCGTATAATTCGTGCCAGAAATCCCCAGACGACTGTTCCGGATATTTCGGGAGATGGGTAATTCTTTGGCCAACATACTATGGATATCCTCAATGCTCGAAACGGTCAACGGATTAATGTAAGTAGGATTTTGGATGATAAAATCGATCGCCTCCTTGTGATTTAACAACATAATCGCCTCATCCTTCGTTTTCCCCGCCGCCGTCTCTTTATCCTTTAACAAGCGCTCCGTTTCCAGTAAAGAATACGTATTTCCCTCGATTTGAGACGATTTCCAGCTTAAATCAATCGCTAATCGCTCTAACTCTTTTTTATAAACGTCATCCGATAACTTAGCCGTATTCAATTTGTGTTTTTCTTGCCAAACCTGCAGCAAAGAAGTCTCTCCCTCCGTAAAGAGCGTCAAATTCCTCAGCGTTTCACTAATTAGGTCCAAATTAAAAGACACCTGAATCGCGCGCTCATCAATTTCTTGACTAAAATAGTCGGCTAAATCGATCGGACTTAGTACGGCAAAACCTTCGCTTATTGCATAGCGACTACCTTTCAACTCGCCAATTCGGGTCAAAAGTCCCTTCGCACACAAATCTTGAAGCGATCTTCGTAACGTAATCACACTGATAGGCAATTGCAATCCGTCCAAAATTTCCTGCGAGGAACTTTGGGGATGATCCTTCACGAACTGAATGATCTCTGAGTCTCTATTTACACGTTTTTTAGGCATCGGCTTTTTTATCGATCACAAAAATACGATATATCAATCATTTACTAGTCTTTTATGATCGATAAACTGATTTATTATGATCGATAAAAACAGGGGGCAGTGGAAAGTGGACAGTGCAAAATACCCCATCTCTACTCTACCGACGAAGTCAACTTAAAAACCCACGCATACTGACACGGACTATTCCCCGGTGTAACCGCCGGAGGAGCGATGCTTAAGACTCCATTTTTAAACGTTGACTTAACCACCGCTGAAGAACCTACTAGCGTCACCGAAACTGGTTTTTTCACCCCCGCCACTTGAAGTGCTGCCGTCGGGAATTCCGTCGTAATCAGGTACAAATCGTTGCCCTTTTGTGTGAAGTATTGTTTGGTAGTGGGCGTGACCTTAGGAGCTTTGGCCCACTTACGCGTACCATAAATTCCCTCGCCATTCACCTTTAACCAAGATCCGATGTCCGTCAAACGCTGCTGCATAATCACCGGAATCCGGCCATCAGCAGTGGGCCCAATGTTCAACAATAAATTGCCTCCGCGCGCGACCTTATTAATCAACATGTGCACGAGTTGCTCGGAAGTAGAATAGTCCTCTAAATTTTCGTTTCGGTTATAGCCAAAAGATCCAGCGATGCCGCGGCATTCCTCCCAGGGTTTGGCAAAATCCAAGCCATTCGCATCCCCATTATGCACTAAATCGTATTCCGTGGTGTAAAATCCACCGTGTTTGCTGCGCGTTTCCTTGCCCCAGCGATCGTTTACAACTACACTTTCGCGAACCGGCGAATCGTTGTATAACCAAGACAAAAACTCCGTGCTGCGCAACTTATCAGACGTATAATCCCACTCGCCATCTGTCCAAACCAAATCCGGATGGTAGGTATTCACCAAATCCTTCATCTGCGGGAACATGTGCTGATCGATGTACTCGTTCAGCGTCTCCTTTTTATACAAGGGATTGTACCACTCGAGTAGCGAATAATAGTAACCCATTTTGATGTTTTTGCTCTTGACAGATTTGGTCAAATCCCCTACTAAATCCCGATGCGGACCCACATCCACTGCGTTCCAATTCCACGATTGTTTTGATGGCCAAAGCGTAAAACCCTCGTGGTGTTTCGACGTCAACACGACATATTTTGCGCCTGCATTTTCGAACAATTTAGCCCACTCGTCTGGCTGAAAAAGCTCGGCTTTGAATTGATTTGTGAAGTCTTGGTATTTGACATTAGGCCCAAAAGCCTTGTTATGAAAATCCGTAAAGAAATGCTGCGTCTTATTCGGCTCTTGCCAGCGACGCCAGTACCATTCCGCATAGCGATCGTATACGCCCACATTATCTCTTGCAGTAGGACTATAAGCTGGCACAGAATATAATCCCCAGTGAATGAATATGCCAAATTTCGCGTCTTCAAACCAACCCGGTACGGGGCGGCTGTCGATGGATTCCCAGTTATTTTGGTAGGTTTTTTGGGCGAATGCGTTGCCCGCAAAAAGGCAAAGTGCCAGAATTAATAACTTGATTTTCATAAGGTTTAGATTTTATCGAGCCTAATTTAATTAAAATTGTTAATTTCAACCCCATGCAACAATGGATATGTAATGAGCCTGGAGTTTTGGTTTCTCAAGAAGTAGAAATGCCTCAACGCACACCCGGATTTTCCCTCCTTCGCGTACGCAACATCGGCATCTGCGGAACAGATATTCACGCATTTGCCGGTAACCAACCCTTCTTTTCCTATCCCCGCATTTTAGGCCACGAACTAGCAGTAGAAATCGTGGAATCTGACACCTTTTCGCCGGGCGAATTAGCGACGATTATCCCCTATTTTAATTGTGTGACTTGCGGCGCCTGCGTGGCTGGCAAACCGAATTGCTGTGAGAATATCCAGGTTTTTGGGGTACATACAGACGGCGGAATGCGCGAATACATTGTAGTGGAAGATCGTTACATTTTGCCAGGCAATGGTCTTTCAGCTGACGAACTTGCGCTAGTCGAACCTTTATCGATCGCGGCACACGGACTCCGCCGCGCGGAACTAAAAGCAGGTGAAAAAGTTCTCGTGATGGGCGCCGGACCTATTGGTCTTTTCACGATTTTACTGGCTAAAATTCAAGGGGCTTTAGTCGAAGTGGCGGAACCTAACTCATCTCGTTTGAAATTTTGTCTGGATAATTTAGGGGTTTCGGAAGCTTCCTCAGCGGCCTACAGCACCGTCATCGATGCGACCGGAAATCTGAACGCTATCGAATCAGGTTTTACCAAAATGGCACACGGGGGGAAATACGTTTTGATTGGATTACAAAAACAGGCCATCTCCTTTTCACATCCGGAATTTCACAAAAGAGAAGCGACGCTGATGAGTAGCCGAAACGCAACTTTGGAAGACTTCGCATACGTGATGGATTTATTCCGCGAAGGCAAAATTCAGGCAGACCCATTCATCTCCCACCGCTTCACAAAAAATCAAGTTCCTGGTATTTTTACAAAAATGAACGAGCCCACTCAACAAGTAATCAAGGCGATGATTACTTTAGCGGAATGAAACCACTACTACTCTTCTGCCTATTAATACTAGGCGCCTGTAAATCCCAAGAAGTGCTGCCTGATAACTGCTACAAAGGGCGCCTTTCTTTAAAAGGAATCTGCAATAATTATGTGATTGAATTAGTCGAAGGATCGATAGACACGTCGAAGCTCGAAGTAAAGTGGAAAAATCCCGACACAGGTAAAACCTATACCAATGCCTTCGCACTTTCAAACCCATGCGCCTTACCCGTTAGTCTAAAAGAAGGAGACGAATTCTTTTTCAAGTTAGACTCCACCCAGCTAACCGCAGAATGCGTTACGTGCAAAGCCTACAGCCCTACGCCTAGGAAATCTTTACCTATCTCGATCTGTCCTTAATTGATTTTGAAATTCGTCACCTCATAGCCGATTTCCTCATCTGCGATCATTTCCGAAAAGTCGAAGAACACGTTAGTAGGATAGCCATAGGTGGCATTAAAATTCAGCACTTTCTTCGCAGGATTTTTGTCGACGTTCGCCTTAATGACTTGCAATAATTCCGGAATGGTATACATCACACCGTAACGTTCCGCGGCATTATAGGGCGCTCCATTCACGGTGGTTATTTTACCATTTTGCACCACCACTTGATGCGGCCCCACATATTCTAATGGACAAAAGCATACCCGTTTAAAGGAAAAAGAATAGTTAACAATCTTCTTTTCGTTCCAAAGATTCAGGTTCGCCGTCGCGTCATCCAGCGGCTCCACGGTTTTGCAACCCAAGAAAGAAAGGCAAAATAAAAAGAGTAATTTCTTCATTACAGCGCTAAGCGGGTGAACAGACCTACATTATCTTTCTCCATCTTCATCGGTCCATAGTAATCGAAATTCGCTCCTAGACCCACAGTGAATTTTCCTTTGGTAATACCCGCACGCAACATCAAAGCACTGCGAGCATGCGTTCCATCGCTTAAACTAGCGACATGTAAAATCTGGGCTTTGGAATAAAAAGAAAGATCCTTCGAAAAAGCCGGCTTAAATTCGACGATACCAATGGTGGAGATGTTACGCGAAGGCTGTAAATTAATATTGGGATTCAATAAAAATAACCACGTCCGATTCGCCATAAAATACTGCAAGCCCACCTGTGGCACTAAGCCTAATTTATAATGCCATTCCGCCCCAGCCGTCGCTCGAATATTCCCAAAAAGCTTATACGTGAGGTTATTCACAATCACTAATTCCGTCTCTGAAGCGGTGTTATTATAATCCACCATCCCAGTGCTGAGATTAAAATAACTCAATTTCCCATCTGCTGAAACGGGGCGATTGATAACACCGATAAACTGAACACGGTTATTACCAAAAGTCGCCTCCACCGGAAGTGGCGGAAGTGGCGCATGATTTTCTTGCGCAAATGCAGCAATAGAACAAAAAAGCAAACTAATCAATATACGTCTCATACAAAATAATAAAGAACCCAAGCCACTACCCCGCCAATAGCTAACCAAAGCGTCCCGTTCGTCCTCTTTTTCTTCAAAAATAAGAGCAAAATTAATCCCGATACCGAGATAACAATCATAAAGATCGCTGAAAAGTCAATCACCCATGACCACGACTTCCCGGTATCGCGACCCTTGTGGAGGTCGTTGATCACGGCGATCATTCCCATCTTCGTTTCCGTCAATTCGTATTTCCCATCCGCCCGATTCACGAAGAAGTCGGCCGTATAACCAGGTCCTTGAAAGGAGATCGAAATCTCTTCGTCATCGATTCTGAAATCGTTCAATTGTCCCTTGATGTTGTGGTTCGCGCGTAGTTGTTCGACGATGTCGAGTTTAGGGATTTTGGCGGTATCAGCCACCGAAACCCAGCTAGCTTTCACAGAACCTTTCAGCTCAGAAACCACCGTACTTTCTGGGAACCAATCCACGTGATTCAGGGTCAAACCCGTCACCGAAAAGAACAATACGATAATGAAACTGAACATCGACAAATAGATGTGCAGCCACCTCGACCACGTCGCTAAATCTCTCATTTAATTGCTTTATAGACTAAAGAAGCCGCGGTCATTTCCTCGCCGCCGGGTAATGTTTGGCTAGCTGACTTCCCGTTAAACTTCATTTCTTGCTTAATCAATTGATACGTTCCGTGCTCGCGAGCCGCCTCAATAAACACGGTATATTTCCCCAAAGGTACATATTCCCCCGCATCATTCTTCCCATCCCAAACCAAGGTGTACTGCCCCGCCCCACGCGTCGCACCCGTCACCGAGGCCGCATCAAATTCCACCTCTCTTTTCGCCGCAAACCAAGAACGCAAATCTGGCAACCAGCGTGGCTTATTATACCAAACCGCAATGCGCTTCACCGGCTTGTGATCTTCATCCTCAATCCAAACCGCCACAAACGGTCGACGCGCGCGACCTTCGAAACGAGCTAGTTCAAAATTGATATCCAAGCTTTGGCCCACAGTCCATAACTTCTCTTTGACATTCACTAAGCTGATCGCAGACTTCTCGGTAGATGTCGCCGGCCAGTTCTCACTTCTATATTCCGCACCCTCTTTGTCCACGATTAAATACGATGCCTCTGGATACTGCGCCGCTAAATCGATCGAAGCCGCCACCCCTACTACGTTAAATGCAGTTGCCAAAGCCCCTGCCGTCACCGCATCTTCGTGTGCCACCGTCGCCGAAATCACTTCCGAAGCCGGTTCCGCCGTCCGCGGATCCATAATGTGCGAATAATGCACGCCATCGATATCTGAACCTCTACGGTAATCGCCCGATGTAGCGACTGCTTTATTATTCACCTGGATATAACCCAAAACCTCCGCGTTCTCCCCCGCATTTCGCGGATCAGACACGCCTATTTTCTCCGTCCAATCTCCCTTCACCACAAAATCTCCGCCTATATTCACGACCACTCCAGCCACTCCGTCCTCTTTCATCGCCTCTTCGGCTGCTTTCTCCATCACATAGGACTTTGTAAAGCTGTGTAATTTCAATTCAGTATCTGTTAATCGCGTCGCCCCATTTTCGTCTAGTGACCAATGTGGCTGATTTACTTCTTTCACCGCCAGCGCTAAGTCCGTAGCAGAGGGAATTTCCGATGCCCACATTTTGGCGATATGTTCCGACGCAGGATTCAAAGCTCCGTCCGTTTTCAAATTCCATTCCTCGAAATGTTGCAACACCTCGCGCAATTCCGAAGAAATTTCGATGGACTCGCCGTGTGACGAGCGCCATACATTAAACTCCGAAGAGGACATGGAAGACAAGATTTCATTCAAGCGATTAATCTCCGCTAACACCTTCGATTCTGCGGTGGAAGCAGCGGCTTCTGACGAAGCGATGATCTTAAGATCTAATGAAGTACCTAATACATTTTCAAAATGAGCGGTTAATAAACCGTTAGCGGTAGACGCACTGGGCGTTAAACTAAGTAGACTTAGGGCGATGGAGTTGATCATAGGGTTTGCATTTAGACCATAATATTGAAAAATTATCAGGTTTATGGAACGATTTTTGCGATAAAGCGTTGAGATTTGTAGATATAATCGGTGAAATAATGAAAATCGAGATTTGGAGTGATATCATGTGTCCGTTTTGCTACATAGGCAAGAGGCATTTGGAAAAGGCATTAGAAACCTTCCCTGGAAAGGACGACGTCGAGATCGAGTGGAAGAGTTTCCAATTAGATCCTACGATTCCGATGGATTTAGGTGAGGAGACGAATGTATATGATTATTTAGCCGCGCGCAAAGGCATATCTCTCGAGCAAGTAAAATTGATGCACGACCGGGTGTCAGACATGGCGGAAGCCGTGGGCTTGCACTATGATTTTGATCAGGCCAAAGTCGCTAATTCCCTTAAATCCCACCACCTCATCCAATACGCGAAAGACCAAGGCAAAGGCGATGCCATCGAGGAACGTCTGTTTCAGGCCTATTTTATGGAGGGCAAAAACCTAGCACAGGATGAAGCGCTCGTGGAATGTGGTGAAGCTGTAGGACTAGAACGCGCGGGAATTCTGAATGCCTTGCAAGACGAGAATTACGCATATCGCGTGAAGCAAGATATTCAAGAGGGCGAAAACCTGGGCGTGCGAGGCGTGCCCTTCTTCGTTTTTGACAGAAAATACGGCATTTCCGGGGCGGAACCTATCGAAGTGTTTACGAAAACGCTGCTACAAACGGCCGCGGAACACTAGGCGTAGCAGAACAATAAAAAAGGGCCTCTCGCGAGGCCCTTCTACTTATAAGCTCTTCAAGTACGCAATACTAATAGGTACAAATTGCTCCTCTTGATTACTTTCGTCTTCGATGAAGCAATGCTCGATGCCGTTCTTCTTCGCTAGCTTGATGATTGCTTTCCAATTTCCTTGACCCGTTCCCACTGGCACGTCGTTTTCCGCTGGAGTTCCACCGGTTAAATCACCTGCCACACCTTTGCGCAAATCTTTCACGTGCATTAACTTAAAGCGCGTAGGGTATTTCTTCAATAATTTTTCTGGCATCGCAGCGCCGCCGCCATGCATCGTCCACAACACATCCATTTCGAAAGAAACGTATTCTGGATTCGTATTTTTAATGATATAATCTAAGAGTGTTTCATCTTTGCCAAAAGGCTGGAACTCGTAACCATGATCATGGTAGCAAAGCGTCAATCCATTTTCTTTGAATTGCTTTCCGGCTTTATTGAATAAGGCAACGGCCTTTTCTGCCTCTTCTAAGGTAAATCCACCACGCACTTTGTGAGGGATCCAAGCGCACATCACGAATTTCGCGCCTAAGGTTTTCGCATTGGCGATCGCCTCCGCTGGATTCTCCAGTTGATCGTAACCGACTCCAGTAGACGGGACGCTAATGCCGCGATCCGCACACATTTGTTTGAATTGTTCTGGGGTTTGACCCTTTTGGGCTCCTCCTTCGATCTCCGTGATCCCCATGGAATTAATCAGGTCGAGGGTTTTGGCTACGTCTTTGGGAAACTGATTCCGGAAAGTGTAGGCTTGAACACCCATCGGATAGGTGTATAATTTTTGCGCCTGCAGGAACGCGGGGAATGCCAAAAGGCAAACAATTAACAGTTGTTTAATTTTCATGTGTATAGGTTTTGTGTAAAAATCACTTTTTTTTGTGAATAATTCGAGAAACGTAAAAAATATTTTCCCATGCCCATCACCTATATCGCACAACCTAAAATAACCACTCAAGATTTCATCGACATCCTGGACAAATCGACTTTGGGTTTGCGCCGTCCGCTCGCAGATAAAGAGGTAATGCAGATCATGTTCAAGCACGGCAATGTCTATGTGGGCGCTTACGATGGCGAAAAATTAGTGGGTTTAGCGCGCGTTATGACCGATTTTGTCTTTACTAGCTACTTATCTGATCTAGCGATTGATGAGGCATATCAGCACCAAGGCATTGGTAAACAGCTCATTATCGAAGTGAAAAAATTCATTCCTCGAGCGAAAATTATCTTACTCGCAGCACCGGCTGCGGAGGGATATTACCCTAAAATTGGGATGAGAAATCATGGACATTGCTACGTTTTAGATAGCGTTGAAGAAATCAAATAGTTTGGCTTTTTCTTTGATTTTTAAACATTCTGTGCAAATTTTCGGTTTGAAAGCCAAATAAACGTTTGGCATTCAGTATAAAACCCAAATTAATTCTATCATTTTTTAACCCAATTTTTGCAAAATTCATCGCTTATGAAAACAAAAATTACTAGCCTTTTGACACTAATCTTAGTGTTCATGATGCAGGTATCGTTCGCCCAAAAAGCAACGAAAACTGTAACAGGTACGGTAGCAGATGAGAACGGCCAACCTTTAGTGGGCGCATCTGTCATCGTAAATGGAACGAAAACGGGAACAAACACAGACAAATCTGGAAAGTTCTCGATTGCGGCCGCGGATGGCCAAAGCTTAACTTTCAGCTTCGTAGGTTACAACAAATCTACGGTCGCTGTAACGAGTGCCACTTCATCTGTTCAAGTAGCATTAACATCTGACAACACGTTAGATGAAGTTATCGTCACGTCTTACTCGACGACTACGCGTCAATCTTTCACAGGTACGGCGAAAGTGGTAGATGCAAAAAACATCGAGCGTAAAAACTTCTCTAACATCTCTAAAGGATTAGCGGGTGAAGCTGCCGGTGTGACTGTCATTAACTCTTCAGGTCAACCAGGTACTTCTGCGGCTATTCGTATCCGTGGTATCGGTACGGTTAATGGTAGCCGTGGTCCACTTTACGTGTTAGACGGTGTGCCTTTCGAAGGTAACATTAACTCGATTAACCCAGGTGATATCGAAAACACAACGATCTTAAAAGATGCGGCTGCCACAGCGATCTACGGTTCTCGTGGAGCAAATGGTGTGGTAGTAATCAACACAAAGAGAGGTAGCAAAACAGGTGAGGCAGTGATTGAATTAGAATTAAAATCAGGCCAAAACATGAGCTTATTGCCTCGTTACAGCACCATCAAATCCCCAGAACAATACATCGGGTTGACTTGGGAAGGCTTGTACAACAGAGGTGTTGCTTTAGCTAACGCAAACCCAACAGCTTATGCAAACACGAACTTGTTTGCAAACATGCCTAACTACAATATGTGGACAGTTCCTGCGGCTCAATTAATTGACCCTGTAACTAGACAAGTAGTTCCAGGAACAGCGCGTCGTTACAACCCGGAAAACTGGGCTGATTATGGTTTCCAAAACTCAAATCGTAACGAAGCTAACTTAAAAATCAGTGGTGGAAATAGCAAAACACGTTATTTCGCTTCATATGGCGCTTTGGAAGATATTGGTTATTCAATCAATACAGATTACAAGCGTTATTCAACTCGTTTGAACTTAACACACAATCCGAAGTCTTGGTTAAGCTCAACGACTAACCTTGGTTATTCGTATGGTGTTACAAACAACCCAGGTCAAACTTCTGACTCCGGTTCTGTATTCTGGTTCGTAGATAACTTGCCACCCATCTATCCTTTGTTCTTACATGATAACACGACGTCTCAGTACGTACGTGATCCGTATTACAATGGATACCAATACGATTACGGTGTAGGTCGTGGTTTTGGTGCCTTAACGAACTCGATTGGCGATGCTAAATTAGGTATCCGTAATACGAAATCACACGATATCAATGCGGCGACATCTTTGAATATCCAAATCACTCCTAGCTTATCTTTAGAGAACAAATTAGGTTTACAATATTCAAACGCTTCTTTGGATAACCAAAATAACCCTTTCTACGGTTCTAGCGCAGGTCAAGGCGGTTATATCTACAAGCAAAAAACAGAAAACTTAAACTACAATTTGTTAAACTTATTACGTTACAAGAAGTCGTTTAATGCGAATAACTTCGAAGCATTCGTAGCACACGAAAGCTATGCAACGGAAACCAAATACATGTGGGCTTCGATGTACAAGTTAGTGATGCCGGATGGTGTGGAATTTAACAATGCGGTTATCTCTAACCCTCCACAATCGTATTTGAATAACTACTCATTAGAATCATACTTCGGTCAGTTGAACTACGATTACGATGGCAAATATTTCTTATCTGCTACGGTTAGACGTGATGGTTCATCTCGTTTCTTGAAAAACAAATGGGGTGATTTCGGTTCAGTAGGTGCTGCTTGGTTAGTTTCAAAAGAGGCATTTATGGATAATGTTCCATTGATCAAAGATTTGAAATTGAAAGCTTCATACGGCTTAATCGGAGAGCAAGGTGGTATCGGTCTTTATCCTGGATATGACTTATTCCAAGTACAAAACTTGAACTCGAACATCTCATTATCGTTCGTTTCGAAGGGTAATCCAGATTTAACTTGGGAAATTTCAAAGCAAATGCAAGTAGGAGCTGAATTCAAATTAGGCAAATACGTAGATGTAGCAATTGATTATTACACAAAGACAACTGATAACTTGATCTTTGATCGCCGTGTAGGACCTTCTGTTGGTTATGCTTCGCTTCGTGTAAACGATGGTGCTTTACGCAATACAGGTATCGAATTCGACGTAACTGCTCATTTGTTACAATCGAAGAAGAACTACTTAGACTTCACTATTAATGGTGAATTGATCGAGAACCGTATGCTTCGTTTACCAATCGACCCAGCTACAGGTAAAGAGAAAATCATTGACATCGATGGTCTTTATGGTAGAGCGGTAGGTCACTCGATCTTCGATTTCTACACACGTGAATACGCAGGTGTTAACCCTGAGACGGGTGTTTCTGAGTGGAATGTGTATTGGGCAGATGCGAATGGTGACAATGTTCGTCAAGCATCTGAAAACATCAAATCAATGGCTGATTTTGAAGCAACGGCTACAGCTGAAACACTGAAAACGGTAAAAGTATCTCGTACAGCTACGTATGCAGATGGAACGACTAAATTTGTTAACAAATCCCCATTCCCTACGGTTAGAGGAGCATTTAGCTTAAATGGTGGTCTTGGTAATTTTGATATCAACATGCAATTCCTATACAGTTTAGGCGGTTATGCCTATGATGGAGCTTATGCAGGTTTAATGAACTCAGGTGGTGCTGCGGGTGGAAATAACTACTCAACAGACATCTTATCTCGTTGGACTAAAGCAGGTCAAGCAACGGATGTACCGCGTTTATCAGCTGGTCAAGATGCGAACGTAAATTCTGGATCCACACGTTTCATTACGAAATCTGATTTCTTAGCGTTGAACAACGTTCAAATCGGTTACAAGGTTCCAAGTAAATTCTTCTCTAACAGCCCTATTTCAGGTGTATACCTTTGGGTATCTGGAGATAATTTATTCTTAGCTTCAGCGAGAGATGGCTTCAACCCTAGCTCAGCTGAAACAGGAGGATCTGATACGTATCGTTACTCTCCACTGTCTACGATGACAGCAGGTTTACGCGTTAAGTTTTAATTTTTTAAACGAAACAGAAAGATGAAAACAGTATATAAAATTTTATTTGCGACTGTTATTTTAGGAACGGTTAGTTGTAAAGAAGAATTTTTGCAGACGGAACCGACTGAATTTATTTCAGCGAATCAAATCCAAGAGGCCTCTGCATTAAATCCAGGTTTACAATCTGCGAACGTTGCTGGTATTTATGCAACGATGTATGGCGCCGGAACAGGCGGTACAACGGGTCACGATGACTTTGGTCATAAGGCTTACGATATGTACGGAGATTTACTTTCCGGAGATATGGCCTTAACCTCCGTTATATACGGCTGGTTTAGAACGATCACAGAATTCCAAACAACAGTAGATTATACGCAACAAGATAACTACCAAGTATGGCGTTTCTACTACCGCCTTATCTTTGCTGCTAACACGGTAATCGATGGTTTAGGCGGTAGCGATGCGATCCCTGCAACCGCTTCGGGTCGTTGGTACATGGGTCAAGCGAAAGCAATGCGTGCTTTCTCTTATTTCTACTTGGCACAGTATTTCCAAAACGAATACAACCCATCTGAGAAGATTTTACCACTATACAAAAACACGGTAGATCCTAACTTACCTAAGAGCACTGCAGCAGATGTGTATGCCTTAATGGTGAAGGATTTAACAGAAGCGCAGACATTATTGTCTGATTTCTCTCGTGCTAATAAGTCTGAAGTAAATGCTTCAGTAGCGAAAGGTATGTTAGCATATGTTCACGGTGCGATGGGTAACAACGCAGCGATGAAAACGGTAACAGCTGATGTAATCGCTACAGGTGGTTTCAAAATCATGACAGCGGCAGAAGTAACGGGTGGTTTTAATAACCTAGGTACTAGCCAATGGATGTGGGGTGTAGATATCACTACAGACTCTAAGTTAAACTTGATCTCTTGGTGGGGCCAAATGGACCTTTATACCTATTCTTACGCTTGGGCGGGAGATATCAAAGGTATGGATAAGGCTTTATATGATGGAATCCCTGCGGATGACATCAGAAAGACGCAATTCTCTGCTGCTAACAAATTAGCTCCTATCGGTAAGTTCTACCACCCGAACAAAGTAATCGGTGGTCAAAGAACGATCGACGCGGATTATATCTACATGCGTGTGGAAGAGATGTACTTGTTAAATGCAGAAGCTTGTGCTAAAACAGGTGACGAAGCAGGTGCAAGAAAGTCTTTAAAAGCAATCATGGCGCTACGTGTTCCTGATGCATCTTATATCGATGCATTAACTGGTAAGGCGTTACAAGATGAGATTTACTTACAAACTCGTATTGAGCTTTGGGGTGAAGGAAAATCGTACTTATCATTGAAGCGTAACAAGGGAACAGCGAACCGTGGTACTAACCACTTGAAGTTCGTTGGAACTCCAGTACCTGCTAATGATACACGTTTAACCTTTAAAATTCCAATTGAAGAGGTTCAAAACAACCCGAACTTGAATAAGTAATCAGGTTTAAACTAAAAAGCCGCTCCTTCATACGAGGGAGCGGCTTTTTTTATGCCCTTGCTTTAGCCTATTACTTAAGCTTAGTCGTATCGACGCGGCTAGGCGTATCTTGTCCGGAAATAATGCTGGAGGCGCTCTTCGCGATGGCCTTGATGATTTCTGTCATATTATCTAGGTCCAAAGTCTGTACCTCATCACTCGCCTTGTGGTAATTAGGCTCGCTGTCCATTTTCGAAGTAGAAATGGTATGTGCTGGAACGCCTAGTTCGGCTAGCGTGGCATTATCAGAGCGGTAGAACAAGTTTTGGTCTACGTACGGATCCGGATAAAAAGTGAACTGGGTTCCCACTAAATTCTTCTTCAGGATGTCACCCATCGAAGACTTCTCATAACCTGTGATGTAGGCGCTATTTTTACCCCATTTACTTTCTGTACCGATCATCTCCAGGTTGAACATCGCCATCACTTGATCAGGGTTCAATTGCTTGGAGAAATAGACGCTTCCGTGTCCCCCACTTTCCTCTGCGGTAAAGGCTGCAAAGATCAGGGTGCGTTCATTGTCGCGCTTTTTAGCGTAGTATGTAGCGAGCATCATGACCGCTGTGGTTCCTGCGGCATCATCGTTTGCACCATTGTAGATGGAATCCCCTTGGACTGGCTTGCCTATGCCTAAATGATCGTAGTGGCCAGAGAAAATAACGTATTCGTTCGGGCGGCTTTTACCAGGAAGGATGCCCACAACGTTTGATAGTTGTAGTTTCTCTACTTGCTGGGTCGCGTTCACTTTAAACTTCGTGGGAATGGTATTTGCGACCACAAAAATAATGGTGGATTGATTTTCTCTCAGCGGACCTCTGCCAGAAAGGCGCGGAATGTATTTCGCAAAGCTCTCGTGCAAGAAGGCAATCGTTGGTTTCTTTGCGCTCATAATGCGGTAGGCATTTTGGCCAAAATTCTCTCCTTCCTTAATGCTCACCACGTCAAAACCCGATTTTTCGTCGATCTGGATGGTCGCTTCTTTGGAAATAATGGCGACTGCTGGACACAAGGTTACATCGTCAACGATCGCTGTAAAATTAAGCACCTTCGACTGATACATCGGGAAACTCTGCAAATAGGAACCATTCGTCTTCTGCAAACCTGCTTTCTCGAATTCAGCTGAGATAAATTGCGCGGCCTTTTCAATGCCTGGAGTGAACGGTTTTCTGCCCGCCAGCTCGTCAGAAGCTAAATAGGTTTCGATACGCTCGGTTTCTGAGCGTGTAATGATTTTGTCATTTTGCTGCGCTTGAGCTAATAATGGCAGCGCTAAGAGTAAGAAGATTTTTTTCATCGGAAGATTTTATTCCGACAATATTACACAATTATCTACAGAAAAGGACTCCCCCATTTCTTGTTCGTATAGACATCTTTACCGGTTAAGGTGCGCAAAAAGGCGACCATTGCATCGGTTTCGGTAGGAGTCATTTGGAGGTTTTGGCCTATGTTATTAGGCTTTAAACGCGGGTCTAAATTCGTGTTACGAGGAGCTGCTGCAATCGAATTATAATGAGCTAATACCTGGCGAATGTTCACCGGAACGGCCGTATGCATAAAGGGGGTGTTTGCGACGCCGGCAGTATTTAAAATGTCGCGCAAAGAGGGGGAACGGGTGTTATCGAGGTCAAGGGAGGTACTATTAATGACCCCGATAAAGCCATTATTACGCGTATTCGGGTCAATGTCAAACTCCGGGGCTTGGTGGCAACCTTGGCATCCGAAGCCTCCACCAATGCGTTCGCTGGCCGCATTAAAGAGGGGAGGATTAATGAATAATGACTTACCCGCATTTTCTTGCGCGGTAAAATTAGGGAAAGGGGCCGCGTCATTTGGTGCTTGTGCGCGGCCGATGTCGTATTTCGAATCGAAGGATTGAATGCTGCGGACAAATTGGGCCAAAGCCGTTTGCATCCGCGCCTCCGTTATCGTCGCATCGCCATAAGCGAGTTTAAAAAGTTCCTTGTAATAACCTATTCCGTTCAGTTTTGTGAGGAGTGAAGTGATGGTGCCGCGTCCGGTTTGGCCACTAAAACCCATCTCTACATGATCCGCAATGGGCATCGTCGTCTGCGCCTCTAAACTTGCCGCTCGCTCGTTCCAGAAAAATTTCGCCTCATTTGCATAGCGCGTATTAATCAAACGCATCGAATGCCGCACCGTGCGCCCATTTTCCACGCCTAAGCTAGAAATAGCCGTGTCGCCAAACGCAAATTCCTGCTTATGGCAACTCGCACAGGCAATCGTATTATTCGTACTCAGGTTCTTGTCGTAAAACAAAACGCGACCCAGGCTAGCTGTTTTATCCGTGATGGCATTCGCCCCCGTATTATCCTTATTCACATAGGCTGGCTTGCCTTGTGCGGCATAATTTTCAAGCGCCAATGGATCGATGGAAAGGGCTTTTTTAATCTCTGCGTACGGATCGGAAACGACCGTGTCTAAGGCATCCTTACAACTGAATAATAAAACCGATAGAACAAGAGTGGATATACGCATAGATTGATTTTTTTCCCTAAACGAAAAATACGCAAAATAGTGTGCGTACAGGCAATCTAGTAGACGTTTCGTGTCATCTTGGCGATGAATTGCCTAGGGTTGATTTATGTCAAAGTCCAAAGGAAGTAAGTCCGCCATCCCGATTTTGCCCATATCTCCCCGCATTTCGATCGAATAAGGGTTCATAATATCCCCCGCGTTTGTCACTTGAATCAGGCCTTTTGGAATTAGAATCGTATAAGGATAAGGAGCGTCCATAAAGATGGGTCTGGCCACACGCTTTTTATTAAACACAATTTCCATAGGAATTCGCCATTCAAGAGTTCGTAAGCCATCTGTGTTAACTGGGCCGGCTAAGTCAGCCGCCTTAAAAGCGACATGTCGTTCATTGTTCCGATCAAAAAACAGGCCCCTCCGCAAATTATTCAAGTATTCCGGCTTCAATAAATAGGCATTGAATCCCTCTTCTTCCAGTCGATTCTCCACTAAAGCCTTTAAGAAATGCTTCATCGATCCCTCATAGGCCTCCACGCGATTTCGCTGCCACCTCCGCTCCTGCCGCGCATCTTCCGGTACTAATTTCTCAAAACTCGCCAACCCTTTATACGCAGTCAGACTATTCGTCTTCTCAAAATTGTCCATGAAATACGTGATCTTATAACCCAGCGTCTTGTTCACAATCTGCAAAGGTTGAGTCGCTTTGGCAGTAAAAGCATCCTCGTTTTCGCTAAAATCTACCACCTCGCGATTCGTAATGTAGACTTCTTTTTTACTATAGCTTTCGCCCAAAAAACCCTTCTCAAATGCCCTAAACTGCTTTTCCCAGGTCTTGTCCTGCGTACCCACCACCCGCACTTCGGCGAGTGTTTTGTTGTCTTCCTCTAAACTAAATGTCAATTCCAACGTTTTTCCAGGGAGATCTATCAAGACCATTTTAGGCACATATCCCACCATGGAAGCGACCAAGCGATGTCTTCCAGGCGGAATATTCTTCAGGACATAATGCCCATTCGCATCCGTCTGCGTCCCCATCGTGGTGCCTTCAATGAACACACTTGCCCCGGGAATGGCTGTATTTCCTTTCTCCACGACGGATCCAGTTAACTGATATTTTTGCTGTGCAAAGACGAAAAAGGGGGCAAGAAGCAGGGTGAATAAAAAGCGCATCGTTTATCTTTGACTAAATGTAAGCAAATAAATTCAAGAATGATAAACCGCCTATTTTACGAGCCTTTAACCCCTGAAAACAGTATCACGCTGGATCTAAGTGCGAAGAATAAAGAGCTAAAACGCCGTATTTATTCGAAAATCGACGCTTTTTGTGCGTATATGGAAGAAAAATTAGGGGCCAAATACGGTGTGGGCGGCTACCTCGAACACCGCATCATCTACGAAGCACACGAAAATTTTGCGACGAACGCGGACGATTTCAGGAACATTCACTTAGGGGTTGATCTCTGGGCTCCAGCCGGAACACCCGTTTTTGCGCCGCTAGCTGGCATCGTGCACAGCTTTCAAGTCAATCGCGGCTCTGGAAATTATGGCCCCACCATTATTCTCTACCACCCAGCAGAAAACATCTACAGTTTGTACGGACATCTAGGGATGGAAGATATGGCCGAGATAGATGAGGGAATGACTTTTGACGCAGGAGAACTACTTTGCCACCTGGGCAACTCGGACGAAAATGGCGGCTGGCCTCCACACCTACATTTTCAACTCATCCGCGATCTGCAAGGATTTCATGGGGATTATCCGGGCGTTTGTTCTAAGCGGGATGTAGCGTTTTATGCGGAAAATTGTCCGGATCCTTTGGGATTTAGTGCTGCTGCGAATAGCGCCCCACTTTAAATAGGTGACAATTTTGAAAACAAGAATTTCGCAAAATCGGTCTTCCCTTTTAGTCCTAGTTTTTTAAATAGGTTCCTTCGATGGCATTTGACCGTCGAAACCTCGATTTGCAATTGATCTGCAATCTCTTTATTGGTGAGACAATCTTTGGCCAGATTGATAATCCGAATTTCTCTACTCCTAAGATGTGATGTAGGTATCCTCTCCTCCATAATAAATTCATGTTTAACACCTTCTAGTGTAAATGGTGCGGGTGAATCATTCGTAATCCGAATGATAAAAAACAAAATTTAAGAATAGAACAGGGGGTGAAATCGTAGATTTCAGTTAGAATTGCAAAATTTACTTTGAACTAACTTCAAATTCTTTCTGAGAATTTAAAAAAGCGAAATACAGTATTAGACCACCAATTGGAATAAACAAAACTAACATTATCGCTAGTGTTTTTTTGTAATTGGAAAATGATTTCTCCAAAATAATTTGCCTAAGAACTTTTATCAAAAATAGAAAATAAGCAATGAAAATTCCTGCAACCGTAATTCTGAATATCAGTGAGTTAATGGGAGATAGAAGGTTCATAGCTAATTGTTTGTCGTACATTTAAATGTAGAAATAGTCACACAACCTATAGATTCATAGAAGCAAGATGTACTTGTTCCCAATAATTTACATTGGTAATATTTAATATCTTCACCAGCTCCTCCTCTTGCTTCTTGCTCATCGTCAATTGATTGCTCTCTTGTAAAGCCCCATCCCATAGTGTATCCATAGTAGGTTCGACCAATTGGTGCTTCATATTCAGACCGCTGATTTGAATTTCTGCCTATATATGGATTAGACGTCCGAATTTCATCATAATAGTTTAATAAAACTAATGCCATCATTCTTTCTTTAGAAGACAAATTTGCCTCTTTATCTAATTTTAAAATTTTATCCTCATAGGCTAATACGAACGTATTTAGAGATTTATCAATATAAAGTTTCGCGTTAATCCCCCACGTATTAAAATGGGTCTCGACCGAATACGCTCTTGCTGTCATTTTCTTAAATACTATTCGAGAATGGTGAAGGTTTAAGCTTTCCCCATTTACTACGATATTCTGGCCTTGCACCTCGAAAACCAATTCGTTAGGTTTTGATTGTTCTGTTTTGGTAAACTGATTTACCCCTAGTAAATAGCTAATTTTAGAAATATCTGTTTTAACAGAATCAAATGAAACTTCCTCTAATTTAATTTCAATATCTGAATTAAAGGGTTCTATTGAATTAGTTGAAACGCATCCAACTAATGATAAAAGGGACAAAAAAATGACAGCGTAAATAGATAATACTACACACGTCAATTTATTTTGGTGGGAATTAAAAGTATCCATATTTCCTATAAAATTTTGCCCCTACTCTTCAGTGGTTTTTCAGGTTTCACCAACACTTGTTTGTGCGTTGTAAACTTAGCGTATTAAAATACACGTATCAATACCGCCAAGGTGGTAGTTTAGTAGTAGTTTAGCGGTATAGGAAATTCTGAACAGCTTTTTTACTGTCTACATTCAAGTCTGAGCTCAAGAATATGGCCTGAAATGAATCCGAAATCAACTAGGTATAAACGGTAATAGCCTGGTGAAAATCACCGGCTATTACATAGTATTCTATCATTTTTTAAAACCTAAGAGTTAGGGCTTTTTAGTAGTAATTTCTACTACACCGTTTGCTCCTTTTTCCGCATACTTTGCTGTGGCTTTTTCGCCTTTCAAGACATTCATCGATTGGATGTTATTCGGATTTAAATCGTTTAGATTTATCTCTGAGGTAATGACACCATCGATGACGATGAGGGGCTTGACTTTAGGAGAAGTAGAAGCTGACGGACTTAGGATAACATTCGACTTTTTTCCAGAACCTAGGTCGTTATTGTTCACTTTTTCAGCACGAAAAACGAACTCTTTCCCACCACTTTGTCCTTTGAATTCAACAGTAGTTGAATCGAGATAGATCAATTTGACGTCAGAACCAGAGCCATGTAAAGTGAGAACAGGCGGAGTCGGCGGTGCTGGCGCACCAGCGGGTGGCGGTGGAGGTGGCATGTCACGTGTGGCTACAGAAAACACTTTCTTGCCTGTTTTAGGGTCAGAAAAAGTGGTCGAATCTGGTCGCATCGTAACCGTGTATTGTGTTGCCAATTCCTTTTTAGGCTTAGGCTTTTGAGCGCTCAATTGGATCGAGAATAAGACCAAAGAAATCGCCACTAGAGGCAATACGGCCACCTTTCTTAGGTAGGCGTATTTAGGGGTATTGGAGGTTGTTAACATAATAATTCTTCGTTTAATAGATGAGTAATAGAATGAGTGACTCGGATTTAAAAAATGATTACCGTAATAGGTTTGTAAGAGCATTTTGGCAAAAGCATCCACCTCTCCGGCGCCCACGGCGTCGCGGTCAGCGATAAATTCGTGAATGTTTTGCAATTCCTTTTGCATGATCCAGTTGAAAGGATTCATCCAAAAAATGGAACAAATTAGTTGAGAAAAAAGGCGATCCCAAGAGTGTTTTTCGCGAATGTGGGCGAGCTCGTGTTGCAGTATTTTGCGGCCACTTTCGTCTTCCATGGAGATGGATTTTTTCCAAAAAAGGTTCGAGAAAAACGAGAACGGCGCTTCGTCCAAATCTGTTTCGATGAAGGTGAAATCACCCATTTGCTTTTTGGCACTAACCGCTTTCAAACGGAAAACTTTCAGAATAGAATAGGCTAAATAGCCGACAAATAAGGTGCTAATGCTGGCAATAAGAAGGATTTCCCAAGCAATGTTCTCTTCCTGTGCTTGCGCTGCGGGTAGCTGTGTCAAATAGATCAGCACCTGCTTCGCTCCTGCCGCCTGCTCCTCAGAAACGGTAAACGAGGACAGTTTAAAGAAAGGAATGACCAGACTCAGCACCATCGACGCTAACAGATAGAAGCGATTGTAAGCGTGGTAAATCGTGTTCTTCAAAAACAGCGTGTAGTATCCGAAGAAAATCCCTGATAAAATCATCGACTTCAACAGGTAAATAAATAGTTCCATCTTATTCATCGCCTTTCGATTTTAGGTTTTGCAATAGGAGTTCTAAATCTTCGATCGACATCTGCCTCTTGTCCACTAAATAGGATACCACATTCGTGTAAGATCCATCGAAAAAGGAATCCGTTAAACCGGCCATGCGTTGGCCCGAATAATCGCGTTTCGAGACTTTCGCGGAATACAAGTTGTTTCGATTCGGATTAGAGATTTGGACAAAATCCTTCTCCACTAAAATCTTCAACAGCGTCGCCACCGTATTCGAGTGTGGCTTCGGCTCCGGCAACAGCTCGATGATGTCCTTCAAAAATCCGCCTTCCGACAAATTCCAAATGACCTGCATGACCTGTTCCTCTGCTTGTGTTAATTTTTTCATTCGTTTTGTATTTCGTATGCTTTGCGTTCGAGTTTTTTTGCATTTCGTTGAGGCAAATGTATAACTAAATTTTTAGTTACAAAATGTTTCTAACTATTTTTTTAGTTATTATTTTGTGCCTAGTAATTTGGAAAGTCAAATAATCTATCGAAATTTAATCCCACTATGGTACACGAAATCGCTACCTGCCTCTGGTTTGACAAGAATGCAAAAGAGGCTGCTGACTTTTATCAAAGCACTTTTTCAGGCTTTGAGCCCCTCTCTCAAAACCCCATGGCGGTGAATTACCGTTTATTTGATAGACGCTTTATGCACCTAAATGGCGGACCGGGATACCCTATCAATCCATCCATTTCCTTTTTCTTGAACCTAGAAGACGAGGAGGAGATCAAACGTGTTTGGGCGAAATTAACCGAAAATGGAAAGGTGTTAATGGATCTAAATACCTATCCATGGAGTCCTTTGTATGGCTGGTGTGCGGATCAGTTTGGGGTGAATTGGCAAATTATGAAGAACCATGAATCACACGCTAAGCTGGCCCCTAATTTGATGTTTAACGGCGTCAATAATGGCAAGGCAAACGAAGCGATTGATTTCTATACGTCTCTTTTCCCCAATTCTGAAATACTGCACAAAGCGCTGTATGAAAAAGGAGAACATGACACAGAGGGGAATGTGAAATATTCACAATTTACACTGAACGGCAAACCCTTCCACTTAATGGAGAGTTCGATGGATCATCAGCACAACTTCAATGAAGGCGTTTCGATGATGGTGACAGTCGATACACAGGAGGAAATTGATCACTTATGGGATCGTTTAGTCACGGGTGGTTCCCCAGGAAAATGTGGATGGCTGAAAGATAAGTACGGCGTTTCGTGGCAGATTGTGCCTTCGGTTTTGGGAAAATTAATGAGCAATCCAGAGACCGCTCCTAAGGCGACTTATGCCTTTTTACAAATGTCAAAATTTGTGATTGCAGAATTAGAAAATGCGGTAAAATAAAAAAAGGGGGGCACTAATAGCGCCGCCCTTTTCTAAACCCTTTTCAACAAAAATTCTATTATTTCTTAGCAGCGGCTTGCATAGCCGTATACTCATCAACAATCGCTTTAGTATCATAAAAGTGAACTTCTTGAGTCACTTTATCATTCTCCCATTTCAAGGCCTGGTGTACGTTCATCACAAGTTCCTTACCAGTAAACTTCCCTTTTACATGCCAAGTGCCCCAAAGGTTAGTCCAAGTTTCTCCGTTATTCATCTTTAATGTAACCACGCGAAGGAAACTAAAGCGAGGATTATCCCAAAGTTGACCATTCGTAGTAAAGTCCGCCACATAAGCTTTCTTTCCTTTAATGTCTGGAATGGTATCTCCAGGGTAATAAACAGCAATGTTATCTGCGATCTCATCCCACTTGTAAGTCGTGTCATTTGCAAACGCAGCCTTAATTTGATTTTGAATAATTTGCGATTTCTCATCCGTAGAAGACATGGTGCCTCCTAAAGAATCTGCACTTGCTTCTGTGGTAGCAGCTGCATCTTGCTTTTGACCGCAAGAAAATAAGGCTGTAGCGACAGCCATGATCATGATAATTTTTTTCATTGTGTGTGTTTATTTAGTAGAAACGGCAACAGTGGTGATCATTGTGCCTGTCATTTGACGTTGTGACGGAATTTGTTTCATGAATGCCTCAGGGCTAATTCCGAATACTTTAGGAATTGCAGCGGCATAACTTGCCATTGCTTCATCCAATTTTGATAATTTATCCAAACTTTGGATCGTGATATAATTCGCTGAAACATCATCTGAAGATGGGTATAGCGTTTTATAAAGTGACCAGCCTGAGATGTTTCCTGCATCAACTCTTGCCTCGTGAACCTTTAAAACTTTTGCTTCAAAGGCCTCATAAGCTGCGGCATCTCCCACTTTCATCATATCAAAAATTAAGAAATGACTTTTGTTTGTGCCTTTTGCTGTACCGTTCACTTTCTTACCAATGGATTGGCGAATAATGGTTTGGGTTTTGTTTGTAGCTGCAGATAATTTTGCGAAACCTGGATCTGCCTTTAACATGTCTGCAAATAATTCCATAGGATACGTATGTAACTTATCAAGATCTGTACCTCCATTCACGGTCATATAATCAAAATCAATACCCTCTGACTTAATACCATTGTAGGGAACATACATCATCCAATCAGAGATAATTCCTGCGGTTTTGCGTGCTTGGTGAATAGGCAACCATTGCTTTTCATTTGCGATAGCATCATCAATTGTTTTGCCAGGTTGTAATTTGTGAAAAGCTACGATCGTGTAGCGATTTTGTGCGAAAGTCGCTGCAGATACCAGCAGGACTAGGGCTAGAGAGGTGAGTAGTTTTTTCATTTCTTTTAAGGTTATGTTTCCTAAAACCTAGAAACATTACCTTTAAAAGAAATTACATCACTATTATCATTTGTTCCAAAATCCGTAAACGGAACAAATCTCCTTACTGGGGCAAAGAAGAAATCCAAGAACGGACCATTTCAACTCCCTCATGATGAGTAAGTTGGCGACCTAATTCAGGCATCATCACGCCTGGGTCACGGGAAGCCATTCGGTAGTGTAAAATACTCTGTTCTGGTTTGCCTGGAACAATGTCATAACTCAGATTTCCTGAGCCGCGGCCTGCGGCGACGGGTGATTTTAGGAAACCATAGGCAGTCCGGTCTTTGGAATCCCAGGTTAAATAGAGGCCGGAGGAGCGGGCTGGGCCGGTTGGATTATGGCAGTGTGCACAATTGATATCGAGGTAAGCTTTCACTCGATCATCGAGGGAAGCTGCCGCATTAGAATAATTGACGAGGGCGGGAATGTGGTCTTTTGGCAAGCCCTTTAAGATGCCCGCAGTCTCCCAATGTTGCAATTGCTGACCATCGTTTAATTGGCGAATGGACGGCCCAATCGGCGTCATTTGTCCAGAGCGTTCGTGGCAGCCCTTGCATTGGTTCATGTTAGGGACTTGGTATTCGAACGATTGCTTTTTACCAGAGGCGTCTGTCCACGCCACCACGTCGCTTCCGCCAGCGACTTCCAGCGTGGCATCCGTTTGTTCTTTGTTCCAAATGTAGGGTAATGCCACCCAGCCTTTGGCTTCATGCAATAAAACGCGGGTTTCCATCAGGCGACGCCCTTTCTTCGGGTTGCGTTCGTCGATGGGATAATAGAAGGTTTTGACGATGGCGGTGCCCACCGGGAATTGCAAAACAGAATCGGGATTATAGGTGACGGATTGCCCTTCTGGCAGCTTCACGAAACGAAGTTTAGAGGCATAGTCCGAGAATAAGGGAGAGTTGAGGGCGTACGGGACAACGCCATCAGCCGGGATTTGGTCCTTTAAGGTACCTTTGAAAAATCCGTAATCTGACAAGTTTTCCCTGTAATTCGTCTCTGCCGAAATAAGCCCAATAAACGCTACCAATAAAACGCCCAGTATCCGCATTAGAACTTAATAGATTTCACGTGTTCTAAATCACAATCAAACAAATCTTTGCCTTGCTTCAAACCCTTGAAATTATTCTCGGCATCGAGGAATGCGGTGCTTTGATTCACATTATCTCGCACACAAATGGAGTAATCTAACGGATATTTCCCGTCTGGGCCCACTTTCGCTGGGTTCAGAATCCCATCATACACGACCGCTGGCACGTGGCGACCGAAGCGTAAAACGAAGCGATACATTTTGCCAAAACGACTGTCCATCGGTACCCTTCTCGGTTTACGCTCGAAAGTGTTATGGTGAATCGAAACCGCCGTAGGATAGGGATCGTAATCCTTGTCTTTGATGGCATTTTCCGTCATATAATACGAGATGATGGCGACGCCGATGGTAGCGTGGTTGATGATTTGGTTCTCAAAGAACTCGACATTACTTGTCGCCAAAACCATCATCCCCGTTCCTTTAGGCACATTTCCTACGATATTCCCTTTAGGGGCGAAGTTCTTCAAATTATTGTCCTTCACCAGGTTGTGGTGGACACGAACGTGGCCGCCCTTTTTTTGGACTAAATCCGGTAAATCAAATACCAAAATGCCGCCCGTATTCCCGATCGCCTTGTTATTATAGACATCCGCATAGAGGGAATTTTCGATCTCAATGCCGGCCACATTTTCATAGGCCTCTGAATTTCGAACAATAATGTGTTTAGATTGCCCCACGTAAATGCCCGCATCCGAAGCGCCAATCGCGATGCACGAATCGATCAAGACATTCTCGCATAATACAGGATAGAGCCCGTAGGAGCCATTTGTGGACTTAGGACCACCCGTCCAAGCGGCTTTTAACCGACGAAAGGTGATTCCTTTTACATTCATCGTCTTGATCAAATCACCTTTGGAATCCTCCGTCGTCATATCCTCAATCACGATGTTTTCGCAGTTCGAAACCCGAATGCCTTCTGCGCCTTGGGTTTGGCCTTTAAAGCTTAAAATGGTTTTATCGACGCCCTTCCCGCGCAAGGTGATGTTCTTTTTACCCTCTAAAGACAAGGATTTAGTCAGCTGAAAACGACCTGCCTCAATCTCGATGGTGGAGCCATCTTCGGCTAAAATGAGGCGCTTTTGCAGGCTTTTCTCAAAATCGGCTTGGCCTATTGCCGAAAAACACAGGAAAAGGAAGAGGTATTTCATCGGTTCTTACATTAATTGTTCCGTATCGATCTCCATAAAATCCTCCACTAACGGAATGAAAAAGTCCTGCACGAAAGCGTCGTGTTGTGGATGAATCGAATAGGCTTGGTACATTTCAGGAGAGGCGAATTCCATGGAGAAGCCGTATTTGAACTTGTTTTTGGGGCTTGTTTGGCGAGAGACTTCCATTTTTTCTACTCCGTTTATTTCTTCTAATGCTTTCAGCGCCACGAAAAATTCGTGCTTCTGTGATTCTGAAACCGTTGCTTTGAAATTAAAAATGCCTGCGTGTCGTAAACTCATGAGTTACCGTATTTATGGATGATGGCTATTTGTCCTGCATGATAAGCCGTGTGGGAGACAATTCTACCCAAGGCTTCTGCTTTTGTTTTTGTCCCAAATTCCTTCGTCGTAATCACCTCCGACCAAACCGAATCGGGTTGTGAAACTAAGGTTTCTTGTAATATCGAAAACGACTCCTCCACGTAGGCTAACAAGGTGGGCAAATCTACCCACTCCCCCGTATCGTGGCCTGCAATGACCGTTTTAGCGGATACTTGCACCGACGAATTCCCGAACACATTCTTCGAGAACAACAACTCCACATCCCCAATGTGGCGTATCAAAAACCCGATCGAATTAGGCGAATCGCCTAATTTCTTAGTCAAATCACTGGCTTGAAGTGTTTTCAATTGATTCGAAAATCGCGTGCGGGCCTCGACCCACTCAGCAATAAAATGATTCGTTGTTTCCATGTACCAAGTTAAGGAATTTGCGGTAAAATTTTTGAATAGCGCTGACAACTAGTAAATTGGGTGAAAATCTAGACCTATGAAAAAAGTATTATTGCTATCGCTTTTACTCCTAAGCACGCTGGTTTTCAGCCAAACTTATACCCCTTCTCCTGCTAATCTAGCTACGAGAACCGACTTTCAAAACAACAAATACGGTCTTTTTGTCCACTGGGGCATTTCTTCGATGCTAGCCGATGGCGAATGGGTGATGAACAACCGGAAGATCGAAAAGAAAGATTACCAACGCCTTTTAAAGGGATTTTATCCCTCCGAATTCAACGCAGCCGAGTGGGTTTCCATGGCTAAGAATTCCGGTATGAAATACATTATTTTCATCACGCGCCACCACGATGGTTTCTCGAACTGGGACACAAAGCAATCGGACTGGAAGATTACGAATACACCCTTTAAGCGCGACGTGCTGAAGGAATTAGCAGCGGAATGCAAGAAGCAGGGAATTAAACTGGGTTTATACTATTCCACTTTAGACTGGTACCGCGATGATTATCCACGGGAGACGGGGCGCACAGGTCAAAACTCCGGACGCAGCGGAAAGAGCGATTATGCGTCTTATTTGAAGTTTATGAAGGCGCAGTTAACGGAACTATTGACGAACTACGGGGAGATTTCGAACATCTGGTTCGATGGACATTGGGATCAAACGAATCCCGAGGGAAATAAGGACCGCAGCTCGCGCATTGACTGGAAATACGATGAGATTTACGGCTTGATTCACTCGATTCAGTCGGCGTGTCTGATTGGGAATAACCACCATTTGGATCCGATTCCAGGAGAGGATTTCCAAATGTTCGAAAGGGATTTGCCCGGTGAAAATATCCACGGTTTAAGCTTTCAAACAGCCTCTGCTTTGCCTTTGGAAACCTGCGAAACCATCAACGGCGCCTGGGGCTATAATATGAACGACCACAAGTACAAAACGCCTAACCAAATCCACCAGTTATTGGTAGGAGCGGCGGGTCGCAATGCGAACTTGTTATTGAACGTGGGCCCTATGCCTACGGGCAAGATTCAACCAGAATTCACAGATAGTTTAGCGGTGGTAGGCAAATGGTTAGAGGCGAATGGACGTTCCGTGTATGGAACACGCGGAGGTCCTTTGAAACCGCAACAATGGGGTGTTACAACGGAGAACGCGAGCAGCGTATTCGTGCATTTATTCCACAAACCGAGCGAGGAAAGTATGTTTATTCCAGGCAAATACAAGAAAGCTTCCGTTTTAAATGGAACTGCTGTAAAGGCTAAAATCGAGAAGGAAGGAATGCGAATTGTAGTGGCGGATGTGCCGGTGGGGACGCAGGTGATTGAGCTTTTGAAATAAAAAAGGGGCCGCTTTTTGCGCTATGCACGCGCGGCCCATCCTTTTTTATTTCACAATGCACCGTAAATAATATTCTCAATTTTTTCCTGGTAATCACCGTGGGAGTTTGGCGTGTGTTGTGACATAATCAACACGATCATTTTCTCTTTCGGGTCTGCCCAATAGGTCGTGCCGTAGTAGCCGCCCCAAGCGAAGGATCCTTTATTGCGCATCTTGCGGTTAGCGGTTTTTTCGCCGGTGATTTGGAAACCTAATCCATAATCATCGTTACCTAAATTGAAGTTAGGGCTCACCATCAATTCTGCCGTACGGCGTCCGATAAGCTGCTTCCCGTTGTATTTTCCGCCATTTAAGATGCATTGCAAGAAGATCGCATAGTCAAATGCGGTAGACGAAAGTCCAGCGCCGCCGGAGAAGAAGGTCTTCTTAAATAAGGGGTAGTTCGGATTAATGCCGCGGTAGGTGGCTGACCACGGGATGATTTGGTTCTGCTCATTTTCCGTGTACACCGTAGGCAAGCGCGATCCTTTGTCCGCTGGCAAATTGAAATAGGTGTCTTTCATGCCCAATGGATTGAAGACATTTTTCGTCAAATAGGCTTCCAAAGTCTCTCCGCTAATCACCTCGATCAAACAGCCTAACACGTCGGTGTTCAAACCATAGGTAAATTTTTCACCTGGATTGTGGATTAAAGGCAGGGTTCCTAATTTCGTGATCGCCTGCAATAAAGTGGTTCCGTTGTCGCCTAAGCCCGATGGAACACCCGCTTTAGCGTAAATCGCTTTCATCTTATCGGATCCAATTCCCGCATAGTCTAGGCCCGAAGAGTGCGTTAATAAATCGCGGAATGTGATCTCGCGTTTCGCCGGTTCCGAAGTATAACTCGTATCAGCGGCATTGAATTCCTTCAATACGCGGGGTGATTTGAACGACGGAAGGAAGTCTGAGATCGGTTGATCTAAGCGTAATTTTCCTTGTTCGAAAAGCTGCAAGATGCCTAGGCTGGTGATGGCTTTGGTCTGTGACATGATGCGGAAGATCGCGTCAGCTGGCATGGGTTTTTTGCTCGCCAAATCCGCGTAGCCGTGACCCTTGTAATGCACGAGTTGGTTGTTCTTCACAATCAAAGTAACCGCTCCTACTAAATGGTTTTTCTCCACATAGGATTTCACTAAAGCATCAATCGATTCTAGTTTTTTCGAATCAAAATCTGCCGTGGGCTGCACCACCGGCGATAGCACTTGCGCCGCTAACGAAAGCGGGAGCAAGAAGAGAATTAAGAGTTTTTTCATTCGTCTGTTTTAATTTTCGAGTTAAAAGGAAGGTTTAATTGGTAGGCAAAAGATTGGTCTTTGTCGTTTTCTAACACGTCTAAACCGTACTTAATTTTGTCCATCGGCGTAGCATCAAACGTACCGAAAAGGCGATCCCAAAACGCAAAGATATTGCCATAGTTCGAGTCCGTTTGTGGGCGTTCGAAGTGGTGGTGCACCTTGTGCATATTAGGTGAGATGATCACGTAAGAAAGAGCGTTATCTAGCCAAAGCGGCAAACGGATGTTAGCATGATTGAACTGAGAAAGGACGACGCTGAGGCTTTGGTACAAAAACACCATCCACATAGGCGCGCCACAAACCAAAATCGCCAAAATCGCAAAGACCGCACGGATCACACTCTCGCCCGGGTGGTGGCGATTCGCCGTGGTCGTGTCAACCTGTGTGTCCGCGTGATGCACCATGTGGAACTTCCAAAGCACCTTGATCTTGTGTTCGATTAGGTGAACCAAATAGGCTCCCACTAAGTCCATCAGCAATAATCCCACGATTAAAAAAGCCCAGCTAGGCATCGCAAACCAGTGCAAAATCCCAAAATTCGCAGAGACCGTCCAGTCACTCGCCATTACTAATAGCACCGCAAACGGGAAATTAATCGCAATGGTGGTGAAGGTCAAAAAGAGGTTCAGCTTCGCGTGAGCCCACTTGTTACCTTTGAAATTCACTAAGGGAATCCCGGTTTCGATCAACCAAAACAACATAATTCCGCCAGCTAAAATCAAGCCGCGGTGTGCACTAGGGATGGTAGCAAAATACGATTCAATCATCATTTTTTAACGTTACGTAAGACATATACAAAGTTTTTCACAGTCGGTCTTTTGTCATAAAAGTCCAAAATATAATAGTAGGTTCCATCCGGAACAGAACCCGTTTTCTCAAACAAAGAAGTGCCCTTAGATGTTTCGCCGGCCCAATTGTTTTGGTAATTATCCGTTTCATACACTAAACTCCCCACCCGATCAAAGATCGAAATGTGGTTCGGAATAGGCTTCGTTAACAGGCCTTCAAAGATTAAGAAATCATTTTTCCCATCCCCATTAGGCGAAATTCCTTGCGGCTCGAAGAAGGGACAAGGATCCGGATCCAACCGATTTTCGATCCCATCGCCATCGCAATCCGGCTTGTACTTCAAAGGATTTTCCTCGTCCTCATCATAAATTCCATCTCCATCCGTGTCCAAGGTTCCGGCTGATAAAACCGTCACTGTTAAAGATGTCGTACTATTGCAGCCCGTGTTATTTGTTCCTTTAATCGAATAGGTCGTTGTCTTAATCGGGTTCGCGATTACTACCGCTTTGTCCACCGCCGAAAGACCATAACGCGGCGACCAAGCATACCGATCCGCACCGGAAGCAGTGATAGTCAAACTAGACCAGCGAACCACTTGGGCCGGATTAGGGATAAATGTGATCGATGGAATCGGATTTATGACCACTACCGTGCCAGAACTGTAGACTGTCCCACAGACCGGTTGCGTGATGACCGCGCGGAAGTATTTTGTATTAGGCAGATTTGTAGCGGTATAACTCGAATCCGTATGAGCGATATCCGCAACCCCTACTAAGAAATCCGGCGTATCTGCCGATTGCCATTTCGAAATCGTCCCAATATGTCCGCTCAGCTTAATGGGCTGGCTGTTTTTGTCCCCACAGAAGGTGCCGGTTCCGGTTAATTTTCCACCCGCAATTTCTTCTGTTCGAATGACGACGGAGTTCGTGAATTCTAAACTATCCAGCGCGGAACGCGCGCCACGACGGTAGTAAATCGTGCTTTTCGAAAGCGGTGGCGTGTAGGTTTTTGCAGTCGCGCCTGGAATTTGAGTGAATGAAATGTTGTCTAGACTTTGTTGCCAAACATAGGTGATGGGTCTAGGGACGCCGTAGGCGTCTGTTTTAGACGTTAAAGGCGAGGGTTTAGCCGGGTAGCAGAGGGATTGATCAGAGGCAATTTCACCAGGCCACAGGTAAGGCAAGATGGTGACCGTATCGGTTTGGACGGCATTCGATCCATTGATGGTGAAGCTGACAATCGCCGTACCCGCTGTGATGCCGCCAGATAAGATGGCCGTATAGGTTCCGTTGTTGTTGTTTACCACGGCGGAAACCGTTCCTAAGGTGGAAGAGATCGTCACTAGGCCGCCGTTTCCGGTTAAGTTATTGCCTTTGAAATCTTTTAATTGGACGAAGATGGTGGAATAATCCTTGTTGTTTGCCTTGATGATTTTAGGGCTCGCGTTGATGGTCGAAGTAGTCGAATCTGAGACGTTTGGTACAGAGCCGCAGAGGTCGATGGTGGGAGTTTGGTCGCAGTTAAAGATGGGTTCTTTGGCATCAAACGACGTCCCATCACCCATCGAACCATTAATCCGGTGTCCCACATAACAGAATTTAGAGCTCCCTTCCTTTACGTATAACAGCGTATGGCCACCCATTTCCGCAAAGAGTGCCTTGTCCGTGCCTTGGTTAAATCCTCCCGCTAGACCCGGGTCATAGGAAGCATTCTCAATAGGCCTGCCTAACATGTTGCGAGCATTATAACCCCAAGAGTATAAATCGCCCGCCTTAGTGATGGCCGAAGCAGCCGGAACGGAATTGCTATGCTCCTGAACAGTGACGAAGATGACGTTTGTGAGGAAGTCATTAGGGGCCGAAGATTTTTTAGCCTGCACCCAATCCAAATGCAACAAGTCACGTGAAAAATCACCACACTGGTAATTTTTATTATCCCCCATCGCATACAGATTTCCGGAATTACTTAGGACATAATAGGTGTTATACAAGCTACCACCCGTAATTCCGCCCGTCACCCCGATCATCTTGATCCCCTTCGTTTTCACATCCGCCGGCAAGGTCATCTCCGTCGCAAACGAGCGATAAGCAGCGCCGGTGCCATCACCTAAAAAGGTCGAGGCTCCCCAGGTGTACATTTTGCCGTCCGTGGTTTCGGCCACAAACGCATTGTAATTCGCACTAGCCGATTGCCCACGCACATTTTTCACCCCCGTCAAATAGGTCGTAGCATTCAATTTCACGCGCTGCCAGCTGTTCATTCCGGTCGTTCCTTGCGCCGCTCCATTCCCATCCAAAGCCCCGGTCAAATACCCTAAAACGTACACATCACCACTTTTGCTCAGTAAAACTAAGGTACGATACACAGCGAAAAGCATCTTGACATCTTGCGGTTCTAGTCCCATGGGCAAACCGATAGGAGAAGATCCGCTGGGAGGTGTGATTTGGGCAACTCCGGCAGAATTCGTTAAGGAAGGATTAAAAAGTGATCCGATGGCTCCCCAGGCAAACAAACCGGTGGAGGTTAAGACTACGGCTTGGTCGATGGAGGCCCCAGAATTTGTCCCTCCAATGCCCGCTTTGTAGATGGTTCCTGAAATACCAGAATAATTCGTTCCGTTGATTTCCAAAGGGGTCAATTGCCCCGTTAAACCTGATGGAGCCATATTTGCCCCCCAAATGGAATATTCCCCCGTACTCTTAATCGCCACAGAAGCGTGGTAACCGCTGATGAGTTTATCGTAAGGATCGTTTACGTTGCATTGGGCTGTGACGTCGAATGCGGCACAAAAAAATAGGATCATCCAGCCCCATACCCTAAAGTAATAGATTGTGCTAGATGATCCCATGTATAAATTTCAATTTGTTTAGAGCTTAAATATAGCCTTAAAATATTGAAATTTATTATTTGATGATTCTAATTTCGATGCGACGGTTAAGGGCCATACCAGCTTTCGTTTTGTTCGACGCTACTGGCTTGTCTTCTCCGTAAGCATTGACTTTAAGGCGAGATGCGGCAATTCCATTTTTCACTAAAAATTTAGCTGCCCCTTGTGCTCTAAAGCGAGATGCCTTTAAGTTATTTTTTGAGGTCCCAAAAGCATCTGAGTGGCCATCAATGCGCACCTTGATTTCTGGGCGAGCCGTCAATGCAGACGCAACAACTTTCAATTTCGCTTCTGACTCAGCCGTTAAGTTCCAATGGTTATTCAAGTACAAGATAGTCGTTTCGGCCATCGCTTCTTGATCTGCTTTTAACTGCGCAGCTGCTTTTGCTTCCGCATCCGCTTTCGCGATCGCCTCTGCTTTTGCTTTCGCTTCTGCCTCCGCTTTTGCGATAGCCTCTGCCTTTTCTTTCGCGTCAGCTGCCGCTTTCTTAGCTGCCGTCTCGCGTGCAATTCGATCTTGTTCTGCTGCCTCCGCTGCTGCTTTCGCCGCCGCTTCTTCCCGTGCTTTAGCCGCTGCGATGGCTGCTTCCTCGTCTGCTTTTCTCTTCGCTGCTTTCCAGCCGAAGTGGTACACTAAACCAAAAGAAGTACTATTATTCGACCCTCTCACAGATGCAACCTTTACTCCCGCATCGGTTGCTTGTGCCATAGGAATCGCTAAATTCGATTGAACGATGAGGGAGAAATCTCTCGATAATTTCAGATCTAAACCTAAACCACCCAAAGCGCTTAATTCATACGCATTTCCTGGGAAGCCGTAGTCGCGACGCGCAAAGGCTTCAGCCCCGATTTGGAAGAAAGGATTTAATACAGAAGTCTTTTTACGGGCGATCAAAAAATACCGCATATTCGCGCCAGCGGTGATGAATTTATTGTTCCAAATACCGGGACTGAAGAAATACCCTTGAAAACCGGCCAAAGACGTATAAACCACATCCATGTTCGCCGATTTGCGCTTCGAGAATTGCAAACCTAAGTTCGTGTAGGCATTGAATTCATCCTTTCCTGTTAAACGGTTATTTGTCCAAAGATCGGTAGGACCGCCTATGATGACCAGTGATTTATCGTTTTCTTGTGCTGAGATGGTTCCGCTTAGGAGCAATAAACCTAGTAAAAGTTTTTTCATATTCGTTATTTACAATGCTGCGCAATCGCTGCAGCTGCGTCTGGGTAGCCTTTTGCTTGTGATCGGTTAAAACTAGCACAGGCATCCGCTTTCTTACCTATGGAAAGTTGAGACATGCCCGCAAAGTACGCTGATTTTCCGGTATTATTCCCGGGGTGTTGTTCGAATTTGGCAAAATAGAACAAACTTTCTGCAAACTTACGGCCCGCATAATAGCAAATCCCTACGTTTTCTAGGTGTGAGAAGTTGCCCGGATCCAGTTGTGAAAGTTCCTTGTAGATGGCAGCGGCTTGCACGTATTTTCCTTTTACGAATAGCGCGTTCCCTTTCGCCGTCAGGCCTTGCAAATCACGGTTGCCTCCGCGCAACATATTTTTCGTCGGATTCAGAATCGCGGTATCCGCAGGGAATTTCTTTAGTGTAATTTCTAGTTGCGCCAGTAAGTTTTTGTCTGCCCCTTGCTTCACTTCGAACATGCCTAGCAAGTATTGATTCCACGTTAAGGCGTTGTCGTTGTTTACGTCCAAAGAAACCTGCAACGCCCGCTTGATCTCGTTCGTATCCTTGAGTTTAGCAGACGTAAAAATCATATTCTTGTAATAACTAGACGCGCGCGGCCAAGCATCAAAAGCACGTTTGGCATAGAAATGAGCCGAATCCATTTTGTTCAATGAGGCATAAATGGAGGTGCGCAAGAAGTCGTTATAATGCAAGAAAGGGTTGTCCTTTTCACTTTCTTTCAACACGCGTAAGGCGTCGTCAAAACGTTTGTCCCGAATGTAGTAGCGAGAAAGCATGGCTTTCATCGGTAAGGTAGAGGAAGAAAGATTCGGAATGTCTGGCAATTTCTCCACTTCAATCGTGGCCATTTTCGGATCTGCGTTTACTTCGCCCATCACGAATTTTTGGATCTTCAAGGATTCAAACGTTTCGTTCGCGATGTAGATCGCTGGGATTAAAAGAGCAGCTCCCGCGATGAGGTAAATAAAGGGAAGCGCGCGTAAGTTGTGGGATGTTTTGTCCAAAGGAATCAACACCAAAGCCGCCGCCAACGACAGCATCGTCTGCATCGCCGTGCGCTCTGCCGGGAAGTTCAATAGCGCATCGATGCCGTAGCAGGTAACGGCTAAAAAGGCGATGATGACCATCAGTTCGTCGCCCCGTTTTTGGTTTAAAAAATGAACCGTATAATACAGCAATAGCAGAAACAATCCGGCAAAACAAAGGCCTCCTATTAAACCTAAATCAGCGAACATTTCGATGAAATCATTGTGGGCATGGTAGGGCACAAACAACTCGTTCGCCACCTCCCGCTCATAGGGAATCGAGGCTAATTTCCAGTTACCATAACCGGTACCCAGGATGGGATGGTGTAGTGCATAATCCGCTGCAGTTCCCCACAAGTGAATCCGGGAATTCTGTTCGCTTGCGATATTGATATCGCCGATACGCTTCGTTACGGTTCCATAACCGCCCGCATTTTCTTGCCCAGCCACCGCCAGTTTCAAACGCATATTCGAAGCGAAGATCGCGAGAACCGCCGGCAATAAAACGAAAAGAAGTGCCGGTTTTAGAGCTGATTTTTTTTTCCAAATCAGTCCGGTGAAAAACAACACCATAATCAACGCAAAACCCACATAGGTGGAACGCGTGTTCAACAAAAACAGGCCAAAAGTGCCAAGGAATAAGGCGAAGATTCCGGCGATTTTGCCCAGCCATTTGGCAGACATAATCACATACATCGCAAACGGGATAAGTATCAACAGCGTCGCCGCCGTCACGTTCTTATTCCCGTGGTATTTATTCAAGCCAAGGATGGCGGCGTCTAAATCCATCGTGCGCAAATTCGCGCTGAAACCCTTGATCACATAAATGGCATCAAAGAACAAAAAGGCCGTAATGGCATACGCGATCCCCGCAAATAGAAACGCACGATCTTGATTATAATAGAGAATCGATAGATTCAAAAAGACGAAATAGGTGGTGATCAATCGGGCCAGCGTCACCAGCGTCTCCGTGGGATTAATCGCATACACATACGACCCAATCGCCCAAAAAACCAACAGCGAAAACACCCAAGTAAACTTGAAAGAGAGTACGTGTTTGATGGCCTCTTCGTAGACTTTATAGCGTAGACCGATGAAGGCCACAATCCCTAAACTCAAGCTGCTCGAATACAACCACTGCGCACCCATCACATCCGATCCGCCCATGTCCGGAATGAAGTAGACGGCGAGGTAGAAGACGCTGACTAGAATGGCGATGAAGGAGGAGAGGGTGGGTTTCATGATGCAATTTAATAAATAATCATTTTACGCAATTGCCGAGACACGCTTTTACATTGAATTCTGTGGCTAGGCTTAAATCAATGAAAATTACAATGATTGGAATGTGAATGACACACGCCAACTAATGTTCGAACCAACACCGTAATATCCACTTGCATAAGGAATAACACTTCCTACACCAGCAATACCCACATGTATAAGTCTAAATTGAGTATTACTATATGGTACTACATACAATAGTCCACCTTGAGCAAGGTTAGTGATACTTCCAATAGAAGAACTCAACCAACGACCTGGCCAATCCCATATACTTCGACCGACATCATCAGGATAGATGGCTTGCCCTGCAATAGATGTATTAAATTGTAAGCCGTTGGGTAAGGTAAATAAATAATCGCCCGAACCATTATTAGCTCCAGTACTATTACCTCCAGCTGAATAGGTCAGTTGACATTTCCATGTCTTCGACCCAATCTGTTTATAACTGTAATCATTTACAGTTGTAGTTCCAATAGTTGGAGCTGTTGTCGTCGCATTCCATCCTACACTTTGGATTGTACCAGCACTTGTCCAGTTAGGCTCTCTAAGACTTATCCATGAACTACCATTATAGTAATAAAAATCAGATGGAGCATCTGTCTGATAGATTAATAACCCAGTTGTTGGGCCGGATATTGCTGCTTTTTGAGCTGCAGTCATTCTAGGAATTAAGATTCCTTTTGTTGTCGAACTAATATCTAAAATTGCTGTAGCATCAGGAGAAGATGTGCCAATCCCTACATTCCCAGTTGTATTGTAAGTATTAGTTCCAGAAAGTGTCCATGGATTTACAATTGCGGATGATCCAATTTGTTCAACATTAGCATACGTATAATTGGGAATTGTTTTAGCATTTGCAGTAGCTGCAATAACATTTAAAGCAATGGTTGTAATTACTGTAGGCGTATATATAATATCACTTATTCCATTACCCCCAGCAGGGCTGGCAAAATTAGCACTAAGAATTAAAGCTCTATTTCCCAATATATCTCCTGCCGCATTTTTCCAGGCTATGTCAATCTCTGAAGAAGCCGAGGTCGATGCATCTAATGAAACACTACCCATTAATCTATACGTTTTACCTGCCGTTAATGTAAAATTTCCTGTCGCGGAATTGTATGGAATATTTCCACCATTTATGGAATTAAAAAGAATATTATCTCCCGTATTTACCGTTTGCGAGGTGGTTCTATAAACTGAAACATAATCCACACTTTGGCCTGTAACTGGTAAATTACCTGCGACCATTTTATAATAAACCCTATCATAATCACTAGTGTTTCTAGTTCCTGTAGATGTGACTATTACATTATATGTTGTTCCTGTTTGTAAGTTCAATTCTACCTTTCCATTATATTCAACATGTACAGAATTGTTAGAACTTGTTTGAACGTCAGTTGCTAAATCTGTAGTTCCTTGTCTTACTTTAAAAGTCATAGTAAAATCGCCTGAAGCATAACCACTACTTGTAAAATCAAATAAGTATCTCCCTGAAACAGGAACAGTAAAGCTATAGCCACTAGCATTTCCAATTTTATTTGTTGCGCTTGACCAAGCTTCTCCATACAATTTCACCAAATCCATCGACGTCACCCCATTCCCAGCCGAAGTTGCCGTCGCAATCGTTGCCCAGTTTGCACCATTCCAATAATAATAGCCCGCTTGCAATCCTACAGAACCTAGGTTATAGACCAATAATCCTTCTGCTGGACTCGCAATAGTTGTGGCATCTGTGGTGCTTGTCAAGGTGACACGCGGAGGCAAAAATCCTTTGTTTGTGGAGTACACATCTAGTTTTGCGGATGCATTGGGCGTAGCGGTGCCGATGCCGGTTTGGGCTTTGGCCACTGAAAAAAACAACAATAATAAAACAAGTAATTTCTTCATAATAACTTATTGTCCTACGGATTCAATACGCACGAAAGTATGGTATTCGCCACAGTAAATTTGTGCACCGGAACCGGCTACCTTCCAATTACTATAATCGCCTTGATTTAATTGAATGATGGCAGAGGTGGAAGTAGAAATGTCACTACCGTTTGTATTAGCAGACGTAATGTTACAGAGGTTTGTATTGTTCACCCGGGCGTAAAGTCGAGGGTTTCCATAACCCGCGTTGTGATTAAAGTATGCATTCGTGGTCACTCTGTATTTACCTGAAAAAGGAGCAATCCATCTTTTGTTCGTATTATCCCAACCATAGGTATTGCCATAAAGCGTTTTCACATTATCGGCTTTTGTTAAATTTAAGAGGCCAAAAGCATCGCCAGAACTAAAGGTGTTCGATGAATTTGCATTCGCATGTACCTCTTTATACACAATCGCATTACTCGTTTGCCAAGATGCATTTCCGGAACCATCGGAAGTCAAGACACTCCCAGCGGCGGCGCCTGTAGGCAATTTCAATCCAGTCGTACTTCCTCCGATTCCATTGACTCGCAAAACGTCTGGCTGCGGATTGATTAATCGCTGCCATTTCGTTCCGTCAAAATAATAGTATCCTGGCGTTACATTGTTAGGCGAAGTTCCAGCCGTGGCAGTATTGTAAATTAATAATCCAGCAACGGGTGAAGAAATAGTCGTCGCATCTGATGTGCCTGTTAGGGTAACTCGAGGGGGAAGAAATCCTTTGTTAGAAGAGAAAACATCGAGCTTCGCGGAGGCATTAGGCGGGGTGGTGCCGATGCCAGTTTGGGCATAAACTCCAGATGACATGACTAAAAAAAGGAAGAGTAATTTTTTCATTTATAAGCCATAATTTGATCTCAAAACAGAAAAATTAGTTTGTATTTCATCTGCATTTAAAGCCCTATTATAAACCCGCATGCTATAATAAGTGCCCGGACTTGCATCGGTAAATGAAGTACCTGCATTGCCATGCCTTGCGCCAAAATAAAGGCCCGTGTTGCTTAGACCTCCAGAAGGCGCAGTGAATGTTCCTGTACTTACACTTACTCCATCCATATATAATGTATAATTAGTGCCGTTAGCGACAAAATCCCATATATGAATCGTATTTATTCCAGACACAGCAATATTAGCAAGCCCAGATGGACTTCCAAAATTCATAGAGGTGCTTGATGCTAAATAGGCAATAAATCCCTTGCTTGCATTCCATGATTCGTTCCCCCAAAGGGTAGCCCAGAAGGTAGTTGGATTCAAGGAACAGGCAATACTTACTGTAAATGAATTAGGCAAATTATACGGAATCGTAATGTATGATGTAGAAGAAGTTGTATAGCCCCCTCCATTTGCAGAAGTATAAGTGGGGGACCCATTTAAAGTTGCATTGTTCCCATTACCTGATGCGTCAGTCCAAGTAGTTCCGGAACTTGGAGGATTCATTAAGTTAGAAACAAGTCCATCCTGAACAAGACTATATCTTATTTTCGTATTAGCATAATTCTGTAAAATTTCAGCATCTGTCAATGCTTTATTGTAGACAGATGTAGTAGCTATTTTACCCTGCCAATAAAACCCTTCAGGTGAAGTGCCTGAAGCAGCCTCCGCTCCTAAAAATATACTATTAGGCGCATAAGTCATGGTATTGTTAGCGCTTCCATAATCATCCGTATTGGCCAAATTCCCGTCTATAAATAACTTTGCATACCTCCCATCAAAAGTGGTTACAAAATGATGCCAACCTGAAAAATTGCTCACTGAAGCAGAGGGAATTAAATATTTACCCCCTGCATAAACGTAACTGTAAAAATTTCCACTCCATATATTATGCGAATAGCCCCCTCCTTGTGTACAAGATAATGCACACTTAAAATTGGAGGCTGAACCAGCATTCCAATTATCTGCATTTAACCATTGCTCAATTGATATGGCTGTAGTAGGCTTTAAACTGCTTGTATTGACTCTTGATGCGTATTGGTTCGTTCCATTGAATGTGAAAAAACCATAGGCATTATAAGTTGGTGTCCCCACAAAAGTAAAATCCGACGCATTGGTCGTCAAGTCTTTAAAAGAAGTTCCACTTCCCTGATAAGATTTAATATTTGCAGCATCTAAACGAAGCACTAAGCCATCAGTAACGAAGTCATTCGGCTTAACGAGCGATCCCACCCGCATGGTAATATGATTTATATAGGTAATAGGTATTACTTTAACCGCTTTAGCGAACACACTATTTGGAAAAAGAATACTCGCATCATCAACAATGGAAGTACCAACATTCGCATCACTCACAACCCTTGTCCAGGGAGCAGCACCGGTCAAGCTTGTTTCCACATGAACTTTGGTAACATATTGATTTCCTGAAGACGCTCTAGGTTGAATCACCACCCCTTTTATGTAAGCAGGTTCATCATAATTTAGGGTGATATATTGATTTGCATCAAGCGTTTGGGCGGCCCAACCTAGGCTGGAATTTAACCAGGGGGTGAAATGGTATACCCCAAAAGCGTCTGGCGTACCAGTACTTCCTGTTGAATTATTCCACGCACTTGAGACACTCCAATAAACAGGAGCAGAATTTGTAGAAGGGCTATGAATCGTATAGTCAAACTCCGTTTTTCTCGTTACGTATTCTTGAAAAATATCGCTATCACTTAAAGGCAAATGGAATAATTTAAATTGGGCCAAATTAAATTTGCCATAAACACTAGTACCCATATTTTGGCCTCCTCCTGCCCCTATGGCATAATATTGACCATTCGTAGGACTTATTCTTACACAGGTTTGTGTACCTTGCAAAACACCATTTAAATAGCCTTTAATGTATGTCCCGTCATAAACCATGGCAACATGATACCATTGGTTTAGGTTAACTGTCGTGGAAGAAGTAACCAAAGGCCCCGCAGCCAAACCATTCCAAACACGGTATTTAACATATCCATTCACCAGTTCAATATTGGAGGCATTCCAAGCATAATTAGGCGTCTGCGAATCCAACTCATACATTAAATTGCCCGATGTCGCCGTAGGATAAACCCAAAAGCTTATGGTAAAGCTATTTTGAATCGTTGCATTGACAGCCTTAAAATGGCTTCTTAAATTAGGTGTTACTAGGTACTGACTTGAACCATCAAATGAAACAAAGCCTAGTGAATTAAAAAAAATGGGATTGTTCAATATGGTGGAATTCCCCGATACATTACTGGCAATATTAGTTACGGTAGAACTGCCACGTGTATAGCTTGTCGGTTTGGAAAAATCATAGTTTACAACCAAGCTATTTTTAGGCAACACAGATTGCTGCACGGGCAGTGCAATTTGCGACCAAGCATTTAGTGAGAGCAGAAAAAAAAGTACAATTAGTCTGTTCATCTTAATTACTCATTTCACCAGCAACGATCATATTATTACTACCCAAATGAATGATGCTAACCACAGCATATTGACTCGCTGATTTCGTAAAACCTCCCCTATTAAAGTATGTTCCGGAAAAGGTCAATTGGCCTGTTCCTAATTGCACTACTGTACAATTAAACCCAGTGGGCAAGCCTGAGGGGATAGTTACCGTTATGGCAGACGAAGCTGTCGATTGCAAAATTTTACCATTATCCGCAGCTGTTATACTGTAAGCAGCTGTTATCGTTCCCACATTAGCTGCAAATCCAGAAATCGTAGAGGTGCTTGTATTCCCTCCCGTCAATGTTCCTGTTGTTGAAACATTACCAGTCGTAAAGGCGATGTCATTCCCCGTTTTCGTCCAGTCCGTATTTACTCGTAGCCAAGCAGGAGAGGCTGAAGTTCCTATATTTACGTAGAATCCTGTGACGCCATCTGTTTGATAGATAAGTAAACCGTTTGCTGGCAGCGAAATAGCTGTTTTTTGAGCTGCCGTCATACGTGGAGCTAATAGACCTTTAGTAGTAGACGAAACATCCAGCTTTGCGGAGGCATCAGGCGTAGTGGTACCTATGCCCGTTTGGGCAAAGGAATAAAATGATACCAATAAAAGGAAAACTATTTTTTTCACCTTATTTTTTCTTTGCTGGCGCTGCTACTGGAGCTGCTACCGTACTGTCCAAACGTGCATTGCGCGCCATGTCTTTTTGTAAACTATCGATCGAAGCGATGATGAATTTCACTTGCGAGTGGGGTAAGTTGCTTTGGTCCGCAATCGCCTTAATTGAATTCAAATTATTCCAGTGGTAATTCACCGTGGGTTCCGCGATGCGCATCGAGATGAATTTATCAGCGGCGAAAGAGAATAAGGCCAAAGTGCCGGCGAGTAGAAAGATGTTTTTCATGTTGTTGTTTGTTATTTTTATGATTAGAATAATGCTCGGATTACATTCCATTGAGCTCCATCTGATACTAGCTTAATCCAATTATTAGAGGCTTCGATTCCGATTGATACACTAGTTACAGAACCTGTTGCGTTATCTACATAAATTGTTCCTGAAGACAAGGGAGTAATCGTAATTCCAAAGGCCGTTTTATTCTTTATCGTAATTGCCTTACCTGCATTTGTTGAGGCAGCAGCTGGAATAGTAAATGCTCCAGCCGAAGCTCCATTGTAAAATACATAGGCTTCCGCTAAGGTAATAGCATAAGTGGTTGTAGAGGTAAGCACAGTAGAACCTACAGCATTCGACCAACTAGCAACCCCATTTACATCTGAGATTAACACCTTACCTGCACCTGGGGTGCCTCCATCTATTTCGATCGTTCCGCCAATTGATAAATTACCAGCAACACCCACGCCACCCTTAACTACTAATGCTCCAGTAGAAGAACTCGTTGAAGCCGTAGTGTTACTAATTGTAGCGGCTCCTGTTAATGTTGTTGCACCCGTCACTCCAAGTGTTCCTCCAACAGTCGCAGCACCCGTGATAGAAGCACTTGCTAACGTTGAAGCTCCTGCAGATAAAGTAGAAGAGAATGTTCCAGCACCTGTAACCGTTAATGTACTTCCAAGGGTTGTTGCACCTGTGACTCCTAGGGTGCTTGATAAAGTAGTAGCACCGGTTACTCCTAGCGTTCCTGCGATGACCGTGTTTCCAGATGCAGCTGCCACTGTAAATTTATTCGTATTAACTGCCACATCACCCGTCACTCCTAACGTTCCGCCTACCGAAGCATTACCCGTGATAGAAGCGCTCGCTAAGGTAGAAGCTCCCGCGTTTAAAGTCGTAGAAAACGTTCCAGCTGCTGCACTTAAATTACCAGTTAAACTTAAGGATGTACCAGTTGCTGCACCAATAATAGGGGTAACCAAAGTAGGTGATGTAGCAAAAACTAATACCCCAGATCCAGTCTCATCAGTCACTGAGCCCGCGAGGTTTGCGCTTGTTGGCGTTGCTAAAAATGTAGCCACTCCCGTTCCTAATCCACTCACTCCCGTAGAAATAGGTAAGCCCGTTCCGTTGGTTAAAGTGACAGAAGAAGGAGTTCCTAAATTAGGAGTCACTAAGGTTGGACTCGTATTCAAAACTAAGCTTCCACTACCTGTCGATGCCGTTACGCCCGTTCCACCATAAGCAACACCAATAGTTGATCCATTCCAAGTTCCAGAGGTAATCGTTGCAACGCCTGTCAAGCTTGACCCAGTCACAGTAGACTTTAAAGTAGTCCCCGATAAAGTTCCTGCATCCGCAATGATCGAAGCAGATCCAGCGGCGGTTAGACGGCCTTTGGCATCCACCGTGAAGGTAGGAATAGCTGTAGATGAACCATAAGTTCCTGAAGTAACTGCAGTGTTCGTCAAAGTGGCCGCAAAACTACCCGTTCCGGTTCCCGTTACATCCCCTGTTAACGTAATCGTTTGATCACCTGTATTTGATCCACTAAGGGTCGCAATTCCTAATTTAGTCTTAATCGTACTGGCCGTTTCATCTCCCGTATTCGTCCCCGAAGTATTGGACAAAACTCCGGATTGAACATCCGTAACATATCTTTTGTCTGAACTAGACGCAATATCCGCCGTTGTTGCATCTGCTCCTGCCGTTATAAGACCAAATGCATCATAGGTGATTTTCGTTTTAGTAGCGGCTGTGATGGCTGCATTTGGCGCGATGAAACTAGTTCCTGCCGTTAATGGTGCTTGGTAATCTGTACCAGCCACGGCAGCGCTTACTACTCCACTTCCGTTCGCTTTTAATAATCCGCTTACGGATCCGGCGCCACCCTTGTTGCTGCTAATGACCGTTCCACTCCAAACCCCACTCGTAATCGTTCCCACACCAGTCAAGCTCGAGGTCACCACATTGCTCGCAAGTGTTGTACCTGTCAATGTATTCGAATTAGCCGCAATCGTGATATCCGAGCTACCATCAAAACTTACCCCATTAATAGCGCGAGAAGTAGCTAATTTCGTCGCCGTGCTCGCATTACCGGTTAAAGCTCCGGTGAAATCTGTAGAACTAACTGAAACTAAACCTGTCACCGAAGTAACCGTTCCTCCTAAGGTCATCGTAGTCGACCCTAAAGTCGTCGTACTTGTTGCTAATTGACCTACAGTTATTCCCGCAGATGAGCTTAAATTCGAAGTAGTTAAGCCAGTTACAGAGATAGTCCCTGATGATAAGGAAATACCAGATCCAGCGGTTAATCCATCTTGGATTCCTAAGCCCGTAATGTTCGCTTTCGTAATGTTCAATTTAGCGAAATCGATCGCAGCACCTGAAGCTACATCTGCATTAGCAATGGTTGATTTTGTTGCCAAAGATCCTAAACCTAAATTCGTTCTAGCCCCGGCTGCGGTAGTGGCGCCGGTACCTCCTTTGGCAATTGCAACCTCCGTTCCACTCCAAACACCACTCGTAATCGTTCCTACTGAAGTCAAGCTTGAAGTCACCACATTACTCGCAAGCGTTGTCCCTGACAAAGTTCCCGCCTCCGCTATAATCGATGCTGTACTAGCAGCAGTCAAGCGACCTTTACTATCTACTGTGAATGTAGGGATAGCAATAGAAGATCCATAGGTTCCTGCAGTCACTGCCGTATTCGTTAAAGTAGCTGAACCTGTCACATTACTTGAGCCATCAAATGCCCCACTCGTATAAGTTACATCGCCTGTTAGTGAAATAGTTTTTCCCGCTGCTAAAGCGGTTGCCGTACTCGCATTACCTGTAAGAGGCCCCGTGAATCCAGTTGCACTAATAGTTCCACTTGTCACCACATTGGTAACACCTGAATTACCTAATTGAATGGAATTACTTGAGGTCGCAATCGCTCCATTTCCGATGGCCGTTGCATTCGTTAAAGCGGCTGAGCTAAAATCAGCTCCATATCCTATAGCAGTAAGATAGCTTCCTGTGGTGTTGATTGAATTTGCATTCTCTCCAATGGCGATATTATAACTACCTGTTGTATTATTTCGTAAAGAAGAAAATCCAATCCCCACATTATGACTACCTGTCGTATTGTATCTAAATGCTTCTGAGCCTATCGCTAAATTAGTAATACCTGACGTATTAGCCATTCCCGTATTATCACCAAAGGCCATATTATTAGTGCCCGTAGTAGACATTAATGTATTCACATTGCCCATGATATAATTAGAGCTTACCGCCCCACGCCCTACTCCTATTCTGATACCATTGGTTGTTAAATCACTACTAAATGTTTTAGCCCCAGCTATCGTTTGAGCTGTCGTTAAGTCCACAAAGTTTTTCGTCGTCGACCCAGTACCACCATTAGCGATTGCGATTGCCGTTCCACTCCAAACCCCACTCGTAATCGTTCCCACACTCGTTAAACTAGAAATTACCACATTGCTCGCCAAGGTTGTTCCTGTTAAGGTATTCGCATCTGCAGCGATCGTGATATCGCCCGAGCCATCAAAACTCACCCCATTAATCGCACGTGAAGTCGCCAGTTTCGTAGCCGTACTTGCATTACCGGTTAATGGACCCGCAAAACCACCGGTGCTTGAAATTGTTCCAGTGGTGCTTAATGTGCCGGAGATCGTCGTATTTCCTACAATATTGGTAGACCCTCCCACTTCCAAGGTATAGCCATTATCAGTATAAGTCCCTGCATGTTGTATGGTCACATTTCCAGAAGGCCAAAGTCGTGTCGACTCCACACCGTATGCTGGCATGAACGAGATATATTTATTATTTGCATCGGTTTGTATTTTCGCACCATTTGGCGTTCCATATCCAAGTGTTAAATCTTGAAACATAAACGTTTTTGAAATGGCACTCAAATTTCCAACAGTTGTTAAATTTGTTGATCCGGCCCAGGTGCTCAAGGCCGTATTTTCCACGTTGTTTAATCCTAAATTTGTTTTGGCACCAGTTACCGTAGATGATCCCGTTCCACCATGTGCAATATCAATCACTGAGGCACTCCAGGTACCGGAGGTGATGGTTCCTACGGAAGTCAGATTCGCTAAAGTAGTTAAAGAGGTGTTCGCTGTAGCAGAAATATTGTTTGCCAAAGTCGCCGTAGACGCATTACCCGTCAGAGGGCCACTGAAACCCGCTGCAGTGATTGTTCCGCTCGTGTTTACACTTGTTACACCTGAATTACCTAATTGAATGGTATTACTTGCGCTAACTATGGCACCATTACCGATCGCCGTTGCGTTCGTTAAAGCAGCGGAAGCTACATCCGCGCCATATCCAATCACCGTATTATTCGTTCCCGTGGTATTTGTTCCTAATGTTGCGGCTCCAATCGCCACATTATATCCTCCAGTTGTCGCATTTCCCAAAGCCTGTCTACCCATCGCTACATTGTAACTTGCAGAGGTATTAGCAACTAAGGCTGACGAACCAATAGCAGTATTATAACTTCCTCCCAGGTTACTATACATCGCAGATAATCCTAAACCCGTATTTTCGATACCCGTTGTATTAGCATGTAAAGCATCTTTACCAAAGGCTGAGTTAGACGCAAGCTGTCCATTTCCTAAACCGGCTGTAATTCCGTTTACACTAATATCCGAATTAAAGATGGTTGTATTACTAAATGTTTTCGTACCCGCTATCGTTTGAGCCGTCGTTAAATCCACAAAGTTTTTCGTCGTAGATCCTGTTCCACCATTCGCGATAGCTATCGCCGTTCCACTCCAAATACCGCTCGTAATCGTGCCCACACTCGTTAAACTAGAACCCGTTACCGATGACTTCAGTGTAGTTCCCGTTAAAGTTTCCGCATCTGCCGTCACCGTGATATCAGCTGAACCATCAAATGCTACACCGTTAATGTTTTTCGTCGCAGCAAGTTTTGTGGCGGTACTTGCGTTACCCGTTAAGGTTCCCGTTAGTGTGATCGCCGCTAAACTAGTTAAGCCCGTCACACTCGTCACCGTTCCTCCCAAAGTCATCGTCGTCGAACCTAAGTTCGTCGTACTATTCGCTAATTGTCCATTTGTAATCCCGGCATTCGCAGCGATGTCCGCGCTAACAATGGTGGCATCCGTTATTTTAGCTGAGGTAATAGTTCCGTCACTTACCCCTGCTGAAGCTACTCGGGTGTCCACATAGTCTTTGATTAATTTTACTGATGGATACTTATCAGTTGAATTCGCGTCAATGGATAAGTCGGTACTTTTATTGGCGATTGCCTCCGCACCTAGGTTAGTTAAGGCCCCTGATGCGGTTGTTGTTCCTGTTCCTCCGTTTGCCACTGAAATAGCTGTGCTGCTCCAGATTCCGGATGTAATCGTTCCTACTGTCGTTAAATTCGCTAAGGAAGTTAATGAAGTATTCGTTGTAGCAGAAATGTTATTTGCCAAAGTCGCAGTGGACGCATTACCGGTCACATTACCTGTCACGTTTCCTGTTAGCGGCCCGGTAAAAGCAGAGGCTGTTACGGTGCCATTCACGTCTAAGGCTGATGTAGGTGCTGAGTTTCTAATTCCTACAAATCCATTGGATTGCTTTAAATACAATTGATCTAAATGGCCATTTGGATAGGTGCCTAATACAAAATCACTCGGAGTGCCGCTGGATGCATCGGTGTAAATTCGGGCCACGGTTAATGAGCCAAATGGAGAATATCCATCCAGTTGAAGGAATTTATCCGCTCCATTTACACCAATTGTTAATGCCCCATTCGTATTATTCCATTTGAATTTATCGCTAGTCCCTAATGCCGCGGTTCCATTTCCAAAAGGGATTTGGCCATCACCTACACTCGTCAATCCTGTTCCCCCCTTCATCACATCAATTGTTGTCGCACTCCAAATTCCGCTAGTAATCGTACCTACACTGGTTAAACTTGAGTTCAATACGTTGCTCGCTAAAGTAACTCCAGTTAGTGTATTCGCATCCGCCGTCACCGTAATGTCCGAAGAACCATCGAAGGCCACACCGTTGATATTTTTTGTAGCTGCTAACTTTGTGGCTGTGCTAGCATTACCTGCTAAAGCACCGGAAAAATTCGTAGCGCTTACCGCACTCAACCCGCTTAATAAAGTGGTCGTTCCACCCAAGGCAATGTTCGTCGTTCCCAAGGTTAGAGAGCTATTCGCTAATTGCGCGTTTGTGATACCTGCGTTCGCTGCAATGTCTGCACTGACGATGGTTGCATCTGCGATTTTAGCAGAGGTAATCGAACCGTCGCTCACCCCAGCTGCGGCCACGCGGACATCCACATAGTCTTTGATTAATTTTACGGACGGATATTTCTGAGTCGAATTTGCGTCCGCTGTAAGATCTGTACTTTTATTCGCCACTGCTTCCGCGCCTAGATTCGTCAAGGCGCCCGAAGCGGTCGTTGCACCTGTTCCTCCATTTGACACAGCAAGCATTCCTGTTATATTCGCTGCATTCCCTGTGATATTTCCCGTTACTTTCGATCCGGAAACGGAGGTGATTTTCGCATCAGTCACAGCGCCATCTATGATTTTCGCAGTAGTCACTGCACCCGCCGCTAATTTACCGGTGGACACGGCGCCGATAGCAATCGCCGGAGCATCTGCCGTTCCAGTTAAATCACCCGCTAATTTGACTAAACCTTTTGTGGTTGCATCCGCATCTGGCGGGGTTACCCCCACGGGAATCGTGATGTTCGTAGTTCCGTCAAAAGCGATACCGTTGATGGTGCGCGGGGTTTCTAGTGCCGTAGCTTTGGCCGCTAAATTAGCGCGATTTGCCTGTTGCGCCTGCTGCGCCATGGCAGAGTTTCTGTTATCAATGTATTCCTTAATCGCTTTAACGGATGGGTATTTCACTGATGAAGCAGAGTCCGCAATGATATTGGTAGACTTGTTCGCCAGCGATTCTTTGGTATCTAAAATGGCCAACGTAGGAATGGAAACCGGCTTGTCCACATCCGCCGTGTTGTCCACATTGCCTAAGCCTAAATTTGTTCGTGCAGCGATGGCATTCGTTGCACCCGTACCGCCAGAAGCGATGGGTAAAACACCTGCTAATTTCACCGCTGTCTCCGCTAACAAGGTGTAAGGGGTGTACGTTAATTTTTGATTGCTCACCTCCGTGTAGCGACCGCCTTGATCAAAACTCACATTCGTGATGATATTTTTGGTCACGCCGTCCCAGCTCAATGAGGTAAATGTTCCTGCTTTGCCCGTATTAACACCACCACCAATAATCAGGTTTACCAAACCGTATTCGTCAGTTTTAGTCTTGTGAAGTTCCTCGTATTGCAAGGTCGTGCCGGCATAGATTCCGAAGCGAATCCAGACCTCCTTGCTCACGTACGGTTGAGCCGTCACGTCGGAACCCGGAATTTGAATCGGATTCGGATCGATGATCACGGCTTGATAACTGATTCCTTTGGTCTGCGAAAAACCCACAAAGGAAATCAAGGATAAGGCGATGAGTGCTAAAATTCTCTTCATAAAATGAAAATTATTTCGACTGGATCTTGATGCCAAAAGAGACCGTTGAGGGTACAAAGTTCAGGCTTGAAGTCCCAAACGTATTCGTATCTAAATGCTGGTATTGTGTAAATACATACAGGTTTGAATTCACTTTCTTCTCTAGTTCTAGGGAGAAGCCCACCAGAAATTTCGCACCAGAAAACTGATCATCTGCGGACAAATCCACGTAGTGATTTTGTAGGAATTGGTTGCCGCTGACCATCTTTTGAACTGCCGCTCGTGCTTTCAAAATCAGCGTGAAATCATTTCTGAATTCGAGCTTCGGTCCGATGCCGCCGGAAAGACCCATGAAATCGGTTTGGTAGGAAAAGGGAATGTTCTGCACATCGCCCACTGCGTTATATTGCGAATAAGCTAAACCTAAGTCATATTGGAACCGACGAGACATCGATTTCTCATAACCCAGGGTCATATTGAGTCCTGCCGATGGCTTCATAAGCGTGGGATTCACACCCTGCGAATTCGTAAAGACATAGTTCGTTGTGTTCGCCCCTACGGACACATTCCACGTTTGAGCTGATACTGAGCTCGCTACGAACAACAAAAGAAGCGTAATTCTTTTCATAATTTTCTTTGTAAATGGCCATTAAATGTGGTTTTGGCCTAGTTTAACAAGCAAAATTCGAATTAATAATGTGATTGTTCTTTATAAGATAAAACAGTTTTGGTCCAAAATGCATTTTTTTGGACTAGTCAGAAAATGAAACTTTTTTGGATTTTTAAAAAATTTTACAATTTTAATGGACTAAATTGCAACGTATTCATTGATTAAATGATTTTATACATATCCCTGTTCTCTATCATCACCTCTGCGATTATCGCCATTTACAACTGGCGTATCAATCCGAATGCGTTGTTATTAACGGGAATTTTTGGGATATTTTCTACTTACGGTCTCACCCATTATTTCACGGTTTACCACCACGACGTTTTTTGGACCGCTCTATTCTACGGCAATTTATCCCCCTTATGGTATTTACCCGGCCCGATGTTGTATGTGTATACGCGGAATACCATCACCGATAAAAGCCTATTTTCATCTAAAAAAGACTACCTGCATCTGCTGCCTTTTCTCATTCAGGCCATCAATATTGCGCCCTATATGTTCAGCTCTTTTGCTTATAAATTAGAAGTAGCGCGTCTTTTAAATGCAGACATTAATTATGTCCGCACGCTGGGTAGCGGCTTCCTGATTTCCCCCAGTATTTCCTTTATTACACGACCTGGTTTGGTAATTATCTATGCCTGTGCGAGCGTATTATTGCTGAATAAATACCGCCGAAAAGAACGAAAGAACTTAGGGACAAACAAGCAAAACAAGCTCGTTTATAATTGGCTTTTCACCCTGATTCTGGTGACCCTAATCGTCGCAATAAACTTCTTAGTGATGACACTTGAATTATATGGCACCACTGTCAGTCGTATCATTTTAGAATCAGAACCTACTTACAACATCTCGGGAATTGCCTACGCACTTTTGCCTATTGTCCTAATCGTATTTTTCCCTCATGTTTTGTATGGAATGCCTTTAGTAGTAACACCAAAGAAGGCGTCTAAAATCACCATGTAGATCCATCGGATCCCTTGGCAGACACGGCCCAGATAATTGTCAACTACATAAAGAGCGAAAAACCTTATTTATATCCGGATTTTGACATCGAAGATATCTCGGAAAAACTCGACATCCCGAAGCACCACATCATTTATTGCTTCACGATGATCCTGCAGAAAAAATTCACAGCTTACCGAGCATTTGTGCGGATTGAACACGCGAAAGAATTATTGAATGCCGGCACCGCAGACACCCTGTCCATCGATGGAATAGGCGCCCAATCTGGGTTCTCCTCACGCTCTGGTTTCTATGCGACATTCAAAGCCGAAACAGGCCTGACTCCTAGCCAATATTTGGAAAAATTAGCTTAATTTTAAGCTACATGAAAAAGCTATACTTCTTTTTATTGTTATTCATTTATTTCGCGGCAAAGCCAGAGCAAATCAGCTTGGCAAACAACGCTACGACTCTGTATGCCTACGCGAAACCGTACATTTATGTGATCGAAAAAAATCGTTATTCCCGGATTAAAATTCCAGAGATGACGCTATCTGAGCCAGTCTATTTTAAGTTTACAGATAGTACGTTTTCGAGGAAATTTATCCCTGTATCATATGGGTTATTTGAGATCGATAAACGCCTCTATCTTTCACATCATTTAGGGGGTGAAGTCTATGAAATGAAAGATAATCTGCTTATCCGAATTGACCAATCCTATGAACATAAGATGCAGATTAATAGTGCTGATTTTGTATATGACAATCGCATTTTCCGCTTTGGAGGTTATGGCTTTTGGTCCGCCAGAAATTTCTTCACCTATTTTGATTTAAAGTCCAAAGAATGGGAGATTTATTCCCCTGTTCAAGGCAAGAATTTTCCTCCCGGTTTATTTGATGTAAATCTATACCAAAACGGCGAAAACTTATACCTATTTAACGGTGTTACCACGAATGAATTAGACTATTTAAAACTAGAAAAATCACAAGATTTTTGGCAATTTAACCTCCGCACGAAAACGTGGAAAAAGAGGGGTAAAACGTCCTTATTTTTTGGAAATAACACAAAGAATTTTCGTGACAAAAATAACTACTTTGCCTTCACAGAAGAACGGCGAATTTTGCGTATCAACTTCGACACCAATACGTACGATACGTTTCAAAACGAAGCATTTTCCACAAAAATATTCGAGCGGTTTCAACCCGTTGTAGAAAACGATATACTCTATTATTTTAATCACAATCACGCGACTGTTAGCATCGATTTACTGGCTGTTCCCTTAGCTGATTTTCTAGGAGAACCACAGTCCTCAGCCACCTTTTTAGAAACAGATTATTGGGAGGAATATGGGATGCTCTTTATCTCTGGTTTGGTCTTATTTCTGATCTCCTTATTAATCTATTTTTTACTTCTGCTGAATCCTAAAAAAGCTAACTATATCATGGACAAGGACGGCATCTTGTACCTGGGAAAAGCGGCGATTAATTTCGAAGAAACAGAGCTTATCGTTTTAAAATACCTATTGAAAAATAACGACGTTCCGAACTCGGAATTACTCGGTTTAGTAGAGCAAAAAGGCGTCCATTTCTCCCACACTATTCGGATGAAAAATGACCTCTTAAGTCAATTGAATTTGAAACTAAAAGCCATCCTTCAAGTCGATGTCAATTTCATTATTTTCAAAAAATCAGACACCGATTCTCGCCTAAAAGTATACCGTTTGAACAAGCAGTATTTTAGGGTGAGTGAGGCATTTTTGAATTCGTAAACTATGATCCAAATCTTCGTAACCGGCGGCACTTTTGACAAGGAATACAACGAGCTAAATGGCTCCCTGTTTTTCAAAGACACGCATCTGCCGGAGATGCTTGAAAAAGGCCGCAGTAGACTCGCTGTTTCGGTCGATACGTTGCTGATGAAGGACAGCTTGGATTTTAATGACGTCGATCGACAGCTCATCTCCTTTGCCTGCTCTTCCGCCGCGGCTGACCGCATTTTGATTACCCATGGAACGGATACGATGGTGCAAACGGCGCAGTTTTTGGCCGCGCAGAATTTGGCTAAAACCATCGTCCTCACCGGCGCCATGATTCCCTACAAATTTGGTAGCTCAGATGGGATGTTTAATCTGGGAAGTGCTTTGGCATTCCTCCAAATTCTAGAGCCAGGCGTCTACATTTCGATGAATGGGAAGATTTTTGCGACGAATAACGTCCGTAAGAATTTAGAAAAGGGGGAATTCGAGACAATAAATTAATACCTTGCGTTTACAATAACCCCTGTTAATCATGAAAAACAAAATCATCGTTGGATTAATCGTTGTATTAATCGCCATCCAATTCGTTCCTACAGAAAAGAACCTCTCGAACGACAACACTTACGCGTTAGAGACAAAGTACGAGGTGCCAGCAGACGTTAAGGTTCTGTTAGAAAATGCCTGCAATGACTGCCACTCGAATAAATCCACTTACCCTTGGTACAGTTCGGTTCAGCCGGTGGGTTTTTGGCTTGATCACCACGTGAATGATGGTAAAAAGCATTTGAATTTCGCGACTTTCACGAAGATGCCCATCGCAGTTCAGAACCACAAATTAGAGGAAGTGATCGAGCAAGTAGAGGAAGGCGAGATGCCCATGCCATCTTACACGTATTTTGGCCTACATAGTAATGCCAAATTATCAGAGGCAGACCGCTCTAAAATCATCACCTGGGCTAAATCTTCCATGGCGATGCTGAAAGCAACCTATCCGGCTGATAGTTTGAAGATGAAGCCAAGGCCGCGGGGCTAAGCGCTGCTGCGCAGCGCAGTCGCGGCGTTGCCGCTTAGTCATCGCTACGCGATTTAGTCGGCCCGGCGCTGTGCGCCTCAGTCGCGGCGTTGCCGCTTAGTCAATGAGTCGCCTACGGCTTAGTCATCGCTACGCGATTAGGTCTGATATGTCTATTGTATTGCCTAATGGCACTATCTAGTGAAATAAACCTCGAGGTACTCAGAGGGCTTTTCAGGTATTGACAAATTTTGTCAATACCTGAATTTGTTTTATACACTTTTAGAGTAAACCACTAAATCAAAAACAACTATGAAACTGACAGTAATCAAATCCGATATTGAATATCAAGAGTGCCTGAATTGGTTAGATCTAAAATTAGACAAGAACCATCCGGTCGACAGCATAGCTGGAGTAAACTTACAGAGAGTATTATTGCTAGTCAAACAATATGAAGACACATACTACCCCATCCCAAAACCACAAATTAACTAAACAAAAAAGTCGACTTTCGCATATTGACACAATCTGTCAATACCTGAAAATCGACTTTTATACTTTGCGAGTTATTTCAACTAAAAGTGCCAATAAGCGCAGTAAGGGACTTTTTGACTAAACCGAAGGTGACTAAATCGCGCAGCGATGACTAAGCCGTAGGCGACTCTTTGACTGCGCTGCGTAGCAGCGGCAGCGACTAAGGCGCATAGCGCCGACTAAACGGCTTCGCCGTGACTAGTCGCGCAGCGACTTCATATCAATCACAAAGCGGTACTTCACATCCGATTTGATCACTCGCTCATAAGCCTCGTTCACATCTTTCATGTTGATCATTTCGACATCAGAAAGGATGTTGTGCTCCGCGCAGTAGTCTAGCATTTCTTGTGTTTCCTCGATGCCACCGATCATGGAGCCGATGATGGAACGTCTTTTGGAAATCAACGTAGCCGCGTAAACTTGAGCCGCCTCTGGAGGAATTCCTACTAAAAGCATCTTGCCTTCTACCTTTAATAAGCCCAAAAACTTATTCAAATCATGTGACGCCGCCACCGTGTTCAAGATAAAGTCAAACGAGCCTTTCAAAGATTCCATGGTTGCAGGATCCGTCGATAAGGCGAAGTGATGCGCGCCTAGGGCTTTGGCATCCTGCTCTTTCGATGGTGACGTACTCAACATAGTCACTTCCGCGCCAAAAGAGGCAGCAAATTTCACCGCCATGTGGCCCAAACCGCCCAAACCTAAGACCGCCACTTTGTGACCCTTACCCACCCCAGCGTAGCGCAAAGGCGAATAAGTCGTGATGCCGGCGCACAAAAGAGGAGCAACGCGCTCTAACTCTTTGGTAAACGGAATATGCAATGTGTAAGCTTCGTCGATCACATAAGTCGAGGAATATCCGCCAAAAGTTTGCGTCACCCCATCGCGGTAATAGCCATTATAGGTAGGCGTCATCTCCTCGTCGCAGTATTGCTCCTGACCCTTTTTACACGAAGCACATTCGCGGCACGAGTCCACAAAAACACCCACACCCGCTAAATCGCCCACTTTAAATTTCGTTACTTCCGCTCCTACTTCCGTGATTGTACCCACAATTTCGTGGCCCGGAACAATCGGATACACAGACGGCCCCCACTCGGAGCGCACCATGTGAATGTCTGAGTGACAAACCCCGCAATAGAGGATGTCGATTTTAACGTCTTTGGGCCCCACATCGCGGCGCTCAAAATCAATCGATGCAATAGGCGCCTGCGGATTTACCGCGCCATATCCATGTACTTTTATCATAGTCTTGTTTTTTATAAGAAGGTAAATTTAACAGATAAATAGGTAGATTTATTATATAAATGTTTCTAAAATATTTCAAACCCCTACAAACAATGGCAACTAAGAAATTACCCCATAATGAAGTATTTGAAGCAAAGACCTTGTTGTTAAAAGGCGCGATTAAACTCCCCAAAAATTTTATTTATAAATCTTCTTTGGTAAAAGCGATTACTGATAAATATCGATTGAAGTGCTGAGAGCCACTATTGTTAAAAAAACGTCAAGCCATCCAAGCCACTTTTGGACTATTGACACATTCTGTCAATACCTAAAAAGTCCCCTGCGTGCCTCGCGCTTTATTTCACGCAATAGTACCATTGGAGACCCTAAGGACCCTTTCGACTAAATCGCGAAGCGATGACTAAACGACACAGTCGTGACTAAGGCGCTTCGCGCCGAGTCGACCAAATCGCGAAGCGATGACTAAGACTGTAGGACGACAGCAGCGGCGGCGAGAATAAGAAAATCAAAGCATAAAGCGTTTTATGCAACGATTAATCCCTACATTCGTTGCACATTATGCAACGATTAAGCACCTACATCCACGAACTCGAGTCTTGGTCTAACTTCACTTGGAGATTAGATCGGCTGATCTTGCCCCTAAGCGAGGTGCATTTTTTGCAGGGGCGGATTTTGGGGAAGATGGAAACCCTCGGTTTTTCTTTGCAAAAGGAGGCTTTTTTAGAGACCCTGACCTTAGATGTGCTGAAGACTTCTGAGATCGAGGGCGAGCGCTTGAATGCGGAGCAGGTTCGCTCTTCGATTGCGCGGCAGTTAGGTTTGGAAATTGCTGGATCTATTCCCTCTGATCGCCACGTGGATGGCGTAGTGGAAATGATGCTGGATGCAACCCAAAACTTCAACGACCCACTCACCTCCGATCGGCTTTTCAACTGGCATTCCGCCCTTTTCCCCACCGGGCGTTCCGGAATGTACCCCATTTCGGTAGGCCAATGGAGGACAGATAAAAAGGGTCCGATGCAGGTAGTTTCGGGAGCTTTTGGCAAAGAAAAAATCCATTTTCAAGCACCGGATTCACACAAAATCGAGGACGAAATGGCCCTCTTTTTAGACTGGTTTAACAACAATAACACCCTAGATTCCGTCATAAAGGCGGGCGTTGCCCACCTCTGGCTATTAACAATCCACCCTTTTGACGATGGGAATGGTCGAATTACACGCGCGGTGACGGATTTATTAATGGCCCGCTCAGACACCAGTGCACAACGATTTTATAGCCTTTCAGCACAAATACAGCTGGACAGAAATGCCTATTATACCATTTTAGAGAAAACCCAAAAAGGAAACCTCGACCTCACCGAGTGGCTCCACTGGTTTTTAGAAACTCTCATCAAAGCGCTAAAATCAACAGATACGCTATTAAAACGCGTGTGGTTAAAGGGAGAATTTTGGCAAAAAAATAGCCTTCTTCCTCTAAATGACAGGCAAAAGCGAATGCTCAACAAAATTCTCGACGGCTTCGACGGGCACCTCACCTCCGATAAATGGGCAAAGATTTGTAAATGCTCAAAAGACACGGCCATCAGGGACCTAAACGACCTGCTTTCTAAAAACATTCTCCAAAAAGACGAGGCGGGAGGTCGCAGTACGCGCTACCGCCTGAGTTAAAGCAGCGTATCACTATTATCAAAACTTGCAAAATTTACAAGTTTTGATAATAGTGGATTCCAAATACGATAATATTCGAAAAACTTCAAGGCACCCAAGCCGCTTTTGGACAATTGACAAAAAGTGTCAATACCTGAAAAGCCCGCTGCGTACCTCGACGTTTATTTCACACATTATTGCCTCCAAAGCACCTAATCGGCATATTTGACTAAGCCGCAGGCGACTCATTGACTAAGCGGCTCCGCCGCGACTAAGGCGCTTCGCGCCGACCGCCGCCCCCAACGAAAAAACCCTTCAGCCAGCAGCCAAAGGGTTTCAAAACTCCGTGTTCTAAATTATCGTATGACTTCGAACTCTGCGAGATCAAAAAAGATCTCTTCCGAAGCCTCAAAGCGAGACCATCGCTGATTAAATGCAACAACCGTTATCCGTACAGTACTTTAATCGTATTGATTTCATCTACAAGAGAAATAACAATCAAAACTACATCACCGTAAAATCACTCTTTGTCAAAAATCCGGTCAAGCACAGTTTTTGGACTAAATAAATCTTATTTCCAAATATGCACCTCCACACGGCGATTCAACTGCAGATCCGTCTTCGAAGCCGGCACTAACTCAGAGAAGGCCTCACCTTTAAAGCGATCAGCAGAAACTCCGCGCTGCATCAAGTAACGGCGAACAGACGCCACACGACGCTCAGCAAGTCCTTCATTATACTGCTCAGTCTGGCGGTAATCCGTGTGACCCTGAAGCTTCACATTCACCTGAGGGTACTCCGCTAACAAGGAGATAATGCGATCTAATTTACGCGCATTCATCGGTCCTATCCACGACTTATCCGTGCGGAAATATACGACGGTATCGAAAAGCGAATCGAGATTCACCTCGCGACGAGGCGCTGGAGCAGCAGCCAGAACCGGAGCCTCAGCAGGAACAGCAACCGGAGGACAACCTTTCAACTCCTTCAAACCTGCTACCACCGGACAATCATCCAGCGCATCGATCACCCCATCGCCATCTTTATCAGACGGACAACCTCTATTTTCGCGCACCCCTTTCACGGTCGGACAATCATCTTCAGAATCCAGCACCCCATCCCCATCGGTATCCAATGGAACCGAAGCAATAACCACTGGCTCAGCAATAGGCGAATGACCCCACTCAAATACCAGCCCTAAAGTCGCACTAAAATTCGTCCCTCTGTGATTCAATGGATCTAATTTTCCTGACACAAAAAATGGGAATCCCGCCTGCGTGAGACCGCGCAAAAGCCAATGTTCCGCCACCTTGTAATCCACACCAGCGGCGATGGATCCGGCGAAATCCACATCACGGTAAGTTTGGTTATAATTATTATCGAATACGACATCACCCGCAAACTGCCCGAACGGTTTCAGGCGAAACTTATCCCTATCACGCAAGTAATAACGCAACCCTAAACCCGCGGAAGCATAGCGATCGTGAGCGCCATTGAGACCGAATAATAAGGTCCCAAAAACGTCCACATTCGGTTTCGTTTCGCGGGCATATTGCAACCCTAATTCAGTATAATTAACTAAGAAATCACGGCGCGATGGTAACTCCTGCATCCAGCGATTTGTGCCCCCTAAGAGCAGCGCCATGCTGTGGCGCGGGGTGTATTTGATGTCTTCCACGGTGCTTTGCTGGGCAAAAGCAGAGAAAGAGAAAAGTATAAATAATAACTTCTTCATTATTTCGGACGATTTAAAATAGACAGGCGAATCGCGATTTCGTGCGTCTGGTTACTCACTTTGCTGAGGCCGGAAATGGGCATTTCGTAGATGTAGCCGAGGTAGATTTTAGGGTTTGCTTGCATCCCAAAACGAAGACCATAACTATCCTTATGTCGATAGGCCAAACCCGCATCAAAGGCCTTTCCTATCCGAGCCATTACATTCACGTCCCAGCTAAGTGGAACGTCCTGTGCGGCACGCGCCATGAAGGACGGCGATAGGACGAGTGCGTCGTTCACTCGGACTTTGGTCCCTGCATTCACATACAAATACGTCACGTCCTTGTAGGCCCCAGAAAACCCACCAAAATCATAGCTCAACACCCGCGGCATCGATAAACTCGCAAAGAATCCACCCTTGTGATCAAAGCGCACTCCCCATCCCGTATTTCCTTTCAATCCTGAGCCTTTATTCGTCGCTAATATCGGATCATTCGGGTCCACCACTTGGATGCCGTCATAATCTAAATACACCGAAGAAACGCCCAAGCGAATCCCACCAGCCATGCTCCACTCCGGATTAAACTGCACGTGGTAGGCTAAATCGCCCGCCATCGTCGAGATGCGCAAAGGTCCCGCCTGATCTGCGAGCAATAAGAAGCCTCCGCCTATTTTGGGTTTGTATTGAAAGTTCGCCGTTAAGGCTAACGTCCGCGGCGCACCCTGAATCCCTAACCATTGCTGGCGGTCCATCACCACGATTTCGCCGCGGTGCCCCGCCTCCATCGTTCCTGCGTAAGCGGGGGATGAAATAATCGGGTTAATGCGGTACATCGAATACATGGTTTCGATTTGGGCTTTTGAGCTCAATGCAACCAGCAAAAACAAAATCAGTATATAACTCTTTTTCATTAGTTCGAAGATCTATCTAAGTACACATAATTGCCTAGGTTTGGTCTAGCACCAAAGAAGTCAAGGATGTAATAATACGTTCCATCCGGCAGCTGACTGTCTGTTGCGAGCGCCCCAAAAGCATTGTCCGTTTGACCAGACCAATTGTTTTGGTAATTACCTGTCGAGAATACGATGTTACCCCAACGGTTGTAAATCGTCAAGCGGTTTTCAATATTCAATCCTGGCAATCCACGGAAAATCAAGGTGTCATTTTTACCGTCCCCATTAGGCGTGATGGCCTGTGGCGCAATCATATCTGGCACCGGTAAAACAGTAATGTGCAAGGTCGCTTGCGTACATTTTCCATCTGCGCTGCACACCGAGTAAATGATGTCCACCGGTCCTACATAACCAGTCGCTGGCGTGAACGTATACGCTCCCGACGGACTCAAGCTGAAGCTTCCTTTTGCCGGATCCACATTCGTCACCGCCGTCGCCGTCAAGGCGCTGCCCGTCGAACTCTTATCGTTTCCTAACACGTTTCCGCTGACCACACCTCCCTGGGTCGTCGCAAAGTCATCTGAGGCGAGCAAGTTTTTCGATGCCGAAGCTCCCACCGTGTAGTACACTTTCGCGGTCTTGCAAAGTGCCGGCTGGCTGTTATCGCAGACCGTGTACGTTAACACGTCTGTGCCTACGAATCCTGGCGCTGGCGTGTACGTGATCGTTCCGTCGGCATTGACTTTCGCGGTTCCATTGAGTGGTGAGGTTGTGATTGCCAAAGTACTATACACCAGCACTCCTCCCACATTCGCCGCCTGGTCATTCGCTAACACATTCGTCGTTACCGGAGATCCTGCTGCCACCGAAACCACGTCCGCATTTGCGATCGGTGGATTCGTGATCGCATTCGGATCGCTCACCGTGATGACTAATGGAACGAGAGGACAGTTGGTCGTTTGAGCTTTGGCACAAACTGGAACTAAATACTCATACGTTCCCGGCGTCGTCGAACTAAAGCGATACGTTCCATCCGGGTTCATCTGCAGACTCGCGCCGCTAATCGAAGCTGGCTGGCCATAGGTCGATCCCGCTGGCAACACGTCATTCGTCGCCGCACTACCATTCACCGGAATCCCGATCAAGGTCGCGTTAAAGTCTGGCGTCAAGACCGCTGGCGGATTCACGACTAGGTGAAGCGTCGCTTTGGCACATACATTGCTCGCAGAACATACGGTGTAAACCACATCCACCGGACCAGAGAAGCCTGGCGCTGGCGTGAAGGTATAAGTTCCGTCCGCCTTAAACACGAGCGTTCCTTCCGCCGCAGAAACCCCACTGACAATCGTCGCCGTCAAGGTCTCTCCAGCTGTATTTCCGTCATTGCTTAACACCGATCCGGTCACCGCAGATCCCGCTGGCGTGCTGTTATAATCATCCGTCGCAAAGGTCTTCGCTGGTTCTGCAACCGGCTGAATCGTGTACACTACTTTCGCTGTCGAGCAAAGTGCCGGTGTCGAATTATCACAGATTTTATACGTGATTTCATCCACTCCAGTGAAGCCTGCTTTTGGCGTGTACGTTATCGTTCCATCCGAATTCACCACGGCCGCTCCGTTCGCTCCGTTGGTCACGATTGCGAGACTAGCAGGATTCAGACTTGCTGCTGGATTTGCCGCTTTGTCATTCGCTAAGACTTTCGTCGTCACAGATGAGCCCGCATTCACCGTCGCCACATCCGTATTTGCGACAGGACTGTTACTATCTTTCAATGGATCGCTGACCGTAATTACGAGTGGAACCGTAGGGCAGTTCGACGTTTGGCCCGTAGGACAAGCTGGAACTAGATACGTGTAAACACCCGGAATCGTCGCTGTGAAGCTGTAGGTTCCGTTCGCATTGACCGCAATCGTCGCACCCGATTGTTGCGCTGGCTGACCGTAAGTCGCCCCCGGTACATCGTTCGTCGACACATTACCGCTCACCGGCACATTGATGTTTGTCGCATCGATGTCTGGATTAGTGGTAGGTGCCAAATAAGGGACCACCGGTGGCACAACCGGTGGCACAACTGGATCGGTCACCGTAATCACCAAGGTTTCCGTAGGACAATTAACCATCTGACCCGGTGCGCAAACTGGAATCGTGTAGGTATATGTTCCCGCAGCTGTCGCCGTGAAACTATACGTACCGTCTGCATTCACCGTGATAGTCGCACCCGTTATGGCAGCTGGCTGACCGAAGGTTGTGCCGGCAGGGTTGTTATCGTTCGTTGCCACATTACCCGTGATGGCCGTGTTTTTCGTCGTCGAAGCCGTGTCGTTTACTGGCTGTGGCACAACTGGCGGCACAACTGGCGGCACAACTGGCGCCGTCACCGTTATCACCAAAGTCTCCGTAGGACAATTGCTTGTCTGACCCGGTGCACATACTGGGATTGTATACGTGTAAGTTCCTGCGGCTGTCGCTGTGAATGTATAAGTTCCGTTAGCCGCGACTGTTATCGTTGCACCTGTTATGGCAGCAGGCTGACCGAAGGTCGTGCCCGCTGGGTTGCTATCGTTCGTTGCGATGTTTCCTGTTTTAGGAACGTTCGCAAACGCGGTCGCTGTGTCGTCCACTGGGCCTGGCGCCGTCACCGTTATCACCAAAGTTTCCGTAGGACAATTGCTTGTCTGACCCGGTGCGCAAACTGGAATCGTATACGTGTAAGTTCCTGCGGCTGTCGCAGTAAATGTATAAGTTCCGTTAGCCGCGACTGTGATCGTTGCACCTGTTATGGCAGCTGGTTGACCGAAAGTTGTACCCGCTGGATTACTGTCGTTGGTTGCTACATTTCCTGTTTTAGGAACATTCGCAAACGCAGTCGCCGTGTCGTTTGTGACTTGCGGCGCCGTCACCGTTATCACCAAAGTTTCCGTAGGACAATTGCTTGTCTGACCCGGTGCGCAAACTGGAATCGTATACGTGTAAGTTCCTGCGGCTGTCGCAGTAAATGTATAAGTTCCGTTAGCCGCGACTGTTATCGTTGCACCAGTTAAGGCAGCTGGTTGACCGAAGGTTGTACCAGCAGGAAGAACGTCGTTCGTTGCGATGTTTCCTGTTTTAGGAACGTTCGCAAACGCGGTCGCTGTGTCGTCCACTGGGCCTGGCGCCGTTACCGTAATCACTAACGTTTCCGTAGGACAATTCACAGTCTGACCCGGTGCACACACTGGAATTGTGTAGGTGTAAGTGCCAGCGGCTGTCGCAGTAAATGTATAAGTTCCGTTAGCCACGACTGTTATCGTTGCACCAGTTAAGGCAGCTGGTTGGCCGAAGGTTGTACCAGCTGGATTTAAATCATTAGTCGAGACATTGCCCGTTTTCGCCACATTAGCAAATGCGGTTTCCGTGTCATTCACTGGACCTGGCTCATTAACGGTAATCACTAAAGTCTCCGAAGGACAATTCACGGTCTGACCCGGTGCACATACTGGAATGGTGTACGTATACGTTCCGGCAGCAGTAGCTGTGAACGTGTAGGTTCCGTTAGCCGCGACTGTGATCGTTGCACCCGTTATGGCAGCTGGCTGACCGTACGTAGAACCGGTAGGAATCACGTCGTTCGTTGAAACATTTCCTGACTTAGGCACGTTCGCGAAAGCAGAAACTGCGTCGTCCACTGGCGCAGGCGCCGTCACCGTAATCACCAACGTCTCCGTAGGACAATTCACCGTTTGACCTGGTGCACATACTGGGATTGTGTACGTATAAGTTCCAGCAGCTGTCGCTGTGAACGTGTAGGTTCCGCTAGCCGCGACTGTTATCGTTGCACCCGTTAAGGCAGCTGGTTGACCATACGTCGTGCCCACCCGAACCACATCGTTCGTTGAAATATTTCCGCTGACCGGAACATTGGCAAAACCACTAGCCGTGTCATCCACTAAAACTGGCGCCGGATCCACTAAGATGTGGAGTGTCGCTTTCGAGCAGATATTACCCGTCGTGCACGCTTGGTATACGATGTCTACCGGACCACTAAATCCGGCCGTCGGTGTAAACGTATACGTTCCGTCTGCATTCATGGTAAACGTTCCTTGCGCGGAGCTAGGTCCCGTTACTACACTAGCCGTTAAAGTTGCTCCGGTTGTGTTCGAATCATTGGTTAACAATGAGCCAGTTGCAGGACTTCCTGCAACGATGTTATTATAATCATCCACCGCCTTCGTTACCGCCGGAGCGCCTGCCGCTTCTACGGTGAAGTAGAGAACAGCGGGTTTACATAAGGCAGGACTTTGGTTATCACAAATGCTATACACTAAGCTATCCGTTCCTACAAAATACGGACTAGGCGTGTAGCGAATCGTTCCATCGCTATTGATCAGAGTCGTACCGTGAGCAGGCGCCGTCGTGATGCTTAAGCTTGATGGAACCAGCGCATTATTTACTTCGCCGGCTTTGTCGTTCGCTAATACATTCACCGTCTTCACGGTTCCTTGTTCCATCGTCACGTGATCGTTATTCGCCACTGGAGCATCTGGTAACAATGGATCTAATACCGTGATCTCTAATGGAGTTTGAGGGCAACCGGACGTTTGGTTTGGTCCACAAACAGAAACATAATACACGTATTTGCCTGGCACGGCTGACGTGAAAGTATAGGTACCGTTCGCGTTCATCGTTAAGGTCGCGCCGGCTAATTGGGCTGGCTGACCATACGTGGTTCCGGCTGGGACTGGATCATTCGTTTTCACGTTGCCGCTTACTGGAACGGATTTGTTCGTCACGTTCACATCCGGCTTGCCTAGATTATCCACATCGCGGTAATCAGGAACGCCGTCGCCATCGCTGTCCATTGGGGTCGCGCTTGGGCCTTTTTCGACTGCATCGGTTTTGCCGTCGCCGTCAGAATCTAAGTCTAAGTAGTTCGGGATTCCATCGCCGTCTGTATCGGTAGGCGTGCAAGGCGCAGTGCCGGTGCAGCCATCGTCTTCGATGCTATCCAGGATGCCGTCGCCGTCAGAATCTGTATCGAGGTAATTTGGAATACCGTCGCCATCCGTATCTGTCGTGCCTTCTATTGCATCAGGGATACCATCGCCGTCAGAATCTAGATCCTTGTAGTTTGGAATGCCATCGCCATCCGTATCGACAGGAGAAGCTGGGTTAAATCCTTTTTCGATGCTGTCTGAAATTCCGTCGCCATCACTATCCACATCGATATAATTCGGTTTGCCGTCGCCATCCGTATCGACTGTTCCTTCGGTCGCATCGGTCATGCCGTCACCATCCGAATCGAGGTCGCGGTAGTTAGGAATACCATCTAAATCCGTATCTACTGTTCCTTCAATTGCATCCGTGATGCCGTCGTTGTCTGAATCCGTATCGCGGAAGTCTGGAATACCATCGCCATCCGTGTCTAAGATCGCCGCACCCGTTCCGCGTTCTACGCTATCTGGGATGCCGTCGTTATCTGAATCCGTATCGCGGTAATCTGGGATGCCGTCGCCGTCTGTGTCGACTGGGGCATTTCCGTTCGGTCCTTTTTCCAAAGCATCCGAAATTCCGTCGCCGTCACTATCCGTGTCGTATGGATCAGGCAAGGTGGTTCCGTCGGTATTGGGAGGAGTTAAACCCCCATTTGCCGAGCTCGGAACACCATCTGCATCGACTGCGCCATCTACTTTTCCATCGCCATCTACATCCGTACCATTGGATTCTCTCACGTCTGAAATGCCGTCGTTATCACTATCTGGATCTAGGCGATTCGGGATGCCATCGCCGTCTGTATCGCAATCTACTGCGGAAGGAGAACAAGCTGCTGCCTCCGCCGTATCCACGATACCATCATTATCATCATCTAGGTCGTTAATGTCATAAATTCCATCGCCATCCGTGTCGTCTGGGCAACCGTTATTCGCTAAAACTCCAGCTAATAATGGACACTGATCTACGTTGTCATTAATACCATCGCCGTCAGAATCTGGATCTAAGTAATTCGGAATCGTATCTCCGTCGTAATCCGTTTCACCCTCTGATTGATCCGGTTTATTGTCCGCATCAGAATCCAAATCTTTGTAATTCGGAATTCCATCATTATCCGTATCTACCGGTGTAGACGTAGGTCCTTTTTCGATACTATCTAGAATGCCATCATTATCCGAATCCAAATCACGGTAATCTGGGATACCATCGCCGTCTGTGTCGACCGTTCCTTCGATTGCATCTGGGATGCCGTCATTATCCGAATCCACTTCTTTATAATCCGGAATGCCATCACCATCAGTGTCTAATGGATTATTTCCATCGATACCGCGTTCTACTGCGTCTAAAATTCCGTCATTATCAGAGTCGGTATCTAGGTAATCTGGTCCTAATAAGCCGTCCGTATTATCTGGCGAAGACCCATTCGCACCTTTCTCTACGCTGTCTGGAATACCATCGCCGTCAGAATCTAAATCTCTATAGTTCGGGATGCCGTCACCGTCTGTATCCGTAGGTGTACACGTTGTACCTGAACACGCGGCATCTTCCACGCTATCCGGAATGCCGTCACCATCTGTATCAAGATCAAAGTAGTCAGGCATTCCATCATTATCCGTATCTACCGGTGTAGACGTAGGTCCTTTTTCGATACTATCTGGGATACCATCGCCATCACTATCTAGGTCTAAATAATTAGGAATGCCGTCGCCGTCTGTATCAGTGTTACCTTCCAAAGCATCGGAAATACCATCCCCGTCACTATCAGCATCTAAATAATCCGGAATCGCATCTGCATCTGAATTAGCCGGCGTTGAAGTCGAGCCTTTTTCAATCGCATCCGAAATGCCGTCCCCATCTGAATCCAAATCCCTAAAGTTTGGAACACCATCGCCATCCGTATCCGTAGGCGTACAAGGCGCAGTGCCGGTACAACCCGCATCTTCTACGCTGTCTAAAATTCCGTCGCCGTCACTGTCTGTATCAAGGTAATCTGGCGTTCCGTCAGAATCCGTATCCACCGGTGTTCCGGTAGGACCTTTTTCGATCGCATCTGGGATACCATCATTGTCCGAGTCAGGATCTAAGTAATCTGGGATGTTGTCATTATCCGAATTCGTAGGAGTACAAGGAACAATTCCCAAACATCCTGCATCTTCGATCGCATCCGTAATGCCATCACCGTCAGAATCTAGATCTTTGTAATTTGGAATACCATCGCCATCCGTATCCGTCACCCCTTCATTAACGTCAGGTATACCATCACCGTCAGAATCCAAGTCGCGGTAGTTCGGAATACCATCTCCATCCGTGTCAATAGATCCTTCCACCGCATCCGTGATGCCATCGCCATCAGAATCGGTCTCTAAATAATCAGGCGTATTGTCGTTATCTGTATCTGCCAAAGTAGATCCAGTTCCTTTCTCGATCGCATCTGAAATGCCGTCGCCATCTGAATCCAAATCGTAAGGGTTACTATTACCGGTTCCGTCTGTGTTTGGTGGCGTTAAACCTCCATTGGCAGAGGCTGGAACACCGTTGCTATCAGGCGTGCCATCCGCAATGCCATCGTTATTTGCATCTGTTCCATTCGCTTCCTTGATGTCTTTAATGCCATCTCCGTCAGAGTCTAAGTCCAAACGATTTGGAATACCATCCCCATCCGTATCACAATCTACCGCAGATGGGCTGCAAGCTGCTGCCTCCACGGTATCCAATATGCCATCATTGTCATCATCAGAGTCATCCACATCAGCAAGTCCGTCGCCATCACTATCTGGAGGGCAACCAGTCGTAGAGCCATTTCCTGAAATCAATGGACATTGGTCTACCGCATCTAACACACCGTCACCATCTGAATCTAAGTCTAAATAGTTAGGCGTTCCGTCAAGGTCGGTATCTACGTTGCCTTCAGTCGCATCTGATTTTCCGTCGCCGTCTGAATCTAAATCGCGGTAATTCGGAGTTCCGTCTCCATCTGGGTCATTGGTTCCCTCGATCGCATCGGTTATTCCGTCACCATCAGAATCTAAGTCTCTAAAGTCTGGCGTACCATCTCCATCCGTATCAACCGGAGTTGCCGACGGTCCTTTTTCAATGGCATCGGTAATGCCATCGCCATCACTATCTAAGTCGATGTAATCTGGGAATCCATCGCCATCCGTGTCTACCGGAGTGCCCGTAGGACCTTTTTCGATATTATCCGAAATACCATCTCCATCTGAATCTAAGTCTAGGTAATTAGGCGTGCCGTCACCATCTGTATCCGTAGGCGTGCAAGGTGCTGTTCCAGTACATCCTGAGTCTTCGATGCTGTCCAAAATTCCATCGCCATCACTATCCGTATCCAGGTAATTTGGAATACCATCTCCGTCTGTATCCACGGTTCCCTCTACGCGATCAGGAATACCATCGCCGTCACTATCTACATCTAAGAAATTAGGCGTGCCGTCTCCATCTGTATCAACGGTGCCCTCTGCGCGATCAGCAATGCCATCGCCATCGCTATCCAGATCTCGGAAATTGGGAATACCGTCTCCATCCGTATCCGTTGAGCCCTCTACGCTATCTAAAATACCGTCGTTGTCTGAGTCCAAATCTTTGTAATCCGGCGTGCCGTCTCCATCCGTATCCACTGGTGTAGTTCCTGTACCTTTTTCAACAGCATCCGTGATGCCATCGCCGTCAGAATCGGTATCAATGTAGTTAGGGTTTCCATCCCCATCCGTATCAACAGTTCCTTCGATCGCATCCGTAATGCCATCGCCGTCACTATCAGGATCGAGGTAATTTGGAATGCCATCACCGTCCGTATCTGTCGTTCCTTCGATACGATCTAAAATACCATCGCCATCACTATCCGTATCTAAGTAATCTGGAGTGCCATCATTATCCGTATCGCGCGGAGTAGAACCCGAACCTTTTTCCGTAGCATCCGTAATACCATCACCATCTGAATCTAAATCCAAGTAGTTAGGTGTTCCATCGCCGTCTGTATCCGTAGGTGTGCAAGGTGCAGTTCCGGTGCAACCGCTATCTTCAATCGAATCAGCAATTCCATCACCATCACTATCTAAATCGCGGTAATCTGGCGTGCCATCCCCATCTGTATCCGTAGGTGTACAAGGTAAGAATCCGATACAAACGGCATCTTCTAGGCTATCTGGAATGCCGTCATTATCTGAATCTGTATCTAGCCAATCCGGCGTTCCGTCACTGTCCGTATCTCTAGGAGTGCCTGAGCCTTTCTCCGTTGCATCTGGAATTCCGTCACCATCTGCATCGATCGGAGTGATGGTTAAACTTAAGGTTCCTGTGCTCGTGGCCGTTCCATCTGAAACCGTGTAAGTAATCGCTGGTACAGATCCAAAATAGTTCGCGGCCGGTGTAAACACGAAGCTTCCATCCGCATTGATGATGATGGTTCCTACCCCTGTGATGGTCGTTAATTGACCTGCCGGGTAGCTCACACCACCTATCGAATAGGCCGTAATACTTAACGAAGAACCCTCCACATCACGATCATTTGTTAACACATTATTCGTGATAGGCGTATTAATCGGTTCGGATAAATTCTCATTTGCCACGATAGGCGCATCATTTACAGGCGCGACTACAATCGTTAAATTACCATTCGTCGATGCCCCTTGGCCATCACTAACGGTGTATTCGATCATCGGAACAATACCATTATAATTCGCCGTAGGCGTAAAGGTATAGGTCCCGTTCGCATTGATCGTAATCGTTCCCACACCCGGAATAGTCGCTGTAGAAGTAAACGTTCCCGTGATACCCGCAATGGTAAATTGAGTGATCGTTAATGGATTACTTTCTGGGTCTGAATCATTCGTTAATAAATTACCAGACGCGACCGCATCTTCTAGCATATTCACCGTTTCATTCACTACCACTGGCGGATCATTTACCGGTGTAACTGTAATGCTCAGCGTACCCGAAGTCACACCTCCGTTTCCATCTGAAACAGCATAAGTAATCACAGGAACTGTGCCAAAATACCCGCGATTAGGCGTAAACGTATACGTCCCATCTGCGTTCACAATCACCGATCCTACGCCTGTTAATTCCACAATAGAACCTGCTGGGTAGGTAACACCGCCCACCGTGATTTGGGTAACAGTTAAAGAAGCGGTTGCCGTTTCAACATCCGTGTCATTTGTTAATACACTAAAGCCTGTGATTGCTGTATTTTCAGGTGTTACACGCGTTTCGTTAGAAACCGTCGGTGCATCATTAACTGGTGTAACTGCGATGTTTACATTGGCTGTATTCGTAGCGAAACCATCTGTAACCGTATACGTGATGGTAGGAACTGGTCCCGTGTAATTCGCGACTGGTGTAAATGTTAAATCGCCGTTAGGCGTGACTGTGACTGTTCCGACATTTGGAATAGTAGCAATCGAAGAGGTCGTAAATGAACCGTTTATTCCTGCAATCGTAAATTGAGTAACTGTCAAAGTAGTATTACCATCAATATCCGAATCATTCGCTAACACATTCACCGTAACAGGTGTGTCTTCCGGCGTTGTTTTATTGTCATCATTAACGGCAATTGGCCTATCATTCATCGCGGTCACATTGATGTTCAATGTTCCCGTATCAGTACCCCCGTTTCCATCGCTAATGGTATACGTAATGGTAGGAACAGTCCCGTTGTAATTAGGGAATGGCGTAAATGTATACGTTCCATTCGCATTCATCACGATTGTTCCAGCACCCGGAATCACATTGGTAGAACCGGCTGGATACGTATAGGTTACGCCACTTACCGTAAATGAATATTGGGTTACTACTAAAGATGTATTTGTAGTTTCCGCATCGGTGTCGTTTGAGCGAACATTTCCGGAGACAGGCGTATCTTCCTGAGTAGAATTCACATCATTTACCGCATCAGGATTTGCATTCACTGGCGCCACAAAAATATCTAATAGTCCTATATCTGTCAGCGATCCATCACTTAGCGTATAAGAAATAGGCGGAACAGTTCCGGTGTAGGTTCCGCTAGGAACAAAACTATAAGCCCCATTTGCACTAATCTGAATGGTTCCTATACCCGGCATCGTGACTAAACTAGAACCCGTTGTATTCGTATAGGTCGTTCCATTAATCGTAAAGCTAAACGAAGTTACGGTTAAGGTTGCGCCCGCATCTACATCCGCGTCATTCGTCAATAAATTGCCAGTCGCGGTACTTCCTTGTAAAATAGTGACAATATCATCCGTCGCTAAAGGCGCATCATTTACCGGGTTAACGGTTATCGTTAAACGACCCACACCTGAGCCTCCGTTACCATCGCTTAGCGTATAATCTAAGTTCGGAACGGCTCCGGAATAACCTGCCGTAGGCGTGAACGTATACGAGCCATTTGCGTTCATCGTGATCGAACCTTTGCCCGGAATATTCGCAACATCTCCTGGATTATAAGTAACTCCGTTAATCGTGAATTGCGTAATGGTTAACGTATTTCCATCCGCATCAGAATCCGCAGTTCCGGTAGTTAAGACATTGCCAGAAACTGGGGTATTTTCATTCGTCGCAATGACATCATCTATCGCGACTGGCGCGTCGTTGACTGGGGTGATGGTTAAGGCCAAAGCCCCTACATCCGACCCTCCATTCGCATCCGTCGCCGTGTATTCGATCGCTGGAACTGAGCCATTGTAATTCGCGACAGGCGTGAAAGTGAAGCTGCCATCAGCATTCATCACGAACGTTCCCACATTCGCAATCGTCGCTGTTTGGCCGGCATTATACGTAACGCCACCTACCGTGAACGTCGTTACCGTTAGAGCTGCTGCGGGTGAACCAGAACCTGTATCATTCGTCAAAACATTGCCAGTTAGAGGCGTGTCTTCGGTTCCTGTTTTGGCATCATCCACAATCGATGGAGTGTTAGACATCAGGATTTTGGCAGCAGACGACGTCACATTTCCGCACACATAATTCGACTGCGATAACAACAATTGATAGCGGTAACCTTTCATCGCAATGGACACATTACTCACCGTCAAAGTACTCGTTCCTGCGCCGGCATAAGTCGAAGAATTCGTCACGTTCGACCAGGTATTTCCACCGTCTGAACTCACTTGCCATTGGAAAGTAGTTGTGCCCGTTCCCGCGGTAACATTCGCAGAGAATACCACTGTTCCGCCCGGCGTCGTAGACCGATCTGCCGGTTGTGTCGTGATGACGCTAGCCGATCCAGCACTTAAATAATTACTATTCGTTCCCGTATAAGTGGCGCTCGTAATCTTACCCGTCGCATCTACTGTGATTGGATTTGTGCCAAATTGTTGGTTGCCATCCGTACCCTGCGTCAACGAACTGTTGTAGGCTTCGTTTGCGTCAGAACAACCATCGCCATCGGAGTCGAGGTCGAGGCGATTTGGAATACCATCACCGTCTGTATCTGAGTCAACGCAAATAGGGGAAATAGCATCTGCACTGATCGAAACATTCGTATTGTACGTTGCAGATACTAGTCCAGTATTTTGAAATTGTAATTCCTGACTAGTAGCTGTAGCAGTAAATGTAATTGTTCTTGTTTCCCATCCACAACCTAAAGAGGGTGTATATTGGTCAATAACTGTAGTTCCTAACTTAATCGTAACTCGACCTAAACCAACACCTAAAGCTGCAAATTTTCCGTAATGTACTTGTAGACTATAAGTTTTATTAGGTACTAAATTAGTTAATGTTGTTTTGAATGCCTCTTGCGTATTGGAGAAGAAACTCATCCACGATAAATGTCCATTTGGAGGAAGCGGAGCTGTTCCAGAACAACCCACATTCCATGGTCCATAAACGTGGCCAGTAGCATCAGCAATGTCAGGTGAGGATACAGATTTTACCCAGCCAGGAGGAGCCGTGTTTTCCGCTTTCACACCACCATTTGTTCCCGAAATAGTGACGCCCTGGGAACAGCCCATTTCCGCTGCATCTAAAATTCCATCATTATCATCATCTAAATCATCCACATCTGGAACCCCATCAAAATCAGAATCGATACACGATTTAATGGTTGGATCAGTGGCGCGTGAATACAAATAAGTGCCGCTATAAATACCACTTTCTGTTCCAGTTTCAATACCGTTAATGAAACCATTAGCACCAATAGCTCCCGTTAGTGTACTTGTCGTTAATTTAGCTGAGCTGCTGACACCTGATCCTGAATGATAGGTTGTTTTTGCCTCCACTGCATCGGAACAACCGTCGCCGTCAGAGTCTAAATCTCTTGAATTTGGAATACCATCTCTGTCCGTATCGCAAGCCGCTAAATTAGGGCTGCTAGAAACTGAAACATTATCAATATAGAAGTCATCGTTACCCGCAGTAAACCCAACTTCCATGGAATTGCTCGTATAAAATACGTTGCTTGGTATGGAGATTGTTACCGTCGTAAAAGGGCCTGAAGCTAATTGAACAGGGAAATTACTTATTGAACTTAATGCCCCATTAGAAGTTTGAATGGTGGCAGTTGTGGTATTATTTGAAGGGTTCGTTAGAACGGCATATTGAATACCATTTACTTGCATGATTATGGATGCAGTATAGCCATTCGATGGTATATTATTATACCCCGTTGCTTTTACATCCACTTTAAAATCGACATATCCTGGACGCGTGGTTGGATAGGGCCTACCAATAGTTTGGCTTAATTTGAAATTAGCCGCACCATCACTAAAATTAGCCATTGTACCATCAATCAATGTCCATCCGGTACCTACGGTCCAACCGGTAGTAGCATTTGCAAAGTTGCCATTAGAAATTAATTCCGTAGCAGGACATTCGACGCTATCTAAAATTCCATCATTATCATCATCGATATCAGTAACATCCGTTACCCCATCATTATCGGTGTCAAGGCAAGAATTAAAGGTGGCATCTGTCGCTAATTGATACGAATAAGTGCCTGAATAAATCCCTGACTCTGTTGATGTTTCTAGTGTATTGACAAAACCATTGGCACCATAGGTACCAGCAACCGTTGTCGCTGAAGTTCCTGTGACAGTTCCTGCCTCCACGGCATCAGAACAGCCATCTCCATCGGAATCCGTATCTTGTGTATTAGGAATACCATCACCGTCTGAATCTAGATTACACGTTTGCTCTGTAAAATAGGCTTCTTGAATCCAGGTAGTTGTGCTGACCGTTCCTTTGGTTGAGGTACCAAAAAGACGGTACTTAGTATAGGCCGTCGTATTAAACGGCATTTTAATGGTGTACGAATTGGCAGGCGCAAGCACTGGAGCCGTCATGGCAAACGTTTGATTCGTTAAGATATTAATCCACTTCGAACCATTCCATCCCTGTACATTATACTTACCTGTTGTTCCTAACGTTGTACCACTATTTTGTGTACTGATCTCAATTAAATTTAAGGCTTTGGCAGCCGCAAAATCAAATTGTAAAATAGTTTGATCAATAAAATCTGTAGTAGAATAAGCGGCTAAATCCTCTAAACCATTGACTAAATTAGCTAGAGTCGTGCTTCCATTATAGCCCCAAGTTACGGTTGATGAAACCGTAGTCCCAGTCTTGGAAACAATAGCAATAGCACAGTTTAATTCAGTAACATCGAGCACGCCATCATTATCATCATCTAAATCAATAGCATTCGGAACTCCATCACTGTCTGAATCTGTACAGGCGTTTACTGAAGCATCGGCTGCTAAATTATAGGTATAAGTTCCTGTATAAATGCCACTTCCTGAACTGGTTTCTAATCCTCTTGCAAAACCATTTGAGCTATAAGGCGCAGGGATTGTACTTGCACTTAATTTTGCATTGCTCGCCACTCCTGATGTACTTATGGCCGTGGTTCCAGCCTCCACCGCATCTGGACAATTATCACCATCAGAATCAGTGTCTAACCAGTTTTTAATGCCGTCATTATCTATATCTGTATTACAAGCGCGTTCGAAGAAATAGGCTTCTTGGATCCAGCTACTCGCATTATATGTCCCTTTAGCTGACGTACCAAAAATACGATACTTCGTATAGGCCGTCAGGTTATTAGGCATATAGAATTTGTACGTATTTCCCGGTGCTCTGATAGGTGCGGATGGACTACCAAAGGTTTTATTCTTCTCAATAACATCCCAAGCCGTTCCGTTCCAACCCTCAATATTATACGTACCCGTTGTACCTAAAGTAGTCAGTCCAGACTGTGTACTTAATTCAATTTGTTCTAAAACTTTAGCAGTAGGCAAATTGAATTGCAAGATGGTCTGATTCAAGAAATCACCGGTCGTATAGGCGGTTAGGTCTTCTGTGCCATTGACTAAATTGTTTAAGGTGGTTCCATTATAACCCCACGTAACGGTAGAGGAAACGGTTATCCCTGTTTTGGCCAAAGTAGAAACTTCACAGTTATATTCCGTTATATCCAAAATACCATCGTTGTCATCATCAATATCAAGAATATTTGGAACGCCATCACTATCCGTATCTAAACAGGCACTGACAGTTGCATCTAAAGCAAAATCGTAAGTATACGTCCCTGAATATGACCCAGACTCAGACGTCGTTTCAATGCTATTTGCAAATCCATTGGCACCAAATGTGCCCGATATTACCGCACTCGCTACCGTGGTCGTGCTAGTAACATTGCTCACTATATTAGTAACCGAGCCGCTCGTTAATGAAGTAGTAATTCCCGCCTCTCTTGTATCTGGACAACCGTCGCCGTCAGAATCGAGGTCTAAATAATTAGGTGTACCATCGCTATCTGTATCCGAAATGGTACAAGTTTGGTACGTTGCTCCATTCATTGTAAAACTTACTTCATTCCAAAACTGGTTTGGCCCCGTGTAAGCCAGAGAAGTACGCGTATCTAAACCTAAAGAGATTGTCGTTGTAGTTCCGATAGCTGTAAAAGTGACGGAACGAACACCAGTTCCATTTAAATAAGTCGCCCCTAGTTCGTACCCTGTTGTTCCATCAACGCCTTTTAAATACGGCTTAATACCTTCCGCGTCCACAAAACTACTCATCAAATTAACAGAGAAAGTATAAGTCATACCCGGGATCGTGGTATAGTTTTTATACATCTTACCGCATAATTGAGTGGTTGCACTACTACTCACAGATCCTTGAAAATCAAAATATGGAATCCCATTGGTAAGACCCATATAATCAAAATTAGAAACAATCGTTCCAGTAGGCGAAGGGTCATAATCAAAGCCTGTCCAACCTGAGCAGTGTGACGTAATGCCGTAGGCCAAAGGTGTTGCAAGGCAAGTCGCATTAGTTGCGACAGCCGTACAGGACATTTCAGAAATATCTAATACTCCATCATTATCATCATCAATATCATCTAAATTGGAAACCCCATCACCATCAGAATCTAAACAACTTGTTAAAGCGTTTACTATAGCTCTAACATACTTGTAAGATCCACTGTAAACACCACTTTCAGTTGCTGTTTCTAAAGCATTTGCAAAACCATTGGCTCCCGTAGTCGATGGATTAAAAAAGCTAGTATTTCCGAAAGGGGTTGTTCCTAACGGTGCCGTTCCTGCCTCAATAGCATCTGGGCAACCATCTCCGTCTGAGTCTAAATCATTTTGATTTAATATTCCATCACCATCGGTATCATTGGTACATGTATTTTTTGGATTCGCACTAGCATTAGCAGAACTTAAAAGGTTTAATCTTGCTTCATAAACACCCCCATAACTACTTGTTCCTGCCACACCAATAAGTCTGAAATATTTAAATTTAGTGGTAGGTGCAAGCGTATTTGAAATGGTAAATGTCCCCGTCGTAGCAGTAGAAGACGTTGAAGCGGAAAGATCCTTCCAATTCGCATTATCACCTGATCCTTGTAATTTAAATGTGCTCGTAGTTGCACTAGATAAGGCCCAACTGAATAAGTCAAAACTCATTCCTGAAATGGCCACATAATTCTTGGCAGTAAATTTAAAAATTTCCTTCCCTACCCAATCTTGAGCATTTGCAAATGCAGATCCTGTCGTTCCAGAACCATCAACTGAATTACCAATTACATAAGTTGAATATTGAGTTAAATCACTACTAACTGAAGCTGGATTTGCTAATTCTGCCAAAGTATAAAAACAAGTTGGCGATTCAACCGCATCTAAAATTCCGTCGTTATCATTATCTAAATCAATGTAATCAGGTACTCCATCTCCGTCCCTATCTGTACACGTACTTATAGCTGAATTCGTTGCATAATCATAAAAATACGTTCCCGTATATACTCCAGATTCAGTAGAGGTTTCTAAAGTGTTCAAAAATCCATTCGCCCCAAAATTTGAACCCGTAAAAGCAAAATTCGCCGTCGTAGAAGTCGTCATTCCTGCTTCTAAAGCATCACTACATCCGTCTCCATCGGAATCTAAATCCAAGTGGTTTGGAATGTTATCTGTATCGCTGGCAGTTTGAACACAGGTTAGTTTAGGATATTGACTACTAACATAACTTGAATGAAGCACGAATTTAATGTCCGTAACACCCCCATACCAAGTTGTTCCTGCTACACCTAAAACACGGTAAAATTTGTATTTGCTGGTAGGTGAGACACTATTCGATAAAACAAAACTTCCAGTGCTTTGCGTAGATGCGACCACAGCAGATAAATCTGTCCATACATTGGCGTCGTTAGATCCTTGTAATTTAAAGGTATTGCCCGCAGCATTTGAAAGTGCCCAGTTAATTAAATCAAAATTAACCCCAGTAATAGGTATAGGGCGCTGCGCTGTAATTCTGAATAACTCCTTACTTACCCAACTTATAGATGGGGCAAATGCAGAATAGGTTGTTGCACTGGCATCAATCGCGTTTCCAATAACGTTCGTAGTATACGGGTCTAAATCTGTGCTAATAGCCACAGGTTGCGCTATTTCATCTGCGGTAAAGAAACAAGTGGGCGATTCTATCGCATCTAAAATTCCATCATTATCATCGTCGATATCGATGATGTCGGCAACCCCATCATTGTCCGTATCTATACAGGCGCTCAAACTTTGGGCTGTCGCAAAATCATACGTGTAAGCACCAGAATAGACACCTGATTCACTTGAGGTTTCTAATGCATTTGCAAAACCATTTAGTCCATAAGTCCCAGACGCGATAGCGCTTGCTACATTTGCGGTGGTCGTTAAACTAGATGGTGTTCCATTAACGATAGAACCAGATAATAAAACACCTGCTACTCCAGCTTCTTTGGCATCCGGACAAGCATCTCCATCAGAATCTAAATCTAAGTGATTCGGAATACCGTCTCCATCCGTATCGATAGCGCAGGTAGGGTCAGGGAATTTGACTTGACTGTAGGAGTTTGCATTAAAATCAAAATAGAATTCTGCCGCGGATCCACCTAAGATACTGGCTGCTGTTGTTCCTACTCCATAAATGCGGTAATATTTATAAAACCCTGCATTTGCGGTGATGGTAAATTTGTTTGAATTGGCCAAAGAGATAGACCCATTTGCCGTCGTATTTGTTGCATTGGCAGGAGAAGCAATTGGGGCAGTTAATAAGTTTGTCCAAGCCAAATTATCATTCGAGCCTTGTAGCATTAAACTGCTAGCAGTCGTCGCAAAGATTTGCGTTGCACTCGTTTTTAAAATATACCAAGCGTCTAATTTTACCGGCTTAAAAAAGTTCACCGTGTAGATCGCCTTGCCTATTTGGGACTGAGCCGTCGTCGTTCCAAAAGTAATAGACGAAGACGCTAAGCTATTATTATCCGTCAATAATGCAGATGTAAAAATATTTGTGGTAGTAGTTAAATCTGAGGTTACATAAGCAAAATTAGATTTGTCCGCCGTGTTCCATTCTTGTTCTTTAAAGAAGCAAGTAGGGGATTCAACTACATCTAAAATACCGTCATTATCATCATCAATATCTTCCAAATCAATAATGCCGTCGTTGTCAGAATCTAAACATTTATTGTAATTCTTATTTAGGGCGATAGGATAATACGAAGACGCATACGTGGTTGTTGCCGTCGTTAAATCACTCGATTCCACTGCACTTGACATCCCATTCACTCCTACGCTTCCTGCAACAGTCGTTACATTTGCTTGTTGAACAGAGCCCGCTTCAAAGGCATCGCTACATCCATCACCATCAGAATCTAAGTCTAACTGATCAGGGGTTCCGTCGCCATCGGTATCGCGTTGTGTACAATATCCGGTGGACATGAACAATCCCATTTCTCGGATTTGATAGTTTGGAGAAGCCGCACCAGTTGTTATTCCAGAATAGGTATACTCCATCACAACCCGCTTAATACCACGGTATGTTTTGCTAAAATTGTAGACGTCGTACGTTGAGGTATTATTATTTAATAAAGGATTGAACGTTTCGTCTCCCAATAATTGGTTTGCTTCGTTGTATAATTTTACTCGTACAATTTTCACACCATCACCCACGACACCATTGTCATTTGCTAATAAATAACCGTCAGCCGTTACTGGGAATCGTAAGTTAAAAGTGGCCACTAGAGGTAAACTTGTGTTCAACCAGTTAAAGTTGGCACCATAAGTTGACACATCGCCATCCGTCCAGCCAGGTATTGGATCGCCATTCACATTTGCTTTTAAGTTTTCTACTGTTGTCGAGGCAAAATAATCTGGTCCTATATACTGAACCCCTGGCGGCAAACAGAAATTACCTTCTTCTAAGTCCGTTACACCATCATTATCATCATCGATATCGATAATATCCGGTACTAGATCACCATCGGTATCTAGACAAGCTTTTAGATACGCTTGCTTGGCATAGACATACGTATACGTACCAGAATAAATTCCGGATTCATTTGAAGTTTCAAGTGTATTCAAAAAACCATTCGCCCCAAAATTGCCCGTTAAAGGTACACTAGCATTATATAATGAAACGATAGATTCGGATGCATCGTTACAGCCATCATTATCTGAATCGGGATCTAAATGATTCACAATTCCATCGGCATCATCATCCGTCGCACAAGTGGCTGTAGGGTATTCGGATGCATTATACGTAGGAGCAGAAAAACTTAGGTCTTTGATTTGACCCGTAGTACTGGTCCCTGCTAGACCAAAAAGTTGATAAAACAAGTATTTCCCTCCGCTAGTAATAGGAAAACGATTCACGTTCCCTGTCTCCACTACATTGGATACGGATTTTGCAGCAGCTAGATCCGTCCAAGTCATTCCATCATTGGATCCTTTAATAAGAACACTACTCGCTGCACTAAAAATCGTGGCAGCGCTATTGTAGTTCAAGACTAACTCCGATAATTTAACCGCTCTTGGGAACTTAACAGTTAAAATATTTTTATTTGCTAAAGCCTGGGCATTCGTAAAATCCGCATACAGAATCGTCGTTCCAGCAGGATTATCAATCATATTTGTCAAAGGCCGTGAAACGGACGCAATCGTTAATTCAGATGTCAAAGACAAAATACCTGTACGATCAGTTGCATCTAGACCCATTTGGGTGGTGGTATAAAAACAATTAGGAGATTCAATGGCATCTAATACCCCATCATTGTCATCATCTATATCTACTGCATCATTTACTCCATCCGTATCCGTGTCTACACAAGTGACACTTGCCGCAGTTACAGCGGTACTAGCAGGTCCCGGACAAAAGCCTGCTGGCGAAAATTGAACAGAATAAGATCCCGTTTGAGTGGTGTAATAATAAGCACTACCCGCTCCCGGGATAACCGCTCCATTTTTTGACCAAACATAGGTCATTCCAGTGACCGGATTTGTCACGGAAATTTCATACGTACTATTGATACAAAAACTAGCGGTCGATAAAGATACCGCAGGCGTCCCAGCAGTCGTCACAGCTTTGACTGTTAAAATGGCAGCATTCGTATAAGACGCATTCCAACCTGGTGCAGTATAAATAATACATCTATACTTATAGGTGCTCAAAGAGGACGTAGGTAACACCACTAAATTAGCAGAAGTCGTTCCAGAATACGTTCCATTATCCGCAAGATCAGTAAAAGAGGTGCCTCCATTAGTACTTACCTGCCATTGAAATAATGCATTCGGAGTAGACGTCGCAGTAGTAAATGTAACGGGGGTATTAGGACAAGCAACTAAATCTATAGGTTGTGTCGTAATCGTAGGTAATGGAGGTAATTCAAAAACTAAATCACTACTAAAATCATAACTCCCTGCCGCGGTACTCGCTCCAAAATCATACATCCAACCAATACCATTATCGGTGGTAGCTGTATAATTAAGGATATTATTAAAATTTGTTTGCGTCTTAAGATAACTGCTATACATCCCAGAATACTCCGACGAATAATAACCTGTCCATACTAATCCACTTACATATCTAAAAGCCTCAAAACTTGGAGATTTTGTAACGCCCATTAAAATATAGGGTGGTCTTCCTTGAATGTAAGCAGGACCGGCGTCCCCACCCTGTAAATACGTATCTATTAAATGGTATATTTTAACCCGTTCTGTATTTCCTGCAGGCACATCGACCTTGTATTGAATATTGAAATACGAGTTTGGATATACATAATCATAGGTCAATGTTATCAGATAATCTTTTGATGCTTTGGTGGCTTTCAATACTAAAACATCTCTACCATCCCCTGTCATACTTCCACCGGTATGAGAAACCGTTACAAAAGGGGTAACCGTTGTTGAATTGGTTGCGGGCGTGTTCGCTGGTCCAAAAACAGAAGTACCAACCGTTAAGAAAACTCCGTTAAACAATCGTGCCACAGGAGTTGTTGCAGCATCTGCATAGGCAGGATCAAAAACTTGATTCTGGCTATTTCTTTTCACTTGAATTTGCCCCCCAGCACCGATACTAATTCTTAAATCATTTAAAGGTGACTGAGCAACACCCCCAAGGTCATTGATGACGGTATAGCCTTGGTAAATCCCTAAGGTGAAATTAGATGTGTAATTAGGGCAAGCACTAGATGCGGCAGTGATTTGACAACGATACAAATATTTATGTAAAGTAGACGCCGGATTCGTAATAGTCATACTCGCCGTAGTTGCATTAGAGAACGTGGCGTTATTAGCAACGTTTGTCCAAGTCACTCCGTTATCTGCACTTTGTTGCCATTGATAACTAAGGGCAGAAGTGGCTGTTGCTGCTGCTGTAATAGTTAGGGGAGAATCCCCTGATTTAAATACGGCACCCACCGGTGGTTGCTGGGTTATTGTAACCGCTTGTGCTGGTGGTGTAAATGTATAAGTCAAACCATCTACAACAGAAGTCGGTTGAATACTTGTTGTAAAAGTAGATCCACTGACGGTAGCACCGGTTGCAAGAAAATTGGCAGATAAATAGGACGCCGCATTAGCAGAAGTAGGTGCCGTCATACCAATAGAAACAGGTAAATTAGGCGCTACTGATCCTGGTTTATAAACGTATTCAATCTTATTCGTTCCCTCATAAATTTTGGCCTGAAAACTAACCGATGGTGCAGTCGCACTCCATCCCCATTTCCAATTTAACCACTGAATGGTTAACACACGATTAGGTGCTGTACCTTCTAAAATATAGGATGCATCACCAGCCGGAGTCGTTGTAGTCGCTGCAGCTAAATCGCCAAATAAGGGGAAAAGAATAGGATTACTTCCAAAGGTGTTTCCTCCATTTACATTTCTGATATTAGCCGCCACAGGTGAAGCCGTATTAATTCCATTTACTAAAGCAACATAACCGTTGCTATTCATGTAAAAGGTATTATACACCCTACCTGCATAGAAAAATTGAAATCCAATGGGTTGTGCCGTAGACGACGCATCATCAGCTACGACGACAGGAAGCTTGGTTGAGCCCGAGATGAGAGTAAAGATTCCTGTGGTTTTGGTAAATGAATAATCACTCAGGCTACACTGCGCGTATGCGAACGCTGCAACCAGCTGAAAACAGAAAATTAGAACAAAGCGAATCGGTAAACGTAATTTCATATATCAGTCTGCCGATGTTGAAATAATACAATTCGGCAAACAAAGGAAGTGAAACGGGGTGAGGGGATTTGTCAAAAAAAAGTGTCTTTGACAGAATTTGGACGAATATTCTAACCTATTCTGGAGTTGAAATACTCCTTTGGGGTGCAGCCTTTGGCTTTCTTGAAGGCCGTGTAGAAGCTTTGGCGAGAACCAAAACCAGATGCCTCTGCGATTGTTTCGATGGAGGATTTGGCCAAATAATTAGGATCGCTCAGCTTCTCCTCAATGTACACAATCCGGTAATTATTCAAATAATCACGGAAAGAAATCCCGTGTGTATGTTTGATTGCCTGCCCTATCATCCGGTGAGGTTGACCTGTTAGAGAGCCTAACAATTCCGCTGTCAATTGTGAATTCAAGAAAACTTCCGTGGTTTTAAAGTACTCATCCACTTTTAAAGCTAAGGCCTTCAGTCGCATTTCCTCTTCGTCACTAAGAGCAAGTTCCGCTTTTTCCGGGCCGCGCAAATTCTCAGCGAGGATTTTGACATCCAATAATTTGGGATTAATCGCTAAGTAAAACAGATGGAAAACAAACTCCGCGATTAAGAGATAATCTGTAGTAATGAACGAGGTCTTTCCATGATCGGTAAAGATGAACGTGTACCAAATGTAGAACAGCGTACAAAATCGAAAAATCAAAATCCCAATGACCCAGAAATGGAAAATCCCTTTTTGGAACAAAATCTGATTCTGCTTTTCCTGTCTAAAACGGAGGTAATAATAAACCATCGCCACATAGAAAATCGCATACATCACAAACTTCGCATACACATGGCAAATCGGATCAAACCACATGAAGCGCGGACTAAAAGCAAAGAAATCCCCCTGTGCGAGCATCCACTTTATCTCCGTGATTTTCGTAGCCTTCGAACTTAGATAAAAGGGCAAGTTCTCCACTAACTGCAGAAGAAAAGGTAGGGCAAAGAGCAGGTGAATTTTTATGAACTTGGCTTTGGGATGAAATAAATACCAAAGAAACAAGAAATTCAAAGGGGGTAACAAATAAAACAGGGGTGCAACCGTTCTGAAAAAATAAGGTGTCTCGACAATATTCTCTGGCAATAAATAATAGGCCGCTACCACTAAATACCCTAAAATTAAAAACTCGGAAGCTAAGATTTTAGCGACAACCAGATTCCCTTTTCTGATCAAAAAATTCAGACCAAAAAGCAAGCACAGCGAGCTCACTAAAGAGAAAAGGTACAAGGATCCGACGTTTGACATTTAGAACAATGGAATGATAAGCTAAATAACAAAAATTGGACAAGCCCACCTGTAACATATTGCGTATATGACAAAAATTGGACAAAAATTATTCTGCGTCTTTTTGAGCAAAAAAAACGGCCGGAGTGATATGATGAAGCTTATTAATGGCATTATGAAGTCCTTGTCTCGACCCAAAACCGGCTTGTTCCGCCATCAAGTCCTGAGACATCGAACGCCATGATTCGTGCTGTTTACGCTGCTCCACGATATAATTGATCCGCCACGAATTGACAAAATCTGGATAGTTTAATTCGTAGATATATTGGGTTGTTCTCGACAATTCCCGCGCCGAAATCCCGACCGTTTTTGCGGTAATCTCCAAGCTAGCCTCGCCCTGTAAAAAAGGTTTTTGGGCTACGAAATACTCCTCTAATCGCTGGGCAAATCTCTCGTATTTTTTCAATTTCTCCGCATCCTCATCTGGCTCAGGATGGCGCTGCTCTGGTTGCATGCGATTCACTAGGCTTTGGAAAGTTACAGCATCTAACAAGGCAGGACGATATAAAACAATCCCTACATTCAGGAATGCGGCTAAATGCATCAAGAGATCCGCATAAGAGAATTGTAGATTATTAAACCCAATGATGCCCATTACGTAGGCGATAATGAATACAATGGACAGCAGACTTAAGCTCGTGTAGGCAAGCAACCAATTGATAACGAAGCTTCGCTTGTAGCTGTTTTTACGAATGAAATGGAGAACTAGGAGGAATGATGCAATGGCATAAATCGTAGATCCGCTAACCTTCAAAAAGGACAAGATTCTAGGTGGAAAATAAGTGACCGTGCCCGGATAATTAACTAAGGATTTATATTTCATCACGAGTTTAATCTCGCTTAGCTTATTCTCTACTGGGCCAAAATAAAACGGCAACAACTCTGCCAGATGCAAGACAAAAGGAAGAAATAATAGGCAATGCCAAATCTTACATTTTTGAGCAGGATACAACATAAAATACACAAACAAGAAAGCAACGGGAGACGCCAAGAAATGAATAGGAGAACCTACCATGTACAAATGCGGGTACTCTTGTAGGCGACCGCCCGTAGCAAAATACGCTAAAATAATACGAGCGCAAAAGATCAAAAAATACAGCCCTAAAAACTTCGACGCCAGCATACCTTTCTTCGTAATCAGGTGCAGCCCAAACAATCCCACCAGCGTGGAGATCACGAAATCATAGCATAGTTCAACAATGGTTAGCAAGGTGGTGTTTTGTTTTCGGTTGCAAAATAGTAATAATTAGGGAATGAAAGCCATACGGAACGCATTTGCTTTTAATTCACGCTCTAATAAAGGAATTCCAACAGCTTTTGCTTCTTTCTCCCAGCCCTGAACAGCAGTCTTCACTTCTACAATAATCTTTTCTGCTTGCTCTGCTTCTATTCTAAAGAATGGCGCTGTCTCTCTGAGTAAATCCCAATTCTGCGCATTATCCACATCAGAGATATTTAAATGAAGACCTGTACCTGTTTCAACGGGATTAATATCATAAGCCGGGGATAAAATCCATCCCTCTTTGGACCACAAAAAACCGTGATTTCTAAGGTGGTCATCCACATTAGAAACGGCAATAGAAAAGGCCATTCGTCTCCACAATTGGACTAAATCACTCGAAACATTAGTACCCTGTTGTATGATAAAATCAGCTAATTCAAGATAACTAGCGCCATCTTGTCCATCGGAATAGCCTAAAAGTGTCATCGCAGAAGCAAAATGTTTTCTTTTGCCAGCACTTGTACGATCAAAGCGTTTCGTTAAAAAAGTATGGTGCTTTGTCGAATAGATTTTAGCTTTTGCCTCAGCCATTTCAAGGCCCGCTTTTAATGCCAAACGATGCGTTACCAATTCCCAGCCGCCTACATCAAACGTGTCTTGTCCACTAGGGAATTTGGCGATCCATAGGTGCCCGTTCACATCTGCAACACTTGCTTTTGGGCGAGCACCCCCTAAGGAAGATCCAGGCGCCACTAATAAGCTTAACCACCGCAAATAATCAGGATCCTGAACCGCTTCCTGGCTTTCTAAACGCAAACTTATTTGTTCTAATTCTCTAATGGAAGTCCAGGCCGGAACCGCATACTGTTTGTTATCGTCTAAAAAAGGTCCATCCATTTCCCTTTTATAACGCAATCCCCCCATCCGATTTCCATCAAAAACTCCCAACAGAAAATCCAGTTCGGTCAAATTTTGCAGAGGCCTTTTCTCCAAACGCGCCATAGCCGCCTCCCTCCTACGCAACAAAACTCTTCCCCAGCGATCCGGCGATGAATCTAAAAACAAACCAAAATTCATTTTATCATCACTCAAATACTGCAACCCCTCGCTATAAAAAAGATCAGGGTCGAGCGTTTGAGCAAAATTACTTGTCAGCCATTCTCTCGAATAAGCAAAAGAAAATACCTCTTTTCCTCGCAATAGTTCCGATTGCAGTTGACCCATGAGCATTTTCTCCTCTGGCAAACCCTCCCAATCAGCATATACAAAAACACTTCGATAAGCCATCTTTCTTATTTTTTAGGCGCGCGTTGCTTTGTCACTAATTCCAAATCCTGTAATCTCCTTCCCAGCACATCATCTTTCGCTAGAAGTAAAAAGTCAGACGATAAATTTAGCACGTGCAACACCATGAAATACGCCCCCATACTGACAGAATCCACCCCTTTTTCAATCGAAACAAGCGTAGGACGACTGATCCCTGCCCGCATAGCTACTTGCTCTGCGCTCAATTTTCTGCGCAAACGCGCTAGCTTAATATTCTCACCCATACCACTCAAAATTCGTTGGTATTTAGGCATAAGTGGAAATCCTGAATTCGCCATAACATTAAATATAATTTACAAATATACCACATTTTGTCAAATTTAATTAACATTATGATTTCGTGTGGGAGTAATTTATAAAATGCTGTATATTTGCCCCCATGAACCGAATCTTTGCCCTTTTACTTTTCATCCCTCTTTTTACCCAGGCGCAGTTTAAAATCACTGTTTCCCGCACAAAAGACCCCGTTTATTTCCGTGGAACCCTGTTTGATGAGAAGAATTATTTGGCCAAAGACACGGTGCGCGGCACGGTTATCTCCTCCAAAACCCCCATTAAAGGCGGTATCTATTACCTACAATTCGCCCCATCCAAAGAACGCATCTACTTCAATATCGAGAACAACGATAAATTCACTTTGACCTTTTCCGGACCGGCCTATGTAGCCTCGGCACACTCCTCAGACCCGAAAAATGAAGTCTTTTTAAACTACCAAAGACTCGAAAAATCCTTCTCCGTTATCGACTCCCTGTACCAAGTAGAAATTGCTCGCGGTCGCAAGTTCAAGTTCGCAGAAAAAGCGGCCTTTTTCCAGTCCAAAACGGCTGCCTTAGTTGCCTTCCGCAAGAAAGCACTTGTGTCACTACCCCCTTCTTCTACGCTTGCGCTCTATTTCAAATCGCTCAATACGCTAGACGAATCTGTTCCTAGCCGTACGGATTACGCGGCTCGTGTGCGCTTTTTCACGAAGATTCCGTTCAGCGATGGCAAGTTATTGTTCACTCCCGTTTACCGTTCTTTGCTCGTAGAATACCTCTCCTATTATCCTTTGCAGGCTGATTCGATCCGTGTAGGAGTAGAAAAAGCGATGTCCAAAATCGACTGCGGCGCTAAATCCTACCCCTTCGTTTTCGACTATTTCTCCAGCGTGATGAAGAACCGAAACATCGTGGGCAACACAGAGGGCTATGCCTGGTTTTTAACCAAATACGGGGTAGGGAATGCGTGCGGCGCGTTTACCGCCGCGCAGAAAAAAGCCTTTCAAGAAGAAGCCGAAAAATTGAGCGCCTTAAAATCAAACGTAGTCGCCGCAAACATCGTGCTAAAAGACACCGCCGGAGCCACCCAGGACCTCCATAAATTCGCATCAGAGAACGATTACACCCTCTTAATGTTCTACGCACCCACCTGTGATCATTGCCAAAAAGAGGTCCCCGAAATCGACTCCACCACCTCCGTCATCTCCCGCATCATGAACTTGAAAATAGGCCGCTTCGCGGTCTGTAACGAACCCGGCGTATCCCGCACGGTTTGGCTCGATTTCATTTCTAAGTACCGCGTAAACACAAACGTCCTGCATGTAGACTTACCCGCTAATTCCCCCTTGCGCAGCACCTACGACGCCTTCTCGAATCCTACCTTTTATCTCTTAAACCGCAAAGGCGAAATCGTGGCTAAAAAAATCAGCCCCACCACCCTCCGAAAATACTTCGCCGGGCTACAAGCCGCACGACCTAATATGCCCTAGCGTGCTTTATTGGGGGTTTTATATGAAATTTTGCTCGAGGTACGCAGAGGACTTTTCAGGTATTGACACTTTCCGTCAACTCCCCATTTTCGATTATCAATAACCTGATAGGTTTAGGCTGAAAATTGTTAGAGGTTTGCAAAAATAACCACTAATAAAATGCCCGAAATTTGCCGATTCTACGGCCTAACGATTTACATGTTCTTCAACGATCATCTACCTCCGCACTTCAAAGTAAAATTTGCAGAATTCGAGGCCAATATCAAAATTCTTGACGGCTCGATTCTAACTGGAAATTTGCCAAAGAATAAACTCAAGCTAGTACAAGCATGGGCAGAAATTCATACATTTGAATTAATCACTATGTGGGATAGCAAGAGTTTTCACAGTATTAAACCACTTCAATAATGATACGCATAGATAAAATCATCGAAATTGCTCCCTATTATGTTGATTGCCTTTTCAATACGGGAGAACTAAAGCGAATTGAAGTGCTTCCGCTGCTTTTAAATCACCAAAATTTAAATGGGATTGATCAATTAAAAGACCATTCAATCTTTGAAAAAGCGCTCATTGGTGAAATGGGAGAACTAAAATGGGAGAAAATCATTTTATCGCCCAAGGATGATTCAGGAAAGCGTTGGGATTACGATATCTCTCCTGAGTATGCTTATGAAATAGGTACAGTTTTAGTATAGCCTGATTTATCAGGCTTTTTTTATGCCCTAAAAACATGAAGCATATTGACAGAAAATGTCAATACCTGAAAAGCCCTCTGCGTGCCACACGCTTTATTTCACACAATAGTACCATTAGGCGCTCTATTGACCTACTCGACTTAATCGCGAAGCGATGACTAAGCCGAAGGCGACTAAGTCCGCAGGACACCCTCCGCCAGCACCCGGTCATTCGAGAGGCGGGGAACTTTGTTTTGGCCCCCTAATTTTCCTTGTGACTTCATATACGAGATAAAGGCTCCTGCAGGAAGCGAGGTAAGCACTAAAGGGCGCAAGATGGCCCCAGTGATCAGGTCGCGGTAATAGATATTTTGCGCGCACATGGACGCGTCTAAAGCCTCCTGAAAAGCAGATAAAGACGTCGGCGGCGATGAAAACTCGATAAGCCACTCATGGTAAGGCAAACCAGTCGCAGGAGAAACCTGCGGTGCGACAGTAAACTCAACGACACGTGTTTTTGGACAAGCTAAAAGTGCAGCAGCCAGTGCTTTCTCGACTTCTTCAGCGATCACGTGTTCTCCAAAAGCCGAAATAAAGTGCTTAATCCGACCTGTCACCACAATGCGATACGGATTCAAAGAAACGAACTTCACGGTATCACCAATGGAATAGGACCAAAGGCCGGCATTCGTCGTTAACAAGAGCGCGTAATTAACGTCTAATGAGACCTCTGTGAGGCTTAAGCGGACAGGGTTAGCGCCGAAATAGGTATCCGTAGGAACAAACTCAAAGAAAATCCCGCCGTCTACGTTCAATAAAAGCCCTGGTTCGCCCGAAGAGTCGTCAAAGGCAATAAACCCCTCCGAAGCGGGATATGTCTCCACCACGTCAATTTCTCGGCCTATCGAGGCCAGTAGTTTCTCGCGGTAAGGTTCGAAGTTCACGCCGCCGGTCACGAAGACTTGGAAATCGGGGAATAGGTCACCTATTTTTTGGCCAGATAACTCTTCTAACCGATCAAAATACATCTGCACCCAAGGCGGAATCCCGGAAATCAATCCCATCCGCTTCGAAATCGTTTCTTGCACAATCGCCTCAAGCTTTTGCTCCCAGTCTTCGATGCAATTCGTCCGATAAGATGGCATCTGATTTCCGCGCAAATAGCCCGGCACATGGTGGTTCACGATTCCAGAAAGACGGCCCGTGGGAACACCATTCGTTTCGGTCATCTCTGGAGAACCGCTTAGAAAGATTAATTTACGGTCTAAAAACGACGCATTCCCACTGTAAAACACATAATGCAACAAGGCATCCCGCGCAGCAGTAATGTGAAATGGCATCGAATCCGATGAGATGGGAATGTATTTGACGCCAGAGGTGGTGCCGGAGGTTTTGGCAAAATAGGCCGGTTTTCCAGGCCAAAGAATGTCCTCTTTGCCCGCCACCACTTCGTCAATATAGGGCTTGATGTCTTCGTATTCGAAGATGGGTACGTTAGAGCGGTAGTCGAGGTAGTTCTTGATTTTGGAGAACGAGTGACCTCGCCCGAAAAGCGTTTTCTCTGCCTTCGCCACCATCTGCTTCAACCAAAAGTCTTGCCGCTCAAAGGCCTGCTCCTGGCTCAAGCGGTACTTTTTAACGACACGGGCCGCTAGGGGTTTGGCAAAAAAGGAACGAATACCCATCGCTACACTATTTAAATATGCCTTTCGGATCGGGCATTTTGGCAGCTAACAGCGAACCAAAATTCAAGTCCAATTGCAAAATATCAGCCATGCGAGCTTCGTGGAAATAGGTCCACGCTAACTCGTAATTCTCTTTGTAATACGCCACCTGGCAACGCTTCATCCACGCATTCGCATTCTTCGGATCCTGCGCTAAGGCGTGTTTTAATTCCATTTCTACTTCGTCCAAGGTGCCACATTCCTGGCCTTTCTGATAACAATCTAACTTCACGATCGCATAGTCCACGCGCATCATTGCCTGCGTCGAATCTAATTCTAAGCCCTTGTTTAACAGGCGAATAGCGAGATCGTTGTCCCCTCTTTGGAAAGAAATAACCCCTAATCCCCAAAACGCATCCACGCTATTCGGGTCCAGCGCACTGATTAAATTAAATCGTTGTGTTGCGGTGTCTAATCGGGCGGTAGCCACATATTCCCAAGCTCTTTCTGCAAAGAAAGCCACGGCTTCAGCTCTAGAGCCAAAAGAGGCATCGCAGCTCGCCACGAACTCGTTTAACTCTTTTTGGTCGGCTTTCGAAAGGGGCTTTGAACCATACAAAACTTCATATTTCGCTGCGCGAACCGGAGTTTTTGTAATCGGAGTAGCCGGCGCCTTCGGCGCCGCCGCCGCTTCACTCTTTGCGCGCTTCGTCTGCGAAAACGCGGTGAAACCAGCAAACGAAATCAAACACACTAACAGAACTCTTTTCATAGACACAAAACTAACGTTTCTTTTTATTGGACGCTGCGCCGGGGCGGAATTTTGCATTCTTACCCGGGCGGTTATTTCGGACGATAGGCTTGGGACCTTGAACGGCGCCGCCTTTCGGTCCCGCTTTCGTAACGGCCTTTTTCTGAGGCACTTTCTTGCCTGCCGCTTTGGCCTTAATCACCCATTTCTTATCGTGGAACGCACCCTTAAAGTCCGGATCCTCGCGTTTGCGCTGATCATCGACCGCGCGTAACATATCTTGTTGCTCTAAAAACGGCGTTTCTTCGATCTTAATTCCTTCCGGCAACTGTTCGATTTCGATCTTCTGTTGAATGATCTCCTCGATCTTCGTCCAGTGATAGCTTTCTGCTAACGTAATAAAGGTAATCGACTCCCCTATCTCCTCCGCACGACCCGTACGGCCGATTCGGTGGACATAATCCTCGTAAATCAAGGGCACATCGAAGTTGATCACGTGGGAAACTTTCGGGATATCGATCCCGCGTGCCGCCACATCCGTGGTCACTAAAACGCGCACATTTCCCTCTCGGAATTGGGCCATCGCATTGATACGCGTGTTCTGGCCCTTGTTCGAGTGAATCACGCGAACTTGGTCTTTGGGTAAGGATTTCAACAACCACTTCTCCACCTCATTTGCCGCATCTTTCGAGCGACAGAATACCATAACCCGATGAAAATCAGGGTTTTGCATAAAGTAAGCCAGGGCGTGTAGCTTCGTTAATAAGTTAGGCGCTTCGTAGACCGATTGCGTTACCTGACTCGCTGGCGTAGCCTGCGGGGTGATTTCGATCTTCATCGGAAACTCCAAAAACTCGTGGGACAAGTTTTCCACCTTCTCTGGGAAAGTCGCGGAAAACAATCCGTTCATTCGTTTTTTGTACGGTATTTTCTCCAAAATCTGACGAATCTGCGGCATAAAGCCCATATCCATCATCTTATCCGCTTCGTCTAAAATCAAGAATTTCAATTCCTTCACTACGATCACATCCTTGCGGTACAATTCCAGGAATCGACCTGGCGTAGAAACGAGGATGTCGATTCCTTCCTCGAGGGCTTGGATCTGAGGTTTTGGCCCTAATCCACCGTATAAGGCTAAAATACGCAAGTCTGTAAACTGCGCTAAACCAATCATCACCGTGTGAATCTGCATCACTAGCTCGCGGGTAGGCGCTAAAATCAAGGCACGCGGGTTCTTTCCCTGTGCATATTTGCAGCGCATCAAGATAGGCAACGCATAAGCAGCCGTCTTTCCGGTCCCCGTTTGCGCAATTCCCAGCAAATCGTGGCCTTGCAATAATAACGGAATGGCCTTCTCCTGGATCGGAGTTGGTTTCGTATAACCCACCGCGGTACACGCGCGTTGCAGCTGTGGATTTAATCCCAAACTTAAAAATTCATCCATTGGATTAGGCATTGTAGTAGATTTGCAAAGGTAGCGAAAATATAATTCTTACCTTTGAAACAAAATTATTGTTGTTTTGGCACGAATTAAGGCATTTCTATTGAATCTAGGCCTATTGGTCGCACTCTCCTTCGCCACAGGGAGCCTTTCTTCACTATTTTTAGCCGGCCTTGACTGGATTCAACACAACGGATCCTACCTCTATGCCTTACCTCTGGTAGGTTTAATTTTCCAAAGCTTCAAAGTCCCAGCCTACCTCATCATCCCCGCCACCTGGCTGAGCCATTTGGCAGGAGCCTCCGTCGGAAGAGAAGGAGTCGCCGTTACGATGGGTCGCGAACTAGGAGGAAAATTTTCTGCATTAGCCGTTTTTCCAAAGGCCGGCATGGCCGCCGGCTTCGCCTCGATATTCGGAACTCCATTGGCCGGCGCCTTTTTTGCACTCGAAGTAGGCGAGGTGGGCAAAATTAATTTTCGCCACATCCCCGCCTGTCTTTTCACAGCCTTTTCAGCCAATTTTGTCAGTCAGCACGTGTACTGCACAAAACATCTTTCTTACCCTTTGATTTTTTTGCCCTCCATTTCTGTCGTATTTTGTGCGAAATTAGCGCTCCTGGGCCTATTTTTAGCCTTGATTGCCTTTCTCTATAAGCGCTCAGAATCGATTATAATTTCTGCGTTCGACAAATCACCCATACAAGGTCCTCTAAAAGGGATTCTCGCGGGCTTGATTTTGTTCGGTGTGCTAAGCATCCCGGAGTTTCATGAAACGATTGGACTTGGTTCGGAATTTTTACTTAGACCATTTACGTCGGTCGCACCAGACTTCGCCCTTTGGAAAATGCTCGCGACAAACCTGAGTTTAGGTCTCGGATTTAAAGGGGGAGAAGCGACACCTTTATTTTTGATCGGCTCACACGCCGCCTCGGGTTTTGCTTCTTGGCTAGCCTTACCTCTAGGCTTATCGGCAGCCATTGGCTTCGTTAGTTTATATGGAGGTCTGGCCAAAACTCCACTTGCCGCCACCTTCCTAGGCATGGAACTTTTTGGTCCATCGGCCTGGTTCATCTATTTGATCATTACCCTGATTGTCTTATTTGGCTCAGGTAAAAAAGGAATATTTTCAAATCAAACGTGGGCAGACTATTTGCCTAAACCCATCTACTAAATGTCACTAATGTTTGCAAAAGCCTTCGAACTCTACGACACCTTCCGCGAAAACCACTTAACAAAACGCCGCTTTTCTGCGGCTAGTTGGCAAGAGTTAATCGCTGAATGGTCCACTCATTTTGATGTCCGCGAACTAGGTAAAACAGAAGAGGGCAGACCCATCCACGAGGTAAAATGGGGCGAAGGTCCTATCCAAGTCATCGCCTGGTCCCAAATGCACGGAGACGAAGCGACAGCCACTATGGCTTTAGCCGATATTTTTCGTTTATTATCCACATCAAGTGAGCTAAATACCGATATTAAGCAAAAATTGCATCAGAATATCACCTTGCGCATCATTCCACGCCTGAATGCAGACGGTGCGGAGAGATGGCAGCGTGAAACGGCATTAGGCATCGATATGAACCGCGATGCGACGAAACAAAACTCGGTAGAAGCGCGACTTTTATCGGCGTGGGCTGACGAAATCAAGCCCGCATTCGCCTTCAATTTACATGATCAAAACCGTTTGTATTCGGTAGGCAATAGCCCAGAGCAAACCCATATCGCCTTCCTAGCCACCACAGGCGACGACGCAGGAACTTGGACGCCATCTCGCTTGCGCGCTGGCCAAATCTGCCAGCGAATGCTGCACCAAATCCAGCCCATTATCCCGGGTAAAATTGCCAAATGGACAGACGAATATGAGTCCCGCGCCTTTGGCGACACCTTCTCGTCTAGAGGCTATGGGCTAGTTTTATTAGAATCAGGCGGGGCAGGATGGGACCTAGAAAAACATTCATTACGCAAATTAAACGCTTGTCTTTTACTTGATGCTTTCTGCGCCATTGCAGACGGAAGCTATGCTTCAGAATCTATTGCTGAATACGAAGCCTTACCTACAAACGAGCGAGCCATTGTGGACATCAAAATGACCGATGCGCCACTCAGTGCAACGGTTCGTGCAGACGTATTATTTAACCTGGTAGAAACCCCGATGACCGACGGAAATATTCATTATTCCTGGGTGGTAGAGAACATCGGAGATATGTCACCATTCTATGGATTAACAGAAATCGACGGGAAAGACTTACATTTGTCTCCTGATTCAAGCATTTCTTTAGGTGAAAATTACACCGAATTGGTCTTATTAAAAGACGGAAAACCCAGCTTTAAACTATCAGATTACACGCATAAAATACAATCCTAAATGACTTCATTACCTGTAATTATCATTGGCGTAAATCCTTTTGGCCTAGAAGTAGCCCACATCTTTCAAAAGAACGACGTCGTTATCTACGGATTCTTAGACGATGATCCTAAGAAAAAGGATACCAGCATTGGCGAAATTCCGGTTTTGGGAACAGCAGACGATGAGTCTTATTTCAAATTAATTGGTAAAAACTGCGGCGTATTTGTGGCCTTAGAAAACCCAACCGAACGCAAGAAAATGATCGAATTGATCTTAGAAGAGCGCGAAGTAAAACCCGTAAATGCGATACATCCATCCGCTAATGTGGCAGATGTGAAAAGCCTTGCGTACGGAGTATTCATCGGAAGTGGAGCACAGATTTTACCTGAAACAAAACTAGGGGATCACGTCATCATTGGCTCAGGCGCTATCGTGGAAACCGGTGCACAAATTGCTGATTTTGCTTCCATCGGAGCGGGCTCAGTGATAGGCAAAGAAGCGATCATTGAGAACAATGCTTACGTCGGAATTCACTCAACTATTGTGGGAAGTGTGAAGGTAGGAAAGAGCACTACGGTAGGAGCGGGGAGTGTGGTAATTGAAAATGTAGCAGCCTCGAAACGCGTATTTGGCAACCCGGCCAAAACCCTGTAGTGAGCCCTATAATTTGACAATATTTTCTGGCGCAACTAGATCTAAAAAGTGAAAACGTAGATAGAGTTGCGCCACTACGATTACATCTTCTAGGCAATACTCATTGATCCTAGCTAATCCATTTTCCTTGTAGAAAACACGGTTCACCTGGTCTCCAGAAAGATCAGCTTTCGCCCCTGAAATCCCCATCAATTCCGCTAACAATTCTAGCGAAGTATAAGATCTTCTGTCGCCAAACTTCCACATCTCCATCGTATCCTGGTGAATAATTTCCCATGGTTTTTTGCCTTGCAATTGCAACGACTTCGGAATCTCCAAACCGTTAACGAGCATGCGCCTACACAAATACGGAAAGTCAAATTCCTTGCCATTATGCGCCACCAGCGTCAATTCTCTCGACTTATAGGTCTTATTTACGAACGCTATGAACTCTGTGAGAAGCGTTTTTTCGTCTGCGTGGGCAATCGTCTTCACTTTTAAGGCCATCTCGCCCTGTTTGTTAACGAACAAAAAGCCCATTCCCACCACGATAATCTTCCCAAATTCCGCATACAATGGCGCCTTTTCGAAATACATCTCTTCTAGGCTGATATTAGCGGGATTTATCAAATTCTTCGCCTTTCTTAGCCAAAATTCTTTCATCTTATCTGAAAGTAGGGCAAAATCGGATACTCCTGACGAAGTTTCGATATCAATGAAGAGGGTATTCTTGAAGTTCTTTAAGGTATCCATATTTCATGTTCCACGTGGAACGCGTAAATCTTATGCTTTCAATGTTTCACGTGAAACATTCACTAATTCCATTTTAAATAGATCATTCAAATGCCCTTTGACAATAGCAGAAACGGCTTCAAAATCCATTTCCTTGCCTAATTCCTGCTGCAACGAAGTAACTCCACGGGTCGCAATGCCACAGGGCACAATGTGAGAGAAATAGCTCAAATCCGTATTTACATTCAACGCAAATCCATGCATACTAATCCAACGAGATGCCTTCACACCCATCGCGCAAATCTTGCGAGCGCCTTCTTCTGCAGGATTAATCCACACACCTGTCAAACCTACAATCCGTCCAGCCACTAATCCAAAACCCTCACAGGTTTTAATAATTGCTTCTTCTAGCATACGTAGATATAAGTGAATGTCTGTGTAGAAATTCTCTAAATCCAGAATAGGGTAGCCCACTAATTGGCCGGGTCCGTGGTAGGTAATATCACCTCCTCTATTGGTCTTAAAATAAGTCGCACCTATCGTAGACAAGAAGGATTCTTGCAACAACAAATGAGACTCATCACCGCTCTTACCTAAAGTATAAACGTGAGGGTGTTGGCAAAACAGAAGGTAGTTATTCGTAATGACCTTATGGTTTTCTTCAAGTCCGCGGTTATCTAATTTAACTGTCGCTATGCGATTTAACAAAGTCTCCTGTAGATCCCAAGCTTCCTTGTATTCTATCAGTTTTAAATCAACAAATTGGACTTCTTTATTCTGCTTCATTACTTTATCAAGAGGCTGATAGCGCCAAACTATTCGCCGGGCTACCTTTAGGAAAACAAAGATACAATAATGGCAAAACATATAACACAAGGAAAATTAGGTGAACAAATTAGCGTAGACTACCTACTAAAAAACGCCTATACCATCGAGGCAAGAAACTACCGCTACAAGCGAGCGGAGATCGACATCGTTGCAAAAAAAGGCGATCTCTTAATCTTCATAGAAGTCAAATCCCTAAGAAGAAATACCCACGGACATCCCGAACAAAAAATCACCCAAAACAAAATAAGGCTCATCAGCAGGGCTGCTTGTGCCTATCAATACCAGCATAAATGGCGCCAAGAGGTCCGATTTGACAGCATTTCGGTGAATTTTTATCCACAAGCCTTCAAAATAGAGCATTTCGAGGATGCTTTTTCGTAAATTCGCGCTTTAATAGCGCGCACATGATTCAATTTTGCACTGAAGACGTAACATTCTCCTTACAAGAGAAGTTAAAACACAAAGCCTGGTTAAACGAGGTGGCGAAACAGGAAGGGAAAAAGATCCTGGAATTGAGCTATGTCTTTTGCTCGGACGACTATCTGTTACAGATTAACCAAGAGTATTTGAACCACGACACGCTGACGGATATCGTGACTTTTGATAACTCAGAAGACCCGAAGAAAATCGAAGGAGATATTTTTATTTCCATCGATCGCGTGAAAGAAAACGGAGAAAAATTAGGGACATCTGAAACAGAATTAGAGCGCGTCATGGTGCACGGTTTATTGCACTTACTCGGTTATAAAGACAAGAAGAAAGAGGACAAGGCGTTAATGACCGAGAAAGAAGATTTTTACATTAAACAATACTAAAATGTTTCACGTGAAACATGCATAGCTATGCTAAATTCATACGATGTAATTGTGGTGGGAGCGGGACACGCCGGATGCGAAGCAGCTTATTCAGCCGCGCAGATGGGCTCACGTGTTTTGTTAGTCACGATGAATATGCAGACGATTGCTCAGATGTCATGCAACCCAGCGATGGGGGGTGTGGCAAAAGGTCAAATCGTTAGAGAAATTGATGCCTTAGGAGGAATGTCTGGAATCATTTCAGACAAGACCATGATTCAATTTAGAATGTTGAATCGTTCCAAAGGTCCGGCGATGTGGTCTCCCCGTTGCCAATCCGATCGCATGCGTTTTGCAGAGGAGTGGAGAAATGCATTAGAAGGGAATTTGAATGTTGATTTTTGGCAAGATTCTGTTCAGCAATTAATCGTAGAAAAAGGTGAAGTGAAAGGGGTCATCACCCGCATGGGAATGAAATTCACTGCACGCGCAGTGGTACTAACAAATGGTACGTTTTTAAATGGATTGATCCACATAGGGGAGAAGAATTTTGGAGGAGGAAGAATGGCAGAACCCATGGCCATCGGACTAACCGAACAACTCGTCAACCTAGGTTTCGAATCCGGAAGAATGAAGACAGGCACCCCTCCACGCGTGGACGGTAGAAGCCTAGACTTCGCAGCTATGGAGGAACAAAAAGGCGATGAAAACCCAAGTTCGTTTTCTTACTTAACAGAAACTCCTCTGACCGAGCAACGCTCTTGTTGGATCACGCATACAAACTCGAAAGTGCACGAAGTCTTACGCAAAGGTTTCGACCGATCACCTATGTTCGCTGGTAGAATTAAAGGTTTAGGCCCACGCTACTGCCCATCGGTGGAAGATAAAATCAACCGTTTTGCAGACAAAGATTCACACCAAATTTTCGTCGAGCCAGAGGGCTGGAGCACGGTAGAAATTTACGTGAATGGATTCTCTACTTCCTTACCTGAAGATATTCAATTCGAGGCGATTCGTTTAATCCCAGGATTTGAAAAAGCGAAAATGTTCCGCCCAGGTTATGCCATCGAATACGATTATTTCCCGCCTACCCAATTGACTCCGACCTTAGAAACAAAGCGAGTAAAAGGCTTATTCTTTGCGGGCCAAATCAACGGAACCACCGGCTACGAAGAGGCCGCTTGCCAAGGCTTAATGGCTGGCATCAATGCCCACTTAAAAACACACGAATTAGATCCATTTACCTTATCTCGTTCGGATGCTTACATCGGCGTATTAATCGATGATTTAATTAACAAAGGAACGGACGAGCCGTACCGCATGTTCACTTCCCGTGCGGAGTTTAGAACACTGCTAAGACAAGACAACGCGGATGAACGCTTAACCGCGAAAGGATACCAATTAGGTTTGGCGACCGAGCAACGCTGGAATAAATTTCAGGAGAAAAAAGCGCAAGTAGCGTCTTTGACTGAGGAGATTAAAAATACGAAAGTAAAACCGACGGAAGTAAACGATTGGCTCGAGCAGGAGGGAAGTGCTACCTTGAAAGAGGGGGCGCCTATCGTAAATTTATTACGCCGTTCCGATTTATCTTTCGACCGCATCGCAACGCATCCGAGTGTAAAACCGATCGTTAGAAACTACTCACAAGAAGTGCGCGAACAAGTAGAAATCTTAGTGAAGTACGAAAGCTACATTGAAAAAGAACGTTTGATGGTAGACAAAATGCGATCGATGGAAGACCTATCCATTCCCGCCAATTTTGACTACGATAAAATCAAAACACTATCAACTGAATCACGCATTAAATTAAAATCGATTTTGCCACAAACTATCGGTCAAGCGAGTCGCATCTCCGGAGTGTCTGCCTCTGACGTTTCAATTCTACTCTTATTCATGGGTCGTTAATGGAAAATATACAAAACTGCCCTGTCTGCGGATCCCCTGATTCCACCTTGAAATTCAAGGCGAAAGATTATACCGTGTCGAACGAATTATTTCATATCGTGACCTGTCATTCATGTCAATTGATCTACACGAATCCACGACCGGCTGCAAACGAAGCGGGTCCCTATTACCATGCGAGTGCGTACATTTCCCACAGTGATACGAATGAGGGGATTGTAAACAAGTTATACCACGCCGTACGCAAATTCACCTTGCAGTCGAAAACAAAGTGGATTGAGCCCGAGAAAAAAGGAAATAAAGAACTGCTAGATATCGGCTGTGGAAACGGCCACTTCTTAGCGGCCGCGAAAGAAAGGGGTTGGCATATTAATGGCGTTGAATTAGACCCAGAAACGGCCGCTAGAGCCGCGAAGTTAACAGGCCTAACCATCGCGCCGTCTTTGAAAGAAATCAACTCAGAAAAGAAATTTCAGGTGATTACGCTTTGGCATGTGTTAGAACATGTATACGAGCTAGACGAATACTTTCAGTTCTTCAAAAGCCGCTTAGCGCAAGACGGAAAATTGCTTTTAGCCTTACCTAATCCCGCTTCCTTCGATGCAAATTATTTCGAGGAATACTGGGCCGCTTATGATGTTCCACGACACATCTACCATTTTACACCAGCCACCATTGCGGCTTTGGCAGCGAAATACGGTTTTACATTAAAAAAGAGTCGCGGACTGATCTTTGATAGCTTTTATATTTCTTTGTTAAGTAACGAATACAAAACAGGGAACAAGCGCTTACTTCATTCGTTCTGTATTGGTTTGCTTTCAAACCTGCGAGCGATGCTAGGCAAACCGAATTATTCTAGTAATTTATACCTATTTGAACATGCATAATTACTTGAAATTCAGCTTATTAGTTACTTTTTTTGGACTAGGAATTAGCTTGGTGTTTCTACAAAGTTGCGCCCAAATGGCCTCGCCTCCGGGTGGCAAAAAGGATACCTTAGCACCGGTGGTAACCACATCGATTCCTCTAAACAAAAGCAAGAATTTCAAGGGAAAGAAAATTGAATTAAATTTTAACGAATATGTGACCGTTAAAAGCTTGAATCAAGAATTATTGATAACGCCTTCCATCGGCAATTATGAAACCCGCATTCGACCGACAGGATTGACACTGGTTTTAGATAGCGCATTAAAAGACAATACCACCTATACCTTTAATTTCAGAAATGCCATTGAAGATGTGGCTGAACGAAACAAGGGCAAGAATATCAAACTCGTTTTTAGCACGGCAAACACCATCGATTCCTTGAAAATTGAGGGCCGCGTAAAACATTTACTGACGAATAAAAAAGCAGATAATATCACGGTAGGGCTATATCCTTACACCGATAGCTTGACTATTGATAAAGCTAAACCCTATTATTTTGTTCGCACAGATACATCAGGAACCTATGCGCTGGAAAATTTAGCGGCTGGAAAATATTACATGGCCGCCTTTGAGGACGCAAACAATAACCTGTTGTATAATTCTGCCAAAGAATCGGTAGACTTCATCACAGAACCCTTCATCGATCTACGCAAAAATGAGAAGCGTGACTTCAAAATCGCCCTCCAAAACCAAGATCCGCTGAAATTAAGCAAAACAACCTCGACCGCTAAGACGATTCTATATGAGTTTTCGCGCGGAATTAAAGCTGCCGATTTGCGCTTTTCATCGAGCGAGAAACCCCTTTATCAAATCGAAAATGACCGTAACTTGCGCATCTATGCGGGCGGATTAAATAAAGCCGATACCCTGAAAATCGAGGCGGCACTAGAGGATTCGGTAGGCAGAAAATATGAGTTCAAATTAAAGGCTAAATTCCGCGAATTAGCGAAAAAAGAGAAATCAACCAATACGGCACTCGGTTTCGACGTATTTCCTAAAGTAGGCGCTCAAATCGTACCCACAGACTCTTTACTGCTCATTTTCCCTAAACCAGTCTTACAGTGGGTGTCTAAAAAAGTACATATTCAGACGGAAAATGAGGATGATTTAACCTTCCCAGATGAGGCCTTTAGCTGGAACAAATTCCAAAATATACTGACCATTAAAAGTGACTTTCTGCCTAAGACTCCCAAATTTACTTTGGCCTTAGATAAAATTGCTTTCCTAGGCCCAGAAGCAGATTCGACAAACGAATACAAACAAGTCATTAAACGATTAGACCCAGAAGAAACCGGTGTAATTGAAGGAGGAATTCGCAAACCAGGCCACTACATTTACCAGCTATTAAGAGGCGAGAAACTTGAAAAAGCCTATGAGCAAAAGTCCGGTGGCACATGCTCTTTTGTAAATGTGGAACCTGGAATGTATACCCTAAGAGCCATAGTCGATTCGAACGAAAATGGACAATGGGATATTGGTAATTACAAGAGCAGAACAAAGGCTGAACCGATGTATTACTTCGAATCGAAGATCAAATTAAAAGCAAACTTCCAGTTAAGTGACTTGTGGATAAACACCCCTTAGCACTGTGGATAAGTGGTGTATAACTCCTATTTTTATCCACATTCGATGTGTATAAATGTGCATAACTTTTTGGCTGTCTAGTCTACTGTGGATAAACTCAGACTTATCCACAAGTTGTTAGACACTTATCCACACAGGCATAATAGGTTTTTGTTTTGCAAAACTTGCTGATATCAAGCACTTACAAACACGATTTTGACTTATCCACTTATCCACAGAGAACAACAAGAAGAAACAAAAAAGAGATTTAAAATTCTTTTTCTTTTTTTAATTTATGTGTGTGGATAAGTTTTTAGGTTGAAAAAGAGTATTTGATGCTTTTTTGATATTCTACATATAAAAAATACTTATGTCAGATAAAAAAAGATTAAATCGTCTGAACACATGTGGATAACTTGTGGATAAGTAAATTAGGTGCAAAAAGAACTATATTTAATACAATTTGGCTAAATTGCTGCTTCTAACCCTTCAAACAAATGGTTCATCAACAGTTCAACCGCGTTTTCGATCTCTTAAATGCGTATCAAAGTTTTCAAAAAGAAGATCTCTTTAACTTAAAGCGAAATGGAGAATGGAAAAAGTATTCGGCGGCGGATACTTTGGAAAACATCCAAACCCTAGCCTTAGGTCTTTTAGAACTCAAGGTAAAACCAGGAGATAAAATTGCGATCATTTCAGGAAACCGTCCAGCGTGGAATTTTGTGGATTTTGCGGTGCAAATCATTGGAGGGGTGACGGTACCCATGTACCCTACGATCACGATTGAAGATTATGATTATATTTTTAGAGATGCTGAGGTGAAATACGTCTTTTGTGAGAATGAAGAATTGTATTTAAAAGTAAAGGAAGCCTCGAAAGGAAATAAGCAAATCAAAGGAGTTTACACATTCGATCCAGTAGCGGATGTAGAAATGTGGACGGCAGTGAAGGAATTGGGAGAAGGAAAAGACGCGGCCGTTTTACAGCCTTTGATGGACGCGGTGCAACCTAGCGATTTATTAACCTTGATTTATACTTCCGGTACCACGGGTCGTCCGAAGGGTGTGATGTTAACGCACCACAACATTGTTAGCAATATCAAGGCCTTGATTCGAGGCAAATTTTTTGATCTATATGCCCAAGATCGTGCTTTGAGTTTCTTGCCTTTATGCCATATTTATGAGCGTACAGACGTCTATATGTACATGTATTACGGAGTGGCGGTGTATTATGCGGAAAGTATGGAGACGATTGCGGATAATATCAAGGAGGTGAAACCGGCGATGTTCGCGACTGTTCCACGTTTATTAGAGAAGGTTTATGATAAGATTTTGGCCAAAGGAAATGAGCTTACCGGCATCAAACGGACTCTCTTCTTTGGTGCATTGGAATTTGGATTGCAATACGATCCCATGGAGAAACTAGGTTTACTAGATTCTTTAAAACTGGCCTTTTATCGAAAAGTTATTTTCAGCAAATGGCGTGAAGCCTTGGGCGGAAGCGTTCGATTGATCGCTTCGGGTTCTGCTGCATTGCAACCTCGTTTATCCCGTGTTTTCTGGGCGGCCGGCATTCCGGTCTCCGAAGGCTATGGTTTAACCGAGACTTCGCCCGTTATTTCGGTTTCGCGTGTGAATCCACCTGATTTTAAGGTAGGCTGTGTGGGTTCTTTAGTGGATTCAATTGAATTAAAAATCGCAGAAGATGGGGAGATTTGTGTGAAAGGCGATTCGGTGATGGTCGGTTATTACAAAAATCCAGAGGCAACGGCGGAAGCGATCGATACGGAAGGCTGGTTCCATACGGGCGACATCGGTATGATGGTGGATGGAAAATATTTGAAGATCACAGATCGCAAGAAGGAGATCTTTAAAACGTCTGGCGGAAAATACGTGGCGCCACAATTAGTGGAGAATAAGTTGAAAGAATCAGCATTCATTGAGCAATGTATGGTGGTGGGCGAAGGCCAAAAATTCCCATCAGCACTCATCATCCCTGAATTTAATGCCTTGCAAGTGTGGGCGGATCAACAAGAATTAGGTGTGAAAGGTCCAGAGGCCTTGATCAAAAACCCGAAAGTGTTCGCTAAAATCGAGCAAGAAGTTTTGGAAACGATGGCTTCGGTGGCGAAATACGAACAAGTGAAAAAATTCGTTCTATTGCCGCGTTTGTTCACGGTGGCGGATGGAGAAATCACCCCTACTTTGAAATTAAAGCGCAAGGCGATTTACGCGAAACATGAAAAGGCAATTTTGGCCTTGTATGAATAAATTGCGTTAGGCCTCTTTTTTGCGTAATTTTGGTTTCTTAATGAATCGTATGTCGACAGGAAAAAAGGTAGCCCTCATTACGGGTGTAACAGGACAAGATGGCGCTTATTTAGCGGAATTTCTTTTAAATAAGGGTTATATCGTGCACGGTATCAAGCGCAGAAGCTCGTTGATTAATACTGATCGCATTGATCATTTGTACCAAGATCCGCACGTAGATTCTGCCTCTTTTATCTTGCATTACGGAGATTTAAGTGATTCCACGAATATCATTCGCATCATTCAAGAAGTTCAGCCAGACGAAATATACAATCTAGGGGCGATGTCTCACGTGAAAGTATCTTTCGACGAACCCGAATATACAGCGCAGGTAGACGGTATCGGAACCTTGCGTATTTTAGAGGCCATACGTTTGCTAGGTTTGATTAAAAAGACGAAATTGTACCAAGCGTCCACTTCGGAACTTTACGGCCTGGTACAGGAAGTTCCACAATCGGAGACAACTCCCTTCTACCCCCGTTCTCCTTATGCCGTCGCTAAATTATACGGTTATTGGATTACGGTGAATTACCGCGAAGCCTACGGGATGTTTGCAGTCAACGGTATTTTATTTAACCACGAATCCCCGCTTCGCGGCGAGACCTTCGTGACGCGCAAGATTACTCGTGGGGTTGCCCAAATCGCTTTAGGACAAGAGAAAAAGATTCACTTAGGCAACCTGGACGCGAAACGTGACTGGGGCCACGCGAAAGATTACATCGAGGCGATGTGGTTGATTTTGCAACAAGATACACCGGAAGATTACGTGATCGCAACTGGCGTTACAACGACCGTTCGCGAGTTTATTCGTCTTTCATTTGCGGAATTAGGCATTGAAGTAGCCTTCTCAGGTGAAGGTGTGAACGAAAAAGGAACCGTCGTTTCTTGCTCGAACCCGGCCTACCAAGTACCGGTGGGACAAGAAGTGATCGCGATAGATCCTCGCTATTTCCGTCCTACGGAGGTAGAATTGCTAATCGGTGATCCTACGAAGGCCAAAGAAAAACTAGGTTGGACCCTCAAATACGACTTAGCCGCGCTAGTGAAAGACATGATTCAGGCGGACGTAAAACTTTTCTCGAACAAATAAGATGAGTACACGGATCGCCATTATAGGCTTAGGATATGTGGGTTTTCCGCTGGCAGTGGAGTTTGGAAAAAACATCCCTACCCTCGGTTTTGATATTGACACCAGCCGCATCTCGGAATTAAATACGGGTTTTGACCGCACACAAGAAGTAACGGCGGAACAATTAAAGGAATCCGTTTCTTTAACATTCTCTTCGAATGCTGCGGATTTAAGCACCTGCAATACTTTTATTGTTACGGTACCTACCCCCATTGATCATTTCAAAAAGCCGGATTTAAGTCCCCTTTTGAAGGCATCGGAGATGATTGGAAAAGCCTTAAAAAAAGGAGATTTAGTCATTTACGAATCCACCGTTTATCCGGGTTGTACGGAGGAAGATTGCGTTCCGGTTTTGGAGAAATTCTCCGGATTAAAATTCAATGTAGATTTTTTCTGCGGCTATTCGCCAGAGCGCATTAACCCAGGGGACAAGGTGAATACGTTGACCAAAATCAAAAAAGTAACCTCCGGCTCCACTCCCGAAATCGCCGAAAAAGTCGATCAACTTTACCGCTCCATCATCACCGCCGGCACGCACAAAGCGCCTTCGATGAAAGTAGCTGAGGCGAGCAAGGCCATCGAAAACGCCCAACGCGACGTCAATATCTCGTTCGTAAACGAATTAGCCTTGATTTTCGACCGCATGGGCATCGACACCACCGAGGTGTTAGAAGCTGCCGGAACCAAGTGGAATTTCTTGAATTTCAAACCCGGTTTAGTAGGCGGCCACTGCATCGGAGTGGACCCCTATTACCTATTGCACAAATCAGAAAGCCTGGGTTATTATCCACAAGTGATCCTTTCGGGTCGCCGCGTGAACGACAACATGGGCATTTTTGTCGCGAATAAATTAGTCAAACTACTGATTAACAAAGGCCAAAAAATCGGCGGCGCCAAAACCCTCATGCTCGGCATCACCTTCAAAGAAAACTGCCCAGACATCCGCAACTCCCGCGTGGTTGATATCTACAAAGAATTGGTGGACTTTGGCATGGACGTAGACGTCTACGATCCTTGGGCAAACGCAGCTGAAGTGAAACACGAACATGGCATCGAACTAGTCTCAAAACTAGCCGATCAATACCAAGCGATCGTTTTAACCGTTGCCCACAACGAATTCCTTGACCTCCCCTTCGCAGCCCTGAAAGCAGAAAACGGAGTCATTTTTGATATCAAATCCATTCTCTCTAAAGACTTGGCTGACGCCCGATTATAAGCATGGCCTGGTACGCGATTTATACGAAATCCCGAATGGAGAAGAAAGTCTCCTTGCGCCTCGAAGAGCTAGGCATCGAAGCCTATTGCCCTACCACCAAGCGTAAGAAACAATGGTCTGATCGCAAAAAATGGGTCGAAGAAGTCCTCTTCCGCTCCTACGTCTTCGTTAACATCGACCTAGAGAAACAAAGTGGCCTAGTCCGCCGCACCTTCGGTGTCGTGAACTTCGTCTACTGGCTCCACAAACCAGCTGTCATTCAAGACGCAGAAATACTCGTCATCAGACAATTCCTATCTGACCACCTCGAAGTAGAAACCATCGGTACCACCGCAAAAGTGGGCGACTACATCACCATCGAATCCGGCCCACTCACTGGCCAAACAGCCAAGATTGTAGGGCTGAAGAATAAGCATGAGGTGAGGTTGAAGATTGAAAGCCTTGGTTTTGAGCTTGTTGCTGCGCTACGCGCTGAGGATTAGAGTATAGATTATAGAGCATAGAGTAGAGATAAAAAAAGAACCCATCTATACTCTATACTCTCTACTCTATAATATATTATATCCCCTCTATGCTCTATTCAAGGTTTTAAGGGTAGACATCAGCATCTTCAACAACTCGTCTAAGTCTGCCAAAGCAGAACCACCATCTTCCTCTGACAAATAACCTGTGCTGGTTAACAACCGAATCCAATACCGCGTTTCGCGCGCTTCCTTGTAAGAAATCGAAATCTTGTATTTAAAATCGTTTCTGGAGAATCCTCCAATAGCCTCTTCGATATTTGCCCCAATGGATGTGGAGGACTTTAACAGCTGCTTACTTAGGACATATTCTTTATCCACAACCATTAGTTTTCGACAAAGTGAAACCATTTTGATGGAGAATGCGTACGATTTTGCCTGGGCAGGGCTAGGTTTCATTAGTGGATTATTTAATCGCAAAACTAGAGAACATAATGAATGAAGCCTATCAGCTAATTTATAAAAGATAATAGAGTATAGATAATAGAGTATAGATAATAGAGTAGAGATGGACTTTTTATATCTACTCTATAATCTTTACTCTAATTCACCATCTATACTCTCTACTCTATAATCT
>JBBAKU010000004.1:177573-182696 GCA_040403415.1 Aquirufa sp.
TCTACTCTATAATCTTTACTCTAATTCACCATCTATACTCTCTACTCTATAATCTATACTCTAACTGCTACCCAAAAAAAAGATAACTAACAAAAATAGCCGTCACGATCCCCACCAAATCCGCAGCCAATCCCGCCCAAAGCGTGTAGCGAATATTGCGTACTTGAACAGAGCCGTAGTACAGGGCGATGACGAAAAGGACCGTTTCAGCAGAGCCTTGGAAGACGCAAGAAAGGCGGCCTGCGAAGGAATCTGGACCGAAGGTTTTCATCGTGTCAATCATCATGGCGCGCGAGCCGCTACCAGAAACGGGGTGTAAAAGGGCTGTGGGCATCGCGTCTGTGAAGCGATTATCTATGCCCATATAGTTAACAGCCATTTTCATGCCGTCTACGATGAAGTCTAAAACGCCTGAGTTGCGTAGGCAAGAAATGGCTACGAGCATGCCTACAAGGTAGGGAATGATGCGGACGGAGGTTTCGAATCCGCCTTTGGCGCCCTCCACGAAGGTTCCGAAAATGTCTACTTTCTTATAAAAGGCCGCGGCGATGAAGGAGAAAATTAAGGTGAATAGGATGCCGTTGCTGAAGAGTTTGGACTGGATGTCGATTTGCTCTTTGGGGAGGCTGCTGAAGTACCATAAGATGCCCGCAAGAATTGCGGTGATGCTGAATAGCCAGCTGAATAGTACGGGATCGAACAGACGAATTTTTTGCTTGAAAGAGACGAAAATTAGACCTGTGATGGTGGCTGCATAGGTGGCCATGAGGCAGGGAATAAATACGTCTGAGGCGTCTTGAGCGCCATAAATGGCCCGTTGGGCCATGATGGAAAGTGGAATTAAAACGGGGCCTGCGCTGTGGAGCACGAGGAACATGATTTGGGCGTTAGAGGCGGTTTCCTTCTCCGTATTCAAATCCTGTAAACCTTGCATGGCTTTTAAACCAAAGGGTGTTGCGGCGTTATCGAGGCCGAGTAAATTCGCGGAGAAGTTCATGATCATTTGGCCATGAACCGGGTGATCTTTAGGCACTTCTGGGAAAAGACGAGAGAAAAAGGGTTGGATTTTGCGGGCCAAAAAATGAATCGCACCCGCCTTCTCCCCTACTTGCAAAATACCCATAAAGAAGGCCATGACGCCCGTTAGTGGAAGAGCGACTTTCATGACGGCAACCTCTGCGGAGTCAAACATCCCGTCTACCAGGATTTTAAAGATGTCGGTATTACCGAAGAATATGAATTGAATCAGGGCGACGACGAACGCGACACCGAAGAACAAAAACCAAATCCAATTTAAAGCCATAGGTTAGAGAGGTAAAAAACGATTAAATTTAGGGAAAATTCCGTCAAAATGAAGAATCTATTCGCTAAAGCAGTCCTAATGCTACTAATTAGCTTGTCGTTGAAGGCACAAAAAATGACTTGTGCAGCCGAATTATCGATGCAGAAACAAGGCCTACAAGAGGTGACAGCTCAAGTGCAGAACGTTTTAGTCGAACTAAAATATGCGACTACTGATAATTTCATGAAGAAGAATGTATACGGTTGTTTGACGCATGCGTACCTTCAAAAGGAGACGGTGGCGATGTTGAGGAAGGCGCAGGAGAATTTGGAAAAAGCGCATCCCGGCTATCATTTGTTGATTTATGATGCGGCGAGACCGCTTTCGAAGCAGTGGGAACTTTGGAATACGTTGACAGAATATACGCCTGAAAAACGCCGGACCTATGTGGCGGACCCTAAGGAACATTCGATTCACAATTATGGAAGTGCGATCGATTTGACGGTGGCGGACGAGAAGGGAAAGCCGCTGGAGATGGGGACGAAATACGATTTCTTTGGCGAAATGGCTTATCCGAAAGAGGAAGCGAGACTTTTAAAGGCGGGTAAATTAAGCCAAAAAGCCATCGATAATCGCCTCATTCTACGCAATGCCATGAAAAGTGCAGGCTTTATGCCTATCGAATATGAGTGGTGGCACTTCAATGCATTTTCGCGCAAAGCGGCAAAAGAAAAGTTTTCCGTTATACCATAAATGGGGTTTCATCCTGAAGCCTTGCCGTTTATCCTAAAATAAGGAGCGGCTTTCGCGGGATTGTTTACCTTTGCATACATTTTATTGTTGAGCTATGTCTTTAAAAATATTCAGTCTTTCCGCTCTGCTTTTGGCTAGTGGAATATCGGCGACAGCCCAAAACGCTTCGGCGATTCAGGCGAACGGAAATACAGTCCAATTGTCGCTTTCGAAGGCGGTAGAAATCGCGTTACAACACAACCTGAATGTGAAGTCTTACGAGGTGAGTTTACGCAACGCACAATTGCAGTTGCAGCAGTCGAAGAACAACGCCTTGCCTAATTTAAATGCGAATATTAATCAGTCGGCTTCTTTTGGGCGTAGTATTAACCCTTTCACGAACGGCTACGATTCGCGCAACATTAATTACAACAACCTGGGTTTAAACGCGGGAATGCTTGTTTTTAATGGGGGCCAAATCCGTAACACGGTTCTCCAGAACGACTATAACCTAAAGGCTTCGCAAGAAGATTTGGCATCCATCAAGGAAAACATTTCCTTACAAGTGGTGCTTTCGTACTTAGCCATTTTGAATTCGGAAGACCAATTGAGCATCGCGAAGTCGCAGACAGAAATTACGAAATTACAGATTTCTCGTTCGGAGAAATTGGTGAATGCGGGCTCCCTTGCCCCTTCTAACTTGTTGGACTTGAAAGCACAATTAGCCAGCGAAGAGTCGAACGTGGTGAGTTTCCAGAGCACCTTAGACCTGAACAAATTAACTTTATTGCAATTATTGAACGACTCGAGTATTTCGGCGATTTCGTTGCAGCGCATCGAGGTTCCTGCCCCTAATTCGAACGGCTATGATACGGGAATCGAGGATTTATATGCCAAAGCCCTAGCGATCCAGCCACTCGTAAAAGCCGCTGATTTACGTGTTCAGAGTGCTTTAAAAGGTATTTCGGTCGCCAAATCAGGTTCCCTTCCTACCCTTTCATTGAGCGCAAGCATGACAGCTAACCAGTCGAATGCCTTGAACTTGGACTATTTTGACCAGATCAACAATACCCAAAACAAAGTGATTTCATTGGGTTTAAACATCCCCATCTTCTCGCGTTTTGCGGTAAAAACCAGAGTAGCACAAGCAGGATTACAACGCGAAAATGCGTCGATTGAAGCATCGAAAGCGCGTTTAACTTTACGCCAAAACATTGAACAAGCGTACGTGAATCTAAATAATTCGGCAATGAAATATGAGGCAGGCCTTTCACAAGTATCTGCTTTAGAAGAGTCTTTCCGCGCTGCTGAAAGCCGTTTTCAAGCAGGAACAATCGATTTCGTAAGCTATAACTTACAAAAAACGAATTTAGATAAGGCGCGTTTGAGCTTGGTACAATCGAAATATGACTTCGTGTTTAGAACGAAGATTTTGGATTTTTATCAGGGGAAGAGTCTGGTTTTTTAGATTATAGATAATAGAGTAGAGAGTATAGATAAAGAGTTTAATTAAATTTTTCGCTAGCGACTATCGACTAGCGACTATTGACTAAAATTATGGCAACTAACAACAACAGTAAGCGGACTTGGATGATCATCGGAGGCGCGGTGGTATTGATTTTTGGTGGATTATTTCTAGCCAAAAAAATGGAATGGATCGGGAAAGTAGAACCTTCGGAAGTAGAATTCGCGAAGGTTTCTCGTTCGACAATCATTGAAAAAGTCAGTGCGTCTGGAAAGATCCAGCCGGAGGTAGAGGTGAAATTGTCGCCAGACGTTTCGGGGGAGATTGTTTCCTTGAACGTAGCGGAAGGCGATTCAGTAGTGGCTGGCCAGGAATTGTTGAAGATTCGTCCGGATAACTATGTGTCTCTTTTGGCACGTGCAGAAGCACAAATGAATGCGACGAAAGCAAACATGGAACAAAGTAAGGCGGTATTAGCCCAAAGCGAAGCACGTCTTTCTAAGGCCAAAATTGACTACGATCGTAACGCGAAATTGCACAAGGATAAAGTAATCTCTGATGCGGACTTTGACCAATTTGTATCAGCCTACACAGTGGCTAAACAAGATTTGGAAGCGGCAAAAGCTAACGTAAATGCCGCGAATTACAATGTAAAATCATCACAAGCGACCCTAAAAGAAGCGAAAACGAACTTAACGAAGACGACGATTTATGCTCCACAAAGCGGAATCATCTCGAAGTTAAACGTAGAATTAGGGGAGCGTGTGGTAGGAACGTCACAAATGGCGGGAACAGAAATGTTGCGCATCGCGAACTTAAATAAAATGGAAGTACGCGTGAACGTGAACGAAAATGATATCACTCGGGTAAGCATCGGTGATACGGTTTTAATCGACGTAGATGCATTTTCTTCTAGCGAGCGTAAGTTCAAAGGGGTGGTATATGAAATTGCAAGCTCAGCAAATTCAAGTGGAACAGCTTCCGTGGTTTCAAATGATGCAGTAACGGAATTCGAAGTGAAGATTCGTGTCTTGCGGTCATCTTATGCAGATTTAATTAAAGGCAAATTATCATATCCGTTAAAGCCGGGGATGACAGCGTCTGTGGAGATTTTGACCAACAGAAAAGAAAACATCGCTACAGTACCTTTATCTGCAGTAACCACTCGTGAGATTGGCGCCGAGATGAAAGAGGGCGAAAAGAAAGAAGACGACGGAACGAACTCAACTAACTCTAACGATGCCTTAGAAGCGAAGAAACGCAAGGAAAACACGAAAGAAGTCGTGTTCGTGATGGAGAAAGGCAAAGCGAAAATGATTCAAGTAAAAACAGGCATCTCCGATTTTGAAAATATCGAAATTGTGAGCGGCTTGAAAGACGGACAAGAGATCATCGCAGGGCCATATGCGACAGTTGCTAAGAAGCTGAAAGAAGGAGACTTAGTGAAGAAGAAGGATCCGAAAGCAGCAGAAAACGCCGCTGACAAGAAATAAAATCAAAAAAAACAGGGGGCTATCTTGCATATATTGATTTAGCCCCCTATTTTTGCAATCCCAATAGGAACCAAATTCCTTCTTAGCTCAGTTGGTTAGAGCACATGACTGTTAATCATGGGGTCCCTGGTTCGAGCCCAGGAGAGGGAGC
>JBBAKU010000005.1:0-167624 GCA_040403415.1 Aquirufa sp.
TGGACCACACTAATCATTCTCCTCTATCTCTATCCACGGCTTCGCCATCCTGAGTCACACAAAAGGGTGCTCAGAAAAAGCAGAATTCAGAAACAAAGATACCCCCATTTTGGTTTAGCGCCAAAGATAATTTATTTAAAGGAGTATTTTTGTTTTATATCCATCGAATTATTCGAATAGTCCTATTTTAGTCGCTGAGGGCTCGGCCTTTGGTTTCGGGTAGATAAATCATGCCTATGATGACCGTTAAGGCCGCTAGGGCGATGGGATAGAACAATCCGGCAAAATTCGAATGTGTGACCGCTCCCAGCCAAGTGGCCACAAAAGGGGCACAACCTCCGAACACCCCATTAGCAAAGTGATACGGGATGGAGAGGGAGGTATAGCGAATTTTGGTAGGGAAAAGTTCGACGAGGAACGCGGCGATCGGGCCGTAGGCCATCGCCGCGAAAGTTACCAATAAGCTGCAAATGAAAGCCAGTTCGAACTTTCCAGTCCAGTTCAGGAAGATCACGCCATTGGTCATCGTGCCCTCCTGGGCTACAATCGTGGACATCCACGAGAAAAGGGGGTAGTACCCGAGCGCAGCGAGGGCCATACCGCCCAGCATAATTTTCTTGCGACCCACCCGGTCAGACAGGCTCCCGAAATACACGAAGAGGGGAGTGCCCACCACCAGACTCGCGGCGATGATGAGGTTCGTCGTAATGAAATCGACCTGAAGAATTTTGTTGATGAAGATTTGGGCATAAAATTGTCCTGTATGCCAAACAACCCCCTGCCCCACAATCGCCCCAAACATCGCAATTAACATTAAGCGGCGATTCGCCTTACTGGCGAAAGCTTCCTTTAAAGGATTTTCGGAGAGTCTGCCTTCCACCTTGAGTTTAGAGAAGAGAGGAGATTCATCCATATTTCGTCTAATGAAATAGGACACAACCACTAAAATACCTGAAAGCGCAAAAGGCACCCGCCAGCCCCAGTCCTTAAAGGCCGCATCGCCTAAAAGCTGCTGCGTCGCTAAGATGACCAGGATGGAGACGAAGAAACCGAGCGTGGCGGTCGTTTGGATGTAGGACGTGTACTTCCCGCGTTCAGCGTCTGGTGCATATTCCGCGACGTAAGTCGCGGCGCCCCCATACTCGCCCCCTAAGGCTAATCCTTGGATGATTCTTAAAAATAAAAGTATAGCCGGAGCCACCAACCCAATCTTCTCATAACTCGGTATAAACGCAATCGCAAACGTTGAACCACCCATCAAAAGCAGCGTCAACAAAAACGTATACTTCCTCCCTATCAAATCCCCCAGCCTCCCAAAAATCAACCCACCAAAAGGCCTCGCCACAAACCCCGCCCCAAAAGCCGCTAACGTCGAAATGAACGCCGCCGTCGGATCCTCCTTCGGAAAGAAACTCAACGAAATAATCGCACTCAAACTCCCAAAAATATAGAAGTCATACCACTCAATCACCGTCCCCACACTCGACGCCACAATCACCTGCCACAACTTCTTGATGGGTACTTTATTATTATCGAACTCTTGCATAGTACATTCTCAATTTCTTTCTAAAAATACACAAAATATCACTATCTCATCCTTGCTCCGCGACAATTTCTATCCCTTATTTCACTACCTTTCTTCCATGAATTCGGACACTCTCGAACTTATCGCCTCCTACTTCCTTAAAAAAGCGCAAATCAAACGCGCCTGGCTCTTTGGCTCCCACGCCCGTGGCACCCATTCGCCCACCAGCGACATCGACATTCAGATTCAAGTTTTCAAAAACACCCCCTTCACCCTCTTTGACCTAGCCGAGATCCAACAAGACCTCTCCCAGCTTCTAGCCTTAGAAGTCGACCTAGTTATGCTAGGCGCCCCATTAAAGAGCATTGCAAAACAACTTAACCACGACAAAATTTTAATTTATGAAAACCTCCACCCCAAGCTCGAAAGAGCGAATACCACGCCATTAAAATGGATGTAATATGGGATACAACAGTTGTGGTAATTCCGGAACTAAAAATGGTAATATTGGCCCTGAAGAGTCTATAGGTAGTTTTTGTTAATATAGCTTACACTTCGTTAAATAGCTTTTTCAGGTATTGACACAATCTGTCAATACCTGGAAATGGCTCTCAGTATTGCGAGCTTATTTTATCAAAAAGTCCTTTGGACCACCTAAAGGCATTTTATCGCTAAAAAGTCAATAAGAAATAATTATCACGCTCAATATTCACATTATCAATAAGCTGTTAGGAAGACAGGGTGGGTGGGAATACATTTGGAACACCAAACCACTAATCAATATGTTTAACCACTTCTCTAGATACCTGAAGCTCATCCGTGCTGTTCCGCTGCACGTGATGGCGCAGGATCTCGGGATCGACGCCGGGCTTTTGAGCAAATACGAAAACGGCAATCGCATCCCAGACCTCGACCTCGTCATCATTTTTGCCCATTACCACCAGGTAAACGCACGCGAACTGTGCATCTATTGGATGCGGGAGCGCATCAAACGATCCTTTGTAGGCTACGAAAATTTAGTAGAGGAAGCTCTACCCCATGCAGAAAAAGACGTCAAGTACTTCCTAAAGTACCACAAAGTCAAGTTAGAGCGGAAATTCTGTTTCAAACTCATCCTTAAAAACGCCATCACCTACGACGACGCGCAGGTCACAAACCTACGCCATTTTCAATTCCGCCGCCACGGCGTCTTTAACCACTAAACCCTACAAACATGTTCAATTTTTTTGGCAATAAAGAGCCTCTGCTCTTCTACAACGGCCACATGGGCCCCTACAAATTCACAAAAGTTACCGTCACCATTTTTGAAAAAGACCAAGAAGTCTACACAGAATCGGTCATCGTAGCTCCGGCAGCCAGATCTCAGCTGATATTTGACTCGAAGAAGTTCTTGACGGAGTTGAGGAATAGATGAAGTGGGGTCATCCATAAACGACAATTTCTACTATTGACAATTTCTGTCAATACCTGAAAAGCCGCCTGCGTACCTCGCGACTTATAATAGCAATAAGTGCCCTAGCGAGTAAAGAGCCCTACAAATGAAGTAGATAACGACACCAGAAAGCTAAAAATCAACGGTGCAATAAACCCTGTCACCGCAAAACCGGGCACATAAGCCGCCACTAAATAGACTAGACCTACCGAGATCACGAGAGAAAATAACCCTAAAGTCATGAACGTAATAGGGAAGCTGATGATCTTCAAAACGGGTTTAACAAAAGAATTCACAAAGCCCATCGCTAGAGCGACCAAGAGTGCGGTCGTGAAACCGTCTACTGTGATGCCCTTTAAATAGCGTGGAATGACCATAACTACGCAGGCGATGATGATGTAACGAATGATGAATCCGATCATAAGAAAGATTATTTAGCAGCGTGACGAGATTGAAGAACGGCGATAATTTCGCTTAAATCGATTCCGCGGTCCTCTAATAAGACTAATAAGTGGAAAATTAAATCCGCCGCTTCGCCTTTGAAAAGGTCATCGTTTTGCATCAGGGCTTCGATAACGAGTTCGACGGCTTCTTCGCCTACTTTTTGGGCAACTTTGTGGGTACCGAGTTTAAAAAGGGAAGCAGTATAGGAAGAGTCCGATGAAGCTGTTTTGCGGCTTCGGATGACGTGTTTTAATTGATCTAACCAGGCTGCGTTGTCTGCATTTGACTCATCGAAACAGGTGTCTGCGCCGGTGTGGCAAGTGGGCCCAAATGGTTTGGCCTGAATTAAAATGGTGTCTGCGTCGCAATCGATCGAGAGACTGACTACATCTAAGAAGTTACCGGATTCTTCGCCTTTAGTCCAGAGACGGTTCTTCGAGCGGCTGAAAAAGGTCACGCGGGACTCTGCAAGGGTCTTTGCGTAGGCTTCCTCATTCATGTAGCCTAACATCAAAACGGTACGGGTGCTGGCATCTTGGATGATGGCGGGCACGAGGCCTTTGGAAAAATCGGGTTGCTTGGACATATTTCTATTAAATGCGCATCGGGATGCCTTGTGTTGCAAGGTAATTCTTCAATGCCAAAATTTCAATTTCTTTAAAGTGAAATATACTCGCGGCAAGCCCTGCGTCTGCTTTGCCGGTCGTGAATACTTCCGTAAAATGTTCCATGGTTCCCGCTCCGCCGGAGGCAATAATGGGAATGGAGGCTGCTGAGGATATGCGTGCAGTTAAATCACAGGCGAAGCCTGCTTTCGTTCCGTCCGCGTCCATCGAGGTTAATAAGATTTCCCCTGCGCCACGGTTTTCGACTTCGCGGGCCCATTCGAGGGTTTTTAGTTCTGTTATTCGACGGCCGCCGTGGGTGTGGACGAAGTCCAGGCCCGCGGCGGGTTCAAAGCGTGTGTCGATCGCGACAATGATACATTGGGAGCCAAAAGCCAAAGCCAGTTCATCCACCAGCTCTGGCCAGCGCACCGCAGACGAGTTGATGGACACTTTGTCCGCGCCGGCGTTCAGCAACGCCGATACGTCAGCAATGGACGAAATTCCGCCGCCCACGGTAAAGGGAATATTCACGTGCCGCGCGACTTCGCGGACTAAATTCACCAAAGTCTTCCGGTCATCAACCGTCGCCGTTATGTCTAAAAAAACCAGCTCATCCGCCCCCTGCTGCGCATAAAGTGCCCCCAGTTCCACCGGATCGCCGGCATCGCGTAGGTCCACAAAGTTCGTCCCTTTCACGGTCCGCCCTTCTTTAATATCCAGACAAGGTATGATGCGCTTCGTTAACATGCTGCTGCTGAAAATTTGGCCAAATCCGCTAAACTAATCCGGCCCTCATAAAACGCCTTCCCCACAATCACCCCAAACAAATTCATCTCCCGCAAGCGCACTAAATCCTCCAGACAAGCCACTCCACCGCTCGCAATCACGCTCAGCGACGGACTCGAAGCCTGAATTTTTTCATATAAATCGAAGCTGGGACCTTGCAACAAACCGTCTTTGGCGACATCCGTCGAAATCACATATTTCGCGCCTTTCGCAGTATAATCCTGTAAAAAGTCAAAAATCGAAATGTTCGAATTCTCCTGCCAGCCCGAAACCGCAATCATCTCATCCTGCGCATCCGCGCCCAAAATAATCTTCTCCGACCCATACTTCTGCAACCATTCGCAGACCAGCGCAGGATTACGCACGGCAATACTGCCGGCGGTAATCTGCGCGGCACCCGCAGAAAAAGCGGTATCAATCATCTCATCGGACTGAACCCCACCTCCAAAATCAATATGCAACGACGTATTCGACGCAATGCGTTCCAAAACCGCCGCATTCACAATCTTCTTCGCCTTCGCCCCATCCAAATCCACTAAGTGCAAACGCTGAATTCCGGCCCCCTCAAAGGCTTTGGCGATCTCCAAAGGGTCTTCTGAATAGACCGTTTTTTGGCCATAATCCCCCTGAGTCAATCGCACGCATTGCCCATTTATCAGATCGATCGCCGGAATTAGTTGAAACATATTAGAGTGCTAAGAAATTTTTCAAAATCTGTTCGCCAGCCTTTCCGCTGATCTCCGCGTGAAACTGCGCGGCATAAAAATTATCCTTGTGTAACATCGCAGAAAACGGCTGCTCATACTCACAAACCGCTGTCGTATAAGCGTTTACGGGCGCATAAAAAGAGTGTACGAAATACACGAATTCTTCTTCTTTCAGTCCATTCATTAAGGGATTCTCGCCTTTCTGCACGATCGAATTCCAACCTACGTGCGGAATTTTCAAGTCTTTACTGATGAACTTCTTCACCTCCACGTCAAACACCCCAATGCAATTTGTGTTACCCTCTTCCGAATGCTTGCACAACAATTGCATTCCGATGCAGGTCGCCAAAACCGGCTGCTTCAACCCCTTTATCATCTGGTCTAGGCCCTTTTCTTTCAAATAAGCCATCGCCGTACTCGCCTCGCCCACCCCCGGAAAAATCACTTTGTCGGCTTTTTTGATCTGCTCGTGGTCATCTGTTAGTTGGTAATTTTGACCAATACGATCCAACGCGTACATCACCGACGCCACATTCCCCGCATTGTATTTTATGATCGCAATTTCCATAAGCGTACAAAGGTATTAACTTTGGGGGATAATTGCCCCCTTTGCGGGGCCCTTTTATGAACAAAAAACTCGTTTACGAAACGCTCTACCTCGTTTGGATGGGCCTATTGCCCTTGCTGGCGTCTGGCTTTTTGGGCTACTACGCGCTTTCTCATCCGGCGTTTTTTACGTCGTTTTCTGGGTTCGAGACGGTGGTTTTTTGGATTTGCGCTGCTCTGATTATGGGCCTGGCCCTGTGTCCTACCACGTTTTTCGCCTTGTTTACAGGCTATGTATATGGATTTTCGGGCCTCTTGCCGTTGATTTTGGCTTACTCGGCGGCTTCGGCTTTGGGTTATTTTCTTGCCAAAAAGTTCGGCGCGACAGCTCTGCTGTCGCGCGTTCCTTCTAGTTTCCTAGCGAACGTGCGGTCTTCCTCCTTTTCCTGGGTGTTCCTCGCACGGCTTTCTCCAATTTTCCCTTTCGCCATCACAAACGCTATCATGGCATTCGTAGGCGTTCCCTTCCGCGCCTTTATTACGGCTGGAACTTTGGGCATGTTACCGCGAACATTTTTAGCGGTCTTTACCGGAATCTCCGCTTCTTCGTGGGCTTTATTATTTGCCCGCCCCGAATTAGTGCGCTGGCAAGATGTGGTTTCTGTGCTGCTATTGATCGTTTCCGCGGTGGGAATGTATGTACTAGGGCGCCGCTCGATGCGATAACTGAGCCTTCGGCCAATCGGTGGTGGAATTTATGCAATCTACCTCTATGAGTCCTAAACCCAATAAGGAGTGAAATAAACTTCGAAGTACGCAGGCGACTTTTCAGGTATTGATAGATTGTGTCAATATTCAAAGAGCAAAGTTCAAAGACCAAATTGCGAAGCAATGACTAAATCGCATCGCGATGACTAAGCCAAAGGCGACCAAGTCACGAAGTGACGACTAGCGACACCGTCGCTTCTAAATTATCAGTTTATTAAAGGGTTATATCCAAAAAATCGGCTACATTTATCCATGCAACCACTAAACATCAAACTATACGATTTAGCTCGTGCTAAATTGCACCTGAAAGATTCTGACGCCATGGAATTTGTATCCGCCATTCACGAATTACAAGAAAATCTGAAAGAGAATTTAGTAACAAAAGATTTTCTCAGCAAAGAACTTTCGGATACAAAATTCGATATCCTAAAATGGATATTTATATTCTGGGTAGGCCAGTTATCCATCACAATTGGCATCGTTCTAATGCTAATCAAAAAATAATCCACTGACTAAGTCCGCAGGACGACTAAACGACAAAGTCGTGACTAAATCGCGCAGCGATGACTAAGCCGAAGGCGACTAAGCGAAGCGCATTGACTAAATCGCGCAGCGATGACTAAGCCGAAGACGACTAAGCGAAGCGCATTGACTAAATCGCGCAGCGATGACTAAGCCGAAGGCGACTAAACGACGAAGTCGTGACTAAGCGACAACGTCGCGACTAAGCCGCAGGCTCCTGCGAATCTATCACCTGAACTTTTCCCCAAAGGTGCATGTTCTGCTGAATGAACTTCTTGTGGAGTGGGTGGTAGAGGTATTCTTTTTCCTTTTCGGCGCTGTCGAAAACAAGGACTACCGAAAAGGTGTAACTTGCTTCTGTAACGGACTTGTCAAAATCGGTGACGATGGGCTTGCCTACGTGGGCTGAGGCGATCATCGGAAGTGTTCCTAAGGATTTTAGGGCGCCGAAGAGTTGATCGGTTTCGGTGGTGGAGGTTGGGTTTTTGGCCCAAAACAACACATGATGTATAAAGGTCATTTTCGTTGAAGGTTCAGCTGATGCCGCAAAGGGCAAAGTCGAGGCTAGGGCGATAAAATCGCGGCGGGAGGTTGACATAGGTTTAATATTTTTTCAATTCTACGATGGAAAATCCACAAATCAAAGTGATTGTGACCGGGGTAACCGGGATGGTGGGCGAGGGCGTGATGCTGGAGGCGTTGCGTTCGCCGTTTGTGAAAGAGGTTTTGGCGATTAGTCGCAAGCCTTCTGGTCACAAACACCCGAAGTTAAAAGAGTACTTTTTGGCCGATTTCTACGAACCAGAAGAAATCAAAGAGGTGGTGAAAGACTTCGATGCGTGCCTATTTTGCCTCGGAGTTTCCTCCGTGGGGATGAAAGAAGAGGAGTTTAGGCGCAAGACCTATGATTTGACATTGGGTTTTGCGGCTCAAATGCCCAAAAACATAAGCTTCAGCTATATTTCCGGGATGTCCACGGACAGCACCGAAAAGGGTTCGATTATGTGGGCGAGGGTGAAGGGGAAGACGGAAAATGAGCTGAAAAAGATGGGTTTTCGGGATGCGTATTCGTTTAGACCGGGGTATTTGCAGCCGATGAAGGGGAATAAATTCACCTTGAAATACTATAAATACATCGACTGGATGTATCCGCTGCTGCTTTTGGTGGCGGGTAGGACCGCGTCTACTTTAGAACAGTTAGCGAAGGCGATGATCGAGGTGGCTGCCTTTCCGACCGAAAAGAAGACGATTGAGGTGGTGGATATCAAGGCTTTGGCAGAACAAATGAGCAATAGAATCTAGGCAAATTGCCTAGAAATGGGTAATTTTGTGGTGAAATGTAATACAATAAAAGATGGATAAGAAAGTAGTTTTAATGATCTTAGATGGCTGGGGCATCGCAACAAACCCCAAAGTTTCCGCCATCGACGCGGCCAAAACGCCATTTATTTCTTCGCTTTACAGCAAATATGCGCACTCGAAATTAGAGGCGTCCGGCTTAGCAGTGGGCTTACCAGAGGGCCAAATGGGCAACTCCGAAGTAGGCCACATGAACTTAGGGGCAGGCCGCGTGGTTTACCAAAACCTAGTTCGCATCAACAAAGCAGTTACTGAAAACACTTTGGGCCAAGAGCCTGAATTAGCGAAAGCATTCGACTATGCGAAAGCAAATAACAAATCCGTTCACTTCATGGGCCTCGTGTCCGACGGCGGCGTTCACGCACACATCGAGCACTTGAAATCCTTGCTTTCGACGGCGTCAGAGGCAGGTTTGGGCAAAGTTTTCGTCCACGCTTTCACAGATGGCCGCGATACGGATCCCAAATCAGGTCTAAAATTCATGACCGATTTATACCAACATACGTTAAAAACCAACACCCAAATCGCATCAGTAACGGGTCGTTACTACGCGATGGACCGCGATAATCGCTGGGAGCGTGTGGCTTTGGCCTACAAAGCCATGGTCCACGGCGAAGGAAACCCTTCAACTGATGTACTGAAATCCATCGAAGCGAGCTACGCGGCTGGTGTAACGGACGAATTCATCCACCCGATCATCATGACAGATGCCTCCGGTGCTCCTGTTGGAAACATCCAAGAGGGCGACGTGGTAATCTGCTTCAACTTCCGCACCGACCGTGGTCGCGAAATCACACAGGCTTTGACGCAGCGTGATTTCCACGAGGAGAACATGCACAAAATGAATTTGTACTACTTGACGATGACGGAATACGATAAAGAATTCCAAAACGTCCACGTCATCTTCAACGACTCCAATCTTCCAATGACGATGGGCGAGGTCCTAGAGGGCGCGGGTAAAAAACAAATTCGGATCGCCGAAACCGAAAAATATCCCCACGTAACATTCTTCTTCTCTGGCGGTCGCGAGGCGCTTTTCACAGGACAACAAAATATCCTACGCAACTCCCCAAAAGTCGCGACCTACGATCTTCAACCCGAAATGTCTGCCGCAGATCTTCGCGATGCGTTGATCCCAGAATTAGAAAAAGAGGAGGTAGACTTCGTCTGCTTAAACTTTGCTAATCCGGACATGGTAGGCCACACGGGTGTTTTCTCTGCCGTAGTTAAAGCAGTAGAAACCGTCGACGCTTGCGCTGAGGCAGTAGTGACAGCTGGTCTAGCACATGGCTATTCCTTCATCATCATCGCTGACCACGGTAACGCGGACGTAATGATGAACGAAGATGGTTCGCCAAACACGGCTCACTCAACAAACTTGGTTCCATGCATTTTAGTAGATAACGACTTCAAACCAACGCTTCGCGATGGTAAACTGGGTGACGTTTCTCCTACGATCTTGAAAATGATGGGCGTGGCTCAACCGAAAGAGATGACGGGGGTGGCATTATTTTAAATTGAAAAGCTCCGCTTTTCGATTTAAAATAAGTCGACTAGAAGTCGCCCTGCGGGATTAGTCATGCCGACTGCGTCGGAGTCAAGACTGCGTCGTTTAGTCGCCTTCGGCTTTGTCATTGCTTCGCAATTTAGTTATAACGCCTTCGGCTTTGTCATTGCTTCGCAATTTAGTCGTCCCTGCGGGCTTAGTCGCGACTGCGTCGCCTTAGTCCGGAGAGAATAAGTTCGATATGGCCTTCAAGCGCTCCTAGGGCACAAAATGGTTAAAATACTTTCAAGGCACTAAAAGGCATTTTCGCGTATTGACACATTCTGTCAATACCTGAAAAGTCGCCTGAGTGCCTCGAAGTTTATTTCACACCTTATTGGGTTTGGGGGGCGGAGAGGCAGATTGCATAAATTCCTCTATACGATTCGCCGCAGGCGAAACCACCTTTATACTTTATGCTTTGTGCTTTATGCTTTCAATTAAAATAAAAGAAGCCCAGCGCTATGCGCCGGGCTTCTTTTATTTTTCAATCGGTTGATTCTCCTGATCTACTATCACGAAGACATCCTCGGAAGGTCGCTTCATGAAGTACTTTTCGCGAGCGTATTTTTCTAACAACGCTGGATTGCCCATCACGGCAGCACGCTCCTGTTTCAGCTCTTTTAATTTGTGCCGATAGTATTCGTGTTCTGCCTTCAGGTCTGCCAATTCGGTGTAGAGTCTATATTGGACCGAAAGATCGTTTGTATCTAATACGAACATCCAAACCAATAAAATGGAGGTGGAGACGTAATAGAAACGATTTGGCCCTAAAAATAAACTACGTACGCGATCGAAAAACATAGAATTAGAAATTCAAACCTGGGAAATAAGCGTTAGCACCTAATTCCTCCTCAATGCGAAGCAATTGGTTGTATTTAGCCATACGATCAGAACGAGACGCAGAACCAGTTTTGATTTGGCCTGTGTTCAATGCTACCGCTAAGTCAGCGATCGTAGCATCTTCAGTCTCTCCCGAACGGTGTGACATGATGTTTTTGTATGAATTGCGTTTCGCTAAGTTCACCGTGTCGATCGTTTCAGTTAATGAACCGATTTGGTTTACTTTTACCAAAACTGCGTTTGCAACGCCTTTGTCGATACCTTGTTGTAAACGCTTCACGTTCGTAACGAATAAATCGTCACCTACTAACTGGCACTTAGAACCGATCAATTTCGTTTGCTCAGCCCAACCTGCCCAATCGTCTTCAGCCATACCGTCTTCAATCGAAATGATTGGGTATTTGTCAGCCCAAGTCTTCCAGTAAGCAGCCATCTCCATCGAGTTCAATTGCTTTCCGTCAGATTTTTTGAACGTGTAAAGACCTGTTTTCTCATCATAGAATTCAGATGCAGCCGCATCCATAGCGATGAAGATTTCTTCGCCTGGCTTGTAACCTGCTTTTTCGATCGATTGCAATACGATTTCGATGGCCTCTTCGTTCGACTTGATGTTTGGCGCAAAACCACCTTCATCACCTACGTTAGTAGAATATCCTTTGGACTTCAACACACCTTTCAATGCGTGGAAAACCTCCGTACCCATACGTAAAGCGTGAGAGAATGACTCCGCTTTCGCTGGCATAACCATGAATTCTTGGAAGTCAATCGAGTTGTCCGCGTGAGAACCACCGTTTAAGATGTTCATCATCGGAACTGGTAACGTGTTTGCGTTAACGCCACCGATGTAACGGTATAATGATAAGCCTGCCTCTTGTGCTGCTGCTTTCGCAACCGCCATAGAAACACCTAGGATCGCGTTAGCGCCTAATTTGCTTTTGTTAGGAGTTCCGTCTAATTCGATCATGATGTTATCGATCATGTTTTGCTCAGACACTTCTAAACCCCAAAGTTCTTCAGCAATCGCCGTATTTACGTTCTCAACTGCTTTTAAAACACCTTTTCCTACGTATACTGATTTGTCTTCGTCACGAAGTTCAACTGCCTCGTGAATACCTGTAGAAGCTCCAGATGGAACTGCTGCACGTCCAAAAGCACCGTCTTCGGTCTTGATATCCACCTCGATCGTTGGATTTCCACGTGAATCTAAAATTTGTCTTGCGTGTACATACTGTATTGCACTCATCGTATAATATTTATTGTGATTAACTGAATTACTAATTATTGCATAAATTGCCCTGCAAAATAACGCTTTTTTGCCTAATTCCGTATTAAGAGATGATAAAAAGTATTTCGACATGCCTTGCGATGGCTTTCGTATCCCTACTGAGCCTCAACACGTTCGCTCAAGTTTTGGACGTAGATACCTTCGAAAAGAAGATTCAGCAGACGCCTAACGCTTATTTGCTGGACGTGCGGACGACGGGGGAATTTGGAGGAGGACATTTGCCAAAGGCGATGAACATCGACTTTCGTTCCCCCGATTTCAGCGCCAAGGTTGCGCAACTTTCCAAAGATAAACCAGTATTAATCTATTGTCTTTCGGGCGGACGTTCCGCACAAGCAGCAGAACAAATGCGCGCGGCTGGTTTTCAAGTGACGGAAATGAAAGGGGGCTATTTGAAATGGACGACTCGTCTAAAGCCTTTGGAGGGAGTCCCCGATGTGAAGCATGACGCGGCTTGGAATTTGGGAGACTTCAAAAAAGAAATCGCCTCATCTGATGTGGTCGTAGTGGATTTTTATGCCAAATGGTGTGCACCTTGCCTGAAAATGATGCCCATTGTCGATAAGTTAGCCGAAGAATTCAAAGGCCGCGTGACGGTTTTAAAGGTCGAAGCGGACGGCAACCAGGCCATCATGCAGGCCTACGGAATAGACGAAATCCCGAGTTTCATCGTCTTCTCCAAAGGGGAGTTGATCACTAAAACATCGGGATTCCGGGAAGAGGCCGCGTTAAAAGAACTTTTTACTGCGACCAAGAAGTAGGCTGACGCTCCCAACGGTGCGCGCGTAACTCCTCTACTAATTCTGTTGATAAACCATTGCCATCCGAAGTGGCAGTATTACTTTCTACGTGCTTAATCTTCCGCATACCTGGAATGATCGTACCCACATCCGGATTCGACAGGATGAAACGCAAGGCCATTTCAGGCAAATCCATTCCTTCCGGAACCAATGGTTTCAACGCATTGGCATGATCCACACTCGAAATCAAATTCTCTGGAACGAAATAGGTCGAACGCCAATCATTCGCCGGGAAGGTCGTTTCATAGGTCATCAAACCTGTCAAACTTCCTTCATCAAAAGGAACGCGCGCAATCACACCCACATCTAATTTCTTACATAGTGGGAATAATTGGTCTTCAGGGTTTTGGTCAAAAATATTGTAAATCACCTGCACCGAAGAAATCAATCCGGTTTCCAGGGTCTGCAAGCAGTTGTTAGGCTCCCAACGGTTTACCGAAACTCCCCAATGAGCCACTTTCCCTTCTTTTGTTAGCTTTTCAATTGCTAATTTCCACTCATCGCGATCCGCCCACGCATCTTCCCACACATGGAACTGTTGCAAATCGATTTGCTCCACCTTCAGATTACGTAAACTTTTCTCCGTGTATTCTACGATGTGATCAGCCGGAAAACAGTCTTCGATTTTAAAATGAGACTTGGACGGCCAGGTAAAGTTTTTGGGCGGAATCTTCGTCGCAGCATAAAGCGTTGTTTCTTTGTGACGTCGTAAAAGACCTCCCAAAATCTCCTCGCTCTTACCCTCCGCATAGCCCCAAGCCGTGTCAAAAAAATTACAGCCAAGCTCAACCGAACGGTCCAACGATTTATTGACTTCCTCAATATCAGATCCGGTCCAACCGGCTAATCCCCACATGCCATACCCCACTTCACTCAATGCCCAGCCCGTCCGGCCAAATCGTCTTGTTTTCATAGTATCTAGTTAATGCTCAAAAATAAACAAAATTTTCATTCTTCTTACCCCATATACTACGTGAAAGACTTGTTTTCGATGGCATGATAAGTGACTTAATAAAGTATTAATTCGAAATAATATATGTAACCTATCATTTATCAACCGGTAAATAAACGAAATAAGACTAATAATAGTCAATAACGCAAATAACCTAATTATTATTCAAATCAGGCTTCTCTGGGCGTAGTTTTGTCTCACCATCTGTTCCAAATTATGACAGTAACTATTAGAAAAGAACAAAACTGCGAACTTATTTTAGGCGATCAAAAGATCTGCATAAAAGAGATTTTACGCGTCGAAGGAGAAGGAAACTACTCCAAATTCCATTTAGTCGATGGGCGCAAAATCATTTCCTGCCGCACCCTGAAATACTTTGAACCTTACCTATTAGAACGTGGATTCATCCGCCCATCCAAATCGGCGATCGTGAATATGAATGCGATTCAGGCAATCGATTTCAATATCAACAAAAGCATTCGATTAGTCAACCAACACCAGGTGACCATCTCTCGTCGCCAAATTAAGCCGTTAAAGGATTTGTTTAAAGCTGTTGCGCAGCAGTCGTAGCCGTCGCCTACGGCTCAGTCGATGCTTCGCATCTTAGTCGCGACTACGTCGCTTAGTCATCGCTACTCGATTTAGTCAAACAACGACTTCGGGCGCTCTAAACACTATTTAGGTAAAATAACGTCGAGGCACTCAGAGGCGTTTTCAGGTATTGACACATTCTGTCAAGAATCAAAGTTCAAATGAGCCTGCGGCTCAAAGCATAGAGAACAAAGCACAAAGTCGGAATCGCCTGCGGCGAATTATAGTAATTGTGCCTCTAAGAGCCCCAAAACCAATAAGGTGTGAAATAAACTTCGAGGCACTCAGGCGACTTTTCAGGTATTGACAGAATGTGTCAATACGCGAAAATGTCATTTAGTGCATTGAAAGTATTTCAACCCATTTGTGCCATTGGAGCACCTCAGGGCTATATCGGACTTATTCCCTACGGACCAAACGACGCAGTCGTGACTAAGGCGCAAAGCGCCGACTAAGCCCGCAGGGCGACTAAACGACGCAGTCGTGACTGCGCTTACAGCGCAACATGCACTAACTTCTTCGTCTCAAAAAAATCCTCCTTAAAGCTTTTGGAAAGATGATAGACCTTGTGTTTTCTACCGAATTCTTGCAATTCCTCCTGTAAATCTCCTCCTTTTAGGCAAAGCAGGCCATTCTTCACATCGTGGTAACTGTTTAAGCTAATCTTATTCTTTACCCAACCGAAGAAAGGCAACAGACGCGTCACCGCGCGAGAAACGACGAATTCAAATTCGCCGTCCACATCTTCGGCACGGCCGTGGGTGGCTTGGACGTTTTTCAGGCCTAGGGCTTCTGCGACGCCTTGAACGACTTTGATCTTCTTCCCTATGCTATCCACAAGGTGGAAGTTCACTTCCGGGAATAGGATGGCCAAAGGGATGCCGGGGAAGCCGCCGCCAGTGCCTACGTCCAAGATTTCGGTGCCGGGTTTGAAATCGATAAATTTGGCGATCGCTAAGGAGTGTAATACGTGGTGCAGCATCAAATTATCAATGTCTTTGCGGGAGATGACATTGATCTTCTCATTCCACTCCGCGTACAAAGGGAACAATTGCTCGAATTGGGCTAATTGCTGTTCGGTGATGGAGGGGAAATACTTTTTGATGATGGCTGCTTTCATGTTATCGTTTTTTGCGTCTGGCTTTCTTGGATTCTGAAAGCAATTTCTTTGCCTCGGTGTGTTGAGGCGACTTTTTATCTGCACTTGCTAATACTTCTTTGCAGAAGTCGATGGCTTCGTCGTAGTGTTGTTGTTGGTAGGAAATGCGGGCTAATCCTAAGACTGAGGCCCAGTAATAACCGGAATCGGTGGCATCCGTCTCCTTGGTGAAGGCCATACACTGCTTGAAATAGCGCATCGCATCCGCGTGATCGCGGTTCACATACAAGGCATAATAGCCCAAAATATAGCTCGCATAACGACCAGAGGTTCCTTCGTAGCCTATTTGATGTATCTCAATGCGGCGCAAGATTTCCTTACAAAGCGAGGTGGCTTCCTGTATATTTCCATTCATGTAGGCCGAACGGGCATAGGCACGGTGGAAATAGGGATTGTCAGGGAAGGTTTCGGAGGTGTATTTGGCCATTCCGTAAGCCTTCTCATTCATGTTTTCGATGCCGTAAATCTGCAAGAGAAAATAACGGGCTTCGGTCCGAGTGTAGAATGCTTGGTAGGAAACCTTCTCTAATTGGGCAATTCCTTGCGATTTGTCTGCCTTAGGGAAAAGCCATAAGACGGGGCGCAAAAGGGGGAAGTTCTGCTTAATGAAGAAGTAATAATAGTTGTACAGGCCATCGCCGAACATCAATTCCGGGCTGAAATCGGCAAAATTGCGGGAATATTCGAGGTATTTGAGGGCGTTTTTGGCGGCCAAAGTGGCGCGTGTCCAATGTTTTCGCTCTGCGTGCAGGCGACCTTTGAAGCCGTAAGCGGCGGCCATGAAGAAGGCGGCTTCTGGGTTTTCGGTTTCGTCGTAGATCTTTTCGGCCTTTTCGATACTTTGGTCCATATATTCAATCAAGCGATCGTCATATACTTCATTCTTCGTGTTAGGCACAATTTTCCACCATTGCATCAGGCCTAATAGAAAATCAGGTAGCGGGTGCTGGGGGTATTTGATCTTTAAATAATTGAATTCACGTTCAGCTTCCGGGAAATGGAAGTTATACATCTGGTTGATGGCCACGGTGGCCTCCGTCTGAACTTCGGTGGTGAGCAACAGCATTCCTTTGGAACGCTCCTTCTCTGCCTCATCCGCCTTCTTCCACCATTGTGCATTCGAGTCGAAAGCGGGTAGAAGAAGGCCGAAAAATAAGGCTACAATACTAAGATGATATCTCAATTTGATCTCCATTTTGGTTTAAGAATTTAAATTCTGTAATGCCAAATGAGGAATCTTCCATAATCGTAATCCAGGTCTTGTACTTCAAGAACCACTTCATGCGAATGGAAGGGAAACCTTTCGTGAAATAAGCGCTTAAGAAGGGGTGTGCCAAAATGGTCAATTTCTTCTCGTTTTGCTTCGTCACTAAATGTTCCAAATGCTGTTCAACAATGTCAGATACCGCGATACTCGCCGTGATACTTCCTGTTCCTCCGCAGCTAGGGCACGTTTCGTGCGTCGCTACATTCATCTCAGGACGAACACGCTGGCGGGTGATTTGCATCAAGCCAAACTTCGTTAACGGCAAAATGGTGTACTTCGAACGATCGCCACGCATTTCGTCGCGCATGATGTCCTGAATTAACTTGCGGTTATCCGCCTTCTTCATATCGATGAAGTCGATCACGATAATACCGCCCATATCGCGCAAACGCAATTGGCGAGCTACTTCTTTCGCAGCTTCTCGGTTCACACTTAAAGCCGTCGCTTCTTGATCTTCTTCTGAATTCGACTTATTACCCGAATTCACGTCAATCACGTGCAATGCTTCCGTGTGTTCCACGATTAAATAACCTCCACCAGGCAAGGAAACCGAACGGCCAAAAAGCATTTTCAATTGCTTTTCAATGCCTAATTGCTCGAATAACTTGGTTTTGCTTTGGTGTAACTTAACAATCTTCTCCTTTTCAGGAGCCACATTGTGTACATAGCCTTTTGCCTCATTGTACAATTCTGGTGTATCAACGATGACATTATCAAAATCATTGTTCAACAAGTCACGTAACATCGAAGTTGCGCGGCTCATTTCTCCAATAATGCGGTCTCCAGCTTTAGCATCCACTAATTTCACTAAACCTTCCTCCCATTTCGCAATGGAATCTTTTAGGTCGCGCTCCATTTCTTCCACCGCTTTGCCTTCCGCCACCGTACGCACGATCACACCATAATTCTTTGGCTTAATCGATGTCATCAGCTTTTGCAAGCGATTGCGTTCCGCTTTCGACGTGATCTTCTTTGAGATATTCACACCATTCGCAAATGGAACTAAAACAAGGAAACGACCTGCGATGGAAATATCGCAAGATAAACGAGGGCCTTTCGTGGAAATAGGCTCCTTAACGACTTGAACTAAAGCTAAATGTCCTTTTTGAACGGCTTTCTCGATCTTCCCTAATTTATCAATTTCGGGCTCAAGTTTGAAGTTCTCTAAACGGACAACTTTGTTTTTCTTCGTCATCACCTCCCGCGTAAACTTCTGCAGGGTAGGCAAATTAGGACCTAGGTCATGGTAATGCAAGAATGCATCCTTTTCATAACCGATGTCAATAAAAGCGGCATTCAGTCCTGAAACCAATTTCTTTACTGTGCCAAGATAAATATCTCCTACAGAAAATTGAGGTTCCGACTGTTCTATATGGTACTCTACTATCCTTTTGTCGTGCAAAAGGGCGATCCGATCCCCCTTGGGAGTCGAATTAATGATTAATTCATTGCTCACAATTTATGTCGAGAAGAAGGGTACAAGGCCTTTTGGCCTATATAGTCTAAATATACAGGAAATTAAACACCAAAAACAGGCCATTTCGAAAAATGCCTGTTCCTGGGTTACCTAAATACAAATTCCAAAAGGGAAAATGGATTTATGAAGACTATTTCTTCTTGTGACGATTCTTGCGAAGACGCTTCTTTCTTTTGTGAGTAGAGATCTTGTGACGTTTTCTTTTTTTACCGCAAGGCATAATGTTAAGAATTAATGTGTTAAATACTTTACGAGATTGACTTTCAACCTCAATGCTCCTGCATTTCTGCAAGCAACTCTTTCGCGGCCTTCTGCTCTTCTGCATCCTTAGATTGCTCTAAAACACGCTTCAGAACCTTCTGAGCCTCTTCTTTTTTATCTAACTGGGCTAAACAAAAACCGAGATTTAACGCGGCTTTGTGGTTATTCGGCTCCAGCTTCAATATCTGGGTGAATCGTTCTTGGCCTTTGCCAAACTGATTCGATTTAATCGATAATATCCCTAAATTAAACAGCGCTGGCACAAACGTGGGCTCTTGTTCAATCACTTCGCGAAGTAGCGTAATGCCCTTCATCGGAGTGGGTGTATCTACGTAAGTCATCGCCATGTTCGATTTTACCAGCAAGTTGTTCGGGTCGATGGCCAAAGCCTTCGAGAAGTACATTCTTGCTTTTTCTCCCATTTTACCACCTTTCTGTGCATTCAAAGCATACGTTTGTGCTTCAAAATACAGCTGTCCGGCACGCAAAACGTTCGTCAAACTGGGATGCTGATCCGCATAATTCGCTGCAAAAACCGCAGCAGAATCATAATGACTCGCATTCATAAAAGCGCGCATCAGATTCTCTAAGGCTTTCACCTGCGAGGCATCTGTCTTTGCCGCAGCAAAAGCGGATTTCAATGCAGAAATTTCTTTTAGCTGCGCTGGAGTCAAAGGAGCAGCATGCTCTTCTTTCTCTGCGACTTTTTCCTTCTTTACGCTTCCCGCGTCTCGGTTAGCGCCCCCCGAAGGAGTATTTTGTGTCTTTCCCGCCACATTACCTTTCGGTAAAGAGTACAATAGGGCGGTTATCCCTAGGCCTACCAGAAGAATGATCAAAAGGTTTTTTTTCATTATTCTAGACCCTTTTTTAGCTCGAAAGCCTATTTAGTGGGGTCAGTACTCGTTTTTACTTGCTCTACAAATACTTTCGCTGGCTTAAAGCTAGGCACATAATGTGCGTCGATCGTGATCGCCGTATTCTTAGAAATGTTGCGAGCGATCTTCTGCGCGCGTTTTTTGTTGATGAAGCTACCAAAACCACGAACATAAATATTCTCATGGTTTGCTAGGTTGTTTTTAACTACTTCGAAAAATGACTCTAACGTTTCCGATACATCTTTCTTATCAATCCCTGTTTTGCTGGCAATCTCAGCAATTACATCTGCCTTAGTCACGTTTTATAAATTTATTAAATGATGATTCTTAGGTAATTACAATTTCCCCTCCGTAAAAGGGACACAAAAGTAACGTTTTTCTCTCAATTCTCTAAAAATTCTTTCGAAATCGGGGTGATTTTTTTCGTAAATTTGATTTTATCCATGCAAAAAAGCCCTTTACATCCTTTTTCGGCCACTATTATGGCCTGGTACGCGGAACACCAGCGCGAGCTGCCGTGGCGACAAACGAAGGATCCGTATGCGATTTGGCTATCAGAAATCATCTTACAGCAGACGCGGGTGGCGCAGGGCTTGCCCTATTTTGAGCGATTAATCACTGCTTTTCCTACGGTTAGCGATTTAGCTGAAGCTCCAGAGGCCTCTCTTTTACGTTTATGGCAGGGCTTAGGCTATTATTCCCGTGCTAGAAACTTACAAAAGGCGGCTCAGATGGTCATGCGAGATTATAAGGGTGTGTTTCCTACCACCTATGATGCTGTTATTCAATTGCCAGGCGTAGGTCCCTACACGGCAGCGGCGATTGCCTCTTTTGCTTTTGATGAGGCTAAAGCCGTAGTAGACGGCAATGTATACCGGGTTTTATCTCGCGTATTTGCTGTAGAAACGGATATTGCGTCTTCTGCGGCGCGCGGGGTTTTTACTTCATTAGCGCAGTCTTTGATTCCCACGCAGGATCCGGCGACCTTTAATCAGGCGATCATGGAGTTTGGGGCCTTGCAATGTACGCCGGCGCCGGATTGCTCGGATTGTCCTTTGCGTGTCTCTTGTGCAGCTTTAAGTGTAGGTCGCGTAGCTGAATTACCTTTAAAGTCGAAAAAGACGAAGGTCAAAGAGATAGAGATGAATTACCTCATCATCGAGCAAAATGGCCAGCTTTTAGTGCGTGAACGTACAGAAAAGGGTATTTGGAAGGGATTGTGGGAGTTTTATTTACTCGAAGGCGATTGTGAATGGCTGCCTTTTCATCGTCAAGCCTTGAAATCCCCACCCGTTCATCTATTAAGTCACCGCAAAATCCATTGCGACGCTTGGTATGTTCAAGTTCCTGATAATTTTGCCGTCGCGATTCCGGAAGGATATGGCTGGATGAGCCCCTCAGACTTCGAGAGCAAAGGAAAACCTGTTTTGCTTTTGAACCTAATAACTGATAATTTAGATTGTCCTATTTTACAAGACATTTCGCCCACGTACCTTTAGGCAATGCAAGGAGCCTTGCTGAGCTAACCCTTTAAACGACAAATCATTATGGCTGGAGTAAACAAAGTTATTTTACTAGGAAATTTAGGTGCTGACCCAGAGGTGCGCGCCCTACCTAGCGGTGTAAAAGTGGCAAACATAAACATTGCGACCTCCGAGTCGTATACGGGAAAGGACGGACAACGAGTAGACCAAACCGAATGGCACCGCGTAGAGCTTTGGGATAACCTAGCAAACATCGCAGAACAATATTTGAAGAAAGGAAACCAAGTCTATATCGAAGGAAAAATTCGTTCCGAAGAATGGCAAGATAAAAATGGCGCGACCGTGCGTGGTTACAAAGTGCGTGCGACGTCAATCAATTTAATCGGGGGACGTAACGAAGGTTCACCAGCGTCTGCTCCAGCAGCTGAAAGACCAAAGCCTGAAGCGGTTTTAGCCGGTGCTTCGAAGACCGATCCATTTCCACCCATGATGGAAGAGGGGGACGATCTACCGTTTTAAATTTTTGTTACAAAAAAGGGGATATCGCATTTCGTATTCCCTTTTTTGTAAATTTGCATCGATCAGTTCACCCAAATATGGACCCAGACCCCTTACCCAATTTGTTTTTACTCGCCTTGGAGCCTTCCATTAGTGTGAGTTCGATTGCGCTTATTTCCTTCGTTTTAGTGGCTCTATTGTTCCTTTCGGCTGTTTTAGCTGGATCGGAAGTAGCGTTCTTTTCCCTGAACGCAGACCAGCGTATTAGCCTTCGCGAGAGTGAGGTAAACAGCGAGAAAAAAGTGAGCCATTTGCTCGATAAACCCCAACAATTACTGGCTACTTTGTTGATTTCCATCAACTTTGTCAATATTATTTTCATTACCCTAGCGAATTATTTAACCTCCATGGTCCTAGGTCAACAGTCGATGGAGACCTTGCTCGTGACCTTGTTTTTATTGTTTGGGGTGACGTTTATTATCACGTTTTTTGGCGAATTGATTCCCAAAGTATGGGCTCAGCAGAATAACCTGAACTTCGCCCGCTATTCCGCTCCATTAATAGGCTTCTTGAGTTTTGTGTTTTCTCCGCTTTCCAAAGCCCTTTTAGGCATCTCTGGCTTAATCGAGAAACGCGTGAAGAAGAAATCGTATACGCTGACTTCGCAGGAATTGAATCAGGCCTTGGAGATTACCACGGATGAGAACACGAGTGATCGAGAGAAAGATATTTTACGGGGGATCCTGAATTTTGGGAATATCTCCGTGAAGTCTGTGATGCAGGCAAGACGCGACATTGTGGCCTTCGATACGAGCATGAATTTCCACGAATTGATGGACCTTATCAATAAGAATGGCTATTCCCGTGTGCCCGTTTACAACGAGACCATCGATAAGATCGAGGGGATTTTATACATCAAAGACTTATTGAAGCACATCGATCAGGACGAGAAATTCGACTGGTTGCCGCTTTTACATACGCCGTTTTTTGTACCAGAAAACAAGAAAATCGATGATTTACTCTACGATTTTCAAGAGAAAAGAGTGCATATGGCCGTCATCGTGAATGAATACGGCGAGACCGAAGGGCTTGTAACGATGGAGGACATCATTGAGGAAATCGTGGGTGAGATCAATGACGAATTCGATGAGGTGGAAGCTGATTACAAGAAAATAGGAGATAATATCTATGTCTTCGAAGCAAAGACCTCTTTAAACGATTTCTGCCGCGTGTTTGAAATCGAGGCCGCTTATTTCGAGAAGGCCAAAGGCGAAAGTGAAACGCTGGCAGGATTGATTATCGAGCTTTTTGGTCGTATTCCGAGTGCAGGAGAGGAAATCAAATTCGAAGACTTTACCTTCAAGGTTCAATCAGTCGATACGCGCCGCATTAAGAAGGTGCGCGTTACGCAACGTGTTTCAGCAGACCAAGACGATTCTCAGAATTAAGCCATACTTAGGTTACAATCATTAGTTTCGCGAAGCTCAATAAGAGCGTCTTTTCGCCTACTCCCTTTTCAAAATCAATCACCGCTTTGCGTTCAGCGCCATTGACTTCGATGCGTTTGATGAGGCCGAAACCGAATTTAGCGTGTTCGACTTTTTGGCCGGCTGCTAAAGCTAAGGCGTCCGTGGCCTGGAAGTTTGCCGAAACCACGTGTTGGTAATTCGTGTTCGTCGTAGGCTTTTGAATCAATTGGGCTGCTGATGGAGCTGGTTTCGCGGTAAAGCCGGTCTTTTGAACCGGACGGAAACTAGATACTTCTTTGCGCGCACCGGCGGGTTTCGCCATCTTCACAAAGTTCGGATCTAATTCATTCAAGAAGCGACTCGGTTCGCAAGCTTTCAATCGCCCAAACTGGTAGCGGGATTCCGCATACGAGATTTGCAATTTCTTCTCTGCCCGAGTCACAGCCACGTAGAACAAGCGGCGCTCTTCTTCGAGGTCCTGTTGGGATTGCAACATCATTTGGGAAGGGAATAGATCTTCCTCTAATCCCACTAAAAAGACGCGGTTGAATTCCAGACCCTTCGCCGAGTGAATCGTCATCAAGGTCACCTTATCACGGTCAGCCGGATCTTCGTCCGCATCTGCGTTTGTTAGCAAGGAAACCGATTGCAAGAAGGTGGCTAGCGATTTGTCCTCGTTTTCTGGATTGTCCACGAAGGACTTAATGGCGTTCAGTAATTCTTGTAAGTTTTGGTAGCGCGCAAGTCCCTCTACCGTCTTGTCTTCATATAATTCGCGCAACAAACCCGACGCTTTCGCCACGTGGTTCGCCACTTCATAGGCATCTTTATGTTCGACCTCCACCATCAATTTGAAGGACTTAATCAAATCAGAGAAAGCCTCGATTCCGGCACTTCCGCGAGCCGCCTGGAATTGCGAGATATTAGAAACCACGTCCCAAATAGGTACATTATTTTCCGCAGCCGTCACCACGATTTTCGCGATGGTCGTGTCACCAATACCGCGCTTAGGCAAGTTGATGATGCGCTTGAAGGCCTCCTCATCGTTCTGGTTCACCGTAAAACGCAAATAACCGAGCACGTCTTTGATCTCCTTGCGTTGGTAGAAAGACACACCACCGATGATACGGTATTTGATGTTCAATCGACGTAAGGCCTCTTCAAAAGAACGGGATTGGGCGTTCGTTCGGTATAAAATCGCGAAATCAGACCAAGTCAGATTTTCTTTTTGGGCGGCTTCGAAAATCGCGGAAGCGATCATTCGGCCTTCCTCGTTATCACTAGAGGCTCGGATGATTTCGATGTCATCGCCATCCTCGTTTGAGGTGAAGACGTCTTTCTTTAATTGGTTTTTATTGCGGGAGATAATCGAATTCGCAACGGCCACAATGGCCTTCGTGGAACGGTAATTCTCCTCTAATTTAATGGTCACTAAATCCGAATAATCGCGCTCGAAGTTCAAGATATTCTGGATATCCGCGCCGCGGAAGGCATAAATGGATTGAGCATCATCGCCCACCACGCAGATGTTGCGGTTCACGGCAGATAATTTCTTCGTGATCAAATATTGCGACACGTTCGTATCCTGAAACTCATCTACCATCACGTGCTTGAACTTATGTTGGTATTTATTCAATACGTCCAAATGGTCGCGGAAGAGGATGTTGGTTTGGAACAATAAATCATCGAAATCCATCGCATTGGCTGCGAAACAACGTGCGCAATAGAGCTGGTACAATTCGCCCATCGCTGGGATGCGCGCGAGGCGATCTTCTTCGGCTAGAATGGAAGAACCGGTGTATTGTGCCGGTCCGATCAAGCGGTTTTTCGCGTTAGAGATTCGGTTCAAGACCAAATTCACTTTGTACACTTTATCGTCTAAATTCTTCTCCTTGATCAGCGCGCGGATCAGGGATTTCGAATCGTCCGTATCGTAAATAGAAAAGTTCGAGGTGTAGCCGAGGCGCGTGCCTTCGAAACGAAGAATTTTGGCAAAAATCGAGTGAAACGTACCCATCCATATGTTCTTCGCCGCATTCCCTATCACCGTTTCAATCCGGTGACGCATTTCGCCTGCCGCCTTGTTCGTAAAGGTCAACAGCAAGATCGCAAATGGGTCCACGCCTTTCTCAATCAAATGCGCCGTACGGTAGGTCAGCACGCGGGTCTTTCCAGATCCGGCACCGGCGATGATCATCAAAGGACCATCAATATGTTCGACTGCATTTCGTTGAGGCTCGTTCAGGCCAGCTAGGTAATCCATCTGTTTTGGGCTAATCAATTAGGGTTTCAAAAATACGAAATTTAGCCCGGATATGCCCTATGAAATTAGACTTTGTAATATCTTTTTCGGGCGTCAAAAAAGAACAAAATCACCGCCCAAATCAGTACATAAATCAGCGCTCCAGCCAGCGAAGCGTTCATTTTATCCGCAAAAAGCGGCTCGATTCCGTGCGAATAAATCCAAGATGTTAGGCCTTCCTCGCCTATTTTAATCATTCCTAAAACCCGCGGGATGATTCCCGAGAAGAAAAACACTAACATCGGGTTCTTTCCGAAGATCAAAACCGGCTTCCAATTGCGATCGGCCATCATCCCCGAATGAACCGTTGCCTGCAAAACCGCCAATAACAACAAATCCCAGCCTGCCGCCACCAACACATAGGAACTCGTCCACAAGGCTTTGTTGATGGGAAAATACCAACCCCAGACAGTCCCGAAAACTAACGCGATAGCTCCAGCGGCAAACAAAACCGAAGCCTTCGGACTAATTCCCTTCGGACTCCCTTGCAAATACCTCCCCGCGAACAAACCCGCTAATCCCGTCGCTACCGCTGGCAACGTGCTGAGGATTCCTTCCGGATCCCAGGTTTTCGAAGTCGCCCACAGATGACCTTCCAACAGATAATTATCAAGCCAAGCCGCTAGGTTTTTATTCACCTCCAAATTCGCCGCACCGATACCCGGCACTTCGACGAAATGCATCAAGACCCAATAACCTGCGAGGCTCGCGATAAAAACTCCGATCTGCACGCGCAAAGAAGTGTAAGCATGCAATAAACTCACCAACAAATACACCACCGCGATCCGCTGCAAGACCCCCGGAATGCGCACATGTTCAAAATCTTCAATCCCAGAGAAACATAAACCAATCAGCAGCACAAAAGCGCCCACGGCCACCCAAAACTGCCTCCGCAAGGGATAATCGCCTAGAAAGGCAACTGTGGCAAATGCCATGGCAAGCAAACGTAAAACCAGAGTATAGTCGCCGGCTTTGATTTTGGAGAAAAAACTCAGCGACAAGCCTAACAAAAAGACGCGCAAGGCGCGTTTGAAAATCTTCAACAATTGATCCTCTGAGGGCTTCGACAAAACTGTCGAAATCCCCACGATAAACAGAAAGGACGGAAACACGAGATCCGTCAGCGTATAGCCATGCCACTCCGCGTGCTCCAGCGGCGCATAAATGTGGCCCCAGTCCCCGGGATTGTTCACAATCGTCATCAAAATGACCGTGAGTCCGCGGAAAATGTCAATCGATAAAAGTCGTTTGTTCTCCATATTAGTGATGGCCTGCATTTTTCTCGCCAGCCGGAATGGCAACAGGCAATTTATTCTCTTTCGTAGGCAAAGGACAAGTCGCGAAAGGCGTAAAAGCACATGGCGGATTGTAGGCCTGATTGAAATCCAAAGTCACCGTTCCATCCGGATTAAACCCTTTCGTATCCAGGAAACGGCCTCCGCCATAGGTCGTAGTTTTATTGGTAGCATCGCCAAAAACGACAAAGAAATCCTCCTTCGTCTCTCCCGGACCCGCCTCTAAGCGATAGGTCTTCCCATCTACCTGAAACTCCAATAAACCCGGAGAATCCTCTTGGTAGGAACGCCCCGTGATGTCGATGATGGTGACTTTTTTACCGACGGTAGGAATGAATTTGGCGTTGATTTTCCATTTAGCATCTGCCGGGAAATGATCAATTCCGTGGAATGCTTTTAGGTATTCCCCCTCCAAATCGCGGAGACGAATGGCGTATTTATCGCCACGTTTGATGATAAACCAACGAAGCGATTGATGGCTAATTACTGTGCTTTTGCCCTCCGTGGTGAAAATGACCTGATTATTATAAAGAACCTGATTATTTTGTAGAATGACCTTGCCTAAAGAAGCTTCGGCATGAGGAAAAACAAAGTCGTTGGACTCTGCTCCACCGATGGTGTTATCGCCCTCTTTCAACCAAAACAAACCCGCAAGGTTTAACCAACCGGTTTCGGATTTAAGACTAGCCTCTCTTTTGGCATAAAAACCGGGGTAATCCTCCTGAGAACGCGCTGAGAACGCTAACATCGTGAGGCACAAAAATAGGATCTTTTTCATAGCGGGATATTTGCCTAAAAATACTAAATTACCTTAGAAATATACCCTATGAACCCGCAAATCTACGAACTTGGCGACAGCGCACTGACGATTGAATTTGGCAACGAAATCAGCTCAGATATCCACCAGGAGGTCATGAAGCGGTTTTATCAGTTTCAATCCTTTCCCTTACCCGGAACCTTGGATTTGATTCCAGCCTACGCGAGCCTCACGATTGTGTTTGACTTAGGGGTAGTAGCGAGCAGATTTCAAGGTTTGGCGGGAATGAAAACCCTCATCCAAGAAAAACTAGGGGAAGCTTTTACGGCGGTCATTCCAGAGGGGCGATTACACGAAATTCCTTGTGTTTACGATGGAGCGGATTTAGCCTCTGTGGCGAACAGTTGCGGACTTAGCGAACAAGAAATCATCCGCATTCATAGTGAAAAAGAATACACTGTCTATTTCCTAGGCTTCCTCCCGGGATTCGCCTATATGGGAACAACCGACGAGCGAATTACCGTGGCTAGAAAATTGACGCCGGCTCCCATACAGAAAGGAGACATCGGTCTAGCCGGCAACCAAACCGGTATCTACCCCAGCGCTTCTCCCGGCGGCTGGCAGATCATCGGTCGCACGACGGATATTCCCCATTTCAGAGCGGGCGACCGTGTTCGTTTTATCCCCGTCACCGTATGAAACTGATCAAAAAAGGTTTATTGGATACGTGGCAGGGCCTTCCCATTTATGGTTTGCAGCACGAGGGAATTCCTCCCGGAGGAGCAATGGATACCTTTTCCTTACAAATCGCGAACGCGCTCGTAGGAAACGATGTATACGACAAGGCGCTGGAAATGCACTTTCCGACTGGTGTTTACCAGTTCGAGACGAGCACTTTGCTGGCGATTTGTGGTGCGGACTTTAGAGCCTGCGTGGATAAGGTGGAAGTTCCCCTGAACCAACCGATTAAAGTGCCGCCGGGGGCCATTTTGAGTTGTAAAAAACCCGTTTCAGGCCAAAGAGTCTACGTCGCGACCAGAGAACTGAAAGACGAACAGGTTTCCCGCGTGAAGATTTTGCCTTGGTCGATGAACCCGGAGAATGTGTTCACGGATGAACCAATTAGGATTCTGTGTGGCCGAGAATGGGAACAGATTAAGGCTTGTTCACAACAGCTGGTTTTGAGTAAATCCTTTGCCATTTCTCCTACCTCGAATCGAATGGGTTATCAATTAATGCAGGAACCGCTGAAGACATTGGCTTCGCAAAATTTATTGTCCTCCGCGGTCACGGCCGGAACGATTCAGCTACTCCCATCGGGGCAACTCGTGGTTTTAATGGCAGGACATCAGACGACGGGTGGCTATCCGCGTTTAGCGCACGTCATTTCGGCGGATTTGCCCCGTTTAGCCCAAAAAGGCCCCGGCGACAGCCTCCGCTTCACCCTAACCGATTCGATGACAGCAGAATACGAGTGGATTCTTGTCCAAAACTACCTACAACAAGTTCGAAATGTATGTGCGTTGAAACTAAGTCAGCATCGATTCGATCACCACTAATTCGTCGCGTAAACGCGCGGCTAATGGGAAATCGAGGTCGCGCGCCGCTTTCTCCATCTCTTTGCGAATGGTTTCGGATTGCTTTTTCAGCTCAGCCGGCTTCATATAGGCTAATAAAGGATCTGCGGCGACTGGCGCTTGATCCGGATGAATCGTGTAATTCTTTGTGGGTTTCGCCATGCGATCCGCGATGGAGGTTTGCTCCATGATCTCGTCGTGCGAACGCCAAATCGTTTTAGGCGTAATGCCGTGTTTCTCATTATAGGCCATTTGGATGGCACGGCGGCGGTTAGTTTCCGAGATGGCTAGTGCCATCGAACCCGTGATCTTATCTCCGTACATCAACACCTTGCCATTTTCGTTACGCGCCGCACGACCGATGGTCTGAATCAGCGAGCGAATGTCGCGCAAAAATCCTTCTTTGTCCGCATCCATAATCGCGACCAACGAAACTTCCGGTAAATCCAAACCTTCCCGTAATAAGTTTACTCCCACTAATACGTCGATGACGCCTAAACGTAAATTCCGAAGAATTTCGACGCGTTCTAGGGTTTTCACTTCGGAGTGAATGTACTGGCATTTAATCCCCACGCGGTCGAGGTATTTCGACAGTTCCTCTGCCATTCGTTTGGTCAAAGTGGTAATTAAAACGCGTTCGTTTTTCTTAATGCGGTCGTAGACCTCTTCGAGCAAATTATCGATTTGGTTTTTCGTAGGACGGACTTCGATTAAAGGGTCCAAAAGTCCGGTAGGGCGAATAATTTGTTCGACTACGACTCCCTCGGAGCGGCGTAATTCGTAGTCGGATGGGGTGGCGGAGACGAAGATGGTTTGGCCGATGAGGTCTTCGAATTCATCGAATTTCAAAGGGCGGTTGTCCATCGCCGAGGGCAAACGGAAACCATATTCCACTAAGGATTCCTTGCGGGAGCGGTCGCCGCCGTACATCGCACGGATTTGAGGCATGGTGGCGTGGCTTTCGTCTACCACCATGAGGAAATCGTCTGGGAAGAAGTCCAATAGGCAGAAGGGGCGCTGGCCGGATTTTCTTTGGTCAAAATACCGAGAATAATTCTCAATCCCCGAGCAGTAGCCTAGCTCGCGCATCATTTCGAGATCAAACTCTGTCCGCTGCTTAATACGTTCTGCTTCCGTCAGGCGACCCTCGCGGCCGAAATAGGAGATTTGGTTCACTAAATCTTCCTGGATATGGGAGATCGCGTTGTTCAATGTTTCGCGACCCGTCACAAACAAGTTCGCCGGGAAAACGGCCACCATCGTCTCCGAAGAGATCTTCTTGCCCGTCCAGGGATCGATGCGGTGGATCTCCTCGATCTCATCGCCAAAAAACACGAAGCGATATCCGAAGTCCGCGTAAGCCAAGAAAATATCCACCGTATCGCCTTTCACCCGGAAGGTACCGCGCAAAAATTCGCCCTCCGTCCGAGCGTAGAGAATCTCCACCAAACGGAACAAAAACTGATTGCGTGAGATGATATCTCCCACGGCGACGCGCATAATGGAATTTCGGTACTCGTCCGGATTTCCCATACCGTAAATACAGGAAACGGAAGCAATCACAATAATATCGCGGCGGCCAGACATCAAGGAAGAGGTCGTCGCCAAACGTAATTTTTCAATCTCCTGGTTAATCGAGAGATCTTTTTCTATGTAAGTTCCCGTGGAGGCGATAAAGGCCTCGGGCTGGTAATAATCGTAATAAGAGATGAAATACTCGACCGCGTTCTCTGGGAAAAAGGACTTGAATTCCCCGTATAATTGGGCGGCGAGGGTTTTGTTATGGCTCAAAATCAGGGTAGGCCGGTTCACCTGCTGGATCACATTGGCGATTGTAAAGGTCTTTCCAGAACCGGTTACGCCTAGCAAGGTTTGGGCAGCTTCTTCTTTGTTCACCCCATCGACTAATTGCCGAATCGCCTCCGGCTGATCCCCGGTGGGCTTGTAAGAAGAAGTGAGTTTGAAATCCATCCCGAAATATACGAATAATGGAGAGGATAAATCGGGAGGAAATACTATTTTTGGGAAAAATCAAACCTCTCTATGTTAAGACTTGCCTTCATCGCCTTTAGCCTAAGCGCTTTCTCTTGTAAATCAGAAGAACCCGTTGCGCCTAAGATCAATATTATTGATTTACCGGTGGTTCCACCGAAGGAATATACGTTTGCGACGACGCCTTTTTGGGCGGATGAATTTGAAAAAGATGGTCTTCCAGATGCGTCGAAATGGGGATATGACGTAGGAAATAGCGGCTGGGGAAATAATGAACTCCAAAACTACACCAACGCAAACATCAAAAATGCGCATATCGAGAACGGCATTTTGACGATTGAAGCGATCAAGGAGACGGCTGGATCGAGTGCCTACACCTCCGCGCGTATCGTCACAAAAGGCAAAAATGACTTTTTATATGGTCGTATTGAGGCCAAAGCAAAGATTCCAGCTGGCCGTGGAAACTGGCCTGCGATCTGGATGCTTGCGTCTCAATCTGATTACGGTACCCAATACTGGCCAGACAATGGCGAGATTGATATCTTAGAACACGTGGGTTACGATCCGGGTGTGATGCACGCGAGTGTGCACACAAAAGCGTACAATCACGTCATAGGAACGCAAAAAACAGCTACGACGACTTTAGCGAATTGGGACACCGAATTCCATACGTTCCGGGTGGATTGGACACCGGACTATGTACGTGCTTTCATCGACGATAAGCAATACTTCGAATTCAAAAATCCGAAGGGTGGCTGGGAACAATGGCCTTTTGACAAGAAGCAACATATCTTAATGAACCTAGCGATCGGTGGAAACTGGGGTGGACAAAAAGGCGTGGACGACACAATCTTCCCGAACAAGTTCCAAATCGACTACGTTAGAGTCTACGCGTTAAATCCTTAGTATTCACCCTTAGTATGAAATACCCCAAAGCCGCGGAGGCATTCGACCGTTTACTTGTCATTATGGACGACCTGCGGGAGAAATGCCCTTGGGACAAGAAGCAGACGCTGGAATCATTACGCCATTTAACCATCGAGGAGACCTACGAGCTTTCCGATGCAATCATGGAAAACGATTTGACCGAAATCCGCAAAGAGCTAGGCGACATTTTCTTACACCTCGTTTTCTACAGCAAAATCGGTTCGGAGAAAGGCGCTTTTGACGTGAGCGACGTATTGCACGGGGTTTGCGAAAAGCTGATTAGCCGCCATCCGCATATTTATGGCGATGTGGTGGCTGAAACGGAGGAGCAGGTAAAGCAGAATTGGGAGGCTTTGAAATTAAAAGAGGGAAACAAGTCCGTTCTGGGCGGCGTTCCAGGTTCTCTTCCAGCGCTCGTGAAGGCGATGCGGATACAGGAAAAGGCGCGCGGTGCGGGTTTTGACTGGGAAGAAAAGGAGCAGGTGTGGGAGAAAGTGGAGGAAGAACTGGGCGAATTCAAAGAGACTTTTGTGGGTAAAGAACTCGATGCTGCCGGAAAGGCGGAGGCAGAGGGAGAACTGGGGGATTTGATCTTCAGTCTCGTGAACTTTGCCCGATTCATCGATATTAATCCAGAAACAGCCGTGGAGCGGACAAATAAAAAGTTCATCAAACGCTTCCAGCACCTCGAAAAACGCGCGGCAGAGAATGGCCAGGCGCTTTCCGAGATGACTTTGGCAGAAATGGATATCTACTGGAACGAAGCGAAAACGCTTTAATTCACACTAAACTGATACGCTGTTTTCGTTTTATATACCTCACCTGGGCGCAGAACTGTGCTAGGGAAATTAGGCTGATTAGGCGAATCTGGGAAATGTTCCGTTTCTAAACATAGGCCAAAACGCTTGCCATAGCTCACCCCATATTTCCCGGTCAAATGGCCATCTAGGAAATTCCCCGTATAAAACTGTACCCCCGGTTGATCCGTAGACACAGTCATTTTACGACCCGAAACAGGATCGTGGACCGTCGCGATTTTCGCATAAGATCCGGCTGGCTTATCCAACGCCCAGCAATGGTCATAGCCTCCACCTAACACAATTTGCTCAGAGGAAGTGTCGTTTATACGATCTCCCACCACATGTGGTTTTGTAAAATCAAAAGGCGTCCCTGCGACTGGCGCGAGCACTCCCGTCGGAATTAACACTTTATTTACCGCCACTAAACGCGACGCGTCCATCTGCACTTCTTGATTTAAAATAGCGCGTTTCGCGTTTCCACTCAGGTTAAAATACGAGTGATTGCTTAGGTTCAATACCGTCGCTTTATCCGTTGTGGCTTCATAAGAAATACCTAATTCGTTGTCTTCCGATAAAGTATAAGTCATCTTAATGCTTAAGTTTCCAGGAAATCCCTCTTCCATGTCTTTGGAAACATAGGATAAAGTGAGGCTCTGCGCGGAGGCCGCTTCCACTTTCCATACTTTCTTATCAAAACCAATTAGGCCGCCGTGAAGGTGTTGGCCGTTGTTTTGGGCAGCGAGGGTATATTCTTTACCGTCCAGCGTAAATTTCCCGTTCGCGATGCGGTTTCCGAAACGACCTACGATCGCTCCGAAATAGGGAGTGTCTTTGATGTATTCTTGTAAAGTCTCGAATCCCAGCACCACATCTTCCACTTTTCCATGGCGATCCGGCGTTAGGATTTTTTGGATGATGCCGCCGTAGTTCATAATGTGAACTTCCATGCCGTGAGCATTCTTCAAGGTATACAAGATAACAGACTCGCCCGCAGGCGTTTGACCGAAAGGTTTTCCGGGATTAGACATAGCAAAAAGGTTTTGGGACAAGAAAAAAAGGGCTAAAAAGCAATATTTCATAGGTTAACGAGGTTCGTGAGAACAATTTAGCACAAAAGATGGAAAATAAACTAATTCTTCGTAGCTTTACACCCCAATTTAAAAATTGTTTCAAACTTAATTTCAGCAGGTTAGCCCAGCTTGTTGATGTAGGCGAAATCAAAAACGATGAGCCAAACGGGCACCAAATATGTCAAAACAACCAAAAGATTTCGACTGGGATTTAGTTGAAGGAAAAGGGTTCGGTGGTAACTACACTACAGAACAAAAAGAAAAAATGGAGGCTGCTATCGAAGCAACCTTGAACTCGGTCACTGAGAAGGAAGTAGTGAAAGGTATTGTTGTAAGCAAGACTGACCGGGAAGTAATCATTAACATTGGATTCAAATCTGATGGTTTAGTATCTGCTTCAGAATTCCGCGATATGCCGGATTTGAAAGCTGGTGACGAGGTTGAAGTATACATCGAGAACCAAGAAGACGCAAACGGACAATTAACGTTGTCTCGTAAGTTAGCTAAGGTGATGGGTGCATGGACGAACATCGAGAAAGCATTAGAAGAAGATACGATCATCAATGGTTTCGTTAAGCGCCGTACAAAAGGTGGTTTAATCGTAGATATCTTTGGAATCGAGGCATTCTTACCTGGTTCTCAAATTGATGTGAAGCCTATCCGTGACTTCGATATTTTCGTAGGCAAAAACATGGAGGTTAAGGTGGTTAAAATCAACCACACAAATGACAACGTAGTTGTATCTCACAAAGTATTAATCGAGAAAGATCTAGAGGCACAACGTCAAACGATCTTAACGAACTTAGATAAAGGTCAAGTACTAGAAGGTGTGATCAAAAACATGACTAATTTCGGTGTGTTCATCGATTTAGGTGGTGTAGATGGTTTACTTCACATCACAGATATCTCATGGGGTCGTATCAACCACCCACAAGAGGTATTGAAATTGGATCAAAAAATCCAAGTGGTGGTATTAGACTTCGACGAAAACAAAAAACGTATCTCTTTAGGTATGAAGCAATTACAAGCGCACCCTTGGGAAGCTTTAGCTGCTGGAACTGAAGTAGGTTCGAAAGTAAAAGGTAAAATCGTTAACGTAGCGGATTACGGTGCTTTCTTAGAAGTATTGCCAGGCGTTGAAGGTTTAATCCACGTGTCTGAGATGTCATGGTCTCAACACTTACGTAATCCACAAGATTTCTTGAAAGTAGGCGACGAAATGGAAGCAGTCGTGTTAACATTAGATCGTTCTGAGCGCAAGATGTCTCTAGGTATCAAGCAATTAACAGAAGATCCTTGGACTAAGACTGATTTATTAGCGAAATACGCAATCGGTACGAAGCACAAAGGAACCGTTCGTAACTTAACTAACTTCGGTTTATTCTTAGAATTAGAAGAAGGAATCGACGGTTTAGTTCACGTTTCTGACTTGTCTTGGACGAAGAAAATCAAACACCCATCTGAATTCGTTAAAGTAGGTGATTCTTTAGATGTTATCGTAATCGAATTAGACGCGGACAACCGTCGTTTAGCTTTAGGTCACAAACAATTAGAGGAAAACCCTTGGGATACATTTGAAAGTGTGTTCACTTTAGGTTCAACTCAAAAAGCAACCATCATTTCTAAAAACGAGAAATTCGGTGTTTTAGAATTGCCATACGGTATCGAAGGATTAGCTCCTTTGAAGCAGTTAACGAAGGCAGATGAGTCAGTTGCTGAGGTAGGTGAGGCGTTAGACTTCGTGGTAACAGAATTCCACAAAGAAGAGCGTAAGATTATCTTATCACACACACGTACATTCACGGCGGCAACGGCGGAAGAAGTAGCGGCTGATGCTGCTGCTGCGAAGCCAGAGAAAAAGAAAGCAGCGAAATCTGCTGACAAGCCTGCTGCTGCAACAGCTGAGAAATCGACTATGGGCGATATCGGTGCTTTATCTGCTTTAAAAGAGCAAATGGAAGGTGCTGAAAGAGAACAAGCGATCAAAAAATTAGAGAAAAAATCTAAAAAAGCTGAATAGTAACATTCACCTGTTCTATACTGAGAGGGGTTAGCGAAAGCTGACCCCTTTTTTTGTTTTGTACTATTTTTTTACAAACTTACATCCAATCATTAAAACCTATCAACTATGAGTAACACTTCAAGACGGAACTTCCTGCAAAAAGCCGGATTAGCCGCAGCCAGTTTCTACATTGTACCTCGCCACGTGCTAGGCAAGGGTTACACTGCTCCTTCAGACAAATTAAACATCATGGGTGTCGGTGGTGGCGGAAAAGGCTACAGCGACATCATGAATTCCTATAATAAAGGAGCAGAAAACATCGTCGCTATCGTCGATGTAGATGATCGCCAAATGGTCCGAATCAAAAAAGACCTCCCAAAAGCGAATGTATACCGCGATTTCCGTGCGGCCCTAGATAAAGAGGGTAGCAACGTAGATGCGGTCATCGTTTCTACTCCTGACCATACCCACGCAACCATCGCGATGGAGGCGATGCGTCGTAAGAAACACGTATACGTTCAAAAACCCTTAACACACGACATCTACGAGGCGCGTCTATTAGGCGAGAAAGCACGGGAGATGCAAGTCGTAACCCAAATGGGTAACCAAGGTTCCTCAGGTGACGGTGTACGTCAAATGATGGAATGGTTCGATGGCGGTGCTATCGGAAAAGTAAAAGAAGTATATGTATGGACGAACCGTCCCGTATGGCCACAAGGAATCGCCTATCCTGCTGCTGGATCCCCAGCACCGGCAGAGTTAGATTGGGATCTTTGGTTAGGGCCTGCGAAATACAGAGAATATAACCCAGCTCTACTTCCATTCAAATGGAGAGGCTGGTGGGATTATGGTACAGGCGCCTTAGGCGACATGGGATGTCACTTATTAGACCCTCCATTCAAAGTATTAGGTATCCGTGACGCAATCGACGTAGAATGTTCGGTAGGTTCTGTCTTCTTGCAAGATTGGACACCTGAATACATTCCTCAAGGATGTCCTCCTAGCTCGATGGTAACTTTACACTATGGTCCTTCGAAGAAAAATAATTCCCCGGTGAAATTGACTTGGTTTGATGGAGGTCTTCGGGCGCCACATCCAGACGGAATTCCGGCTTCTGAAATTATTGGGGATCCAGATGGTTCTAATGGAGTGATCTTAATCGGTTCGAAAGGTATCATGACGTGTGGAACGTATGGTATGTATCCTAAAGTATTTAGAAACGGAGCGCGTGTAGATGAGTCTGAACTTCCTAAAGCAAGCTTAGCGCGTGTGAAAGGCGGCGATAGCGGTCACAATACGCAGTGGGTAGAGGCTTGTAAAGCTGGTTTCGGTAATATGGAAGTCAGTTCTCCATTCGATTATGCGGCACCGTTTACGGAATCCGTATTAATGGGTAACCTAGCGATTCGTTCGTACATGTTACGCGAAGGCGAGGGGCGTAATGCGAAATACATTGGTCGTCAAAAACTGGAGTGGGATGCGAAGAATATGCGCATCACGAACTTCGATGCGGCAAACCAATTCGTGAAACGCGAATACCGCAACGGCTGGACACTCTAAGTGACCATTCGATAAATAGAATTGAAAAGACGGGACGCTCTCCCGTCTTTTTTTTATTTTTGTACAATGAATTTTAGCGCATCCACTCCTGCCTCTGAAGTCTTCGCACAAGTCGAAGCTTACATTCTTTCACAAGGGTATACAATTATTGACAAAGACCACAACCGCCCATGGGGAGGATTCTTCGTATTAGAGGAGACGCAGGCAGCCAAATTTGCGGCACAGTTCTTCCCGCAACTTTCCATGGATGCGATTCAAATCACCCAAAAATTAAGCCCTAAGTTTCTAGTAGTAGCCCCTCAGAAGCGTTTGTCTTGGCAATACCACTTCCGTAGAGCGGAGGTTTGGACCGTGAATTCAGGTCCAGTAGGTGTTGTGATCTCCGAGACGGATGAACAAACTGCTCCGGGTGTTTATCAGGAAGGCGAATTAATTACCTTACCCACCGGTATGCGCCACCGTTTAGTCGGTTTAGACAACTGGGGAGTGGTGACGGAGATTTGGCAACATACGGATGTGAAGCATCCATCGGATGAATCGGATATCGTCCGTTTGCAGGATGATTTTGGCCGTTAATCAAATTTAACCGACCGATAATCTTAAAATAATACAAGAAAACTTTGTAGTCTCCGAAAGTTTCCATAGTTTTGCTTCCCGATAAATCAATGGGACTAGCAAATGAAATCGCGCATTCTAGAAAAAGGAACTGAATTATTCTTCCGCTACGGTGTCAAGACCGTGACGATGGATGCGATTGCGAGCGAATTAGGGATTTCTAAAAAAACGATTTATCAACATTTTCCGGATAAAGATTCCATGGTCTTCGAAGTCGTGCAAGCCTTCATTGTGCAGGACGATTTGAAATGGGATGAACTCGACAGACTCTACCCTAACGTTATTGAAAAGATTTTCAAGTCGTTCGAGATGACAAAAGATTTGTTCATGCAAATGAATCCCCGGCTTTTATACGAGATTCAAAAATACTTCCCTAAAGCCTTTCAACTTTTCACCGAGCACGGCGAAAAATGCATTCACAAAAACTTAATCGCAGACTTTAAGAAGGGGGCACAATTCGGGTATTTCAGAAATGACATCGATTTCGAATTATTAGCTCGCTTGCGTATGGCCGAAGTGGATTTAGCCTTCAACCCTGATTTTTATCCTAACAATAAACTATCCTTGTATGACACCCAGTTAACACTGATGGACATTTTCATGCGGGGCATTTTGACCGAAAAAGGTTTAACACTCTACACATCTTACCAAAACAATTTAAAATGATGATCCGCCTAAGAAACATCTGTGCCGGTCTATTTTTAATGACCACTCTGGCCGCTAACGCGCAGACCTACAGCCTAAAGCAGGCCGTGGATTATGCGATCACGCACCAGGTTCAAGTTAAAAATAGCCAAATCGACTTGCAGAACGCGAGTGCGAAGATCAATGAGATCAAAGCCATGGGCTTACCCCAGGTGAATGGTTCCGTTGCCTTAACGAACAATATCGTCTTGCAACGTGCCTTCATCCCCGCTAAAATTTTCAACCCTGCTGCGGCGGAGGGAGAATTAATCGCCGCGAAATTCGGGGTAGATAATTCTGGATTTGCCAACGTGGGATTAAGCCAATTAGTATTTGACGGAACGTATTTATTAGGCCTGAAGGCTTCTTCTGTTTACAAGGATCTAGCCGTTAAATCGGTTACCCAATCGAAGCAGCAAGTAGCAGAGAATGTGACGAAGGCTTATTACGGGATTTTAGTAAATGAAAAACGCCAAAGCCTTTTAGCCTTAAATGTGGCTCGCTTAGACACCTTATTAAAGGAAACACGGGAATTAAATAAGCAAGGTTTCGTAGAAAAGATCGACGTGCAGCGTTTAGATGTGCAAGCGAATAATTTACGCACAGAATTAGAGAACGTGAATCGCTTGCAGGAATTGAGCTATTCCTTATTAAAGTTCCAAATGGGTTTCCCGATGGAAGAGCCGATTCGTTTGAGCGAGAGCTTAGAAAAAGTCGAATTAGCAACGTTTAACACAAACGCAGCAGGCGATTTCAATTATGCGAACCGCATCGAGTATTCCATCTTGCAAACGCAGGAAAACTTAGCTGAATTAGATTTGAAGAGCATCAAGGCAGGATATTTACCTCGTTTAGTCTTGAACGCGAACTACGGTTATAACGCGGGGGCGAATGCGTTCAGTGATTTAATGACCAAACAATGGTTCGATAACGCCGCTGTTACGGTGGCTTTGCAGATCCCGATTTTTGACGGATTTTCGAAAAAATACAAGGCGGTTCAGTCAGCGAATAACTTGCAAAAGGTGCGCCAGTCTTATAGCTTGTTAAAGTCGTCCATCGACTTACAGCGTTCACAGGCGAGCATTACGATGAAGAACGCTTTGGAGTCCATGAAAGAACAAAAAGCGAACCTAGACTTAGCGAATGAGATTTCGCGCGTTACCCGTGTGAAATACCAACAAGGGGTAGGTTCAAACTTAGAGGTTTTGAACGCAGAATCATCTATCAAAGAATCACAAGCAAACTACTTTACGGCCCTTTACAATGCCCTAGTGGCGAAAGTAGAATTAGAAAAAGCAAACGGTACACTATACATAGACTAATACAAACATGAAAAAAATAGCCATCCTCCTAAGTGGAATTCTTTTCTTCGCGGCATGCGGATCAAAAGACAAAAAGCAAGAATTAGCGGATTTGAAGTCACAGGAAAAAGAAATCCAGGCGAAAATCGCACAATTAGAAAAAGAAGTAGGTAAGCCTTCTGAGCAAGCGGTTGCGAAAGTAATCGCCGTAACGGTGAGCCCATTGGTAGCACAAACGTTCCAACACTTCGTAGAAGCACAAGGAAATGTAGTCGCTGAAAACACCGTTTTAGTTAGCCCACAAACGGGTGGTGTGATTTTATCCTTGCCAGTGGTAGCGGGACAATCGGTGTCTAAAGGTCAATTGATTGCGACTTTGGACAATAACATCTTAAAAGAGTCATTAGAAGAGGTTCGTCAACAATTGTCGTTAGCGAAGACGATCTATACGAAGCAAAAAGCGCTTTGGGATCAACAAATCGGGACAGAAGTTCAATACTTGAGTGCGAAGTCGAACATGGAGTCTTTGGAGAAAAGAATCGTGACCTTGAAAGCGCAATTAGGCTTATCTCGTGTAACGGCTCCAATCGCTGGAACGGTTGAATTAGTTCGCCAAAAAGCAGGTGAAATGGGCGCTCCTGGTGTACCTATCGTTCAAATCGTGAACTTAGGTAACCTAAAGATCGCTGCTAAAATCGCTGATTCGTATGTAGGAACCGTGAAACAAGGTGATGAGATCAGCATCAAATTCCCTGATTTAAACAAGGAATTAAAGGCGCGTATCTCTTTGGTATCGAAAATTGTTAATCCTTTAACCCGTACGTTTGACATCGAAGCCCGCATCCCGAACGCGGGTGGTGAGTTAAAGCCAAACTTATTAGCGGTGATCAACATCAACGATACGTCTAAGAAAAATGCGGTCGTGATCAGCGAAAACATCATCCAAAAGACCGAAAAAGGCAATTTAGTGTATGTGGCAGTGGAAGAAAACGGCAAAAAAGTAGCACGTGCACGTCAAATCACGATCGGTTTAACCTACAACGGCCAAGCAGAGATTTCTGAGGGCTTAAAAGCAGGTGACGCGATCATTACACAAGGATTTCAAGATTTAGTGGATGGTACAGCCATCTCTTTCTAAGTAGAAAATGGAAAAAAATAGCAAAAACGAGCAATTGCCCGAAGGCAAAGGCTTGATCTACAACATGGTGGGCTGGTTAGCCCAAAACCGCACGACGGTTTACATCTTCACCTTCATCATATTTGTGGCGGGGATGGGAATCTATTCGAGCTTACCTAAGGAGCAATTCCCAGACATCGTGGTGCCACAAATGGTCATCCAAACGGTCTACGCAGGAACGACTCCCTCGGACATCGAAAACACGATCAATAAACCGATCGAAAAGCAAATCAAATCAATCACAGGCGTAAAGCGTGTGAAGTCAAATGCTTTGCAGGATATTTCGGTCATCATCGTCGAATTCAACACGGACGTCACCGTCCCCATCGCGAAGCAACGTACGCAAGATGCGGTGGACAAAGCAATCGCAGATTTGCCGAAAGACTTAACCCGCGAGCCATCTGTGGCGGAGGTTAACTTCTCTGAATTCCCGATTATGAACATCAACATCGCGGGGGATTATCCACTCGATAAGTTGAAGAAATATGCAGAGGATTTACAAGACGAGATCGAGGGAATGCCGGAAATTAACCGCGTAGACATCATCGGTGCCTTAAAAAGAGAGATCCAAATCAACCTAGACCTGTACAAGATGCAGAGTTATGGTTTGACTTTCTACGATATCCAATCTGCGGTACAAGGCGAAAACGTCAACATCTCTGGGGGTGATTTACCGGTGAATGGAGTACGTCGTTCACTTCGGGTGACAGGGGAATTAAAGTCCATTGATCAATTAGCTAATTTGATGATCGGTTCTTCTACGGGTGCACGTGTCCGCTTAAAGGATGTGGCAGAGGTGAAGGACAGTTATGAAGAGAAGCAAGATTTTGCGCGTTTGAACAATAAGTCCGTCATCACATTGAACGTCATTAAGCGTTCTGGGGCGAACCTAATCGCAGCGGCTGATCGCATTGAAACAACCATCGAAGACTTCAAAGAAACGCGTTATCCAGCTGGATTAACGGTCACTACGACTGCGGATCAATCGGAGCGTACGCGTGGCGATTTAGCTGATTTGATTAACACGGTAATCCTGGGATTCTTATTTGTGGTTATCGTATTAATGTTCTTTATGGGCGTTAGAGATGCGGTTTTTGTGGGTCTATCCGTGCCTTTATCGGCTTTGTTAACCTTCTTGTTCATGCCTTCGTTAGACTTTAGTTTAAACACTATCGTTCTATTCGGTTTCCTTTTAGGACTTGGAATTGTGGTGGATGATGCGATTGTGGTGATCGAGAATGCGCACCGTTTGTTCAATAACTTCAAGAAATTGACCATTACAGAGTCGGTAAAATTAGCTGCTTCTGAGGTGTTCGTACCGGTATTATCAGGAACGTTAACGACGATTTCGCCATTCTTGCCTTTGTTATTCTGGCCAGGGATCGTAGGTGAGTTTATGAAATACTTGCCTATCACGTTGATCATTACGCTTTTTGCGTCCCTTTTTGTGGCTTATGTCATGAACCCAGTGTTCGCGATTACGTTTATGAAGCGTCACGATGAAGAGGTGAACGATGTGAAGGCGCCTAAGTTTGCTGACATCCGTCGTACTGTATTTATTTTGTTGAGCTTAGCCGTTTTCGGCTATGCGATGGGCTTCGGTTTGGGTCACTTTGGCTTTGGAAACTTCTTTGTGCTTTGCATTATTCTGTATGTGTTCAATCACTTTGTGATCACACCGAAATGGATTGTGCCTTTCCAAGAGACTACTTTGCCTAATTTCAAGACGAATTACCGCAAGTTGATTTCGTGGGTATTAATGGGAAAACGTCCAATTTACGCAACGATTTCAGCCTTCATATTATTGATTGTAACGATCGGTTTATTGGGTGTGGTGAAACCCAAGGTGGTTTTCTTCCCTTCAGGCGATCCGGATTACATTTATATTTATGCCAAAAACCCGATTGGTACCGATGCGGTCGTAACCGATTCGGTTTCCAAAGTGATCGAGAAGCGTGTCTTCGCTTTCTTGAACAAAGAAGGGTATAGCAAAATCGTGAACTCCGTTATTTCCAATGTGGGAAAGAATGCTGGAGATCCGATGCAACCAGATCGTGGAGCAACGCCACACAAAAGTAAGGTGACGATTGCTTTCGAGAAATTGCAGTTACGTGGTGGTGTGAAAACGAGTGAAATTTTGAGTAAAATTCAAGCGGATTTTGCCAAAAATCCCTTAGCCGGTGTTGAAATTGCCATCGAAAGAGAAAATAATGGCCCGCCTACAGGCAAGCCCATTTCGATCGAAATCGCTGGAGATGACTTCGCTGTTTTACAAGATTTAGAGAAAAAGGTTCGTGCAGCCATCGTAAAAGAAGGCATCCAAGGAATTCAAGAATTGAAATCCGATCTAGTGACGAACAAACCGGAAATCATCATCGATGTGAACCGCGAGAAAGCGTCCCGAGAGGGCATTTCATCAGCACAAGTGGCGATGGCTGTTCGTACCGGTTTATTCGGTGCTGAAATCTCTAAATTCCGCGACACGAAAGACGAATATCCTATTCAATTACGTTTGAAGGGAGATTCTCGCAACCAAATCGAGAAGTTATTGCAAATGAATGTGACTTACCGCGATATGAACATGGGCGGCGCCTTGCGCCAAGTGCCATTGAATTCAATTGCCGATATACAGTACGCTACTTCGTTTAGCCAAATCAACCGCAAAAACCAAGAACGCGTTGTAACCCTAGGTTCAGACGTGGTGCAAGGTTATAATGCGAACGAAATTGTAGGCGAATTAACGACGCTTTTCGAGGGAATTGAGGTGCCACAAGGTTACACGATTCGGATGGGTGGAGAACAAGAAGACCAAAAAGAATCCGGCACTTTTTTAGGTGTAGCCTTCTTAGCAGCCTTAGTGTTAATCTACTTAATCTTAGCAACACAGTTTAATTCTGCAGTGAAGCCATTAATCATCTTCGCAACGATCTTGTTATCGTTAATCGGGGTATTGTTAGGCTTTATGGCCTTCGGAATGACCTTCTCTGTGATTATGTCCGGCGTAGGTATCATCGCGCTTGCAGGTATCGTCGTAAAGAATGGTATCCTATTAATCGAATTCATCGAGGAGCTTCGCTTCAAGCGTGGTTACGACTTAAAAGAGGCGATTATCGAAGGCGGTGGCATTCGGTTAACTCCGGTATTGTTAACGGCTTCGGCGGCGGTATTAGGCTTAATTCCTTTGGCATTAGGCTTAAGCATCGACTTCGTTACCTTATTCACGGAATTAAATCCACACATCTTCATCGGTTCTGATTCCGCGGTATTCTGGGGAATCTTAGCCTGGACAATCATCTTCGGATTAACGTTCTCGACCATTTTAACGCTCGTAATCGTTCCATGTATGTACTACATCTCGGAGCGCATCAAGCAGAAATGGTTCACGAAAACCGTTTAATATATTGAGGTTCAAGAATTGCAAAAACCCCTGGACGATAAGTCTAGGGGTTTTTTGTTTTTGTGATTCCTTCCCTTTTTTTGATGGGATGAATATCTCTTTTTTGTGATTGAATGTATTGACTAATCACTTTTTCATCAGAGGCAGAAAGAATTTCTTGTCCACCAATTTGATCCACATCTAAACGTATTTTTTTAGGTTGCATGAATTAAGAATTAAAATACTGGTTGACTAATTTCTTTGCTGCACTCGTATTAATAATCATTCTTCGATTGCCAAAGTGAAATGCCCCAATTGATTTTTCATAGTGCTCAATCAATTGTTCTTTAGCAATAAAGGAGACATTGCCATCATAACCAAAATGAAAGGATTGTTTACAAGCAAATGCGACTAAATTTCCCGCAACACCAGAGTATCGTTTCTCTTTCCCTTTATTGAACGGAGCACTTTCAAGTAGGTGTATGTAAATATGGTCAGGTTTTTGTTCTAAACAAATTAAGCCATGGATTAAATTAGGTTCATTCACTGTGACTAATTTAAATAATGTGCGTTCATCTAGATCAAATTCCAGCATCCAATCAAAGTGCCAAATCAATTGATATAAATCAACTAACTCTACCGGCAGAATAAAGGTAGGTTCGCTTTGACCACTCGTTACCTCCTCAATCGATTTTGTCAGTTTATCAATTCTAAAATCTAAGCCATCATCCAAACTATTTCTCATTTTGGAAAGGTAAAGATCTTTTTCGAGTAGATTTGACTGCTGTCCTTTTTTATAAGTTAGTCGATAATTGCATATTTAGGGACCATTGCCTAATTTACTGTTTCAAAATCAACAACATGAAGAAATTACTCCTACTCCTTTGTTTGCCCCTGTTTGCTCAGGCGCAAGATCGTCCGTATGGCAAAGTTTGGGCGACTCGCTCACAGGCCATTGCCCAAAACGGGATGGCCGCTACCTCTCATCCTTTGTCTACCCAGGCGGCACTTGATGTGCTGAAAGCCGGTGGAAATGCGATCGACGCAGCTATTGCGGCGAATGCGATGGAAGGTGTCGTGGAACCACACGTGAATGGAATAGGGGGAGATTTGTTTGCGATTGTTTGGGATGCGAAAACGAAGAAATTATATGGGTTGAATGCGTCGGGGAGATCACCCAAATCTTTGACTTTAGCGGAGTTCAAAAAACGCGGATTAACACACATTCCGTCCTTAGGTCCATTGCCTGTTAGCGTGCCGGGTTGTGTGGATGGCTGGTTTGAATTGCACAAAAAATTCGGGTCAATGCCGATGAATAAGGTGTTAGAAAAGGCCGTTTCCTATGCGCGTAATGGGTTTCCGGTGCACGGTGAATTTGCTTCCGCATTAGGTCGGGTTCCGGCGAATTATGGTAAGTTTCCAAATGTGGCGAACCACTATTATCCGAACGGAAAAACGCCAGTAGAGGGTGATATTTTCAAGAACCCGAACTTAGCGAATACCTTAGAAAAATTAGGAAAAGAGGGGCGTGATGCCTTTTATAAGGGCGATATGGCGCGGACGATGGACGCGTTTATGAAGAAGAATGGTGGGTTTTTGAGCTATGAGGATTTAGCGTCGCACACGTCTACTTGGGTGGAGCCGGTTTCCGTGAATTACCGAGGGTATGATGTGTGGGAATTGCCACCAAATAGCCAGGGAATCGCGGCTTTGCAGATGTTAACGATTTTAGAGGGCTATGATTTCTCCAAAATAAAGCTAGGTTCTGCGGAGCACGTGCACTTGTTTACGGAGGCCAAAAAATTAGCGTTCGAAGACCGCGCAAAATACTATGCGGATCCTGAGTTTGCCAAAATTCCGGTAGCGGAATTAATATCGGAAGAGTACGGCGCGAAGCGCCGGGCGTTGATCAATCCGAATCGTGCGGGTCGCCATTACGAGGCGGGAAACCCTGCTTTAAAAGAAGGTGACACGATCTACTTGACAGTGGCTGATAAGGACGGCAATATGGTGTCCTTAATTCAGAGTAATTATAGAGGTTTTGGATCAGGCATGATGCCGGATGGTTTAGGTTTTATGTTCCAAGATCGCGGCGAATTATACAACTTGAAAGAGGGCGAGAATAATACCTATGCACCAGGTAAAAGACCATTCCAAACCATCATCCCGGCGTTTATGACGAAGGATGGTCAGCCGGTGATGAGTTTTGGCGTGATGGGTGGCGCGTACCAGCCGATGGGTCATGTGCAGATCGTAATGAACGTGGTGGATTTTGGCATGAATGTACAAGAAGCGGGTGATTATCCTCGTATGAATCACGAAGGTTCTTCAGAGCCTACTGGAGAAACAATGGAAACAACGGGCGGAACAATCACATTAGAGCACGGTTATCCCTATGAAGTCATTCGCGAATTATTACAAAAAGGCCACCAAGTAGGCTATATGAACGGAATTTATGGTGGTTACCAATGTATCCAATATGATCCCGTTCGCAAGGTTTATTATGGGGCAACCGAATCAAGAAAAGATGGACAAGCCACGGGATATTAAGCATGTTTGCAAGCCGCATTTTCACGGGCCAGCAATGGCTAAAGAACAAAGAAATCTCCGTAGCCAATGGTCGTATTTCGGCCATTTCAGACGGGCAAGGACAAGCCTCTGAAAACGTCCTCGTTCCTGGATTCATTGACCTCCAAATTTACGGTGGTGGTGGGATTCTATTTTCGAATCACCAGACAACAGAAGCCATCCAAGCGACCTTCGACGAGCACCATAAAACAGGTACAGTTGCCTTTCAAATTACGCTGAATTGTTCGCCAGCGGAGTCCATGTGGAAGGCTGTCGAAGCTTATTCAAATTATACCGGGCCTGGTCTAGTGGGATTGCATTTAGAAGGTCCCTTTTTTAATCCGGTTAGACGCGGGGCGCATCAGGAGGCCTTTGTCCAAAAGCCATCTTTGGCTTTTCTAGAAGAGCTGATCGAGCGCACGAAAGGCATTCCAACTTACTTGACAATTGCGCCGGAAATGTTCAGCGCTGAGGAGCTTTCATTAGTAGTAAAAAGCCACATCATGTGCTCTCTGGGACATAGCGACGCCACTTTTGAGCAAGCGATGAACGCCATAGAGAAAGGTGTTTCCCGCATCACCCACTTATTTAATGCGATGTCTCAGTGGCAATCGCGCGCGTTGGGATTAGTAGGCGCTAGCTTCCAATCAGATGCCTGGACGAGCATCATTGCGGATGGTTTGCATTGCGATTTCAAATCACTAGAACTGGCCTATCGCTTGAAAAAAGGTCGCCTGTTTTTGATTACGGATGCGGTGACGAATGATACCTTTGGACCCTATTCCTTTTTAGCTAAAGACGGGCGCTTCACGAACGAAGCGGGTGTTTTATCAGGTTCTTCCTTGACGATGATAAAGGCGATTCAAAACTGTGTTCAACAAGCTTCGATTCCGCTAGAAGAGGCCGTTCGCATGGCGACGGTTTACCCGGCAGAAGTGGCGAATTTAAGCGATTTAGGTAGCATCGAAGTAGGGAAACGGGCTTGCTTTGTGGAGCTGAATTCGGCGCTGGAAGTGGTACAAGTTTGGTACGATGGAAAAGCCTTGTTAAATTAGGCTATGATTTCATTTCCATCCAAGCAGCCACAGGTTCAGACGACTATTTTCACCAAAATGTCCGCCCTCGCCCTCGAGCACGGCGCATTAAACCTTTCCCAAGGTTTTCCAGGTTTCGATTGTGCTCCCGCTTTGCAGGAATTGTTACAGCAGTATGCCAAAGGCCATAACCAATATGCCCCGATGGCCGGTGTCCCCGCTTTACGTCAATCGCTAGCGACAAAAACAGCTACTTTTTATAACATCCCCGTCGATGCAGATAGGGAGGTAACCATTGTTTCTGGGGCGACAGAGGCCCTTTTTGCGGCCATTCATTGCTGCGTTTCTCCTGGTGACGAGGTCATACTATTCGACCCAAGCTATGACGCATACGATCCCATCGTCCGTTTAGCCGGTGGAATTCCTGTTCATATTCCGCTGAAGGCTTCGAACAATTTTGCGATTGATTGGTCTTCCGTTGCTGCGAAAATTACGCCTCAAACGAGAGCGATTATGGTGAACAGTCCGCACAATCCGACCGGAGCCGTTTGGTCGATGGCGGATTTGGATGCCTTTGCAGAGATTGTCAAAGGGACGAATATCCTGATCGTTTCTGACGAAGTATACGAACATATTGTTTTCGATGGCGCACAACACGCCAGTGTTTTATTGCATCCAGAATTGCGTAAACGCAGTTTTGTGTGCGGATCTTTTGGCAAAACTTACCACATCACGGGCTGGAAAATTGGTTATTGTATCGCTCCGGCATTCTTGACATCCGAGTTTAGAAAACTCCACCAATGGGTTACTTTTTCGAGCGTAACGCCTTTGCAATATGCCTTGGCGGAATACTTGAAAGAGCCCGCACACTATCTAGGTTTATCTGATTTTTACCAAAAAAAGCGCGACCTATTCTCCTCCCAATTCATCGGAAGCCGCTGGAAAATCCTACCAAGCGCCGGAAGTTTCTTCCAATGCCTGGATTACTCAGCCATCTCAGCAGAGAAAGATGTGGATTTAGCCGATCGACTAACGCGTGAAATCAAAGTGGCGTCTATCCCCGTTTCTGTGTTCTATGAAACCGATCCTGGTGATAAAATCTTGCGCTTCTGTTTTGCGAAAGAGGATGAGGTGCTGGTGGAAGCGGCGAAACGTTTAATAAACGCATTTTAGCTTCATTAAATTATCAGTTTCTTGATAATTTATGCTCTCATTTACCATTTTACATTGTTTCTCCAAAAACAATCCTACATTTACCTCGGCCTAAGCGATCGATTAGGTACATCTGTTCCACCCTCCTCAAACAAGTTAATCTAGTCTAATTACTTGTGATTTTTTTGAAACGAAATCAAAATTTTAATTCCAATATCTTTGATATATCTGTTTGAACAATGAGATAAATATTTCAACTAACCAGCCTTATAATCATATGAAAAAGTACAAAGAATTGTTTATTATATTAATCTGTGGATTAATGGGAATTTTCACCTACAAGGTTTTACGTTTTATTTTTGAGAGATTTTAAAACTATTTATATATCAATCTCCCCTATACGTTTAAGTAAAAATACTCTCATGAAACGGAGAGAAATGTTTGAAATTGGAGCATTTGTTTGCAATCCTTCAAGAGAAAAAGAATCCTTTGAAAATGCAACAACCCTAAATAAAAGGTCACAAATTTAATTCAAATACTTTAACGCAATCTCCTCCCCAATCTGCTCTAAAATCTCAGCGGTCCTCGCGATTGAATCCGCTGCATCTGTAGAACGTGACGCAATCGTAAACACGTCATTTTCATCCAAAAACAGAGGGAAATTAGCAGAACTTTCAAAGGCCCCCGAGACCAAAATAGTTTGCTTAAAGACTTTATCACTACGTTTTACAACTTCAGACACTACTTTGCCGCCCCAAGTAGAGGAATCGATCTTGCCTTCGCCGGTGATAATGAAATCTGCTTTTAAAAGGGCCCGATTAAAGTGGACTTTGTCCATTATCCAGCTGGAACCAGCAACGATTTTAGCGTTTAGGAAATAACGGGAGCCTGCTCCCAGCCCGCCAGCTGCACCAGCACCGGGTTCTGAAGCGATGGATCCGAAGAAGGACGTTATATTATTTAGACCTTTATCTAATTGTTTAATTGCTGTGGCGGTCGCACCTTTTTGAGCCGCGAAAACATGGGCTGCTCCATCGCTCCCAGCGAGTGGATTGCTTACGTCTGTAACGACGGTGAAAGTACAATCTATGGCCGATGGACTTCCTATAGACGCGATTTTAACTAGATTTTCACCGATAGGTTGAACTGCAGCCCCATCTCCATCCAAAAAAGTCCAACCCATAGCAGCAGCCATTCCAATTCCCGCATCATTTGTGGCTGAACCACCGATGTTGAGAATGATTTGGGTGGCGCCGCGTTGTAACGCATCCGCGATCAGCACTCCAGTTCCGAAAGTCGAAGTTTTAAGTGGATTTCGCTCCTTTATCGTTAAAAGGGCAAGGCCAGAAGCGCGGGCCATTTCGATGTAAGCCGTTTTTTGGTCAGCCAGCCATAAATAATCTGCTTGAATGGGACGCATCAACGGATCGAACGTGTCTGCTGTAATCCAAATTCCGCCGTGCAATTGTTGAATCACTTCCAGGGTACCTTCCCCGCCATCGGCGAGGGGGAGGGTGGTGAAAACGGTTTTGGGACGACATTTCTTAATCCCTTTTTCAAGCGCTTCGCATACTTGCGAGGCAGAAAGAGAGCCTTTGAACTTATCAGGAGAGATTAAAATATGCACAGCGATGGATTTATGCCGCAATTTAGCCACAATTCCTTAAATTTAAGGTATGAGAATACTGACAGCGTTTGCCCTCTTATTTTTGATATGCGTTTCGTGTACGAATCAACCTGATTTGACCGGTTTCGATGTAGAAAGCTTTAAAAAAGACCGCGGAAGTTGTGGCGGAACGAGAGAAAAGCAGATCGACTGGCTTAAAACGCATAAAATGACATGGAAAGGAGTTAGCTCTAATGATTTGGAAGACATTCTGGGGAAACCCGATATTCAACAATTAGCGGACCGAAACCAGGAATATTACGTGTATTTTTTGGAAAAAGGTCCTCATTGTGATAAAATTACCAATCCGTCTCAGGCGCGAACGATGGCTTTTCGTTTCAGCGCGATGGGATTAACGACTGAAATTACCTTTCAGCAAGGATTGCCCTGATTAAAACTAAACCTATGAAAAAAATTCTATTCCTATTCTTTATAAGCATTACTATGTCCCAGGCCCAAACGGCGCCAGCGCTCGATTTCTTCTGTGAACTGAAAGTAAAACTGGATCCTGCCTTAATCGTAGGCGAAACCCCTCACGGAACGCGCCGCATTATTCCTATTATCGGTGGAACGGTGGAAGGACCGAAAATCAAGGGTGAAATCCTGAATGGTGGAGCCGATTGGCAAATATTGCGAGCGGATGGAGTAACCGAATTAGAAGCACATTACCAATTTAGAACGGATGATGGCACCTTGATTTATGTCAAAAATACAGGTATTCGTGCTGCCACTCCCGAAATCGCGGCACGATTAGCTAAAGGGGAAAAGGTAGATGCGAACGAATACTATTTCCGGGCGATGCCTAAATTCGATGCGCCTAAAGGCAAATACGATTGGGTCAACAACAGCCTCTTTGTATGTACGGGAGAGCGCTTGCCGGATTACGTGTTGATTCGTGTTTGGAAAGTAATGTAATGCCGATGAGAGCGATACAAGTACTGATTATTTTGATCTGCTTTCTGTGCAACATGCTCGATGGCATGGATGTGTTGATCATTTCTTATACGGCTCCGGCGATTGCGAAGGCCTGGAGTATTTCCCCAGCAAATTTAGGGATTGTGTTTAGTTCTGGCCTGGTGGGAATGACGGTGGGAGCGATATTTTTAGCTCCGCTGGCGGATCGTTTTGGGCGGAAGCCGTTAATGATTCTGGCGGCGGTGATTATGGGAACCTGTATTTATTTGACGTCCTACTCGACAGATGTGAACGTTTTAATGATTTACCGCTTTATCAGTGGGCTGGGAATCGGGACGATGATGGCGAGTACAGCGGCGATTACGGCGGAATATGCTCCTGCATCTACGCGCGATTTTTGGGTGAGCACGGTGGTGGCGGGCTATCCGGTGGGAGCCGTGTTAACGGGCATTTCGTCTGCGAAAATTATTGCAGAAAGCGGCTGGGAGCATCTATTTGAATTGGCGGGATATGCCACTTTTTTAGTGATTCCTATCTTGTTTTTCTTCCTGAAAGAGTCTGATGAATTTAAGGCCAAAGCAAAGCCAGAAGACGCCAAGATCGGCGCCTTGTTTACGTCTGATTTTAAGTGGAGCACTTGGCAGCTTTGGAGTGCCCTGTTCCTTTCCTTTACGACCCTTTATTTCTTGATGAACTGGATTCCAAAATTGGCCTCAAATGCTGGCCTATCGATGGAATTAGCCATTTATTCAGGAACGATCTTTAATCTGGGAGCCATCGTGGGTATTCCGGTGCAAGGCTATTTTTCGACGCGTTTTGGCTTGAAAAAATCGATCGGAGTTTTGTTATTGATTACGGCTGTTTTATTAGGCATTTTTGGACAATTTTCTGGATCTAATTTGATCTTAGTGGTGTTGTTCTTCCTCGGCTTCGGGGTGCAGGGCAGCTTTGTAGGCTTGTATGCCGTAGCGGCGAGAATGTATCCCACTGCCATCCGATCGACGGGTATTGGCTGGGCGATCGGCATGGGTCGTTTAGGTGGTATTTTAGGTCCGATCTTAGGCGGCATTTTAGTGGGACTAGGATTGGGTATGGCCGAAAGCTTTTTGTTCTTCGCCTTGCCTTCCTTACTTGCCGGAATTATTACGCTAAAAATTAGTTCCCAAACCATTTCCTAATGCGCAAACACAATTTCTTTCCTGGACCGGCGACTCTTCCCTTTGAGGTTATTCAAGAGGCAGCGGCGGGTTTAGTTGACTACAATGGGATGGGCGTTTCCATTGCGGAAATCAGCCACCGTTCACCCATTTTCACAGATTTAGTAGACGAGGCGAATGCGCTCGTGAAAAAACTCTATGGCCTTTCGGATGATTGGGCGGTGCTTTGGTTGCCCGGTGGAGCCTCCAGTCAGCTGACGGTTGCCCCGATGAATCTGACGGAACCTTCGGACAAGATTGCCTTTGTGGACACGGGGTTTTGGGCGGATAGAGCTATCGAAGCGGCGGCGAATGAGGCGAATGCCTTCTTTTTAGCTTCTTCCAAAGACACGAACTACGACCGAATCCCTAAAATCACAGACGTTCAAGGCGCACGATATTTACACATAGTTTCGAATGAGACGATCGACGGAACACAATACCACGCGTTCCCCGACGTCGATGTCCCCTTAGTCGCAGATATGACGTCTGATTTCTTGTCGAGACCTTTGCCGATGGAGAAATTTGGGGTGATTTTCGCATCAGCTCAGAAGAATTTTGGGATTGCAGGGATTACCTGTGTGCTAGTCAACAAAGCAGTTTTGCCCGAGAAAAATAGCCGAAAGGTTCCTAAGATTTTTAACTACCATACGCACATCGCAGAAAATTCACTTTACCATACCATCCCGACTTATCCGGTTTATGTGGCGCTATTGATGCTTCGGTATATTGATAAAAAAGGTGGACTATCGGAAATGCAACGTTTGAGTCAGCAAAAATCCGCTTTGATTTACAACGAAATCGACCGAAACCCCCTGCTTCAGGGAATTGTGGCTACCGAAGATCGCTCCGTGATGAACGCCTGCTTTACGAGTCAATCGCCGGAGTTGGATCAAAAAATTAACTTGTTTTTAGAGCGAAATGACATTGTGGGAATTAAAGGTTTTCCTACCAAAGGAGGTTTCAGAGCCTCCATCTACAACGGCCAACCGCTAGCCAGCGTGGCTCATTTAGTCGATTTATTGCAAAACTTGCCCCTATGAAAATATTAATTGCCGGCGGAGGAATTGGAGGATTAGTGACAGCGATGCGCTTGCATCAGGCCGGGTTTGAAGTGAAGGTTTTTGAGTCCGTAGAGGAAGTGAAACCGCTTGGGGTGGGAATCAATTTGCTACCTCACGCTGTACGTGTGTTGACAAATATTGGTTTGTTACCGAAAGTCTCAGCCATTGCGGTAGAGACAAAGGAGTTAATCTATGCGAACCGTTTTGGCCAGTTTTTCTGGTCAGAACCGCGGGGAAAATTCGCTGGATATCGCTGGCCGCAGTTTTCGATTCACCGCGGGAAATTCCAGGTGATGCTTTGGGAAGAAACCCTAAAAACTATCGGTGACGAGAACATAAAAACGAATTGCCATTTACATTCTTTTGAAGAAAAGGAGGACAAAATCACGGCTACGTTTATCAACAAGGAAACGGGGCAGATCGTAGCGGAGGAAGAGGGAGATATCTTGATAGGTGCGGATGGAATCAATTCCGTTTTGCGTCAAAAATTATGCCCTAATGAGGGTGGAGTCGTATTTTCTGGCAATATTTTATACCGTGGAACAGCTGAGATAAAGCCTTATAAATCAGGTTCTTCCATGGCTATGATTGGGTCCAACAAGCAGAAAATGGTCATCTATCCCATAGGCGAACCCGACGCAGAGGGGAATCAAGTTATCAACTGGGTAGCGAATGTTCGCGAACCGGAAGGGGCAAACATCACGGTGCGCGATTGGAATCGCAAAGTGGAAAAAGGTCCGTTACTGGAACTTTACAAAGACTGGAAATTTGACTGGATCGATGTGCCGGAGATGATCGAAAAAACAGATGGCGGCATCTTTGAATTCCCCATGTCAGATAGAAATCCATTGGACAAATGGTCTTTCTCCCGTGTCACTCTTTTAGGGGATGCGGCGCACCCGATGTACCCCATCGGATCGAATGGCGCATCGCAAGCGATTTTGGATGCGGACGCTTTGGCCTTAGCTTTGTTAGCAGAAAAAGACGTCATTCAAGCGCTCGTTCATTACGACAAAGAACGCGTCCCTGCCACGGCAAAAGTGGTCCTACAAAATCGCCAAAAAGGACCCGATTTCATTATGGATTTAATGGAAGATCGTTTCCCAGCTGGCTTTAGTGAGGCCGAAATTCCGCACGAAGAACTAGCACAAATTATGAATCAATATAAACAAGTAGCCGGTTTTGACATCCAAAGCCTGAACGCTAAAACGTAGAACTATGAAAAGACGTCACTTTATTGCCTCGGCTGGCTTATTAGCAAGCACTGGTGTTCCAGCTACTGCAGCGGCTAAAAAACCTTTATTGCACCACGTGTTTTTTTGGCTGAATAACCCGAATTCCGAAGAGGATAAACAACAATTAATTAAAGGCTTGAAAGCGCTGAAAGGCATTCCTTCGATCAGGGAAATTCACATCGGGACCTTAGCTTCGACCGAAAAACGCGAGGTGGTGGATACCAGCTGGGATGTGTCAGAGTTGATGTTTTTCGATGATGAGGCCGGCCAAAAAGTGTATCAAGATCACCCCATCCACGTCGATTTCGTAAAGAATTATGCCCACTTGTGGAAGAAAGTAATCGTGTATGATTCGGTGGATGCATAGATGAATTTGTTCCCAAATCCGTAAACGGAACAAAAACTCGAGATCGTTCTGACTGCGCGAATGTGAAATCCACTTTCTTTGGAAAAATTAGTAACCCTTTAAAAACCAAAGAAATGAAAAAAATCATTCTATTATTCGCACTTGCGGGATCAATCTTCGCTTGTACAAAAAAAGAAGACGGTGCAGTAGCATCTGCAAGCACTTCAACTGATCCTTCCGCAGTTTTAGCTGGAGTTGTAATCGATACTTCCGCTAACGTAGGTTTAGTGATGAAGGCAATTCGTGCGATTGAATCAGGTGATTCTGCCGCTTACCGTGCAACATATGCGCCAGATGTCGTATTTCATGACAATTTAGATTCAATGGGTCTTAATGAAAATATGACCATGTTTAAAACAATGGCGGAAAAAGGCATTAAGTTAAAAGTCGAGATGGGGCCAGTTTGGGAAAATCAATTCGATAAGCCTTCTAAGAAAAAAGGCTATACAAACTATGTCATGAGTAAGAGTACCTTTATCTTCACAAGAGGTGAAAAGCAAACGAAAATGGTCATTTTCGCAGTAGATGCGATCAAAGATGGCAAGCAAGTCGAAGAGTGGTTACACTATGACAGAAGTGCTTTTGTTGAAATTTCAAAATAAAGGATTGGCGCAGCGTCCTGCGGACGCTGCGCCAACTTTTACTTCATTTCGCCATACGGGATGGTGTTTACGTAAAGCGATAATTCTTTCGCTACCTCCTTCATCAAAATCCAACGCTCTTGATTCGCTAGCAACATGATTTCGATATTATCCGTTTTCAAGTCTTTCGAGATATAGTAATCTTTACGCGTCTCACTATAATAAGCTGACTTATCATCGTTCGTCGTCTCTCGTGTTCTGTTCAATAAATCATTGTTAAAACGGCGGAATTTTTCCGGTGTATCTAAGATTAAAGTGAACCATAGATTTCTGGTGCTGACAAAGGCCAAAGTCACCTCAAAGTGCTCTTGACCCTCGTCTGAGGTCACTTTGGAATAATTGATTTTGCAGTTTCCGTTGATGATACGGGCTTGAATGAGTTCTGTTTTAGGTTGTGCAAACGCGCTTACCGCGAACACAAACAACAGGATGAAGCTGAGTGTTATTTTTTTCATATGGGTTTTATTATACGGCAAGGTAATAAAATAATTTCTCCGTCCTACTCAACCCTAGGACACCGGCATCGGTTTCTTTTCGTACATTCGGTTGAAACCTATTTATATGAAAAAGTCGATCCTTGCTTGCTTGCTCTATGTGCTTTCTTTTGTGGCACAAGCGCAGTTCTCCCTACAAAATTTACAAGTTGAATACCAAAAGGCTCCGCTCGGACTTGATGAGGCACATCCACGCTTTTCATGGCAGATGAATTCGACTGTTCGCAATGCAAAACAAAGCGCCTATCGAATCGTCGTACAGACAGAATCTGGCCAGATTGTTTGGGATTCCAAAAAGCAAAACACAGACATTTCCATAGGCATTCCATATAACGGTGAAGCCTTACAAGCGAAAACGGGGTACCGCTGGACGCTGGAGGTTTGGGATTCCGCCAAAAAGAAATCGACACAGAATTCCCATTTCGAAACGAGCCTGATGAATCCAAGTATCGATGCCTGGAAAGGAGCGGAATGGATCGGATCCAATGACTTGAATTTCTACACGCATTACCTATCTGTTTATAAGTTTCAATACGGAGTTCAAATCGATCAAGGCACGAAAGCAAGCTTTGTTTTTGGGGCAAATGACCCGCGACTGCAGAACCGCAATCTGAATATTCAAGACGTGTCTAGCGGCATAAACCAATCTTATGTACGTCTTGAATTAGACCTCTCTGGTCTAGCTACATCCGATTCAGGCCAAGCTAACTTCCATATTTACCGGGTAGGTTACGACAAAAAAGACCGGGCAGATCAGGCCTTTAAAAGCTTTAAAATTCCATTAGCTGTCATCCATGCTGGAAATAAATCTCAGAAACATACGGTGTTTGCCGAATGCAATTTTGGCGTATTTGATTTCTACATTGACGCGGTAGACAAAGCCCATAAGATTAATCCCACCCCTATAAATGCGAGTCCTTATGCTGCCACAGGCGTGAACCTGAACCCAATCGGGGCTGGAAATAATTTCATTAGTTTTCCGATGCTTTCGGAAATCGGGTTTGCCACAGAGGCGGGAGAATCCGCCCGTTTCTCGGAGGTGATCATTCGCAATTTTAGACTGCCTAGCAATCCCTTATTTGAAGCTTCTCAGAATCCTGGATTATGGAAAGATTTACCTTTTGATGGAAAGACATTTAGCGTTTCTGGAAAATTTAGCGTAGCTAATCCAAGCCGACACGCGGCGCCGATGTTGCGCACAGAATTTGTAGCGACTACAGGAAAAACAATCAAAAGTGCCCGAATTTATGCCACGGCGCGTGGAATATATGAGCTGTATTTAAATGGGAAACGGGTAGGAGACGAGTTCTTTAATCCGGGATTAACTCAATATAATAAAACGCATACCTACCAGGTTTTTGATGTGACATCGCTATTAAACATAGGTAAAAATGCCTGGGGAGCCTGGTTAAGTGAAGGCTGGTGGAGCGGTAATATTACGTACAGTGGTGATAGTTGGAACTATTTTGGTGATCGTCAATCACTGCTAGCTACCTTAGAAATTCGCTATACAGATGGAACTGAGCAGGTTATTCAGACAAATCCGAACACTTGGAAATCGTTCACGGATGGACCCATCCGCGTGGGAAGTTTCTTCCAAGGTGAAGTGTATGATGCCCGAAAAAATGCAGCGATCGAAGGCTGGTCAGTGACAAATTTCAATGATAAAAACTGGAAGCCGGCTGCAAAAATCGGCTTAGAGGGAACGAGTTTCGCCCTAGATTACCAAGGGATGAAATTAGTGAATCACTTGGATGATCGCGTAACGGTGCAGCAAGTACTGCAAGCGAAGTCCATCGCCGAACCTAGAAAAGGCGTCTTTATCTATGATATGGGCCAAAATATGGTCGGATTTCCTAAGATTTTCATCAAAAACGGAAAGCCGGGACAGGTCATCACGATGCGTTTTGCCGAAGTTTTATACCCCGATTTAGCGGAATATGCCGGCCAAAAAGGAATGATTATGCTCGAGAATATCCGAGCAGCCTTAGCACAAGATATCCACATTTTGAAAGGTGGAGACGAATACATTCAACCGCGCTTCACTTTCCACGGCTACCGTTACCTGGAAATAACAGGAGTCGAACAAGCGCCTGAATTGCCGCAGGTAGCCGGAATCGTTCTATCCTCTATTAAAAATATCAGTTCTTCCTACGAGACATCTAACCCCATGGTCAACAAATTGTGGTCTAACATTACCTGGTCGATGCGCTCGAATTTCTTATCTATTCCCACCGATACGCCTGCGCGTAATGAACGCATGGGCTGGAGCGGTGACATCAATGTGTTCTCTAAAACAGCCACGATGATGGCCCCTGTGAATAACTTCATGCGCCGCCACTTACTAGGCATGCGGGATGTGCAGCGTGCCGACGGCCGATTCACTGATGTGGCGCCGATGGGCGGAGGTTTTGGCGGAACCTTGTGGGGTAGCGCGGGTATCGTGATTCCCTGGGAAACCTATTTACAATATGGCGACAAGGCGATGCTGACGGAGCATTATCCGGCGATGAAACGCTATATGACTTTCCTTGATTCGAAAGTCAAAGATGGCATATTAAACGAAGGGCCATTAGGTGATTGGCTCAGTCCGGAGGGCAATAAAAACGACAACACGCTATTCTGGATGGCCTACCAGGCAGCAGATTTAGCGATCGTTTCGAAAGCTGCCCGTGTTTTAGGATTAACCATAGAGGCGGATCAGTATTTAGCCCAAAGCGAAGCCAAAAAAATCGCCTTCAACGAAATTTACGTAGACAAAATCACCTTTAAAACCATCAAATCTGGCGTAAAAACCGGCTTTATGGGACCGCCAAATGCGAATGCTGCACCGGAAGCGTCGGATAAAGGTCAATTAATGGACACGCAGGCGTCTTATGCGATTCCTTTGGCATTAAACGTCTTCAACGCAACTAATGCCCCTCACGCGCTGGCACATTTAGTCGAAACCATCACCCGTTCGAATAAAGACGATCAAGGCGAAGCCCGTCCACCCTATTCCTTGATGACGGGATTCATCGGGACTGCCTCTATTTCTGAAGCCCTTTCAGCAAATGGAAAACACGACATCGCCTACGGTCTATTGACCACAAAAACTTACCCCTCTTGGTTGTATTCGGTGGCGAATGGAGCGACCAGTATTTGGGAAAGACTGAACTCCTACACGATCGAAAACGGATTCGGGGGGAACAACAGCATGAACTCCTTTAACCACTATTCCTTCGGTGCCGTGGCAGCTTGGATGTACACGCATTCGTTAGGGATTCAACGCGATCCAGAAAGTCCAGGTTATCAACATTTCATATTGCAGCCTACACCTGATCTTTCTGGTAAGATTACGTATGCCAAAGGGAATGTAGAAACCATGTACGGTAACATCAAAAGCGAGTGGTCGAAGCAAGGAAATAAAACGACTTATCGTTTCACTATTCCGGCGAATACTTCCGCTCAAATTAAGTTAATGGGTCAGAAAATAGTGAAGGGATTACCTCCGGTAAAAACAAAAACCAGCGCGGATCGAATCGAATTCGAGCTCGGCGCTGGCCTTTATGAACTAGTGGTGGAAGTAGATTAGCCTAGTGCTTTTCTGCCCACAGCATCGGGGTTATTAACTAATTGACACGTATCATCGAGGATCATGGTTTCCCCATTTTCCTTCGTGTATGGCTTCCAAGCAGGTAATCCTCCTCCATTCGGGTTACCAGTTTTGATGAAACTCAAGAAAGATTTTGCCATCTTCGAAGACAAGGCTCTCGGTCTTTTACCACCTCCCGTATGGGTTAACATCAGGTCAGTATTGTAGAACCAAAAACAAATATCATCGCAGTGAAATGCACGCATACGTCCGTCAAAAAGCGGTGGTTGCCATCCGAACCAAGACATATACACTGGCGCCTTACGTTGCGACACTTTCGCATCTGCAGCAGCAATGGCTCCTTTTCTATTTGATAGGATCATCGCCCACACTTCGACCGGTTTTGCTTTAGGGAAGTTTTGGCTATATGCCTCTACTATTTTACCAGCATCCGCTCCGAAGCGGGGCTTAATTTTTTCTACTACTCCCGCTAAAGTAATCTCTTCTAAACTCGCATCCGTGCGGCTAGGGCTGGACTCATGGAAGGTCGTATTAATGATCAATGGAATGTCCGCTGAGAAATGATTCGGATCAGAGAAAAACGGTTGATCATTCATCGTCACCCCATCCGCTACCGGTGAAAATCCGCCGCGCGAGATGTTCATTTTCTTCGCTTCTTCAGCGAATTTTTCTACCGCACGCGTAGTAATATCAATGTATTCTCTCCACGGAATTTGTTGTAATTTCTCAATTTCACCTGGCTTAAAACCCGCTTCCTCCATCACCTTCAAGCCTAGCTTTTCTGCATACTCCTTGTTCACCCCTGTTAAAGAGGTTCCACTCAAGGCCACTGCTTTATGAAACAAGCCTTTTGCCGCTGGCATATTCATTAGGCAGGTTGCTTTTGCTCCACCTCCAGATTGACCTATAATGGTCACATTATTAGGGTCTCCACCAAAGTTCGCAATGTTATTTTTCACCCATTCAAGCGCTGCCACCATATCTAAGTTGCCCACATTTCCTGAGTGCGGATGACCGCCCGCTGCCTTTAAATGCGAATATCCGAAGGGTCCTAGACGGTGATTAATCGAACAGAAAACAATGTTGCCTAAACGGCTCAAATTCTCGCCATGGTAACCATCTTGCTCAATCGCATTCCCATTCGTAAATCCTCCACCATGCAACCAAACGACCACCGGACGCTTTCCTGAATCAATCGCAGGAGTCCATACATTTAACTTCAAACAATCTTCCGAAACATCATCGTAATTCCAGTGATCCACAAAAGAGGCATAGGCATTTGAATAACGCTTCTCCATGATTTGAGGAGCCGTATTCCCCCACCAAACACAAGGCTTGATTTCCTTCCACGCAGCAGGTTTAACTGGCGGCATGAATCGGTTTTTACCAGACGTATCAGCCCCATAAGGAATGCCTAAAAATTGATTGATGCCACGTAACACAAAGCCTCGCACTTTGCCATACTCTGTATTGGCCACCGCGATGTTATCGCCAACAAATAAAATTTGATCATCCGTTGATCCCGCCGCAGGGGACGCGTTCAAAGGACTTGAGCCCACACTGAGTGTGGCAGCTCCTAATCCAAGGGATTGGATAAAATTTCTACGATTTGATTTCATACATTTTATAGGTTTAGATTGACCAAATATACAGATAATGCGATATACATCCTATGCGTGATATTCACAGAAAACTGTTTGAAAATTATAATCAAAAGCGACAAAAAATGCTCAATTTTGCATTATACTAATCAAGCCTGTTTGAATGATGCATAAAATTGCCTTATTGCTATTGCTAACCATCTTCGTTGCAAGAGCACAAAAACCCGACAGTACCTACCACATTTCAGGCGCTGCATCAGCTACTAATAATGGTATTTCACTATTACCGATGTTTACTTTAGGCAAACCGGCATTGATTTTCGATTTATCAGTGGGAAGTAGTCGTTTAGCCTTCGAACCACAGTTTCGATTCTCAATGGAAGGAAAGCCATGGTCATTCATTTTTTGGTTTAGATACAAAGCCATTAATACGAAGAAATTCAGATTCAATATAGGCGCGCACCCATCGGTGGCTTTTCGAACATCCAACTTATTTGATGCACAGGGGAACCCTAAATCAATTTTGGGACATCAACAATATATAGCATCCGAATGGATACCGACCTACCAAGTATCGAAAAATGTCAGCGTGGGAATGTATTATTTAGTTTCCAAAGGGGTCAGCGATGGGGCGACGAATTGGACGAATTTCTTGACTTTAAATACAACCATATCTAACATTCCCATTACCCGAGATGTGTCACTTCGTATTTATCCCCAAATCTATGTATTGAATATGGACGGGAAGCAGGGGTATTATTTCACAGACATGCTGACTTTATCGCATAAGAAATTACCTTTCACCATTTCCAGCATCATCAACAAACGGTTTAGTTCCGAAATTCCAGGAGATGATTTTGTCTGGAATATTGCCCTGAATTACGCTTTCAATAAACGCTTGAAACGATATTAAAGATGGGCAAGCACGAAAGTCTAACGGATTTTTACCAACGGAAATTCGACTGGATTCCAGAGAATTTGACCAAAGACTGGGGGCATTTTAATGTCTTCAAATTAGACCCATTTATTGGTGCTGCGGCTCAACCCGTCCCGTACAGGCGTCGTGATTTTTATAAAATTACCCTCGTAAAGGGCCAGGGAAAGATCTTTTTTGCGAATAAAGTAATCGACGTAAAGAACCAGGCTATCGTATTTTCGAATCCATTTATTCCCTACAAATGGGAGAATACGGACCAAATCCAAACCGGCTATTTCTGCATCTTCAATCAGTTGTTCATTAGCCAATTTGGGAATATAAATGCGTATTCTATCTTCCAACCTACAGGTGTACCTGTGGTGGAATTGACCACTGAAGGCTATACCGATTTTGAGCATATTTTCGAAAAGATGCTCAGCGAAATCGAAAGTGATTACCTGCATAAGTATGATGTGTTACGCAGTCTTGCGCTAGAATTAATGCACACCGCATTGAAAATGGAGCCGGCGAATACGGCCAAATATGCACCAGGGAATGCGAATCAAAAGGTATCGATGTTGTTTTTAGAGCTGTTAGAAAGACAATTTCCTATCGAAGGCCAGCATAATCGAATCCAATTAAAAACGGCATCTGAATTTGCGAATCAACTCTCCGTTCACGTGAATCATTTGAACCGTGCGGTGAAGGAAACTACGCAAAAAACCACCTCTCAACTCATCGCAGAACGGGTGACGCAAGAGGCGAAAATGATCTTAAAACAAAGCGAATGGAGTGTTACCGAAATCGCCGATGCTCTGGGCTTTAACGAGGCCAGTTATTTTAATCAATTTTTCAAAAAACAAACGGGGATAAGCCCGCAAAAATACCGTCAAAGCGAATGGAAAAGCGACAATTAGGAAAAAGTGGATTAGAAGTTTCGGCCTTGGGATTAGGCTGTATGGGAATGAGTTTTGGCTATGGCCCACCACAGGACAAGAAGGAAATGATTGCCATTATCAGGGCGGCCGTTGAAAAAGGCGTGAATTTTTTCGATACCGCTGAGGTCTATGGTCCGTTTATTAATGAAGAATTAGTGGGCGAAGCTTTAGCACCCTTCAAAGGCGAAGTCATCATCGCCACAAAATTCGGCTTCCATCTAGATCCGAACGACGGCTACAAAATGAAAGGACTAAATAGCACCCCAGCCAATATTCGCAAAGTGGCAGAGGAGTCCTTGAAGAGATTAAATGTAGAAGCAATTGACTTATTCTACCAACACCGAGTCGACTTATCTATCCCCATCGAAGAGGTCGCCGGCACCGTGAAGGATTTAGTAAAGGAAGGTAAAGTCAAACATTTTGGCCTTTCTGAAGCAGGCGCTGCAAACATCCGCAAGGCACATGCGGTGATGCCAGTGACTGCACTTCAAAGCGAATACTCCTTATGGACACGTGAACCGGAGGCAGCGATTATCCCCACTTTAGAAGAATTAGGCATCGGTTTTGTACCCTTCAGTCCTCTGGGAAAAGGTTTTTTGACAGGTAAAATTGATGAAAATACGACCTTCCACGAGACTGATTTCCGCAATACCGTTCCTCGATTCACGACAGAGGCAAGAGCGAATAATCAAGCACTCATAGACGTCATTTCAGGCTTTGCAAAAGAAAAAGAGGCCACTGCAGCCCAAATTTGTTTGGCCTGGCTACTAGCTCAAAAACCGTGGATTGTACCTATTCCAGGCACCACGAAAATGAACCGAATGCATGAAAACTTTGATGCAGCATCGCTAACACTTAGTCCAGCAGAAATCGCAGCCATCAGCGAAGCCTCCTCGAAGATTTCGATTCAAGGAACTCGTTACACTGCTGCGGCATTAGAGCAATTAGCTAAGTCTTAGCGCAATCCAAAAATCTTCATACTCCGCATCGACCAAGGTGTAATGTCATCCGCTGCTGCCGTGACTCCTTCGGCTAATTTCAAACGCATAAACTTCGCACGCGTAGCTGGCAAGGTGATGATGTTGTCGCCCTGCGTTCCTTTCACGTTCGCTTGCACCACCTTCCAATCTGAGCCATTCGCCGAAGCCTCTACCGTTATATTACGAGGATAGGTGTGGGTGAATTCAGGCGTCTCGCCTGCCTTTGGTCTTATGCCTTTTTTGAATCCAGAAGTGGACGTAAAGTGGAATTCTGAGAAGGTAAATTCAGCGGGGAATTCCACTTGGAAAACCATGTCTTTTTCCTGGGTTTTGCCCGTCGACCAGCCCTCGTAATTGAAAGCACTTTTAGGCGAGGCATTTCCCCCTACGCGAGTCGATGCGGTGTGAGAAGCATAGAATTTCCAGCTTTGGTCCGGAACAAATTCCACCGGTACTTGCTTCAGTAATGACTCAAATTTATACATCCCCGCCTGCTTGTTTGTGTTCGCCCGAATAGCCGCCACCTGCGCGGGACTCACAAAAGAAGCATCGTTCGACAAGCCATTGCGGATATACGAAACCACGTCCGAAATCCATTGATCAGACTGCTCTTTCATAGATTGCATCAACCCGCCCGCATAGGTTTTCCCTTCGATTGAACCCTCTAAACCGTGCAATAGAACGCGAACGGCATATTCTGGATGCTGTTGAATACGGAAGGATCCTGCCAAAGCCGGCGCTAACAAATGCCCATTCCCCATCGACTTACCCTTCCCATCATTTCCATGGCATTGCGAACATAGTTCCGCAAAAACCAATTCGCCTCTTTCTAAAATACCCTTCTGCTCCTTACTTAATTCCGGAGCATTAAAATTGCGCGATTTAGGTGGTGAGATAATTTGCTCTCCTATCAATTTCACGCCCGCTGATTTATTCGAAACTAAAGTCGTTTTGATGGAAGTTTCGTGATTAGGAACCATCAGAAATTTCTGCGTAAATATCGCCTGCATCACCACCTCATTATCCGTGTCTTTCAAAGCCTTATTGTATAGATCCGCTAGACCTTTTTCGCCTGCTTTGTACAAAGTCTCCGATGCCTTCAAGGCTTGGATTCGAATGCGCGGATTTGCATCACTCGCTAAATGAGTAACCGTAGAAACTTTCAAGGCTCCTAAGCCTTCCAAAGTCCAAATGGCATGAATTCGTCCATTCACATTTGTGCCCTTCAAAGCCATCGCTGTTAAGGCTGGCACGACCGATTTATCATTGCGTTGCACTAACACTTGTTGCGCCATATCTTGCCACCAGCCATTTGGATGATTTAAATAAGTCACCAAGGTAGCCGATTTGTCATCGTACATACGTGGTTGTTTTGTGTCGCGCTTAAAGCCTTCATGACTAACCCGCCAAATACGTCCCAAGCCAACCACTTTATCTAATTTATATTGCTCAATTTTCATCCTCAAGTAAGAACCCTTAGGCGTCCACTGTCCTTCCTGAATAATCCCGTGGTACATATCTACGATGTACATCGTTCCATCCGGTGCGGTAGCCATATCGATAGGGCGGAACAAAGGATCGGTCGAGCGAATGAATTCTGATTTTTGATCCTGAAACACATTGTGCAATGTTGTCAAACCCTCTTTTTTCACGGGGTTAATTTGGCGGACAATACGAGCCACCGGCTCACCATAAAAAAGCTGACCGCGTAAAGAAGAAGGAAGACGATCGCCGCGGAAAATATCATTTCCGGCAGATCCGGTTACGCGATTTAGCGATCCATCTGGCTGGCGAATTTCGTCCATTCCACCTTGCATATCTGATACTTTTACCGCCGCACCGTAAGGAACCACGAAGCCAGGCGCTAGTTCATTTGGCACTTCGAAATTGCCGTATTGAATCGGGAATTGGAAGTGAGATGGCACACCAGAAGCACCACCTTGGAAGTATAATTTTCCGTCGTCGTCTTGAGTAATTCCCCATTGAGCACGGTTTGCACCCGTTTTTTCGCGGATGATGCCGCTAGGCGTTTCTCGGATACGGAAAGCATTATAAGTGGAATAAAGCCAATTGTCCATCCCGTAAAATAAGAAAGCTTGCTGGTGCTCGACGTTTCCAGAACGGCCGTATTTGTTCGTGAAAAACTCTTTTTTATCGGCCTTGCCGTCGCCGTTTGTGTCCGTGTATTTGTAGATATTGTCTTGATCAGACTCCATCGTCAAGATGCTATTTTTGCCATAAGGAAGCACGAAACGCGGGAAGATTAATCCGTCCACGAAGGCTGTTCCTGTCTCGTAAACCCCGTCATTATTTTTGTCTTCCCAGCGAGAAATTCGGCTGGTAGGTTCTAATTCGTTTTTGGAATCCGCATCTAACATATACGATCTTAACTCCAAAACGTACATCCGGCCATTCCCATCAAACACAATTTCCGCAGGCTGCTGAATCTGTGGTTCCGCTAAAACAGGCTGCATTTGATAGCCAGCAGGAAGTAAAAACTTCTTCAGCTGCTCATCGATGGTCAAGGGTTGCACCGGAGCTTTGGGCGATAAATCAATCCCTTTCCAGTTCTCATCATTCGGATCTACCCCATCCGGAATTTTCAACGTATCTATTGAAGTAATACGAGAAGAGGTTGAGTGAAAGGAGGCCAAAACAGCAAGCGTCAGCATCCCCGCCAAAGATAAAAGGGCTAATTTTTTCATAGGTTTAGATTTGTCCACAAGGAAAAAAGAATTTCACTGATATACAATAGGTTAAGCGGAATTATCAGGGCAGGCCATCCTAAATTGCAGAATTCCTTATCTTAGTGCTACGATCTATACCTCTATGAAAAAAATCTTCTTCCTCCTGCTTAGCTTCGCGGCTTTTTCAGATGTCAAACTCCCATCTTTAGTCAGCAACGGAATGGTGTTGCAACGCGACATGCCAGTGAAAATTTGGGGCTGGGCGAGTCCGGGCGAGAAAGTAAATGTGACCTTTAAAGGTAAGAAGATCCGGGCTATAGGAGATTCCAAAGGAAACTGGGCTTGCACCTTGCCGGCAACTCCTGCAGGTGGTCCCTATGAAATTACGATCAACGAAAAGTCAGTGAAAGATGTTCTTTTCGGGGATGTTTGGCTATGCGCTGGACAGTCCAATATGGTCATCAATATGGAACGCGTGAAGGAGAAATATCCGGCTGATATTGCCTCCGCGAACAACCCACAAATTCGAAACTTCTTCATTCCCACCGCCATCTCAAAGGTGGATGTTCGCACCGATTTGCCGGCAAGTACATGGCTTCCCGTGAACCCTGAAAACGTGCTACAAATGGGTGCAGTTTCCTATTTCTTTGCCCGTGATTTGTATGCCCAATACCACGTACCCATAGGTATTATTAATTCCAGCGTAGGTGGAACGCCCATCGAATCTTGGATCAGCGAGGCGGGATTAAAAGAATTTACAGCCTATGTAAAAGACACATCACGCCTTTCGCCCCCGTCAGTTATTGCAAAAAAATCCACAGACCGAGGCCTGACCGAAAAATGGGCAAATCCTAGCTATTCGCCCAAAGGTTGGAAGCGGTTTTCGATCCCTGGTTTTTGGGAAGATCAGGGGTTAAAAGATCTGAACGGCGTGGTTTGGTTCCGAAGAGAAATCGAGATTCCTTCGTCATTAGCGGGTCTGCCTGCCAAACTTTTTATGGGCCGCATCGTCGATGCAGACCAAGTTTTTGTGAACGGAGAACAAGTAGGGAATATCACCTATCAATATCCGCCCCGCAGATATAAAGTCAAAAATGGCCTACTGAAAGCGGGTAAAAACCTGATCGTCATTCGCGTCACTAACACGGCTGGGAAAGGTGGCTTCGTGCCGGATAAACAATACGAACTGATCGTAGGCGATCAAACAGTCGATTTGCAAGGGGACTGGAATTACAAGGTAGGCGAAGTTTTCCCTCCAGTAACGGAGAAGCCCGCTCCCTCTAATTTCACCCCTACCGCTTTCTACAACGCCATGATCGCCCCTTTTACCTCGTATTCCTTAAAGGGATTCGTTTGGTACCAGGGCGAAACCAATGTGTGGAAACCGGAGGTATATCAACAGCTATTACCGGCTTTAGCCAAAGACTGGCGGGCGCAATTTAAGCAGCCCGACATTCCCTTTTTATACGTGCAATTACCCGGCTTCCAAGACCGAACAATGCTCCCTGCAGAAAGTAATATGGCCGTTTTACGGGATGGACAGTTAAAGAGCTTATCCATTCCGCGCAGTGGGATGGCGGTGACTTTGGATCTAGGCGAGTGGAATGACATTCATCCGTTGACGAAAAAACCGATCGGCGAACGACTCGCTTTAGTCGCGCGCAATATAGCTTATGGAGAGAATGTCGTTTCGTCAGGACCTATCTATGAATCCAATCAAATCGAAGGAAACCGCATCCGCATTCGTTTCCGAGAAACGGGAAGTGGACTAATCGTTAACAAACAGGACGAAGATGAGCTAATGCAATTTGCCATCGCTGGAAAGGACAAGAAATTCGTGTGGGCGAAGGCGATCATCGAACGTAATACCGTGGTCGTTTGGAGCGATGAAGTAGCGGAACCCCTGTACGTTCGCTATGCCTGGGCGGATAATCCGGAAGGAGCGAATCTACTAAATGCAGAAGGCTTACCGGCATCGCCTTTTAGAACGGATAATTAATTGTATCATTATGCTACAATAACTATCTTTGGCAAAATTACCCAACTCTCTCTATGAAAAAGATCCTCGGATTACTCGCGATTTCGACTGTAGCTTTCAGTCAACAGCATTTTATTCAGCAGAAAAATGGCCCTACTCTAGGCTATGATCAGGCCAAAATCATTCAAAAGGATGGCCTATCATTCAAAGACCTGAATAAAAACGGAAAATTGGATGTGTACGAGGATTGGAGAAAACCGGTAGACGAGCGGGCCAAAGATCTAGCAAAGCAGTTAAGCGTAGAAGAAATCGCTGGTTTGATGTTATACTCCGGACACCAAGCTGTCCCAGCTAGACCTGATGGCTATTTTGCGGGGACTTATGGCGGCAAGCCTTTTGATCCAAAGACCATGGATGCCTCAGATTTAACAGATCAACAGAAGAAATTTTTACAAGCCGACAATTTACGTCACGTCTTATTGACGACGGTTTCGAGCCCAGAGGATGCGGCGAAATGGAACAATAAAATGCAAGCCTTTTGTGAATCAGTGGGCAAAGGAATTCCGGCTAATAACAGCACGGATCCGCGTCACGGAACTTCCGCGCGTGCAGAATTTAATGCAGCGGCCGGTGGACTTATTTCGATGTGGCCCTCCTCTTTAGGGATGGCGGCGACATTCAAGCCTGCGCTAATTCAGCAATTCGGACGCATTGCGGCTGCAGAATACCGCGCTCTAGGAATCGCAACAGCTTTATCGCCTCAAGTAGATATCGCAACAGAACCGAGATGGGGTCGTTTTGATGGGACTTTTGGGGAAAGTGCTAAATTATCAGCGGCGATGGGCGAAGCGTATTGCAACGGATTCCAAGGTGAAAACTGGGGTGGATTAAGCGTGAATGCCATGGTCAAACACTGGCCAGGCGGTGGCGCAGGTGAAGCGGGTCGCGACGCGCACTATGCAAACGGGAAGTTTGCAGTTTACCCAGGAAATAACTTTAACGAACACTTGATTCCGTTTACGGAAGGCGCATTTAAACTAACAGGAAACACGAAGAAGGCAGCGGCCGTAATGCCCTACTACACGATCTCGTGGAACCAGACAAACGAAAACGTCGCAAACAATTACAACAAATACTTAGTGACGGACCTTTTGCGTAATAAATACGGCTACGATGGCGTCGTTTGCACAGACTGGTTAGTGACCGGCGATCACAAGGCGATGGACGTGTTCATCGACGGCAAAGTATGGGGCGTAGAGAACCTGACTATGGCGGAACGTCATTATAAAGTATTGATGGCGGGAGCCGATCAATTTGGGGGAAATAACGATATGAAACCGATCATCGATGCGTATGCGATGGGAGTGAAAGAGCACGGAGAACCGAAGATGCGTGCGCGTATGGAACAATCTGCGGTGCGTTTATTACGCAATATTTTCCAAGTGGGTTTATTCGAAAATCCGTACGTGAATCCGGCAGAAACGAAAGCGACAGTGGGTAAGCCGGAGTTTATGCAAGCGGGTTTCCAAGCGCAATTGCAATCGATTGTACTCTTGAAAAACAAGGCGAATTTGTTGCCCATTAAAGAGAAGAAAACGCTCTACATTCCGAAACGTTTCGTGGCAGCGTCCCGTCACTTTTTGGGCTTTCCCATTCCAGCTTCGAATGACTTCCCTATCAACATCGAATTGGTACAGAAATACTTTAACGTAACAGACGACGCATCGAAAGCGGACATCGCTTTAGTGTGTATCGAAAATCCGAAAAGTGGTATCGGTTACGATAAAGAAGATGTGGCCAAAGGCGGTAACGGTTACTTGCCTATCTCACTTCAATACAACGATTACACGGCAAACGATGCGCGTGAGGTAAGTATTGCGGGCGGAGATCCTTTGGAAAACTTCACAAATAGAAGCTATAAAGGCAAAACGGTGAAGTCGCGCAACGTGACGGACATCCAATTAATCGAAGAGACCAAAGCGAAAATGAACGGCAAACCCGTCATCGTTTCCGTGAACGTTTCGAATCCGATGGTGTTCGCAGAATTTGAAGGAAAAGCAGATGCGATCCTAGCGAGTTTTGGCGTGCAAGACCAAGCGATCTTAGAAATCTTAGCAGGAAAAGCGGAACCACAAGCCTTGTTGCCGATGCAAATGCCAGCGAATATGAGCATTGTGGAAAAGCAAAAAGAAGACGTACCATTTGATATGGAATGCCACTTGGACTCGGAGGGACATCGCTATGACTTCGGTTTTGGGATGAACTGGAAAGGGGTGATTCAGGATGGGAGAGGGAAGCAGTATAGATAGTCGCTAGTCACTAGTCGCTAGTCGTCAGTCCAGTTTTAACTGAGGGACTTGAACAATACATCCTTCAGGTAACGCTCGACGAAAACCGATGGGTTCTCTTTTCCTGCATCCGTTAACTTAGGCAAATGCTTACTGAAAAATAACTGCGAATGCGCCGTTTCAATCAAGGTACTGCTGAGTGAATGCGGGAATTCATAAGCCGGATTGTGCATTTTTATCAATTCAGAAATGCGGGCACAGAGGTCTTTATAAGGCTTGAAAACAGCATCTTCATTAATTTCTTTAACCTCTTTCACGAGATATACTTTGCTACTTTCGGTGATCACGATTTGGTGTAGATACTGCTTATTGTAATCCGACTGACCTTCACTCTCCGCTAAAGGATGCGTCAATAATTCAACCAGTCGCTCTAATTTTGCTTTCGAATTGGCCAAAGGTTGCAATTGAAACACCACTAAGTACTCCATATACGACCAATACCAATTCAGGATATACAATAACATCCGGTGTTTATTCTCAAAATAACGGTAGATCGACGCCTCCGTCGTATTCATTTCTTTCGCTAACTTCTTAAACGTAAAATGCTCAAAACCAAGCGTATGAATTAGGTCAATCGCATTTTTCACCATCAGCTTTCCTAATTCCGTACTTTCCGGATCCCGTACATAGATTTTTTCGTTGACTTTAAAACTGAGTGAATAATCCATCGTATTACATTTTTGAACACCCAAAGTTAGCAATAGAAAAACTACCGTAAAAGATATTTTAACAATTATTAATAATAGTATTACTATTATTTAAAAAAGTATGTATAGTTTTGCATCAGAAACCGAATTGTTATGCAACAGATTAGTCCATGGAAACGAGTGCAAGCCCTGATTCAGGATCACAAGAAGGAGGTCACGTCGATCTACTTGTTTTCGATTTTGGGTGGTATTGTAAATCTTAGTTTACCCCTAGGTGTCCAAACCATCATCGGATTAGTGATGGGCGCTACGATGGTGACCTCGATTTATGTACTAATTTTTTTAGTCGTGCTAGGCGTTTTTCTGATGGGTTTATTTCAAATCAATCAGATGAAAATCATCGAGTCTATTCAGCAGAAAATCTTTGCACAGTATGCCTATACTTTTGCAGATAAGATTCCTCGTTTGGATTTAAAACAGATGGATAAATACTTCATCCCGGAGAAGGTCAATCGCTTTTTTGATACCTTGAATATTCAAAAAGGCTTCGCAAAATTGCTATTGGATATTCCGGTAGCGACAGTGCAGATTGTTTTTGGCATTATCTTATTATCGCTGTATCATCCTCTTTTCATCATTTTGGGGCTGATATTACTCCTTTTATTAGGCCTGATTTTATATTACACGTCCCAAAAAGGGATCGAAACCAGTATTGAAGAATCGAACTTCAAGTATGCGGTGGCGGCCTTTTTTGGGGAGATGGCTCGCACCATCAAGACCTTTAAATTTAGCCAAGGTTCTGACCTGAATTTGCGCAGAACGGATCAAAATGTAAGCGGATATTTAGGGGCCAGAACGAAGCATTTTCACGTACTCTTATTTCAATATAAATCACTTCTCTTTTTCAAGGTTGCCCTAACTACGCTGATGCTAACCTTAGGTTCTTATTTGTTAATCAATCAGCAGTTAAATGTGGGGGAATTTGTCGCGGCAGAAATCGTCATCATGTTAGTGATAGGGGCGGTCGAAAAACTTATCATTAGCTTAGACAGCGCCTACGATGTAATTACGGGTTTGGAAAAATTAGGCAGCGTAACAGATAGTCCGCTGGAAAAAAGTGGAGAATTGGAATTGACCACACAGGAGGGAGTAGAAATTGAGATGAAGCATTTTAGCTTTGAATTTGAGGTGGGGAAACCGGTGTTAGATTCCATTGATCTGCACATAAAATCAGGAGAAAAAATCCAAATTGTGGGATCCGAGGGTTCCGGAAAGTCGCTGTTTATGCGCATTTTGACAGGAAATTATATTGACTTCAGAGGCACGCTTTTAATGAATAAAGTTCCCATCAAAAATTATAGTTTAGCAAACCTGCGCAAGCACACTGGGATTTTATTGCAGGATCAGGAGATTTTTGGAGGAACTGTTTATGAAAACATCAGCTTGGGAAAAGCGGAGATTACGCCTTCCCTCATTTTGGAAACAGCTAAAGAACTCGGTATTTCTGATTTTCTGAATCATTTTCCGCTGGGCTTTGATTCGTACATCGAACCGATAGGCAAAAAAACACCGCAAACGATCGTAAAAAAAATCTTGTTACTTCGCGCGCTTAGTGGAGATAAACGCCTGCTTCTATTAGAAAATCCGTGGAATGGTTTAGAGGCTGAATTAGCGGAAAAACTACGCATGTACTTAGTACACAAGTCGAACACGACGGTGATCATTTCAACCAATGATCCTACTGGTTTTGAACATAAATTAGTGATCAACAATGGAAAAGTTTAAGTCATTTCATCAGATTTATCTTCGTGATAAAGGACCCGCAACCAAGCCTTGGCTAATCGGGTTGGGCTTCATTTTACTGGGAATACTTTTCCTGCCTTGGACACAAAATATTCGTTCAAAAGGGCAAATCACTAGTCTTTACCAAGAACAAAAACCCCAAAAAATTTATAGCCCCATTGCGGGTAAAATCAGCCGTTGGTGGGTGAAAGAAGGGGACTTTGTAGAACAAGGAGATACGCTCGCGAAAATCTCCGAGATTAAAGCCGAATATTTAGATCCGAAATTAATCTCTAGAACCCAAGAGCAATTAGATGCTAAAAAAGGATCCGTAGCTTACTACGAGCAAAAAGTTCAATCGACAGAGGATCAAATTGCCAATTTACGTTCTTCTAAAACTTTAAAGCAGGATCAATTAACGAACAAAATCACAGCCTTACAACAAAAATTGACAGGGGAAAAAGCAGAATTTGAGGCGGCGGCAAATGAATATAATTTAGTGAAAGACCAATTCGAACGGAACCAAAAAATGTTCAAAGAGGGCTTGATTTCACAGACACAATTCCAGCAACGCAATGCATCTATGCAGAATGCATTAGCAAAAAAAACAACTGCTGAAAATAAGGTCAATCAAACCCTGCAAGAGATTCAAAATACGAAAATTGAGTTGCGTGGAGTGGATCAGGAATACAGCGAAAAAATGAACAAAGCGGAGGGAGAAAAATTCCAAAGTTTAGGGATGATTGAGACGGGAAAAGGCGAAGTAGCAAAACTGGAAAACCAGGTAACTAGTTACACGATTCGAGATGGGATGTACTACATTTTAGCCCCGCAAAGTGGACAGGTCATCAATGCAAAAAAGGCCGGTATTGGAGAGATTCTGAAAGATGGGGAAGAGCTGTTAACCATCGTCCCATCGAACACAAATTACGCAGTGGAAATGTATGTACGACCGGTGGATTTGCCCTTGGTGTCTCCTGGGCAGGATGTCCGCTTTATTTTTGACGGTTTCCCAGCCATCATCTTTGCGGGAGGTTGGCCAGATCAAAGCTTCGGAACTTTTGCGGGAAAGGTGCGCGCCGTGGAAAATAACATCGACGAAAAAGGGATGTTCCGTGTGATTGTGGTGGAAAATCCGAAAGAGAAAAAGTGGCCAAAGCAAATCAAAATGGGTGCAGGTGCGCAAGGAATTGCCTTGTTAAATGATGTGCCACTTTGGTACGAACTATGGCGAAATATCAATGGCTTCCCAGCCGATTTTTATACGGTAAAAAAGGATGAAAAATAGTCTACTAGTCTTCTTATTTCTCAGCTTTGCAAGCATTGCCCAAACGCCCGTTTTATACCCCGAGGCGTTTCTAAAAATCGTGCAAACCTACCACCCTATCGCGAAGCAGGCCAGCATCGGTGTGCAAAAATCAGAGGCACAAATCCTGCAGGCTAGGGGGGGATTTGATCCTATTTTGAGTCACTATAGTGCCCAAAAAACGTTTGACGGGAAAAACTATTATACCTCCCACGCACCAGAGCTTTCCATTCCTACCTGGTATGGAATTGAACTTCGTTCTGGAGTTGAAAATTTACAAGGAACACGCCTTAATTCGAGTGAAACAATAGGCGAAACCAGCTACATTGGAATCAGCGTACCGCTGGCAAAAAACCTCTTAATGGATCAGCGCAGAGCCAGTTTACAACAAGCAAAGCTACTGAATCAGATGGCACTGCAGCAACAAAGAAGTGTCTTAAACGACTTGTTTGCAGATGCGATGGCATCTTATTGGAATTGGGTGAAAAATGTGCGCGTTTTGAAAATTGTCGACCAAAATCGGAAGATCGCTGAAGCCCGCGTTTCGTTTGTTAAACGCAGTGTAGAATTAGGCGAAAGACCCGCAGTAGACACGCTCGAGGCGACTACGCAACTACAGTATTTTGACAACCTATTCCAAGCAAAATGGGTAGAAAGAGAAAATGCGCGATTGTCCTTGTCTGTATACTTATGGCAAGAGAACAACACGCCACAGGAATTACCAGCAGAGGTACAACCTGCGGAGGTTCCGAATGAATTCGCGTGGATCGCGGACTTTGATGTAAACCTTAGCTCCCTTCTAGAGAAAGCCTACGCAAACCATCCCGATTTAAGTGCGTATCAATACAAAATCGAAGGCCTACAAGTGGAGAAAAAATTGAAGTTCCAAAGCCTGCTACCCAAACTAGATGTTAGTTATAATGCCTTGTCCAAAGGCCTCACGCCTAGCCTCGAAGCGCGTCCCTTGTTCGAAAATAATTACCAGTATGGAGTTAAATTTGAAATGCCTCTTCGCCTATCAAAAGGCCGGGCAGATTATGCTTTGGCCAAACTAAAAATCCAAGAAGAGTCGCTTAATCTGGCACAGAAAAAGCAGCAAATCCAAGTGAAAGTTAGCTCGTATTACAACCAAGTTGAAGCCTTAAAAAAGCAGATCCAGACGCAGGAAAAGGCCCTAAAAAACTACCAAGCACTCGTGAAAGCAGAAGAAACGCGTTTTTCCAATGGAGAATCTTCTCTCTTCTTAATCAACAGCCGCGAAACGAAAGCGATGGAAGCGGCAGAGAAATTAACCGAGTTAAAAGCCTACTTGTTTAAAACAATCTATGCGTTGCAAGCAAGTGCGGGGGTATTAATTTAGGATTATTGGGCGTACCTTTGCGTCTTCTAAAAATACTCCCTATCTAATGCCCCATTCTGCGAACCGCACGAAAATCATCTTAATACTCGGAATCTTGTCGGCGATTGGACCTTTGTCCATCGACATGTATTTGCCGGCTTTCAAAAATATCGCTTTAGCGCTGAACTGTTCGCAAGAAGAGATGGGCTGTACGCTGTCTAGTTTCTTCTTCGGGATTTGTGTGGGACAATTAATTAGCGGTCCGCTATTAGATCATTTCGGTCGCAAAAACGTGCTGTACATTGGTTTATCCATTTATGTATTGAGCTCGATTGCCTGCGCTTTTTCCACTTCGATGGAAATGTTAGTGGTTTTCCGATTGTTCCAAGCCCTCGGTGGTAGCGTAGGTATGGTGGCGCCTAACGCCGTCATTCGCGAGACTTTTGAGGAATCAGAACGACCTAAAATTATGTCGTTGATGATCTTGATTTTAGGGGTTTCTCCTATTTTAGCACCCTCGTTAGGTAGCTTATTATTAGTGACTGCGAGCTGGAAAGCCATCTTTTTAGTACTAGCTGGCATTCTATTAGTCATCATCTTCTTAATCAAATCTTGGTTACCAGAAAAGACGAATCGCGAGCACGGCGGACCGTTCCGAATTACGACCATCTTAAAGGCTTATAAGGCACTATTTAAAGAAAAAGAATATCTAGTTTTCGCCTTCACGGGTGCAATCGGCGCCGGAAGTATTTTCACCTTTGTGGGGGGAGCGCCGTTAACTTTCTTGACTTATTATGGCGTAGATGAATCGCGTTTCGGATTCATTTTCGCGATTGTGGCCTCCGGAATTATCTCCGCGAGTCAGTTAAATCGGGTGGTATTAAAAAAGTATTCGAGCTTGCAGATTTTGAAGGTGACCTTACCTACACAATTAATTTTAGGCATTTTATTATCGGTACTAGCGAAGTTAGATCTGCTAACGATGGAATTGAATATCGGACTTTTGTTCCTGATTATGGGTTGCCAAGGTTTCAATTTTCCTAATGTGGCGACACTTGCCTTGCGTCCCTTTCATCGCGGCGCCGGTACGGCTTCCGCGATGTTAGGATCGATTCAAATGGCTTGGGGAGCAGTTTGCTCCGTATTAGTAGGATTGTTATTCGATGGAACGCCTTTCACCATGGCCATCCTCATGGTGGGATGTGCGGCGCTAGCAAGCACAATTTTGTTCGGAATAGGACGCCGATTTATTTAGTCGTTCGAGAATAAATTATCCAATAATGATTCCTTGAATACGTTCGCAAACGAATAAGCAAAGGTCACAAAAATCGCGCGCGTATCCACCTTGAACGTCCGTTCTAAACTGAAGTTTGAGGCCGATGCGGTATTCCCGCTGCTTTGCATATTAAAGATATCACTCAGCACGATTCCCAAGCCGCCCTTGCCTTTGAGGATCTTGGTTTGGAAACCTAAATCCACATTGTATACAGCCATTCTCGTTCCTTGTGGCATCGCCGTAGGCGAATTATAGGCACCGATAATTTGCAGTTTCGTTTGCTTCGAAAGCGTGAAATTGTGGATCATTTTTCCATACCAACTCACCACCTCATTTGCCATATCTGAGCTCACGTAGCTGCCGTCAATCTTTTGGTCAAAAATAGACACACTCGTATTCACGCTCCAAAACCTCGCCGGAGACAAGTCCACGATTTCCTCTAAACCGTAAGTCGTCGCATTCCCAAAGTTCTGCGGTGTCGTCAGCGCCACCCCGTTCGGTTTCAAATCAATAAATGGACGGATAATATTATTCGACAAACGGTAAAAAGCACTGCTCGACAGACTCCAACCCTCGCCTTCTTTGTTGTATCCTACCTCGAACGCGTTCACTAATTCGGGTTTCAAATACGGATTTCCCCCGTGCTGATTTAATGAATCGGTGATGTCAATCATCGGGTTTAATTGCCCTAAACCGGGGCGATTAATGCGGCGACTGTAACTGAATTTCAGGAAGTCGGATTTGTTCAAAAAGTAGGCCAAATTCGCCGTCGGAAACAGATTAAAATAATCCCGCTTAAACGATATAGACGAATTAGAAATCGACGTTCCTTCATTCATCACTTTCTCCGCGCGCAAACCGATATCGTATTTAAATGAAGCAGACGGCTCCGATTTGATCTGCACATAGGCCGCATGAATTTGTTCTTTGAAGTCAAAAATGTTACTCAAAGCAGCGTTTTTTACATACCCAGCACCGGTGTACGTTTGGTTTTGAAAGTCAATATTATTTGCTCTGTAAATTCCTTTATACCCTGTTTCAAGAGTGATAGTAGAAGAAATTGGTTTTGCGTAGTCTACTTTAAAGTTTGTCGTTTGTGGCTTCGCGTAACTGTACGTGCGCTGTAAAAACGTGGAGCCGTAGCTAGTTCCACTTTCTGTCAATGACTTAGTATTGATATCCGTGTCTTGGTTATCGCGACCGATGGAGGTACTCGCATTGAAGATTAATTTCTCCTTTTTATCGGCAAACAAATGCTTGTAAGTCCCCGCAAACTCGACGGCTAATCCTTTCTCTAATTCAATGGATTCCCGAATATTGCGCGAATTAAATGCGCCTAATTGGGTGGAGAATTTAGAGCCCAAAACTTCATCGTTATCCTGGCCTTCGAAATTCGATAATACCTCGAAATTGAATAGGTCCTGCGCCGAAGCCGCATAGTCTACATTGAACTTTACATTCTGCGTGCTTTCGCTCCGATTGTCTAAGCGGTTTTGAAGTAATAAATAATTCAGGGGCTGATCAAAACTCGTCCGCGTCGTATTCGCCTTTCTTGTTCTTTCTGAATAACGCATGTCGTAGGAAAGCCCCACATTCCACTTGCCGGCTGAACGATTAAGGCTAAATGCCGCACTTCCCCGGCCTTTTGCCCCAAAACCGCCACCCACCGAAGCCGACACATTCGTACCACTTTTCGCTGCCTTTTTCAAGGTAATATTAATGATCCCACCTTCTGAATCTGCGTCATATTGCGCAGAGGGATTGTTAATAATCTCCACACTTTCCACACTACTGGCCGGAATTAAATCAGTCGATGAAATCCCAGAGGTACGCCCATTAATCAAAATAAGCGGCCCCTTTCCGCGCACCGTAATCGCGCCATCTGGATCCACTACTACGGTCGGAATACTCTTCAATAAATCCGTCGCTGAACCACCGGCTTGAGTTAGATTATCTTTCGCTTTGACAATGAAACCTTGGGTTGTTTTTTGGACTAATTCCCGCTGCGAAACCACTTCTACGGAAGCGAGCATTTTGCTATCTGTCTGTAGCGAAATATCGTTGAGATGCAATTGCTGAGATTCCGCCAGTGTAACCGAGACTTTAGATGACACAAAACCCATCATCTGCGTTTTCAAGACATATTTCCCCGCTGCTAAACCAGATAATTTAAATACTCCAGCACTATCGGTGGTCGCGTATTTCAGAATTTTCACTGAATCCGATGCGTTGTACAAGAGCACATTCACAAATTCAACCGGTGCCTTTTTATCGACGATGCGTGATTGAATGGAGCTTTGGGAGAAAGCGTGAAATCCGACAAGCAATAAAAAAAATAGTGATTTCTTCATGAGGTTAAAATTCAACAAAAAACGCCATTGATCTAGTTCAAATGAGACCAATGGCGAATTTAGAACGACTAATTAGTTAGATAAGCGCTTTTTTAAGGCACTGTGGTAGATCAATGGGAACACTAATAAAATAAATAAAGTGGCGGTAACCAGTCCACCGATGATGACGATGGCCAACGGTTTTTGGCTTTCTGATCCAATTCCAGTACTTATGGCGGCTGGTAGCAAACCAATAGCTGCCATCATCGCTGTCATAATCACCGGACGCGTCCGCAGTTTCACCGCATTAAAAATAGCCGTCGCTAGATTAGGTTCTACCGTGGACTGATGGTGAATCTCAGAAATCAAAATCACCCCATTTTGGACACAAATACCAAACAAAGCAATGAATCCAACGCCCGCCGAAATTCCGAAATTCATTCCCGTAAAATGCAGCGCAAAAATTCCTCCAATCAAGGCAAACGGCACATTAATTAATACGTATCCTGCATCCTTTGCATTCCCAAAAAGTATGAATAAGAGCACAAAAATCAACAATAAACTGATCGGAACCACTTGGCCTAATCGCGTGGTCGCACGCACTTGATTTTCAAACTCCCCGGCCCATCCCACGGTATATCCATCCGGCAATTTCACATTGTTCTTCACCTTTTCTTGAGCCTCCGCGATGGTTCCCCCGAGGTCACGATCCCGTACGGAGAATTTAACGCCAATAAAACGCTTTGTATTATCTCTGTAAATGAAAGCTGGGCCAGTTGTTTTTTCTAAATCTGCAATCTCCTTTAACGGAATTTTTGTACCCTTAATGGTCGGAATCATCAAGCGCATAATATCATCATCTGACTTCCGGTATTCTGCCGCATACCGTAAACGAATGTCAAAACGTTTCTCTCCTTCGTATTTCGAAGTAGCCGTTTTCCCTCCTATCGCCATTTCAATGACCGCTTGCGCATCTGCTTTCGTGACACCATAGATGGCCATTTTCTCCTCATCTAATAGAATACTCACCTCCGGCTGACCGATGTTGCGAAGAATCCCTACATCCTTTACTCCATCCACATCTTTAATTTGATTAATGACGTTATTAGCAATCTCATCCAGTTTTGCCAGGTCATCCCCGTAAATTTTTACGGCATTCGACGCGTTCATTCCCGCCACTGCTTCCGCCACATTATCGATGATGGGTTGGGAATAATTGTAATTAATTCCTTGGTAGTTTTTGAGTTTTTTGTCCATCTCATTGACCAAACCATCGATGGTTAACTTACGTTTCCACTCTTCTTTAGGTTTCAAGTTGACCTGCATTTGGACATAATAAAAACCACTCGGATCTGTTCCATCATTACTTCGACCTACTTGTGAAAGTACCCCATTCACCTCCGGAAACGTCCGCAATTCATTCCGTAGAATTTTTACCATTTTCACGGTCTCAGGCAAGGAAGTACTCATCGGTAATTTGGCTTCCACCCAAAGCGCTCCTTCATTCAAGGGGGGTAAAAACTCCGATCCTAACCAACGCGTAGAAAAAACAGAGAAACTAAACAGCGCGATAGAGAATAAGATCGTTATTTTCTGATGTGCAAAAGTCCAAGTAAAGGCTTTACCTACACTTCGGTTAATGAAATCGATGAAGAAATTGTGCTTCTCCTTCACATTTTTATTCAATAAAATCGAGCTTAAAACGGGGACTAAAGTCAAGGTAAAAATCAAAGCCCCTAACAACGCGAATCCTAAGGTATAGGCTAAAGGAGAGAACATTTTTCCCTCCACTTTTTGGAAAGCGAAAATAGGTAGCAAGGCAGAAATGATGATTAATTTCGAGAAGAAAATGGCTTTCCCAAGTCCCGTACCCGTCTTTTTAATCAAACTCATCTTCGCCAGTTTATTAAATGCCGGCATCCCTACCTGGTTCGCTCGATGATCCAAGGCCACGAATAAACCTTCCACCATCACGACAGCACCATCAATAATAATCCCAAAATCTACTGCTCCTAATGACAGCAAATTCGCGGACATTCCTTTTAATTTTAAGCAAAGGAAAGCAAACAATAAGGCCAACGGAATAATGATGGAAACGATTACCGTCGTCCGCCAATCTGCCATAAAAATGAACACAATCAAGGTTACTAAAATGATTCCTTCTAATAAATTGTGCATGACCGTTTTAGTACAGTAAGCCATTAAATTATCCCGGTCATAGAAAGTCACCATCTTCACATCTGATGGTAAAACCTTGTCATTTAATTCCGCAATTTTTACTTTCAATCGCTCTAAAACATCGCTTGGATTCTCGCCTTTGCGCATCACCACAATCCCTTCCACCACATCATCATTATCATTTAAACCTACTTGTCCTACACGCGGCATATTGCTGATAATCACATTCGCGACATTCTTCACTAATAGCGGATTCCCGTTATTGTTATCCACAATCGTGTTCTCGATATCTTCTATTGTTTTAACTAATCCTATCCCGCGAACAACAAACGCCTGTCCGTTTTTTTCAATCACATCACCCCCCACATTCAGATTAGATTTAGTGATTGCCGTATATAATTCCAAAGGCGTTAAATCGTATTTCTGTAACTTAACAGGATCGATAGCGATTTCATAGGTCTTCTCTCTACCCCCAAAAGCCACGACATCAGCTACGCCCGGAACCGCCCGTAATTGCCGGTCAACTGTCCAGTTTTGAATTGTAAGTAATTCTCTCGAATCCCTATCCTTGCTTTGCAAGGTATATCGGAAAATTTCACCGGTAGGTCCGTAGGGCGGTTGAACGTCCGGCTCCACTCCTTCCGGAAGCTGAATCGTATTTAAGAGATTATTGACCTGTTGTCGGGCAAAGAAGTCCTCCACATCATCTTCAAAAATGACCTTGATAACCGATAAACCAAACATCGTGATACTCCGTACATTCGTTTTCCGCTGCACTGAGTTCATCGCAATTTCGATAGGAGTCGTGACGAACCGCTCCACCTCTTCCGCACTTCGTCCATTCCATTCCGTCACCACAATAATCTGGGTATTGGTCACATCAGGGAATGCCTCGATCGGAATGTTCACGTAGCTAATAATACCACCCAAGGTCAAAATACTCACCCAGAAAAAGGTGAAAAATTTATTCTTAAGCGAAAAGGCCAATAAGTTTTTAATGAATTTATTCATCTCAATCTGTTAAAATTCGGTGTGTACTCTGATTGCCCAAACTGCTACGGGCCCTCTATCTTTATTGTATCCAGGATTCACAACGTATTGAAAATCCGGTGAAAGTGTCACGCGCGTATTCGGTATTTCAAACGAATAAAACGCCTCTAAAATACCCTCTTGCCCATAATTAAGATTTCCATCCCCGATCATGAAGCCATTGCCTCCTAGCTTTTGGTAGGTTTGGTGCGAGGCGGACAAGCCATTAGAAACCCAAGCGATGCCTGCGAAATCTGTAGGTCTTTTCCATAGTTTACCCCAAAAATGAAAACCCAAAGAAGCCGCCGCATCTATTTCTGTAAACGCCCAGGTCTCATTCTTCCCATCATTCCACCCTACCCGGGCGAAAGCACCCCAAAGGTCGCTGTGCGTTAATTCGGCATTCATACCCCAGCCTCTTTTCGTCCGAAAAGGACTACGGCTTAACGTTATATCAGGCTTTGTACCCACCTGCATGTTAGCTTGATCATAATTCCCCATCCCTGCCCGATTCTGAAAAGCTAAGAATCGAATAACGCCGGAATAGGTTTCATTCACTTTAAATGGCTTTGTGAATTCCACATTAATCCCATTCGCCTGATCATATTGGTAATCTAAATCGGGTCCATTTGCTGAGGTCGGAACCGCGGTAAAGGAACCTCGCATAGAAAATTTCGGGTTCGAGTATTCCACATAAATTCCAGACGTATAGCCTCTGGTATTCGCAGCATAATCCCAGCTTCCTTGCGCCATCAAAGACCAGTTCATAAAATGTGCCCGGGGATCATGCGAATAGGTATTAAAATCAAAGTAATCGGCTAACCCAAACTTCCCCACCACAACCTTTAAATTCCGATCCTTTTTCAGATCAAAATCCTGACTCACAAACAAGCGCGCTAGATAAACAACGGGTTCTGGATTTCCAACTCGGAACGTTTCCCCGTTCGTAAATCCACCAAGACCTTTGGCCTGTGACAAACCTTTCCCTCCTGACAATTCCGGATTAAAGGTGACATTAGCCCCTTTCCACAGCGGCATATCAAAAAACAAGGTGGACGTTAACGACATCGCCCCTTCCTCCACATTCTGCAAACTATTATCGCCAGAATAACGCGCATTAAAGGCATCGTGATATTGGTAAATAGCGGTCTGCTGAAAATGAAGACGGTAGCTAGACTTCGTCGAATCGGATTGGCTATGTCCTAAAAAAGGCAATAAAAGAAAACAAAACCACTTAGTCATTGAGCGCATCATAGATTAACATTCCATTCTTAGAGATTACTTTGTCTCCTTTAGCCAGACCTGAGCTGATGTAGGTAATATCGCCTAAGGATCGATACACTTCGACTAAACGCGTTTCGATATTTGACCTATCTTTGAAAATCATCACCCAGTTTTTGCTCTTATCAAAAATCACAGACGACGACGGAACCGCAATCATTTGTTCGTGTTCTGAATAGGCCACGTTCACCGTCGCATTCATCTCTGGCTTTAATTTGTAATTCGCATTCGGAATACGTACACGCACTTTCATCGCTTTTGTATCAGGGTCAATTTCCGTGAATATCTTGTCAATTTTCCCTTTGTAGATTTCATCTGGATAACTCAAAGTCGAAACCGATGCATCAAATCCCACTTTCACGCGAGGAATGTCACTTTCGTTCACATTCGCCATGGCCCAGACCTCGTTGATTTCTGCAATCGAGAACAATACATCTGATTTATCTGCTCTGATTTGTTCGTTAATGTTAATGTCTTTTTGGACAATAAATCCATTAATCGAGGCTGTAATATTATATAGAGAACCCTTCTTCAAGTTATAAATACTGAAAACCTCATTGATACGAGCGAGTTCCGCTTGTTGTCTTTCTAGTTCGCGTTGGGCTGCAATGACATCTTTCTCAGATGACAATTTCCCTTTGAAGAGATCCTTTGCTACCTGCAAGTTTTTCTCAGCTACGGCGACATCTCCATACGCATCCAAGCGATCACGTTCATAAGCCGCCACTTCTCCGCTTCGAATCACCGCTAACACCTGTCCCTTTTTAACATAATCCCCTAATTCCACATTGATTTTAATCACGTTACCTCCCACAATGGAGAATACCTGTGCCTGCTTGTTGTTATCGGCTTGAATCTTGCCAAAAAGCCTCAAATCATTTTTAACCTCTTTCAGGTCTGCGTTATAAAATTCGCATTTCGCAAGCATCGTATCGCTTAATCGAAACGCAGATGCTTGTTCCGCTTCTTTCTTTTCTTTCGTACAAGCACTCGCTAAAAAGAGTGCTGCTAATAGGAGAATGGTATTATTTTTCATGCTTAAAATTGTTCTTTCCCTGTGCTTAATTTAATTTGTTCGATGGAAGTAGCTAACTGAATTTTCGTTCGCGCCATTTCCGATAAGGCATTGTTATAGGATTCGAAGAAATCGACGAATTCAAGGACGCTGACATTCCCTTTTTGGAAATTATCCGACATTCCTTTCAGTGTAATTTCAAAATCATCATTATACAATTTCGAATTCTTCATGTATTCCTTGACCGTTTGCTGGTATTGCAAATACGTCCCATTTACCTCCGCTATGACTTGACTTTTCAATCCCTCGTATTCGAAATTTTTCGATTGAATTTGGGCCTGTGCCGTTTTAATATTTCCCTGATTTTTATTCCAAAACATCAAAGGGACCGCAAAACCTAGATTCACTTGTCTTTGAAAAGCACCTCCTCGTTGGTCATAAGACGCAAAAAGGGTGATATCCGGTTTAGCTAATTTCTGTTGTAGCGAAAAATATTGCTGTGCAAATACCAGGTCTTTTTGGCTCATTAATAAGTCAGGACGATTCGCAATGGCTTCCTGGTAGAGAACTTCGACGTTTACAGGTAGCACAAAAGCGCGAATTTCAGCCTCTGAGACGATGGGCGAGACAATTTTTTTCGTTTGTAAGAGCGTTTGTACTTTCACCATTTGGTCAAAATAATCCCCATAAATGGCCGCGCGCTCATTACTCAGGTTCAAATAGACGCCTTTTAAACGGACTAGATCCTTTAACGGAATATTTCCTTTAGGCACCTGATTTTCATAAGCTGAGACAATCTCATCCAATAAACTCAATTGTTTATCGTATTTGCTGATCAAAACCTGTTTTTGACTTAATAGAAAAAGTCCCGTGTGTAATTGAAATTTCAATTGGCGCAGTAGATCCTGCAGCGCTAATTCCGCCATTTGGGTGGAGGTTTTTGCCAAATCGATTTGAGCTTTGCGTTTCCCGCCTAGCAGAATCAATTGCTCTAATTGTACACTTTGTTGTCCACCGGAACCGACATGAAAAGCCTGCTTATTCTCTGGGTCAATGGCGTTAAAATCTGCCGTTAAAACGGGATTGGGATAGAGCTTGGCTTGAATTTCTTGAGCCTTTTGGGCCACAATGTTCATCGAGGAAGCCATTAATTGAAAATTAGCGGCTAAGAACATTTTATCTGCTTGACCGATCGTGATGGAAAGCGTATCTCCTTGTGAAAAACCAGTAAATAGAGTGAAACAGAATAAGATCGATAGTTTAATGCGCATAGTATTTTTGGTACAACGCGCGAAGTTGACTAATTCGAACTTAAAAAGGCCTTAAAGTCCTTTATTTATTTCCTAGAGGGAAAAACAAGGTGAATTTATTGAGGGCTGTGGAAGGGGATTCGTATTGAACTTCTCCTCCATGTAGCTGAATAATCTTATTAACCAAAACCAGGCCCAGGCCAAAACCGCGCTTTCCTTGACTATTATCTCCTCTAAAAAAGTGTTGAAATAGGAAAGGAATCTCCTCTGTCGCGATGCTTTTACCTTTGTTAGAAATTTGAATGAGCAATTTTCCTCGTTGGTTTTTAAAATAGATTTGAGCGCGGTGATCAGAAGCATAATTCACACAATTCAGCAATAAGTTTTGAATCACCATTTTTAATAAGCGCAGATTCCCCTGCACAGAAAGTCCATGTACGGACTCGATTTTCTCGTCAAATTGCACGTCAAACTTGAACTTCGGATGGATTTTTTTGAGCTCAGAAACCCAGTCGAAAACGAGTTCATCTAATCGAACTTCTTGGAAGGTCAGGTTCGAATGCGTCTCTACTTTGGCAATCTCCAGCAAGGCATTAATCATATCCCCTAAGAGTTTTGTATCCTCTTTTTGTTCCGTGATTCCCTTCTTTAGTAGAGCTAGATCTGGCTCTTTTTCCAAGCGTTCTAAATTAGACACGAGTATGGAAATCGGCGTTTTTAATTCGTGGGAAATGTGGTGAACCGCGTGCTTTTGGAATGAAAACGAATCTTGTAATCGCTTCATCAATTCATTGAAACGACTCGTAAGTAAAAAGATCTCATCTTTCGCTTCTGGAATAGGCAATAAGTGATTTGCCGTCTCCACATTGATAATTTTTAATGCCGCGGCCATGGAAATAATGGGCTTGGTAATCTGGTTAGCTAAGACAAAAGAACTAATTAAAATGAGCGCTGAAATAAGGCCAAATAAAACCAGCAAAGTATACTTTAAAAAGGCCAATTTAGAAAATCCAAAGACGTCATAGGCCTTCGTTATTCCATAAAAGACCTCTTTATTAAAGACAAAATAAACCCCTACCACATCGGTGTCTCCTTCGCGACTTTCTAACACCGGTTTTTCTGGACTTAAGTTGTGTAACATATCCGCAGAAAAGGCAATTTTCGTGTCATTTAAACTCGAATAAATGACCTGCTTTTGCGCATTAAAAAGCAGCGTTCTTTCTTGGTATAACTTGTTAATAGTCAATAGATTCATTGACTGTAACACGTTGTGATTTAGTAGTTTTGCCTCCGATAAATCTGTAATCGTCGAAATCGTATGGTCCTTAATTCGCTGTTGGTATTCTTCTCTGCGGTAATTAGAGAAAACCGCGAAAATCAGCAAAAAAGCAAAGCCAATCACGGAGATAGACAAAGCCGAAAAATAGATGAGAATGCGTTGGCGTATGTTCATAGGACATCGAGATAATAACCAAAACCAATCTTAGTTTTAATCAATTGTTTAGAAAAAGGCTTATCAATCTTCTTGCGTAAAAAATTAATATACACTTCAATCGTATTATTGTGTTCATCCAAAGAACCTCCCCAAATCTGTTTATTTAATTCTTTTTTCGTCACCATTTTACCCTTCGCTTTCACCAGCATGAGCAGTAAATTAAACTCCCTTGGAGTTAAATTAATGTCTTGTTTAGCGCGCGCAACAGCATTCGTTGACACATTAATGCACAAGTCTTCCACCCAAATCAAAGAAGGCTGTTCTGTCTGCTTATTCGCTCTTTTCAACAATGATTTAATACGCGCTAACACCTCCACCATGAAGAATGGCTTCGTCAAATAATCGTCCGCCCCCATCTCGAATCCCTTCATTTTATCCTCCAGCTCATCATAAGCCGTCAACATCAAAATAGGGGTTTGGGTATTGCGTTTTCTAAACTCTTGACAAATATGGTATCCGTCAAAGTCCGGTAAATTCACATCTAAAATGAGCAGATCGAACGAGCCACTTTCTAGCACGGAGAGTGCTTCATTTCCTGTAAACACACATTGGATTTGAAACCCTTCCTGAGACAGGAAATCAGCTAGATTCTGACTAATGCTGCGATCGTCCTCAATCAATAAAAGCGTAGGCGCATTTTTCATCATCAGCAGAGAAGGAGTATGCCTCCAATTTATTCATTTTTTCTCATAAAAAGGTGCTGAATCTACTATTTCAGCACCCTTTCTGATTAAATAAACAATTGAAATTGCAGCGTCACCGAATTCAAGCGTTGGCCTTTCACTAGCTCGCCTTGGTTCACTTGGAAGCTCGGGCGGTTTTGAAAGTCTAGACTTAACTTCGATTTATTGCCTTGAATGTAATAATTGATCCCCGCGTTAAAGGTGTTATTCGAGAAGCCGTTTAATCTATCATAGCTTGCCAAAGTCGCAGACGCATACGGCATCCAGCGATTCGACATACTCGCATTTTTCGACGGCAATAAATACCCTATTTGCGTATATACCACCGATCCCGTACCGAACATCGGGTAGCTATTTCCATACACCGGACCCTGCCCGTTGATTGAGTTAGCCGACGTCGCTGTGGTCCCATTTGCTGGATTCATCACTCCATTATAGCGCAAATAATTCGTTCCATAATTCGTGTTAAAATAACCGATGTACGCATTCAGTGCACTGTGTTTTTCCTTGTTCAAAGGAATATCCACGAAACTCTCGATCGCCCAATGTGCCATATTTTGGTAGGTGGTATCTGGTGATGCGGCGGCTTTATTCCACATGGCATCCTTTTGGTAAATGAACCCTCCCGCAATATTGACAATCTTTTTAGTTCCTAAATACGAACCCGTCATGTACGGAGTGGTATGTGCTTCTTGTTCAAAAAACTGGTAGATCAAGTAAGCTTGGTGTTGTAAGTTGTGACCCTTCAACGCAAAGTTCGAAACCGGCGCGAGCGCCGGTGGCGTCTGGCCATTCGACGTGATAGGGAAAGGATCACTTAGAATATATCGGTAATCCCAGTGCCCGATTTGGCCCCTAGCATAGACACTTAATTTGCGCGAAAACTGATCGATTTGATCCACAGTTGTTTGTGCAAATACGGGCACATCCATCGTCGTTATCGTCCCGATGCTGGGTTGTGAAAAACGAGATAAGCCTGAAATAATACTCAAGCCTCCACCCACTTTCAATTGATTTTTATCGGAAATCCGGTATTCGCCTAGGGCATCGTGGAAGAAAGGCGCGATTTTGCGGTTCGAAGTGGAGTTGTATTGGGCGTTGAAATTATTTTGGCCAAACTGAAAATAAATAAACGTCCGGTCCGTAATCTGACCGAACAACTGCATCCGCGTTCTGCGCAAACCAATATCCGTGGATTGCGATTCCTGGTTTCCCTCCACGGTAGTACCGGGATTATTTTCTGTAGAACGTAACCAAACCTGGTTTAATAAAGTGGCCTGAAAATAATGGGTCCCACTTTCGTTCAATTTAAATTTTAACGCTTCATTATCTGCTTGCGCAAATGCGGACATTAGGGGGCTGATCAACAAGATCAATATTAATTTTTTCATAAAATAGACTGGTTTAAATTAGACGAATTGAATAAAGGAAATGGTCTAATTGTACTACAGTCTTAAATTATGGAAACGTACATAAGCGGGGGTTTTCGTCTGCAAATTTTGCGCATTCAGAAAAAGCACAAAAAAAGGAATAAAAAAGAGGAGTTTAGATTTCCAATCAAACGTAGATGGCAAACTGAAAAATGAAAGGGCTTCATCTTCTACTTCATCCTCTAATTCAATGGCCACCATGGCATCAGAATGATCCGTAGTGGTATGTAGGAACGCGCGGGATGATGACTGAAAATGAGGAGACGTAGATACGCGTTCGCCTAGCAGTACAAAACTGCAAATCACGATAAGCTGTAAAATCCACGCTTTTTTCATAGGGTAAAGGTAGTTTATTCTGCCTTTAAAAGTTCAAAATAGCTCACAACAAATTTGTCTCCTTTCAAGCTGCCCTGCACTTTGGCTTTTCGCACCGCCATACAAAAACCCTTTTCGTCATGAGCGTCACCGTGATCGTCCAGTCCCGTCCCCTCTACCGCATACGCCTTGCCTTCGAACTTTACTGCGAGAAAGCAGCCCTTTCCTGGCATCTCGAAATTACAGGATCCACACGAGCATTCTAGGACCAAAACAGGTTTAGACGCGTCTAGTTTACCAGCAGGTTTGGTTTGTGCGGCCGCTACGAAGGAAGCCAGAACAAAGAATAAAAGGAGCTTTTTCATCTTGTAAAGAAAACCATTTCTCGCATAATATCCATCATTCATCTCTACATTCGACCGTCAGGCAGAAAAAATGCCCCCTTCGTTTAAATGAATGTACCTTTGTGATACGATTATATTGAAATCAATCCACCTAATGAGAAAATTACTTACTTCAGCGCTATTCGCGCTTATTTCCCTTGCTACTTTTGCCCAAGTACCAGGCGGTCCACCCGCAGGAGCTGGCGCCCGCGGACCGGGAGCTAATTTAAATCAAGGCCACGTCTTTGGAAAAGTCGTAGACGAAACGGGAAAACCGGTTGAATTTGCCTCGGTTGTATTATTGAAAACAACAGTAGATCCGGCGACCAAACAAGCGAAAGACATCCTAGTCAAAGCCCAAACAGCCGAACTGAATGGCGACTTTAACTTCAAAGAAATTCCAGTGAACGCGCGGTTAAAAATCAAAATCTCCTTCGTAGGCTACAAAAATTACGAAGCGGCTGTGGCCTTCGAAATGCCTAAAATGGAACCAGCAGTTCAGCCCGATATGGCGAAAATGATGGCGGCGTTTGAGAAGGATCTAGGCAATATCAAATTAGCGCAAGAATCGAGAGTATTAGAGAATGTCGTAGTGACAGGGACGAAGTCTTTGGTCGAAATGGACATCGATAAAAAATCCTTTAATGTAGCGCAAAACCTAGTAACGACTGGGGGAACCGCGATTGATGTGATGCGTAATATTCCATCCGTTCAAGTGGATATCGACGGAAATGTGAAAGTGCGAAATGCGAATCCGACCTTGTTTATCGATGGTCGTCCTACAAGTCTTTCGATGGATCAAATCCCGGCTGACATCATCGAGAAAGTGGAAGTAATCACGAATCCTTCTGCGAAATACGACGCCTCTGGAAGTATGGCGGGTATCATCAACATCGTGTTGAAGAAGAACAAAAAGAATGGTTATAATGGAATGGTGAACGTGGGAGCGGATCGTTTTGGCGGATCGAACATCATGGGAAATTTTACCTATCAGCAAAATAAATGGAACTTGACGGCAACCTTGATGAATATGCGCGTGCGCAATAATTCCATCGGAAATAGCATCCGTACGAGTAATTTAGGTGGGATTATTTCGTCAGTTAGCCAAGAATCAGATAGCAAAATGCAAGGCATGATGTTGTTTCCGCGTGTCTCAGCGGATTATGCGGCAAGCAATCGGACGACGTTGACTTTGGGCGCTTTCTTTGGTGGAGGTGGTCAATTTAAACCGACAGAGGACACGTATATTTCGAGTTCTGTGAATGGGCTGACTACCTTGAGTCACCGCGTTTCTGAGAGCTCCCGCGAGTTTAAACCGGCTGGATTCCAAGCAGGATTCAAACATACTTACCCGAAAGCGGGAAGAGAGTTAACAGGGGATTTGAACTACTTTGGCGGAACAAATAAAGGTGATGGTACGTTTACGACAGATTATGTAAAGAATAATGCCATCACAGGGACACAAATTCAGAAGAACTTAGGCACTGGAACAAACGCCTTTATGACCGTTCAATTAGATTATGTAACACCGATTAAAAATGAGGGTACAATCGAAACGGGATTACGTGCGCAGATCAATGATTTAGCAAATGAAAACACGAATACCTTAAAACCAGTCGGTTCAGATGTCTACAAGACCATCACGTCTGCTTCTACGAACTACGAGAGTACAAACAAGGTCTACGCGGCTTATTTCTCTATCTCCGGAAAGGCGAGTAAAACACTTTCCTACAAAATCGGATTACGTGGCGAGAGCTCAGAATACGAGGGGAAATTGTTGAATACAAACCAAACGTTTAGCAATAAATACCCGCTCAGCTTGTTCCCATCTATCTTCTTGAAGAAAGAATTATCGAAGACAGATCAGTTGCAATTAAGCATCACCCGACGTGTAAATCGTCCTAATTTCTTCCAAATCATTCCCTTTGTGGATTACAGCGACAGCTTGAATATTCAACGTGGAAATGCGGATTTGGTACCGGAATTCACAACATCTGGGGAACTTTCCTACAGCAAAACACAAGGCGCAGCGACCTTCTTGGTTTCTGGTTATTATAAATACACAGACAATTTGATTACGCGCTATTTGAAACAAGAGACGAATCCGATTAGTGGTAAATTAGATTTGATTAACACATTTGTGAACGCGAATTCGAGCATTAACTATGGTTTAGAGTTTACTTACACGAACAAGTTGCAGACGTGGTGGGATTTGACGGCGAACGTGAATATGTATAATTCCGAAATCAATATCTCGAACATCGATGCGACGCAGGTGAACGATCCGCTTTGGTCGGTTTTTGGGAAGTTGAATAACACGTTTATTTTGCCCAAAAAATGGAGCATCCAGCTTTCTGGCGATTACCAAGGCAAGACGAATGTGCCAGTTACGCAGAACCAAGGAATGCAAGGCCCTCCAGGTATGCAGACCCAAAGTTCATCGCAAGGGTATATTGAGCCCTTCTTTGGCATCGATTTAGCGATCAAAAAGTCGTTCTTAAAAAATGATATGGCTTCCTTGACCTTAGCCTTTAATGATCTAACCCGTTCACGAGGAAACACCCGCGTTTCATTCGGGGAGGGATTCTCGCAGACCTCTTACCGCTTATCGAACCCGCAAATGGTTCGTCTAACGTTCTCGCTTCGTTTCGGTAAATTCGACATGAGCCAACTGAAAAAGAACAATTCCGGTGGCGGAATGGACTCGATACAGATGCAATAGAAAAACGAAAGGCCCGAAAATATCGGGCCTTTTTTTATTAACTAAACTGGAAAATTTAATCGCTCATTCACTTTAGCGGCAATTTCCGCTTTTAAGCGGTTTAAAATGTTCCATTTCGCGTAAGGTCGATAATATGCCAAACTCACTTCACGCGTCAATGTCCCATCCGTTAACTCAATCAAATAGGATTTTCTAACTTCACTCATTTGGCCTACATACAACGCAGGCAACACCGTTAAACCACTGAATTCATCCACCAGATTTAATAGCGTATCAAACGTGTTCGATTCCACCGATAAATTAGACGGCAAGGACTTGTTCTTCTTCAAATCACACAGCTGAATGATTTGATCCCGAAGGCAGTGCCCTTCTTGCAGTAGAAACATCCGTTGTTTCGCTAATTCAGATTTTGCAATGGAACGACTTCCTGATGGCAAATGCCCATAAACACACAAATCTTCCACATACAAAAGCTCCGTTTCCACCTCCGTCGAGGCGATGGGTGTACTTAAAATACCTACATCTAATTTCCCCTCCCGTAAATCCTTGATCAGCTGATTCGTCGTCACTTCGTATACTTCCAATTGCAAAAGCGGGTATTTTTCCACCAAATGCTTCAAAATCAGCGGCAACATCGAGCTCGCAATCGTAGGAATGACGCCCATTTTAACGCGTCCCTCTACTTTTTGGTTAATCGCCTTAGAGGAAGATAAAAGTGCATTGGCATGCGCCACCACTTGCTGAGCCTGAATTAAAATTTCGCGGCCATTTTCGGTGGTCGCGATGGGATTCGCCTTACGGTCAAAAATCACGATATCCAGCTGCTCTTCTAGCTTTTTCACCATCGCGCTCAAGGTCGCTTGCGTAACATGACAATAATCAGCTGCTTTCGAGAAGCTTTTAAATTGATCAACTGCTAGTATGTATTCTAATTGCTGTATATTCACTGTTATAGATTTTATCTATGTCAAATATAGAAAATTTCAGTTTTCTCTATCCATTTTTTGCCACTAATTTCACTCCACTAAAAATCAAGAATCATGAAAAAACTACTTTTCCTTTGCGGCGTCCTTGCTTCCACAGCAACTTTCGCGCAAGATTATGCGAATCCGCACGCAGCGGCGGGCGCGAACCCACATGCGGCAGGTGCGAATCCTCACGCAGCAGCTGGCGTGAATCCACACGCAGGAATCAACCCACACACGGGAATGAAACCGTCTGCAACGACAAACAAAGACTGGTGGCCTAACCAATTGAACGTGGGTATGCTTCGCCAAAACTCAGAGAAGTCAAACCCGATGGGCCCAGACTTCAATTACATCAAAGCATTTAAGAGCCTAGACTACTTTGCCTTGAAAAAAGACATCGCAGCGGTATTGACTAAATCACAAGATTGGTGGCCGGCTGACTTTGGCAATTATGGTCCACTATTCATTCGTATGGCTTGGCATAGTGCGGGTACGTATCGTACAGGCGATGGCCGTGGCGGTTCTCGCGCAGGTCAACAACGATTCTCTCCATTGAACTCTTGGCCAGATAATACGAACCTAGATAAGGCGCGTCGTTTATTGTGGCCGATCAAGCAAAAATATGGCGATAAAATCTCTTGGGCAGACTTAATGGTCTTGACAGGAAACGTATCATTAGAGCAAATGGGCTTCAAAACATTTGGTTTTGCCGGTGGTCGTACAGACGTATGGGAGCCAGAAGCGAACGTATATTGGGGATCTGAGAAGAAATGGTTAGACGATAAAAACCGCTATTCAGAGGGGCGCAAATTAGAGAACCCATTAGCAGCGGTTCAAATGGGCTTAATTTATGTGAACCCGGAAGGTCCTAATGGTGTGCCCGATCCGGCAGCTTCTGCGAAAGATATTCGCGAGACTTTTGGTCGCATGGGTATGAATGATGAGGAAACGGTTGCGTTGATCGCGGGTGGTCACACATTCGGTAAAACACACGGAGCGGGTCCAGCGACAAATGTAGGCGAAAATCCTGAAGCAGCCGGAATCGAAGAGCAAGGCTTAGGTTGGAAGAGTACATACAAATCAGGTAAAGGAAAAGATGCAATCACGTCTGGTCTAGAGGTGACGTGGACGTCGACGCCTACACAATGGGGTATCGGATACTTGCACTTATTGTTCAACAATGAGTGGTCTTTAGAGAAAAGCCCAGCGGGTGCGAACCAATGGATTGCGAAAAACAGCGCAAACATTATTCCTGATGCGTTTGACAAAAATACCTTCCACAAGCCTACGATGTTAACAACGGATATCGCTTTGCGCGTGGATCCGGCGTACGAGAAAATCTCTCGTAATTTCTTAGAAAATCCAGAAGTATATGCGAAGGCTTTTGCCAAAGCTTGGTTCAAATTAACGCACCGCGACATGGGCCCTAGCTCGACGTATTTAGGACCAGAAGTTCCGAAGGAACAATTGATTTGGCAAGATCCCATTCCGGCATTGAATCACGAAGTAATTAACGCAACGGACATCGCTGCCTTGAAAGTGAAGTTATTGAACTCGGGTTTATCAATCAGCGAATTAGTCTCTACAGCTTGGGCATCGGCATCTACGTACCGTCACTCAGATCGCCGTGGAGGTGCAAACGGAGCGCGCATTCGTTTACTGCCACAACGTAACTGGGAGGTAAATAATCCAAAGCAGTTAGAGAAAGTCTTAGCTGTTTTAGAGAAAATTCAGCACGAATTCAACGCGAAAGCAGGTAAGAAAAAAGTATCGATCGCGGACTTAATCGTCTTAGGTGGTTCTGCTGCGGTAGAAAAAGCAGCAGCAAATGCAGGGGTGAAGACTACGGTAGCATTTATCCCAGGTCGTATGGATGCGACTCAAGCCCAAACAGATGTAGCCTCGGTAGGTTTATTAGAGCCGATGGCTGATGGTTTCCGCAACTACTTGAAAACGCAATACACGTTATCGACAGAGGAATTGTTCGTAGATAAAGCGCAATTATTAACGTTAACGGCGCCAGAAATGACGGTATTAACGGGGGGTATGCGTGCCTTGAATACAAATTATAATGGTTCGAAGCACGGTATTTTCACTACGAAGAAAGACGCGTTAACGAATGACTTCTTCGTGAACTTATTAGAGATGGGAACGACTTGGAAGCCAGCGAATACAACGAAAGAAGAGTTCGTAGGAACGGATGAGAAAACGGGTGCGGCACGCGCGACGGCGACACGTGCGGACTTGATTTTTGGATCGAATTCTGAGCTTCGCGCTTTAGCGGAAGTGTATGCAACGAAAGATGCGCAAAACAAATTCGTCACTGATTTTGTTAAAGCGTGGTCTAAAGTAATGAACCTTGATCGTTTTGATGTGACGTTTAAATAAGTTGAGTTTAAGGAATGAAAAAAGCCGGATCTCGTTGAGGTCCGGCTTTTTCATTTACTTTAATTTCATATTCACTGGATCCCACTGAATGATTTTCTTCTGGAAGTAACTTTCATTACAAGCTAAAGCAGGCGCCGCCGCTCTAAATCCAAAAGTCGCATCTTCTACGACAGACGTCCCGTTGCGAATCGCATCAAAGAAGTGTGTGAAGTGATCCACATGCTCATCATATCCTGCAGGCGCTCTGAAAATCACGTCCTCTTTCGTAGGACGTTTACGTTGTGCCTCTGTCCATTTTGCGTTGTAATCGCGGGTCATTTCTTCCTGCATGCTCTTAGGGAGCGTAAACACAGAATCATATCCGCCAAAGCCCGGAGCTTCTGGCATAATGCTGTGCTTCACCGAAATCGTGTTTCCTTTTACATCCATTACTCCTTCTGAACCGATCAAACGAATCACCTCTTGGCCACCCGTTCCGCTGACAAAATTGACTTGCAAGGTTAATTGGAAAGCTGGGTGCTCCGCCGTATTGCCATATTGCATGACACCTGACATCACATCTGGTAAGTTTCGGCCGTCGTTCCAGTGGCTAAATTGCCCGGTAGAGAAGATCGTTTCTGGTCCATTCGAGTTTGTCATAAAGTGGGTTCCAGACAATAAGTGGATGAATAAATCGCCCGCTACGCCGGTTCCTACTTCTTTAAAGGCACGCCACCAGAAGAATTTCTTCGCATCGAATTCCATTTTCGCGGTTGCCTCGATGAAGCGATTCCAATCGCAGGTCGAAGCATCTGCATCTTTAGGGATGGTATACTGCCAAGCGCCGATGGAGCTTTGGCGATCGTAGACCGCGTTCACCATATTTAATTTACCGATCTCGCCAGCCGCTAACATTTCTTTCGCTTTCGCTAAGCCGATGCTGCTCACGCGCTGAGATCCTACTTGTAGGACTTTGCCGTATTTCTTTTGAGCTGCAATCACCTTAGGGCCTTCGTCGATTTTATACACCATCGGTTTTTCGATGTAGACGTGTTTGCCTTTTGCCAAAGCGTCGATCGTAATGCGTGCGTGCCACACATCGTGTGTTGCGATGATCACTGCATCGATGTCCGAACGGTCTAATAATTCTTTGTAATTGCGCGTTGTATACAAGTCTTTGCCGTACAATTCCTTCGCGTTTTCAATGCGACCTGTATATAAATCACAGATTCCAGCTAATTCCACCCCTGGCACTTTAAGCGCCGAGGCTAAATCGAAATGCCCTTGAACCCCAAAACCAATCACCCCCAAGCGAATCTTTTCGCCCACCGAGATGCGTTTTTCGTAGGTCAGAATACGTTCTTCCGCTTTTTGTTGTGCGCCTAGAGAAGCAAAAGGCGAAGAGGCCGCCACGAGGCTCGTGGCGCCAATTTGTTGTAAAAACTTCCGTCTAGAAGCTTGACTATCTTTGTTCATATTAACTAGGTTTTTTGTGAATTTACTCCCTTTTTACAAATCTTCCAAAGCATAACGCACATAGGCAAACTTCTGGCCATCTGGGCTCCAGGAAGGCACATTAATCGTTCCTTGTCCGCCATAAAAAGCGTCTGTTAAATCTTTCACTGCTTTCGTTTTTAAATCCAACAAGCGTAGTTTTACCTGATGTCCAAAGGGGTGGGCCTGCTTTTGGTCCTCCATATAGGTAATAATCGTCGCCACTTGATTGTTAGGCGCTATGTGTGCAAACCAGTTCGAATGTGCATCAAAGGTCATCTGTTCCGGCTCAGATCCGTCTGGTTTCATCCGCCAAATCTGCATCATCCCAGACCGATAGGAGTTAATGTAAATGTGTTTCCCATCTGGCGCATATTCCGGGCCGTCATCTAAACTTTCGTTTGTCGTTAACCGAATCTCTTCCCCACCATTAGTGGACATGGCGTAGATATCAAAGTTGCCATTTCTGGAGGCGCAATACACCATCGTCTTCATGTCCGGCGAAACACCGTGCCAATAAGAGGGGGTCAAAGGCGTAAGCTGAACCGGCTCTCCGCCTTCAGCGCCTACTTTGTAAATAAAGGACGACCCTCCTTTAATTTCTGGCTTCCCGCTCGAAATAAACAAGGTTTTGCCATCAAAAGAATAGCCGTGATCGTTGTTTGACTTAGCCACAGAACCCGTATTAAGTTCGCCTAATTTTTCGCCTTTCGGGCTGATTTTCTCCAACTTACCGTAGGCATTAATCAGTAGAAATTTACCGTCGCGCGACCAGTTAGGCGCTTCAAAATGGCGCTTTTCTGTGAGGATTAATTCCGATTTACCAGAGGCTAAATCGTAAACATAAAGAGAGGAAATAACTTTTTTCCCGGCTGGGATCTGCGCAGAAAGGGGCAGGCTGAATCCCAGCAAAAGGATCGCTATTTTTTTCATGTTTCATCGGTTTAGAAACATAAGTTAGAAAAATAATTAGCTATTCATATCCTGACCGAAATGAATGATATTCCCACTGTTATCTAGAATGCTGAATTGGCGCATGCCCCAGGCCATCGTTTGAAGCTTTCCACTGGGGTGCACAATTCCAAGTACTTCGCATTCTTTGTATAAAGCGTCAATCTCATCCACATACACGTAACATCCCGTATTCTTCGGGATGCTCTCGTCATCGCAACACCACAAATGAATGTTGATTTCGTCGCGCGAAAACATTAAATAGCCATCCCATTTGGCATTACTTATAAAACCCAAACTCTCATAGAAAGCAACCGTTGCGTCGCGATCTAAATAGGCTAGAATGGGGGTCGCTTTTAATAGGGGCATAGGGTATATTTTTGACTAATTTACGGTAGATTTGTTCCTTATCAAAAATCGATATGGAAATCATCCTCTTAGGTTTTGGCTGGATAGTGTATTTTTTTATCCATAGTTTCCTGGCTTCTAACGGGGTAAAATCAAGCGTTGAAAAATGGATTCCTGCCCTATTCGCCTATTACAGAATTAGCTATAATTTAATCGCCGTCGCGGGTTTAATCCCTCTTTTATGTGGAAGCGTCTTCCTCCCAGATCCTCTATTATTTGCGTCTGCTTGGCTAGTTCCGCTGGGGATTTTTCTGCTAATCACGGGGCTGTTGCTCTTGTATCTAGCGTTTAAAGCTTTTGACGGGGCTGAATTTTTAGGCCTTAAGAAAGAGACGAAACCGGAATTAGTGTTTACTGGGATGTATCAATACGTGAGACATCCGCTGTATTTTGCCACCATTGTCTTAATTCTGGGCCTATTTCTACTCGTTCCCACCCAAAAAATGTTGCTAGTCCTACTGATTTCCTATGGCTATATCCTGATAGGATACCGCTTAGAGGAGAGAAAACTGGTGGAAGTTTTTGGCGATAAATACCTGGACTACCAAAAAAGGGTAAAAGCGATTATCCCCCGTCTCTATTAAAGCAGCAACAATACAATCGTTAAAATCGCCCCAGCCAGCGTAAATAACATCGCTTTTTTAAAGATGCTCGTCTTAGGCAAGAACATCCAGAAGGATGAAATCACGAAGAAAAGCAGGGATAGTCCGAAAAAGATGTTTAGGTAGAACAAGGGGTCATTCGTGGTGGCTTTATGCAATTTCGTCATCTTATTCACGATGGCCGGTTGCTCAGAAACCGTATAATCTGCCACACCCGTTTTCAGGTTATAGGTGCCTTGTTTAAAGGCAACCACATCGCCTAAGGTTGTGTCCGGTTTTAAGCCGCGCAGATGTAGCTCTTTCCCTAATTCCTCGCTCGACAGACCTGGTTTCAAGGTTTGAACCTTGCGCACGTCGCTCTTTAAAAAGCTCGTTTCTCTAAAGATTAAGATGATTCCGCTGATGGAATAAACCGCCATAATGCCGGCTAAAAAGAAGCCTAAATAACGGTGGTAGGTACGCATTTTAGTGGACAATTGACTCATATTATTTTTATATTAAACAAACTCTATTTCCAGCGGCAACTTGCGCAAACGCTTCTTCGTCAAAGCAAAGATCGCGTTGCCTAAAGCCGGCGCAAACGGCGGCAAACCAGGTTCGCCTACCCCTTTGATTTTAGCCCCCTCGGTAATGATTTCTACAATCACTTCCGGAGCCTCGCTCATGCGCGTCACCGGCGTGGTATCGAAATTCTTTTGCTCCACTACCCCGTTTTTCAAGGTGATGGCCGGATGAATCGCTGCACTTAAAGCCATTAAAACGGCACCTTCTACTTGTGCTTTCACGTTATCTGGATTCACGACTGTTCCTAAATCGATGACCACGTATACTTTGTCTAAGGACACCGCTCCGTTTTTCGCCAAACTTACTTCGACCGCTTGTGCCGAAAGTCCCGCAAAAAAGTCCCATTGCGCCACGCCGCGCGCTTTACCTGCCGGCAGCGGTTTGTCCCAGTTTGTGATCTCGCGTAATTTTTTCAACACGCGCTTGGTATCGGTATTGGTCGATTGCAAATCGATGCGGAAATCTAGCGGATCTTTTTTGGCCTTGTGCGCTAACTCATCAATGAAACATTCGTGTGCAAATGCCAAAGTCGAACTAGTCACGGAACGCCAAGCCGCCATAGGGACGTGGTAATCCGCAAACACGAAGCTATTCTTCATATTCGGGATGTCGTATTCCTGGGCACTAATACCTTCGGTCATCATACTATCCAGCTTCGTTTTATCCCAATTAGGCATCGCGCTATCCATAAAACCGGGGCTGATGACCTTGTGTTGGAAAGAAACTAACTGATTTTTTTCAGACAAACCGCCGATCATTTTAGAGAAAGTCATGGGACGGAAAGGCCCCTGCGTCGTCGTGTCTTCACGAGACCAAATCACTTTCACCGGGCTATCCACCTGCTTCGCTACATTAATCGCTTCCACGATGTAATCGAAGTATAATCTTCTGCCAAAGCCTCCGCCAATAAACCCTGCGTGCAGCGTAATGTCTTCTGGATTAATACCCAAAACCGCCGGCATACTTCCCATCATTCCCGGTCCTGTCACTGAAACAGGCACCTGAGTCGATGTCCAAATCTCTACCTTTTTACCTTTTACGTGCACCGTGCAGTTCATCGGTTCCAACGGATGATGCGCCACCATGGGCGTCTCATAAAAGGATTCGACCACCTGATTTACCGGAATGTCGACTGATCCTTTTTGCTTATCTAAAATGCCCTCCTCTTTCGACAGCGCACGTAATTTGTTCTCGTAATCGCTGGAATTGAATGTATCAAAACCTTTCGTATCCCAGTCTATTTTCAAGGCTTTTCTCCCTTGAATCGCAGCCCAATAGGTCTTCGCGATGACCGCCACTCCTGTGGAGCTATATTTCCCAATCACGCGTTCAGCCGAAACTACTTTCACCACACCTGGAACTTTCAGTGCAGCAGTGGCGTCGAACGTTTTCAGCGTACCGCCTATGACAGGGCATCTTTCCACGCTGGAATATAGCATTCCTGGAACATCTGCATCGATACCGAATTCAGCCTTTCCTGTTACTTTTAATGGGATATCTGGGCGTTTTACGGATTTGCCGAGCATTTTGAAGTCTTTCGGATCCTTTAATTTAGGCTCTTTCGGGATCTCTAAAAGAGACGCGGCCTCCGCTAATTCTTCGTATTTCAAAGAGCGATTCGAGGCAGCGTGTATGACTTTTCCTTCTTTTGCTGTGCAAGATTCTGGGCTAACTCCCCAGGTTTGACTCGCGGCTTTGACTAGCATTTCTTTTGCGGATGCGCCTATCTTGCGGTAAGTCAAATAGCCCTCGCGAACGGTTGAACTTCCGCCGGCCCATTGGCCTGCACCGAATTCTTTCTCTCCGCTGGTGTTCTTGATCGTGATTTGGTCTAAAGACACTTCCAACTCTTCCGCAATCATCGAGGCAACGGCCTGATAAGAACCCTGTCCCATTTCTGGATTAGGGTTAAAAATGGTGATGCCGGCGGCGTCAATTTTAATGAAAGGCGTTAGGGATTTTGCCGTGGAAATGACCGCTGTGCTTTCCGCTTTTACGTAGGACAATCCTAACCAAAACGTTAGTCCCGTTGCCCCTGCTTTTTTGATGAAACTTCTTCTAGATTCGAGTGACATAAGGCTTAGGATTTAGTGGATTTGGGCGTGTTTTTGGCAGCGGTTTTGGCAGCGGTTTGAATGGCTGACTTAATGCGAGAATAGGTCCCGCAACGGCAAATATTTCCGGACATATAATTCTCAATATCGGATTCTGATGGCTTGGGATTTGATTTCAACAAAGCGGTGGCTGACATAATTTGGCCAGACTGGCAATAGCCACATTGCGGCACTTGGTGCTCAATCCAAGCCGCTTGAATGATTTTCTCTAAACGCGTCGAAGCGCCCTCAATCGTGGTGATTTTCTGTTTCGCGGTGATGCTCCCTACCGGGGTTTGGCAAGAACGAATAGGTTGTCCATCTAGTTGCACAGTGCAGGCACCACACAGGCCCTGACCACAGCCAAATTTCGTTCCTTTCAATCCCACGATATCGCGGATCGCCCACAACAAGGGCATTTCTGGATCCACCTCGATGCGGTGAACTTGCTGATTAATCGACAGTTCGATTGTTTTCATAGATGTAGAGAATTCGTCTGCTACTAAATTAGCTCCAAATTCTCTAAAATCGATACGCTTTATTGTCCTTTCTTCAAATGATCGTATTCCCGTTGTTCTAAAGATCCGACTTCAATTACATACGCTTTCAGGTATTGAATGGCTAAACCTATACCCCAGCCTAACATGGGCCAGATAGGCCAAGGCAACACATTAAAGCGGATTTCTCCAGGCATCGTGATATACCAAATGATCCATAAAAAAGGGATTACAACGGAATAAGCGCCAAAACTTCTCTTAAATTTCGCTCGCTTTCTCGCAATCGCCCACAATTGTTGGTCTGTACTTTCCATAATATTTCGTGTTTCAGTTTCCAGATCCGGAGCATACAACAAAGTCAAATTCGCCCCCAAGACATCGCCGATCGCATTCATCGAATACAGGCTAGGTTTACCCTCGTTGCGTTCCATGCGTTGAACGGTGCGCAAAGCGACGCCACTCTTTTCCGATAATTCGATTTGAGTGAGTCCTTTCGTGGTACGGATTTCTTTTAATTGTTCTCCAAAATTCATGGGCCAAAATTGGGGTTTAAACTGGTCTTAACAAACGCCTTTCGTATGACTTCTTTGCGTCATCTTTTAAAATGCTCGATGGCTCTATGCGATCCATCGCAACTGGGTTTTCGTTTCGTTAGGCCACAAATGCAGTCTGTTATTCCAATTCCTTTTAAGATATATTTCTCGTTTTTCTCAATACGCGAGGTACGCGTTTCGGATTGTTTCCCGTCTGAAAAAAAGCGAAGATAGGCGCGCTGGCGGCCCGGGGTGAGTTTGTCGAAAGCTATTTTTAAGGCAGGTTTTTTATCAAAAATTGCCGTCAATTCTTCCGGATGAGGGATTTCCGTGGACTTTTCCATTTTCAAACCCATTTTCTCTACCTCAATGGCTTCTAGGATGTAGGCCTTGATGAGGTCTTCTTTGGCCAAAATCTGCTCCACCGAACTGAACTTCATCCAGCGACCTAATTGCGTGTGTTCGCCGGGTTTAATCAACAGCTTGTCCTCATCTTGCAATAACGCACCGGTGAAAAAGTTCAAGGCGCAATGCTCTTTTAGGGGAGAAATAGCGATGAGGTTTTTCGTACCCACCATGTACACGGGTGTCCGCCACTTATAGGTTTCCACCAGCAAACAGTCGAGCAAAATGCGGCGCAAAAAGGCCATCTCCGCTGACCACTTGTCGGCACTTTGTATGAATTCGTCTACATTCGGATCTTTCATGTGATTAGAAATGGCTACAGTTTTGCTTTCCTATACAAAGAAAGAAAAAATCCTATGAAATCTCGTGTGCTTATTGCCTTGCTTTTTGCTTCTAGTTCTTTACTAGCCCAAACGCAACCCGTCATTGTCGCTATGAAAACACCTACTTTACGGGTAGGTAAATTGTCCTTTAAAGACTTAAACAAGAACAATAAACTAGACAAATACGAAGACTGGCGCTTGCCTGTGGACGTGCGTGTGAAGGATTTAGTTTCCCAAATGACCGTCGAGGAAAAACTCGGTTTCATGCTGATCAGCACGACGCGCATGGGCGGGGACCAGGTATTCGCGAATGGAGTGCAGGGAGGAGGCCCTAAAACGCCTATCACCGAAGGATTTAATGAAGAGGATTTAGTCCAAACGACAAATATGTTCACCCGCAAGCCGTTAGGCGCTCCCAATATGTCTGCGGCGGGAACCACCAAAGGGGTGACACAATACCACCTGCGCCATTTCATTTTACGTGCCAATGCATCGCCTGAGATTATGGCCAAATGGTCCAATAACTTGCAAGAACTTTGCGAGTCCACTCGTCTAGGAATTCCGGCGATTGTTGCTTCGAATCCCCGTAACCATGTGACGACGGATGCGTCTGTTGGTTTAAGTGTGGGCGTTACGGCATTTTCTAAATGGCCAGGTGAATTAGGTTTAGCGGCGATGCGCGACTTTGAGTTAACCCGTAAGTTTGCGGAAACGGCTTCAGCCGAATGGCGTTCGGTGGGTCTTCGCAAAGGCTATATGTATATGGCGGATTTAGCGACTGAACCACGCTGGGGTCGGGTGGAAGGAACATTTGGGGAAGATGCGGATTTGACTTCGAAGATGATTACAGAAATCGTTTTAGGCTTCCAAGGAAATAAACTTTCACCATCTTCCGTAGCGATGACTACGAAACACTTCCCAGGCGGTGGCCCGCAAGTGGACGGACAAGATTCACACTTTGATTGGGGCAAGTTTGCGCATTACCCTGGGGGTATGTTCGATTACCACGTAAAGCCATTTAAGGCAGCGATTGCCGCCGGAACTTCTGCGATCATGCCGTATTATTCTGCTCCAAAAGGAAAGGAATTCGAGGAGGTGGGATTCTCGTATAACAAAGCGATGATCGGTGATTTATTGCAAGATAAATTAGGCTTCCACGGAATCATCAATTCGGATACGGGTCCTATCGAAATGATGCCTTGGGGTGTGGAAAATATCAGCATTCCTGAGCGCTATAAAAAAGCGTTGAATGCTGGGGTTGATATCTTCTCTGGAGCGGCAGATCCTACGACCTTGATAGAAGTGGTGAAGACTGGATTGGTTTCAGAAGAGCGTATTAATCAATCGGTGGCGAAATTATTAAAAGAGAAATTCGACTTAGGTCTTTTTGAGAATCCGTATGTGAATGTGGAGGACGCTGTGAAAACAGTGGGTAACAAAGAAGCGGTGGCTGCTGCGGATTTAGCTTTGCGCAAATCGATTGTCTTATTACGCAACGACGATAAGCGTTTACCTTTAGCGAAGAAGACCAAAGTGTACTTCGAGACGTATTTCCAGTCCGGCCGAAACGCAGGTGAAGCGATCAAGGTATCGAAACCTAATTATCCTGGTTTAGAATTCGTATCCACGAAGGAAGAGGCGGATGTGGTTTTATTGTGGTTAGTTCCTACTTCAGGAGGATTATTCAGCTCGCAGGGTTCGAAAATCGATTTAAATCTATCTAAGAATCGCATCGATGTGAATCATGTGAATGAGGTATTGAATGCCAAACCGACGATCGTGGCGATCAATTACACGAACCCTTGGGTAATAGAAGAAATTGATAAGGGAAAGGCTTCTTCGATCATTGCAACTTTTGGAACGACGCAAGATGCGCTTCTTGATATCGTGACAGGAGCCTATAGACCTACAGGAAAAATGCCATTTACGACTCCCGTAAATCAGGCGGCGGTAGAGGCGAATAAATCAGACGTTCCGGGCTATATGGAAGGTCCGGGTTATGGCTTGTTTGCCTTTGGGCATGGATTGAGTTATTAGAAGAAGGGGGCAGAAATGCCCCATTTTTTATATCTTTGGTTCAGAACATTGCTAGCTATGAACCCACACTTCCCCGCCTTCAAGCGCATCATCACGAATCCGGTATTATTCAAGTTTTTTGTTTTCCAAAAACTGTCAGCGGCCTTTTGGGCAGGTCTGTCCATGGCTCATCTCGATGAAGAATCGTGTGGGGTACGGGTGAAGCTTTCGTGGTTTAATCAGAATCCCTTTCGTTCCATGTATTTCGCCGTGGAGGCGATGGCGGCGGAGATGAGTTGTGGGATGTTGGCTTTTGGGCAGGTATATAAGCGACAGCCGGCAGTGAGTATGTTAGTGGAAAAGCTGGAGGCGAAGTTCGTCAAGAAGGCGACCGGGGTGATTATTTTTACCTGTGCCGATGGGCTTGCTTTCCAACAAGTGGTGAATGATGCCCTTGAAAATAAAGAGGGCTCGAAGCTCCTCTCTACTTCCATTGGTAAAAATCAGGCGGGTGAAATCGTGGCTGAATTCCAGTTCACGTGGACCTTTAAAGCGAAAAACTTATAGGTTGTATTTCAAGCCAACGGTACTGATAACTTGACCGTCTGTAATCGTATAATTGCCAAAGGCTTTGGCCTGAAAATGGGAATTAATGTCATAGGTAATCGTCTCAGCAACGCCCGTTAAATCCCCCACAGTTAAGTAATATCCTTGCGTTAAAAATCCCCAGTTCTTGTGGCGGTAATTCGTATTTCCGGAAATCAACGTCACTTTAAAGTCTGAATTCCGAGCGTTTCCATTCAAGATAAAAGAACCGATACTCATCTTTTTGCTGACAGGATAAGAGAGCGTCAATTCACGACCAAAGAAACTCGTCACCGCATAGTCTTCCGTCATTTGAAATGCAGGGATATGGATTCCAGCTGTCGCCTTAAATTTCTTGTCGATAAACCGGTAGCGTGTAAATAAGGCCACCGTCGTAGGTGTCATACTCTTCATACGCATCATGTACATCAATGAACCTGTTAAACGTTTCTTAGGATTCGTCCCAGCATTGATGATAATATTAGGTTCTTTCGAAGTGAAAGCAGGGATAAAAGAGAAGCCTCCGGTGCTCACTTCGATGCTTCCTGTTTGGGCATTCAGGGTGCTGGTCGCGAAGAGGATAAAGCAAAGTGTTATAAATTGTTTCATTTTGATACATTAAGGTTAAAAACCGGTGCAAAGGTACGCTTTTTCTTTCTGAAAACATCCTATGGGTTTTTTCAGTTAGTATTTAATGGCCAAACCCCCTATCAACATCGTCTGGTTCAAACGTGACCTCCGCTTTACGGACCACGAGCCTTTGTACCGGGCTTTGGATTCTGATATACCGGTGTTTTTGGTTTATTTCTTCGAGCCATCCCTGATCGCATTCCCAGACAGTGATGTCCGCCATTGGCGATTTATCCATGAATCTTTAGTCGAGATGCAGGGGCGATTAGAGGACCGAAACGGAATCCTTTACCTCTTTCATTCTGAGGTTTTGCCGGTGTTTCAGGCGCTATCGGATCAATATGAAATTCGCCAAATTTTCTCCCATCAGGAGATTGGAAATGATTTGAGTTTTCAACGGGACAAAGCGGTATCGGCTTTTTGCTCGAGTGCCAGAATTACCTGGAACGAAACGCCCACAGGCGGCGTGATTCGCCGCTTGAAATCGCGGAAAATGTGGCAACAACGCTGGGAAGAAACCATGCGGCACGAGCCCTATTTTGTGAGAGAGGATAACTGGAATTTGCTGCGTTTGTCTCCTGAATTTTATGATGCTTTTAAAGGTCCAGAACTGCCACTTGCGTTTAAAACCAGGAATCCCGTTTTCCAAGAAGGCGGCGAATACTGGGGCTGGAAATACCTGAAAAGTTTCATCGAATCGAGGCACAAAGATTATAGCTTTTCCATCAGCAAACCTGAGGCGAGTAGACGCGGATGCAGCCGGATTTCTCCTTATTTAGCCTACGGAAATATCAGCATGCGGATGGCTCATACGTTCACGATGCAGCATTATAAGACCGCTGCCAACAAACGGGCACTTTCCAATTTTACTTCTCGCCTACACTGGCAAGGGCATTTCATGCAGAAGTTTGAGGATGAATCGCGGATGGAATTTGAGCCCGTGAATAAGGCCTATCAAGCCCTAGAGAAAGACCGCGATGAGTTCTTGATTCAAGCATGGCAAGAAGGTAAAACAGGGGTTCCCCTCATCGATGCGTGTATGCGTTGTGTGGTCGCAACAGGTTATTTAAACTTCCGCATGCGGGCAATGGTCGTATCCTTTTTTGTGTTTAATCTATGGCAGGATTGGCGGAATTTAGCGCATTTTCTAGCTCGACAATTTCTTGATTACGAACCCGGTATTCATTACCCACAAATCCAAATGCAGGCTGGCGTAACCGGCATTAATACAATCCGAATTTATAACCCGATTAAGAATTCTTACGCCCATGATCCAGATGGAATTTTCATTAAAAAATGGGTGCCCGAATTAGCGTCGATTCCGCCTACCTTGATTCACGAACCTTGGAAATTAAGTGACATGGAACAGACTCTGTATGGGGTGAAAATAGGGGTGGATTATCCCGCTCCGGTCGTGGATTTAAGTGCGACAAGAAAGACGGCGTCGGATCAAGTTTGGGCGATGCGGAAAACGAAAAAGGCCCGGCAAGAGGGGGCGCGAATCCTCCAAAAACACGTGAACAAATGAGCGCATTCCTGATCTTTCCACATCAATTGTTTGAAGAAACACTCGCACAAAAAGCAGATGTGTTTTACCTCGTAGAATCCGATTTATTCTTCAAACAATACGCCTTTCACAAACAAAAAATACTCTTCCACCGGGCGAGCATGCGCGCCTTTGCAGACCGACTTCGCGCGGCTGGAAAAACGGTGGAATACATTGATGCGCAAGATCCACGGGCTTCAGAAGTTGCGCTGGTTTCTTCCATCGAAGGCGCGATATGCTTGTTCGATCCGAATGATTACTTGCTAGAACGCCGTCTTAGACGCACAGGTGAAATTCACTTGCTAGCAAGCCCGAATTTCCTCAATACCGACACCTCACTGCTCGGTACACGCAAGACCTATTTTCAGACAGCTTTCTATACCCAGCAGCGTAAAGACCGCGCAATTCTACTCGAGGAAGACGGGAAGCCGATGGGCGGGCAATGGACTTTTGATGCGGATAACCGCAAGAAAATACCGAAGAATACCTTTATTCCAGCACCCTTTCCAGAAACTGTTCCGAATGAGTATATTCTGGAGGCAATCGACTATGTTGCTAGGCATTTTCCGAACAATCCAGGTTCTTCCGAGCGCCCATTTTCGGGAGCTTATTACCCCGTGACGCACGCGGAAGCGCAGTCCGCTTTGGATCAATTCATCCAGGAACGGATTCCGCTTTTTGGAGATTACGAAGACGCCATTAAGGCGCAAGAAAAGACCTTGTTTCACAGTATTTTAAGCCCACTTATTAACGTGGGATTACTGAATCCGGCACAAGTAATCGAGCGCGTTGCGGCTTCCGCTGCGCCCTTGAATAGCGTGGAGGGATTCATTCGCCAGGTCGTAGGTTGGCGGGAATTTGTGCAGTTATTGTATCGGAAAATCGGGGTTCAACAGCGTACGGCGAATTATTGGGGATTTACGAAAGAGATGCCCGCGGCCTTTTACACGGGAACAACGGGAGTGGAACCCATCGACCAAACGATTCGCAAACTCTTAAAAACGGGCTATAATCACCACATCGAACGCCTGATGGTGCTGGGCAATTTTATGTTATTGTGCGAAATCAAACCCGATGCGGTTTATCGCTGGTTCATGGAACTGTACATCGATGCATTCGATTGGGTGATGGTGCCTAATATTTATGGGATGTCACAATTCAGCGATGGGGGATTGATGACCACGAAACCCTATATCTGTGGGTCTAATTATATCTTGAAAATGAGCGATTACCCGAAGGGCGATTGGCAGGAGATTTGGGATGGATTGTTTTGGCGATTCTTAGATAAACAACGCGAAACGTTCCGTAAAAATCCGCGCTGGGCGATGCTGATCAGTACCTGGGACAAGATGCCTTTGGAAAAAAGAGAAGCCCACCTTGCGCGCGCGGAGACTTTTTTAGCTCAGTTGTCGGCTTAATTTATTCCAAAACGAAAAGAAGCTATTGAACTCCCCTTGCAGACCTGGAGCTAAACTCGGATGCACTTCACGAACACCTTGAAAATGGGCATTGATCGGGTGATCACGGAAAATACCTTTCAAATTAAGGTCCGCATATTCCCCATAATAGACTTGAATGCCCGGTATATTTTCAGCCAGCGATAGGATGAACTCGATCGTCTTAGGCGCCATCGGGTGCTTCGCAAAATGGCTCGGTTCTAAGACCAAAATCCGGTTGCCGGCTTCGCCCTCGTGGAACGTGGCATCCAATGTGTAATGGGTGTAGATGAAGGTGGGAATTCCATCGATTAATTCCAGCGGTTTCGTCGTGGGCGGGGTAAACAGAAGTGAAGCTTCAACCGATCGTTGTAAATGATCGGGAACCGATTGCGAAGGCAAATCCTCGTAATCAAAATCCAAGAAAGTCCCTCTTTGCTGACTCCCCGTATAGCGATTAATATTCTCCTGATTCGCGTAATACAACTTAGTACTGAACGTACCGGCGCACCATTGCCAACTCAGCGCGTTGCTCGCTAAATCGCCGTCCAATAAATGGTAATACATCCATTGGGCAGGTTCTAACCAGTGGTATTTAGCCACATTACAAATCGTCGCGGCGAGGTACATTCGGAGGTGATTGTGCAGGTATCCTTTTTCAGCAAATGTGGCTAAATGAGCATCCAAGGCCTTGATTCCGGTCGTCGATTGCAACACCGCGCGAGGGATACCAAAACGCTCAATTCCCTCTTGTGGATGGCGAATATCTTCGAAAATAGCATCGCCTTTTTGAAACCAAGTGCGCGTATAAAACTCCCTCCAGGCTAATTCTTGGATGAATTTTTCGCCTTGAGCTAAACCAATTCCGCGGTCTTTTAATCGTTTCACTACTTGGGGAACGGTGATAAATCCACGCGATAAATAGGGGGAAAGATAGGAAACACCTCCGGTTATGAAATTCCGGCTTCGTGCATACTTTTCTGGATCAAATTGATCGATACGTTCATAAACGGCGGCAAGGTTCGTGGGGAAATTCATTAGCGCTTACTGATTTTATTCAGGCTGATGCTGCGTTGCAGCGTGCATTTGAAACGGGGATCTACAGCCACGCGTTTTTGCAGATGTTTAGTGCCGCGACCAGTCATTCGCTTGCGCCACATGCGGAAACTGGAATCTTTGCTATTCAAACGCATGAATTCGATGACCTCTTTTTCCTTTAGGCCAAACTGAAATTCGATCGCCTCAAAAGGCGTGCGATCTTCCCAGGCCATTTGAATAATGCGGTCAATATCTTCGTCCGAAAACTTATTTGCTACGTCTACACTTTTCACCACAATAGATGATTTGGTCCCAATTCTTCTCCCACTTCTTGCGCCAGGCGAAAGGGCGATTACAGATGGGACAGGTTTTGGAGGGTAAATGTTGTTTTTTAACGCCTTGCATAAAAAAAGGGCTTGCCTATGTATGACAAACCCTTTTCTCTGCAAATTGTTTAGACTAGAACAATTTCTCTTGTGGAGGTGTAGCACCCGCTAAACGGATATAGACCGTCGCTTGACCGCGATGGTGCGTTTGATGTTCAAATGCTTTATCGATTGCTTGACCTTTTGTCAATTCAAATCGACCAAATAATTTAACCGATTCTGCTAATTTTGCATCCGGTACATTTTTGATGGCATTAATGGCAAAATCATAGGCTGCTAACACTTTCTCCATTACGCTCGCTTTCGCTACGTCATTCGATTTCTCTAAATCTTTGGCAGTAGGCGCCACATCAGTAGCCATTCCTACTATACCATAAATCGCATCACTTAAATGAAGCATTTGACCCGCAAATGAACGCATTTCTTTCGTAGGTTTTAACGCATAACCCGTTTCTGGCATCGCCTCTAAATACTCTTTCGTGTAAGCACGCGCGCGCTCCCAATCTTTAATTAAGTTTGCCTTAGGTGTTTGCGCCTGAAGGCTGGTGGCCATGGCTAGGATGGCAAAAAAGGTGAATAATTTTTTCATGTTCATTATAATTTATAAGGGTTGTTAATTCGTTTATTGACTGTTTTTCATCTTTATACATTAATCTCGCCTCGCAAATATAACACCGCTTCGCCAGCTATCTCTACGCGATCGCCCATTAAGTTACAGGTTAAGTCACCTGTTCTTTGTGATAATTGACGAGCCGTTAATTCCGTCTTACCTAAAATCGAAGCCCAATAAGGTACCAAAGTTGTGTGCGCTGAACCCGTCACCGGATCTTCATTCACACCACAAGCTGGCCCAAAAAAGCGCGACACAAAATCCGTCGTTTCACCGGGAGCCGTTACGATAATCCCGCGAACAGCGTGCGCTTTTAAGGCTACGAAATCTGGTTGCAAAGCCAAGATTTCCGCTTCTGAATCGTAGACAAATAAGTAATCCGTTTTGCCTTTAAAAACGGCGCGAGGCGCCTGTGATAATCCAATGGCAAACGCTGGTTTTAAGGGTAATTCCGATAGTGTATCAATGGGAAAATTCAAGGCTAAAATGGAGCCATTTTTTGTCACAGATAAAGGACCACTTCGGTGAGAAATGAAGTTGATTTGGTCTCCTGAAAAACCCAATTCATTAAATAATACATACGCACTTGCTAAAGTCGCATGTCCACACAAATCCACTTCGACCGTGGGCGTAAACCAACGGATTTCGTATTCATTACCAGCAGGAACTATAAAGGCCGTTTCTGCTAAATTATTCTCCGCTGCAATATTTTGCATCACGGCAGCTGGAAGCCACGAATCTAAAGGGCAAACGGCCGCAGGATTGCCTTTAAAGCGTTCATTCGTAAAGGCGTCGACTTGGTAAATAGAGATTTTCATTAGCCTAAAATTACGGCATTTTCTTTAAATCCTTTAAACGTCAAATAAATCCCCAGCGAAAATTCCCACAGCGCGATGGGGACCGCAGACAAGCCAGCGATAGGTGCATGCTGATCATACACTCCATACAAAATGGCCACATCGCCCGCTACCAACGTAAAGGCGCCGATGATTCCGATGATGGGTAAAATGCGAGGGACTAAACGAGTTTGGTACAAGAGTGATCCTAACAATAGCCCATTGACGGCCGGGATGAAACTTTGGCTAATCAAAAACAAACGATCATATAACATCACTAACCCTCGGGAAACCACCTGTGCTTCCGCCCCAAGTAAACGCAAATTCAAGACCGTTAACAAACTCGCAACTCCCGCAAAGATCAGCGTCGCTTCTAATATCCGAGCCGCCACAAAACCCAAGGCAAGCATTTCATTTTGCTTCTTCAAAACTGGATAAAACGCCAGCGCTGTACCTATGCAGGCCAAAGCCATCACCAGTTCTAACATCCCTCCGAGCACTACATCATTTGATGGGGCAGAATTGAGAACAAAATTAGGTTGGTGAATTTCGTGATAAAGCGACAAAGTCGGGATGGAAATAAAAGTGAGCAGGTAAAGAATACCGGCGGTCAAGGAAGTTTTGCGGGATGTTGTCATGGGTGCAAGTACGACAATTTCAATTAAGACAATTCGGATTATTATTTAAACGGCAAGCCTGCTATCTTTGGAATCAATGAATGCAATAATCCACAAAGCCACACTTCTCGATCTCGCTGCCTTGCAATCCATCGGTCGAAAAACCTTTGAGGAGGCTTTTGCCGCTAACAATTCTGAGGAGAATTTGGCCGCTTATCTCGAAGAGGGATTTTCGAAACAGAAACTAGAGGCGGAATTACGAAACGAAAATTCTCAGTTTTACTTCGCACTTCAAGAAGGAGATGTCATCGGTTATTTAAAAGTAAATTGGGGTGATGCGCAAAGTGAAAAACAAGATCGAAACGCACTCGAAATTGAGCGCATTTATGTGCTTCAGCAATACCACGGAAAACTAGTGGGCGCATTACTTTACGAGCAAGCTTTAGCGATCGCAAAAGCACGCAGGGCGCCCTATATGTGGCTAGGGGTTTGGGAGGAAAATCCGAGGGCCATTCGGTTTTACGAGAAGCAGGGATTTGTGGAATTTGGCGAACATATTTTTCAACTTGGAGATGATGCACAAAGGGATGTGTTGATGAAAAAAAGCTTACCTGATCTTTTCGAAGAATAAGCGGGAACCTTTGGCATCCGACATAAACGCATCCTCCTGAAACACGAGATTTCCATTCACAAACGTACGCTTGACGCTAGCTGAAAGTCGCTCCCCCGCTACCGGTGCCCATCCACACTTATACAAAAGGGATGTTGAGGTAATATCCCACGGGGCATTTGGCCGTATTTCCACTAGATCTGCGTAGTAGCCTTCTCGTAGATACCCTCTGTCCTTCAAACGGTAGATATCCGCCACCCGATGACTCGTTTTTTCGACAATTTGTTCGACGGAAATTTCCCCCCGAGAAGCTAATTCAAACAGGAGCGGCAAGGTATGCTGAACGATGGGTGCCCCCGATTTTACTTGTTCGTAGGTTCCTTGTTTTTCTTCCTTACTATGAGGCGCGTGGTCTGAAGCGATGATATCGATGCGCCCTTCTTTCAAGGCCTGGATTAACGTTACCCGATCAAATTCCGTCTTGATAGAGGGATTCCATTTAATGTAGCCTCCTCTTTTTTCATAGTCTTTCTCCGTAAACCACAGGTGATGAATACAGGCTTCTGCTGTTACTCGTTTGTTTCTATAATCGGTAGAGGCGGGGAAAAGCATCGCTTCTTCGCCGGTGGAAATATGGAAAAAATGGAGCCTGTTTTGGTGTTTTGATTGTATGTCCAAAACCCGTTTCGTGGCTGTCACGCAGGCCTCCGTACTTCGAATTTTGGCATGTAAAGCAAAGGAAATTTGGCCATTTGTCTCCGAAAAATACCGCTGGTAATTTTGATCAATAATGGATTCATCCTCGCTATGTAAGGCAACCAAGGTTTCTGCCCGCGAGAATAATTTTTCCAAATATTCCGGGTTATTCGCTAGAATTTGTTGCTCATTAAAGTAAAGCCCATCATCCGTAATGCCACAAACACTCTCGTTATCTACCCGCAAGGCCTCCTCTAAATTGCCAGCGGTCACGCCCATAAAAAAGGAATAATTAGCGAGCGATTGCTGCGCTGCCGCTTGGTATTTTTGCTCTAGTAAATCACGGGTTAGCGTATTAGGAATGGTGTTAGGCATATCCATAAAAGAGGTCACGCCGCCTGCAACGGCCGCTCTAGATTCTGTGGTTAAATTGCCTTTATACGTTAAACCCGGATCTCTAAAATGCACCTGATCATCGATCATTCCGGGGATCAAATAATTCCCATTGATGTCGAAAACGTCTGCATTAGGATCAGAAATATGGGTGGCTATCTTTTCAATTCGGCCGTGATGAATTAACACATCCGAAAAAAAGGAAGTGCCTTCATTGACTATTTTAGCGTTTACAAGTAATTGTTTTTTCATTTCGCTGCGGCTCTTTCAAATCGGTCATTAATGGTACGTCCCAAATTATAATTAGGCAGACGCTCTACAATAATTAATTCTACCCCTGATTTTTCTAATTGATGCAAAGCGTCATACATGTTTGCGGCCGCCTCTTTAAAATTTCCACTAGGAGAGAGAATGTAATTGATGGCGACTTTGGGGCTATCAATTTTCACTTCTTTAAACCATAAAATAGCCACTTTCTTTTGCTGAACGGCACTCAGCATAAACAGCGGTTCATAGCTAATAATTAATTCGCACAAGGGCGAATAATGCTTCTTGCTTCTGCCGGGTGCAAGGTGCACGGACTCGGAAGATGTTCTGTCCAAAATACGTCCGACTACCTCCTCAATTTGCTCGATTGAAATAGCGCCATGCCGCAGTAAAACGACTTCATCTCCATCAAAAGAGAGAATGGTCGACTCTACTCCTGCCTCGCAATTACCCCCTTCTAAGATGGGAATTTGGGGGAAATAATCCTCCACATGCAAAGCACTGGTAGGGCTAATTCGGTTATAGGGATTTGCGCTGGGAGCCGCTAAAGGAAAATCCAATGATTTTAGTAAGTGTAAAGTGGTGGAATGGTTAGGCATTCTTATGGCAACTGTCGATTGCTGAGCGGTTATAGCATCAGAAATCAACTCACTTTTAGGCAGGATTAAGGTGAGAGAACCGGGCCAAAAACGCTCGGCTAAAAGGGAGGCTTTTGGAGGAAAATGCGACACCAAAGTGCGCGCTTGTTCCATCGATTTTACGTGTACAATCAAAGGGTTGGTGTTAGGTCGTCCTTTGGTACTAAAAATCTTCGCAATCGCTTGCTCATCGTAAATGTTAGCCGCTAAACCATAGACGGTTTCCGTAGGAATTCCCACCACTTCACCTTTTTCTAACTGGTCTTTAACAAGCGAAATATCAGACGTAATCATAGTATACTTAGGGGTTACAAAAATCACAAAACATAGGGTCCTCTGTCGTTTTCGAATCAGGGAAATCGACACAATTCGTGTAGTGACATCCTTCACAACTATAAATAAGCGATTTAACCGATTTCGTGGGTAAGGAACAACAAGAACAAACCAGGCCACGAATGACATCGGTGGGACTAAATCCAGGTCTTTGGCAGGTAGGACAACAACTCTTCATCTTCACGACTAATTTTGCGGCCAGCTCCTCAATAACAGACATCCGAGTCGGATTATTCATCGCCCGCATATCGGTCTCCAGGGTATAGGTTCCAAAGCGATTAACAGCCTCCTGAATCGCTTGGTTTAATCGATCTTCAGATCTAATTCCTTTCGCCACGTAAGCCTCTGGACTTTTCACATGTAGACCATGACTGGGAAATTTAACCTGTTGTAAAAAATCGAATAAATCTAACTCTGCACCCAGCTCAAATGAGGCATAATTCGTATTCAGACTTGTCAATTTAACCGCTATCTCCAGGTCCTTTTCCCGATTCATTAGTACCAAATATTCTTCATCCGCAGGTAAAAAATAAAGGGTAGGATGTGGGCCAAAAGATCCTTCAGAACCTATGGCAAAATCAGCATCACATTCCGCTAAAGCTAAAATGCATTTTTGCCTAGCCGCCTCTACGGGTGTTAATACCCGCTCCACTTCTCCTGTGAATGTGCCCAAAAGGTCCGTATCTACCTTTTCTGAAACGACATATTCCATGCCAAACGCCTCTTGTAATGCCGGTCCAATCACCTGTTCTTTTTGGTGTTTTGTCGCAATGACGACTTTTCGCCCGTTGAAATTGTGTTCACTAACCATGGATAATTTGCATATACAAAGGCAATCCTATCGTAATGTTTAAGGGAAATGTAACGCCTAATGCCATCGGAATATAGATTCCCGGATCTGCTTTAGGAGCCACTAAACGCATCGCTGCAGGTACTGCAATGTAGGAGGCGCTGGCTGCCAAAATGGAGAATATCAGTCTATTCCCCACATTGTCCGTGATGAATTGCGAAATAAAGGCAACAGAGACCCCATTAAAAAGTGGCACTAGCAAGGCAAAAAGCAATAAAAAATAACCCTGTTTTTTAAACGCCTTAAACCTGCTAGCGGCCACCATCCCCATATCTAACAAAAAGATCGCTAAAAAACCCTTAAATATGTCAGACGTAAAATGCTTGATCCCTACGGATTGAGTCGAATCAGATACGAATCCGATTAACAAACTCCCAAAAATCATCAAAACACTTCCATTCGTTAATGAATGTTTTATTGCCTCCTTCCACTGCACCGGCGCTATTTCTGTTTTTTTGTCCGGAAATAAATTCAGTAGAATTACTCCCATAACAATGGCAGGAAACTCCATTGATGCCATGACGGCCACCATTTCGCCTCCCATTTTTACCTGATTCATCTCTAAAAATGCGACTGCCGTCACAAAGGTCACCGCACTGACAGATCCATAAGAGGCCGCGATTGCTCCTGCGTCAGAGGAATTTAATTTTACCCGTAAAATGAAGTAGGAGTAAATGGGTATAATCAACGCTAATAACATGCCAAACAGAAGACTAATAATTACCTCCTGAGTTATACCAGTCACTGCTAATTCGCTTCCGCCATTAAATCCGATAGAGAATAGCAGATACAGTGAAATGAAGTTTTTGGATGCCGCCGGAACCTCTAAATCGCTTTTTACATATTTTGCTATCACTCCCAGAATAAAGAATAATAGAGTCGGATTAGTTAAGTTAAATGTCAATAATTCAAAATTAATCATCTTGCGAATGTTTAGTGAATAAGTGTAAAAAGGATAATTCTAGAAGAATAATAAGGGCAGCGTAGCACTTCTTTAATAGGGGATCTGTCAATACTATTAATTCCAAAAATCCCCAGCAGATGAGCAAGAACAGTACAGCCAATAAGAGCAAATTAACGAATGCTTTCATCCCATTATTTTTCGCAAAATAAATAAAGGAACATTGATAATTTTTATTTAAGTTTATAATGAAATACATAATGACATGTTATGAATTATACCCTAAATCAATTACAGATTTTCTTGAAAGTGGTGCAAACGACTAGCATTACAAAAGCGGCGGAAGAGCTTAATCTAACTCAGCCTGCGGTTTCCATTCAAATCAAAAACCTGCAAGCCCAATTCGACATTCCACTCATCGAAATCATTGGGAAGAAAATTTACATCACTGATTTTGGAAAAGAGATTGCAGAATCTGCTAAAAATATCCTAGACCAAGTCTATGCCATTAATTACAAGACGATGGCTTTCAAAGACCAATTAGTGGGTCGCCTTAAAATATCCATTGTCTCTACAGGGAAATATGTTTTGCCTTATTTTTTAACCGAATTCTTGCGTTCTAATCCAGGCGTAGAAATTAATATTGACGTAACAAATAGGGAAAAAGTAATGGAAAGTCAGCTAGATAATGAGGTCGATTTTAGTCTCGTTTCAGACGCCTTAGATAACCCCACATTTGACTCCATCGACCTACTTTCAAATGATTTATACCTCATAGGTAACAGTGAAACAGCGAAGATGAAGCCCACCTTTAATTACCTAGATTTCAAAAACGAACTGCCCCTCATTTTCCGTGAATACGGGTCAGGTACCCGAAAAGTGATGGAGAGTTATTTCAAAAAGCAAGGAGTGGATGGATTGAAAAAAATTGAATTAACGTCGAATGAAGCTGTTAAGCAGGCGGTGATTGCTGGACTAGGCTATTCGATTATGCCCATCATTGGAATCAAAAATGAAATCAAATCGGGTTCTCTCAAAATCATCGAACGGGATGGTTTACCCATCTCTACTAAATGGAAATTAATTTGGCACAAGGATAAAAATTTGTCGCCTGTTTCGAAGGCATTCTTAGCTTATTTAGCCGAAAATAAAGAGCAGATCAAGCAGAAATACTTTCAATAAAAAAGCCAAGCAAAATTTGCCTGGCTTTTGTTGATTATTTTTTCATTAATTAAACTAACACAATTGATTGATTTATTTAATTGAGTCAGAGTCGTTTGCATGCAAAACTATATAGGCTTAATGAATAATAAAATTTAAACTATTTTATAAAAATCATAAACAGAACTTATAACCACTTCTTCCGCCTAAACCACACATAAATCAAACCGCTGAGCAGCAACATAAATCCGAGCAATGCCGGATAGCCCCAGCGTTCTCTTAGCTCTGGCATGTAATCAAAATTCATCCCATAAATCCCCGCCACAAAGGTTAATGGCATAAAAAATACGGAGAAAATCGTCAAGACCTTAATCACTTCATTGGTCTTCTGCGCCGAAATCGACAAATAAAAATTCACCAAATTGGACACATCTTCATGAATCTGGTCATAAATGTTCATCAACTTCAAATGTAAATCGCGTGTGTCTTGTAAAACATCACTTTCTATATCGGGCAATTTAATGGAACTGACCGCCTCTTGACTAAACAATAATAGCTTTTTACTCATCAGCGATTTGCGTTTGATTTGGTATAATTCCGACAACATTTGAGGTGTCAAATTCTGAGAAAATACCTTGCTTTCAAAGTCATCGAGTTCATTTGACAAGCGCACCGCCGGTGTTTCATAGGAATGTAAAATATGCCAAAGCATTTTGGCCACAATGGATTCCATGACACGCAATTGCCCGGTATCAAAAAAACGCGTCCGTACATCTTCAATAAAATCATGCGGAATGCGATGTATCGAAATCAACAATCCCGGTCGATAAAAAAAGGCAATTTTAGTTGAAATAGATTGAATCGAAACGGATTGTCCTACCCGAATTGGAATGAGCACGCGCGTTATAATGAAATGCGTTCCTTCTATATCCTCGTGTTTAGGAAGGTGGTCTGGTTGTAAACAGGCCGATAAAGCATACGCATTTAAGCCATATTGCTGACTGAGATCAGATAATTCGGTTGCAGAAGGAGCGGTCACATCGATCCAAGTCAATTGTAATTCTTTGTTCTCAAAAATTGCTATAGCCATGTGTACATTTAATCAGCTCGATAAATTGAATTTAGTAACTTGCTATTCAAATCTAAACATTTATGCGCGTTCTTACTTATTTATCGGCACTAATTCTACTCGCTAGCTGTGATGTCATTCGAAATACACCCAAATTCGGTTTACAAGATGGTGTGTATGAATTGAACAAACAACCGGTTTTCATCGAAAATCTGGAAGATACGCTCTTGATTTCAACGACAAAGGGCGCCTTCATTCAAGCATTGCCTACCATTATTTCTAAAAATCAAAACTTAATCACCTTTCAAAAATCTACTTTCGATGTAGATGTACTTGCCATTCCAGTCAAATTCCGCGCTTCTCAGTCGGCGATACCTACCCAACTAACGAGTGAAATAAATGGAGCCTTGTATGTGGGGAAAAGAAAAGATTATTTTCAAATAAGCTACCATAAAACCCGCACAAATCGCTTTAAACGTACACTTGACCATTATGGATTTTCCGTTGGGGGGTTTGTAGGATTAGGCAATTCTTTAGTTAATTCAAATTTGAGTCAAGGAAAGATTGTCAACGAATACCAAGGCATCACTTTTTCAAAAGGCATCGCAGGTATTATTGCCATCAATAATTTCACATTAGGCGTCGCCTATGGTTTTGACCAACTACTCGACTCCAATGCCTCAAACTGGATTTATAACCAAAAGCCATGGGTTGGTTTGGCGTTAGGTCTAAATCTGAACTAGGTATCATCCTTTCAATTGGGGTTGAAAGGGCTGTTGGTAAAAACGTTTCCCTGTCGCCTTGTATAACGCATTCGCCACCGCCCCAAAAATCGGTGGGAACGGCGGCTCGCCTAATCCAGTCGGATCGATTTCATTCTTCACAAAATGCACATCGATTTTCTTCGGTGCTTCGTTGTGACGAATCATGCGATACGTATCGAAATTTCGCTGATCAGTGCGACCGTCTGTTAAAGTTAATTGACCAAACAAGGCATTTCCAATCCCGTCAATCGCCGCACCCTCGGCCATGTTTTTCGCCCCTTCCGGATTCACAACAACGCCACAATCCAAGGCTGTCGTTACTTGGTCAACCGTCACTTGGTCGCCTTTCACCTGTAAATCGATGACCTGAGCCGCATAGGAATTATGGCAGAAATACGCCGAAACGCCGCGTTTTTTACCCGCATTTTCTGGTTTCCCCCAACCCGATTTATCCCGCACTAATTCCAGCACGCCCATGTAGCGGCTCGCGTCGTAATCGTTGGTTTTGCCTACCGGGTTATCTTTAGCCCGCTGCAATAATTCCAAACGGAATGCAATCGGATCCTTGCCCATGTATTCTGAAATCTCATCCAAGAATGACTGTTCCGCCGCCGCGTTAAAATTCGAACGTGGGGCACGAAAAGCGCCAATCGTAATGTTCGATGGAATCACAAAACTCTCCGCTAGGTAATTATCAATCGCTCCTGCCGGAAAACGATTCGCATGTAAAGGGGATTCAGGAACGCCTCCACCTTTAGCATGAAAAGCAATCAGCTTTTTATTTTCATCGAAAGCTGCGCGGTAGGTCAACTGGTAGGACGGTCGGTAAATACCCGCACTTACATCATCCTCGCGCGAGTAAATTAATTTAACAGGTGCATTCGCTTGCTTGGAAATCAAGGCCGCCTCGATCATATAGTGGCCATACGCACGACGACCAAAACCGCCGCCCATACGCACTAATTCAATCGATATGTTTTCTTTAGGGATACCTAAACGAGCGACGATCGATGGCATAATCCAATCTGGGATTTGGATAGGCGCAACAAACCGAACTTTGTCGCCCACATAGTGTGCAAACGTGTTCGTCGGTTCCATGATATTATGAGCTAAAAAAGGTGCGGTATAAGTCCGCTCAATCACGTGTTTCGCCTCCGCAAATGCCTTCTCTGGATCTCCATCTTTTCGCTCGATGACACCCGGCTTTTTGCTCATTTCAAGCATTTGAGCGTAATGTTTCGTCGTACTTTCTAGGCCCGATGGAACCGTTGTTTCACGGTTATTCACGCCCATCTCTTTTCTTTCTGGCGCCACTTCCCATACGGCTTTGATTTTCTTGCGTGCATTCATCACATCCCAGGTGGATTTACCCACCACGGCAATTACTTCGTTGAACGAACGCGTATCAAAACCTGCAAATTTGTGATCATCATTAAAGACTTTGATCGGGAAAATATCCACGATTCCCGGCATCTTCTTCGCTGCGGTGGCATCGAACGATTTCAATCGCATACCAAAAGCCGGTGGACGTTCTGTCATCGCAATTAACATCCCCGCCTCGCGGTAATCCATCCCGAACAAGGGTTTTCCTTGTACGATTTTAGGGGCTACCACATTCTTCTGAGGAGTACCAATTAAACGGAACGATTGGTTTCCTTTTAAAACGATGTCCGTAGGCACCGGTAATTTCGCAGCCGCAGCAGCAAAAGTCCCGTAGGTTTCTGATTTGCCACTAAACGCATGTGTGACCATTCCGTTAGCGGTGGTCAATTCTGTTACAGGCAAATTCCAGGCCTGGCTTGCCGCCGTCAAAATCATCTGACGCGCTGCCGAACCCACCGTCCTTAATTGCTTCCAAGCCATGCGAATGCCTTGGCTACCGCCGGTAAACTGACGCGGGAAAGCTTTAGGATCGTAATTTCCTTGTTCCACCTCCACTTGCTTCCAATCCACATCTAATTCCTCTGCGATTAACATCGGTAAAGAGGTCATTACGTTTTGGCCGAACTCTGGATTAGGAGAGAATATTTTGATCGAATTATCCGATGCGATTTTGATGAAACTTGTCACCTCTTGCCATACGGGCTCAATGTTCAATTCGCCCAAGGATTCCAACGGTTTCGCGCTTGCGAACCAAGAAATACCCAGCATCATGCCTCCACCTGAGAGCGATGATACCTTCAAGAACGAACGTCTGCTGTAATTTGAGTCTGTCTTTTTCATGATTTCAAAGCGGCTAGTTGAATGGCTTTTTTAATACGCGTATAGGTTCCACAACGGCAAATGTTGCCGGTCATAAAGTTTTCAATATCTTCTTCCGTTGGATTAGGTGTGGTTTTCAAGAGAGCCGCGGCGCTCATGATTTGGCCAGACTGACAATACCCGCATTGTGCGACGTCCACATCCACCCACGCTTTCTGTACCGGGTGATCACCCTTCGCTGATAAGCCTTCGATGGTGGTGATTTCTGTTCCTGCCAAAGCCGAAATAGGCAACTGGCACGACCGAACTGCCTGTCCATTTAAATGCACTGTGCAAGCGCCGCAAGAGCCCACGCCACAACCATATTTCGTTCCCTCCATTTCCAGAATGTCACGGAGCACCCACAAAAGGGGCATATTTTCGTCCGCCTTTACTTGGTGGACTTTCTTGTTAATCTTAACGGAATATTTCTTGATCATAGTCTGAATGATTTATGAGAATCGAAGCAAATATAGACAATTCGAACGCTTCCGAATTATAGATTTCAAACAACGAATTAAGTCAAATTTAAGTCGTTAAATTAATACCGAAGACCCCAATATGGATTTCGAAAGCCTTTAATGGATTCTTTGATGAAATCAGCAATGATTTTGTTGTATTCCGCATCGGAGATTTTCTTGCCTTTCATTTTCTTCAAATTGAATTCATTCGTCAGTTTTTTAAACTCGACTTTACTGGCAATTATCGTCACATCGCCGTCATTGACATCCAATTCTAAAATTAAACCGGGTAATCCAAAAAAGCGTTCTGGGCCCGCTTGAACAGGAATGTCTTGCGCAAACCAAGCGGTGATTGTTTGGTTTTTCACCGTATCGACCGTGACTGCTTTCATGCAAATATAGCCGGCAACCTCCTTGATTTGATTTAAGATTTTCCAGGTAGGAGCGTGCAACGAATCGTCCACTATATAAGACTTACCCAGTAAATCGATGTAATCCGTTGAATGCTCAGCGGCAAAGTTTTTCGTTAGAAAAAAGGTTTCTTTTCTGCCAGACCAACCTTGCTCTGCGTTGTCCTCACCTTGCTGGTACAAGCTTTGGTTTTCCGTAAATGCCAAAGTCATTTTTTGCTTCCAGCCTTCGTCTGAACTACCCCACGTCAGCTTAATGCGATCTCTTTCCTCCGCACTTAAATAGGTCAATCGGGACATAATATTTGCCCAAAAAGTGGTTCGTTCATACTGAACAATTCCTTCCGTTTTCACCTCTTGACAGTAGGCGGAAAAAGAGAATAATAACAATAAAAGAGCAATTTTTCTCATGGCTTAGTTTTTGCGAATGGGTGAGCTCAATCCGCGCATGTTGTAGGTATAGCTTAACATCACGTATTGAGAAAGAGTTTGGGTCTTTTCGAAACTTACGAAGTTTTGAAAAGCATTTTGATTCACTCCTAAATTCTTTTTAAACACGTCATATACGGTCAAACGAATCTCTGATTTTTGGGCTTTCCCCACATATTTAAAGACGGAAACATTTAAAATAGGCATCTCTTGATACAATCCGCGCGTCTTATTCTCGTACACTTTGTAGTCTAAATTATAGGACAAGAACGTGTTCTTACCAAAATTAAAATTCAATTCAGAACCGTATTGGTTATTGTAAATCGTCTGATCGGGTAGCGCCGATTTATCATAGGTTGAATGAATTAAGCCAAATTGCGCATTTACATATAAGGTAAGTCGATCGCTCGGTGTAAAGGAAAGACGCGAAGATATATTCCCGGAATTCGTATTGGTATTCGATAACACATCGTTCAGAAAGAGCGGGTTTTTCGCCGAATTAAAATCCGCATTAATGTTCAAAGTACTCACCGTTTTTTTCAACGGAAACCCAAATCCAAAATAGCCCACATAACTTTCACCCCCGGAGATATTCATCGGCTTAGTTAATACAACTCCGTTCGCGTTAATACTTTGATTATAGACCACCTGATTTACATTGTAATTGTAAGAAAGGTTCGAATAGAAATTCATAAAATTCGCCGCGTCAAATAGATTAAATCCGGTACTCAGCGAGTGGTTCACGCTAGGCAGTAAATTCGGGTTTCCTACGCGTAAGAACAGGGGATTACTATTGTCGACAATAGGTTGCAAGTCTCGAATAGAGGGTTCCTGTGCACTTTTATCATAGGAAAAGAACAGATATCGGTTATTCTTTAATTCTAAATCAATGCCCACTTTAGGAATCCACGCCAAGTAATTTAAGTCAATCGTGGCCAAATTCGTAGCCCCAGCCGCCCTCCTAAAATCACCCGTCAAGTTAAAGTGTTGTGCCGCTAAACCCACGGTCACATTCACCCCATCTTTCGAGTAGCGGACACTGGATCCTAATCGATTATAAGTTAAGTTATTGTCATAATAACGGCTCAAACTGTCGTTTCTCGCAATTGCACCAGACGTACTACGATCGGAAAGATCGCGGTTTAGGCGGTTGTTTTGGAAACTCGTGTTAAAAAACGATTCCCAATAAAATACCTTCGATAATGGCTCCACAAAAAAGAGACTCGACTTCACCTGGGTCTTTGTAGAGAAGTTGTTTGTTAACTGATCGATGGCCTGTATCGAATCCCTAAGTGTTGTGGCATAGAGGAATTGATTCAGCGATTTTTGGGTAGAAGCCCCATCTGAATTCGCATAATTATAGCCTGCGCTGGCAGAGAAACTACGGCCTTTTTTCGCAAATTTATGGCGGAAGATAGCAGAATTTTGAGACGAAAAAGATTGCTGATCACTCCCATTCATCAGTTTCGTATTGCGCGGGAATAGGTTATTTTGAACGAGTAATTGCTGGAAAATTTGGCTGTTTTGTGTCGCATTTCCAAAGGAAAGCTTTCCATTCCCGATCAAAATCAACGTGTTCAACGTGTCGATCGTTTTCTCATAACGCAAACTCATCCGGTGATTCGCGGAGAACGAACGTTGACTAGTGGTGTCAGCGGAGTTTTGGGTTTTATCCTGAAAGAAGCGCTGCGTACTCGAGATTTTATCGATCAAACGCTCGGATTGATTGAAGTAATAATTGGAACTAAACTTCGTCTTTTTCGTATCGTAATTGTAGTTCGCACCGCCAGAATAGTTTTTGGAAAAACCATCCCTTCTACCACCTATCGGAACACCCATTTGCTCATCGCCATCATCAAAGGTGATATACCGATTATTGCCGGAGAAACCGAAATCCGCCTCGTCACCCCAGGAGAAAGCCTGACTTCCGCGGAAGTCTTGGTAATCATCAAAAGACATCCCAGACTGATTCGTATTATTCGCTAATCCAATGACCGAAACCTGGTTTTTCGCGTCGAACTTATTGTAATTTCCTTTGACCTCGTTTCTACCCTCAGTTGCAATACCCGCGGTAATTTTACCAAAACCGCCCTTCTTATGACTCTCTTTTAACTCTAAATTAATCGTCTTCTCTTTCTTCCCATCATCGATGCCAGTCACCTTGGCCGCTTCCGTTTTACCGTTGAAAACTTGTACTTTTTGAATCGCATCTGCGGCTATATTTTTTGTCGCTAACTTCGGATCCGAACCGAAAAAACTACGCCCGTCGACAGTCACTTTTTTAACGGTTTGACCTTGTGCTCGAATACTTCCATCTGCCTCAATTTCCATCCCAGGAAGCTTTCGTAGTAAGTCTTCCACCGTCGCCCCGGGCGGCACTTTAAAGGAACCTGCATTGTATTCAATTGTATCGCCTCGTATACTCAGGGGTGCTTTGGCCGTCCTCACCACTACCTCAAACAATTCTTTAGAAATCAGTTTCATCGTCAGAGCCCCTACATTAACAGACTCTTCTTGAGCTGGATTCACGTCCACTTGCAAGGGCACGTAACTCACATAAGAGGCTTTCAAAAGATAAGCCTGGCGCTTGACATTTTTAAAGACAAAGGCCCCTTGCTCATTCGCACGACCAAAATTAACCAGCGAAGAATCCTTTGGCAATAACAGCATCACCGTCGCCTGTGACAACGGATTTCCACTAGTATCGACCAGTTTTCCTTGAATTTGTACGCGGTTTTGACCTATGGCTACGAAGCTGAATAGCAATAATGTACAGAGTGAGATTGATTTAATCATAGTCCAAAACTACAAAATCTCGCTTAGTAATCGGCTCAAAAAAGGATGAGTGGTCTGGAAGAAAGTAAAATAACGGGCTAATCTATATTCTTAATAAACTTCGCCGGCACCCCACCCACAATCGTATTACTCGGCACATCTTTTGTCACCACGGCACCCGCGGCCACAATCGAATTTTCGCCTACCGTAACACCCGGTAATATAATGGCACCTGCTCCCAGCCACACATTTTTACCAATGTGAATCGATTTCAGATCTAGGCTTTTGCGATTGCTTGGATCCACGGGGTGGTTCTCTGTCACTAATTTCACTTGTGGCCCGATCATCACATCGTCTTCGATGGTAATTCCGCCGAGGTCTAAAAACGAACAGCCGTGGTTGATAAACACATTTTTCCCTATCGTCGTATGTTTTCCAAAATTAGTTGAAAAAGGAGCTAAAACCGTTGTGGATGAATCAATGCTTTGGTCTAAAATTTCAGATAAAATCCCGCGAATCTCCTCCACCTTGCCTGAAGCATTCAGCTTAGCAGAAAGCGCAATCGTTTGATTCACAATCTCCCAAACCTCTGACCATTGAGGGTCAGTGTGCGCAATGATTCCACCGGCACGCATGCGTTCGAAAATGTTCATATACTTATAAAAAAAGCCATCCTCTCAGATGGCTTTTCATTTATTTCACTACCGTAATCAATCCCGGAATCTCGACCATTTCGTTCGCCTCCGCAGCATAATCTACGCCATCTAATCCGAAACCAAATAGATTTACAAAATCCGATTTATACCCAGCTAAATCGCCAATAGCAGGAAGATTTTCCGTGGTTGCACCTTTCCATAATTCAGCCACTTCTTTTTGAACTTCTGGATTCATTTCCCAATCGTCGATGCGGATACGACCTTTCTCATCGACTGGAATCGTTCCATTCGTATACAGACGCGCGCTGAATAGGCGTTGGATTTGCTCGATGCAACCTTCGTGTGTGCCCTCTGCCTTCATTATTTTGTACAATAACGAGATGTATAAAGGAATCACTGGGATTGCTGAACTGGCTTGTGTTACGAGGGCTTTGTTCACTGAAACGAAAGCTTTACCTCCTATTTTGGCCAAATCATCTGTAATCTTAAACGCCGTCGCCTCTAAATGGTCTTTCGCCATTCCGATCGTTCCTTTGCGGTAAACCGGCTCCGTTACTTTAGGTCCAATGTACGAATACGCAACGCTCATCGCGCCATCCGCTAAAACGCCTGCGTTCAACAAGGCATCCATCCACATCTGCCAGTCTTCGCCACCCATCACTTCCACCGTGTTCGCGATATCTTCATCGCTGCAAGGTGTAATCGTCACATCTGAAACAATCCCCGTGTGGAAATCAACCGTTTTATCTGTAAACGTATCGCCGATAGGCTTCAAAACCGAACGGTGCAACACGCCCGTAACCGGGTGCTGGCGAACTGGTGAAGCTAAGCTGTAAATCACTAAATCCACTTGGCCTAAATCAGACTTGATTAAATCAATTGTCTGCTCTTTTACTTCGTTAGAGAACGCATCGCCATTAATGCTTTTCGCATAAAGACCCGCTTTACCTGCCGCTGCTTCGAAAGCAAGGCTATTATAATATCCTGGAGAAGCTGTTTTGCCTTCTGCAGGTGCTTTTTCAAAGAAAACGCCTATCGTCGCGGCATCCGATCCGAATGCACTCGTGATGCGAGAGGCTAAACCAAAACCCGTCGAGGCTCCGATGACAAGCACTTTTTTAGGGCCATCGATGGCTCCCTTTGACTTCACATAGTCAATTTGATTTAAGACGTTTTTTTCACAACCTTTCGGGTGTGATGTCAAACAGATAAACCCTCTCATTCTAGGTTCAATAATCATAGTGCTCGCATTTTGTTTGTGCAAATATAGTTAAAGGACCCTATTTTACATAGTGGTATGGCTAGGACCGTTTTGAAAATAAAAGCTCAGCCCATCAAATTATCAGTTTTAAATCAACACAATTCATTTATTAAGATTACTTTTGTCACAACAGTACCCGTTTTCATACCGTAAGATCTGAAAGCGGGTCATTTTTTTATATACCCATGACCACTAAGAAACCAGCCTATTCCATTTTGGAACAAATAAATCTATTAAAAAGCAGAGGAATGCTTTTTAAAGATGAATCTCAAGCACATCATTTTTTAAAAAATATAAGTTACTATCGACTAAAGGGATATTGGTGGGATATGCAGGAAAATTTGGCCCCCCACGCATTTAAGCCTCAAACTTATTTTGAAGAGGTTGTTGAGCGATATAATTTTGACCGACATTTACGTATTATTTTGTTTGATGCAATAGAAAGAATTGAAATCGCAATAAGAACAAAAATGATTCATTATTTCGCCCTTAGTTACGGCGGTTTATGGTACTTAGATCACACTCTATTTTCTCAAAAACAAATAAATAATTCAACAAAAACAATTCATCTAAAAACGGTTGAAGACTTAAAAAAAGAATTTCTGAGGAGTAAAGAAATATTTGTTTTAGATCATATTACTCGATTTCCAGATCAGGAACCCGATGCATGGAAAATTTTAGAAATAGCCTCTTTAGGTACTTTATCAAAACTGTTTAAAACTATAAATCCGCAACTTCCCGAAAAGTCAATTATTTCCAAAGAAATGGGCTTAAATCTGCATAATGAATTATCAAGTTGGCTTGAGTCAATAACCTATGTTAGAAATATGGTCGCACACCATTCAAGAATGTGGAGTAGAAATATGGTGAAAAAACCTATTGACCAATTAAACAATCCCAAACACCCTTGGATTACAAATCCACTCCTTGAAGCGCAAACTAAAAAGCCTTACTTAATAATTTCAACGATGGTATATCTATGCAATCAGATAACTCCACATCATCAAATAAAAACTAAGCTCCTTTCTCTTTTCGATTCAAACCCCTCTATTCCAATCTACAAACTTGGGTTTTTAAATAATTGGGATAAAGAACCATTATGGCAATAAATTTTAGCTGAAAGGTAGATTTACTCCAATCCTGACTTTTACCTATATGAAAAAGATTTTCCTACTTATCCTCCTCAGTTTCACGGCCTTTGCCCAGCAAACGACGAATAAACCGGATCGTGTGAATTGGTTCCAGGACCTCGGTTTTGGGATGTTTATCCACTGGAATGTGGATGTCAGTTTAGGCGCGGTCATTAGCCATTCCCTGGCTGGTGCATCAGACGACTATGTGAACAAATACATTCAAGAGCTGCCTAGCTATTTTAATCCTGATAAGTTTAATCCCAAAGACTGGGCGAAACTCGCTAAACTCGCCGGCATGAAATACGTGGTTTTCACCGCCAAACACCACGCCGGTTTTGCTATGTTTCAAACGAAAACGACTCCATTTAATGTGATGAATACACCTTTTAAAAGGGACATCACAAAAGAAATTGTGGAAGCATTTCGCGCTGAGGGAATCGCCGTGGGAATCTATTTTTCCCCCGATGATTTTTACTATTTACATACCCACAAACAGCCCATTGGTCGAGCGCAAGATCCCGCCCATTACCCGAAGACTAACCCGGGTTTGATGGAGTACGATAAAGCTCAATTAAAAGAACTATTAACCCAATACGGAAAAATAGATATCCTGTTCATCGATGGTCCCGGCGACGGCTTACGTGAATTTGCTTGGTCCATTAATCCCGATTTAGTCATCACGCGTGATGCGATGAAAACGCCGGAACAAACAACTCCAAATGCTTCACTGCCTCGACCTTGGGAAGCCTGTTATACCATGGGGACGGATTGGCAATACAAGCCCACCAATGATCCCCAGAAATCGGGTACGACAGTCATCAATATGTTAGCAGAAATCCGGGCGAAAGGGGGGAACTTCTTGTTGAATGTAGGGCCTAAACCAAACGGTGAAATTCAAATAGAACAGGAGGCCATTCTTCGTGAAATGGCGCTTTGGAACTTCGCGTATTCTGAGGCAATCTATGCGGTGAAACCAATGCCCATTATTAAGGAAGAGGGCGTTTGGTATACACAATCGAACGATGAAAAATACATCTATGCTTTCATTTTGCGCTCTTCGCCGGACGATTGGAAATACGGGGAACGCAAGCATTTTGTGCTTTCAAACGTGATCGGAAACGAGAAAACGACAATAGAAATTTTGGGCTATAAAAGTGAACTCGTAGAATACAAGCAAGATTTTGATGCCAAAACCTATGTAACCACAAGCCCGCTTGGATTAACCATTAGCGCGGTAAATGGCCAACGTTTCTACACGAATAACAGATGGCCGAATGCCGTTGTATTGAAAATTTCGAACGCAAAAGGGCGTTTGCCTCAAGCCGATAAAACTAAACAAAGCTCCATGGACGGGGCCAAATAACGATGAAAAAATTAACCTTATTTTTACTGATTGCGAGCCCGATTTTCGCGCAAAAAGAATTAACAAATTGGCCTGCAAAAGCGAATCCTTTGACCGTAGGAAAACGCACCGCGGAGCGATTCATGGCTGTTCCTCATTCTCGTTATGGAGTGACTTTCCCTAATCCTCCAGCGACCCAAATCACCTATCCCGATGTGTGTACTTGGCTAGGCGCTTTAGGCTTTGCGCAGAAAACGCAAGACGCAGATTTGATGAAGCGATTGAATGATAAGACTGCTTTATTGCTTACGGAAGAGGCGCATCTTCAGCCGAAGAAAAACCACGTGGACAACTTCGTTTTTGGGGCCATTCCTTTAGCCTTCCATCTACAAAATGGGAATCAGGATTTGAAAACGTTGGGTCTCGCGTATGCAGACGAAGAATTCAAAACACTTAGTCCGGAAGAATATACAAGCTTAAAACCGGAGGGGCGTAACTGGTATGCGGCAGGATTAAGCTGGGTAACTCGTTTCTGGATGGATGATATGTATATGATTACGGCAGTGCAGGCGAAAGCTTATGAGGTCACGAAAAATCGGAAATACCTTGACCGCGCAGGCTACGAAATGGTAGCCTATTTGGACACCTTACAAAATGCCGATGGCTTGTTTTACCACGCGCCGGATGTGCCGTATTATTGGGGGAGAGGAGACGGTTGGTTAGCTGCAGGCATGGCGGATTTATTAAAAGTATTGCCAAAAGACAACCCACACCGTCCACGCATCATGAAAGGATATCTAAACATGATGGGTGTCCTATTGAAACACCAAGACGCGAATGGCATGTGGCATCAGTTGATTAATGACCCAAACTCTTGGCCCGAAACTTCTTGCACAGGCATGTTTACCTATGCCTTTATTGTGGGGGTGAAACAAGGTTGGCTACCTTCCGCAACCTACGGAAAAGCGGCGCGAAAAGCCTGGATTAAACTGCAAGATTACGTGAACGAGAACGGCGATTTGACAGAGATTTGCGAAGGGACAAATAAGAAAAATGATCACCAATACTATTTGGATCGTAAAAGAATTGTAGGAGATTTGCACGGCCAAGGCCCTTTGCTTTGGTGTGTTAACGCTTTATTAGAAAAATAAGAGGCCGCAAAAAGCCGGCTGGCAGCTGATTTTAGATAAATTAAAAGCTACGCAGAAAGCGCTACTTAGTCGGTTTTAAAATCAACGAAACACGCTCTAAGCAATCATCCAAGTGGTAGCGCACCTCTTTGTCCGTAAACTTGGCTTTCGAAGCTGCTAAACTCGCCTGAAGCGCCTTCAATTCACCACGTACAATCGAGCGCACATCGGATTGGGCTACAGGATAGGATTCGCGAGCACCGAAAGGACTTGCAGGAGCAACAGGCGCCTGATCCGTCATCAAAGCTTTCAAGCGTTCGATGTAAGCTTTTTGTAAATTGCGACGGTATTGATCGATGTTTTTACCGCTTGCTAATTCGCTCCATATGCCTCCACGTACATCTTGGAAAAGATCAATAGTTTTGTAATGATTTGGGGTAGTCAAACCTGAATTATCCAAACGCGCAAAAGTCTCTAAACTCAACATACGGTTCAATGGGCTAACTTGTAGGCTTCTCATTCGATCGATATATCCGGCCATGTTGTGCGTCACTACTTCCCTGTTAATCAACCAATCCACATTCGTAAATACATTCGAAATAATCCAGTTTACAGCCGCTTGTTGACTTGCTTTTGGTACCGGATTATAGGAAGAAATTTGTTGATTCGGTTTAGCATATTGCTCATACACGCCGCCCACCATCGTCGTCACGTGGCCCACATAACGCGACCAAGAACTTAGTAATTCATCATTTAATTCAATCAAATCTTCGTAATCATTCGTCTTTTTACTTGTCCAATCAGCCAAATTCTTAGCCACATATTTCAAGTTTTTCACCGCATACGTACTTGCACGAATCGGATCGTTACCGATATCTTCCGTCTGTGAACTTGGGTCAAATGTCGTTCCTTGATTACCAAAACGGAATCTTGCATCCACTGCTTTGGCCTCAATCCACTTATCTAAAGTAGGCACTTCATCTTCTGGACGAGCCGCGTCTGGTAACACCCGATAGCCCCAATTCACTGCATAATTATCATAGGGGCCCATTTGTCGGATGTAGCGAACTCCCTGGTCACCCGGCTGCGCGATGTAATTAAAGCGCGCATAATCCATAATACTCGCCGAAATTCCTTCTTTATTCGTGAAATCCGCCTTGCGGTAATTCTCCACTTCATACGAGCTACTCGCCCCCATGTTGTGTGGGAAACCGAGGGCGTGACCCACCTCATGTGAAATCACCATTTCCATCATTTCGCCAATGTCCTCCTCCCGGGTATCTAATGTACGTGCGTTGGGATTAGAGGCTCCCGTTTCTAATAGGAAACGGTTACGGTACGAACGCAAATGGTTGTGGTACCAAATAATGTCACTCTCAATAATCTCCCCTGAACGTGGGTCGCTGACACTAGGTCCCGTAGCATTACGTGTTGTACTCGCCACATAACGAATCACCGAATACCGAATATCTTCTGGTGAAAAATCTGGATCCTCCGCTGCGGTCGGTGGATCTTTACAAATAATAGCATTTTTAAAACCAGCTACCTCAAAGGCTTTTTGCCAATTCTCCACCCCTTTTTTCATGTGCTTGCGAAGCTTCATCGGGGTCGCTGGATCCAGGTAATAGACAATCGGTTTGATCGGTTCTACTAATTCCCCGCGCTTGTAGGCCTCCATGTCTTTAGGCTCTAAGCGCCAGCGTTGGATATAGGTTTTTTGATCTGATTTTAATTCCTCACTGGAATAATCGTATTGCTTTTGGGTAAAATAACCGACACGCTCATCAAATAAACGCGGCTTCATCGGCTTCTCAGGCAATAAAATCATCGACTGATTCATCTGTAAACTGATGGTTTCCGTATAAGCGGTGGCAGATGGCTTCGAGGCGTTATACGTGAAATCTTGCAACACTTCGATGTTCAAAGGGAATGATTTGACGGAACGAATGAAACTCCGAGAGGCATCTAAATTTCTTACCCCGTGTGTCACGCGCAGCGAGGCATCTAAAGCGCTCATCGCCGGAATGTCACTGCTATAAAACTTAGTCACATCGATGACGATATTCGAAGAATCTTTACTGTACGTTTCGATGTCAAATAGGTACAAAGTAGGCTCGTAATTATTCGCCTTTACGGATAAACTAATAGGCAATGAATCTGCTGCTACTGCCGCATAGGATTTGATTTTGATTAAGATCTTTTCTTGGAACTTTTCCCATACGATCAATTGCTCGTGCGAAGATGTCCCCGCATTCACATAGCCTCCGCCAATGCCCGTTGGAAGTTTCGCGATTTGGCTGACTAATAACATATCTTTTCCCAAATGTTTCTTGGGGATTTCGAAATAGAATTTGTCGCCTATTTGGTGCGTGGTGAATAAGCCTTTTTTAGATTTTGCATCTTTAGTGATTACCTGATCGTAAGATTTAGCCTTGGATGCGGGCTTTTTAGCGGCGGAAGAATCTGCCGGTTTAGGCTGCACGGCGGCAGGTGATTTAGCGCTTTGAGCGTGTATTAAAAAAGGGATGGCTACTAGGCCGAAGATGAGGATAAGTACTTTTTTCATTCGTTCGTTGAATTTGGTCCAAATTAATAAATAATCTATAAATGCACGACTTTCTTATGGGCTAGTGAAATTTTCCCTTTTCTATTAACAAAGCGTAGGCCACCTCCCAGCTAGGAATCTGGTCAGACTCGTAGCCGTAGGTAGGTCCCGTCGCTATTTGATGAAAGGATTTCATAGCCTTCACATGTGCGCCGCTTCGCATATAATTCAGCATCAGCTCACGGCTCTCCCAAGCCGAAATGGTGCACTGATATTCCTGTACTTTCCTGACGTCACAATGCAAATTACCTTCGGCTTTTTGGGCTTGACGGAATGCCGGAATGGCTAAAAACCAAAATCGGATGTAGGCAATGAAGCCTTTCGGTTTTAAGCCTGTGAGTGAGATGTACATGGTTCTTTCCTGATTAAATTATTTATTTCCAAATTAGCTAAAATTTAAAGCTAATGCGAAATAGAACCCTATTCAATTGCTTAATTCTATAATATATCGTAATATTACGATGAAATATTCGCCCATGAAAAATCTATTCTTTTCCCTTCTATGTCTGATCAGCTTTGGTCTACATTCCCAAAACTTACCTGACTACATCGCGTCCATTAAATCTACCATGTCCTCGATTCCAGAAGAGCGAAAAATGGAAATCGAAAAACTCGCGGTCTATGTGAAAGCGCAAATTCAGGCAAATAAACCCGTTAACCTGGTCTTTATTTGTACCCACAATAGTAGAAGAAGTCAAATGAGCCAAATTTGGGCAAGTGTGGCGGCCGAACAATATCAGTTAGCTGATAAAATCAAGACCTATTCTGGAGGAACAGAAAACACCGCCTTCAACCCGCGGGCTGTAACCGCATTAGAGCGCGCTGGGCTTTCCGTTGAAAAAGTAAATGGAGACCTAAATACCCATTATTTGGTACACTACAGCAAAACTTTACCCGCGATTGAATGCTTCTCGAAAGTCTACACAAATCCATTTAACCCACAAAAGAACTTCGTTGCGGTCATGAATTGTTCAGACGCAGACAAAAACTGCCCTAATGTCGTGGGCGCTTCCTTCCGGACTGCCATTAAATACGATGATCCAAAATTATCCGATGGCACGCCAGCAGAACAAAAGACCTATGACGAGCGATGCCGTCAGATTGCCACCGAGATGTTTTATTTAATGTCTCGTGTGAAAACATCCTAAAAAAAGAGCCTTCTAGTAGAAGGCTCTTTTTATTTAATTGTCCCGTCCTAAAATAAGTTGACAATAAATCGACTTATTTCAGGACGGGACATAAGACCAAAAAGAAGCACCTTTTCAAAGGTGCTTCTTTTTAAATTAGGATTAGTAAGGTCTATAAATCGCGCCAGTTGCAAAATCAATAATAGCGCCTGGCCAGAACAAGATTACATCCGCGATTAACGCTCCCGCTCTCACTTCTCTTGCAGGTTTCCCTGGAGCAGGTTTTGTGCGTTGATATTCCGTCACTCTGCCGCCTAAAACGGTGGCGCATGAACTCATCGAAGCTAAAAGAGCTAAAGCGACAAATGATTTAAACAAGGACTTTTTCATAAGGCATTTGGTTTTATCTAAATCAAAGATAAACTAATTTACGCCTTGACGGTCAAAGTAGAACCAGTAATTTCAACCGTTAATTTCGTGAGTCCTTTCGTGGCTGGACCTTGAACTAAACCTCCATTGGAATTAAATGTGGAACCATGGGCAGCACATAAAAAGGAGGAGGTCGAATTATTGTATTCTACTGTGGCTCCAGCGTGAGGACATACTGATGAAAAGGCTAAAAAATTAGATGCGGCATTTCCAGACGCGGTGCGGATAACGATGGTGGAGTTTTTGGCAACAAAATCATTAATGTTCTTTAACTCCGAATCTAAATTTACCGTGGTCCCCGCGGTATTTCCTGACGGATTGGATCCAGTAGCCGGCGAAATAGGACCAGGGCTATCTGAAGAACAAGCGGCGGCTAAACATGCAACGCAAGTCGCAGCTAAACCTCCAGATAATTTGTGTAAGAACTCTTCGCGATTCATGTTCATCTTAAAAGCTATTTTTCAAGCTATTAACCAGATAAACTTAGTTTTGTTTTGTGAATAGTTTCCGGGTATAATCAAGCAAACGCGAATCCCCTGCTTTGCCATGGCCGGGAACCACGTGCTTCAAATGCGGGAATGCTTTTTTTACTCTTTTCACTGTTGTAGACCATGCTTCCACATTTGCATCTCCTAGATACCCCTTAGAAGCACCTATTTCTTTTATTAAACAGCCCCCAAACAATACTTTCTCACTGGGAAAATAACCCATCACATTATCCCGCGTATGGCCTTCTCCTAAGAACTTGATCCGCACTTTTTCTTGTCCCACTTTAAACGTTAACGATTTGTGAAAGCTGAATTCGGGTACAGTCACCTGACTATTTTGAGCTAATTCTAGCGTTAATTCGTTCGCAATAGAAGCAATTCCAGACTCGTGAAAAGCCTGTAGGCCGCCCAAACAATCAGCATGAAAATGGGTGGGAATGACGGCGACGATTTGGCAATACAAGGAATCCCGGACTAATCGAATCAATTCTTTAGCTCCTTGATCATCTGTAGGTGTATCAAAAATAAGCGCCTGCTTCCCGTTGCGAATCACTAAACCATTGCAAGGGACATGCCCAAAATCGTTTGTTTCTAAATAGGAGGTATGGATAAACGTATTTGAGGTTAGCTGTTTCAGCATCACTTTTTGTGCCTGAACTAGAGGCATATAGCCTAACAATAATACGAATAGGTACTTACTCATGCCTCTTTTATTTTCTCCAAAAGTAAGGTATTCTTCCGTTGCCACTTGCCCACCCACCAAAATTATCTTATTTAAAATAATTCTAAATAGTGTTGCGCGAATCACGATCCCTTCCTACATTTGCACTCTATTTAAAATTAGTCTAAATAAATTTAAAATGAAAAACACGCTATTAGCCCTCGTATTACTACTTTCCTTCCACACCTATTCACAGTTAGGTTCTATCTCAGGCAAAATTACGACAGCGTCAAATGAAGCCCTTCCAGGCGCAACGGTCACCTTAGTAGGAACAGTTCGTGGAGTGCAAACGAATGCAAAAGGTCATTATATCCTGAAAGGATTAAAAGAGGGACAATACATCCTTCAAGTGAGTTTTGTCGGTTATAAGCCAAGCAAACAGGAAGTCAACATCAAAGAAAGCGAACAGCGTGAACTAAACATTACCTTAATCGATGGAACGGAACTGCAAGGCGTTTCGGTCACGGCTCAATCGGGCGTGAAAGGAAACTCGTTTCTACCGCAAGTCAACGAATACACGATCACGGCCGGCAAGAAAAATGAGGTCATTCTGCTAGATAATTTACAGGCTAATTTAGCAATGAATAATTCCCGCCAAATCTTCTCTAGAACACCCGGAATCTCGGTTTGGGAAAGTGATGGATCTGGGATTCAATTAGGAGTGGCCTCGAGGGGTTTATCGCCTAATCGTTCTTGGGAATTCAATGTGCGCATGGATGGATACGACATCACGCCAGATCCTATGGGGTATCCGGAGGCCTATTATACGCCACCGATGGAGGTGGTCGATCGCATTGAAATTATTCGAGGAGCGAGTTCTTTGCAGTATGGGCCGCAGTTTGGGGGATTGATGAATTTCGTTCTTCGCAAGCCGGATCTTTCGACAAAACTGGTTGTAGAAAGCCAAAACACCACCGGAAACAATGGCCTCTTCAGCTCCTTTAATTATGTAGGTGGAACCGCTGGACGTTTAAGTTATACAACCTACTACCAAAAACGTCTAGGGAATGGATGGCGCCAAAACTCCTATTTTAACACGGACCACTACCACGCAGAGGTTTCTTATGCCCTTTCTAACAAACTTAAAGTAGGAGCTCAACTGACTTATATGTATACGCAAAGTCAACAAGCTGGCGGTTTGACCGACACAGAATTTGCCCTCAATACACAGCAAAGTAAGCGCGCCAGAAACTGGTTCAGCAATCCATGGCTCATCTATGCGTTAACTGCTGACTATGTCATTAATGCAGATTCGAAACTGAGTTTGAAGTATTTTGGGACGACGGCAGAGCGAAGTTCTGTCGGTTTTACGAAGGCTATTACAGAAGTGGATCCGATAGGAAGCCGTCAAGTAGACCGAGATTATTACCAAACCAATGGTACCGAATTACGCTACTTATTAAACTATCAAATAGGATCTTGGAAGAATACAATGGCTACAGGTTTGCGGTATTTTAGCGGTGAAATTAAACGTAAACAGTTGGGGGTAGGAAGCAATGGAAGTGGAATGGATTTTGAGATTCAAGGATTGTACACGCGCGATTTAATTTTTCATAACACGAATTACGCGGCTTTTGCAGAAACCATTCTACGGCCAGCTGACCGAATGCTAGTAACTGTAGGAGCCCGTTTGGAACAAATCGAAACACACATGGCCGGACAATTTGGACTTAGTTCTACTGGTGCACCCATCGCTGCCACGCCCAGTTCCCGAGGAAGATCATTCGTTTTACTAGGTGCGGGAACAGAATACAAGGTTAGCGCAAACACGAAAATATACAGCAACATCGCCCAAGCCTATCGCCCGGTTTTGGCTTCTGATTTATTACCTCCTGCCACCACAGACGTAATTGATCCGAATTTATCGGATGCCAAAGGCTTCAACTTTGACCTCGGATACAGAGGCGAACTAGGAAATTATTTAACCTTTGATGTAGACTATTTCTACCTAGATTACGATAACCGCGTAGGAACCATTTCGCGCGCGAATAGCGATGGGAAAATCTACCAATACCGCACGAATCTAGGTCATTCAGCTTCCAAAGGCGCAGAGGCCTATGTCGAATTTAGCCCTACTACCGCGTGGATAAAGGGATCGAAAATCGGCAATATCTCGGTTTTTGCCTCCATCGCTGCCATCCAAGCGCGCTACCTCAATTTCAAAACGAGCGCTATCGTAAATGGTCAAATGGTAGAGGGAAATTTAGCGGGGAAAAGTGTGGAAAATGCACCGGAAAAAATCAACCGCTACGGAATTACGTATTCAAAAAAAGGACTTTCCCTGAGCTGGCAAATCAGCGACATTGGTCAAGCTTTTGCGGATGCCAGCAATACGATTTCGGCGAATGCCGCAGCGACCACCGGTGTCATTCCTGCCTACCAAGTACAAGATATTTCAGGCTCCTACAAATTTAAAAAGTATGCCACGTTGAAGTTCGGAGTTAACAACTTAAGTGACGCGCGCTACTTTACCAGAAGATCTGGTGGGTATCCGGGTCCAGGAATTTTGCCCGCGGATGGCCGAACTTGGTATGTGGGATTGAATGTGAAGTTTGTGAATTAAGATAGGATGCGTCGGTGGTAATTTATTTGGCCTAAATGATAAGCTAAATGGGTCTCCAAATGAATGAAAATATAAGCGACCGTTTTCTCCTCTTCGAAAATCTGGATCGGATAGATTTCCCCCAGTTTTTCAGAAGGGAAATCCCGTAACACCTGCAATACAATCGGATGAATTTCATCGAGCATCATCACTAATTTTGCTCGGGAAATTCCTGTCGCTGAAAACTCAAGCGGGCGATCGCGTACATAAGCGGTATTCGCATATACAGCCCCAAAAAATGTGTTCAAATTCCCCATCAAATGTAGAAATACATTTCCTCCAGGGTTATTAATGCCCTCCGCTTTCTTCCAAACAGACGCGTCATCGCGATAAGATTCGATTTCGCGGCGAAGCGCCTTTAGGTCGCGATCGTACAAGGGAATTAGTTCTTTTAATAAGCTCATTTTTTTAATAATTTAGCGTTACCAAAAGTACTAACATTATGTCATTCCAAGCCTACCTAGATAACATTCAAGCTAAAACCGGTAAAAGTCCAGACGATTTGAAAGCCTTAGCAGAACAAAAAGGCTTTCTGCAAAACGGGAAACTTATTGCCGCGGTTAAAGCTACAAACGTCACTAATTGGCTGAAAGAAGAGTTTGAATTAGGCCACGGACATGGCATGGCGATTTGGGCACTGTTTAAGGGGAAGACGGATTAGAAAGTATTAGTGTGCAATAACGAATTCAATAATCTCCTTAGCCACCTCTTCCTTTGACCGTAACTCCACTTTTTTCTTTTCTCCAGAAGCAGAAAAAATTGTCACTTGATTCGTATCTAAACCAAAACCTGCACCCGCCTCTTTCAGCGAATTCAACACGATAAAATCGGTGTTTTTTTGTTGCATTTTTTTCAATGCATTCGCTTCTTCATTTTCGGTTTCAAGCGCAAATCCTACTAGGGTTTGATGTGGTTTTTTCACCGCACCTAATGCCGATAAAATATCTGTCGTTTTCTCTAAAACGAGCGTAGACAATGCATCTGATTTCTTTATCTTTTCTTTAGCAGGTGAGGCAGGACGGTAGTCAGCCACTGCGGCAGCCATGAAAATAATATCAGAGAAAGCCGCTTGAACTAAACAGGCTGATTCCATTTCAGCTGCAGACCTGACATTCACTACGTTAATTGCCTGAATGTGGGTAGAGACTTGTAAAGGCCCGGCTATTAAGGTTACTTCTGCCCCTTGCAAGTAGCACTCTTCTGCCAGGCAAATCCCCATTTTCCCCGTCGAAAAATTAGAAATGTAGCGTACTGGATCTAGTAATTCTTGCGTAGGGCCCGCCGTAATCAGCACATGTTTGCCTGATAGAACCGTGCCTCGAAATGTAGTCTGAATTAAAAACTGAACAATATCTTCTGGCTCCATCATACGACCTTGGCCTACTAAACCACTGGCTAGTTCGCCTGAATTAACTTCTAAAACCGTATTTCCATAGGAGCGAAGAAGCTCTAACGATCGCTGGGTTGCTGGATGTAAAAACATATCTTCATCCATAGCTGGAGCCACTATTACGGGACATCTGGCAGATAAGTAAGTAGCCAAAACGATATTATCACACAGTCCATTCGCCATCTTACTTAACGTATTACAGGTAGCCGGCGCCACAATAAAAACATCTCCCCACAAACCTAGCTCCACGTGATTATTCCACACATTTCCTTCCTGAAACTCCATCCAAACTGGGTGATGGGAAAAAGTAGAAAGGACTAAAGGGGAAACAAACTCTTTTGCATCCTTTGTCATCACAATGCGTACTTTAGCTCCGGCTTTCGTTAATAAGCGGACTAATTGTATCGATTTATAGGCGGCAATACTGGCCGTAATTCCCAGTATTATTTTTTTCCCTTGGAGAGTCATTTTAGAAAAGTTTGGCCAAAAATATGGTAATTTCGCCCATTAACATAATGAATTGAAACAATTTCAAAAAACCAGCGAGCTTCAAAGTTACCTGAAATCCAGTGGGAAATCCATTGGATTTGTACCCACGATGGGTGCATTGCACGAAGGACATTTGGCCTTAATGGAGGCATCAAAAAAAGCTTGTGAACTAAGCGTTTGCAGCATTTTCGTGAATCCTACTCAGTTTAACGATCCAAGTGATTTCGATAAATACCCGGTAACACTTGAAGCAGATCTAGAAAAATTACAAGAAGCAGGGTGTGATGTCGTGTTTTATCCTAGCGTTTCCGACATGTATCCAAACGGAACGGCGGATTTAAAATCATACAACTTAGGCTTTCTAGAGACCATATTAGAGGGAAAATATAGACCTGGTCATTTTCAGGGTGTTTGTGTGGTCGTGGATTTATTACTTCAAGCGGTGCAACCTACTAAGCTTTTTATGGGCGAAAAGGATTACCAGCAAATAGCTGTGGTTCAGAAGATGTTAGAACTGACATATTCTTCCGTTGAATTAGTGAGATGTCCCACCATTCGATCAGCAGAAGGATTAGCCCTAAGCAGTCGAAATGCCCGATTATCTGAGGAACAAAAAGTACAGGCTTTGGCCATTTACAAAGGATTCAACCTTTCTACGGAGGCCGCATTTAAACAATCTCTATTCGAAAACGGTTTTGAATCCATCGATTACGTGGCTTGCGTAGATCCAGAGACATTAATAGAGAAAACCTACGGCGAAAAACCCTACCTTATTTTAGTCGCGGCGTTCCTAGGGGGCGTCCGCCTAATAGATAACAAAACATTTTCATGAGCTACTTAAAAGAAGTAAAAAGAATCACCACGACTGGCCTTCAATCCATGAAAGTTCAGGGAGAAAAAATTGCCATGTTAACTTGCTATGATTATACGATGGCGACACTTTTAGACGCCGCAGGAACAGACGTCCTTTTAGTGGGAGACAGCGCCAGTAATGTAATGGCGGGTCACGAAACAACCTTGCCTATTACGCTAGACCAAATGATTTACCACGCCCAATGCGTCAGCAGAGGAGCAAAAAGAGCCATGGTTTTAGTCGATATGCCGTTTGGTTCTTATCAATCTGATAGCTCCATCGCACTCGCGTCCGCGGTACGAATCATGAAAGAGACTGGAGCGCACGCGGTAAAATTAGAAGGAGGAGAAGAGGTAGTAGAATCGATTCTGAAAATCACAAAAGCAGGTATTCCCGTTATGGGTCACTTGGGCTTAACGCCCCAAAGTATCCACCAATTTGGATCTTATGGACTTCAAGGCAAAGGGGAAGAGGCGGCGGAAAAATTGATTAAAGAAGCGCTTATGCTACAAGAAGCTGGGTGCTTTGGGCTAGTTTTAGAAAAAATACCTGCGGTTTTAGCGGCAAAAGTGAGTGCTGCCTTACAGATTCCCACCATTGGAATTGGAGCAGGAGTGAATTGTGATGGACAGGTTTTAGTGATGCAAGATATGCTAGGAATGAATAACGAATTCAAGCCTAAATTTCTGCGTAAATATGCGAACTTAGCCGGTGAAATTACGCGTGCTACGAACGCCTATGTGCAAGACGTGAAGCAGGCGCAATTTCCTTCGGCAGAAGAATCGTATTAAGCGAGATGGTTTTTTTCGTTTGGAAAAATGACCGTAGGATGCCACGTTTTAGCTTCCTCGAAGTCCATTAATGCATACGAAATAATGATAACGATGTCGCCTACGACGCCTTTTCTAGCCGCGGGACCATTTAAGCAGATAACGCCAGAGCCTCTTTTGCCTTTGATTAAATAGGTTTCGATGCGTTCGCCATTATTGACATTGACTACTTGGATTTTTTCGTGCTCGATCATATTCGATGCATCCATTAAATCCTCGTCCATGGTTAAACTGCCTACATAATCGACGTTCGCTTCCGTGATAGTTGCGCGGTGAACTTTGGATTTTAAAATTTGAATCTGGTACATGGTTTGGCGGATTGATTTATTTTCCCCAAAATTACCAAAATATTAACAACCCCGCATGATACTCTGCTTTGACTTTGGAAATACTCGTCTAAAATACGCGCTTTTTGATGGTTCGCGGCTGCACGAAACGGGGTTTATCGCGGATGTATCACTGGCAAGTATCGCTCAAATTACGTCTACTCATACCATCAGCCTCATCGCGATTTGTAGTGTGATTGAAATCCCAGCTGCGATTATTGATTTTTTGAAGGCAAATTTTCAAGTTCATTTGATTGCCAAAGAAGACGCAACAGTTCGTTTCACAGCATATGACGCTTCTACTCTAGGCCTAGATCGCCTCATTTTAGCTGAAGCCTGTATCGCTGAATTTCCAGGTCAAAATTCTCTTTGCATCTGTTTAGGAACCTGCATCACCTACAATTTAATTTCTTCAGTAGGCGAATTTATAGGCGGCGCGATCAGTCCTGGTTTACAGATGCGCGCGAAAGCTATGGCTGAATTTACTGACAAATTACCCCTTGTTTCGATTAAGCCTGATTTTTCTCCTTGGGGGAAAGACACTAATTCTAATCTAAATGCAGGGGTAATGGCTGGTACACTTTTCGAGATTAATGGATATGTAAAAGAGGCTGCATCACGTTACCCTAATCTTAAAGTAATCTTGACTGGTGGGGACGCTGGACATTTTGCGGAACGCTATTTAGTGAATGCGGAATTAGCTTGGAAGGGTTTTTTGCCGATAATCCCTAAGGGTTAATCGTAATGAAAACGACACTTCGCGATTTGGATTTCATCATCTACGATTCGATAGATTCATCCAATCGCTATTGATTCTTGCGAGAGGAAAGTTCATGCTGTGTGCTTTTAAGGGAATTATATTCCTCTAAAGACATTATTACGACCCCAGAATCCTTTCCTCGGTTTATAATTAAGGTATCAAAGCTCTCTGTCACACGATCAAAGTAACTCTTGATATCTTTTCTAAAATCTGATAGAGTAGTCGTTAACATAATGTACAATTTTATGTACAAGTATATGTACATATTTTAGGAATAACAAATAAAAAAGAGCCTCGCAATTGCGAGGCTCTTTCTATGCTAAAAATCAAAAATTACTTGAATCCAATTTTCTCTAAACCCTTGTGGCTAATCACGATTGCTTCTAATGCCGTTTCATTAAAACATGCATCTTGCTCTACGAAATAGTATTGCATACCCGCTAATTTCTTGTTGTCTAGAATACGTTTGAAATCAATCTTTCCATTTCCTACTGGAGCGAAACGACCTTGATCATCCATATCCTTCACGTGCCAAATTTTGAAACGACCTGGGTAACGTTTGAAATAATCCACTGGATCTGCTCCAGCTTTAGTTACCCAATATAAATCCATTTGGAAGTTAACGTTCTTCGGATTGCAATGCTCTAAAAGGTATTCGATAGGTACAATACCCTCTGCATCTTTTCTGAATTCGAAATCGTGGTTGTGGTACAATAACTGTAAGCCACCAGCCGTACATTTCTCGCCTAATTTGTCTAAGATTTCTGCCAAATTCTTAGCGCCACCTTTCATCGCCAATTTCTTATTCACTGCGTCATACATAAACAAGCCCATTGGGGGAACTGGTACAACAAAATATTTGAAACCAGCCGCTTTCAAATCAGCGATTTGTTGATCGATATTTTCAAACGTAACCGTTCCTTGGTGTGCAGAAATAGGCGTTAATTTCATTTCATCTAGAAGCGATTTGAAATCCGCTGGAGATAGATTATAGAATTTGCCATTGTTATAACCCGCAGATTCTACGTTAACATAACCCGCTTGTGCTACTTTTTCTAAGGTCGCGCGCGCATCTTTCATCGCATCCCGAACCGTATATAATGCTAAACCGCCAAAACGCTTGTCAGATTGAACTTCTTTATTCTTTGCTTTGAACGAGAATAGGGACATGGCCATCAGGACGCATACTGCTACTATTGATTTGATTTTCATAGGTACTGTATTAAATTATTGTTGAAAACTCAATTTAATGTATTTTTTCGATAAAATAGAATTGATAGGCCGCCCTTTAACTGAAATTCGCTAAAATCCTTCCGCGGTCTTCGTTCTCTTTTGTGTTCTTGTGGTAAAGCTCCACGAAGACAATTTTGTCCTCCACGGGGAAATGAGCGTAAATCAAACGAAGTCCAGAATTAACCCCTCGGCCTTTTAATGATTTACACGCTATTTTTTTGACCTTAATGATACACGTTGTAAGGCCAAGGTCAGATATCTCAAAGCTAAATGGAGGACGTTGATTAGGCATGACGCTTAATACAAGTTTAACAACTACTAAGTCTTCTAAAAGCGATCTGTATTTCTTTTGTAAGAATTTTACATCCTTTTGAAATTCATCTAATTCGAGAAAAATCATGGCGCCTCAACCTCCTCCCCATAATTTCTAACAGAAAAGGGAGCTTCTCGATAAAAGGCTAATTCATAATTAATTTCTTCTCCGTCCTTAGAAGCTAACCAAGGCATATCTTTGTGAGAATATTCACTTATGGCAGAAGCCGACCAGTCACTCATTTGCTCGATTACGCGATCAATAACTTCAGCTTCACTTGCTTTCAATGCCTTTAAATCCGCTTTCACTAAGGGCAAATAACGCGTTTGTGCAAAACCACGATAAACTGTTTTAACGCGCTGCAGCTGTTGTTTCTCAATCATCTGCTGAATGAGGCTATCTAATTTTTGAGGGACAGGGCCAAAAGGTAACTTACGGTATTTAGCACCCGTCAAGTGTTCTTCATACAATTCATAATAATTGAAATCAGAAAAATAAAGCAATTTATACAAGACCGTTTCACCTACATTAGGCTTGCCTGCGCAGCGCTCCAAAATATAGAGTACTACATTTTTGAATTTTTCTACCTGTAGAACGGGTACAGAAATGCGTTCTTTTTTTTCCAAAACCACCTTTTCTCTTTCCACAACATCTGAATTCAAATCAAAATCAGGGGATAAAAATTCATCCAATGAAAAGCCAAGTTGTAAAGAAAGTTTATGTAACTCCAGCACATCGACACCTCTATTCCCTAATTCAATTTGGGTTAAAGAGGATCTGGAAATATGTACTTTCTTGGCTAAATCTTCTTGGGATAAACCTTTACGTTTCCGAAGCTCCGTTACTCTGAAACCGATATCTTTTTTCGTGAGTTTGTCAGACATTTTGCTGTTGTTTAGCCCTATGATGAATCAAAGGTAAACAATAGTTCGATAATTAAACTATCAACTGTTTGATAATCAAACTTTTTCGATAAAATAAGAAACTAAGTTCGCCCATTCTTCCTCCAGCGAATAAGTAGGCCGCGTCTTTTTCGCACGAGCATACCAATAATCTGCACTCCAAATATCCCCCTCCTTACGGTGTAAATAGGCATGAACCCAAGCGGAATCACGATCACCGAGCTGATCGATGAGGGCATGAGCTTGATCCCAATCGCATTTAGCATCGTACCAAAGACTTTTTAACACTATAGATAGCTGCGGATCTGGTGCTGGTTGCGACAAAGATTCTTTGAATGATTTCATCAGAAATTTTCTTTCTTAGCTAGGCAAACGACGTCAGTATCGATCAGTTCTAGTGACAAATCCATGTCCTTTACCGCGTCTTTGTATTTCTTAAAATGGGGCGTTAAAATATGAGACTGATAGGCTTCCACACTCGCATAAACTTCGAAAATAATGATGCTTGTCGCGTCTTTTTTATCCGTCAACGCTGTGTACGATAAAACGCCTGGTTCCGCTTTTATCGCCGTATTCATCTGCTCATTTAAAAGCGATTTATAGACGTCGAGTTGCTTCGCGTCGACTTTGATTTTCGCTATGCGGTGCATGCGATTGGATTCCTGCGCATAGATTTGGCTAGACATTAGCAGAAATAGAATGAAGAAAAAGTGTTTCATTTTAAGTAGGGATTTGTTCTGTCAAAACTTCGTTCCCCGCGATATCGAAATAGGTACAGGTTAATTTTTCGAGGTTCACTTCCCATTTTTCGATGCCCGTTTCAGCGCACATGTGAATGAAAGTGGGGTAATCTGTATTGCCTTGTTGGTGGGATATTAACTCTGATTTAAATAAGGGGATGTTGACAGTTTTCGCTTTGGCCAAAGCCTCATATTTTCCTGTAGCCTGCACTAGATACTCTTCCGCGCCAAAATAATCGATGTGCCCATCAGCCACAAATGCTATGTAATTCGTGACGCCTAACGCTTTCAAGTCGCGAATATATTGAGGGAAATCGGCCCCTGATTTAACGAGGCTATGATCGGAGGTTATTTGGTCAAGGGTAAACATCATATCATTTTATAATTCTCAAAGCTAAAACTTTTCCTCCTAAATGCCGTTAAGCTACTAAACAAACTAAAATGATCAAATCCGCTTTCAGCCTACTGATGGCAGCTATCCTACTGTCCTCTTGTCGCTCTCTTCATTCGACTACTACTATTCAGGCAAACGATGCATTTATACTAGGTAATAATAAACACGGCCAATTTTCTGCAAGTGTAACGAACATTTCAGCTTCTCCATTAACGGTTTGGCAATATCCAATCGATGGGGGACGTCACTCTCCTTTTACGTTACAACCCACAGCAAATGTGAAACTTAAAGTAGGGAAAAATACCGCTCTTCGAATTGAAAATTCGTCTGATAAATCGGTGGACGTTAAGCTAGATGTGAAAGGTGATGTAGGGCTTTCGATGGGATATAAAAACTAATGCTTAAATACGTACTCATTTCGCTTAATCCACCTGTCCGTTCCTACAAATTTGACCTCTTTCACGATTGAAAATTGCTCCTCTTTCAGCAAATAGGTGTGCCGTAAAACCGCTTTTTTGTTGTCATTTCCATCTTCTCCATCCACATCGGTAATGAGTTGGAAGTCGCCATTTTGCTCTTGATTAAACGCCACAATCCGGTCTTTGCCAAACAAATTCCCCGTCACATACGTCGTGTCTTTTACATTCGCATGGGGTTCTTTAGGGTATTCATAAGACATGATAAATCCCTTTTGATCCTGCGTCAAACTGAGCGTTATATTCGCTACCATGGAGTAGGGTTTGCCGCTACTGTAATCTAGGTAGGTCAGTTTGCCCTCCCAAAAACCGATGGATTTAGAAAGGTCCTTGACTTGAAAGCTTTGGCCAAAACAAAAAGAAATAGATACCGCAAATAAGATTGTCAGGAGCTGTTTTTTCATAACGTAAAGATACAGGAATTCGGACGAATGGTAAATGTTCAGAATTTTATCTAATTTACTTCTTAATCAAAGTAATAATGACAAACCGCAGGGAATTTCTAAAGCAAAGCACGGGACTCTTAGGCTTATCAGCCTTAGATTTATCCACTCCTGCTAAACCCCTGTTGTCCTTCTCTACCTTAGGTTGTCCGGAATGGACATTCTCACAAGTGCTACAACACGCCGCAGCTAATAATTACCTGGGTATTGAAATAAGAGGCATAAAAGGTGATTTAGACTTGCCCAATAATCCTTTATTTTCGACATCAAACATTGCACAAACGAAGAGAGAAATCGCTGATTCAGATAGTAAAATTGTGAACCTAGGATCCTCCGCAAACATGCATTTCATCGATGCGAAAAAACGCCAAAGCAACCTTGATGATGCGAAGAAATACATTGAACTTGCTCACCAATTAGCCTGTCCATTTATCCGCGTTTTCCCGAATGATTTGCCGAAAGACCAGGACGAAAAAGCAACGATCGATACGATCATAAATAGCTTAATAGAATTAGGAGATTTTGCGAAAAATAGTGGAGTAAAAGTCTTGCTAGAATCGCATGGAAAAGTCATCAAAAGCGACATGCTATTGCACATTATGCAGTCCGCGAATAACCCACAACTAGGGTTGGTGTGGGACTTCTTTAACATGTGGTCTATTACGAAAGAGCCGCCTGCACAGATGTATGATCGACTGAAAAAATACATTTTTCACACGCATATTAAGGATGCCGTCTTGACGGAATCAGGTGAAACTTATACGCTGTTAGGCGAGGGAAATGCTCCGGTTAAAGAAGCGTTGCATGCCTTGAAAGCGGGAGGATATGCGGGTTATTATAGTTTTGAATGGGAAAAGCTTTGGCATCCTGAAATTCAGGAACCCGAAATTGCCCTTCCGCATTTTGAGAAAAATTTCACGAAATTGTGGCTCTAAATCATGACATCTAAAGACAAACATACCTTCGACGCCATCGTCATCGGATCCGGAATCAGCGGGGGTTGGTCTGCGAAAGAACTCACCGAAAAAGGCTTAAAAACCCTGCTTTTAGACCGCGGCAGAGATGTAAAACACATCGTCGATTATCCCACCACGATGATGAATCCCTGGGAATTTCCACACGGAGGACAAGCGACTTTAGAGCACAAAAAAAAATACAAAACCGCCAGTAAGAATTACATTTTTTCAGAAGCTACGTCCCATTTTTTGACCAAAGACGGAGAACAGCCTTATATTCAAGATAAACCTTACGACTGGATTCAGGCTTATCACGTGGGCGGTCGCTCCCTCTTATGGGGAAGGCACACACAGCGCTGGAGTGATTTTGATTTTACCGGTCCAGAGCGCGATGGATTCGCGGTCGACTGGCCCATTCGCTATAATGACATCGCGCCGTGGTACAGTTATGTCGAAAAATTTGTGGGGATTTCGGGCAATAAAGATGGCTTGGAAACTTTGCCAGATGGCGACTTTATAAAGCCTTATGAGTTGAGTTGTGTGGAGAAGCATTTTGGCCAAAAAGTAAACCAAAAATACCCCGACCGACACGTCATCATCGCGCGTACCGCGAATCTGAGTCAAGCCGATAAAATCCATACTTCCGTAGGAAGAAGCCAATGTCAACACCGTAACCTCTGTGAACGCGGCTGTCCGTATGGCGGCTATTTCAGCAGTAATTCGGCGACTTTGCTGGCAGCGTATCAGACCGGAAATTTAACGCTGAAAACCCATTCCGTTGCGCATTCGATTATCTATGATGAGCAAAAAAACAAGGCGATTGGAGTGCGGGTTGTGAATGCACTTACGAACGAAATGGAAGAGTATTTTGCTTCGATCATTTTTGTGAATGCTTCGCCTTTGGCCACTAACTTAATCCTCTTAAATTCCACATCATCGCGCTTCCTTACTGGCCTAGGAAATGACTCCGGCATCTTAGGAACGCACATGGCCTTCCACAGTTACCGCGGCAGAATCACGGCAGAATACGATGGGGATTTGGACAAAACGACCTCTGGGAAACGGCCCACATCAGGTTACATCCCACGCTTCAGAAATGTCTACAAACAAGAAACGGATTTCCTTCGCGGCTATGCGAGCAATTTAAGCGCCTCACGTATAGTGGAAAATGCAAACGATTTAATAGGAGAGTCCTTAAAGAATTCCTTGCTCGCCCCAAAACTTGGCAACTGGCACATCAACGTGGGCATGATGGGAGAGACGATTCCCAAGGCCCATTCAACCGTCCGATTAGACTCAGAACTGAAAGACAAATACGGCATTCCACAGCTCCGCGTTTCGATCGGATACGACGAAAACGATGAGAAAATGCTCAAAGATTTTCACCAGCAATTCACCGAAATGTACGAGGCCGCCGGCTTCCATAACATCCAACCGATCGACACGAAACGCTTACCAGGAAACGAGAACCACGAGATGGGCGGCGTCCGGATGGGCAGGGATCCAAAGACCTCGATGTTAAATGCTTTCAACCAACTACACTATTGCAAAAATGTCTTTGTCACGGATGGATCTTGTATGACTTCGACGTCTACGCAAAATCCGTCACTAACGTACATGGCGCTAACGGCGAGGGCGGTGGATTACGCGTTTAAAGAAAAAAAGAAACTGAATTTGTAAGTATGGCAACCATTATACCTCACATCCATTTCAACGGAAACACAGAAGAGGCTTTTGAATTTTACCGCTCCGTTTTAGGCGGATCTTTTTCGCGCCTCATGCGATTTAAAGACTTAAATAATCCTGATTTCTCGTTCCCGGAAGAAGAGCAGAACAAGATCATGTTGATCCGTTTACCAATTGGTGGTGGTGCTTCTTTATCAGGAAGCGATGTACCTAATTTTATGGGAGTGGTGAGCGAGGAAGAGAATCGAAGTAAGATTGTCATCAGCGTTGATTCGCGAGAGGAAGCCGAGACTTTATTCAATGGTTTATCCGCTGGAGGCACCGTTGAAATGCCTTTAGACGAAGGGCCGTGGTGCACCTATTTAGGTACTTTCCGGGATAAGTTCGGGGTGGAGTGGATGGTGGAATATGGGGGCTAATTTTTGACCCCCACAAATCTGATCACTGAACCGACACCGTTATGGTATAAGCCCTCGCTTAATTCGATGTCCTGTTCCACTAATTCCACGATCGTATAATTCGGAAAATCAGCCTTGATTTCGTCGATTGAAAACAAGCTATCGATATCTTTTGGCCCACCTACTTTTTCATCAGCGAGCACATAGGCCAAATGTTTTTTGCTAAACGATTCAAATATAATCGTTCCGCCTTTTTTCAGTAAGGTGTCTAATTTTTGATGATAGGCGGATTTAATCTTCGCCGGAAAATGGGCATAAATAAGTGCAATCGCATCAAATTGTCCCGCTTCTAGAGATAGTTCTTCTAAAGGACCTACCTGATAATCAATCGAAACCCCTTTTTTTTCTGCCAATAAGTTTGCCTTTTTTTGCCCCTCTTGACTGATATCAAAAGCCGAAACATCCCAACCCAGCTGTGCGGCAAAAACTGCATTTCGGCCTTCGCCCTCTGCTGGAAAAAGTATGGATCCTGCGGGCAATTTTTCTAGTTGTGCTCTTAAATACTGATTAGGCTCTTCACCATAGGCAAACGCTTCATCGCTATATCTTTTGTTCCAACGCGAAGTCCAAATCTCGTTTAATCTCCCACTGTCTTCCATGTTTATTTCGCTTTAGAATTGTTTCATTTTGATAAAGATAACAATTTGCCATATAGTACTTCTAACTTCGGCTTCTGTAACACTAATTCTGCGCCCTGAATACTCGCTTTTTTAGCGTCCCATAAAGCAGGGAAAGATATCTTCCCTCGTGAAAGCGACTACATCCAAAACAAATCGATGAAATTAATAACGAAATGAGCTGTAATAACCCTTCCAAATGATAAGCGAGCAGCCTATTTCTCCATTCAATACCGGGCTAACCATTTCTAAAAACAAACAAGTAATCAAAGCCGGTCCCACTATGTAAATCGATCTGTTTCTCGTTCGCCATATAGCCTAACAGCATGGGCGAATAATAAGTGTATCCACCCGTCAACTTAAAAAAAGGCGTGTACAAAAATTGGCTAATGGGGACGTATAAAATGAACGCTGCGTATAAGAGCGGTTGAACTGAACCCTTTTCGATGATCAAAACCGCCAGAAAAAAACCAGCCAAAAGAAATAGAATGGATTCGATCCAGACTAAGGCTTTTGGCTGTTTGTAAAAGTCATTCATTCAACTATTTGTTATTCCAGCCATCGATAAATCCGGCTTTGATTTGATCGTAATTGGAAATAAAAGAAACAATTAAGATTATCCAAAGAATTAACTTCCAATTGTTCTTTACTAATGTTTTTAAGTCAGTGATAAATTGATTCATATCCGTGATTTTAATGGTGAAATTAAACTCGTAGGGTTTAGTGTCAGCCGTTGTGGAGTATTCGGACAAACCGGTTTGTTCAGAAAGTTCTTTTTGAGAATAATTCAAACTTGTTCTAATCTCCTTAACTCTGGCACCAAATTCCATTTGCAAATATGATCGTTACTTTTTTCTAATTATTGACATTCGTGCGTCATTTAGACGACATTTGAGCGTTCGCGATGGAACTTAACTTAATAAGGACTTCAGAATCCGAATCTTTCAGCACAAGAAAAGGTTTCACTCCTGTTGCTTTAATATCGTTTCCTTTCATCGCAAAAGCTTCTTGTTTATAATCTGCGATGAAAATTTCCGTACGAGCAGGTAAAGTATACGTCTTGGTTTCAGCCGGATTTAGATTACTAACGCGGGTTTGAATTTTACCATCTGGCGTATAGATGATCAGCGAGAGATGGTATACATCTTTGTAGTCATTGGAAAAACGAATGTTCACATTGTCCTGGGCTTTTGCAGAAAATGCCATCAAGAAAAGACTAAGGATAAAGGCTACTTTTTTCATAATGGATTAAACTATCCGTTTACGCCCCATTACTACATAAAGTATTCCTGCTATGGCGCCTAAAAATCCCATAAAAATAAAGGCAATCGTCCATATCACTTTTTCATTGGTATTAATTCTCACAGAAACCCAAACTTCAGACAAAGCAGAAACGATAAAAACCCCATTTGCTACCATACCAATGATTAATAAAGCATCAGCTCCGGGAAGATGCATAATCTTCATTAACGCGCCCACTAGCTCAAAAACTAAGCTAATAACAAAGCTCCATTTAACTACGATTCCGAGGTTCATCTTATTTCGTCCGATTAATAAGTCAAATTAAAGGATAAACCATTACATATCCATAACTCATATTATTTATCTTGCCTTTCTAAACCTCTCAAACCTATGAAAAAGCTATTTATTGCCCTTCTAACCTGTTTGGCTTTCAACACCATCGCTCAAGATGGAACGATTTATCCGCTGGAAGCACCTAAAGAGCCTAATGCGATTCCATTAAATACTGGTTCCGTTAAGGACCAGCCGGCGCCTGAAACGTGGTTTCGCCAGTGGGGCGATCCGATGGCGCGTAATATTTCCCAAGCTACTTTAACGCCTTTCTTCCCTGAAAAGGGCAAGGCGAATGGGGCTGCGGTTATTGTGGCGCCGGGTGGGGGATACCGTTGGCTTTCGATGGGAAATGAGGGCTGGGAGGTGGCTGAGGCTTTGGCCAAAAAAGGAATAACCGCTTTCGTTCTAAAATACCGCCTATTCCCAACCCCAGAAAAATTAGACGACTTTACGGCTTGGATGAACCGTCCACGTCCGGCACCACAAAAGACAGACAGCACCGCAAAGAATACGAATCCACTGGCTCAAATGGATTTGTCGAACCAGTTAACCGACGCAGAAGCAGCCTACGCGATGATCATCAAAAACGCAGCAGCCTGGGGCGTGGACACACAACGCATTGGCATGATTGGATTTTCTGCTGGAGCTGGTTTAACGATGCACGCAACGCTTAATTCGAAAACGATGAAGCTGGCCTTTATTGGACCGATTTACGGCGGAATGGGCCCAGTGAAAGTGCCTGCAAACGCTCCTCCCATGTTCAATGCCATCGCCTCAGATGATTTCTTATTTAATTCCCAATTTGGGATAATTGAATCGTGGTTCAAAGCGGGCAGACCGGTGGAGTTTCACTTATACCAAAACGGTGGACATGGTTTTGGTTTAGGCAATCCAAACAGAACAAGTAATAAATGGTTTGATGCGTTTATGCACTGGCTGGAGGTGAACAAGTTCTTGGCAGTGAAATAGACTCAAATCACTTTGATTTTTCTTGCTCAAACGCCTCCTTCGCAATCATAATAGCCGTCATAGCCTTTGGCCAACCTACATAGAATGCTAAATGCGTTATAACTTCTACGAGTTCAGCTTCCGTCAAGCCATGTTCTTTCGCGTAATTTAAATGAAATTTGAGTTGGTTAGAATGTTCCCCCGCGACTAATGCTGCCACCGTTATTAAACTCCTTTCGCGTCTTGATAGCTCCTTGCCCTCCCACACATCGCCAAACAATACATTATCCGTATAGCCCAATAATCTAGGGGCAAAATCACCTAACATTTTCTCCGCTGCGGATACATTCTTTTCTTCGCTCATTTTATAATTCGTTTTAACAAATATAAGGAAGTTGCAGCTATAAAAAATCGAAGGTTTAGGAAATCAAAGGGTTTAAAAATCCTTGTGTTTTTGAGGGGATAAAATCCAAATGAGCTGAAATAATAATGCCCCTATCAGCGTCCATAAAATATCATTCCAATCAAAACGCAGCTTACCTGTGAGTTGTAAAAACTCCCAACCCACTAATCCAATAACTGAAATTAAGTTTGCGAAGAGATGCCTCTTTTCATAAAAACGAGTACCAGAATAATTCTTTTTAAGTAAGTAAGAAATGAATAGAATGAACAACGCGGGTATACCTACAGCAGGAAAAAAGTTAGGCGCAATTCCCAATAAATATTTAATTACAGCGTTACAGCCTAGGTAATTTGGACGTATGGTATCTTGAATTTGATTGAATGCCGTAAAACAAATGGCAAATAGCAAAAACCAATAGTATTCAGATTTAAATTTCATTTTCTTACGCTACCTCCCTTGCTAGAAATGGTACCTTTAACGTGATGAATGCCTTGTGGGAATTAGAAAAATAGATTGAAGATTTCAATAAATATCAATCCAAATACAATGGAGAGATTTACAATGAGGACCATTTTTTGCCAAGTAGGCCTGTCATCAAATTTTTGATTTGTATCAAAAGGGTCAAACGCTAAAGCAATACCTAAATAAATAAGGGCCTGTCCGATAGATTTTTCCTTCAGATAGATGATTCCCAAAATATTCAATGCGATGTAGATGTATTTGTTAAACTGTGTTTTTATGGAGCTATCGTTTAATTTATCCCAAAATTAAGCGCCAGGATTCGATCAAAATTGTACTTTTAGGACACTATTTAATTCCCCAAATAATCTTATCGCCATCTACTTTACTTGTCGATTTAAAAAAGTCTTTGGGATTATGATTAGTGATTTTTCTAAACTCTTTAATGAAATAGGACTGGTCATAATACCCACCTTCACAAGTAATATCCGTTAAATTCTTCCATTCCGCACTGTTCAACTTGTTCGTTAAAGAGCTTCTAAATCGAAAAATTCTACGGTATTCAACGGGACTACAACCCATGTGTTTTTGGAAATACCTTTGAAAGGTTTTAGTATTCAGTCCTACTTCACTTGCGATGGTGGATATAGCCATTTTTTCATCGCTATTTTCTATCAACGTTAACGCTTTGTCAATGGTAGAAAACTCGGGATGATCATTAAATTGTGAAAGCAAAAATGATTCTATTTTGCAAATATCATCATCGCCAGAAAACAACGTTTCCCCCAATTTTCTCCACACATCATTGACTAATTCTTGAGAAAAATGAGGTGCCAAGGAAAGATAATTGTCCTTAAAAAATCGGTTTATTCCCAGAGGTTTGAAGATGACAGAAATCTCTCGTAATTGTCCTTTGTATTCTAAGAAAACGGGAGTCGTATACTTACCGAGTATTTCAATATGAACGCTATCCGTCCTATTTTCAGATACTTGAAGAGTCCAATCTTGCCTTTGAACCGAGGCCCCCTTCATAAATGAAAGGCCCGTGTTAAAATGCGGGAACGCTAAGTAACTAAAAGAGGAGTTCGATTTGCCCTCGTAAAAATAGAAGCATTCTACGTACTTTCTCAGAATGGGAGAAGTGGGTTCAATGGTTTTTATCACAAAAAGGAGAGATTTTCTAAATCATTTAAATCCTTGGCTCGACCACTAATTCTTGCGCATTGAAAACACCGCTTTGTCCATTTTGGGGGGATTGCCAAAAGGATAATCAAAAGAAACACTGTTTAAATAGGCAAAAACCTTACCTATTTCTTCCTTGCTCATTCCTACATAATGTGTAGCCTCTTCTTTTTGATCAAAAAGATTTCCAGAGGTGCTATATGTCCGATCTAATTTTAGCATGATCAAATATACTATGAATTTTTAAACCAACAATCAAACGATCATACAACAAAAAAGCCGATCATTTCTGATCGGCTTGCTCCCCTTACAGACGAAAGATGCAAAATAATGAGATGATTGAGTATGTGTCTATTAGGAAATTGAAGGGTTGAACTTCGTGTCAATTTGCAGAAAGCGCTTAATAAATTGTCTAACTTTGAATAGTTTAATGAGGAAATATTTGTTCGATAAACTATGAAATAGATTAAAGTTTTGATAAAAAGCTAAAGGACTAAACAAAAATGGACTACTTGGTAAAGGATAAAAAACTTGAATTAAAATATCAACCAGGTAAAGGTGCTTGGACATACCATATTCAAGTTCCAAACACGAAACACATAGTAGGTAAATGGGGTTTCATGAAGGTTTCTGGCACGATTGACAACTATAAAATAGAAAGCCTGAACCTAGCCAAACTAGGTGACCAAGACAAACTCATTTCAATCAATAGCGAAATCAGAAAAGCTATTAACAAAACGGGTGGCGACACCGTAACAGTCACACTTTATTTGTTGACTTCAAAGGAGCAAATTACTAAAAAAGAAGTTTTAGATACTTTCAAAGATTCAGATGTACTAAACGCATTTGAGAAACTAACAGAAGATGCGCAGCGTGAATTGATTGAGAAAATCATGTCTCAAAAATCGGAGGACAAGCAGGTGAAAATGATACTGAAATACATTGACCAACTAAGTAAATAAAAAAGGGTCATACTATTAAAGTATAACCCTTTTACTATTTGTGCTCCCTCTCCTGTCAGAAGTTGCAACCTTTTAAGTCGAACTATTTAGTCAACAACTTTTTTAAAAATTGTACAAAACAGAACTTTAATCAACTATTTTACTTGATTTTTGACATCAGATAAAACATCTCAGTGGCAATCTGACGACACCGCATATCGTAGGTACTTTGCTCTTCCGGTGTTCCATCCGATAATTTAGGGTCATCGTATTTAATGGCCGTTCTAAATGAAGCACCCACCACATTTGGACAATTTTTATCAGCATCGGAACAATTCATTACGGCTACAAAATTCTTTTGTGGATTGAATGAGTTGGTATATACCTTGGAGAAACATTCAATAGTGGGTTGTTTTTCACTATACTTCACTTGATAGTGAGGATTTGAGCCAGCTGGTTTATCAATGCTAATACCCGCTCGCTCTAAGGCGGCAACTGCTCGAGGATTGAATGCTGTAGTTTCTGTACCTCCTGAATACGTATTAATTTTACCTACTAATTGAAACTGCTCTATTGCTACGCTAGCCCAAATTTGGCTCATTTGACTTCTTCTACTGTTATGCGTACAAATGAATACTAAATTAACCGGTTGATTCGATTGTATTTGGTTCTTTACATAAGTAGCCAGTTTTTCAATCTCCACCTTTCTCTCTGCGGGAATAAGATTCATTCCTTCCTTAATCGCTTGGATATAGTTTGCCAAAGGAGTTGATTCAGAGCTTCCGCTCTTCGCTAAGGATGGAGTAATAAAGATTGTCAAAGCAAATAAGGAGAATAATAATTTTTTCATTTTGTGAATGGTTGTTGGATATTAATAATTTCAATCGTAATATTACGATACATAATGGGAATTAGCAAAACAATCACGTATTCAGAACAAGAAATAAGATTGGCAAAATATGTCAAGGCGCTGGCGCATCCCGCTAGGATGGCCATTCTTAATCTTCTACTTCAAAAAAAAGCGTGTGTTTGCGGGGATATTGTTGATGAGTTGCCCTTAAGTCAATCAACAGTATCGCAACACCTAAAAGAGCTAAAAGAAGTTGGTCTTATCAAAGGAGATATTGAAGGTGTATCCGTTTGTTATTGTATTAATACCGTGGTTTGGAATGAAATTAGTGAACAATTGGGTATTTTCTTTAACCAATTGAGAGTTCAAGACTCAACATGCTGTTGAGTTTTTTTAACCTAATTAATCGTAAAAAAACGATTAATTTTAATTGATTAAATATGTCAGAAACGAATTGTTTACCTACGAATGAACGCAAGAAATTAAGTTTTTTGGATAGGTATCTTACGCTTTGGATTTTCTTGGCCATGATAGTTGGTGTAAGTATTGGGAACTTTTTCCCAGGCTCATCTCTGTGGATAAATTCACTATCAAGCGGTACCACTAATATTCCATTGGCCATTGGATTGATATTGATGATGTACCCTCCTTTCACAAAGGTACGTTATGATAAATTACAGGAAGTTTTTCAAAACACGAAAGTCTTGTCTGTTTCCTTATTGTTGAATTGGGTTATCGGTCCAATTTTGATGTTTGGCCTAGCGATACTATTCCTACGTGATTACCCTGAATACATGGTTGGGTTAATATTGATTGGATTAGCCAGATGTATTGCCATGGTCATTGTATGGAATGAACTTGCTGAAGGAAACAGAGAATATGCTGCCGGTTTAGTGGCCATTAACAGCATTTTTCAGGTGTTGTTATACAGTGTATATGCGTACTTTTTCATTACCGTATTACCTCCCTATTTTGGATTTAATGGGTCCGTGGTTGATATAACGATGGGAGGAATAGCGGAGAGCGTAGGTCTTTACTTAGGGTTACCGTTCTTCTTAGGTTTTGCCTCACGTTTTATCTTAATTCGAATAAAGGGTGAAGAATGGTTCACAAAGGAGTTTCTCCCACGGGTATCTCCAATTACTCTAATTGCGCTACTATTCACCATTGTAGTCATGTTCAGTTTGAAGGGCCAATTAATCGTTCAGATTCCTTTGGATGTTATTCGCATAGCGATTCCATTAGTAATTTATTTCACGATTATGTTTTTCATTAGTTTCTTATTAGGAAAAAGATTGGGGGCTGATTATAGTACGAATACGTCTATCGCGTTTACCGCAGCCGGTAATAATTTTGAGTTGGCCATTGCTGTAGCCATTGGTGTGTATGGAATTAATAGTGGACAAGCATTTGCCGGTGTAATTGGACCATTAGTTGAAGTACCCGCTCTCATTGTATTAGTCAATGTGGCATTTTGGTTAAGAGATAAACTTTATAAAAAATAATACGATGAGAATTGCTTTATTTTCAGACATACACGCAAATTTACCCGCATTAGAAGCGTGTTTAAAGAATATTGATGAACAGGATGTAGATGCAATTTATTGTTTGGGTGATTTGGTTGGATATAATATTTGGCCTAATGAAGTCATCAATGAAATAAGACGAAGAGGTATACCAACTATCGCTGGTAATTACGATGAAGGTATCGGTTTGTTAAGTGATGAATGTGGATGTGCTTATAAAACCGACCCTGAAAAGGATATGGGCAAAATATCCATATCATACACAAATCATTTAGTTCAACCCAAAGAACGTAATTACCTTCGAACACTACCTGCTCATATCAGGGTTGACTTCAAGTTAAATGAGGAATTAATATCGTTGTTATTAGTTCATGGCAGTCCTCGCAAAATCAATGAGTACCTGTTTGAGGAACGCGACGAAAAAAGTCTTTGGAGAATTATGGAGCAAGCCGGTGCAGACATCCTTTGTTTTGGGCACACGCACAAACCTTACCACCGAGTTTTACCAACAGAAACAATAGTGGGTCAAGATGTACGCCATGCAATCAATATCGGTTCTGTGGGGAAACCTAAAGATGGAGACCCAAGAGGTTGTTATGCGATAATTACTTTGGAAGCACATTCATCAAAAAAAAAGAAGGACTCCATTTCTGTTGAATTCATTCGATTTGAATATGATGTGGAGACCGCTGCAAAAGCAATTGAAAACAGTCCATTGCCGAATGAGTTTGCGGACATGTTAAGAAGAGGATTTTAACTTAAAATAAAAAGAATATGAAAGTTGTAAAAGTATTAGGACCAGATTGTCCATAATGTGTACGTCGTCAAACTAAAGTGGACTTTTCCTTAAGGAGTGTTTCGTGTTTTTGTGAATGTATAATTTCTTTTTTTTCTGTGCAATCTTTGGCTGTTTTTATTTTCTCATAGTTCAATTTTCTTTGTTTTAAAGTTTCCATTTTGTTATTTAATCATTGTTTGGAAACAACCCTAAGAAATAGACTCTATCGGTCCAATTTTGCTGACGATTTACAGTAACAAAATCATCGCATTTTGACAACCTTTAAAATTTAATTCGTACTTTTCTGACAGTGAAAAAACAGTTCAAAATATTGCTTCTAATTCTTGTATCGTTTTGCTACGGCAACACGGTTTTTGAGTTTTCGGACACGGAGAAGAAAGCAAATTTTGAAAATGAAAGTCATGTGTACGTTCAACAACATCATAACCACGACTTTGGTAATGATGTAATGCAAATTTTTCCGCATTTTGACATTATATTGTACTCACAGTTTTTCTTTAATTTCGGTTCGACTTCAATTTCTTCAAAGGATAATTTATTTCTCAAAAAATCTTTTATTCCTCCACCTCACAGGCTTTTCCTTCTCAATTCGTCTTTTTTGATATGATAATTTTCTGATTTCAGTTTCGGCATTGCTACGCTTGTACCTGTTTTTCTATTTCAAAAAATGAACATTCAATCAAAAAATGAAAAAAATACTCATCATTCTTTTGCTATTGCCGCTTTTGGCAACAGCCCAAAATACTTTCAAAGCCAACATCATTGACGAAAAAACCAAAGAGCCTTTATTTGGCGTTTCGGTTATATTGGAAGGTACTCAAAACGGCTCAACTTCTGACGAAAAGGGCTTTGTCGAACTTAGAAATATTCCAAATGGTAAACAAACAATTCGCTTTCAGTCAGTTAGCTATGGAAAAAAAGAGAAAAGTTTTACGTTTCCACAATTAAAAACGGCAGAAATATATTTAGAGCCATCGGCAGAAAAATTGGAGGAAGTTATAGTTGTGGCAACAACTCGAAGTAGTCGAAATATCAAAAACATTCCTACCCGAATTGAAACAATTTCGGGCGAAGAATTGGACGAAAAATCTTCGATGCAACCAGGAAATATAAAAATGTTGCTGACCGAAAGCACGGGCATTCAAACACAGCAAACTTCGCAGGTTTCGGCAAGTGCCAGCATACGCATACAAGGCTTGGACGGAAAATATACACAACTTTTGCAGGACGGTTTTCCTTTGTATTCGGGTTTTGCAGGCGGTTTGAGCATTTTGCAAATTCCACCTTTGAACTTAAAAAGAGCCGAAGTTATCAAAGGTTCTACTTCAACACTTTATGGCGGTGGAGCAATCGCAGGACTTATAAATTTGATTACAAAAGAGCCAGCCGACAAGCGAGAACTTTCTTTTTTAGCCAATATAAACCAAACCCAAGCCTTAGATTTGAGTGGTTTTTACACTGAAAAATACAAAAAAACAGGCTTGACAATTTTTACATCAGGCAATTTTCAAAAAGCCTACGATACCAACGATGACGGCTTTTCAGACATTCCAAAGTTTGACAGATTTACGATAAACCCCAAGTTTTTTTATTATCCCAACGACAAAACCACGTTCAGTTTTGGCGTAAATGCAGGTTTTGAGAAGCGAACAGGTGGCGATATGTTAGTAATCGACAACAAAGCCGATGCGACATATTCGTTTTTTGAAACCAATAACAGCAACCGATATTCGACACAAGCGAAGTTTGAAAAGACTTTTGATAACAAGAATATCTTGACAATCAAAAACAGTATTGGCTATTTTAACCGACAGATTTTACGACCAACGTACAACTTTGAAGGACAACAAATTTCGACTTTCAGCGAAGCAAATTATCTTATTCCAAACGAAAAATCAGAATGGATTTTGGGAACAAGTTTTGTTTCTGACAATTTTAAACAAACCAATTCAGTTACGAATAAGTTAGATTATTTCAATTCTTCTTTCGGCGTTTTTGCCCAAAATAACTTGAAAGTTTCAAATGAATTTATTGTAGAAAGTGGTTTGCGTTTGGATATTTCCGACAAAAATAATGTTTTTGTTTTGCCTCGTTTGTCGTTGCTTTACAAAATAAACGAACATCTAACATCAAGAGTTGGTGCTGGTTTGGGCTACAAAAATCCAACTATATTTTCGGAAGATGCAGAAGAAAAAGCCTTCCAGAACATAAATCCGCTTAACTTTTCAAAAATTAGCCCCGAAAAATCCTATGGCTTAAATGCAGACATCAATTATAAAACTACCATTTTTGACGAAGTAAGTTTGTCATTTAATCAACTGTTTTTTTATACCAGTATCAACAATCCAATCTTACTAAATCAAGTTTCGCCAACCAATATTTTTGCGTTTTCAAACGCAAACGGTAATATCGAAAGCAAAGGTTTTGAAACAAATATAAAACTTCGATTTGAGGACATTTCAAGTTATATCGGATATACTTACATTGATGCCAATAGAAATTTGAACAGCATTTCAACCGTAAATCCATTAACGGCAAAGCATCGTTTGAATGCAAACATTATGTATGAATGGGAGGAGAAATTGCGAATTGGCTATGAGGTTTTTTATGTGGGTCAGCAGTATTTGACGAACACCGAAAAAGTGAGAGATTATTGGATAATGGGTATTTCGGGCGAATATAAATTTGAACATTTTAGTTTTTTTGCCAACTTGGAGAACTTTTTGGACAGCCGACAATCACGGTACGAAAATATGTATTCAGGTACAATCCAAAATCCACAATTTAGAGAAGTTTACACCCCAACAGACGGTTTTATATTCAACGGTGGACTGAAAATTAGACTCTAAACTTAGCGGACGAAAAAGCACAACGCACAACAAAGGGTTTGCTGTAAATCGTCATCAAAATTGGACCAATGAAAGTTATTGAGTGACTTCCTTTAAATTTAAATAAAGTTGAAATCACGTTGATTAAAACCAACTCTTGGCACATTCTTGGCACAAATCGAAAATCACAGGTATAATTCCCAATTAAATTGGTCGAAAAACCACCAAACCCTCTACTGGGCTCGAACCAAGAAAATCGATTAATAGGGGGAATAGAGATGGATTTTAAACAAAAAAAGTCACCATTTCTAGTGACTTTCCTGTTTGCTCCCT
>JBBAKU010000006.1:0-152612 GCA_040403415.1 Aquirufa sp.
CTAGAAACCTTTTGTTCCTAGCGATTGGGAGTGCAAAGATGTAGGATTATTTTTTTATTAACAAATCATGAACAAAACTTTTTTAAGTATTTATCGTAAATGGCTGAAAATCAAAGGCAGAATTTTTAAAATATTTTTACGTCATTAGCATATCGCGAAATAATCCTACCTTTGTGAAAGAATTAGGCGGAGAGATTTTGGCCTACATGAAGCCAAAGAAAGCCCTATAAAGCAAAGAACATGAAAGACTATCATATCGTATACGAAGACAATCACCTCCTGATCGTGAATAAACGGGCAGGAATTCTCGTGCAGGGCGATAGTACTGGAGATGTGACGCTGACAGATGTTTTGAAAGACTACATCAAGGAAAAATACCAAAAACCCGGTGCTGTATTCTTACATCCCGTGCATCGCCTAGATCGTCCAGTGAGTGGTTTAGTCATTTTTGCACGTACCTCTAAGGCTTTAGAACGCATGATGGAGATGTTCCGGAAGCGGGATATTCAAAAGACCTATTGGGCTGTGACGCGCAAGAAGCCTTATCCTGAGAAAGGAAAGTTAACGCATTGGTTGTTAAAGAATGAGACAAAGAATACAACGACAGCCTATGATTACCCAGAGGACAAAGCTTTGAAGGCGGAGTTGAATTATAAGATTTTGGGGAAAATCAATCTACATTACTTAGTAGAGGTAGAGCCTATTACGGGTAGACCACACCAAATTCGGGTACAATTAGCTTCTTTGAATTGCCCGATTCGTGGCGACATAAAATACGGCTATGATAAACCAAACGTAGATGCAAGCATTAATTTACATGCACGCCGTTTGTATTTCATTCATCCGATTAAGCAAACACCAATTATTTGCAAAGCGTCTGTTCCGGAGAATCCGTTCTGGGAGGAGTTTTTGGAATTAGATAATGATGAGTTCAAGATGAAAAACTTAGATCACCTGTACGAATAAAAAAAGGAGCCTACATTAGCTCCTCTAGTGTCGTATTTTCCAAAACGGATAAGTTTGCATCCCGCCATTTCGTCAGCACATTTCGTAGCTGACACGTTTCCTCGTCTGCACAGTCGTCGCATTTGCCATAAAAGTGAAGTGAAACACAGAGGGCTGGGGCAATAGGTCCGTCCACAATTCTGATAATTTTCGCAAATGTCACTTCCGCCGGAGGAATACGCAGGTAATAACCGCCGCCTTTCCCTTTTTGGGACTGTAAAATTCCGTGATTACGTAATTCCAATAAAATCGCTTCGAGGAATTTCTTAGGGATCTTCTCCGATTCTGCGATATGCGAAATCAATAAGGGACCTTTCTCATAAGATTGAGCCAATACTTTTAAAGCCTTTAACGCATATTTTGCCTTCTTCGAAATCATAGTGTTGTTGATTGTAATTCAAAGCTAAACAAAATTCAGGAATACTCCATTAGTCCGCTCGATTAAGTACTAATTTGGGTGCCCGTTTTCGGACAAAAAAAAAGGCTAACTCGAAAGTTAGCCTTATACGTAATTCAAATGAATTAGAAACGGAAGTGAGAGAACGCTTTGTTCGCTTCTGCCATTCTGTGTGTATCATCTTTCTTCTTCACAGATGCTCCCTCCCCTTTCGATGCTGCAATGATTTCGTTCGCTAAGCGATCCATCATTGTTTTGTCACCACGCTTGCGCGCGTAACCGATTAACCACTTCATTCCCAATGAAACTTTACGTTCAGCTCGTACTTCTGTTGGTACTTGGAAGTTTGCTCCACCCACGCGACGGCTCTTAACCTCCACGGATGGCATCACATTATTCAATGCTTTTTTCCAAGTTTCTAAACCGTTTTCTTTTGTACGCTCCTCTACTTTATCTAACGCATCATAAAAGATGGTAAATGCAGTAGATTTCTTTCCATCGTACATTAAGTTGTTTACAAACTTAGTTACTAATACATCCTTAAATTTAGGATCTGGCAATACGTAGCGCTTTTTTGGTTTCGCCTTTCTCATGTTGTTAGTTTTTTAAAATCGACCCAACCTTCTGCTTTAACGAAGCATACTGGATCTTTCTGTTAATAAATTATTTCTTCTTACCTGTTGGAGCCGCTTGACCTGGTTTAGGACGTTTAGCACCATACTTCGAACGAGACTGTAAACGACCAGAAACACCGGCTGTATCTAAAGCTCCACGAATGATGTGATAACGTACACCTGGTAAGTCTTTTACACGACCACCACGGATCAATACGATCGAGTGCTCTTGTAAGTTGTGACCTTCACCTGGAATGTAGGCATTCACCTCTTTTTGGTTTGTTAAGCGAACACGAGCTACTTTACGCATCGCTGAGTTTGGTTTTTTAGGAGTAGTCGTGTATACACGAGTACAAACCCCTCTTCTTTGTGGACAAGAATCCAAAGCTGGTGACTTAGATTTCCAAGTCATTTGCTCACGTCCCTTGCGCACTAATTGCTGAATAGTTGGCATTTTGGAATAATTACCGTTTAAAATTTAAAATTCTTTTAATCCCTTCAAGCGCGTCAAACTCAATAAGATAGAGTTATCCCACACTAATGGGGGTGCAAAGTTAGCAATAAGATATAGAAATCAAAAGGGGAAAATGAAAATTATTTCAAAAACCCGCGGATTCCCATTTCCAAACCACGTAACTCCGCTAAACCGCGTAAACGACCGATGGCCGTATAACCAGGATTTGTCTTCTTTCCTTCTTGTAAATCATCCAGCATTCGGTGTCCGTGATCTGGGCGGAATGGCAAACGAAAATCTCGACGACCAGACGCAATGCGTTTGTCCTGCTCATTCACTAAGCCCCTCATTACCCCGAACATATCCACATCCCCATCTAAATGATCTGCCTCATGGAAATTCCCGTATTGATCGCGGCGCGTAGCCCGCAAGTGAATGAAATTGATGCGATGACCCAGGCGCTCTACCATACCCACTAAATCGTTGTCCTCTCTAACGCCGTAACTTCCGGTGCAGAAACACAATCCATTCACGTTGCTTTCGTAGGCATGTAGTAATTGAACCGCATCGCTTTCTGTACTCACCACGCGAGGTAGGCCCAAAATCGGATACGGAGGATCATCCGGGTGAATCGATAAATTAACGCCTGCCTCCTCAGCTGCTGGCGTGATCTCTCGTATGAAATCGTATAAGTTCTCGCGCAACTCCTTCTCCCCTACTTCGGAATAGGTATCTAACGCTTCTTGGAAAGACTTCAACGTGAAGCTTTCTTCTGAACCGGGTAAGCCGGCGATGATATTGCGGATTAATTTCTCTTGTTGTGCTGGAGTAGACGCATCGAACCATTTTTGAGCTCTCGCGATTTGCTCGGCTGTAAAGTGCTGCTCTGCCCCTGGACGCTTTAATAAAAACAATTCAAAGGCACAAAATTCGGCCGCATCGAAGCGCAATCCTGTACTTCCATCTGGAAAACGAAAATCTAAATCCGTTCTTGTCCAATCCAAAATAGGCATAAAATTATAACAAACCAGATCTAAACCCGCCTCGCCTACATTACGTAAAGACGTTTTGTAATTTTCGATGTACTGCTTGTAGTTACCTGAACGCGTTTTGATATCCTCATGCACCGGAATACTTTCGATCACGGACCAGCTCAATCCAGCCGCCTCGATGATGGCTTTGCGTTCCAAAATATCGGGCAGCTCCCACACTTTCCCATTCGGAATTTGATGTAGAGCACTCACAATACCCGTTGCGCCAGCTTGGCGTACGTCAGATAATTTAACGGGGTCGTTTGGTCCAAACCACCTCCACGTTTGTTCTAAAGCCATAGTTTTTTTGTTTACTACCTATTTAAAGGCTTTATACCCTCATTTTTACCTATTGCCAGGCCAAATAAAAAACCTTGCCTGGAAACCGGGCAAGGTTTTTGTAATCAAGCATTTATATACTTCCTTTAAAATCTCTTTATCAGGGGCGACAAAAATAGGGAGTTTTTTACAAACAAAAAATAGCCTAACCGTTTTGGTGTGCAGGCCTCACTAAATCTGTCACCGTTTTCACCGGGTTGAATGTTTCCAAAGGTACTTCCACAAAAAGGGTATTCCAATCTGACATCGCTCCGTTCCATAGTCCCGGCAACTCCATCGCCTTCAATTCTTTTCCGTCTTTGGTCTTATCTGTGATAAAACCCGTATGCATATCCCGAAAGTTCAATAAGTTCAATCCTCGTGTCGCACACACTAAATCCACTGGATTAAAGTGAGAGGCTTGGTGGAATTTGGCTTTTTGAGCTTCCTCTTTCATATCAATCTGAGCGGATTCCACGAGCTGAAGGGTGAAATTCCCTTTCGCATCTTGGCACCAGAATGGGCCTCCTCCCGGTTCTCCGGTATTTTTTACCACCCCACAAACACGCGTAGGACGGGCTAAAATGGTGCGAATTATTGCAACTTTTTCCGTTTGCTGTAAAGCTGCAAAATCTGCCGCCGGCACAAAACCTAGATAAGTAGCCATCTCTTGTAAGGCCTCATTGATCGTTGTCTCTGATGGATTTTCTTGCAATTGCTTGTCCAGGTGTTCAATTCCTTTCAAAATCCACAACAACAATCCTCCCAAGGCCTTTTTATATTCTATGGTCGGCTGTTTCAAGGCATCAGGCACCACATTATCAATATTTTTAATGAAAATCACATCAGCTTTCAGGTCATTCAAATTCTCTAATAGCGCTCCATGGCCTGCTGGTCTAAAAAGCAAGGATCCATCGGCTTCGCGGAACAAAGTATTATCCGGGTTCACGGCAATAGTATCTGTGGCAGGCTTTTGTTCCGAGAAAGTGATCTCGAATTGGATACCGGTTTTCGTTTCCCATTTCGGTACGAGTTTTTTTACTAAATCCTCGAAACCGCTGCGGTGTTCTGGGGAGACAGTGAAATGCAAGCAGGCTTTTTGGCCATTGGATGCATAGGCCGCAGCCTCCACGATGTGTTCCTCCAACGGAGTTCGTGCACCATCAGTGTAGGAATGGAAAGAAAGCAGGCCTTTCGGTTTTGAGCCATAATTCATTCCCGCGGAACCGAGTAGTTTTTTAAGTATTTCCGCCGAGTCATCATTCGCTTCCAGCAACTCTTTCAGCTCTGGGTAAAAAGCAAAGTGATCCAACTCGTCGAAAAACTTCGTGCATTCTTTGTTTTCCTCGCCGGTCGACAAGCATTCGAACAGTGATTTAAACATCCTCGTCGCCGCACCGGAGGCAGGAACCATCTTCAAAATGGAAAGCGCCGATTTTTGCTGATCAAAGCGAGTAATGAATTCCTTGAGTTGCTCTTCTGAAAACTGAAAAATCCCATTCCCAATCGATGCCGATTTTTCCAAATTCATCCAAGGGAAACCGGATTTAAAAAAATCAACTTGTTGATTCATTTCTGCAGGCGTAATTCCGCGTTTCGATAATTGGGCTAAATCCTTCTCTGATAACATATGCACTTTCTTTTGTGTCTAAAAATTAGCATTTCTTCTCAGGAATTCCTAAAAATCCGGTGGAGGAGTTCATTCTTTTTTGGTAGATTTGTTTAGACGATGGTGGATATTCAGGACATATTGCAAAAACACTGGGGGCATTCGGCTTTCAGGCCCCTGCAGGAGGAAATCATTCACTCGGTGTTGGATGGCAAAGACACCCTGGCTTTATTGCCCACAGGTGGGGGAAAGTCCATTTGTTTTCAAGTGCCAGCCCTCGCTTTGCCGGGAATTTGCATCGTCATCACGCCCCTAATTGCCTTGATGCAAGACCAGGTAGCGCAATTAAACCGCCGTGGCATTCCAGCGACCGCCCTTTTTTCCGGCCTCCGCAAACGCCAAATTGATATCTTATTAGACAACTGCATTTACGGCAACACAAAGTTCCTCTACGTTTCGCCCGAACGCTTAAAAACAGATTTGTTCATCGAGCGAGCGAAGCAGATGAACATCAGCTTGTTGGTCATCGACGAGGCGCACTGTATCTCGCAATGGGGACACGATTTCAGACCGCCTTATTTAGAGATTGCTGCCTTTCGCGCTTTGATTCCGAGCGTTCCGTGTATCGCTTTGACAGCCTCCGCGAACGAGGAAGTAAAACAAGAAATTCAAGAAAAGCTGCAATTCAAGAATGCAGCCGTATTTCAGAAAAGTTTCAGCCGCGCTAACCTCTCCTATTCCGTCCTCTATGAAGCGGACAAAGAAAAGAAGCTATGCACTATGTTGCAACGCGTTCCGGGTTCTTCGATCGTGTATGTACGAAATAGAAGACGGACGCAGGAAATCTCCGATATGCTTTCTAAAGCTGGCATTTCCAGCACTTTTTACCACGCCGGTCTTCCAGGTGAGGTCAGAAGCACGCGCCAAAAAGACTGGATCGAGGGAAAAATCGATTGCATCGTGGCGACCAATGCTTTCGGGATGGGAATCGACAAACCAGATGTTCGCTTGGTAGTTCACCTGGATTTACCCGATACCATCGAGGCCTATTACCAAGAAGCAGGCCGAGCGGGTCGAGACGAGAAAAAAGCTTACGCCGCTATATTATACGAGGAAAAAGATGTGTTGGATTTAACAGCTCAGTGGGAAAAGTCATTTCCGACGTCGGAAACGATCAAACGCACCTACCAAGCCGTTTCCAATTATCTACAGGTTGCCGAGGGAAGTGGCGAATTACAGAGTTACGATTTTGATTGGATGGATTTGTGCAAGCGATTCAATTTACCCAGCTCGCAGACCTATTTTGCTTTAAAGACATTGGAAGCAGAAGGATTAATTTTGCTAAACGAGGCCTTTCAAAATCCCTCCAAAATTCGCTTCATCGTCAGCTCCACCGAACTATACGACTTTCAAATCCGAAACGAGAAATTCGAATCCTTCCTAAAAGGGCTGCTTCGTATCTATGGGGGCAATTTATATACTCAATTCGTCAGCATCTCTGAGGCGGACTTCGCACATCAGATAAAAATTCCTCCAGCAGAGGTAGAACGCAATTTAGCTTTATTGGAGAAGTTCGAATTAATCGAATACGACAAACAGAATGGCCTACCTAAATTGGTCTTTTTGACGCCTCGGGCGAACATCGAAAACCTACCCATCATCTGGGCTGAATACCTACGAAAAAAGGAACGGTCGAAGAAAAAGATCGATGCGATGATTCACTATGTGAAACATTCGGAGGCTTGTAGAACGCTTTTGATCACCTCGTATTTTGGAGAGTCTTTAAAGACGTCTTGTGGCATCTGCGATCATTGCTTGCAGCGCAAAAAAGAAGCCTCCGGGAAAAATATCCCCGAAGGCCTCGAAACAGAACGCAAATTGATTCTGATGTATTTGAAAAACGGGCCTTTATCCGTTCAAGATCTAGTGGAATGCCTCCGCCCTTTGGCATCTGCTGAGGCGCTTCGCATCATCCAATTCAGTCTTGAATTAGGCGAAATTCATTATAATGCTGCAGAGGAGCTTGCTATAGGTTCTGCCTGAAAAACAAATTTCACTGGATTCTTTACTTGCTCTTTTAACAGCGCTAAGGCTAAAACTTCTTTCGCGTCATCTACATAGTGGAAGCTCAAATCCGAAATATAATGCGCTTCGATTTCTTCCACATCTTTGCGGTTCTTCGAGCACATAATGATCTCTTTTATTCCCGCTCTTTTCGCTGCTAAAATTTTCTCTTTGATTCCTCCGACAGGCAAAACTTTGCCACGTAGTGTAATCTCGCCGGTCATCGCTAATTTCGATTTCACCTTGCGCTGCGTTAATGCCGATGCAATCGCCGTTAACATCGTAATACCCGCGGATGGACCATCTTTAGGTACCGCTCCAGCTGGAACGTGGATGTGCAAATTGTATTGGTCAAAAATGCGGTAATCAATACCGTATTCATCTGAATGTGCCTTTAAGAAACTTAATGCCGCCATCGCTGACTCCTTCATCACATCACCTAATTGGCCTGAAAGTGTCAAGACACCTTTTCCGCGGTTCAATAACGTTTCAATGAATAAGATGTCTCCTCCAACTGGTGTCCACGCTAGACCAGTTACGACTCCAGCATATTCGTTGTTCTCGTAGGTATCCTTATCAAAGTGCTCCTGACCTAACAATTTCACGACATCTGTCGCCGTGATTTTGTGGGGATAGTCTTGATCCATCGCAATGGATTTTGTGATCTTGCGCACCACGCGACCGATTTCTTGTTCTAATTTACGAACACCTGATTCGCGGGTATATCCTTCGATGACCTTTTGGATGGCTCCATCATTCATCGCAAATTCCGCTTTCTCTAAACCGTGTTCTTTCTTTTGCTTAGGTAACAAGTGCTTTTTCGCGATTTGGACTTTCTCCTCCATCGTATAGCCACTTACCTCGATGATCTCCATCCGGTCGCGCAAAGCAGGATGAATCGTATCTAAATTATTTGCGGTAGCGATGAACATCACTCGAGATAGATCGTAATCACACTCGAGGTAATTATCCATAAAGCTGCTGTTTTGTTCCGGGTCTAATACCTCCAGCAAAGCAGACGACGGATCGCCTCGGTGATCAGAACCTACTTTATCGATCTCGTCTAAAATAAACACGGGGTTCGAAGATCCTGCTTTTTTAATGCTTTGAATCACCTTGCCCGGCATAGCGCCCACATAGGTTTTTCTGTGACCTCTGATTTCGGCCTCATCACGCAGACCACCTAAGGCCATACGCACGTATTTACGTCCCAAAGCTTTGGCAATCGAACGACCCAAAGACGTCTTACCCACACCCGGAGGGCCATAAAGGCACAAAATAGGCGCTTTCATGTCTCCTTTCATCTTCAATACCGCTAGGTATTCGATGATCCGTTCTTTGACTTTTTCTAATCCAAAATGATCCGCATCCAACACCTTCTTCGCTTTCGCCAAATCAAAATTATCTTTCGTGAATTCTCCCCAAGGTAAATCCGCAATTAATTCCACGTAATTCATCAACATCGGATATTCCCCTGACATCGAATTCGTACGTTGTAATTTCGAAAGTTCTTTTTGGAAGAAATCATTTACTTCTTTCGACCACTTCTTCTTCGCTCCTTTCGCGCGCAAACCATCCAATTCTTGCTCTGGACTCTCCACGCCTAATTCTTCCTGCAATACTTTAATCTGCTGGCGAATGTAGTAATCACGTTGTTGCTGGTCGATGTCACTCGAGGCCTTGCTCTGAATCTCGCGTTTCAACTCTAAGTGCTGGATGTCTTTCAACATGTGCTCCAACAAATGCGTCGCCTGCTCAATCCCATCCAAGGTCTCTAACAAAGCCTGCTTTTCTTTCAATTCCGCATTGATATTCGAAGAAAGGAAATGGACTAAAAACGCCGATGATTCGATGTTATCCAAGGCGATTTGGGCCTCACGAGGAATCTCTGGATTCAGGTTTAATATCTTCAAAGCGCACTCTTTCAGGGTAGAAACGAGTGCCTTATTTTCCTTATTTAATTTCTTAGGGAACGTGTCCTCGATATAGGAAACACGCGCTAACAGATTCGGCTCCGTTTTGATGTATTCGCTTACTTCAAAACGCTTGCGGCCTTGCACGATGATGGTCGTGTTTCCTCCTGGCAGAACGAACATCTTCACGATGTGCGCGACCGTTCCGATTTTGTACAAATCATCTGGCGTAGGCTCGTCTTTGGAATTATTAGCTTGTACTAAAACACCAATCGTGCGATCGCCCTTGTAGGCTTTCTTCACGAGGCGAACGGATTTTTGGCGAGAGACCGTAATCGGAATCACCATACCCGGAAACAAAACGATATTTCGAATGGGAAGGATAGGCAATTGGTCTGACAAAACGCCCATTTTGTCATCATTGTCCATCCCTTCTGACCCGATTGGGATCAATTCTATATTTTCAAAATCAGACATCTCTGAAAGCTGTAAATGCTTAAAAAGGTCATTTGGATTATTCATACCACATTTTTAAATTCTGCTCCACTTGAGCGGACGATATTAATCAATTTTTATGCCAAACGTCAAGATGGCAGTATGATTATCTTGATAATTGTTGTACCTCTTGGCTTTTTCGAAAAAGGTAGGATTTTTTTGCGCCTTGAAAAGACCAGGAAACGAGGTTTGTTTGGTCTTCAAATTCGTCTAAAAATAATGAATTCTCCAAGTAAGATCCGGCTAGGTCTGCGGTAGTGGGAATTTCAAGATACACCCAAATCGCGTCTTGCTGCTGCTCCGTTCCTAACCAGCGATACGGAGTCGAAAATTGCTTTCCAGCACGAAATCCAAAGTGTTTACGAACGTAAGCCTCCAACCCTTTTTCAGATGCCTCATCTCCCGGAATCATTCGGAATTTCTTACCGGTCGCCGAGCTTACTGTTTGCTCTAAGTCATCTTGGAATAGGCGAATGCTGATTTCCCAGCTTTGGTCCTTCACATTATAAGTCATCTCCGTTACCGAACTATGAAACGGATGTAGATCAGGGAAAAATAGACCCAAAAATAGAACCAGCCCTTTCAACTAGAAAAAGGCTTTGAAAATATCGTTACCAAACGTATAGGCCATCAAGGCAAGCAATATGAGCATTCCCACCTGCTGCGCTTTTTCTAACACCTTTTCAGATGCAGGCTTACCCGTAATCATTTCGTAAATCAAGAAAATCGCGTGTCCCCCATCCAAAGCTGGAATAGGCAAGATATTCATAAAGGCCAAAGCCATCGATAACAAACCCGTCAGCATCCAGAAACGATTCCAATCCCATACACCACCGAACATTTGGGCGATGCCAATAGGTCCACTCAAGGCTTTCGATGCCGAAACATCACCCGAGGCAATCTTCTTGAACCCTTTGATATTGTCCGAAATCACCGAGAAGGCACGACCCGTTCCGATGCTCGCTGCCTCCGCAAACGAATAATCTTCGTGCGAAACTTGAATCAACATCTCCGGAATAAATCCGATTTGGCCGGAAGCCGTCACCTCCATAGACAAGGTATCCGCCACGCCTCCGCGTAAAATACCTAGGCGAATAGGCTTACCCGCTTCCTTCGTGATTAATTCTTTTACCTCGTGATAGAAATGAACTGGATTTGCATTCACCGAGGTGATCACATCGCCCTTTTTCAATCCCGCCGCATAAGCTGGCAATAATTCCGCTGGCTTAGAAGCCGAGAATTTGTCAAAGAAACCTGGCTCTTCTGGAGCAGCAACTTCAGCTACTTTAAATGGAGCAATTGGCTCAATGAATCCCGCTTTCTTATCGCTTAATTTTTCAATAAAATTCGAAGGAATTTTGATCTCCAAAGTCTGGTCGCCACGCTGAACTGTATAGGAAGAATTCTCCCCTAATAACACATCCGAAGCACGTAAATCAGACAATTGCTTGTAATCAGCGCCGTTTACGCGAATGATTTTATCCCCCGTCTTAAGGCCGATTTGTTTGCCTAAATCCAAGGCCACAATACCATTCTTATTTAATTCTTCTTTGGAAATAAAGTTATTCCCATTCGAATAGGTCAAGCAAACGAAAATCACCACGCCGGTAATAATGTTGACGATTACGCCACCTAGCATAACGATTAGACGCTGCCAAGCGGGTTTTGCGCGAAATTCCCAAGGCTCAGGCTCTTTCGCTAAGGTCGCCGCATCTTGTGTTTCATCAATCATTCCAGCGATGGAAACGTAGCCGCCTAAGGGAAACCAGCCTAAACCGTATTCGGTATCCCCTACTTTCTTTTTAAACAAAGCGAAGTTTAAAAGCGTCGGAATAGGAAACATAAAGTCGAAGAAAAGGTAGAACTTTTCGACGCGCATCTTAAACCATTTGGCGGTAATAAAGTGCCCAAACTCGTGCAATGTTACTAAAATCGACAATCCTAAAATCAATTGCCCTGCCATCACTAAACCTTCCATAATTCGCTATTTTCTATTTTTATCAACCCATTCTTGGGCCATAATTCTACTTAATTGATCGCTTTCGATATAATCTTCTAATGTCGGATTCGCGGTAAAAGTTCCCTGATTCATACAATATTCGTTCAAATCAGACATCGCTAAAAATCCAATCTCCTCTTCCAAAAAGGCCGCTACCGCCACCTCATTCGCCGCATTCAATAAACACGCCTGATTTCCTCCTTTTTCCAAGGCCTGAAAAGCAAGCCCTAAATTACGGAAAGTCTGTGTATCTGCCTGCTCAAAAGTCAAGGAAGGATACTGTCTAAAATCAAAACGAGGGAAACTCGCCTTCATCCGATTTGGATACCCTAAGGCAAACTGAATCGGTAATTTCATATCCGGCAAACCTAACTGTGCTTTAATCGATCCATCTTCGAACTGTACTAACGAGTGCACAATCGATTGGGGATGCACAACCACTTCAATTTCTGAGGGTTTCACGTCAAATAACCAAGCCGCCTCGATCACCTCTAAACCTTTGTTCATCAAACTAGCCGAGTCGATCGTAATCTTCGCTCCCATCGACCAATTCGGGTGTTTTAAAGCTTGTGCCCGCATGACTTGGGCTAATTGCTCTCGACTATAACCTCGAAAAGGTCCGCCCGAAGCCGTTAATATCACTTTCTCGATGGGGTTATGTGACTCACCAACCAAGCATTGGAAAATCGCTGAATGCTCTGAATCAACAGGCAAAATGGGCACACCCATCTCCCGCGCTAAGGGCATAATCAGGGCTCCCGCCACCACTAAGGTTTCTTTGTTCGCTAAGGCGATTGGCTTGCCCGCCTTGATTGCTTTCACCGTAGGCAATAAACCAGCGTAACCCACTAAAGCTGTCAACACGATGTCGACAGAATCGAGGGTAACGACCTCCTCTAGGGCTTTGGCCCCGGAATGCACTTGAATTTCAGTTCCTGCTAAAGCCGCTTTCACCTCCCCATATTTCGCCTCATTCCCGATTACCACATGAGCCGGTTTCCAGGCTAAAGCTTGAGTAATGAGCAAATCAGCTTGGTTTTGGGCGGTTAAGACCTCAACAGAAAACTCGGACGGATGCTCTGCAATCACCTCCAAGGCCTGCGTCCCGATGGACCCTGTGCTACCTAAAATCGCAATTCTTTTCATCGAAGCATGGCCGTTATTTGTTCTACAAAACTGATCCATACTTGTGGATACAAAATCGACATCGCCACGATTCCAAACAAGGCCCCGTACAAATGCGCGCTGTGATTCACGAAATCGCGGCTGCGTTTATCCATTTCTACCGAGTACCAAGTAAACAAACCGGCATAGATAAATCCAGGGATTCCGAAGAAGCCAAACAAGTAAATTTTTTCCGTAGGAAAGAATAAAATTCCCGCAAAAATCACGGCAGAAACCGCTCCTGAGGCGCCTAGAGAGTTATAATTGGGATTGTTTTTCTGCTTGAAAAAGGTGGGCAAATCTGCCACCACAATCGCCAAAACATAAAATAAGATGTACAATTCCGACGCGATCGACGGAAATAATTGATTGAAAATCTGTTCTAATTGAACCCCAAAAAAGAAGAAGGAAAACAAGTTAAAAAACAGGTGCGTGAAGTCCGCGTGGATAAACCCCGAGCTAACAAAACGCCAATATTCGTTTCTGTGTTGAATCCGGTACGGGTTCATGAGCATTTTTCCCATCAAGTCTGGCTTTTGCCAAGCCACCAGGGAAATAATAATCGTCACAGCGATAAGTACAATTGAGACCATATAAGAACAAAACTACGTTAAACTTCGCGATCAACCAACCCGCTCATAAACTTTACCAAGGCTGATTTTTGCTCTTCGGAAATGGCTAAAGATTGAATTTCTAGAAAGGCCGCATCGAAATAAGAGGCGATGACAGCTTCCGTTTCTGCTTTTAGACCCAAGTAATCATAGATCGCGGTTACCGCTTGTACTTTTTCTGCAGCATCGTAGTGGGTGGCAGCCACCCATTTTTCCAGCGAAGCGAGCGTAGAACCCGTTGCTTTTTCGAACGCTTTTATCAGTAAATAGGTTTTTTTATTCGCTAAAATATCTCCGCCCGGCTGCTTCCCAAATTTCTCCGGATCCCCATACACGTCTAACAAATCATCCTTTAATTGAAATCCCAGACCGATGGTTTCTCCAATGCGGTATAAGGAATTCGAAACCTCAGCAGGCGCTGAAGCGAGTAAACCACCCATCTCCATCGAGAATCCGATCAAGACCGACGTTTTCAATCGAATCATTTCAATGTATTCTTCCACCGTCACATCGTCACGGCTTTCAAAGTTCATGTCGAATTGCTGTCCCTCGCACACTTCAGCAGCGATACGGGAAAGGCGCCCCAATAAATGTTGAAAAGCCTCTAGGCTTAATCCTTTGACCTTATTCAAGTATTGGTAAGCATTCACTAACATCACGTCACCGGATAATATGGCGATGTTGTCATTCCATTTTTCGTGCACGGTTTGCTTGCCACGACGTAAAGGGGCTTTGTCCATGATGTCATCATGCATCAAGGTGAAATTGTGGAAAATTTCCACCGATAAAGCAGCAGGAACTTGTTTTTCCCAGTCTGATTTGAACAAGGAATAAGTTAATAGACAGAGTACGGGACGAATCCGCTTGCCTCCTAAACTCAGGAGGTAATGGATGGGGTCGTAAAGTTCGTTAGGGTTTTGGCCTATGTCTAAACGACTGATTTCCTCTTCGAGGGCTGTTAAAAATGCTTTGTTCATCTTATCTATCTACTTCGCCCATCACTAAATCCAAGGATCCAATAATGGCTACTAAATCTGCTAAATATGTTCCTTTGGCTAAATAAGGCAACACCGAAAGGTGGTGGAAAGAGCAAGCGCGCACTTTCAAGCGTTGTGGAATATCCGATCGACCATCCGTGCGAATATAGAAACCGAGTTCGCCTTTCGGATTTTCGGCTCTCACATAAGCATCCATCGCTTTCGGACGGATTTTTTTAGGGACCAAAGCCTGAGGATCAAACTCCCTCGTCCTTTTCTCATCCCCCAATAGGGCCACGATACATTGTTCAATCATCCGTAGCGATTCCTCGCATTCGCGAATCCTGACGTGATTTCGATCCCAGCAATCGCCCACCGAACCCATCGCACCTTCTCCTACCGGAATGTCAAATTCTAATTCCGGATACACCGAATAGGCATCGATGCGGCGCAGGTCAAAAGGCAAGCCAGAACCACGTAACACCGGACCGGTACATCCATAATTAATCGCCGCATTCAGGGGCAAAACACCCACATTAGCGGTTCTTTTGATGAATATACTATTATCTTCTACTAATTGTTTTATTTCTTTAATCGTGTTCTTGATGACCGGCACTAATTCGTGTACCTTTTCTTCAAAACCCAAAGGCAAATCATAGAACAATCCCCCCACCCATACATAATTGTACAACATCCGGGCACCCGAAAGCCACTCTAACATCCGTTGAATTTCTTCGCGATCCCGCATTAACCACAAAAAGGGGGTATATGCACCGATATCCAAACCATAGGTCCCTATCGCCACAAAGTGCGAGGCAATCCGGTTTAATTCAGCCACGAGGACACGAATGTATTCGATGCGTTTGGGCAATTTTCCCGTCAAATCCAGCATCTTCTCCACCGCCATCACATAGGCATGTTCCGAATTCATAGCTGCCATATAGTCCAAACGGTCCACATAAGGGATGATTTGATTAAATGGTAGCGCCTCCGCATGCTTCTCGAAACAGCGGTGTAAATACCCTAAATGCGGAACGACTTCCTTAATCCATTCGCCATCCGAAATTACTTCTAAACGAAGGACCCCGTGCGTCGAAGGGTGTTGAGGTCCCAGCGAAATGATCATTTCCTCCGTTTTCAGATCCTCTACCCGAAATTTATTAGGGTCCGAGTTCTCGAAATTTTCTGGAAGAAATTGGTACTGGATGGGATTCATTAAGCAAAAATGAGAAATCTAATGGGTAAAAATAAATTTTTCTATCTATTTTTAGCAAAGGCTTTGCGAAAAAAAGAAATTCTTCTACCTTTGCATTCCGTTTCGAGCAGAGGCGGATAAAAGATTTATCTATTATGGCAAAGAAAGGAAATCGCATTCAAGTAATCTTAGAATGCACTGAGCACAAAGAAACTGGTTTACCAGGCATGTCTCGTTACATCACTACGAAAAATCGTAAAAACACAACAGCACGTATTGAGTTAAGAAAATACAACCCTGTTTTGAAAAAAGTTACTTTACATAAAGAAATTAAATAGGTTGACCCATGGCTAAGAAAGTAGTTGCAACTCTGAAGAAAGAAGGCGGCGTTAAGTACGCTAAGATCATTAAGGCGGTTAAGAATCCTACCACAGGAGCTTATACCTTCAAAGAAGAAATCATCCTTCAAGATGAAGTTAACGCTGCATTGAAAAACTAATTTTTCAATACCCGTTTACCTATCTTAAAAAAATTGAAGTCCCTTCTTGAAGGGACTTTTTTTATTTTCACTACCTTCGTATCGTATTTTAACACTCCCATGGGATTATTCGATTTTTTAAAAAAGAAACCAGAACCGCAGCAGCAAGAAGAAATTCAAGCGTTAGAGCAAGGTTTAGAGAAAACATCCACTGGTTTTTTCTCTAAAATTGGCCGTGCGGTCGTGGGAAAATCGAAGGTAGACGAGGAGGTTTTAGATGAATTAGAGGAAATTTTATTGACTTCGGACGTGGGCGTAGCGACTACGTTGAAGATTATTCAACGCATCGAGCAACGCATCGAACGCGACAAATACGTTTCCACAGAAGAGCTAGACATCGTTCTACGCGAGGAAGTGGCGGCCCTTTTAGAGGAAAACCAATCGTCATCTTTAGAGAATGCTTTCGCTGAACCGAAACAAAAGCCCTACGTCATTATGGTCGTGGGCGTGAATGGCGTAGGTAAAACTACGACCATCGGAAAGTTAGCCTCTCAGTTTCATCAAAATGGCTTGAAGGTCGTATTAGGCGCGGCGGATACTTTCCGTGCGGCGGCGGTGGATCAATTGAAGCTATGGGGAGAACGCGTAGGCATTCCGGTAATTGATCACGGAATGAACACGGATCCAGCAGCGGTGGCTTATGATGCCGTAAAACAAGCGGTGGAGATGAATGCAGACATCGTAATTATCGATACCGCAGGACGTTTACATACGAAAGTCAACCTCATGACCGAGCTTGGTAAAATCAAGCGCGTGATTCAAAAGTTCATCCCAGAAGCGCCACACGAAGTGATGTTAGTATTAGACGGATCAACAGGTCAAAATGCCTTCATCCAAGCCCAAGAGTTTACGAAAGTGACGGAGATCACCTCTTTAGCGATTACAAAGCTAGACGGCACAGCTAAAGGGGGTGTAGTAATTGGAATCTCAGATCAGTTCAAGATTCCAGTCAAATACATTGGAGTGGGAGAAAAAATCTCCGATCTCCAAGTATTCAACAAGACCACGTTCGTGGATTCGCTTTTCGCGAAGAAGTAATTATTTAGCCTTTTCTTTGGCCCAGGTATCTTTCAAGGTAACCGTGCGGTTAAATACGAGCTTATTTGAGGTAGAATCCGGATCTAAACTATAATAGCCTTTGCGAATAAATTGTAACGCTTGACCCTCTTTCGCCTCTTTCAAACCTGGCTCCACATAGACCTTAGGTACAATTTGAAGTGATTCTGGATTGATAAATTTCAAGAAATCATCGCCTAATTCAGACGCATCCTCCACGATCAATAAGCGATCGAAGTTACGCACCTCAGCAGCTACTGCGTGAGCCACGGATACCCAATGAATCGTTCCCTTCACAGAAACACCACTCGTATCTTGACCTGACTTGCTTTCTGGGATATATTCCGCGTGCACTTCCGTCACATTGCCTTCCGCATCCGTTTTGAAGTCAGTACACGTTACGATGTACGCCCCTTTTAAACGCACCTGTAATCCTACGCCTAAGCGGAAGAACTTCTTAGGTGGATCGATCATAAAATCATCACGTTCGATGTATAATTCATTGGAGAAAGGAACCGAACGCTTCGTGATTAGCTCCGCTTCTGGATTATTTTCAATTTGTAAATCTTCCGTTTTATCCGCTGGATAGTTCGTGATTACTAATTTAATCGGATCCAAAACCGCCATTACGCGATCCGCTGACTTATTTAAATCCTCGCGAATACAGAATTCCAACAAGCTTAAATCGATCAAATTATCACGCTTGGCTACTCCGATACGCTCGCAGAAATTGCGAATCGATGCAGGTGTGAAACCACGTCTACGTAAACCTGAAATCGTAGGCATGCGGGGATCGTCCCAGCCATTCACCACTTTTTCGTTCACTAACTGCAATAATTTTCGCTTACTCATCACCGTGTGGGACAAGTTCAAACGGGCAAATTCATATTGATGAGATGGGAAAATCCCTAATTTATCTAAAAACCAATCGTATAATGGACGGTGAACGTCGAATTCAAGTGTACAAACAGAGTGGGTGATTTCTTCGATGGAATCACTTTGGCCGTGCGCAAAATCATACATCGGGTAGATGCACCATTTATCGCCTGAACGGTGGTGTTTCACATGGCGGATGCGGTACATCAACGGATCACGCATGTGCATGTTCGGGTGCGCCATGTCAATTTTTGCTCTTAGTACTTTCTCTCCATCCGCGTATTTCCCGGCGCGCATGTCACGGAATAAGGTCAAATTCTCCTCTACACTGCGGTTTCTAAAAGGACTATGCGTACCAGGTGTGGTAGGAGTTCCTTTCTGCGCAGCGATTTCTGCCGCCGACGAATCGTCCACATAGGCAAAGGAAAGCGAAATTAACTTCTCTGCAAACAGATATAAATCCTCAAAATAATCAGAAGTATATAATTCGTTAGCCCAAGTAAATCCAAGCCACGAAACATCCTTTTTAATCGACTCCACGTACTCTGTCTCCTCCGTCACCGGATTTGTATCATCAAAACGCAGATTCGTCCCTCCGCCAAAACGCTGAGCCAACCCAAAATTCAAGCAAATACTCTTCGCATGACCGATGTGCAAGTAGCCATTCGGCTCAGGTGGAAAACGAGTCAGAATACCTTGTGCGTATTTTCCAGACGCGATGCCTTCCTGAACGATTTCTTCTAAGAAATTAAGGGATTTGGGTTTTAATTCTTCCATGTATACTTTTTCGAGTCGACGAATAAATTTGAGCTGTAAGGTTCAAAAATAAACATTATTTGCCAAAATCCGTAATTTGCAGACCGATATACCTATGAGAAAACACATCCTACTCTTCGCCCTTCTGTTTTTAGGCGCTTTCCAAAGCTTCAGCCAATGGAATTCCCTCTCACTAGACACCAAAGCCTCGTTTAGAGCCATTCGATCCTTCGGTTCGCACATTTGGGTAGGCGGAACCCGCGGCACCGTCATTCACTCGAGCGATGGAGGCAAACACTTCACCGTTTCACAAGTTCCGGGAGCTGATTCCTTGGACTTCCGAGATCTGGCTATACTCGACGAAAATACGGTCTTATTGATGAGCGCTGGCCCGGCAGAGAATGGAGCAGGCAAGATTTTCCGCACGGAGAATGGAGGAAAAAGCTGGGAATTAGCCTTCCAAATCAAGGAGAAGGGCTATTTCTTTGATGCCATTCTTTGGGAGGGCAAACAAGGATTGGTTTTATCCGACCCTGCGGGCCCTTTCTTTGGCTTGATTCGCATCAGCGATAAAGGCCGCAACTACGAAGTATTGACCCCAACGAACCATCCCACTTTACAAAAAGGGGAAGCCGCTTTTGCAGCTAGTGGATCCAGTTTACAAAAAACAAAAAAGGGCTATTATATCGTGACCGGAGGCGGCGAAAAGGCGCGCGTCTTGTATAGTACAGATGCATTGAAATGGAAATCGAAATATGACGAAATTCCAGGCGGCGAAGGAACCGGATTTTTTAGTCTAGGCGTTCGCAATCCGAAGAACTTATGGATCGCTGGCGGAAATTATTCCCGTATCAAAGAGGGGCCCGTACCGGTTTTAGAAAGCAAGGATGGGGGTACGACTTGGTCTCCAGTTGCTGGTGCACCGGGATATTATGTCGAAAAAATGCTGTGGACTGAGCCTTATTGGATTTTATCCGGGCCGGCGGAGAGCTCGGCTTTTGACCCAGTGACTAAGCGTTGGATTAGCTTAGGCAAAAGTCCTTACCATAACATCTGTCAGGTGGGAGATCGCGTTTATGGTGTAGGTGGAAGAGGCCAAATCGGTTTCATCAGCCTCTCCCAAATACAGCAACTATTTCTTTCTAAAGAATAAAGAAATAGGCGTTCCTTCTAAGTTAAAGGCTTTACGCATCTGATTCTCTAAGTAACGCTCGTAACTTTCCTTGATGTACTGCGGTAAATTGCAGAAGAAAATGAAGGTCGGATACGGGGTGGAAACCTGCGTACAGTATTTAATCTTGATGTATTTTCCTTTCCAAGCGGGTGGCGGATAACTCGCAATCACATCCAGCATCACATCGTTTAATTTCGATGTTGAAATCTTCTGTGTACGGTTTTCGTATACTTTAAGCATTAGTTCTAACGCTTGGAAGATACGCTTCTTCTCCATGACCGAAGTAAAGATCACTGGCATGTAATTCAACGGTGCCATACGTTCTTTAATCGCTTTCTCTAATTGAATGGCGGTATTCGTGTCTTTCGCCACTAAATCCCACTTATTAATCATCAATACAATTCCTTTCTTCGCCTTGTCCGCCATGCTGACAATGTTCATATCCTGCGCCTCTAATCCCGTTAAAGGATCGATCGTGGTCGCATCGATAATGATAATCGCCACATCGCATTCCTCTAACGCTTTCATCGAACGTAAAACCGAGTAATACTCGATGTTATCGTCGATACGCGCTTTTCGGCGAATACCGGCTGTGTCCGTGATGATGAAATCCTTTCCAAACATCGTGTAGTGATTTTGAATCGCATCTCGGGTGGTTCCGGCTTCATCTGTGACAATAGAGCGATCTTTACCTAAGATAGCATTCAAGAAAGAGGATTTTCCTACGTTAGGACGACCTAAGATCGCCACACGAGGAATACCTAATTCTGGATTTTCGATTCCTTCATCCTTGAAATGAGAAACCATCGCATCGAGCATATCACCTGTACCACTTCCACTTTCAGCGGCGATCGCAAAGGGATCACCTAAACCTAATTCGTAAAATTCAGCCGCAGCATATGCCTTCTCGTGTGTATCGGCTTTGTTCGCGATCAAAATAACGGGTTTCTTTGAACGACGTAAAACGTTCGCAAAATCCTTATCTAAATCCGTTAAACCCGTAGAACAATCTACCACAAACAATAATACCGCCGATTCTTCAATGGCTAATTCTACCTGCTCGCGTATTGCTCCTTCAAATTTATCTTCGGACCCATGCACGTATCCTCCCGTATCAATCACGGTGAAGAAACGTCCTGTCCATTGACCGTAACCATAATGGCGGTCGCGCGTCACCCCGGACATGTTGTCCATGATAGCCTTCTTTTGTTCGATCAAGCGATTGAACAAAGTAGATTTCCCTACATTGGGACGCCCCACAATTGCAATAATATTTGACATTCTATGTTAAATTAATCGAGTGAATACCCGAATGAACGCAGCTTGTCTGTCTTCGCACGCCAATCAGGCTCCACTTTGACAAACTGCTCTAAAAATACTTTTTTACCAAAAAACTTCTCTAAATCCTCTCTTGCCTGAATACCCACTTTCTTGATATTTTCCCCTTTATGCCCAATGATAATCGCACGCTGCGATACTCTTTCGACATAAATCTCTGTAGCAATACGTAAAATGGTAGGCTCTTCTTTAAAGGAAGTCACCACTACCTCGCACGAATAAGGAATCTCTTTTTTATAATTCAAGAAAATCTTCTCTCTAACAATCTCAGAGGCAAAGAATTTTTCTGGTTTATCTGTCAGCTCCTCCTTATCAAAAAAGGGTGGATGAACTGGCAAATGCTCCATGAGGTGGCTAAAGATTTGGTCCAAATGAACCGATTCTAACGCCGAAATAGGGATAATCGGCTTGCCGGGAAAAATTCCCTGCCAATACGCGACTTTCTCCTCTAACTTCACCATGGTCACTAAATCGATCTTGTTTAATAAAACAAGAATAGGTGTGTCCGTAAAATCTTTCCAATTGGTCAAAAAGTCCAAATCTTCAAATTCATCAAACACATCCGTCACATACAACACTACATCCGCATCCTCTAAAGAGCTCTTTACAAACTGCATCATGGATTTATGCAATTCATATTTAGGTAGCAGTACCCCAGGCGTATCTGAGTAAACAATCTGATATTCAGTACCCTTATGCTCTCCGTTCAGCATCCCCAAAATCCGGTGACGCGTCGTCTGCGCCTTCGAGCTCACAATCGAAAGTCGCTCCCCCACTAATGCATTCATCAGCGTACTCTTACCCACGTTGGGTTTTCCGATAATACTGATAAAGCCTGCTTTGTGTTCTGGGGTCATAGAAATGTAACGTAAAATCTGCCTAAAAAAGGATCGGCAAGAATAATTTCTACAAAGATACTTGTTTTTTCTGAAAGAAACGTGCATCTTTGCACTCCCAATTATATCGCGGGGTGGAGCAGTTGGTAGCTCGTTGGGCTCATAACCCAAAGGTCGTCAGTTCGAGTCTGGCCCCCGCTACATAAAAAAAGAGGTCTTGCAAAAGACCTCTTTTTTTATGCCCTATCGCTAAGCGCATTCCGACCGCTAAATAAATACACTAACCGCTAAATAATTCTTTCACATAGCTTTAATTCAAAAACACTAGGTTTACCTTCGTAAATACGTGCTTGTGAGAAAACACTTGAAAATTCCCGGAATTGATCAATGCCCCGTCGAAGACATTGTCAGCATCGAAGGCAAAGGGAATTATACCACGATTTTTTTAAAGAATGGCCAAACCATCTTAATGGCCAAGACTCTCAAGAAGTTTGAATCACAATTGCGCCTAGGCACCTTTCTTCGCATCCACAAGTCCTATCTTGTCAATAAGGTGAATGTACTTAGCCACGACTTAAATGACACGAAGACGGTCAAAACGGTACTTAATCAATCCCTCCCCGTTTCCAGAAGAAAACTAGATCTAGTCCGCGGGCAATTAGCCTAATGAATCCCATAAAAAAAAGGGCCTCGATTTTCATCGAGGCCCTTTTTTGTTATCTTCCAAAAAGCTTATTTCGCTTGTGGCGCCATTAAGCTAAAGAACTGATCTAATTTAGGCGTTACAATAATCTCCGTACGGCGATTTTGCTTACGTCCCTTCGATGTTTTATTTGCTGATGCTGGCTCGTACTCGCCACGTCCACCGGCTGTTAAGCGCTCTGGATCCACATCAAATTTCGTTTGCAAGACACGAACCACAGAAGTAGCACGCTTAGCAGATAAATCCCAGTTATCTTGAATGCAATCCGTAGAGATAGGCACCGTATCTGTGTGACCTTCTACTAATACGTCAAGCTCTTTGTGATCATTTAACACTTTCGCTACTTTCGCTAATACAGCTACCGCTTTCGCATTTACTACTGCACTACCTGAAGCAAACATCAAGTTATCAGAGATCGAGATATAAACAACCCCTTTCTTCACTTCTACCGTCACATCTTCATCATTCACGTCAGCTAATGAACGCTTCAAGTTCATTACTAATGATAAATTCATTGAATCTTTACGTTGGATAGATGAGTTCAAGTCTTTGATGTATTTTCCTTGTTCATTCAAGGCATCTAATGACTTACGAATACTTTCAGCACCTGATTTGTTGATTACCGAAAGATCAGATAAACGATCTAACAAGTTTGTGTTTGTCTTTTTGAAGTAATCTAATTGCTCTTGTAAAGCTTTCAATTGACCATTTTTCGCTTCTAAATCCGTATCTCTCTTTTTCAATTCACCTTGAAGGCTTGCTGTTAAAGATTGGCAATCAGATAGGTCCGCTTTTGATTTAGATAAAGCTGAACTACTAGATGCCTGTAATTGAGTTAATTGTGATTCCAAATCCGCTAATTTCTTCTTTCCTACACAAGAGGTAAATAAGAATGGCATCATCGCGAATACCAAAAGTAGTTTTTTCATAACGCAGTTTTTGTTTAATTATCGAGCAAAAATAAGGATCTCCTTTAATATACGTATCCCGAAATACGTTTTTTTCTAGATTGTTTTTAAAATTTCTCCTGCATCCTCTTCCATCACCTGATTAACGGTCGCCATCACCTCAAAAAAAATAGCTAGTTTTTCCGGCTCTACACGATCGTATATTAGCTTATTGAAGGCTATAACCCCCTTTCGGGCTTGATCTCGTTTCTTTTTGCCTATTTCTGTCAAAAAGATCTTCACCACCCGCTTATCTTCATAATTTGCAGAACGCTCAATCCACTTCTTTTCTTCCAAGGTTTTTAGCATACGGGTCAAAGACCTCGACTCTAAGCCTAGCGCCGGAGCAATCTTCGTAGCTGGGGTTCCATCCTTGTCGATATGTAATAAAACATATCCGATGGCCATCGTCATATCAAACTGAGCAGAATAGGTGTTGTACATTCGGCTGATGGCGTACCAACCGGTCTTTATGTGAAAATCAATCGTTTCTTCTGCTTTCATAGGGATCCCGCATTTGTATACAAACATGGTATGCTGACATACCTTTGGACAAAAATGAACTAAAAAAAAATAGGATGCAAGCATCCTATTTTCAAATTCCGATAAAAGCAATCGATTATTGAACTCGATTACCCTTCATTCTTTTCGAATTCACTTTCAAGCCATTCAAGGAAGACTTCATGATCATCAGACGTACGCGAGGCGTTTTAGTCACCGACTTCGTCAAACCCTCGTATTTCTCATTATAGACCAAATACTTGCTACCTTCGAAGTTCAAACGAGAAATAGTGGAATTTCCTGTTTCATCTACTAACTGATAGAAGTACTCTCCACGTTCCCCTAAAACAGGCGCAAAGATCAAGCTATTCGACTCCTTCGCTGGATTGTCAAAAGAAACATACAATTTGTCTCCTTCTTCCTTCAATAAAGCACCCGGAGTTTCTTTCTCTAAACTAACGCGGTTAATCGACTTACCGTTTTTGAAAACTAACGCGCCCGCTTTCACGTTTGCATCCGTTGAACTCATCTCTCTTTCTAAAATCAAGCCATTGTCATTATAGAACTGAATCCTCTGCAACGGAATATTACTTTCCTTAACGGTTGCTAGAATGGACCCTGTTAAAAAGGCCTTCTCTGAGCAGGAGCTAAATAAGACCGTTGCAAACAATAAAATGGCCAGTTTTTTCATGAGAATGTTAGTTAACGCCTTCGGCTAAAACAAGTACTCGATTATTCAAAACTTCAACAACTCCTCCTTCGATTTGGAAGACCTCTTTATCCGCTGTTAGTTCTCCTTTTGCTAAAGTAGAAACAATGGCTGCGTGGTCATTTAAAATTTGGAAGGAACCATTAACGCCAGGCAAAGTCACTACAGATGCTTCTGCAGAGAAAACTTTACGATCCGGTGTAATAATTTCTACAAACATACTATTATTTATTTAGCAGCCTCAGCCAATAATTTCTCTCCTTTCACTACAGCATCCTCAATAGTACCTACTAAGTTAAACGCAGCTTCTGGTAAATGGTCATAACCTCCGTCGATGATTCCGTTGAAACCTTTGATCGTATCGTTGATGTCTACCAAAACGCCTTTTAAGCCTGTAAATTGTTCAGCCACGAAGAAAGGTTGTGACAAGAAACGTTGTACACGGCGAGCGCGAGAAACGACTAATTTATCTTCTTCCGATAATTCATCTAGACCTAAGATCGCGATGATATCTTGTAATTCCTTATAACGTTGTAAGATTTCCTTCACACGTTGCGCTGTATCGTAGTGAGAATCACCTAATACTTCCGCAGATAAAATACGTGAAGAAGAATCCAATGGATCCACCGCTGGGTAGATACCTAATTCAGCAATCTTACGAGATAATACCGTAGTCGCATCTAAGTGGGCAAACGTTGTTGCCGGAGCTGGATCCGTTAAGTCATCGGCAGGTACGTAAACTGCTTGTACCGATGTAATCGAACCACGCTTCGTAGAAGTGATACGCTCTTGCATCGCACCCATTTCTGTTGCTAAGGTTGGTTGGTAACCTACCGCAGATGGCATACGACCTAAAAGGGCAGATACCTCAGAGCCCGCTTGTGTAAAACGGAAGATGTTATCGATAAAGAATAGGATATCACGACCTTGACCTTCGCCATCGCCATCACGGAAGTGTTCCGCCACTGTTAATCCTGATAAGGCTACACGAGCACGGGCTCCTGGAGGCTCGTTCATTTGACCGAACACTAAAGTGGCTTGAGATTTCGCTAGCTCTGTTTGATCTACTTTAGATAGATCCCACTCACCCGCTTCCATCGCGTGCTTAAATTCCTCACCATACTTAATAACGCCTGACTCGATCATCTCGCGTAATAAGTCGTTACCCTCGCGAGTACGCTCACCTACACCAGCGAATACCGAAAGACCTTCGTATGCTTTGGCAATATTATTAATCAACTCCATGATCAATACGGTTTTACCTACACCGGCACCACCGAATAAACCAATTTTACCACCCTTTACGTAAGGGGCTAATAAGTCGATAACCTTAATTCCTGTGAATAAAACCTCAGTTGTTGTAGCTAATTCATCAAATTTAGGCGCAGAACGGTGAATCGGCAATCCTTTGTCAGACTTAGGTTGAGCGATACCATCGATGGCATCCCCTACAACGTTAAACAAACGACCTTTAATTCCCTCACCTGTTGGCATCGTCATAGGCGTACCTTTATCGATTACCTCTTGTCCACGTTGAAGACCTTCCGTTCCTTCCATCGCAATCGTTCTCACGCGATCTTCTCCTAAGTGCTGCTGCACCTCAAGAACAAGCGTTTGACCATTTGATTTCGTTACTGAAAGAGCATTCAAGATCGCTGGTAAATGTGATCCTTCTCCTTCGAAGCTCACATCGACAACGGGTCCAATTACTTGCGCAACTTTTCCTTTGTTAACTGCGTTTGCCATTTGAATTTTAATTTGTTAGCTAAAAAACTACGTTTTTGTATTTGTTCACGAATGCGAAAACATTCGGACTGCAAAATTAGCCTCTTAATTCGAATTTACCAAAACTGAAATTAGTATTTTTCAACTATTTTTTGCCAAAATCAGGCAATTTCTTTGAATGAATCGTAGTTTGTGTGAAATTTAGGAATTCATTTTTGAACCAAAATATGCGCTTGTCTATCCCCGCGTTTTCGAAAGGCCTTTTTTACACGACTGCTGTGTTGCTCGTGGTCATTTGCGCACTGTGGATATCAGGGGGTATGGCGGTTTTTAGGTGGGTCGAAGTCTCAGAGATGATCCCATTGAATAAGGTGGTCGACGCACAAGCCGGCCAGGATTTGCATACGAACGTCTATTTCATTCGTCAAAACTTTCAAATACAGGCTCTAACCCTGAATGCGACTCCGGAAATTATTGGATTCGTCCTAGCACTGCTAGGTTTAGGGGTGGCGCTGTTTTCGTTTTTACCCGTTTGGCAGGCCCTGTTAGGTGCCACACTGTGGCTCGGAATCGTCGCTTTCACGTTGTCTGACGCTTCTTTTTCTGCTTTATCGCAGATTATCAGTGGACAGCTTTTCAGCTTGAGCCTTTTAGCTCTTGCAGGACTATCCGTTTTGAGCGCGGCATCGATTCCTTCCTTTCTGCTAGGTTTGTCTCATAGCTCTAATACTGCCGGCTCGAAGAAGAATCGCACGATTTTAGGTTTAGTTTGGGGGATCAATTTGCTGTTGACGTTCAGCAATCAGCGCTTTGACGTGGGCATTCGCACAGCGATTCCGGCTTTTATCTGGGTGATTTTAGCTTTGGGTTTATCTGTGTACCAAAACAAGGACAACAAATCCCTGCTCGGAATTACCCTATTAGGACTTTCATCCCTGATTCCACTCTTGTGGCACGCAAATACGCCGGGAATTCAGGCGATTGAAAGCTGGAATTTGATTAACCAGGTGCTGATGGGACTGCTTTTTCCGCTATTTATTTACCGGAATTTTGGCCCTCTATTAGCCCAAAACCTTCCCATCCATAAAGTCATACACAAGGCCGTAACGCTTCCGCTACACTTAATTCAGATCGGAGTACTTATTTTGAGCGTGGGCGCCGTCTTTGCATTTAATGCTGGCGCCTATCATCTAGGAATGGCGGCGAAAGAGAATTATGCGGGTGACGTATCTTCCTTAGTGAGAGACAAACAAATGGCGGAAATACATTACAAAAACGCCACATTGCACAGCCGTTTAAATACCAAAAGTAACTTAAGCCTTGCCGCCCTCGCGCAGCAAGCGGGTGACACGGAGACATTTGCTTATTATGTGGCAGCCAGCCAAAGTATCAATTGTGATCCCGCTCTATCGGTAGCGCTTGCGAATGTATTCGCCACAGAAAACCGACCTTTTGATGCCTTATTCACCTTGCAAAAAAGTGATTTAGCTGACCCACGCATCGCCACACAGCTGGCCTTGCAATACGAAAGATTGGCTGTTCCTGATTCTGCGGTCTATTTTTATGATCGCGCTCTTTCTTTAGAACCAGAAAATCCACTTTACATCGCCAATAAATTATACGCGGAGTCCACGTATTTAAAACGAAAGCCTGAATTTAATCCTTCTGAAGACCTAGCCATCCAAGCGAATTTAGTAGCCGCAGGAATTCCTACGGCACCGATGAATCCTTCTTTTGTTCCGAGTGCGGATTTGCGCGATTTGGTATACCTATATAATGGAACGATGTTTTGGAAAGGGAAAGCACCTCTGTATGACCTGACAGGCTGGCAAAGATCACTAGGCGAAATGTTCCCAGAATTAGAACTTTTGAAATCTTGGCAGGCGTTTTACCACGCGAAACCCTTAGTGGCTTTAAACCAATTGAATGTGTCCATCGCGGCGGACACGACGCAGGGTTCGGGAATGACGGGGATTTTAGCTTTTTGGAAATATGCGACAGCCTTTCCGGTTAAAACACCTCCGGTTTCACGAGCGAATGCGCTTGCGATGTTAGAAAAATACCCTTTTCAAATTCCGGTTTTGCAACAGGCAATTCCGCTAGTACCCGCGAAAAAAGGGTATGAGGCCGCGCTGGCCGCTTTACAATGGAACGAACAGAATCCGGCTTTTTATCCTATTTATGCGCAGCAGGCACTAAAAATGGGTGAAATAAATTATGCGGACGAGGCAATGGAAAAACTAAGAACGCTCAATCCTAGTCTGTTTCAAGCTTCGCGAGCGAGCTATTTAGCTGAAAAACAACGCGCTCTACAAAAAACTAAGTTTTAGGGCTTGTATAATTAAGTGACATTCTGTACTTTTGCAGTCCTAATTAATTTAAGTAGCGGAGTAAATGGTTCTTTCGCTGCTTACTCATTTAAAGAACCATCTTATATGAATCAAAAAATTCGCATTAAGCTGAAGTCATTTGACCACTCATTGGTAGACAAATCAGCAGAGAAAATCGTTAAAGCGGTAAAAGCTACAGGAGCAGTTGTTTCTGGCCCCATCCCTCTTCCAACAAAAATTGAGAAATTCACTGTTTTACGTTCACCACACGTTAACAAGAAAGCACGTGAGCAATTCCAATTATGTACTTACAAGCGTCTAATCGACATCTTCTCTTCTTCTGCTAAAACAGTAGATGCTTTGATGAAATTAGAATTGCCTTCAGGAGTAGACGTAGAAATCAAGGTTTAAGGACCTGTCAGGTGAAGGCCTAAAAGCTGAATCCATGATGAATAAATATTTTGTTTTACCTTTGCAAGCCCCAATCGAAATGATGGGCTGCTTTAACAAATAAAGAAATGAAAAGAACTTTTCAACCCTCTGTACGTAAGAGAAAAAACAAACACGGATTCCGTGAGCGTATGTCTACGGCAAACGGTCGTCGCGTATTGACAAACCGTCGTGCTAAAGGACGTCACAAGTTGACTGTTTCAGACGAAAAAAGAGGCAAATAAGCCATAGATCTTAGAAAAGAAGATTTCTGGTTTGCTATTGTTGTACACTTAGTATTCCTGCTTTGAAATTTACATTTTCTAAATCGGAGCGTCTAACGCACATTAAAATTATTGATTCCTTATTCGAGAAGGATAGCCGAATCGTTGAAGAACGATTTGTCTATCCTTTTCGTGTTTTATACATCCGACAGAATCATTTTGAAGCGGATCAGGCGAATCCACAGATTTTAATTTCGGTGCCAAAGCGTCGATTTTCGAAAGCCGTGGATCGCAATACCCTCAAGCGTCGCATCCGCGAGGCCTACCGCCTGAATAAACCCCATTTTCAAGCAGAAGGAAAAGCAAAACTTCCAGATGTATTGGCTTTTGTCTATATTGGTTCTACGATTGAACCCTCAGATAAAATCCATAAGAAAATGGCCGCCATTTTAGACAAATTCACCCAAGCGAATGAAGCAGCTAGTTAAAATAAGCCTTTTCGTGTTTTTGGGTATGGGCTTGTGGGCATTTAGCCGGGCGGACCAATTGTTTGACCTTGCCAAAAACCTGGACATTTACGCCAGCGTCATCAAAGAACTCAACCAATTCTACGTGGACCCCATCGACCCAAACAAGGTCGTACAAAACTCCATCGACGGAATGCTGGATCAGTTAGACCCCTACACGGTGTATTATCCGGAGGAAGATTTGGACGAATTCACCACCCTCACCACCGGAAAATACGAAGGAATCGGCATCCGCGCTTCTTGGGTGGACAAAGGCTATTACATTACGTATGTAGACGAATCAAGCCCCGCCTTACAAGCTGGATTGCAAATAGGCGATCAACTGCTTTCCATCAATGGAAATAAAATTACTGAAGAATCGGACCCGGGTTTATTGATCAAAGGACCAAAAGACAGTAAATTAGTCGCAGAAATTAAACGCGGGGATTCGCAACTGACGTTGAGCATCAACCGATCCACCGTTCAAATCAAGAATGTAGGCTATGCGGGCATCATCCGTCCAGGCATCGGCTACATCGAATTAGAAGAATTCAATCAATCGGCTACCAAAGAAATGAAGGCGGCCCTCGTTCAATTGAAGAAAGAGGGGATGAAGAAATTGATTTTAGATTTACGCAATAATCCGGGTGGCTTATTGACGCAGGCAGTAGATATTTGCAATCTCTTCATAGACAAAGAAACACCCATCGTGAGTACGAAGGGCAAATTACAAGAGTGGAATGCGACTTACAAGGCCTTGAATCCGAGCTGGGATACGTCGATGCCCATCGTTGTTTTAATCAATCAAAACTCTGCTTCAGCAGCCGAGATTGTGGCGGGCGTTTTACAGGATTATGATCGGGCGACGATTGTAGGACAACGGAGTTTTGGGAAAGGCCTCGTTCAAGTGACGCGCGAGTTACCTTATCGAGCGAAAATCAAAATCACCACCGCGAAATACTACATTCCGAGCGGCCGCTGCATTCAAGCCATCGATTATTCAGAAAACAAGGACACCACTAAGCGCGAATTCAAAACGCGCAACGGCAGGAAAGTCAATGCGGGTGGCGGAATCGAACCCGATGTGTTAGTGGGCAGACCTCAGGCGAACAGTATTACACAGCAATTATTAAAAGAGAAAATCTTTTTCCAATATGCCCGCCTATATAGATTAAAGCACGCTTATATAGCGGCGGCAGCTAACTTCCATTTAACGGAAGCTGAATTCGAGGAATTCGTGCAATGGGCAAAAGAGAGCAAATTCAAATACGAGAGTCCGTTAGAGAAACAGATGCGCGATGTGCTGAAAGAAACACAAAAAGATCCTTTGTATGCGAACTTGACGGCGACGCTGGAGAAAATCAAGCCGGAATGGGATTCCTCGGTCGTTAAAGAACTAACAGCGAACAAAAAAGTGATTTTGGCGTTATTAGAACAAGAAATAGTGCACCATTATTACCTCAAAAAAGGGATTAATGAATGGTCTTTTGAACACGATCCGAGCCTCTTAAAGGGTGTGGAATTAATTACTAACTTGAAATGAGTCTGATCCTAAGTCTAGATACATCGACCCAAAACTGTTCCGTTGCCCTCCACAAAAACGGGCAATTGATCACGCAGGAATTAGTGGATGAGGAGGGTTCTCATTCCAAATCGCTGACGCTTTTGATTGAAAAAGTGATGAAGACAGCGGGTCGCGCGCTAGCTGAACTATCAGCCGTGGCTGTTTCAAACGGACCCGGATCTTACACTGGCTTACGCATCGGTTTAGCGACGGCAAAAGGAATTTGCTTCGCTTTGGACAAGCCATTAATCTGTTTACCCACTTTGCAGGTGTTAGCCTCCGCAGTCGACGCACCTTCAGGTTCACTCCTTTTACCCATGTTAGATGCGCGCAGAATGGAAGTGTATGCGGCGATTTACTCGACAGCGCTTGAAGAAGTGTCTCCACAAGTGGCCCACATTCTAACTCCAGGTTCATATCAATCGCATGCGAATGTGGTGGTTTTTGGGAATGGATCTGCGAAATGGCAAGAAAGCTGCACGCATTCCTCTATCACATTTCTCGATGGGCCTTTATTACCTGAGGCTCAATTTATGGGGAAATTAGCCCACGAGGCATTTTTGAACCAAACATTCGAGAACCTCGTTACCAAAGAGCCCGATTATTTAAAGGAATATATGGGCACTAAACCAAAACTTAAATCCTTGTAAGATGGCAGAGGAAATCATCAACCGAGTAAACCAAAGTGGACTGACGCAAATCGATCTAGAAGATTTACGCATTCCGGGAGAGCGTGTTTTCATCGACATCAAAGATCAATTATTCCAAGGCATCGCCTTGCGCGAGAAGGATTTCAGAGAATTTATCAGTGGCCACGATTGGTCGAGCTATGCTGGAAAACACGTGGCGGTGGGTTGTAGTGAGGATGCGATAATTCCTACCTGGGCTTATATGTTATTGGGCGTACAGTTGACTCCATATGCAAAAACACTCGTTTTTGGGAATTTAGCAGATCTAGAGAAGACTTTGTTTGAACAGGCTTTGGCGAAGATAAAGCCTGAAGATTTTCAGGATGCCAAAATCGTGATCAAAGGTTGCTCGAAAGAATCCGTTCCTACTGAGGCCTATTTGAAAATTACGCAATTATTGCAACCGGTGGCGAAGAGCCTGTTTTTTGGAGAACCTTGCAGCACGGTTCCGCTTTTTAAAAGAAAATAAGGTAATTTTGTCCTATGTCTACGGAAACGCAAGCACAATACCAGTTTATTGATAAAATTATCCAGCATCACGTAGGTGAAAATACCGAGGTGAAGGACTTAGAATTTTTCTACGGGGGAAATTTTAACTTGGCGGTGCGTGTGCAATTGAAAAATGCAGACGAATACTTCATCAAATGGAACCAAGGTGACCACCAAGGTTTATTTGATGCTGAAGCGAAAAACCTAGATTTAATCGGAAAAACTTCCTCCATTTCGGTGCCGAGCGTTATGGGTACGGGAACGATGGAGGAGAAAGAATACTTGATGATGGAATGTATTCCATCGGGAGAAAAGGCAGCTAATTACTGGGTGGATTTTGGGGAGAAGCTGGCTCGATTGCACAAAAATACGTCTGATAAGGGACACGGACTCGATTACACGAACTATATCGGAGCTGCTCCGCAAATCAATACGTGGAATCAGAATGGGATTGCCTTTTTCATCGAACATCGCTTGCGCAATCAATTAGCCAGAGCGATTTATGATCGTAAAATCGATGCTGCATTAGAGGCTAAATTCGAAACCTTGTTTGAAAAATTACCGTCTCTCCTACCGAACGAAAAGTCAGCTTTAATCCACGGGGATCTATGGTCTGGAAATGCCATGACTAATCCACAAGGTTTGATTACGCTAGTGGATCCGGCTTGTTATTATGGTTTCAGGGAGGCAGAATTAGCCTTCACTACGATGTTTGGTGGATTTGATGAGTCGTTCTATGAGGCATACAATGCGAATTTTCCGATTGAAAAAGGATTCCACGAACGTATTCCTTTGTACAATCTATACCCACTTTTAGTACATGTTAATCTATTCGGAGAAGGTTATTTGCCTGCCGTTAAGAAGATTGTAGATTCGTATTAACCACTTCCTCCAGGTCTTTCGCTCCCGGGAAAAAGGAAACTAGCTTGCGCAAGATTTCTTCCATCACCGCATCCGGGCAAGAAGCCCCGCAGGTTAACAAAACACGCGTTTTCTCTTTAGTAGGAATGAACGAAGTCGAAACACGCTCTTCTTTGGCCACATTATCAAAATGCAAAACCTGGTCCCCCGAAATCAATTTCTCCGCATTCTTAATGAAATAAGTGGGCAATTTCTGCACGCATAAATCAACTAGGTGGGCTGTATTAGAGGAATTATAACCCCCTGCAACAATGGCGAAATCTGCCTCCTCGGCTAATAAACCATAGGTAGCACTTTGGTTATCATTCGTGGCATAACACAGCGTATCGCGTGTGTCTGCAAAATATTCCTTGATGTTTTCAGGGGATAATTGGAAGTGCAGGCGAATGATTTGGCGTAAATAATCCACAATTTCTTGTGTATCCGTCGCTAACATCGTTGTCTGATTGACCACTCCTATACGTTTTAAATCCTTCGCCGGATTAAACCCAGCTGAATATTGTCCTTCAAATTCTACGAAGAACTCTTCCGGTGTTTTTTCTTCTTTAATATAGGCAGCTAAAGCAATCGCCTGCTTGATATCTTTGATAATCAAAGTCGGTGTCACGGATTGAGAATGCGAAAATGTCGCTTTCGTTTCCTCGTGACTAGGTTTTCCGTGTACAATCACCGTATAATCTTTTTTGCCAATGGCGTCTGCTCGATTCCACACTTTTTCCACAAACGGACAAGTTGTATCGTAGGCATAAGGATCAATTCCGCGGGATTGCAAGATGGCTTGCGTCTCTAAAGTCGTTCCAAAAGCGGGCACAATCACTACATCATTTGAGCTCAATTCAGACCAATCCACTATTTGATTCCCGTGTGTATCTTGAATAAAACGCACTCCTCGATCAGCCAAATCCGCATTCACGGCTGGATTGTGAATCATTTCTGACAATAAGAAAATACGTTTATCCGGATTTTGGTCTATAATCTGATAAGCCGTTTCTACGGCGTTTTCTACACCATAACAGAAACCAAAATGACGGGAAAGCAACACCTCCACGGGACCAAAATCCAAGTGGGTAGGTGTAAAGTCCTTCTTTAATTTATCTTGAACCCGACGAGCCTCTTTAATCCGACCGATCAAATTACTCTTGAACAAAGAGGGGATGGAGAAGGATTTCATTTTTTTAAAGGTTCGTTTAAGAGGAGTATGTGTGGAAAATGTACGTTTTTGTGCAATTGAATGCATTTTATAAATTGATTTTGGGCTATTGGTTTTCAAAATTACGACATCTACGGCAATTAATCATTTTTTGTGGCTAATTTGCATCTCATTAAATTCACACCCCTTATGGAATTCGAGCCGAGCGTAGTTACAGAAGAATGGGAGATGATTCTCGATTTTTTCGAAAACTCATTTGGCAAGCGTCCCACCGAAATGGAACCGATTTTGTTACTGATCGGGGTACAAGAATTAGGTCAGGGTCACGCGCATTTTACCAAAGAACAAAAGCAAGATCTCCTACACATCGCCACCTGTAAAGTGTTGAGCTATAGCGATTTTTATCGTTTGGAAGGCTTGGATGAGGAAGGCTGGCCGCATTGGGAGAATGTACAAGGAATTCCATCACTTCCCTTAAAGGAGCAAGAATTGCTGTTGAAAGCACATGTCATTCATTATTTCAAAACCGAGGTATTCCCGAATGAAGATCATTAGTTACAACGTAAACGGCATCCGTGCCGCGATGACAAAAGGTTTCGTTTCTTGGCTTCAAGAAGAAAATCCAGATATCGTCTGCATTCAAGAATTGAAGGCGGAAGTGGAACAAGTGGACCTGACAGCAATTTTCGCTTTAGGCTACGAGGTCTATTGGCATTCCGCTCAGAAAAAAGGTTATTCAGGCGTAGCGATATTTAGTAAAATTAGGCCAAATAACGTGTCAGTGGGTTGCGGTATCGATAAGTACGACTCAGAAGGTCGCGTGTTGCGTGCGGATTATGACGGATTTTCCGTCATGAGCGTCTATATGCCATCCGGCTCCAGCGGTGATGAAAGACAAGCTTTCAAAATGGACTGGTTAGGCGATTTCCAAAACTACATTAACGCCCTCAAGATTGAATTCCCGAATTTAGTCATCGCCGGCGATTACAATATTTGCCACAAAGCCATCGATATCCATAATCCGAAAGGCAACGCGAATAGTTCTGGTTTCTTGCCAGAAGAACGCGAATGGATGGATGGATTCGTGAGCCGCGGATTTGTGGATTCATTTAGAGCGATCAATTCTGAGCCACATCACTACAGTTGGTGGTCCTACCGCGCGGGAGCTCGAGGGAAGAATTTGGGCTGGCGAATAGATTACCAGATGGTATCTGAGGCTTTGGCAGATAAAATCCAACACGCCTCTATCCTACCGGATGTCAAACATTCCGACCATTGCCCTATCGTACTACTTTTAAATAGCTAATTCTATGCACTTCGAAAAACACGTATTTATCTGCGCTAACGACAAAGATGCCCCTAAAAAATGTTGCGGTTCTGGGCACGGAATGGAATTAGTAGACGCTTTCCGCGCGAGCTATGCAGCCCAAGGCGGAACGGCTAAAATCCGCGTCCAAAAATCAGGCTGCCTTGATTTCTGTGGAAAAGGACCTACGATGGTCGTCTATCCAGAAGGCGTTTTCTACGGCAATGTGCAGGTAGCGGACGTAGCAGAAATTACAAAATCGCATTTAATCGAAGACGAAATTGTGACTCGCCTCCAAATTCAATAAATTACGCCATGATTTACCGCTTATATCCCACGCTTTTAAATTCCTTTAACCTCTATGTGAGCCAATCCCGTGATGGAAATGGCAAAATCATCGTGGATGAAATCGAGCTAATCGATCGCATTAACCGCGTGCGTAAACCTACGACGAATGCACAGCAAAAAGGGATTGATTTTGAACGAGCGGTGACTTTGGGCGAAAACGAAGAGGCGTTTGCGGAGGGTATCATCGATCAAGCGCGTGAATTATTGCCTGCCAAATACAAGACCCAGTTTTACGTAGAATCGCGGTATAAAAACGCGCAGATCTACGGATATATTGATGGCGTAGGTGATTCGGTGGCTTTTGACCTAAAAAGTACGGCCTATTACGAGCCAAATCGCTTTTTAACTAACCACCAAAACCTGTATTTATTAGGTCTACAGAAATACGGTATTGAGCGCCTAGACTACGTTATTACGGACTTCAAACAGGTGTATGTGGAATCTTACGATGTAAAAAATATCGATTTCAGTTTCCAATACGACCAGATCGAAAAATTCATCTTGTTCTTAGAAGAGAACAAGAAATTCATCCGGGACAAGAAGATTTTTGACCGTAAATCGAGCGATAATCAATTATCGATTTTCGAGTAAGCTCCTCAATTCATCCAAATGCTGGATTTCGTGTGGCAGATCCGTTGCTACTGAAAAGGGATTGTAATGAATCGCTGGAATTCCCACGTTCAACGCTCCTCTGACATCAGCCTCTACGTGATCCCCGATCATTAAAGCTTCCTCTGCTTGAATCCCTGCACGAGATAAGGCATATTCGAAAAACAAAGGACTCGGTTTCTTCGTCCCTACTTGCTGCGATGTGATGATCTCCTGAAAAAAGGAGCGCATCCCCGCACCCTCAATCTTCACATATTGAATGTCATCGAAGCCATTCGTCAAAATGTACAAAGGGAAATGGGCCGCTAAATCTTGAATGATTTCAAATGCCCCCGGCATCAAGTTCGTCTTTTTTGGCGCACGCTCGAGGTATTTATCGCCAAATTCTTCCGCAGGACCTTCAACACGCAGTTCTTGAAAAAAGCGCACAAAGCGCGTCTCCCGTAGTTCCGCCTGCGATATTTCGCCTGCCGCGTATTGGTCCCACAAGGCATTATTGATTTTTTCAAAGCTGGCCCAATAGCTTAAGGGCTCAATGGCTAGTGAGTATTCGTCGGCTAAATCCAGTAAAACTTCTTTGGCATTTAAGTCGTGATCCCACAGCGTGTGATCCCAGTCAAAAAAAAGTGCTTTCGGGCTAAAATTCATGTAACAAAGGTAATAATAACTTACCTTTGCTTTAGCCCATTTTAAACTATCCTATGGAACATCAATTACAACTAAAGAGACCTCTCGCATTTTTCGATTTAGAGACGACGGGTATACAAATCAATCGCGATCGCATTGTCGAGATTTCGATTGCCAAAGCCAATCTAGACGGAACCGTGGAGGTAAAAACGCGCCGCGTGAATCCGGGTATTCCGATTCCTTTAGAAGCTTCTTTAGTACACGGCATCTATGATGAAGATGTGAAGGATGAACCTACTTTTCGAATGGTGGCCCGTTCACTTTCCACTTTTTTAGATGGTTGCGATCTTGCCGGCTTTAACTCCAATCGTTTCGATGTGCCTATGCTAGTAGAGGAAATGCTACGCGCTGAGGTGGATTTCGATATGAAAAACAGAAAATTAGTGGATGCGCAACGCATTTTCCATTTAATGGAGCCGCGTAATTTAACGGCTGCCTACCAATTTTACTGTGGCAAAGAATTAATCGGAGCACACGGCGCTGAGGCGGATGTGTTAGCGACTTTAGAAGTCTTAAATGCGCAGGTGAAACACTATGCGAACAAGGCGATTAAGGATGCGGATGGCAAGGAAGTTTTTCCAATCCAAAACGATATGGACAAGTTGCACGAACTAAGTGCCTCGAATTCAATTGACTACGCAAATCGGATGGCTTACAATAAAGAGCGCGTGGCTTGCTTTAATTTTGGCAAACACATCGGTAGACCTGTGCTCGACGTATTGAAGTCTGACCCGTCTTATTACGACTGGATGATGAAGGGTGATTTCCCGATGGACACGAAGCGCAAACTGACCGAAATAAAATTGCAAGGTTTTCAGCGTTAAGGCATTTTTGATGTCGAGGCTATCAGATATTTTCGTATTTTTGCCTCCCATAAATGCATTTTTTGGACAGGCTTTTGCCTGAAGCCTTTGTTATTATTTAAGACTATGCAATCAATACCAGAAATTATCCGTACGATTCCATTAACCCATTACATTATGCTGAGCTCAGCTTTGTTTTGCATTGGTATCTTGGGCGTATTAACACGTAGAAACGCGATCATCGTATTTATGGCGATCGAATTAATGTTAAATGCCGTTAACTTATTGTTAGCTGCATTCTCCTCCTACTATTCTGACCCAGCCGGTCAAATTTTCGTATTCTTCATTATGGCCGTGGCCGCAGCAGAAGTCGCTGTTGGTTTAGCGATTATCGTGATGATTTACCGAAATATCCAAAGCATCGATATCGGTGTTCTTAACAAATTGAAAAACTAATTAAGCGCAAATTCCGCCCAATTAATATGTCTTTACTATTCCTCATTCCACTATTACCCTTATTAGGCTTTGCTATTAATGGGTTAGCGTACCCGAAATTACCGAAGCAAATTGCGGGCATCATTGGAACAATTCCTCCCTTGGTTGCCTTCGCTTTATCACTTCAGTTATTCTTGAATTTCGACGGTCAGGCACAGATTCTTCCCATCGCGGATTGGATTAAGGTAGGTTCTCTAGAGATTCCATTTGCCTTCCAAATCGATCAGTTGTCCATCTTAATGCTCCTCGTCATCACGGGAGTGGGCACCTTGATTCACGTGTATTCAATTGGGTATATGTCCCACGATGCTGGTTTTGGTAAGTTTTTTGCCTTTTTGAACCTGTTCGTCTTCTTTATGTTGATCCTCGTTTTAGGGGCTAACTTCACGGTCTTGTTCATCGGTTGGGAAGGCGTAGGTTTGTGTTCGTACTTGTTGATCGGGTTTTGGAACCAAAAGAATTCTTACGGAGATGCAGCCCGCAAGGCCTTCATCATGAACCGTATTGGTGACTTAGGTTTCTTAGTGGGGATCTTTTTATTGATCCAGGATTTTGGCACAACCGATTACCAGACGATTTTCACGGCTATAAAAAGTGGCGATTACACGACTGATTTAAGCATCATCGCTTTCTGTCTTTTCATCGGAGCAATGGGTAAATCAGCACAGATTCCGTTGTTTACATGGCTTCCAGATGCGATGGCGGGTCCTACGCCGGTTTCGGCTTTGATTCACGCGGCGACGATGGTGACAGCGGGTATTTACATGGTGATCCGTGCGAATGCCTTGTTTGAATTGAGTCCAGAAGTTTTGCATTTTGTGGGTTGGATTGGTTTAGCTACAGCCTTGTTAGGCGCTGCGATTGGTCTTTTCCAAAACGATATCAAGAAAGTCCTTGCCTATTCTACGGTATCCCAGTTAGGCTACATGTTTATGGGCTTAGGCGCTTCAGCGTATACGGCATCTTTCTTCCACGTAATGACCCACGCATTCTTCAAAGCCCTATTGTTCTTAGGAGCGGGTTCTGTGATTCACGCCATGTCAGACGAACAAGATATTCGCCGTATGGGTGGATTGAAATCGAAGATGCCCATCACGTTCATTACTTTTATGTTAGGAACGATTGCGATTGCGGGTATTCCTCCTTTCGCGGGTTTCTTCTCGAAAGATGAGATCCTAGCGAGCCTATACCACCACGACCCTATTATGTGGGGTTTAGCGATTGTGGGTTCTGCTTTGACCTCTTTCTATATGTTCCGTGTATTCATTTTGACATTCTACGGAGAGTTCAGAGGAACGGAAAAACAAGCGCATCATTTACATGAATCGCCTATCACGATGACCTTACCGTTGATTATTTTAGCGGTATTCTCTGTGGGTGGCGGTTTAATCAACCTACCTCACTTTGCGGGAGGAAATGAATTCTTAGCTAATTGGTTAGCACCCTTATTGCCAGAAGCTGGTGAAGCGGGAGAAGTCAACTTCTTGAGTTTAGAGGGTGGCGCACCACTATTAGCGGCATTCTTGCCAGCCTTCTTAGCGATCTACGTTTTTGGGATGCAGAAATCAGTGCCATCTGAAGACGCAGAAATCTCAGGTATCCAAAAAGTGATTTACCACAAATTCTACATCGACGAATTATACGATATGCTGTTTGTGAAGCCTATCGCTTTCTTATCGAACTTCTTCTTCCAAGTGATCGACTTCTTAGTGATTGACTTGTTCGTGGAGGGCTTAGGACGTTTTGTGAAATATGCTTCGAGCGAGTTCCGCAGAGCCCAAACAGGAAACGTAGGAATCTACCTATTCTGCATGGTCGCGGCCATCGTTGTCATCTTATTTGTTAGTTTAAAAAGCACGATCCTTCCATAATTCGATCGCCACATAGCTATGTATCTACTATTTATACTTTTATTTCCGCTTTTGATTGGGTCAGCTTTGTTGATCTTCAAGCCAAAGAACGCGTTCGCTATTTCCCTAGCGGCATCCATTATTGAATTAGCGGCCACCGCCTTTGTTCTACAAGAAGCTAGTCTAAGCCCTGTTTCCTTTTCTGCTCCTTGGGTAGCGGAAGCGGGTTTGTCCTTCTCCCTGTATGTGGATGGAATCAGCGGCGTTTTAATTGGACTTTGTGCCTTGTTAGTTCCGTTCATCGTGGCGACGACGGCGAATACAGATCGCGCAAACAACTCTCAATTCCAGGGTTTGATGTTAGCGATGCAAACAGCTTTAATGGGAGCGTTCTTAGCGAAAGATGCGTTCTTGTTCTATTTCTTCTTCGAAGCGTCCCTATTACCGATCTATTTCCTAGCAGCGATTTATGGCGGCGAAAACAAGAATGCGATTACATTTAAGTTTTTTGTATACACCTTGTTTGGGTCTTTATTCTTCTTAATCGCCTTAGTATATGTGTATTTACTTACGCCAGGCGAGTTTCACTCAGCTGATATCGAGGTATTGTACCAAACAGCCAAAGGCTTAAGCGCCGATCAACAAGGGTATTTATTTGCAGCTTTCTTCTTGGCATTCGCCATCAAGATGCCAGTTTTCCCATTCCACACCTGGCAACCTGATACCTATACTGTGGCTCCTGCACAAGGAACGATGTTATTATCGGGCATTATGTTGAAGATGGGTACCTACGGAGTAATTCGTTTGGTCTTACCTATGTTCCCTTTAGGGGTAGCGACATGGGGCTTAACGGCTTCGATTTTATCGGTGATTGGCGTGATTTATGGTTCAATAATCGCCATCCAACAAAAAGACGCGAAACGCTTATTAGCCTATTCTTCCTTTGCTCACGTGGGCTTGATGTCTGCCGGTATTTTATCGGGAAGCATTGAAGGTATTCAAGGCGCTTTGTACCAAATGTTATCACACGGTATCAACATCATCGGTTTATTCTTCGTGATTGAAATTATCGAGCGCAGAACAAAATCAAGAGAGATCGCTCAATTAGGCGGTATCACCCAATTCTCGTATCCATTAACGGTCACTTTCGTGATCTTGAGCTTAGGTTCGGTGGCGCTTCCATTAACGAATGGTTTCATCGGGGAGTTCTTGTTGTTGAAAAGTGTATTTGACCAAAACTTAACTTTAGGCATCATCGCTGGAATCACCATCATCTTAGGTGCGGTGTATACGTTGCGTTTGATTCAGAAATCGATGTTCGGAAATGTGTCACGCGTCACGGCTGATTTTGCAGACTTAACGTTTGCAGAGAAAGCGGTGTTAATTCCATTGAGCGCCTTGGTTATTCTAGGCGGAATTTTCCCTTCGACAGTTTTAGGTTTTAGTGAGCCAGCGGTTCAGCAATTAATCCAATGGTTCAAATAAAATAGTATTAAAAAGCATTATGACGGCTATCATTGCATTATCACTTCTAGGTATTTTAAATTTATTCTTAGGCTTTTGGCTTTCGAGAAAAACCATCCAAGCGGCAACGCTTTTGTTCTTAGCGGGCAGTATGGCTTTGACGGCTATGGATTGGAACCACGAAATGTTATGGTATGGACACATGTTCCACACCACGAATACTTCCATCAGCTTCAGTTTAATCATTCAATTAGCGGCCTTTATGGTGGTTAGTTTTTCCAAAGGCTTTGGCATCGACGAAGAGCATACTCATCCAGCAGAATACTACGCGATTCTATTGTTCTCGGTTGTAGGGGCTATTTTAATGGTTTCATTCGACCACTTGATTATGTTCTTTGTGGGCTTGGAAATTCTTTCGGTAGCCATGTACGTCTTAACGGGTTCAGACAAGCGTAATTTACGTTCGAACGAGGCGGCCTTGAAATACTTCTTAATGGGCTCCTTCGCAACAGGTATTTTACTGTTCGGAATCACCTTAGTCTATGGAGCAACACGTTCTTTCTACTTAGCGAACATAGCCCTAGCCATCGCGAATACACCGCCAGAATCTACTCCAGTGTTTTTATCAATCGGGGTATTATTGATTTTAGTTGGATTCTTATTTAAGATTTCAGCAGCACCTTTCCACTTCTGGACTCCAGATGTATACGAAGGTGCGCCTACGATCTTCACGATGTTTATGTCGACAGTGGTAAAGGCGGCTAGTTTTGCAGCCTTGTACCAATTGCTTTCAGGTCCGTTTGGAACCTTGTACGGTACCTGGGTATATCCCATTTACTACATCAGCATGTTGACGCTTTTAGTTGGAAACATCACGGCGGCTTACCAACAATCAGCGAAACGGATGTTAGCTTATTCGAGTATTTCGCATGCGGGTTATATGTTGTTATCGGTGAGCGCGAATCAAGCGAGCACGCCATCTACCATTTTATACTATTCTTTATCCTATACCTTAGCGACCATCGTGGCCTTCGGTGTCGTAATGTTAGTCGCGGAATACCAAACAGGGCGTACCGAGAAACCAGAGAACTTCAGTTCGTTCGAAGGTTTAGCGAAGCAGAATCCAGGTTTAGCCTTCTGCTTTACCATCGCCTTATTGTCTTTAGCGGGGATTCCGTTGACGGCTGGTTTTTGGGGTAAATTCTTCGTCTTCTCTGACATCTTTAATCGCCACGTTTACTATCCAGTGATCTTAGCGATTGTGATGTCTGCGGTAGGTGTGTATTATTACTTCAAAGGAATCATGGCGATCTATTTCAAAGAAGGAGATATCGAGCGCATCGAATTACCCGGATTAGTGAAATTCGCGATGTGGGCATGTACGCTAGGCACATTATTGTTAGGCGTGTACCCAAGCATCGTTAAAAACCTCTTTTAATTCAGGCATTTGAGCGACAAGAAAGCCCCCCTCTTTAATCAGAAAGACTTATTCGCCTACTTCGTGGTGGCTGGATTAGGGGCTTGTGTTCAACTGCTTGCAGGTGGATTAATTAAGGATTGGTTCCGCGTTTCCTACGAGGATTCTATCCTTCCGGCCTATTTCATTGCGCTTGTTGTCGGATTTTTCTTGACCAAATTATTTGCCTTCAACGCGCGCCAAAGCCAGCAAACCAGACGCGAGATGTTTAAGTACGTTCTGGTGGCCAGCTTTTCAGGTATCATCACCTGGCTGTTTAGTACTATTCCCTACGATTTCATTCACGCACATCATCCTGATCTCTTTTTTCATATTCCTTATTCGGTCAAAAAGATCAATATAACCCAGATAGGTACCACCATTCACGGAATGGGCTATAGTTTTGTTTCGAATTACATCTTGCACAAGACCTTTACCTTTAAATCAAGCGGCTTTTACGATCGCTTCAAAGACCTATTAAAATAGGACTTATCTAATTTAGACCTTTTCTAAGGTTGTAATTCTTAAGAATTACTAAGCCGATTAAAGCCCCCTGGAGCCATTTTTCAAAAAATAGCAGCCATTCCTTAAAAAAATCTTAAAAATTTATTTGCATTTATTTGTACTTATAAAATAATGCCGTAGATTTGTAACTCAAACCTTAAACAAAATAAGAAATGAAAAAAGTATTCGCTCTAGCTTTCGTTGCTGCAATGGTAACTTTAGCATCTTGTGGTGAGAAGAAAGCAGAAGCTTCTGCTGACACTGTTGCTGTTGATTCTGCTGCTGCTGCTGCTCCAGCTGATTCTGCTGCTGCTGACACTGCTGCTGCTGACACTGCTGCTGCTAAATAATTTTAGCACAACGATCAGAAAAAAGTCCTTCGCATGCGAAGGACTTTTTTTATGTCTAAAATTCGGATGAAGAATAAAAAGATTGATTCCTTTTTTGATCACTTCCCACCCAAAGTAGCGGAGTACTGCTTTCAACTTTGGCATGATTATTCCTTTGACTTTATTGTCAGTAAATCCCGCGATTCAAAATTAGGCGATTACCGTTTCAGCCCAGCGAAAGGACACCAAGTCACGGTGAACCACAACTTAAACCCTTATGCCTTCCTGGTCACCTACATCCACGAAGTCGCCCACTTAACCACTTATCTAGCTCACAAGAACAAAGTGCTTCCACACGGACAAGAATGGAAGACAGAATTCTATACTTTATTTGAGCCCATTTTAGATGAGGACTTGCTACCCGCTGATTTAGTCAAGGTGCTCAGAGCTTATTTAAAGAATCCGGCAGCCTCCTCAAACGGTTACCAACCCTTAGTTGACATCCTAAAAAGCTTCGACGCAGAACCCTCAGCGGGAACTCCGCTCATCGAATTAGCTGAAGGCGCACACTTTGCCTTAAAAAACCTACGCTTCATCAAAGGGAAACTTCGCCGAACCCGTTACATTTGCAAAGAATTAAATTCAGGCAGAAACTACCTGGTGGCAAAGAATGCATACGTGTTACCGATTGAGATTTCTTAGCATTTCCCTTTTTCTGCTATTGGCGGCATTTGCAGGACGTGCCCAAAGCTCTGTCCTAGCCACTGGCCAATGGCTGAAAGTGGGGATCACACAATCCGGCATCTACCAAATCACCCCATCCTGGCTTGCCTCATTCGGTGTAAAGGCTTCACAAATCGGAGTCTACGGACACGAAATAGGCGAATTACCCCAAGCAAACTCCGCTACTAGGCCTATCGATTTACAACCGATTCCATTCCTGAAACAAGGAGACAAAATCTTGTTTTATGGAGAGAAATTCACTCACCACTACAGCGATACTACTTTCTATTTCATCCGCTTAGATGATCCAGCGCCTAAGGCCATTACGGACCTTTCGTCAGCCACGGCTAGTACAGCCGCTTTAGATTATGGCTATAGTCGTTTTCACTATGAGCCGGAAACGTACAATCTATTACAATCAGGTCGGGAATGGCTAGGTGATGGATTTTTTGGCAATGTAAACCGAACGATTCAATATCCTTTAGCAGATTACAAAACGGGTATTCCGAGCCTGCTTTCGGGTAGATTTGCCTCCTCCTCTGTCGCACCAGGCACGTTTACGTTCAGTATTCCGGGGAACACCATTGCACCTCTTAGCTTTCCGGCGACAACAGGGGGTCGTTATGACCAAAAGGCCTTTTTACAGACCTTTTCAGCTTCCGTAAATCCAGAGATTAAGGACCAAAGCTGGACCTGGAATGTAGCCTATAGTAATACCACCGGCTCCGGTTACATCGATTACATCGACCTTCACTATCCTCGAAAATTCAATGCGACGAACGAGAATCCGCATTATTTTTTACCCAACAAAACCGATTCTACTTTCAGTATTACTATTCAAAACCGCCAAGCGAATCACCTCGTTTGGGTCAAGCTCGCCGGCAAAAGCTGGCAAAATGTGAGCTCCCTCGCTTTTAACAAGGTAGCTCCAGGCGCTGAACTATTGATTTTTGATCCGGCAAAAGCGGCAGACCCGAAAACGGGTGAAAACGTAGCGAACCAAAACATCCGAGCAGACGCCTCTACGGATTTACTCATCCTTTCCAGCCCATCCATCCTACCTGCTGCAAAACTGCTGGCGTCCTATAAAAGTGCGAAGGGAATTGCTGCGAAAGCTTATTCCACGAAAGAAATCTATACCGAATTCTCTGCGGGTAAAACGGATGTGACAGCGATTCGCGATTTCATTCGCGCTAAAAAACCCCGTTACGTGTTACTATTTGGTGACGCTACGGTGGATTACAAAGGAATCAACAAGGTGGCTACGGCCACTGAAAGACAAAATTATGTCCCGAGTTATGAAAGTCGCGAGTCCCTACAACCTTTGCAGACTTATGTTTCGGATGATTATTTTGGATTAATCGAGGACAACCAAGGCGAATGGCTAGAAGGTAATGAGGCGGTGAACGAGCCCTTAGCAGTAGCTATCGGACGAATTCCAGCTAAGTCATTTGAAGAGGCGAATACAATAGTCAATAAATTAATCAGTTACGAGACGCGCGCTCAGCTGCAACCCTATCGCTTTGCCTGGCTAGCCGATGATGGTGATGCTAACATTCACGTGCAAGATGCGGAAGACTTTGCGCGCTTGATCCCAGAGGCTTATCAAGTCCAAAAAACCTATATCGACCAGTTTCCTCAGGAAGTAAATAACGGATTTTATACCTCGGCAGCAGGCAAAAAAGCGAGTTTGGACCTATTTAACCGCGATGCTGACTTTATCCATTTCTTAGGCCATGGATCTGAATCCGCCTGGACGGACGAAAAAGTCATCACGAATAATGAGATCCAAACACTCAAAAACAGCCGACACCTTCCCCTTTTGTTAACAGCGACTTGCCAGTTTGGCCGTTTTGACGACCCGAATCAACTATCAGGCGCAGAACTCAGCCTCTTATCCAATCAGGGAGGTGCGATTGGACTTATTTCTACAACACGACCGGTATTTCAGAGCAGTAATTACCTATTCGGCCAAGCTTTTTATAGACAATTAGCTAATCATCTAACAGATAAAAATTATCGACTTGGCGATTTATTTAAAGACGCGAAGAATGATAGCCAATCTGGAGTGATTAATCGCAATATCACCCTGCTGGGCGATCCCACCTTAGCGCTACCTTGGAATCAACAAATGCTAACAATCCGACTAGACACCTTAGCTTCCGGAATCATTCAAGGTCAAACGACGCCCAGTATTGATGGGGAGATTCGCTTGTTTTATTTTGGACAAGATAAGCCCATGCAGACTTTGGGGACAAAAACCGATAAATTTAGTTATGTAAAATCCGGCGATTTAGAGGCCGTCAACAGCGCTAAGGTCGAAAAAGGCAAATTCACTGTGGCGAATTTACCAGCAGCGAGATTAAAATGGACCGCGCGAACAACGACGGAAACGTATGGCGGCGGGATGAGGAGCGTGGTGAAATCAACTTCAGAGGCGAAAGAAATAAACTCCCCAGTACTGACAGCGAGCCTCTTGAATGAGTCTGACCCATTCGCCTGCTCCCCTAATCCACTTTTGCAAATCAAAATCAGCGATGCGAGTTCCCTACGACTCGTAGGCCCTAAAGGCGAAAAAGCGCTGATCTCCATCAACGATACCTTGGAAATTTCCTTCTCTGATGTATTTACACCTATGCTCGGAATTAGTACACAAGGCACAATCACCTTCCCTTTTGAATCACTTGCTCCGGGACTCTATAAAATCAAAGCAAATTGTTTTGACGTGCATACGAACCAGGGGAATTGTTCGTTTGAATTCCGGGTTTCGGCTGATACAAAAGAGCAAGGTTCGCTTCGTATTTACCCGAATCCGATGACTGAGCGAACGAGCTTTTCCTTTTTACAAGAGAAACGATGGACAAGCTATCGTTACAAGCTAAAAATTTATAGTAACTTAGGGATACGATTACTCGAAAGGACGGGAATGATTCCGGGAAGCGATTCGGTGAATCAGACTTTCTCGATCGATTGGAGTACGGCAGAAAAGAGCCAATTAGATTTTATTAACTATTACCAAGTAGAAATTACGTACGACGACGGAACTCCATTTAGAAACTTCAGCGGTCGTGTTGGAAATATAAAATAACGCATGAAAAGAGCCCTAACCCTATTATTTTTTGCGATCGGATGTACATCCTATGCACAAACTACCTTAGTTTCTGGCCAAATCAATGCCGGACGCATCCCTACTCCTACCCTCTTATTCTTAAACGTTGCACCGGATGCCCGTTCTGCGGCAATGGGGGATGCAGGTGTCGCCTTATCAGTGGATGCAAATGCGATTCACTGGAATACAGCGAAGCTAGCCACGACGGAAAAAAAGATGGGCTTCTCTTTGTCCTACACACCTTGGTTACGGAATCTCGTGAATGACATGGCGCTGTACAACGTGGCGGGTTACACGGTGACGAAGAAAAACTTAGTTTTTGGGTTCTCGGTTGATTATTTTGATCAAGGGATGTTCCAAGCCACTTTGGATAATGGAACAAGTGCAGGTAATTTTAATTCGAAAGAATTCGCCTTAGGGATCTCACACGCTAGAAAATTATCTCCAGCACTTTCATTAGGGATGAATTTAAAATACATCAACTCGAACTTATTAGGTAATTACCAAGGGAGCGGAGGATTGAACAACGCATTAAAACCTGCAGAAACAGTAGCGGCAGACATTTCGGTGTTTTATTCGAAACCGACGACGGCTCCTTGGAAATACAGCTATGGCTTGACCCTTTCAAATATTTCGGGTAAGGTAACGTATGGCGGAACGGAGAAAAACTTCATTCCTACGAATTTACGTATCGGAATGGCGGCGACGCATGAAATCGATGACTTGAACAAATTGACCTTTACGGTTGATTTCAACAAATTAATGGTTCCTACGCCTCCTGCCTATGTGAATGGAAAAATGGTAGGCACGGATCCTGCGACGGTTTCGGCGATCGGCGGTATTTTTGGATCCTTAGCGGATGCCCCTGATGGGATCAGTGAAGAAATCAAAGAGGTGACCACCTCTGTGGGCGCGGAATATTTATTCAATAATGCATTTGCGCTACGAACGGGTTATTTTCACGAGAGTGAGATGAAGGGGAATCGGAAATATTTTACCTTCGGTTTAGGCTTTAAGATGGACCAAAAATACGGCTTGGACTTCGCCTACCTCGTTCCGAGTGGACAAGGAAGTCCTTTAGCCAATACCTTACGTTTAACGCTCATTGCGGGCATTAATCAGCCAGTAAAATAATATGTTAGATCGCAGCGTCGCACCAGCCGCCTTTCCGGTAGAGAAAGTTTTATTTCCCAAACCCCTCCAGTATACCTTAGCCAATGGCATTGAAGTATGGGTGGTTTCATCGGGAGAACAAGAGGTTTTTAAATTTGAATTAAGTACGAAAGCGGGGGCGATTCATAGTCCTTTGGCTGGATTAGCTGGCATGACGGCGTCTTTAATGAAGCGCGGAACTAGTACTCGCACAGCGCAGGAAATTCACCAGGATTTTGATTTTTTCGGAGCCTTCTGGGATATACAAGCAAGTCTTGATCACGGCACTTTTACGGTATATGGATTATCGAAGCACTTTCATTCCTTAATTCCGCTCGTTTCTGAAATCCTACAAGAAGCAACTTTCCCAGCGGAGGAAGTCGAAAAAGAAATCGAGATCGAACGCCAAAAAACAAAACTGAATTGGGAGAAAACCTCCTACTCGGCCAGCCAAAAATTCCGTGCTCAAGTTTTTCCGAACGACCCTTATGGCCGTTTTACAGTAGCGGAGGATTTTGACCAATTAGACCGCACCGCGCTTGTCCAGCAGTATGCGACTACGTGGGCTTCCCAAAAGCCTGTCATTTTCCTTTCCGGGAAGATCTCCGAAGAGCAAATTGCTTATTTAGATCAGACGCTTGGAAAAATCAAGTATACTAACTCAGAACTACCGATTCCTACACTTTCAACCGCTTTGAATCCCATCAAAATTCGGGAAGAAAAGGAAGGTTCCGTGCAAAGCTCCATTCGCTTTGGTTTGCCTGCCATTTCCAGAACGCATCCTGATTATTTTAAATTTAGCTTGATGAATACCGTCTTGGGCGGATATTTCGGTTCAAGATTACAGAAAAATATTCGAGAAGATAAAGGTTTCACCTACGGCATTTCATCCAGCTTAGCGCCTTATCCACGCGGTGGGTATTGGGTGGTAGGTACGGATGTGAATGGGGAGAATGTGGATGCGACTTTGGCAGAAATCAAAAAGGAAATTACGATCCTTCAAAATGAATTGATACCACAAGAAGAACTCGAAATCGTCCAAAATTACCTGATGGGCAGCTTCACAGGAGAGCTGACGCAGGCTTTTGACATCGCTGAAAAAGTGCGCGTGATTCAATTAAACGGTTTAGCGCCTGATTTTTATGATCAATTCCAGGACCAGGTACTAAAAATCCAGACCCAGGATATTAGAGACATGGCTACTAAATACCTGAACCTGGATTTGATGCACGAAGTAATCGTGGGGTAAGAATTAGAACGAAGCTAACTCTCTGAATTCATTCACACGGCTCGCTAAATCAGCTTCCGTGATTTCGAATAAACGCTCTGTACCAAATTTCTCCACACAGAAAGAAGCCATCGCAGATCCGTGAACGATCGCGCGACGCATGTTTTCAAACGAAATATCGTCCGTCTTGGCTAGATAACCAATGAATCCTCCTACGAAGGTATCACCCGCACCTGTAGGATCGAAAACGTCTTCTAATGGAAGTGCTGGGCAATAGAACATACGATCTCCTTGGAATAACAAGGCACCGTGCTCCCCTTTCTTAATAATCAAGGTCTTAGGTCCCATCGCCATAATCAGCTTAGCGGCAGTGCGAAGTGAGTATTGCTCGGATAATTGACGCGCCTCTTCATCGTTAATGCAAAGCACATCCACCATCGTCAACACACGCTTCAAATCATCCATCGCCACATCCATCCAGAAGTTCATGGTGTCCATTACGACTAATTTTGGGCGTTTGTTTAGACCTTGAATCGCCTCGATTTGCACTTGTGGCGTCAGGTTTCCTAACATCAAATAATCACAATCTTGGTAAGACGCAGGGATCTCCGGCTTGAAATCAGCTAACACGTTCAATTCCGTCACTAACGTGTCACGTGAATTCATGTTGTTGTGGTATTTACCAGCCCAAAAGAACGACTTCTCCCCTTTCTTGATTTGCAAACCATCCAAATTGATGCCGCGAGACGTCAAGGTGTCCATGTATTCTTGTGGAAAATCATCTCCTACTACAGCCACTACATTGACTTTAGGTAAAAAGAAGGCAGCTGATAAGGCAATGTAGGTACAAGATCCACCGATGATTTTATCGGTCTTTCCGTAAGGGGTTTCTAAGGCGTCGAACGCAACGGTTCCAATGGATAATAAGCTCATAATAAATGTATTAACCTACTTTAGGACAACGACTAAAGGGTTGGTTTGGATTAAAAAATGTACGGTATGTAATAAAAGTTTTATCATTTGTGGCTCCTAATTGGGAGACAAAGCGAAGCATTTTAGGATTAAAGTCACCCACCCAGTTCATGTCCATGGTGGTATATGGATAGAATGGATTCGTACGAGCGACTTCGCGGAAACGAAGAGCAATAGCGGATTCGACTCCTTTGCCTTGGTGATCCGGAGTTACCCCAAAAATCACCCCACACGTTCGTGTCAACGTTCCTTTTAATTTCAACAACAGGAATTTAATCATGCCCCACCAATTCAATTTGCCGTTTAGGTGTTTCACGATTTGGTTCAAATCGGGGATCACAATGAAGAACGCTACCGGCGTTCCGTCCGTCGTGTAGGCAAACCACAGCAATTGCTCATCGATGATGGGCTTCATGGTTTTCACGAGTTTTTGGGCCGATTCCGAACTCATCTCCTTAACTCCTGGGAATTTCGCCCAAGCGGCATTGAAAATGAAACGGAAATCTTCTGCATATTTCGAGAGATTACTCTTCTCGATGTGTTGGAAAACGTAATCTGGATTCTCAAAAATACGCTGCGCCTTTTCCTCAATTCCCTGCGTCACATTAGCGCCAGCGATGGGTGAAACGAATACATATTGCTGAAAATAGTCTTGAAAACCATAGTTTTCGAAGAACGGAATATAATAAGGCTTCGTCCAGGGCATTTTATAAGTGGGCTCAAACTCCCAACCTTTGACCATCAAACCCCAGAAACTATCGCGCTCTCCAAAATTAATCGGGCCATCCATCCCCTCCATTCCTCGCTCCGCTAGCCAATTTTTACAAGCGTCAAATAACATAAACGCTGCTTTCTCGTCTTCGATACACTCAAAGAAACCCATTCCACCTACGGGAACTTCGCCCTCTTTCGTGTTTCGCTCATAAAAGGCGGCTACGCGACCGATGGCTTCGCCAGATTCGGCATACAAAATCCAGCGAATCGCCTCTCCTTTCTTAAAATGAGGGTTCTTGCGCGGATTGAACACAGACGAAATATCGTTATCCAAGGGACGAATCCAATTAGGATCGCTGGCATAGAGCTGAACCGGGAATTCCAAAAAGGTCTTTTTTAGTCGAGCGTCCTCTCCTACTTCTCTCAAAAACATGCGAATAACGTTAGAATGCGAAAAAACATACAAAGGTAATGAATTGCGTTTGGGTTTGGTGAATTAAAAGAATCCAATTAATTTTAATACCTTATTATCCCCTTTCGATCAGAAACGATCCGCTTACCATGCAGCCCTTAAAAATATACAATACCCTGAGTCGTGAAAAAGAACTTTTCACCCCGATACACGAAAATCACGTCGGACTATATGTCTGTGGGCCCACGGTATACAATTATGTTCACCTAGGGAATCTACGCACGTTCACCTCTTTTGACATCTTAAACCGTTATTTACTGCACATTGGTTACAAAGTGCGTTATGTGCGGAACATTACGGACGTGGGACATTTAGTGGGTGACGGCGATGAAGGCGAGGATAAGATTGGGAAGATGGCCAAATTGGAAAAATTAGAGCCCATGGAGATCGTTCATCGCTTTACCCAAGATTTCCACCAAGTATTAGAAAAATTCAATGTCTTGCCTCCTAGCATCGAGCCTACGGCGACAGGGCATATCGTGGAGCAAATCGAGACCACGAAATCCCTAATAGAGAAAGGCCTAGCCTACGAATCGAATGGTTCGGTGTATTTCGATATCGAGACTTACAATAAAAATGGCGGCAATTATGGACATCTGTCCGGCCGCGTGATTGAGGATTTATTAACCGAAACCCGGGATTTAGATGGCGTGGGTGAGAAGCGAAATCCGTTGGATTTTGCGCTTTGGAAAAAAGCTGCGCCTGAACACATCATGCGCTGGCCATCTCCTTGGGGAGAAGGATTCCCAGGCTGGCATTTGGAATGCACCTGCATGAGTCACAAGTACTTAGGTGACACTTTCGATATTCACGGCGGTGGCATGGACTTGAAATTCCCGCACCACGAATGCGAAATTGCCCAAGCAAAAGCGGCCTACGACCGAGCTCCGGTTCGTTATTGGATGCACACAAACATGCTAACGGTAAATGGCCAAAAAATGAGTAAATCCCTCGGAAACTCATTCTTGCCCTCCGAATTGTTTGCGGGAAGTCACGCCCTATTAGAACAGGCTTATAGCCCCATGACCGTGCGCTTCTTCATGTTGCAATCCCAGTACCGCAGCACTTTAGACTTCTCAAACGATGCTTTAAAAGCCGCGCAAAAAGGATATAAGAAGATCGCAAACGGCTTACGCATCATCAAAAAACTAGCCTATCCATCAGATATCACAGCGAACCCGGATGCCGCCCAAGAAAAAGAAATCAATGACGCGATTCAGGGTTGTTACGATGGCATGAATGATGATTTAAACACGGCAGTGGCCATTGCGCACTTGTTTACTTTGTTGAAAAAAATCAACTCTATCTATACCGGTTCTTTGGCCTTCGAATCTATCTCCGTTGAAACATTTTCGAATTTACAACGTTCTTATATCAGCATTTTAGAAGACGTTCTAGGGATCAAAGAAGAGATTCCAGCTGAAATGAATGGCTTGACGGATGAACTTCTTCAGCTCTATAAGGGTTTCAAGGAAAGCAGACAATACGACAAAGTGGACGAGATCCGCGGCGCCTTTAAATCTGCCGGATTATTGATTAAAGACATGAAAAACGCCATAGACTGGGGTTACGAAGAATAAGATTATGCTAAGAAATTTAACACCCACCGTACGAAATTTGATTTTCGTGAATGTTGCTATCTTCTTAGGATCAGCCTTCATCCCGGATGATTTATTTGCTTTGTATTTTTTCCAATCGAGCAAATTCCATTATTTCCAAATCATCAGCTACATGTTCGTGCACGCGAATTTCATGCACTTGTTGATGAATATGTTTGGGCTCTATATGTTCGGGTCGATCTTAGAACGTATCTGGGGTGGCCCGCGCTTCCTATTTTTTTTCTTATTCTGTGGAGTAGGAGCGGGTTTATTGCACGAAGCTATTCAATATTTCCATGACTATGCGAGCATCCGCAAGGCCTTGGAATTAGCGATTTCGAATCCCAATTCTGATTTCCTATTAGACTATTTCAATCGTTTTGATGGTAGCTCAGCGATCAACGAAGGAAAATTGAATACCATAGGGGCAATCGAACATTACCGATATTACACCACCCAAAACCCGGTGGTGGGAGCTTCGGGTGGAGTTTTCGGCATTTTGATGGCCTATGGCTATTTGTTCCCTAACTCGGAGATGTTCGTTTTCCCAATTCCGATTCCCGTCAAAGCGAAATACCTCGTGATGGGCTTTGCCTTTTATGAATTATGGGCGGGGAAAGCGGCTGCAGAGGGAGATAACGTAGCGCATTTTGCCCACTTAGGAGGAATGCTTTTTGCGGTTATTTTATTGTTGATTTGGAGACAAAAACGCGATAGCTTCTATTAAGATGCGCAGCATTCTAACCGATATAAAAAACATTATTCAACAGCCTGGACAAGGATTGCTGAAAATCATTATAGCTAATGGCGCCATTTTCGTGGCTTTAATGGTGGCTCGGGTCGGTCTTTTAATTGCAGGAAAATCAGAATTATTCGATGCCTTTTTTACGCAGGTTTCCCTTCCATCCGCGCTCGATTTGCTAATTCAGAGGCCTTGGAGCCTGATTACCTATTTTTTCTTGCACATTGAGGTATTCCACCTCATCTTCAATATGATGTTCCTGTATTGGTTTGGCATCATTATTCAGGATTTCATCGGAAATAAGCGGCTCGTTCAACTCTATTTTTATGGTGGTTTGGCGGGTGCGGCAGCCTTTCTTTTAGCGATGAATACGGTGAGTTTTTTCATTGCCAAAGGCCCTACCTTCCTGAATGGCGCCTCAGCTGGCGTTTTTGCGGTGGTGGTTGCGGCAGCGACCATCAAACCTAATTACCAGGTGCATCTGCTATTAATAGGTCAAGTTCGAATCAAATACATTTCCGCTTTTTATGTGCTTTGGTCCTTCATCGAAACAACTGGGGCGAACGCTGGAGGCAATATTGCGCACTTAGGTGGAGCGATTTTAGGCTTCATTTTTGCCAAAAACTTCTTAGCCGCCTCCCGCCCCCAAGCGATATTTGAAATAAAAATTAAAGAATTTGCGCAGGCTGTACATCAAAAAGTGCAACCTAGAAAAGAACTCGAAACCGTACCGGAGGAGGAGTTGAATGCCATTTTAGACAAAATATCACAGTCCGGTTACGATAGCCTCACGGACTTTGAACAAAAAAGATTATTCAAAGCGAGTCAAAAAAATGACTAAGGCTTAAAAACATTTTTACCTTTGTAAGGTTAATCTTTCACCATCATCACAAGCGTCTATGCAATTTGAAGCCGGTCCTTTACTTAGCCAAATCACCACACCTGAGGATTTGCGCAAGTTGCCGAAATCAGACTTACCTCAAGTTTGTGACGAATTACGTCAATTTATCATTGATAACGTATCGGTGAACGGTGGCCATTTTGGGGCTTCCTTAGGCGTAACCGAGTTAACTGTTGCCTTACATTATGTGTTTAATACACCTGATGACCAATTAGTCTGGGATGTAGGACACCAAGCATACGGGCACAAAATCCTAACTGGACGCCGAGAAAATTTCCATACGAATCGCTTAATGGGCGGCATTTCGGGCTTTCCGAAACGCTCCGAAAGTCCCTTTGACACGTTTGGCGTAGGGCACTCCTCTACTTCCATCTCAGCAGCGCTGGGCATGGCAGTCGCTTCCGGTTATAAAAAAGAAACACACAGACAACACATCGCGGTGATCGGCGATGGATCGATGACGGCGGGAATGGCTTTCGAAGCCATGAACCATGCGGGCGATATTCCGAACAACATGTTGATTATCTTGAACGACAACTGCATGGCGATTGACCCGAATGTGGGTGCCCTAAAAGAATATTTAACGGACATCACAACTTCGCACACCTACAACAAGGTGAAAGACGATGTGTGGAATCTGTTAGGCAAAATGTCGAAGTTTGGCAAAACAGCTCAAGAGATCGTTTCTAAGATCGAGAACGGGCTAAAAGCGACCTTATTAAAGCAAAGTAACCTGTTCGAATCCTTGAATTTGCGCTATTTTGGCCCTATCGACGGACACGATATCGACAATTTAACGACGGTTTTAAACGATTTAAAAGATATTCCAGGTCCTAAAATCTTACATTGCATTACGACCAAAGGGAAAGGATATTCGCTAGCTGAAAAGGATCAAACCCTATGGCACGCTCCCGGCAAATTCGACAAGACGACCGGAGAAATCCACAAAAAGACCTACGATGATCCACAACCCCCAAAATACCAGGAGGTTTTTGGGCATACTTTATTAGAATTAGCGGAGAAGAATCCGAAAATCATGGGGATCACCCCAGCGATGCCGTCAGGATCTTCCTTGAATATCATGATGCGGGCGATGCCAGAACGCGCTTTTGACGTAGGAATCGCAGAACAACATGCGGTCACCTTCTCTGCGGGATTAGCCACACAAGGATTAACCGTTTTCTGTAATATCTATAGTTCGTTCATGCAACGCGGTTACGACCAAGTGGTGCACGATGTTTGCTTGCAAAAATTACCCGTCATTTTCTGTTTAGACCGCGCTGGTTTAGCGGGAGCGGATGGCCCTACACACCATGGATTACTAGATTTAGCGTTCATGCGTTGTGTGCCAAACATGATTGTAGCTGCTCCTCGCAATGAACAAGAGCTTCGCAATATCATGTATACGGCGTCCCTAGACTCGTTCAAAAACCACGAAAAGGCGATTACGATTCGTTATCCACGTGGCGAAGGCGTAATGCCGGCTTGGAGAACCAACTTCGAAGAAATCGAAATTGGAAAAGGAGTTCAATTGGTAGAAGGAGAGGAAATTGCCATCTTATCGATCGGTCACATTGGTAACGAAGCGATAGCTGCTTGCGAAATGGCACGTGAACTTGGCTTGAAACCGGCCTTATTCGATATGCGTTTTGTAAAACCATTGGACGAGGAGTTATTGCACCGCGTATTTACTCAATTCAAGAAGGTGATCACGGTAGAAGACGCCGCTATTCAAGGTGGATTTGGTTCAGCGATTACGGAATTTATGGTGGATAATAACTACTCTTCACAAGTTATTCGCCTGGGAATTCCAGACGAAATCGTCGAGCACGGGGAGCAAAAAGAATTGTATGCCCTATGCGGAATCGACGCAAACGGCATTTTAGCAAAAATCCAAGCGAGCGTCTCCACGCAAACAGCGAAAAATAATCCGAAAGCGCTTGTTTCTTAAAGAGTTAATAGTACTTTTCAAAGAAATAATCCCTACCTTTGCACCTTGAATTTCCCAATTAAAGGAATTTCGTTTCATTCAACGAATACATTTTTATGCAAAGCATTCGCAACATTGCCATTATTGCCCACGTTGACCACGGTAAAACGACCCTAGTTGACAAAATCATTCATGCATCCAAGATTTTTAGAGAAAATCAAGAATTTGGAGATTTGATCCTTGACAATAACGACTTAGAGAGAGAAAGAGGGATTACGATTACGTCTAAAAACGTATCTGTTCGTTACAATGGAGTAAAAATCAACATTATCGATACACCTGGTCACGCCGACTTTGGCGGTGAGGTAGAACGCGTTCTACGTATGGCTGATGGCGTTATCTTGTTAGTGGATGCTTTTGAAGGCCCGATGCCTCAAACTCGTTTCGTACTTTCAAAGGCGATCGCGCTAGGATTAAAGCCTATCGTTATCGTAAACAAAGTAGATAAAGAAAACTGCCGTCCAGACGAAGTACACGAAAGTGTTTTCGACTTGATGTTTAACTTAGAAGCAACAGAAGATCAATTAGACTTCCCTTGCATCTATGGTTCATCAAAGCAAGGATGGATGAGCACGGATTGGAAACAACCGACAGACAACATCATTCCCTTGTTAGATGCGATCATCGAGCACATTCCTGCTTCTAAAGTACAAGAAGGTACTCCTCAAATGCAGATCACGTCATTAGACTACTCTTCTTTCGTAGGTCGTATTGCGATCGGACGGTTAGAGCGTGGTACGTTGACAGAAGGGATGCAAATCTCCCTTTGCAAAGCGGATGGCACAACAAAGAAAATGCGTATCAAAGAACTTCAAGTTTTCGAAGGTCTAGGAAAAGTAAAAGTAGAGAAAGTAGAGTGCGGTGAAATTTGCGCGGTGACAGGTATCGAAGATTTCGAAATCGGTGACACGATTGCAGATGCAGAAAATCCAGAGGCATTAGCGCGTATCGCGATTGATGAGCCTACGATGAATATGTTGTTCACGATTAACAACTCTCCATTCTTTGGTAAAGAAGGTAAATTAGTTACGTCTCGTCACTTACGTGATCGTCTTTTCAAAGAGACAGAGAAAAACTTAGCCTTGAAAGTAGTTACAACGGAAAGCGAAGATAAATTCTTAGTATTTGGACGTGGTATTCTTCACTTGTCTGTATTGATCGAAACGATGCGTCGTGAAGGATATGAGTTACAAGTAGGTCAGCCTCAGGTTATCTTCAAAGAAGGAGAAAACGGCGAGCGTTTAGAACCAGTAGAATCATTAGTAGTGGACGTTCCAGCTGAAGTAGCAGGTAAAGTAATCGAATTAGCGACTCAAGGTAAAGGTGAGTTGTTGATTATGGAACCTAAAGGTGACTTACAGCACTTAGAATTCAACATTCCATCTCGTGGTTTGATTGGTTTACGTTCTAAAGTATTGACGGCGACTTTCGGAGAGGCGATTATGGCTCACCGTTTCATCGCTTACGAACCATTCAAAGGAGCGATTCCTGGCCGTATCAACGGATCATTGATCTCAATGAACACAGGTCCTGCGATTCCTTACGCAATTGATAAATTACAAGATAGAGGGGTGTTCTTCATCGATCCAGGTGAAGAAGTATACACAGGGATGGTAGTAGGTGAGCACAATCGCCAAAACGACATCGAAGTGAACCTTCAAGCTGCAAAGCAATTAACGAATATGCGTGCTTCAGGTACGGATTCGAATACCAAAATTGCTCCTAAATTAAACTTCTCCTTAGAAGAGTGTATGGAATTCATCCAAAAGGATGAATACTTAGAAATCACTCCTAAGTCATTACGTATGCGTAAAATTTGGTTAGATCCAAGTGAGCGTAAGCGTAACGAAAAGAAGCCAAGCTAATCCTGAAAAGGCTGCCCTCACCGGCAGCCTTTTTTTATGGTCTACTAGCTGGTTGCTCAGCTAAAAAATAATACCGCGAAGGCAAATACGGTTTCAGCTCCCCCATCCAATACGCCGATGGTCGCTTCAGAAAATACCAGGTGGCCTCCTGCCAACTTTTCAGCCACACTGGGTTCCGATATTTTAAGTCCTTCCCTAAAATCAAATGCTGCTGCCCCCTAGCTTCCGTAGGGATGCGCACATACGCATACGTTTCACTTCGGTATTTCCATTGTAGATTACCCTTTACAGGCCACTTACGCGTCAGCGTATCCTTGACCCCTGCATTTGCCCACATTGGACTTAAGTGCGCCTGAATCCAGGCAGGATCCGTACTCGCTGGCAAAGAAACAATGGATTTCTCCCCTTCATTCTCGACCCATACCGCTTCTCCTTTTACCGCGCTGAGATAAGCCTGAGGTGTCGTTTCAGGTGTTTGCCAAAACAGTATCAAAACGCATGCCCCCAATTGCCAGCGCCGCGGTGACCAAACCAGTAAGGCAATCGCCATAAAATAAGCCCCCATTTCAAGCATCGAAATCCGCAAAAAGGGAATAACCGAAGTGACTCGTTCCACCCAACTAAACATCAGACCATGTAGCAATTGAAAGCTAGTTTTCAATAAATAAGCCAACGGATGAAAGGCCCATACGGGCAAAAAGGAACCAACAGCTAGCAGCAAAAAACCTAGAAACAAGGCGATAGAGGAGAATAAAATCAAGAAAGGGTTCAACAGAAAGAAGGAAAGCGGATGGGGCAATTGATGAAAATAATACACGATCAAGGGCCAGGTAAATACTTGGGCAGCTAAGGCGACGCAGGTTAATTCCCAAATTTGGGTCAACGGCCAGCGAAGCCAACCTGAGAATTGAAAAATGGAAGCCCAGCGTTGTTGAAAAGCAATTAATCCCCAAACCGCTAAATACGATAACTGAAAACCCGCATCAACTAAGGACGCCGGGTGCAGAAACAATAAAACGAAGGCGCTAAAAGCCAGGGTATTCAGACTTTCTTGTCTGCGAAGAAAGGTTTTCGCAAACAGTATCACCGAAAACATCCAGGCGGACCTCAGCACCGGCAAAGAAAAGCCACTAATCCCGGCATAGCACCATAACAAGGCCATCATCAATCCGAAAAAAACATAGGGACCCGCCGGCCGTCGTTTTAGCAAAAAACCCAATAATAGGCTTAATCCCATATACAATAACCCCACGTGAAGACCCGAAACAGACAATATATGAATCGCGCCTAAAGCCGAATAGGTGGATAAGGTCTCGAAATCAATCTTGGTATTCACCCCTAAAAGCATCGCCTCCGCCACATCCCGATCTCGACCCGGCTCAAAAGCCCGTTCAAGTAAGCCAACAAAATGTGCCTGAGCCTTTTCAAAAAAAGTTGCCTCTACCGCTCCCTTTTGTAAAAGCAGAATTCGATCAAACGATACAAAAGCCGAACCACCTATACCCTTTTGGGCAAAATAGGCTCCCCAATCCTTTTCAAAAGGAAAAAGGGGTAAAGGGAAAGGCTTAACCATTTGTCTCACCGCATATAGATCCCCAGAGGCAGGTTTAGGTAGTTGTTTAGTGAGATATAAGCGAAAAAAGCCACTTGAAGGCGACCACCTCCCCATTGAATCCCTGATCCCTTTGCCTCTAGCTAACACGGACCACGACTTCGGTTTCTCCTCTATGGATCCCTCTACTCGAAACACAAAACCATCACGCGGTAGCACTGGCAAAACGGGCTTTAAGTAAGCAGCCCAAGCCATCGCGAAAACAACAATCAAGGAGGAGATGCCGATACTTTTACAAACTCTCCCCGGCAGCAGAAAGCCCAAACAACCCAAAAGTGGCCAGTAGTCAAATCCGGAAAGCAGAATACCCATCATCCAAAACAGCAAAATTCGGACAAAAGGGAATCGAGAAAAATAGGAAATCATTGATTAGGCGGAAAGGCCTAAAGGTAGAATTTTTTAGCAGAGATTAAGGCCTCCACTTCATCAGGAACTAGATATTTTATCGACTGACCTTGTTGAATACAGGCCCTAATATAGGTCGCCGAAATGTGTAAAATGGGTGCCTCAATTCGTTGAACGTTCTTATGTGCCCATAAATCCGATGCCGGTTCTTCGCCCCGCGGATATACGTAGAGACCATAATAATCAAGTATTTGGTTATAGTTTTTCCAGTTCTTGAACTGTTCTAAATTATCTCCCCCTATGATCAACTTGAACTCTGTCTCCGGATGACGCTCCGCTAAATGCACAAGCGTGTCTATGGTATAAGAAGGTCGAGGTAAATTAAACTCGATATCCGATGATTTAAACGAATAATTATCAGCGATAGCCCGATCTACCAGGTCCAAGCGATCGAATTCATGCAACAAGGATTTACTTTTCTTGTGGGGATTTTGGGGAGAGACGACGAACCAAATTTGGTCTACTTCTGTCTGATTCAGCACCGCCTGTGCAATGATCAAATGACCCTGATGTATCGGGTTAAACGAACCAAAAAACAGGCCTACCTTCATTATTTTGTTAATTTATCGAATAATTGCTGCGCTTCAGCGACCGCATCTTCGAGCTTATCATTTACTAAAATCACATCAAATTGTTCCTGGAAAGACCATTCAAATTTCATCTTGAAAATACGCTTAGACAAAGCCTCCTCATCTTCCGTACCCCGTGAACGCAAACGATCTTCGAGAATTTCCAACGTAGGTACTTTCACAAAAACCGCTAAAGCACGATCGCCATAATACTTCTTCAAGGCCAAACCTCCGCGCACATCCACGTCAAAAATCACATGCTTCCCAGAAGCCCAAATCCGCTCAATCTCCGACTTTAAAGTTCCATAATAGGCCCCAGCATATACCTCTTCCCATTCTACAAATTCATCATTTGCAATGCGAGCGCGAAAATCATCTGGCGTCAAAAAGTAATAATCCTTCCCGTGCTCTTCGTGACGACCACGTTTATCGCGGGTACAAGCAGAAATCGAGAAGCCCAAATTTGTATTGTGCGCCAATAATTCTTTAACGATGGTGGTTTTACCTGAGCCCGATGGGGCCGAAAATATGATGAGTTTGCCTTCCAAAAATTTCGATGATTAAATGAACCAACAAAATAAGGGAATTAAGAGCAATATAAGGAGTACAATCGACGATATTTTTGAACGAATGCTATCGAGCAAACTGGTTGGACAGGTAGAAGTACAAGTTGACTTTAAGGCTTTACGTAAAGCTACTTCAAGTTTATGACCCTCGCTGCAAGGCAAACAATGGTCTTTATTGGCTAAAAAACGGGCTTCCTCCTCCGATGTCGCCTCCTTATCTAGGATGCGCTGGATCAACTTCATACAATCAGGTTGATGGGAACAATTCGTCTTCATACGTTTTTAAACATGGATCGTCAAAAAATAGTTCCGGTCTAGGCTGACAACATGTCAGTTTTGTAGCCCTTCTTCGCGGCATAAGTAGCTAAGGTTTCTTTCAAAAAAGTTCGCGCCCGGTGAAGTCGCGAACGGACGGTACCGATGGGAATATTCAGGATTTTGGCCATCTCTTCGTAACTAAACTCCTCTAAATCACACAAGATGATGATCATGCGAAAATCAACGGGCAAAGCTTGAATCGCGGACGTAATTTCGTCCCCTAGCATTTCATTCACCGTTTCAGCCTGCAAATCGGCTTGGAAAGCGGGTTCAGGATCATCATCACCGGCAAAGGATTGCTCCACCCATTCGAATTCAACCTTGGACGGGCCACGGGATTTCTTGCGGTAATCGTTGATAAAATTATTCTTGAGAATGCGAAACAACCAGGCTTTGGCATACGTACCAGGCTCAAAAGAACCAATAAATCGAAAAGCGCGCATGCACGTATCCTGCACTAAATCATGTGCATCGTCCTCATCATTCGTCAGTCGAAGGGCAAAATTATACATCGCATCCATATGGGGCACAAACTCCTTTTCAAAAAGTGATCTGGCTTGCGATTCAGTCAGCGCAACGGCTGAACTCGTTTCTGTACTCATGGCGGTTTATCTATAAGATAACGCTATGCTTACAATTTAAACGCCAAAAAGAAAAGATGACAAAAAGACTTATTTCCCTTTGTTAAACAATTCTAACAAAGAAAAAACGGCGATCCCTAAAAGGGTGCTAAGAAAGGCCTTCCACAGACTCAGGCCAAACATACTCATATCGCTCGCCTCTAGTAAAAAAAGTACCAGGTGATGCGTGAAGAGCATCAATCCCAAATAAGGGAAAAACCACATCCACTTCATCTCCGCCAAACTGATTGAAGAGCGCTCATCATATCCATTCGCCGGCGTCAGGATATTGAAAAATGTAGGACGTAACCAAGCCACTAACACAGTGGCAAACGCGTGCATTCCATGCGTGTTATAAAATACATCCAATAACCAACCGAGGACAAATCCCCCCAAAATCAAATAGGCTGGGGGCGTCTCGATAGGCGCTTTGATGATCGCCCATACATACAGGAAGCAAAATCCATAATAAAATAAGGCTAAATCCCGCAAGAACAGCAACTGCACAACAATCGTTAAAATGACTGCAATCCACCATTTGTATTGAAAAGTAGCGTTCATCTTAGTCGATTTTAGGTTTAGCTTGATCCAATGTCGCCTGCTGTCCAGCAAACTTATTTTCGATCACATACACATAACGTAACGTCGAAAAATGCGTCAATAGCATCACTTTGATGTCGTGAAAAGTGCCATCATCTTGCAAGCCGACTTTGGCCACGATTCCGATGGGAATATTCGGAGGATATACCGCGTTATAATCGGAGGTAACGATGGTATCCCCTTTGACCACTTTCTTGTATTTCGACACATCCATTAACTCCGCGACTTCTGGCTGATATCCCGGCCATTTGATATAACCGAGCTCTCCGGAAGACTTGATTTTAGCGGAAACTGTATTACTCGTATGTAAAACCGATACGATTAAGGCCAAATTCGGTGTACACGAAATCACCTTCCCCACCACTCCCGTAGAGGAAATGACAGCCATTCCGGGTCTAATCCCATCTTGGTAGCCTTTTTCAATTGTTAAGTAATTTTGGGAATTGCGCGTACTTTGATCAATCACCTTGCAGGCAATAGGCTTGTAGCGATCTAACGAAGCTTTGCTGAAAAAGACCGGCAAATCAGCCTTCTGCTGTACCTGGGCCTGTAACTGAAAAACCTGTTGATGTAATTGCTGATTTTCAAGGGCTAATTCGCCATTAATGTCACGCAATTGGTGATAGGTTGCCACCTCTTGACGTGTAGACAAAATAGAGGCTGCCCAGGAATTAGTCGTATTAAAATAGAGGGTATGCTGGTAATTATTGTAGTTAAACACAGCCCATAGACTGATGACCTGCAGCAAAATAAACAGAAGCAGATTTCGCTGACGCAATAAAAACTGAAACAGTTGATTCATCCCCTAGGTAATCAATACCGGACGGTATTTCTCTAAGTTTTTCAAGATTTCACCTGTACCTCTAATCACCGCTTTCAACGGATCATCTGCCACGTGCACTTTCAATTGCGTTTTCTTCTCAATACGCTTATCTAATCCGTGCAACATCGCACCACCACCGGCTAAATGAATACCGTTGTGGAAGATATCTCCTGATAATTCTGCCGGAGCTCTTTGTAAGGTCTCCATAATCGCCACCTCGATTTTCGTAATCGAACTATCTAAAGCGTAGGCGATTTCGGAATAATTGATCAAAATTTCTTTAGGTATACCGGTCATTTGATCACGACCACGGATTTCAAAATCCGCCGGCGGATTTTCTAATTCCGGCAAGGCAGAACCTACTTGAATTTTAATTTGCTCCGCTGAACGCTCACCGATAACCAGCTTGTGCTCGCGTAACAAATAATCTTTAATGTCACGCGTAAACTCATCCCCTGCGACACGGATCGAGTTTTCAACCACGATTCCGCTCAGAGAAATAATAGCCACCTCCGTTGTACCACCTCCAATATCTACTACTAAGGACCCATTCGGTTGTTCAATATCAATTCCGATACCAATCGCCGCAGCAATCGGTTCGTGTACCATATACACTTCACGCGCTCCAGCATGTTCTGCGGAGTCTTTTACGGCTCTTTTTTCTACCTCGGTAATGCCTGAAGGGATACAAATTACCATTCGTAGGGCTGGAGAAAAGAAGGAATTTCCTTTATCCATCATCTTGATCAAACCACGCATCATTAATTCAGCTGCGGTAAAATCAGCAATCACACCGTCTTTTAGGGGACGGATGGTTTTAATATTATCATTCGTTTTCTCGTGCATCATCATCGCTTGTCGACCCACCGCTAACACTTTATTCGTATTACGGTCTAAAGCGATAATCGAAGGTTCGTCTACAACAACCTGATCTTTGTGAATAATCAAGGTGTTTGCCGTACCTAAGTCCATGGCAATATCCTTCGAAAGAAAATTAAATAAGCCCATCTGATTTTGTGATAGTAAAACACAAATTTACATAAAAAATGCCCTAAAATTTTAAAAAAATCGAATTTTACAATTTCCACGAAATAATTATAAAATAGGCCAAAGCAGGAGCTCAGAATTGCCTAAAGCAAAAAATCCCCTTCTTATTAATATATTACAATAAAATCGCTGAAAAAAAATAGGACTAAACGGGTAAATTAATCGCCAAAATAATTTGGAATTATTATCTGATTTATTAGTTTTGTCCAAGTTTAGTAGAAAAATCGTATTAATTACGCCTTTTGGTGATAAATTATGGAAGATTACAACAAGATCATCGAGTCCTTAGGTGTTAAATTCATCAAAGCGAGAAACATTAGAATATTACAACCGATTCGTATCAAGAATTTCTACGACGTAGAAAATTCACTCTTGATATTGTACAAAGGGGAGGTTTCTTTTGGCGAGGAGGACACTCCAGTAGAGGAAGGCGACATGCTTTTCATCCCGGGAGGCAAAATGATCAGCGTAACCTACGGAAACGCAGAAAAACCCAAAGCGGTAAACAACGAAGAGTTCATGACCCACCGCGAATTGTACTTTGACCAAAACACGGATTCTTCCCTGATTGGAACCCAACCGAACTCGTTCGGAATGGTGGCCTTCGAAGCAAAGGTTTTCGATTCCGTTAACTTCTTTACATCCCTAGACATTCCTCCGTTTTTAATCAAACGGGATGATAAATTAGCGGCAACTATCCGCGAGATCTTAGAAGAGGATCTTTCAGATGCGATAGGTAAAGGTCGTATTATTAAGATCAAAACGGAAGAGATTGTGATCGAAGTCATTCGTTACATCATTGAGAACCGCTTGTTCGTAGAGCAATTAGCTACTAACTCGACCTACTTTAAAGACCCACGCTTAATCGATATCTTCGCATATATCAAGGATCATTTGGGAGGTGATTTATCGAACAAGGTTTTGGCAAACGTCGCTAACGTTTCTGAAGACTACGTAGGTCAATATTTCAAGATGTTAACAGGTATCAACCCACAAGATTATATCGAGTACCAACGCATGGAAGCGGCGGTAGGATTACTTCGCACAACGAAAAAATCCATCCGCGCCATCGGTTCCGAAGTGGGCTATAAAGACACGGCGTATTTCTGTCGTCGTTTCAAAATGATGTTCGGTATTCCAGCCGGAAAGATGAGACGAAGAGAGTCGTTGATGAATATTTAGAACAAAAAAGCCGTTGAATTTCTTCAACGGCTTTTTTGTTAGTCGATAGTCAATAGTCGATAGTCAAGGCAGTGACTAAGTCCGAAAGACGACTAAGCGACGAAGTCGCGACTCTTTGACTAAATCGCGAAGCAATGACTGAGCCGCAGCTCCGCTGCGACTACATCAAATACTTCAACTTCACTAATTCTCTCTCCGTCAAGAATCTCCAGCTTCCGCGAGGAAGATCTTTCTTGGTTAAGCCGGCAAAAGTCGTGCGGTCTAGTTTAGTCACTTCGTAACCTAAGTGTTCGAAAATACGACGTACGATGCGGTTTTTACCAGAGTGAATTTTTACTCCGATGACGTATCCGTCTGGAGTGACTTTGGCCAAATCATCTACTTTAATTTCACCATCCTCTAGGGTTAAACCTTCTTTGATTTTCTCGAAATCTTCGTCCGTCAAAGGCTTGTCTAATTCCGCTTGGTAAATCTTTTCGATTTCATTCGATGGGTGCGTCAATTTATCCGCTAATTCACCATCATTCGTAATCAACAATAAACCTGTCGTGTTTCTATCCAAACGTCCTACCGGGTAAATGCGCGATTCAGTCGCGTTCTTCACTAATTCCATCACGGTCTTGCGATCGTTAGGGTCTTCGGTCGTTGTTAAGAAGTCTTTGGGCTTATTTAATAATAAGTAAACGGGTTTTTCGCGGTTCAACTTACGGTTACCGTATTTCACGATGTCCGTCGGATTCACCTGGTAGCCCATTTCGGTTACCACCTTGTTATTTACCTTAATTTCGCCTGCTTCAATCAATTTATCTGCATCACGACGAGAACAAATTCCCGCGTTTGCGATGTAGCGATTGAGACGAATCACGTCTGAACGGCGATCGGTTTGGGCGATTTTCTTTTGGATTTTAGAAGGAGCACGCTCCTTGTAGCGATCTAATTTGTATTGTGGCTCGTATGCGGGACCTGCATCAAAACGCGAGCGACTTTTAAAAGTCTCGCGATCTGAATAACGCGGGTTGCGAGAGCCTTCTGGACGCTCTTCGCGGTCTGCAAAACGTTCCGTACGCTCTTCATAGCGACGCTCGATGCGCGCTGTTGGATTCTCATCACGTGGTGTCGTCGATTCTTCTGAAGCTTCTACCTTAGGGGCCGCATTGCGATCCCAGCGATTATCTCCTTTATAGGGTGTTCGTGTTGGATTTTCTGTTCTGCCAAAAGGCTTGCGTTCGCCGCCTTGGTATGGCTTGCGCTCGCCATCAAATGGCTTGCGATCTCCGAATGAACGACGCTCTCCGCCACCTTCGCGGTTATCACGATTGAATGGTTTGCGTTCTCCACCTTGATACGGCTTGCGCTCGCCATCAAATGGCTTGCGATCTCCTGAAAAACGATTGGATGATTCGGAACGGGGTGCACGTGAGGCCCCCGAATCGTTGCGTGGCCCTCTGAACTCGCGTGGAGCTCCTGAGTCATTGCGTGGTCCTCTAAACTCGCGAGGGCTATCTGATCTGCTAGTAGATCTTCCTGTGGATGCACGACCTTCTGATGGTCGGCTGTCACGACGGTTATCGTCGTTTGAAATTCTTTTTCTCATAATGGGTACAACATCACTGCTGGAATAAAAGAGGACGAACGTTTGTCATCTTGGTTTCGATTGTCGAAATTTAGGCAAAGGTACAGAAAATAATCCGGTTTGTATTTATTTTTACGTTACATTAGTCTTCTATGAAATTCGTAAAGCCATTTAATTCAAGCATTTACCTCTTTTCGATCGTTGTTGCAGGCGTGTTAAGTGGCTGTAGTTATGACGCCCGGTTGTTCAAAAAGGCGAAGCAAAATTTCGAAGTGGGGGAATATGAATGGACGATTCGGGAGGTGAAGCCCTTAGCACAACGCTACTACCGAGCCGCGGAAACGAACTATTTCGTGGCGGAATCCTATCGACTTTCGAATCGCATTCAGTATGCGACGCCGTATTATTTAATTGCCAAAGAAAAGGGCTACGACGACAAAAACATCAATCTAAATCTCGCTTACGCGGCTAAAGCGAACGGAAAATACGCCGATGCACGTAAATACCTAAAAGAATTTATTGAATCAAAACCCTCGCGCGAGCTAGTGGTGAAAGCTGAAATCGAATTAGATAATTTACCTGCGGTTGAGGAATACAGCAAAAAGCCGAGTCCGGTAAAGATTCAAGGTTTGGTGGGGAATACGAATCAGGCAGAATTTGGTCCTATCAAAATAGGCGACGAGCTGATTTTAACGAGTTCGAAAAAACCCTTGATCTATAAAAATAATGGCTTACCCTTTTTAGGCTTGTACAAGGCACGATTGAAAAGCCCGGGAGAAATTGAAAAGCTCGAGTTATTCAGCGCGAATCTGTTAGATGCGAATGCAAACGAAGGGACGCCAGCCTTTTCTAAAGATGGTAATACGATGGTTTTTGCACGGGGGAATTCAGGTAAAAGCAAGGATCCTTCACCGGATGTGGATTTGTATATTTCAACCAAAAGAGATGGCAACTGGTCTAAGCCTGAACGTTTAGCGATTTCGGATTCAATAGGTTGGGATGGGAGTCCGGCCTTTTCTAGAGATGGCAAAACGCTTTATTTCAGCTCAAATCGAAGAGGCGGAAAAGGCGGATTGGATTTGTACCGGGCACCCATGGATAATTCGGGGCGTTTTGGAAGACCGATTAATTTAGGCTCCACGATTAATACACGAGGCAATGAAATCTTCCCCTATGTGTCGGAGGATGGTAAATTATACTTCTCTTCGGATGGCCATCCGAGTTTAGGAGGATTGGATCTCTTTGTGGCGAGCCGCAGTGGGGATGAAATTCAAATTGAGCATTTGGGCTTGCCGATTAACTCGGTGGGCGATGATTTTGGATTGTTTTTAGCAGATTCCACGCAAGGTTATTTCAGCTCTAATCGGGTGGGAGGAAAAGGCGATGACGATATCTACTATTTCGAATCGACTGGATCCGAAGATCGCTGGTGGTCCAATGAAATCATGATTTCGGAGAGCGGAGAGGCTGCGAAAGTGGCCTTATACCATTTGAGAACACAGATTGTTAATGCGCGCAATAAGCCAATTGCGAAGGCGAAAGTGGGTATTAAGCGTAATGGAGAGATTCAACCCGTACAGTTTAGTAATGCCGAAGGTTACCTTGACATGATCGACTTAAATCCGGCGGACCAAATCAGTTTCAACGCGAGCAAAGAGAAATACTTGACCAAGCGCAGCGAATTCTTGATGGATGGCCGGGAGATTCCCAAGCAATTATTGAAAAAGGAATTAACAGACACGACTTTTGACCATAAAATAACGCTAGGAGTTGCCGAGGTGGGAGAAGAGTTAGGCGCCTTATTTGACGTAAATCCGATCTATTATGATCTAGACAAGTCGAATATTCGCCCGGATGCGGCGGCCGAATTAGACAAAATCGTCCAAGTACTCAAGGATAATCCTGGCGTTTCCATCGAATTAGGATCACATACGGATGCTCGGGCGAGTGCGAGCTATAACTTAAAATTGTCCCAAAGAAGAGCTGATTCAGCTGTCAAATACATCATCGAGCACGGAATCGAGGCGTCGCGTATAAAAGCCAAAGGCTATGGCGAAACGCAACTCATCAACGGTTGCTCTGATGGCGTCGATTGCAGCGAAGAAGCACACCAAGAAAACCGCCGAACAGAATTTAAAATCACGGATCTAAATGACTAATTACGTTTTAAAGAATGCCCAAATCGTTAATGAGGGCAAAATCATCACCTCCGATCTACGCATCGCAGATGGCCGAATTGCGAAAATAGCCGCAGATATTACACCTGCGCCAGGAGATGTTGTTTTAGACGTAAAAGGAAAACACGTTTTTCCAGGAATGATCGATGATCAAGTCCATTTCAGAGAACCTGGTTTAACCCACAAAGCGACGATTGCCAGCGAGGCACGTGCCGCTGTAGCGGGTGGTGTGACGAGTTTTATGGAAATGCCGAACACAGTTCCGAATGCGTTAACGCAGGAATTATTGGCGGATAAATACGAGATAGCAGCTGCCGGATCTTTGGCCAACTACTCCTTCTTTATGGGTGCCGGCAACGACAACTTAGAAGAGGTGTTAAAAACCAATTCCCGCGATGTATGCGGCATCAAAATATTTATGGGTTCTTCCACGGGTAATATGCTCGTGGATAACAAGCAGACCTTAGAGAAATTATTCTCCAGCTGCGAAATGCTCATCGCGACACACTGCGAAGATGAGCCCACAGTGCGCGCACGCACGGAACTTTTCAAAGAAAAATACCCAGAAGACGCGCCGGCCTACATCCACCCCTTAGTGCGAAACGAGGAAGCCTGCTACCTTTCGTCGTCGATGGCGGTCGATTTAGCGAAGAAAAATAACACGCGCTTGCACATTTTACACATCTCGACAGAGGAGGAATTAGCCTTGTTCGAGACCGGTAAAGCGGTGAAAGACAAGAAGATTACCGCGGAAGTTTGTGTACACCATTTGTGGTTCGACGCGGCCCAATACGACACGCTGGGTAATCAAATTAAATGCAATCCGGCCATCAAAGATGCGCGCCATAAGACCGCTTTGCGCAAGGCTCTTTTGTCTGGGGAATTGGATATTATTGCAACGGATCACGCGCCACACACCTGGGAGGAGAAATCACAGAGTTTTTGGAAGGCGCCGTCTGGCTTGCCTTTAGTGCAGCATCCCTTATTATTGATGATTGATTTAGCCAAAGAAGGTCACATCAGCCTCGAGCTCATCGCCGAAAAAACGGCGCACGCAGTGGCTGATTGCTTCCAAATCGAAGAGCGTGGGTATATCCGTGAAGGGTATTGGGCAGATTTAGCCATCGTGGATTTAAACAAACCATTGACCGTTTCAAAAGAGAATATCCTATACCAATGCGGGTGGTCACCTCTGGAGGGACACACGTTGTCTGCTTCCGTGGAGCATACGTTTGTTTCTGGGCATCTGGCCTATTCGCAAGGTGCTTTCGACGAAAGTAAAACGGGTAAACGCTTATCGTTTAACCGCTAAGATGGCTGCGCTCCTCCCCTTTTATGCGCCTATCGGGCTAGAAGCTGGCTTAGATGAAGCAGGGAGAGGTTGTTTAGCGGGGCCGGTGGTGGCAGCAGCGGTGATTTTGCCGCGAGATTTTCACCATCCGTTCTTGACGGATTCGAAGCAGATGACCTTGCGCCAGCGCAACGAACTAAAACGTTTAGTGCGGGAATATGCGATTGATTTTGCGATTGCAGAGGTGGATGCGGCAAAAATTGATGAAATCAACATTTTGAAGGCGAGTATTTTAGCGATGCACCTGGCGGTGGACCAGTTAACCCATCGCCCGGAACATTTAGTAGTCGACGGAAATCGCTTTTACAGCTACCCCTTAACCCCGCATACCTGTATTGTGAAGGGAGATTCGAAGTATTTTTCCATTGCAGCCGCCTCCATTCTTGCAAAGACGCATCGAGATGAACTAATGGAAAAGATGGCCCTAGAACACCCTGGCTATGGTTGGGAGCGAAATGCGGGCTATCCTACTTTGCAACACCGGAAAGCGATTTTGGAAAAAGGTTTAACAAATTACCACCGAAAAACGTTTAAGGTAGAGATTAAATAATTGCGTAAATTGAGCACCATGAAGGGTAAAATCCTGTTTCTTTTCTTATTGAGTTTCGCTGCGTTAGGGCAAGAGTCCTTCCGCAAAGAGCGCGCGTTGCATTTCGGGATGCAACAGGATTCCATCTACCGTGGTGCGCAAGCTTTGGCCAAAAAAAGAGGCATACCCTTACAACAAAACATCGGAAAGGGGCGAACGCTGACGTTTCAAGGCTTTTCAGAAATAGGCGAAGCCCTTTATTTGCGACCAGAATCGAATTCCCAGGCCGCTAAAATGACCAAAACCAACCTCCTATATCCAGGAGGATCATTGAACATCGGGATTACGGGAAAATCAGACTCCATCAAAGGAAAATTAGGTATGTGGGACGGTGGTGGCATCTTGACAAGTCACCAAGAGTTTGGTGGCAGAGCGGTCGCACAACAAACAATCACCGGAACCAATGAACACTCCACTCACGTGGCCGGCATTTTAGTGGCGGCGGGCGTGAGTCCATCAGCCAAAGGAATGGCCCATGAGGCGGACCTAAAGGTTTGGGATTATTCAAACGACAATTCAGAAATCAGTACGGCATCGACCTCCCTCTTAATCAGTAATCACTCCTACGGTTACCAGGCCGGCTGGGTCTATGACGAGACTAAAAAGAAATGGCAATGGTGGGGAAATGACGCGGTAAGTACCTTTGAAGATTATAAATTTGGTCTATATGACGCGAATACCCAAACCTGGGATCGCATCGCCTACAACGCTCCTAATTACCTGATCGTTAAATCAGCGGGCAATAGTCGAAATGAAAATGGTCCCGCTTCAGGAGAATATTATTTTCTAAAAACGTCTTCCGATTCCTCTAACAAAGCCCGTTCAAAAAACGATGGCTACGACATCATTTCTACCTCAGGAACGGCTAAAAATATCCTCACCGTGGGCGCAGCCGCATTGAGTTCCTTGATTCCAATGAAAGGGGCGGACGTAACACTTTCGAGCTTTTCTAGCTGGGGACCTACAGACGATGGCCGAATCAAACCCGACGTAATGGCTATAGGGACAAGTCTGTTTTCCACGAGCAATTCGGGGGACAAAGGCTACACAACTCTGAGCGGAACGTCTATGTCCTCTCCTCAAGCAGCTGGATCCTTGTTTTTGATTCAACAATTATACAATCGTCTAAATAACAACCGATTCATGCTAGCGTCTACGCTGAAAGCCGTAGCAATTCACACGGCGATGGATATGGAGGCGGTGGGTCCTGACTATAAATCAGGCTTTGGACTTATCCAAATGGACAAAGCGGCAGCTCTTTTAAAAAATGAAGGGAATGCACACCTGTTAACAGAGGGAAAATTAAACCAAGGTGAGACCAAAACCTATACCATCACCAGTTCCGGAAATGGGCCCATTAAAGCGACGATTGCCTGGACAGACCCGGAGGCAAGCACTTCTTCTGCGCTAAATGACCGTACCCCACGTTTAGTCAATGACCTGGACATTCGTTTAACGAGCGGACCTACAAGTTATTTGCCTTTTACATTGGATCCAGCCACACCGGATGCCCTAGCCGTACCTGGCGATAATATTCGTGATAACGTGGAGCAAATTATTATTCCTAATTCGATGCCTGGCCAAACATTTACCTTAACGGTGAGCCACAAAGGCGCGTTGAAAAATAGCTTACAAGATTTTGGGTTAGCCGTTTCTGGGATAGGCGGCCCGGCATATTGCGCTTTGGCAACCACTACCACCACGACAAACTTCCAAACATTTACCTTAGGAACGACGAAAGATTCCACGGGTTTAGCCCCAGCCTTTAAAGCCGAACTAGGTGCGACGCTCCCTGTGAAATTTACATTTGCGGGAACTTCCACAGCCCAAATCCGCCTGTACGCCGATTGGAACCAAGATGGGGACTTTATCGATTCAGGGGAGGAATTGTATAATTCCGCCTCGAATGCAACGACTATTTCGATCCCTAGCACACTAAAACAAGACAATTTTTACCGCATTCGATGGGTCGCGTCCTCTGGAGCTGCCACCTCTTGCGGAAGTATTTCCTCCGGTGAAACAAAGGATTATGCTTTGCAAATCTTACAAGCCTCAAAAGACTTTACGGCCCTGTCTATTGCACAAACAACGGCTGGATTTTGCGCAACAACTGGTGCCTCTAGTTTTGTGGCTCGCATAAAAAACGCGGGATCTCTCACGCAAAACAATGTTCCGGTACTGCTAGAAATCAAATCGGGCGCTACACTTGTAGGTACCGCAACGGGGACCATTAGTAGCATAGCTTCTGGAAGAGAGATCGATGTTAATTTGAGCGGAAATGCTGACCTAATCGCCGGGAATAGCTATTCATTCAGTGTGAAAACACAGTTAACAGGAGACCAAAACACCTCAAACGACCTCTATGCTATCTCTAAAACGATCGAAAGTCCAGCCGCGCCGGTGGTAACAGGAACGGTTTGTAGCGGAGCATCAGAATTAAATTTAGCATCGACGAATGGAATTCCACTTTGGTACAATGGAACTACCCTTTTAGGCGCTGGAGCATCCTTCAAGACTCCTTCAACTGGTACGTTTTATGCGGCATTTGATAATTTAAATACCACGATGGGGCCTACTACGAAGTCGGCTTTTGGGGGAGGCAGTTATTATGGAAATTTTGGACCTGAACCTATTTTCACGGTATCGCAACCTACCCTTTTAGAATCTGCAACGGTGTACATCGGAACCTCGGGAACCGTGACTTTCGGAATTTTTGATAAAGATACTGGTGAATTAATTGCCTCTGTTTCGAAAGACTTAACGGCCACCAGAACATCCGCGAATGCCACTACCGTTAGCAGTCAATTAATCGACGACAAAAGTGATCCGGGCCAAAAAGTTATTCTAAACCTTCCCTTCCCGAAAGCTGGCAATTACCTTTTATCCCACGTCTGCTCGAATGGAGCCTCTATTTACCGAAGCAATCGAACATCGGCTGACACCGTAAACGCTCCCACTAACATTGGCTATCCGTATACAATTCCGGGCGTCATTAGCCTCACTGGTGCGCTTTACAACGGAGCACCAATTCAATCGGGCTATTATTATCTCTATGGAATGAAGTTTAAATCCTACGCTTGCCCAAGTCCAAAAGTACAAGTGAGCGTAACGACAGGTCAAAGCCCAATCGTTACCGTTAGCCCAACAGGTGCTTCCACCATCTGTGCAGGAGACAAAATCACGTTAACGGGAGCACCTGCTTCCGGAACGCCTACCTACCAATGGTTTAAAAATGGCACCGCCATCGCGGGAGCAACCACCAATAAACTGGAAGTTAACACATCCGGTTCTTACACATTAAATTCAAGCTTTAATGGCATTTGTCCTGTAATTTCTCCTGCATCGACAATCACCGCGACAAATCCGCTGGAGCCTTTGGTGACTTTCAATCAAGGTATTTTAACCACTTCAGCCGGAACAGAAATTCAATGGTATTTGAATGATGTAGCCATCGCAGGGGCGACTGCGACCACTTACAAACCTACAGCAAATGGGGTGTATAAGGTAAAACTAAAAGACATCAACGGCTGCTTAGCTTCGGCGATTTATGGCATTACAATTCTAGCAAGCGCTGCTGACAATCCTTATGCTACTTTCTACGCCTTCCCTAATCCCGCAAGCGATAGGTTGCAAATTGGCATTCCCAATCCACACACCGCATCGAATTACCGCCTTCGGATAACGGATATGCAAGGAAGGGAGATGAGAGATAGTAGAGTAGAGAGTAGAGAGTATAGATTATCGTTAGATATCTCTGCATTACCGGCTGGCAATTATATCTTGAGTTTTCCGGATTTAGAAAACCAGGTGAGTATTAAATTCCAAAAGAATTAATTCTTTTTTTTAGCCCAGGTGAAGATCATACGAGGCGACGTCAGCTCGTTAAACTCCGCTAAGTGGTAGTCGCCTTTCAGATCCACGAGCGTCAAGCCCGCCTGCGCTGCGTAGGAAATAAAATCATTTTTAGCCACTAATTCGACCTTTTCCACGAAGGAAAAGGCTTTGCCTTGATCGCTAAAATCGATGGATTTGTACAAGTAGCCGGCCTCTGACCAGCGTTTGATGTAGAAGCTAATACCGTCTCGTTCCACGGTTTCTGATGGCACTAAATTCGCTAATATGTAAGTGGGATTGAAGAAGTCCAAGACTAACAATCCACCCTCTTTCAGCCCTCCAGCGAAGGTGTTGAAGGCGCGCTGGTTATCAGCTGCTTCGTCAAAATACCCAAAACTCGTGAAGAAATTAAAGATCGCATCGTAGTGATTTTGCAAGGGCAAAGGCTCCCGCAAATCATGTACGAAGAATAAAAGGTTTTTATTTTCGAAGGCCTGAGCAGCCTCAATATTCGCTGGAGATAAATCAAAAGCATCCACCGAGAAGCCTAATTGCTCTAAGGTGATGGCGTGACGTCCTTTTCCACAGGCTGCATCGAGGACGCGCGCACCGAGTTCCAGGTGTAAATTGCGCTGAAGTGAGCGGATGAAATCTGCTGCTTCTTGCTCGTCTCGTTTAGCATATAAAATATGGTAATAAGGAGAATCAAACCAAGTACTAAACCACTCTTTCTCCTCCATTATTTTCTGATACTGACATTCGTTAAGAAGTCCTGGTAAGCCAGTGCGATTCCTTCTTTCAATTCAATTTTATGTCTCCAGCCCAATGAATGCAATTTAGAGACATCCATCAATTTGCGCGGCGTTCCGTCAGGGCGTGAAGTATCCCATTGAATACTACCCGTGAAGCCCACGATTTCTTTTACCGTTTCGGCTAATTCTTTAATCGTTACGTCGATTCCGGTACCGATATTCACTAGTTCTGAGTCGCTGTAGGTTTCCATTAAATAGACACAAGCCTCCGCTAAATCGTCTGCGTGCAAGAACTCGCGCATAGGTGATCCCGTTCCCCAAAGTGTCATGGAAGCATCCCCACGTTCTTTGGCCTCCTGAAACTTGCGAATCATCGCAGGCAATACGTGAGAGTTTTCTAAATCATAATTGTCGTTCGGGCCATATAGGTTCGTAGGCATCACGGAGATGAAATCGCAGCCATATTGTGCGCGGTAAGCCTCGCACATTTTAATGCCGGCGATCTTCGCAATGGCATAGGGCTCATTCGTTTCTTCTAAATAGCCACTTAATAAATACGACTCCTTCAGAGGCTGAGGGGCTAATTTAGGGTAGATGCAAGAGGATCCTAAGAACTGTAATTTCTTAACCTTATTGACGAAGGAAGAGTGAATGATATTGTTTTGGATGGCCAAATTCTCATACAAGAAATCCGCACGGTACGTATTATTCGCCACGATACCTCCTACTTTTGCCGCTGCCAAAAAGACGTATTCGGGTTTCTCTGCAGCGAAAAAGGCGGCAACTTTTACTTGGTCACGCAAATCTAATTCTGCTGAAGTCTTCAGCACTAAATTGGTGTACCCTTCTTTCTGTAATTTCCGTACAATAGCAGAACCCACCATTCCGCGGTGCCCGGCTACATATATTTTTGCTAGTTTTTCCAATGAATGAATCAAATAAGGCCTCAAAAAATCCTTGCAAAAATACACAAAGTCCGTCAGGTAATAAGTTTAATTCGTAGTTTTGGGAAATATTTTTAGGTCTACCCTATGCTTTTACGCGTTGCTCTTTTCTGTTTATTCCTTTGTTTGAACCTGGGTGTTCAAGCGCAGAATCGAGCTATTACGGCAAGCAAACCCCTGATAGACACCTCCGTTCACGAAAAGGGTTTATTAAACGGACGCCTTTCCACAGGACTAGAAAACAAGGCCGCCGAAGCAAAGAAATTCAAAGAGGATAGCAAGGCTTTTATACAAAGTTTGGGCGTCAAGGATTTAGGCAAAAAAATCGTCAAAACAGCGAAGAAAAAGCTCCAGCCGAGAGACGAATACACCGGCATTAAAACCGAACACAAATTAGGCAATTATGGCAGCGGCGTTCGGATGACCGTGGAGGAAGTAAACGTGGTTAAATACGTGGAAGACGAGGCGTTAAGCGCTTATGCAGCGGAAATTTTTATCTTTGATCCCTCCCAATCCCGTGTCGTTTCCATTCCCACAAAAGACGCAAAAAACGCCCAAATCTGCCACGGTCCCTTTAAAAAATACGTCAACCAAAAACTCATTGAAGAGGGTTTCTATTGTATGGGCGTAAAAGACGGACGTTGGGAAACCTATAGTTCCGAAAATGAGCTAGAGAACAAAGTGTATTACGAAAAAGGATATACCGCTGGATCATACATTGCCTATTATGATGCGGCGAAAAAGAAAATTAAAGAAGTTATTCCACGTCTATATGGCAAAGTCCGCGGCACCTATTTCTCCTACTACCCGAGCGGAAGTTTGAAAGAAGATGGTCGAATGGATGACAGTGTAAAAGTGGGCCGATGGAGAGAATTCCACGAGTTTGGGAGTGGTGGTCGTTTGAAAAAAGAATGGAAATACGGCAAAGATAAATTCGACTCGTCTGAGCCTATGTTGATTCAGGAAAGAGATCAGCAGTCGAAGGTTATTTTCCAGGCCAAAGAAAATTAATCTAGCCAGGAAACACGTGGTCCCCAGCTAGATCTATAACTTAAACCGTCGTCTTAATCTTCAATTCATCTAACTGCGCTTGCGCTAGTGGAGATGGTGAATCGATCATCACATCACGTCCCGCATTGTTCTTAGGGAATGCAATGTAATCACGAATCGAATCCGTTCCACCGAATAAAGAGCAAAGACGGTCAAAACCAAAGGCTAATCCACCATGCGGCGGCGCCCCATATTCAAAGGCATCTAATAAGAATCCGAATTGCGCTTGTGCTTCCTCTGGAGTGAATCCAAGGACTTCGAACATTTTTGATTGTAAGTCTTTTTGGAAGATACGAATCGAACCTCCTCCCACTTCTACGCCATTCACGACTAAATCATAAGCGTTTGCGCGAACCTTGCCGAATTCTCCCGCAAGCATCAAGGGAATATCCTCTGGCTTAGGGCTCGTGAATGGATGGTGCATGGCAAACCAGCGATCTTCTGCTTCACCGTACTCTAATAGTGGGAAATCCACTACCCAGAGAACGGTATAGTTATTCGGATCACGTAATCCCATACGTGTTCCCATTTCTAAACGAAGTTCGTTTAATTGCTTGCGCACTTTATCTCCGTCTCCTGAAAGCACTAAAATTAAGTCTCCTGGCTCAGCATTAAATGCCGTAGCCCAAGTCGCTAAATCTGCTTCGGAATAGAATTTATCTACGGATGATTTCACTACGCCGTCCGCTTGAACGCGAGCGTAGATCAAACCTTTCGCACCGATTTGTGGGCGGCGAACGAAATCAGTTAATTCATCGATTTGCTTGCGGGTGTATTCGGCTGCGCCTTTCACGCAAATACCTACCACCGTGTTCGCTGCATCGAAAACTTGGAAATCTTTGCCAAACGTCAAATCCACGCCCTCGCCTTTCAATTCCACGAATTTCATATCGAAACGAATGTCCGGCTTATCCGAACCGTAGTATTTCATCGCGTCCGCGTAGGTCATGCGCGGCACTTCGCCGATGTCCAGGCCTTTTACGTTTTGGAACAAATGGCGAATCAATCCCTCAAACATATTCAGGATATCTTCTTGCTCCACGAACGACATTTCGCAGTCGATTTGAGTAAATTCTGGTTGGCGATCTGCGCGCAAATCTTCGTCACGGAAACACTTCACAATTTGGTAGTAGCGGTCAAAACCGGACACCATCAACAATTGCTTAAAGGTTTGCGGAGATTGCGGTAAGGCATAAAATTCGCCTGGATTCATGCGGGAAGGTACGACGAAATCGCGCGCACCCTCTGGCGTTGATTTAATTAAAACGGGTGTTTCCACCTCGATAAAATCTTGCTTATCTAAGTAATTACGCACTTCGCGGCCCACGTGGTGGCGCAATTGCAAACTCTCGCGAATCGGGTTACGACGCAAGTCTAAATAACGGTATTTCATGCGAATGTCATCGCCGCCATCGGTCTCGTCTTCGATCAAGAACGGAGGCAATTTCGCCGGATTCAACACGCGCAATTCTTTTACTTTGATTTCGATATCGCCAGTGGGCATTTTGTCGTTTTTGGACAAACGCTCTACCACGATTCCTTTCGCTTCTACGACGAATTCACGGCCTAATCCTCTGGCTAATGCCAAAACCTCCGCAGACGATTTCCCCTCCTCTAACATCAATTGAGTGACCCCGTAACGATCCCGAAGATCCACCCAAATCATTCCCCCTTTATCTCGTGAACGCTGAACCCAGCCACAAAGAGTTACCTCGGTGCCCGCGTGTTCGATGCGCAATTCGCCATTTGTATGTGTACGTAGCATAGAAAATTTTAAAATTCGGGCAAAATTACGGAAAAGCGCAGGGAGAGAAAAACATTTAGGGCTTTATTCTTTTTTACTTAATTTTGAATTATGTCAAAAATAGGAATTGTCGGATCAGGAATGGGGAGTTTGGGCTTTGCTATTCGCAGCGCGGTGGTGGGCCACCAAGTCAGCGTTTTCGAGGCAAATTACTATCCTGGAGGCAAATTAGCCCAAATCGAAACGAACGGATTTCGTTTTGACGCCGGCCCCTCCCTATTTACGATGCCGCATTTAGTGGACGAACTCTTCACACTAGCTGGCAAAAATCCCCGCGATTATTTCAGTTATGAGCGATTGCCGGAGATTTGCCGTTACTTTTGGGAAGATGGCACCCGTTTGCAAACGAATGCTGCACCGGCAGAAACAGCCGCAGCAATTGCTTCGGAACTGGGCGAATCGGAGGAGAACGTAGCCCGTTTTTTACGCGAAATCGGAGAAAACTACCACATTATCAGTGAGCTTTTCTTAGACAATTCTTTGCATTCTTTATCGACTTGGACAGGGCGGAAAGCCCTGAAAGGCTACCTGAATATTCCGCGCCTAGGTCTTTTCAACACGATGCACCGCTCTCACGCCAAACGTTTTACTAACCCGAAAACGGTCCAACTTTTTGACCGCTACGCCACCTACAACGGCTCGGATCCTTACCAAACGCCCGCGACTTTATCGATCATTCCGCATTTGGAATACAACATAGGCGCCTTTTTCCCAAAAGGTGGAATCATCAGCATCCCTCGGGCGCTGCACCGCCTCGCCGAAGAGCTAGGCGTGGACTTTCACTTCAACGAGAAAGTGTCCCGCATCACCACCGAAAATCATACCGCGACTGGATTAGAGACTGAAAAAGGGAATTACACCTTTGATTACATCGCCTGCAACGCGGACATTCGCCCGAGTTACACCAAACTGTTAGAACAGGAACCACAACCAAAAAAGCTTTTAAATCAACCTAAATCCAGCTCCGGCATCATTTTCTACTGGGGAATGGACCGCAGCTTCGATGAATTAGGCGTACACAACATCTTCTTCTCCGACGATTACCAGGGCGAATTCAAGGCCATCTTCGAGGACCAAACCATCAACGACGACCCGACCATTTACCTACATATCTCTTCGAAAGTAGAGAAATCAGATGCCCCAGCAGGAGGAGAAAACTGGTTTATCTTGATGAACGTCCCGGCGAACGAGGGCCAAGATTGGGATGCCTTGGTGGCGAAAATGCGCCAAAATGTAATCGCGAAACTTTCGAGAAATTTAGGCGTAGACGTAGAGAAACACATCGTGGCAGAGGATTATTTAGACCCGCGACGCATCGAGGCGAGAACCTCTTCGGCTGGTGGTGCGCTTTATGGTAATGCGTCGAACAACCGATTCGCGGCCTTTTTACGCCACCCGAATTACCGTAAGGCGATCAAAAATTTGTATTGGGTAGGCGGCAGCGTCCATCCGGGCGGAGGAATTCCGCTTTGTTTATCTTCGGCAAAAATTGCGGCGAAATTGATGAATGAGAAGTAAGTTTTATTAAATAGCAGATAAAAAAACTATTCGAAATATTTCATCCCCTATGAAGTCTCCCATCACCCTTTTCGCTGGTCTATTTGTGTTTTTTTTTGCTGTGCTATCCTGCGAAAAAGAAGACATCAATCCTTCACCGATCAAAAGCATTCTAGGAGAATATGATGTAACTTGTTGTGGGTGGGATAAGGGAAAACGATTGAGAATAGTTCCTATAAATGATTCTATAGTAGACATTAGAGTACTCAGTAACTACCCGGATAATCTAAGAACTTACAGTCGAGTTTTCAAAAATTTAATCATTATACCAAAAAGATCGCCTTGGCTAGTAGATAGTATTTTCTTTTATATTTATGATAACCAACACAATCAAGTTGGCGACATTAGCACCCCCAAACGTGGAATTTATTTAGATGTTCATACCACTGATTCGGTGACTAATTCCTACCAAATTATTCTAGCCACAAAACTTACAAACTAGCATAGATGCATCCAAAGTCAAATCCCTATGAAGTCTCCCATCACCCTTTTCGCTGGACTATTTGTATTTTTTCTTGCTGTGCTCAGCTGTGAAAAGGAGGACATTAATCCTTTTCCAATTGAACGCATCCTAGGGGATTATGATGTAACTTGTTGTAGCTGGGATACAGGAAAAAGACTACTAATTAGCAAAAAAAATGACTCCGTTGTAGAAATTCGAGTGCTTAGCGACTACCCTAACAATCTAAGATCCTTGAAATATCTATATAAAGAATTGACAATTAGGAAACCTATGTATCCCATGGACAGTACTTTTTTTTCTATCGTCGGAACTTATAGAGTAAATACAGAGGTTGGATTGTTTAGGACGCGTAAGGCACGCACAGTTTTGAGTTTATTTGGAGCTGTTGACTCTATAACACAACAGATCCATGGACTTCAGGCCACAAAACGAAAAGACTGAATCTAGCTCACAAAAAATGCGTAATTTCGCCCATTCATTTCTATACAATTATGATTCAAAGACCACAAACCCTTTTCTTAGCCTTAGCGATTATTGGCAATGCCATCGCGACATCGGGCATTTCTATTTGGCAAAAAATAGGCACTTCAGGCCAAAAAGCAGAGCTTTTCTCCAACCAATGGCAATTATTCCAAAACGGAAAAGAAGTAGCGGCGCATAGCAATATCGCGATTGCCCTTTTAGTGACTTTATCGACGGTTATTACGCTTGTAACGATCTTCTCTTTCAAAAACCGCATGCGTCAAATGATGCTGGGCTTAGTCAATTCGCTGGTTTTAGCGGGGGCGATGGGCTATACTTTTTGGGTGATTTTTAAGGAGGCGATGCCTACGTTTGAACCAGAAATTCAGGGGAAATATGGCTACGGATTCTACGCCTTAGTGGTTTCACTGCTGGCGAATATGATTGCGAACCGCCTCATCCGCAAGGACGAGATGCTGGTGCAATCGTCGAACCGTATGCGCTAAGTTTTAGACGATACCCTCTTTCAACAGGTCGTGGAGATGTACAAATCCCACGGCCTTTTTATTTGCCGTCACCACCAGTTGAGTGATATTTTTGCTTTGCATGATGGCCAAAGCCTCCGTCGCAAATGCCTCTGCCTCAATCGTCTTCGGTGTGGTATTCATCATGTCTACTAACACAATCGCAGACCAATCTTTCGAGTTTTCCAACGTACGGCGAACGTCGCCATCCGTAATGATTCCGGCTAATTCTCCTTGCGCATCCAATACTGCTGTTGCACCTAAGCGCTTCGAGGAAATTTCGTGGATCGCTTCCTGGATGGAGGACGTGTGGGAGATGACAGGGAAATCGTGGGTCGGGTAAATGTCGCCCACTTTTAAATAAAGGCGTTTGCCTAGGGCGCCGCCTGGATGGTATTTGGCAAAATCCTGTGCCGTAAATCCTTTGCATTCTAACAAACAAACCGCTAACGCATCGCCTAAAGCCAAAGCCACCGTCGTCGATGTCGTAGGTGCCAGATTCAATAAATCCGCCTCCTGCTCCGCCAAAGCATGCAATATATAATCCGATTGCTGGCCTAAATACGAATGCTTATTCGATACCATCGCAATCAATTTCACCTGCAAACGCTTGATCAAAGGAACTAACACCTTAATTTCTGGCGTATCCCCTGACTTCGAAATGCAAATCACCGCATCGCCGTCCTGAATCATCCCTAAATCCCCGTGAATCGCATCCGCCGCATGCATAAATAAAGCAGGCGTTCCGGTAGAGTTCATCGTTGCCACAATTTTCTGGGCAATAATGGCCGATTTACCGATTCCCGTGAAGACAATGCGCCCCGGGATGCTCAACAAATGTTCTACACAAGCCTCAAAATCCGAATTAATTCCGGCGCTCACTTGCAGAATGGCCTCTGCTTCCTGTGTCAAAACTTTTTTTGCTGTGGATTGGATATTTTTGCTTAATTTCAATGTTAGAAGAATTTGTAGGGCAAAGATAAGTAGAAGCCCGCAGAATCTAATCATCGCCGAAACAACCCATTAATCAAATTATGCCCCATCCAATTACGATCGATAGCTTAAAGGAACAGCTAAAAAAAACCTTTGGATTTAGCCAATTTCGGGGTGAACAAGAAGCCATTATTCTAAATACCGTTCAAGGAAAGAATAGTTTCGTTCTGATGCCTACTGGGGCAGGCAAATCGCTGTGCTATCAATTGCCGGCGATTGTAATGGAGGGGACAGCGATTGTTATCTCGCCTTTGATCGCGTTGATGAAGAATCAGGTAGATCAAATGTTGGCTTTTGGCATCAATGCTCAATTCTTAAATTCCTCTTTAACCCGCGCTGAAATCAACCGGGTAAAAGCCGAAGTGATCTCTGGAGCCGTGAAATTATTGTACATCGCCCCGGAATCACTGAATAAACAAGAGAACCTGAACTTCTTAAAACAGGCTAAAATCTCCTTTGTCGCGATCGATGAAGCGCACTGTATCTCCGAATGGGGTCACGATTTTAGACCGGAATACCGCAAGATTCGTACCATCATCGAGACGATCGATGAGAAGATGCCCATCATCGCTCTAACAGCGACGGCAACTCCTAAAGTACAAATCGACATCCAAAAGACCCTAAATCTGGAAGATGCGACTGTTTTTAAATCTTCTTTCAATCGCAAAAATCTCTACTACGAGATCCGCTCGAAGAAAGATATTGACAAGCAATTAATCCGTTTCATTAAGTCGCATAACGGCAAAGCGGGGATTATTTATTGCCTTTCACGAAAGCGTGTCGAGGAAATTGCGGAATTATTACACGTGAATAGCGTGAAAGCGCTTCCCTACCACGCTGGTTTAGAGCCGCAGGTACGCATGGCGAACCAAGAAGCTTTCTTGAATGAGGAAGTGGATGTGATGGTGGCGACTATCGCTTTTGGAATGGGAATCGATAAACCAGATGTGCGTTTTGTGATTCACTACGATGCCCCTAAGTCGCTAGAGGGTTATTACCAGGAAACAGGTCGCGCGGGTCGCGATGGCTTGGATGGAACTTGTATCTTGTTCTACACCTACGATGACATCCTGAAATTAGATAAGTTTAACAAAGATAAGGCCGTTACGGAGAAAGAGAATGCGAAAATTCTCTTGTCTGAAATGGTTTACTATACGAATTTAGGTGTTTGCCGTCGAAAGCAATTGCTTCACTATTTTGGGGAGCATATGGCTGAAAACTGCGGTTTCTGCGACAATTGTATGCATCCTACGCCTACGTTTAAGGCCGAAGAAGAGGTTAGCCTCGTATTGAAAGCGGCGCAACAAACCGGCGAACAATTCGATGCAGAGCATATCGCTGATTTCTTAGAAGGCAAATCAAATTCTTTTATTGCGAGCCACGAACAGGAGAAATTATCGCTGTTTGGTGCAGGAAAAACGGTTTCTTGGATTGCCCCTGAGGTAGACGAAGAGGATGATGAGGACGAAGATGAAGACGGAGACGAGGATACGCCTAAAAAACCGAAGATGCGCAAAACGGCCTCTAAGCCGGTGCCTATCGAAGATGAAAAGTCGCCTTGGATCTCCTTTATCAAGCAAATGGCCATTTTTGGCCTGCTAGAAAAAGACATTGAGAATTACGGAGTTCTGCGTTTAAGTGAGGCTGGACAGGCTTTCTTGAAGGAATCCTTCCCGATTACGTTCTACAAAGACCACGATTACGAAAAAGAAGCGGAGCCCGCTGAAAATGAGGATGAGGGAGCTGCTTTAGGGGCCAAAGCCTATGATGACGCCCTCTTTGACCTACTTAAAACCCTCCGCAAGAAGATCGCGAAAGAGAAAAATTTGCCTCCGTATGTGATTTTCCAAGATCCTTCTTTGGAAGAAATGGCGACCACTTATCCGACTACACAGGACGAAATGGCCCAAATTAATGGAGTGGGAATGGGTAAAGTCGTGAAATTTGGCAAGCCATTCCTCGATGTGATCAATCGCTACGTGGAAGAAAACGAGATCGAGACGGCGAAAGAAGTAGTCGTCAAATCGACGGTTAATAAGTCCAAAATCAAGATTTACATCATCCAACAGGTCGATCGCAAAATCGATTTAGACTTGATTGCTGAGCAAAAAGAGGTGAGCATGGCGGAATTGATCGAAGAGATCGAGACCATCTGCTTCTCAGGTACGAAGCTGAACCTGGATTATTACATTAACCAGGTGATGGAACTAGACAAACAAGAGGAAATATACGAATACTTCATGTCTGCGGACACGGATGACATCGCAGAAGCCTTAGAAAATTGTGATATTGAAGATGTGACGGAGGAAGAACTTCGTTTAATGCGCATTAAATTTTTAAGTGAATTAGCCAATTAATAAGTATATGAACGTTTTAATATTAGGTGCTGGAGGCCGTGAACACGCATTTTCTTGGAAGATTAGCCAAAGCCCTATCCTAGGTAATTTATACATTGCACCGGGTAACCCCGGAACCGCTCAATGCGGCACTAATTTAGCCATCGGCGTGACCGATTTTGAAGGGATCGCTGCGGCGATTCGTGCGCACGACATCGGTTTAGTAGTCGTGGGCCCAGAAGAACCACTCGTTAAAGGGGTGCGTGATTTCATCGAATCACAGGCAGACTTGAAACACGTAGGTATCGTAGGCCCAGGAGCTGAAGGTGCCCAAATCGAAGGCAGCAAAGACTTCTCTAAAAACTTTATGCATAAATATGGCATCCCAACTGCCGCATCACAAACCTTCACTAAGGACACGATCGCAGACGGCTTAGCCTATTTACAAACGCAATCCTTACCGATTGTATTGAAAGCAGACGGATTAGCAGCTGGGAAAGGGGTGATAATTGCCTTGACTTTGGCAGAAGCGGAGAATGCCTTGAATGAAATGTTATTAGACGCGAAGTTTGGAGATGCGAGTTCCAAAGTCGTGATCGAACAATTCCTTCGCGGCATCGAATTATCCGTTTTCGTTCTAACAGACGGCGAAAACTACGTGGTTTTACCGGAGGCAAAAGATTACAAGCGCATCGGTGAAAACGACGAGGGTTTGAATACCGGCGGCATGGGAGCGGTTTCACCTGTTCCCTTTGCGAATGAGAAATTCATGGAATTAGTGAAGCAAAAGGTCATCAAACCGACAGTCAAAGGCTTGAAAGCAGAAAATATAGACTACAAAGGTTTCATCTTCATTGGTTTAATGAACCATGAAGGCGAGCCCTATGTCATCGAGTACAATGCACGAATGGGGGATCCGGAAACGGAGGTGGTTTTACCTAGAATCGAATCAGATTTCCTATCTTTGCTAATTGCAGCCTCCAATGGCACGCTGAGCGAACAAACGATTTCCATTTTGGACCAATACGCCGTAACTACCATGTTAGTGGCGGGCGGTTATCCAGAGGAATACCGTAAAGGCGATGTGTTAACGGGAGTAGAAAAAGTGGAAGACGCCATCGTTTTCCACGCAGGTACGACGTCAAAAGACGGCGATATTATCACCTGCGGTGGCCGTGTTATGGCGCTGACTGGAACTTCGAATACCTTGGAAAGAGCGATCCAGAAATCACAAAAGGCTGCTCAGACCATTCAATTCGAAGGTAAAAACTTTAGAAGAGACATCGGATTAGATGTATTAAGATATGGCATGTAAATCGTGTTCCAGTGGGTCATGTGGCTCTACCAGCGCAAGCGGAGAGGTAAAAGGCTGTCAAAGTAATGGCGGTTGTGGATCAGGTGGTTGCAATAAAATGAACGTTTTTGACTGGTTGTCAGACTTAGACGTCCCTTCTTTTCAGCGCTTTCACATCGTGGAAGTGAAGTTCAAAGGAGGCAGAAAAGAGTATTTCCGAAACGTAGATCAACTTGAATTACATACCGGTGACGCCGTTATGGTCGATTCCAGTAGCGGAACCCAGCTAGGAACCGTTTCCCTCCAAGGAGAGCTTGTTCGTCTTCAATTATTGAAGAAGAATATCAAAGACGACGATAAGGTTAAAAATATCTTCCGTTTAGCGACAGAAAAGGACATCGAAAAGCACGAGCAGGCAATGGCACGTGACCTTCCTACGATGTACCGCGGTCGTCAAATCATCAGCGACCTGAAGCTGAACATGAAACTTTCGGACGTAGAATTCCAATCCGATGGGGCCAAAGCGATCTTCTATTATTCATCTGAAGACCGCGTCGATTTCCGCGAATTAATCAAATTGCTAGCGACCGAATTCAAGATTCGGGTCGAAATGAAACAAATATCTCTTCGTCAAGAAGCAGGTAGATTAGGCGGAATCGGGGTTTGTGGACGTGAATTATGTTGCTCAACCTGGTTATCGGATTTCAAGAACGTAACCACTTCAGCGGCTAGATACCAAAATCTATCATTGAATCCAGTCAAATTAAGTGGCCAATGTGGTCGTTTGAAGTGCTGTTTGAACTACGAATTAGAGACCTATATGGATGCCTTAAAGAGCATCCCTACCATTGAGGGTCGATTAAGAACTAAACGCGGAGAGGCCATCTTGCAGAAGACAGACATTTTCAAGCGAATGATGTGGTTTGGGATTGTGGGAGAAGAGGCGATCTGGATTCCAGTGAGCTGTGATCGCGTGGCAGAAATTGTTGATTTAAATAAGAAAGGGATTATTCCTGAGTCGTTTGAGGATCTGAATCCAGATGCACCAGCAGTGGAAAAACCTACTGTATCTGAGCTAAACTCTGATTTAGAGCGGATGGACAAGAAATACGGTGGGGTAAAATCGGGAAATCGCAACAACCGTAATAATCGGGGAAATCGCGATGGTGGAAATCGTGGACCACGCCTAGAAGGGCAAGATCGCGGACCGCGTCCACCTAGACCGGAAGGAGAAAACCGTGGGCCTCGTCCGGAAGGACAGAACAGAGGGCCTCGTCCGGAACGCGGACCAAGACCGGAAGGAGAAAACCGTGGGCCTCGTCCGGAACGCGGACCAAGGCCAGAAGGCGAAAATCGCCCGCCTAGACCGCCAAGACCGGAAGGTGAAAACCGCGGACCGCGTCCGGAAGGGCATAATCGTCCGGAAGGATCGACTCCTGCAGCTGATGGTGGCACAGCCACTCCGAAACCGTTCAAGAAGAAAAAGAAATTCAAACCAAGACCTCCGAGAGATGGTGCAGCGCCTACCCCTGAAGCTTAGCCTTGGATTCATTTTCCTGTTTGAGCTGTTATTCTTTGCCTGCAGTGATTCGAATGTGGTGTTAGATGATACTTCGAGCTTTCCTGAGTCAGGCTGGATTCAAAAGCACCCCATTCGTTTTAACGTAGAAGTGGCGGATTCTGTGAGCAGTTATACGGCTTATGTGGTGGTACGACAAAACAACGCCTACCCCTTTTATAACCTGTATTTCAGCCCAAGTATTCTAGATGCCAAAGGGGCAACCATACAAAAAGGTTTAGCTGAAGCAATCTTATATGACCCTACAACGGGGAAGCCGAAAGGCGCGGGTTTTGGCGATATTTATGAGAAAAAATTTCTCGTTTACCGTGCTTTAAAGTTCCCAAGACCGGGAAAATACGCTATTCATGTGGCGCAATCAATGCGGGTAGATACCTTAGCTGGAATGGTTTCATTTGGACTACGATTGGAGAAAAACGAGAGGACAAAATAGCATGGCAAAAATAGATGACATCGATAAAAAGATCCTCGCATTTCTGCACGAAGATGCCTTTCTTTCCAATAAAGAAATGGCCTCACGCCTAGGAATGAGTGCGACGCCTATCCATGAACGCATCAAGCGGATGGAAAAAGAGGGTGTGATCACGGGCTACCGGGCAATGATCAACCCCGCCAAACTAGGCAAAACCTTAACCGTTTTTTGTGACATCTCCCTGAAAGAACACGCGGCGGACTATTTGAAGCAATTCGAACAAGACGTCATGCAGTTAATGGAGGTTCAAGAATGCTATTGCGTGTCTGGACACAGTGATTTCTTGTTAAAAATCGTGGTCGCAGATATGGACGAATACCGAGAATTTATTTTGCACAAACTCGCGAGTATTAAAAACATCGGCAATGCACAGAGTCATTTCGTGATGAACGAAGTGGAAAATGAGCAGTTTATGCCGTGGATTTCGAATTCATTAACCAATTAAGCCTATAAATTAGGGTAATCCTTTCCTTGTATTTGATTACCTTAGTATGAAAACCTAGTACTATGAATAAAATTACAAAGACCATCTTGTCGGTTTTGACCATTGCCTTAATCTTGGGCTTGGCTTTTTATCCGAAAATCAAAAAGACATTTTTCGCTGAGGAGAAAAAGGAAAAAGGGAAAGAAAAGGGAGGCCCGGGTGGAAAGGGCGGCAAAACAGCGGTGATTGTGACCGTGGTTAAATCGACGCGTTTGGACGACATGATCAGCTCAACGGGTTCTATTTTGCCCAATGAAGAAGTCGAAATTCGTTCCGAAATCGCGGGACGTATCATTTTATTGAATATCAAAGAAGGCGATGTGGTGGCCAAAGGCACTGTTTTACTTCGCATCAACGACGACGATTTACAAGCACGTCTTCGCAAACTCGGTTTCAATAAGAAATTAGCAGAAGACAATGAGGCGCGTCAAAAAGTCCTTCTTCAAAAAGAAGCCATCTCCCAACGCGAATACGATATTGCGGTGAACTCGGTGAATACGATTTCGGCAGATATCGAAGACCTGAAAGCGCAGATCTTAAAAACAACGCTTCGCGCACCGTTTGCGGGCAGAATCGGTTTCCGCTATGTCAGCATGGGAAGTTACATCTCTCCTAGTACACAGATCGCAACCTTGACTAATACGAATCCGGCAAAAATCGAATTCTCGATCCCGGCAAAATATGCGACGCAAGTAAAAAATGGGGGTACCATCGAATTCGTTACAGAAAACGAAGAAAAGAACTTCATCGGTCGCGTGTATGCGATAGACCCTAAGATCGATCCCCAAACAAGAACCTTGCAAATCCGCGCACAAGCACCTAATCCAGGCAATCAATTGGTTCCAGGAGCCTTCGCTAAGGTGAATTTGATCTTAAAAACGAAAGGGTCTGCCATCATGATCCCTACGGAAGCGGTCATTCCAGAGGCGAAAGGAAACAAAGTATATATCGTTAAAAATGGCAAATCGGTATCAACGAAGGTGACTTTAGGAACCCGAGGAGACAAAACGGTAGAGATCTTAGATGGTTTAGCGATAGGTGATACCCTAATTACGAACGGGATCATTCAGGTAAAACCAGATGGCGAAGTAGAAATCAAAGAAGTCGTAAAATAATCCAGCTATGGCATCTTTCTCAGAGATTAGTATAAAAAGACCGGTACTTTCGATTGTGATGTCCATCACGATCATCGTATTTGGAATTATCGGATACACCTATTTAGGGGTTCGTGAATATCCATCGGTGGATCCGCCAGTAGTAAACGTGCAAACCTCTTACACAGGGGCAAATGCTGACATTATTGAATCCCAAATCACCGAACCGCTTGAAGAATCGATTAACGGAATCGCCGGTATTCGGACCTTGTCTAGTTCGAGTCGGGATGGCCGTTCGAGTATCACGGTCGAATTTGATCTTTCGGTCAATATCGAGGATGCGGCGAACGACGTGCGTGACCGCGTGTCGCGTGCGATGGGTCAATTACCTAAAGACGTGGATCCTCCCATCGTAGCGAAAGCGGATGCGGATGCGAACCCGATTTACAACATTAACGTATTCTCTTCGACGCGTAACTTGCTTTCATTGAATGAATTAGCCACTCGAAATATCAAAGAGAAATTCCAGACGATTCCAGGCGTTAGTTCCGTACAATTGTGGGGAGAGCAGAAATATGCGATGCGTTTGCACATCGACCCAGAGCGCTTAGCCTCGTTCCGTTTGACGGCGCCGGATATTGTGAATGCCTTAGCGAAACAAAATATCGAGTTGCCTTCCGGAAGTATCGAAGGAGCGAATACGGAATTAACCGTGAGAACGCAGGGTCGTATGACCACGGAGGACGATTTCAATAATTTGATCATCAAAGAGGAAGGCGATCGCTCGGTGAAATTTTCGGATGTGGGTAAGGCAGAACTTTCGCCAGAAAACAACAAGACCTTCTTCAAACGGGATTTGAAACCCATGATTTCCATCGCGGTCATTCCGCAGCCGGGTTCAAACCAAATCCAAATCGTAGATGCCATTCACAAGAAAGTGGAGCAGATTCGCTTGACTTTGCCGGCGGATGTGGAGATGAAGGAAGGTTTTGATAATACGAAATACGTGCGTAAATCGATCGAAGAGGTGGAAGAAACCATCTTTACCGCGATTTTATTAGTAACGATTATCATCTTCTTGTTCTTGCGTGACTGGAGATCGACGCTCATCCCATTAACCGCCATTCCGGTCAGTTTGATTGGGGTGTTCTTCTTCATGTATTTAGCGGGATTCTCCGTGAACGTATTGACGCTATTAGGTATCGTGCTTTCCATCGGTCTCGTGGTGGATGATGCGATTGTCGTTTTAGAAAATATTTATACCAAAATCGAAGAAGGTCTAAGCCCGTGGGAAGCAGCGATCGAGGGTTCGAAAGAAATCTATTTCGCCGTTATTTCCACTACCGTTACACTAGCAGCCGTATTCTTGCCAGTGATTTTCTTGCAAGGGATTACGGGCCGTCTTTTCCGCGAATTCGGTATCGTGGTGGCAGGATCCGTGATTATTTCTGCCTTCGTTTCATTGACTTTGACGCCTATGTTAAGTTCGCGTTTATTAAAGGGGAGTCATTCGAAACCGTGGTTCTATACGGTGACGGAACCTTTCTTTGTTGCTTTAACGAAAGGATACGAGAACTCTTTAGCTGCCTTTATTAAGATCCGTTGGATGGCTTGGGTGATTATGTTCTCCTTATTTGGCATTATTTACGCCCTGTTTAAATATGAGGCGATTCCATCAGAATTAGCTCCACTAGAGGATAGAGGTGGCTTGCGTGTGAATGCAGTAGCTCCAGAAGGTGCGACTTTTGAATATATGTTGAATTATACGGATGAAATGGCGAAGTTCTTGATGACGGATATTCCTGCCAAAGAGCGGTATGCCGTCTACTCGATTACTTCCCCTCCTTTTGGAAATGGAGGTTCGAATACCGGAAGTATGCGCGTGATTTTATCCGATCCGGAAGGGCGTAGAACTCAGCAACAAATTGCCGATGAGCTTCAACCGAAGATCAAGAAATTTACGGGTGCACGTGCTACCTTGATCCAAGAGCCCACTCTTTCGACCGGGCAGCGTGGAGGTGGAGGTTTGCCAGTGGCGTTCGTGATTCAAGCCTCGACTTTCGAGAGTTTGAAGAAGAACATTCCGTTGTTTATGGCCAAAGTGAGGGAGAGTTCGAAGTTCGAAATGGCAGACGTGAACTTGAAGTTTACGAAGCCAGAATTGCGGCTTGAAATCAACCGCGATAAAGCCCAAAACTTAGGCGTTTCCATCCAAGATGTGGCGACGACCTTGCAATTAGGCCTTTCGGGTAGACGCTTTGGTTACTTCGTGATGGATGGAAAACAATACCAAATCATCGGTCAAATCGACCGGCCGATGCGAAATGACGTTTCTGATTTGAAGTCCCTTTACGTGAAAAACAACCGCGGGGATTTGATTCAATTAGACAACCTAGTGAAGATTACGGAACAGAGTACTCCTCCCCAACTATTCCGTTACAACCGCTACGTAGCGGCTACCGTAACGGCGCAGATGGCAAAAGGGGTGACTTTAGGAGAGGCTTTGAACGAGATGGATAAATTAGCGAAAGAGACCTTCGACGTTTCCTTCTCTACTGCTTATGATGGCCAAAGTAAGGAATTCAAAGAGTCTAGCTCTTCCCTACTCTTCGCCTTCGCACTAGCGATTTTATTGATCTACTTGATCCTTTCTGCCCAGTTCGAAAGTTTCATCGATCCATTTATCATCTTGTTTACCGTTCCATTAGCGGTGGCGGGTGCTTTATTAACGCTTTGGGATTTCAGCCAAACGTTGAATATCTTCTCCCAAATCGGTATCATCGTCCTCATCGGTCTCGTGACGAAAAACGGTATCTTGATTGTAGAGTTTGCCAATCAGCGAAAAGAAACCGGTTTGGAAAAAACACAAGCGGTGCAGGAAGCAGCAGTTGCTCGTTTCCGTCCTATCATTATGACTTCGCTTTGTACGATTTTAGGTATTTTACCGATTGCCTTAGCTTTAGGTTCAGGATCTCAAAGTAGGGTTTCGATGGGTATCGCCGTAGTGGGTGGTATGTTATTCTCTACTACGTTGACCTTGTATATCATTCCAGCGATTTACAGTTATTTATCGAGTAACCGCAAACCTGTTCATGCCGAATAAAGAAATTTGGATGCAACGCGCCTTTGACCTAGCCTTATTAGGCTCAGGACGCGTTGCTCCTAATCCATTAGTCGGTTGTGTGATTGTCAAAGACGACCGCACCCTAGGCGAAGGTTATCACCAACAGCATGGTGGGCCTCATGCAGAGGTGAATGCAATACGCTCGTGCTCGGAATCGGTAGAAGGTGCGACGGCTTTTGTGACCTTGGAGCCTTGCTCCCATTTTGGCAAAACACCTCCCTGTGCAGATTTACTGATTCAATCTGGCATCGCCACAGTCTACATCGCGAACCTAGATCCTAATCCGCTCGTAGCAGGAAAAGGAGTGGAGAAACTGGAAGCTGCTGGAATTACTTGCCACATTGGTTTATTGGCAGAAACAGGCGAATGGATTAACCGGCACTTCTTTACCTTTCACCGGCTGAAAAGGCCTTACATTACCTTCAAATACGCGGTTAGTGCTGATGGATTCATCGCTGGCCCCGCAGGCGCACCCGTTCAGCTATCGAACGAATTATCTGCAATTCGCGTACATCAACTGCGCGCTGAACACCAAGGAATTGTAGTAGGGGTTCAAACCATTATTAACGACAATCCGTCGCTAACGACACGATTAGTTGCAGGTACAAATCCAGTACGTGTCGTGATAGATCCTTCCCACAGGATTCCTACCAACGCTAAAGTCTTAACAGATGGAGGAGAAACAATCGTCTTACGTTCATCAGCGGAAGTAGCTGCCCTACCTCTTCAATCGATCCTAGTCGAAGGCGGCGCGAAAACGATGGAAATGTTGTTTGCGGATGGACTGGTGGATGAACTTTGGAAAATCAGAAGTCCCAAAACACTTGTTGAAGGAATCCCTGAACCTAAACTGCCGGTGAAATGGCGAGCTATTGACTACCTAGGCGACGATACTTGGTTTAAAGCAGTCCTAACACCTGTCCCAGCAAGTACATATTCAGGCCCAAAATAATCGCTGTTATTACCCAAACAATTCCTTGTAAATGCGATGAATTCGCGAATTTACCCATCTTCTGTTTATCCCCGGTAAATAATACCAGCGGAATCACGGCGAAGCTTAATTGCATCGAAAGCACTACTTGTGAGAAAACCAACAGCTCCCCTATCTTCGATTCTCCGTAGATCCAAGTAATAAAGAAGGCCGGAATGATGGCAATTAAGCGAGTAATCAAACGTCGTAACCAAGGAGCGATACGCAAATCGAGGAATCCTTCCATCACGATTTGGCCGGCTAGCGTTCCTGTCAAGGTAGCATTTTGGCCCGATGCTAATAAGGCAACGGCAAACAAAATACTCGCTAATTTACTTCCCAATACCGGATCTAATAATTGATAGGCATCTCGGATATCCGCTACCTGCTGAAGGTTATTCCCATGAAAGGCCGCCGCCGCTAAAATCAGAATCCCCGCGTTAATAAAAAAGGCTAGTCCCAACGAAAGCGTGGAATCCCAAGTCGCGTATTTGATCGCTTTTTCTTTGTCTTCATCCGTATCCTTGATGGCACGTGTTTGGACGATACTCGAATGTAGGTACAAATTATGCGGCATGACTGTGGCTCCTAGAATACCGATGGCCACATAGAGTTGACTTGGGTTCATCACCACCGATGTTTGCGGCACTAAACCACCCAAGATCCCTGAAATGGAGGGTTGAGAGATGAAGAGCTCATAGGCAAAACAGCCTACTATGACAATCAAAAGAGATAAAACGATAGACTCGATGACTTTGAATCCTTTGTTTTGGAAATACAATATCAGGAATACATCTAAAATCGTAATGACAATACCCGCTAAAATCGGAATCCTGAACAACAACTGAAGCGCTAACGCTGATCCGATTACCTCCGCTAAATCGCAAGCCGCTATCGCAATCTCACAAACTAACCACAGGAAAATAGCTACCGGCTTCGAAAACGCATCCCCACACGCTTGGGCTAAATCACGTCCCGAGGCGACGCCTAATTTCAAGGCCAAGTGCTGTAAAATAATCGCGAAAACGCTGGAGACAAGAACAACAGACAATAAGGTATATCCGAAAGAGGCTCCGCCCGCTAAATCGGTGGCCCAGTTGCCTGGATCCATATAACCTACCGCCACTAAAAAACCCGGTCCCATGAAAGCTCGCAAATTCTTCCAAAATCCGTTCCCCGTGGGTACAGGAATCGTCCCAAACACTTCGGATAAGGATTTCGTTTTAGGATTAGAACGCCAAGGACTCGACATAAAATAGAATTTTGTACAATTTAAAAATAATTTTTAGATTAACCTAAAAAATAAATTTACTACCTTTACTCCATGGCCATTTCATTCACAGAAGAAAACTACTTAAAGGTTATACATCGCCTATCTGAGGCGACTTCGGAGGACATTTCTACGAACGCGGTAGCGGAATTGATGCAGACCAAAGCGGCATCGGTGACCGACATGTTGCGTAGACTAGCCGAAAAAGGCTGGGTGAATTACCAAAAATACCAAGGCGTTCGTTTAAGTGCAGAGGGCGAGAAAATTGCGTTATCGATTGTGCGCAAACACCGACTTTGGGAAGTATTCTTAGTAGACAAAATGGGATTTAACTGGGACGAAGTGCACGAAATCGCTGAACAGCTTGAGCACATTGAATCAGATCAATTAATCCACAAATTAGATGAATACCTGGGCTTCCCTAAAACGGATCCACATGGCGACCCTATCCCCAATAAGGACGGTATATTACCAGAGTTAGCTTATTCTCACCTGTCTGATATCAAGGCAAACAAAACCTGCAAATTGATGGGGGTGGCCCAAGATTCGGCGGTCTTCCTGCAATTGTTAACGAAATTACATTTGAGTTTAGGAGCAAAACTGGACATTCAGGAGATCAACGAATTTGATCGATCGATCTTCGTTTCCATTAACGAAGCTGCGCCCATCTTCATTAGTCATGAAGTGGCGAAAAACATCCTCGTCAAAATTTTAGCTTAGTAAATCGAGTACCTCATCCTCGCTCAATGCGCGTAAGATGCTCTCGTCAGAAGTCACTAGCTCAGAGGCTAAATCCTTTTTGCGTTGCTGCAAGGCAAGGATCTTCTCTTCCACCGTTTCTTTCGAGATGAACTTGTAGGTGAATACGGTTTTCTTTTGGCCAATACGGTGCGCTCGGTCAATCGCCTGCGCTTCTGCCGCTGGATTCCACCACGGATCTAACAAGAACACGTAATCTGCCGCAGTTAGATTTAACCCTACCCCACCCGCTTTTAAAGAAATAAGGAAAACGGATTGGCCATCCTCTTTTTGGAAACTCTCCACCTGACCCATTCGATCTACCGTACTTCCATCTAAATAGGCATACGGAATTTCACGCTCTTCTAGAGCAGCCTTTATCAAATTCAAGTGCTGCACAAATTGACTAAAGATCAACACCTTGTGGTGCTGCTCTAAAACCGTCTCTAATTTTTCTAAAACAGCCTCCATCTTACCCGAATCTCCCATATAACCTTCCTCGCACAGCGAAGGATGGTTCGCGAGCTGACGTAATTTCGTTAGGCCTTGCAAGACCGAAAAGCGCGATTTCTGCAAGCCTTCGTCCTGAATCTGCTTCAACAACACGTCACGGTAGAACGATTTCGTTTTGTCATACAAGCGCTCTTGTTCCTCGGTCATCGAGCAATAGGTCACCGATTCCATTTTTTCTGGTAAATCAGCCGCTACTTGACGCTTCTCACGACGCAATAAATAGGGCTTGATTAGGAAATAAAGACGTTTTTTCTTCTCCATATCCGCCTTCTTTTCGATAGGCAATTGGAAATGGTCTTTGAAATAGCGTTGTGTTCCTAAGAGTCCACTGTTTACAAAATTCATTTGGGACCAAAGATCCATCGTCGAATTCTCCAGCGGAGTTCCCGTCATCACGAGACGGAATTTCGCATTTAATTTTTGTACGGCTTTGGTAATATTCGCTAACGGATTCTTAATCGCCTGCGACTCATCTAAAATCACATACGAGAAGGCCTGCTTTTCGAACCATTCAATGTCCGAGCGGACCATCCCGAAAGAGCATAGAATCAAATCAACTTTCCCGATTTGGGCCTGCAATTTCTCTCTTTGAGGTCCGCTGTACACTAAAACACGTAACTGCGGGGTAAATTTCTTCGCCTCCATCTCCCAGTTATATAACAAAGAAGTAGGCATCACGAGCAAGGTAGGCAAGGTCTCCCCTTGTTCCTTCAAACTCTGCAATAAACAAAGCGTCTGAACGGTTTTACCCAGACCCATATCATCCGCTAAACAAGCCCCTAATCCGGCCGCCTGACGCGTACGCATCCAGCGGTAGCCTTCTAATTGATACGGACGCAAGGTGCCTTTGAAGTTCTTCGGTACGGGATATTCCTTCGCTTCGAGTGCTAAATCGGTGATTGTTTTAGCTCTTAATGCGGTTTTGACTAAATCTTGATTCTCCCATTCCTGCACTAACTGGTAATGCTGGCGACGCAAGAACACGCCTTCTTCGCCAGGGCGCGTCTCGGAGAAGTAGAATAGGTCTTGGTAATCGTGGAACCAGTTGTCCGGAATCATCGCGATGGAACCGTCCGGCAAATGGAATTCTTTCTTCTTTTGTAAGATCAGCTGGCGGATTTTCAAGAAAGGAATTTGGAACTCCCCAAACGAAATCACCGCCTGAATATCAAACCAGTCTAGTTTTTCACCAATACGAATCTTGATTTCTGGTTTTCCTAGGAAATAGCGTGGCGCTTGTCCATCGCCCTTGAACTGAACAACAAAACCCGCTTGATCCAGCGCTTCCTTGTTCGCCGTTAACCATTGCACCGCATCTCCTCGTTGCATAAAGGCTCGGCCATCGTTCTCCATCTTTAACCCTAAGGTCTTCAGCTGTTGGAAGGCACGTTTTTCCTTGACGTGGGAGCGCATAATTTTTTGGAAGGCATAACTATCCCCTTTCTTTTCGAAAAGGACATTTGCCTCTGACGATAAGCCGTCCCAAGGGAAGCGGTTATTGCCGTATTGGAAGGACAACACGAAGTTCCAGCGATCCGCTGCTTCTAAGGCTGCCTTCTTTTTCAGCGTCTCTTCGTCCTCGATTTTAGGCGCCGTAGGGCCATAAGACAGTAAGAATTGAACCGGTTTTTCTGTATTAGTAATCTCGAATCCTTTCGCGTGAACGGGGTAACGCGCCACCATCGCCTTCACGAACTTGCGGAAGTAATCTTCCTCCATGTTCTTCGGGATGGCGACAAACTTCTTATTCAAGAACGGACGCAATTTCTTGCCTTCCAGTTCTGGATTGAAGTGGTATAGTTTTTGATTCATCAGCATCCAAGCCGGCTCGTCACATAATACGACCGCGTCTTTGTACTGAAACTCGAGTTTATTGCCTAGGTATTTTAGGGTAGGGAAATAATGCGTATTCTCGTCATTGCGCATAAAGTGGAACAAGACGTCCACAGCCTCCGCCTCGATTTGCACGGATTGACGCATCGGATTGCCATCATTCCCCATGATGAAAAGCGTCTTGTCTGGACAAATTAGCCCAAACACTTGACCTCTTTTCTTCTCAATCACGGACATCACTGCCTCTTGAATTTCTTTCTCGCCTTTTTCTACGTCCCAAGTCTTCAAAAAGAATTCCTCCATCGTCTTGCGCTTCGAGGTATTAAACTTTTCAAAAACCGCGACCGGTTTCATACTCTCAATCAAACCCACCGCCGTACGATCGCGATCGTCCAAGGCATGTTCAAATTCGTGGAAGTTCCGGGATGTCAGCGTTTGGTACTCCCAGGTCAATTGACCTTTCTCATTTAATTGCACCACAAAGACATCGAATAAGAATCCGAGGCATTCGTGAGACAATAAAGAATAAACAACCTCGAAAGGTTTGTTAGGGGAGATTTTCATTTTAAAAACACCCGATTTCTCGGATTACATGAGTCAAACCTTTAAAATTAAGATTTTTTTCTCAATTGCAAGCAAGCCCAGTTGTTTTTTGATGCTTGCGCGATAAAATTAAGTTGCTGCTTTTCAGCGGATTCCAGTAAAAGTGGAATGTCTTCCGTGTAGAAACCGCTTAAGAAAAGTAATCCGCCGGGCTTGATGCGCGCGGCGTAATCGGCCATTTCGGCTAATAAGATATTGCGATTGATATTCGCTAATAACACATCGTATTCCCTTTCATCTTCGTCGGCGATGGTACCTAAACCAAAGGGAATCTCCTCGCAGCCATTCAATCCCGCATTCTCGACCGAATTTTCCACCGACCATTCGTCGATATCAAAACCACGAACAAAGTTAGCACCACGCTTCTTAGCTACAAAAGCTAACAAACCTGTGCCTGTTCCCGCATCTAATACACTTTTACCGGTCAAATCCACATCGAACAAAGCCTTCGTCATCAGCGAGGTCGTTTCGTGGTGGCCAGTTCCAAACGACATTTTGGGATTAATCACTACCTCCACCTGAAATCCAGATTCAGAGGGATGAAAACTCGCCCGAATTAAAACTAAATCCGCTATGCGAATGGGATCGTAATTGCTCTCCCACACCTCATTCCAATTTTGCTTCTCGATGCGATTCGTTTCGTAGGTTTCCAAACCATAACGGGACATAATTTCCGTTAAGGCCTCCGCAGAGAAATCCACCTCCGGACAATACGCGGTCACCCCCGACTCCGAATCCTCGAAAATGTCGAATTGAATTTCGCCTAGCTCAGCGACTAAAATATCAGACAGCTCAGGACTGGCTGTAATTTTCACTTGAATCGTAGACATAAATTAATTAGATGGAGGGGTGTTTTTCTTTCCAAAAACGGAAATACCAATGTAGCGCTTCGGCTGTAATCTAAAATCAAGCAACAGCTTGTCTAGATCCACGAGCGTTTTATTTAAGCCTAAGTACAGGCTATCATTCTTAATCAATTTACCAGCGCTACCTTCCCCGCGTTCTAAACCTTGCACAATCTTTCTCAGCGAAATCACCGTTGCGTCCACCTCTTTCAAGGTCTTACCTATCTTCAAGGCGTTCAACGAATCAGCTACCGTATTAAACTTCATTAACAAAGGACGCAATTGCTTTTCTGTTTCGATCAAATCAGCTGACAAGGTCTTCATATTCGAAGAAATCTGCGCAACATTTGCCCGATTATCCGCCACAATTCCATTCACCGAACCATTGATATTCGTAATCGTTTCATTGGACGTTTTCAACAAGGTATTTAAATATGTACCCGTGTGATCGAATTTATTCGAGATTTGGCGGAAAGAAACTAAGAGCGAATCCGCGTTTGCGATCACCGGAATAGCGCGTTCCTTCAATAAGGCCGTCACTCCCACTTCGGTTTCCCCTTTCAGGAACGAATCCTCCGCTAAATTACCCTTGCCCTCTAAACGCAACCGAATAATTTTTCCTCCTAATAAGGCGCCATCCGAAAGAACTGCGACTGTTTTGTCTGGAATAACGATATCTTGACTTAAACGTAGCGTAACAAGAATTTTATTCGCTTTAGCCGGCTGAATTTCGACTTTCTTCACTTTACCCACCTCGATTCCGTTCACCATTACTTGGTTCGAAACCATTAGGCCGTCCACATTTTCGTATTCTACGTAGTAGACACGGGCTGTGGAGAATACGTCATTCCCTTTCAGAAAATTAAACCCGAAATAGAGGATCAGAAAGGCTAACAATGCCAAAAACCCTACTTTTAATTCATTGCTTTGGAACATCGTATCTATTTTTCGATTTCGTCTTTGTATGCTTTAAACGCCGTAGCAATCGCTGTAGCTACCTCGCTTTGACCTTTATCTGAAGCTAAATAATTCTCTTCTTCCGGATTCGTTAAAAAACCCGTCTCTACTAATACACTTGGCATCGCCGTACGCCAGATCACTAGGAATCCCGCTTGCTTCACCCCAAAACTCTTCCGTTGGTAGGTTTTCGAAAACTGCTCCTCCACCTTGGACGCAAATTTTACCGAACTCGCCATAAAGGCACTTTGGTAATTCGCCATCATAATGTGCGCTAGTGGAGAATTGGGATCAAAACCATCGTAGGTCTTTTGGTAATCCTTCTCTTGCAAGATAACGGAGTTTTCTCGCTTCGCTACGTTTAAATTGCCATCCGTTTTGTGTAAACCCATCGTGTAGGTTTCTGTTCCGTAGGCATTTTTATTCACTGCGGCATTGCAATGCACGGAGATAAATAAATCCGCTTTGTTGCGGTTTGCGATATTTGCCCGCTCATTTAATTCGATGAACGTGTCCGTATCTCGGGTATAAATAATCTTCAAATCGGGATGAGCCGCTTTCAGCTTTCTACCCACTTCTAAGATGATTTTTAAGGTCACAAGACCCTCATGGGAGCCTTTAGGGCCTGAACAGCCAGGATCTTTCCCTCCATGGCCGGCATCTAGGCAAACGACTTTAATTCGATTCTTAATGTCCCCCTTCTGAAAGCCGCTAGGCGTCCAAGCTGTCAGCAATAAACCCAACGAAAAAAGTAAACCGATAGATTTTATCTGATTAAACATTATTTTCTAATTGTTACACGTTGATAACAAGCAAAGATGTAATTTTGTAGGCTTGTATGTATTAAGTACAAATATAATTTTTAAATTCCATTTGGTAAAGAAATCCACATATTACCTTTTTATTACCCTGCTTGTCCTTTTTGCTTCGCTTTCAGAGGCCAAAGCGCAGCAGGTAATCTCGACGGATACTTTACAAAAATCCATTCCTAAGGACACGGCCGCTGATTTACAGACCACCGTTTTCTATTCTGCCGTAGACTCTACGATTTTAGATGCAGACAAGCAAGTTGTGAATTTGTATGGGGGTGCCAAAGTCAAGTACGGCGAAATCTCCCTCGAGGCGAACTACATCCGCCTCGACTGGGCAAAAAATGAGGTCTACGCTATCGGAACTCAAGATACGCTTACGAAGAAAATGATAGGACTGCCCGTTTTTCTTCAAGGCAGTGATAAATACGATTCAGACGAAATACGCTATAATTTTAAGACCAAACGAGCCATCATCAAAGGCATCGTAACACAACAAGGCGAAGGATTTGTACAAGGCAAAAATGTCAAAAAAGACGAAGAGGAGAACCTCTATATCCGAAATGCCATCTACACCACCTGTAATTTAACGCATCCCCACTTTCACATCAAGGCCAGCAAGATCAAAGTCGTGGGTAAAAAAGAGATCATCTCCGGTCCCTTTCACTTTGAATTAAATGACATTCCACTGCCCATTGGCTTGCCTTTTGGGTTCTTTCCCTATTCGCAGCCGAAAGAGGCCGGAAAATCGGGTATCATTATGCCCACTTATGGCGAGGAGCCGAATGGACGCGGTTTCTATTTGCGGGAAGGCGGGTATTATTGGGCCGCAAGTGAAAACATCGGGATTCGTTTTACCGGCCAAATCTACTCCAAAGGTGGCTGGGGTTTGGGCGCGAATTCGCAATACAACAAGCGCTATCGCTATGCCGGCAGCTTTAATTTAGCCTTTAATCGCAACAGCAATGGGGATGAATTTGCCCCTACGAAACGAACCGATTTTGCCTTGCAGTGGTCGCATACGCCCCGCAGCTCTGGCAATTCCAGTTTCTCTGCTTCGGTCAATATCGCCTCGAACTCATACAATCAATACAATTCTTACAATACACAGCAATACCTGTCGAATACGATTGGATCATCCGTTCAGTATTCCAGGAATTTTGGCCAAACCGTCCGCACCAGCATCAACCTGCGGATTAACCAAAACACGAGTACCCGCGTTTTTGATGCGGGAACTGATTTTAACTTTGGTCTGAACCAAATACAACCTTTCAAAAAGAAAAACTCCCTAGGCGATCGCTTTATCGACCAATTCCGGATCGGCTTGGACTTCTCTGGAGGTATATCGATGACGAATCAAATAGGCGACCCTTATACCCGCTACGAATTCGATGTCTATCCAAGATCCTCTAATTCCTTGCGTGGAACGATTCAAAAGCCATTTATTCCGACAGGCGCAGATGACGTACCCGCCGGAGTAATCCCCGTGGATGCCAGCACGTTGCCTATTTTATGGGAAAAAGCCCAGACGAAATTCAATTACAGCATACCTTTAGCTTTGCCTAATTTGAAGCTAACAAAGCACATTAACCTAACCCCTGGTGTTTCTTGGTCTGGAAATATGTACACGCGATCGTATAAATACACGTATGTGGCGGCGGATTCAACCGTGCGCATCGATACCGTGGGGGGCTTGCCTAAATTCAATTCTCAGATCGCCTTTTCTGCGAGTATGAATACGCGTTTGTTTGGGACCTTGCGTTTCAAAAAAGGGCGATTAGAGGCCATTCGCCACACCTTGGTTCCGTCGGTTAGTTTGAGTTATACGCCAGATTATTCTGATCCGAGTTTTGGATACTACCAAGATGTGCGGATTAATAACCGGAAATTCATCAATGCGGAGGGCAAAGAGCAAATCGGGGATATTCGCCGCATTAGTACCTTCGATCCGCGCACGATGAGTTATGGAGGAGCCTCTGGGGCGATTTCTTTTGGGTTCCAAAATACGCTCGAAGCCAAGTTGAAAACCAAATCAGATACCGCCAGCGTACTCACGGAGAAGGTGCGTATCCTGGACAACTTTGGCCTGAACGGAAGTTATAATTTACTAGCAAAAGAATACGCGTTATCAAATATTGGCTTTAATCTAGCCTCTCGTGTGAAGGATTTTGACATCAATATGGGTGGTAGTTTCGACCCCTATTTGTATGTGGCCGATCCGTTATTCTTTGATATCGGACGCAGAACGCCAGACTATATGTTTAGTCAAGGGGCCGGTTTAGCACGTCTACAAGGGTTTAACTTCTCGATTGGCCGCCGATTCTCTGCCGGAAAGCCTAAGCCTAAAGAGAACAAGAATGCCAGTGAGGCTCAAATGAATCAAATCAACCGAAACCTAGACGACTATGTCGACTGGAATGTGCCTTGGAATTTCTCGTTCTCCTACCAATACAGCATGAATAAGACAGGCTTAGCCTCGCCACAAAACATCAGTGGCCTGAGCTTCCAGGGAGATCTGAGTCTTTCCGAAAAGTGGAAAGTGTCCGTGACGTCTGGCTTTGACTTTAAGTACAAAGGCTTAACCTACACGAACATGTCCGTGCACCGAGATCTGCATTGCTGGGAAATGAACTTTAACTGGACGCCTATCGCGAGCCCATTCTATGGACGCGCGAGTAATTATTCCTTTGACCTTCGCGTAAAATCCACGCTCTTACAAGACTTGAAACTATCTCGCAGACGTAGTTTCTACGACAAAGGCGGATTCTAGTTCAGTTTAGACTTGAACGCCTTTAAAAACTTATCCATCTTGGGTTTGATGACGATTTGGCAATAAGGCTCCGTCCCATTTTCATTGAAATAGTTCTGGTGGTAATCCTCTGCTACATAAAATTCAGATGCCGGTGTAATTTCCGTTACAATCGGATTAGGGAAAACGTGTTGCACATTCAACTTTTGTTTCCAAGCCTCCGCTTCTTTTTGCTGTTCCGGCGTATGGAAAAACACAGCGCTACGGTATTGTGTACCCGTGTCAGCTCCTTGTCTATTTAAAGTGGTAGGATCATGTGTCTGCCAAAAGATCTCCAACAACGTCGCCACATCCACTTCCTTCGGGTCATAAGCTAACTGACAAACTTCTGCGTGACCCGTTAACCCAGAACAAACCTCGCGATAGGTCGGATTCTTGATCTTCCCGCCCATATAGCCAGAAGTAACCGATTTTACCCCTTTCACGCGCTGAAACACAGCCTCCACACACCAGAAGCATCCCGCCCCAAACGTAATTTTATCTAATTTCTGATCCATCTTATTTATTTGTTTTTGTAAACCTGCCTCCTTTTTTTCGCCAGCACTTCCGCACGAAAAATGAAATGCGCTTGTGATGATACTCAACACAATTAACGTTATTTTAGAGATCTTTTTCATCTTATTGTTTTTTAGCACTAATTTCGCTTCCCAAATTACCTAATTTTCGTTCAAACTTGAAACAAAACTGGAAAGCCGCCTTTACTGACCGCACCTTCGCGCTACAGTTCGTAACCGCCTTAGCCGTGTTCCTTATTTTCCCTTTTAAAGCGGATGATTATTTCCAATGGATTCAATTGCGAGAGGGCATCCAATGGAACGATCCTATACTTAACGCCCTTCCGGCCCTAAATGTTTCCTACCCCATTTTTGGGATCATCTATTTATCCGTTATTTACTTGCTGTATAGACTGTTGCAAGATCCTAAAAGATTCGTTTGGTTTGCGTGGGCGTTTAATCTGGAGACTGGATTTCGCTTTTTGACCATCTATTTAGTCGCCTTAAATCCTCCTGCAGGCTTAGTCGATTTACATGATCCTCTTGCTGAGTTTTTCATCTACGGCGAAAATATGCCTGTCACGAAAGACCTTTTCTTTTCAGGACACACAGCGACTATGTTTTTTGTTTGCTTTTTCTTACCCACCACAAAGGAAAGACGCATCGCCATCGCCCTTAGTCTGGTATTAGTTAGCCTATTATTGATTCAACACGTTCATTATAGCTTAGACGTGGCAGCAGCTCCGCTGTTTACGCTAGCGGCTATTTGGATGGTTAAAAAGGCGGGGGTTATTTAGACGATTTCTTGTCCAAGGTCTCAAACACCGAATTGTTTGATTTGTACTCCGGAATAATTTCCTTGATTTTGGCCACAATCGAATTATTGTTACCACTCGATAGCAGGTGGTTCAGGTCGTTCGTTGCCACTTCCATGTAAGCGTAAGATGGCGTATTGACTTCTGCGATCAAGATCTTAGGATGGTGGGTAGGAAGCGTATTCTCGTCGTTGTTTAACAACTCCTCATACAACTTCTCGCCTGGACGCAAACCGGTATAGCGAATCTCAATATCTTTATCGACGCGTAAACCACTCAGGGTAATCATCTTCTTCGCTAGGTCAATAATCTTCACAGATTCGCCCATATCGAAGACAAAAACTTCTCCTCCTTGTCCCATCGTTGCGGCTTCTAGCACGAGTTCGCAAGCTTCTGGAATCGTCATGAAATAACGGGTAATTTCTGGGTGAGTCACCGTTACCGGGCCTCCACGCTCAATTTGCTTTTTAAATAACGGAATCACAGAACCGTTAGAACCTAACACATTTCCAAAACGCGTCGCAATAAACTTCGTCTTCACCCCTTCCAGCTGGTTCATGGACTGTGTATACATCTCCGCTAAACGCTTCGTCGCTCCCATCACGTTCGTCGGATTCACGGCCTTATCCGTCGAGACCATGACAAATTTCTCTACACCCACTTCCGCCGCTAATTCTGCCAAAATACGTGTACCGATCACATTCGTCTTAATCGCCTCGTAGGGATTGTTCTCCATCAACGGAACATGTTTGTAAGCCGCTGCGTGGAAAATGATATCCGGACGATGGCTTTTAAAAATCTTACTCACCCGGCGCGTGTCAGACACATCCGCCACGTTTACGTATAATTGCACATTCGAAGGAACCTTTCCGGCTAATTCGTATTCCAAATCATACAAGGCCGATTCCGCCTGATCCACTAAAACTAACTTAGCTGGGAAATAAGCAATCAATTGACGTACAATTTCGCTACCAATCGATCCCGCTGCACCCGTCACTAAGATTACCTTACCTGAAATCTCTTCGCCTATGCGCTTGTTGTTCATTTGAATCACCTCACGACCTAACAGATCCTCGATCTTCACATTGTGAATTTGATTCATCGCAAACTCACCTTCCACCCACTTGTCTACAGGAGGAAGGGCTTTCACTACCACGCCGCGATCTAAGAAGATATCTGAAATCTTGCGTTTCGATTTAGCCGACATATTATTGATGGCCATAATCACCTCTAAACCATCATTCCAACCAACAAACTTATCCAATACCTCAGGTAAGCTATAGACTTTAATCCCCTCAATCGTTTTACCAATTTTAGACTCGTTGTCGTCGATAAAACCGAGAATCTTGTAGTTTGTGCTGCGATCGGTTTGGAACACATTCTTTGTCAACATCCCTGTATAACCAGCCCCATAAATCAATACTCCGATCGTGGGCTTGAACTGATTAATGAAGGATTCGTAGAAGCTCTTCACAAAAAAGCGAAGAATGACCATCCAGAATAGACAGATAAAAAAGTCAATGATTAAAATGGACGCCGATAAATTAAAGACGTGCTCAAAACCTAGGGTGTTTCGAATAACGGCAGAGACTAACACGGCCCCAAAAGAACCCGCGAAAACTGCTTTCAAAATTAAAATGGCATCTTCAATACTGGTGTGCCGAATAATCCCAGCATATGATTGAAAGTACAAAAAGGCCAATAAGCGAAGCCCTAAAACAAAAATGAGCTGAGAAGCGAACACAGAGAAATCGATTTCCGTTAACTGGAAATTCATTCTCAATAAGGTTGCAATAGAAAAAGAGAAAATAACAATGATCAAGTCAAAGACTAAGACCAACCATCTCGAAAGAAAGCGGTTAGAATATTTCCGAATGAAGGAAGACTTCGTCATAATTTGTATCTTCTAAACACGGTTAGATTTCAATGACAAAATTACCAATTTAAAAACGATTATGGCCTTAAATTTATCAAACGGCTGAAAAAGTAGACGAACGGCCTACGCTTTCCCAAATCCAGGCGCCGTTAAATCTACGATTGCGTCCGATTTCATGACCATCACTCTTTCGTTACCGATATTCGTCATATATCCGATCGCGGTCACGTCAGCAATCTTCTCTACTTTGGGAAAATCCTCCTGAGAAACCGTAAATACTAATTCGTAATCCTCCCCCCCATTCAAGGCAGCGGTCAAAGGACTCACATTAAATTCCGTTGCGGCTAAGTAGGTCTCGTCATCGATTGGAATATTTTTCTCAAAAATGCGAGCACCTAAACCAGAGGCATTGCATAAATGAATGATTTCTGAGGCTAATCCATCCGAGCAGTCGATCATCGAGGTAGGAACAACGCCTAAGTCTCTAAATTCGTGAATCATATCGAAACGTGCCATGGGTTTCAACTGACGCAATACGACATAACTTTTCCCTTCTAACTCCGGTTTCATATCCGGATTAGACAAGAATACCTGTTTTTCTCTTTCCAACGAATGCAAGCCCATCAACGCAGCCCCTAAATCCCCAGTCACACATAGGACATCATTAGGCTTTGCCGTGCCGCGTTGCACTAATTTATCGGCTTCCACCACTCCCGTAGCGGTCATCGAAATAATCAAACCTTGCGGACTAGAAGTCGTATCTCCTCCCACTAAATCCACTTTGTATTCCTCACAAGCTAAGCGAATCCCTTCATAGAGGGCATCCACCGATTCTACCGAGAAGCGATTGCTTAAACCTAAACCGATTGTGATTTGAGCGGGGATGGCATTCATCGCAGCAATATCAGAGAGCACGACAGAAACAACTTTAAAGCCCAGGTGCTGCAGCGGCGTATAGCCTAAGTCAAAATGAACACCCTCAATGAATAATTCGGTCGTGGTAACGACCTTATTTCCTTTGGGATCCAAAACAGCCGTATCATCTCCTATACCCAAATTTGTCCACTCCTGTTTTTCTGTAAATTTTGAGGCAATGTGGTTAATTAAACCAAACTCACCCACTTCTCCAATTTCCGTTCTCTTTTCCATATAACACAAAAAGCCGCCACAAGGACGGCTTTCTTTAATTCGATGCTGATTAAGGGTTAACTAAGGCTAACTTGACGATTGCGCTGCTTGCTTTCACATATGCGGTCGTTTGTTGTAAACTTAAGGTGGTCGCAGTAGGTGTGACTAAGATAGAATACGTAATCGTACCACCTGTCCCAGTAGGTGCTCCATCTGCCGAAGTTAATCCATTCAAAGTTAGGGAAAGACCATCCGTCGCAACGGTATAGGTTCCCGTAAATATTTTTCCGTCAAATTCCGTTAAAGTCACCGATCCTGCCGTAGATAAATCTAGTTTGTATTGCGAATATCCTTGTACTACGTTAGCGGTACCCGTTTTATCGTATTTCGTAACACCATCCCATTGTGCCGTACTAACAGTCCACACTTTCTTCACTAAAGTAGACACACTCACCGTAGGAGTGGGAGGAGTAGGAGTAGGCGCCGGGTCTGACCCGCCACCGCAAGCTAGCACTGAAATGGTCAATAATAGAAGTAAGTACTGTTTCATATTCGATCGTTTTACGATGTAAAATTAAAAATCTTTCTGAAAAAAAGGCGGGTTTGGCCCTTTTTATTTAGCTTCGTAGAAATTATGAAGACCTATACACGCGGACAACTGGCTCTTAGAAATGGACAAGATCGTCCTGAAATTTGGGTGGCCTTTCAAGGGCTCATTTACGATATGACGGAGTCCAAATTGTGGAAAAACGGCAAACATTACGAACATTGGGCGGGACAGGATTTAACGCCTGAACTGGCTGATGCGCCTCATTCCGAGCAAGTCTTTGAGAAATTTACCCCCATCGGAATCTTAACTTAGTATGATATTAATCGTTGAAAGTGGTTCGACTAAAACGGCCTGGAGACTCATCCAGGATCCTGCTTCACCCTATGAAAGTTTTAGTAGTGCCGGTATTAATCCTTACTACCAAAACACCGCTGAAATTACGGCGGCGCAGCAATCGGTTTTAGCAGGATTTAAAGATTTTCCTATACAAGCCATCTATTATTACGGTACCGGGGTGACCGGCGAGGCGCAGTGCGAGGTGATTGCAGCCGCCTTTCGGCCGTATTTTCCGAGCACTTGCTCGCTTGAAATACAAAACGACCTCATTGCGGCCGCTCGGTCGCTGTGTGGCAAAGAAGCAGGTATAGCCTGTATTTTAGGAACCGGATCTAATTCAGGATTTTGGGATGGGGGACGTATATCGGCACAAATTCCTCCGCTGGGATTTTGGTTAGGTGACGAGGGAAGTGGTGGACATTTAGGCAAATTATTAGTCTTGAGTTATTTACATGGCCAAATGCCCGCTGAGATTCGGGCTGTTTTTGAGAAACGCTTTGGGGTATTGGATCGTTTGACCGTTTTAGACAAGGCCTACAAACAGGCCTTTCCAAATCGCTGGTTTGCCAGCTTTTCTAAATTCTTGTTTGATCATCGCCGCGATGCCTATTGTTATGGTTTGATCGAGCAATCTTTTGATGCCTTTATTTCCCAGTATTTAAAATGCTACATAGAAGCGCCTGTGTTTCATTTTACCGGATCTGTGGCCTTTTATTATTCTGATATTTTAAAGAAAATCATGAAGAAACAGGGTTTGAACGTAGGGCATATTAGCGAGGGGCCTATGGCAGGACTTTGCTTGTACCACAAGGGGGAATTTTGGCCATAAATTCGTAAATTGCGACACGTATAAAAAGCCTAAGTCAACAAACCTAACACATTGCCTATGACATCGCACATTAAATCCATAGGGACTAAACAAAAAGCACTTCAAATCAATTTAGACCGCAGCATCTACGGTTCCTTCGCGGAAATCGGGGCGGGTCAAGATGTAGCTGCGAATTTCTTCAAAGCAGGAGGAGCCTCGGGCACCATTGCTAAAACCATCTCCGCCTACGATATGGCTTTTTCGGATGCTATTTATGGCGAAGAAGCTTCAGGGAAATATGTGTGTGAGCCGCGTTTAATGAAGATGTTAAACCGGGAATTTAAATTATTAAATGTGCGTTTAACGGAATCTGCAGCAGAGAAACGCTTCTTTGCCTTCGCTGATACGGTTTCAGCCTTAAATTTCCAAAAGACCAATGACGCCCACGGTTGGATCGGTTTACGATTCCAATTAACCCCGAACGGCGGATTTAATGATGTGGTTATCCACGTCAATATGCTGGATAATGACAACATTTTGCAACAACAGGCCTTAGGTGTGATTGGGGTGAATTTATTGTTCGGGTGCTACCATTATTACGATAATCCAGAAAAATTACTGTTATCCTTGTTAGATGATTTGTCCAAAGACCGGATCGAAATCGATATGATCCGCTTCGAGGGGCCGGACTTCAAAGAGGTAGATAATCGCTTGATGTCGTTGTATTTAGTGAAGCACGGATATACACAGGCGGCGGTTTTTGGCCCCGATGGCAAGGTGATGCAGCCTTACGATGCTTTGGCAAAAAAACACATCGTGGCGGTACGTGGTCGTTTCCGTCCGGTGACGAACATCTTCTCCGATATGTTAAAGAAAGGCGTCGCACAGTTCGAGCAGGAGCCGGATGTGGATGATGACAAAATCTGTGTATTGTCTGAATTGACGCTAAAAAGCTTAGAGAATGAGACGCACAAGATCGATGAGAAAGACTTCTTGGATCGGGTGGACATTTTATGTTCTTTAGGCCAAACGGTATTAATCTCTAACTTCCACGAATACTTCAAATTAGTCGACTTCTTAAGTCAATTCTCCAAGTTAAAAATGGCCCTGGTAATGGGTATGCCTAACCTAGAGTACATTTTCGAAGAAAAACATTACAAGGATGTGCCGGGTGGAATTATGAGTGCTTTTGGCTGTTTATTTGGCCAAAACATCAAATTATACCTCTACCCCACCGTCGCCGAAAATGGAGCGATCATTCAATTAAAGAATTTCGAACCGGAAGCGCATTTGAAAGGCTTGTTCCAGTATTTATTGGACAATGAAAAGTTAGCCGAGATCAAAAATTACGACGAAAAGCTAATGAATATTCGCACGGATCAGGTACTCGACTTAATCCAAAGCGGAACGGATGAATGGGTCGATTATGTCCCTAAATCCGTGGCAAAATTAATCAAAGAGCATGCGCTCTTTGGCTACCAAGCCTAACAAAAAAGCCCTGATCTCTCAGGGCTTTTTTGTTAGTTCATTAGATCGATAAACTGATCAAATAAGTAACGAGAATCGTGTGGTCCTGGACTTGCTTCGGGATGGTGTTGCACCGAGAAGGCTTTGCGACCTTTCACATGTAAACCTTCAACCGTTTGGTCGTTCAAGTTAATGTGCGTCAATTCTGCTTGATCAGATGCCTTCAACTCATCCATCTTCACCGCAAAACCGTGGTTTTGAGAAGTGATTTCTGAAAGACCCGTCACTAAGTTTTTCACTGGGTGATTCAAACCGCGGTGACCATTGTGCATTTTATACGTAGTTAATCCTACCACTTGTGCTAGAATTTGGTGACCTAAACAGATTCCAAAAACAGGCTTATCGCTATTCAAGAATTGGGTTACGGTGTCAATCGCATACGACATCACGGCAGGATCTCCTGGGCCATTCGAAACGAAATATCCATCTGGATTCCAAGCGGCGATTTCCGCAAATGAAGTCTTAGCAGGGAATACTTTTAAATAGCATCCACGCTCCGCGATATTTGACAAGATACTTTTCTTAACGCCTAAATCAAGCACCGCAACTCTGCGCTCTGCTTTCTCATCGCCTAAGAAATACGCTTCTTGCGTACATACTTGGGAAGATAATTCTAAACCTTCCATTGAAGGAATTTTAGCTAGGGCAGCTTTTAAGGCAGCTTCGTCAAAAATTTCAGAAGAGATCAAGCAATTCATCACCCCTTTCGTTCGGATGTGACGTACTAATGCGCGTGTATCAATACCTGAAATGCCCACGATACCTGCATCCGCCAAATAGTCCTGTAATGACCCGTCAGCCGTTTCACGTGAGTGAACGCTAGCGAATTCGTTACAAACCATACCGGCGATTTGAACTTTGTTTGATTCTGCCTCTGCTTCTTGCATCACACCATAATTTCCGATGTGAGCTGTTGTATTAATAATTACCTGACCCGCATAAGAGGGATCAGTGTAGATTTCTTGATAACCCGTCATACCGGTGTTAAAACAGATCTCACCACCGTGAGTACCTATTTTTCCTAGTGCTTTCCCGTGGAAGATGGTTCCGTCTTGTAAAACTAAAACCGCTGGTGTGGACTCGGTAAATCTCATAAAATGCTGTTATAAAATAGGGTTCAAATGCTAATTACCTAAAAAAAGGGCTTCAACGGAAAGTTGAAGCCCTTTAAAAAATAGAAAGAGAAAGATTAAGCGTCTTCACCTTTTTCTTCTGTGGACTCCTCAGTTGCTGGTGCTTCTGGTGCTGCTTCTTCAGCTGCAGGAGCAGCCTCTTCAGCTACTACCTCCGCTGCCGGAGCTTCTTCAACAACTTCTGCAGATGGTGCTTCAGCAGCCGCTACTGGAGCCGCTATTGGAGCCGCAGCCTCAGTTGCTTTTGCAGCGCCACCACGACGGCTACGACGAGTTTTACCCGCTTTCTCCGCTGATGCAGCTAACATTGTTTCGTTGAAGTCAACTAATTCAATGAAGCAGATTTCTGCGTTATCACCTAAACGATTACCTAACTTGATAATACGTGTATATCCACCTGGACGATTCGCTACTTTCTCAGAAACGATAGAGAACAATTCTTTGATCGCTTCCTTATTTTGTAAATAAGAGAATACTACACGACGATTGTTAGTGCTATCTGTTTTTGACTTTGTAATCATTGGCTCTACGTATTTACGTAGTTCCTTTGCCTTAGCAACAGTCGTTTGAATACGCTTGTGTAAGATCAAAGATGAAGCCATGTTTGATAACAACGCTGCTCTGTGAGAGGCTGTTCTTCCTAGGTGATTAAATTTTTTACCGTGTCTCATTGTGTTATTTCGTAAGTTAAAAGCCCTTGCGAGCTGCGGTTAGTTTACCTCGCGGCAAACCACCTATTACTTTGTTTAAATTATTAATTAATCTTCGTCTAAACGATATTTAGAAACATCCATTCCAAAGGTCAACCCTTTTTCCTCGATCAATTGCTCTAATTCAGTTAATGATTTCTTTCCGAAATTACGGAACTTCATCATATCAGAGATTTCTAGTTTCGCTAATTCACCTAAAGTACGAACGTCTGCTGATTTCAAGCAGTTGTAAGCACGCACAGATAAATCTAAGTCAGCTAATGAAGTCTTCAATAACTTGCGCATGTGAAGTAATTCCTCATCTACTACATTATCTTCTTCTGCTTTAGGAGTTTCAAATGTCATCGTTTGATCAGAGAACAACATAAAGTGTTGGATCAAGATATACGCAGCACCTTTCAATGCATCTTCTGGGTGGATTGAACCATCCGTCTCGATATCTAAAACTAATTTCTCATAATCCGTTTTTTGCTCTACACGTGTGTTCTCGATGCTGAACTTCACATTTTTGATCGGTGTATAGATCGCATCGATAGCGATGTGTCCGAAGGCTAACTCGTTTGCACGAGGCTCATCAGCGGCCACATAACCACGACCTTTTTCGATTACTAAATCAATTTCAACTTCTTTCGAAGAATCTAAATTGCAAATAACCAATTCAGGGTTTAATATTTGAAAATAAGGGGTAAACTTAGCGATATCACCTGCAGTGATAGCTGTTTGTCCTTTAATTTTCATAGAAACTTTGTTATCCAAAATTTCTTGTGTCTTCTTGAAACGAATTTTTTTCAAGTTCAAGATGATCTCAGATACATCTTCGTGAACGCCTTCAATGGCAGAAAATTCGTGTAACACACCAGAAATCTTAACGCTTGTTATAGCATATCCTTCTAATGAAGAAAGTAAGATTCTACGAAGTGCGTTACCAATGGTAACACCGTAACCTTTTTCGAGTGGCTTGAACTCAAATAACCCGTGGAAGTCTGTGGCTTTTTCCATCACAACTTTTTCGGGCATTTGGAATGCTAATATTGACATATTTCGTAGCTTAAAATGATACTGAAAAAACGTTATTGGTACTTTTAATAAACTCTATAATCGCCGTTAGGAGATTACTTAGAGTATAATTCGACAATTGCTTGTTCGTTGAAGTTTTCAGGAATCTGATCTCTTTCTGGCATAGCAACAAATTTACCTACCAATTCAACACCATCCCACTCTAACCAGTTGAAGTTCTTAGGAGAACGACCTGCTAATGAGTTAGATACTACTTCTAGAGATTTTGATTTTGCACGAACACCTACTAATTGGCCTGGACGTAAAGAGTAAGATGGCACATTTACTACTTCGCCGTCTACAATGATGTGTTTGTGAATAACTAATTGACGCGCTGCACGACGAGTAGGAGCAATTCCTAAACGGTATACTACGTTATCTAAACGAGCCTCACATAATTTGATCAAGTTTTCACCTGTGATCCCTGCCTTCACAGCAGCTTTGTGGAACAAGTTTTCGAATTGGCGCTCTAAAATACCATAAGTGTATTTCATTTTTTGCTTTTCCTTCAATTGCACTGCGTATTCAGAAACCTTTGAACGTTTTCCTTTACCGTGCATTCCTGGAGCATAGTTTTTACGAGCTAATGCTTTGCTCGGACCTAGAATTGCTTCACCGAAACGACGTGCAATCTTGGATTTGGGACCTGTATATCTAGCCATTTTTCTTAAAAGTCATTGGACCTCTTATGCCCAATGAAGTAATTAAATTGTGAATAAAAAGCGGGGGAAAATAATTACTAATTACCCCTGCATAAAAATTATTAAACGCGACGACGCTTAGGAGGACGACATCCATTGTGAGGCATTGGCGTAATATCTTTGATGATAGAAACTTCAATACCTGAGTTTTGGATAGTACGGATAGCAGACTCACGTCCAGCTCCTGGTCCTTTTACGAAAACCTCCGCTTTCTTCATTCCTGCTTCAACAGCTACCGCTGCGCAGTTAGATGCTGCCATCTGTGCTGCGTAAGGAGTGTTTTTCTTAGACCCACGGAAACCCATCTTTCCTGCTGATGCCCAAGAGATCACTTGACCTGCTGAGTTAGTAATGGAGATAATAATGTTGTTAAAGGAAGCTTTGATGTGTACTTGTCCGTTTTGTTCCACGACAACTACTCTCTTCTTCGCTTTATCTTTTCTTTTTGCTTGTGCCATAATTTGAAATGAAATACGAAGAGGTGTTACCCTCTAGTTATTATTTAGTTACTTTTTTCTTGTTAGCAACTGTTTTTCTACGACCCTTACGAGTACGTGAGTTGTTCTTAGTGCGCTGACCACGTAATGGAAGACCTTTACGGTGACGTAATCCACGGTAGCAACCAATATCCATCAAACGCTTGATGTTTAATTGAACCTCAGATTTCAACTGACCTTCCGTTTTGAATTCAGCAGCGATAATCGCACGGATAGCGCTAGCCTCCGTATCGTTCCACTCACCAGCTTTCTTGTCAAACGAAACCGCAGCTTTCGTTAAAATTTTTTGAGCAGTGCTACGACCAATACCGAAAATATAAGTCAACGCAATTTCTCCTCTTTTTTTGTCGGGAATATCAACCCCTGCAATACGAGCCATATAGGTAATTAATTGTTGTTATTAATCAATTTAAAATTCTGTCGAATTATCCTTGTCTTTGTTTGAACTTAGGATTCTTCTTGTTGATTACGTAAAGCTTTCCGTGACGACGGATTACTTTGCAATCTGCACTACGTTTTTTGATAGATGCTTTAACTTTCATATTAACTGTATTTATAAAATCAAACCTTAAATTACTTGTATCTGTAAACAATTCTAGCCTTACTTAAATCATAAGGGGACATCTCTAACTTCACCTTATCTCCTGGTAAAATCTTGATGTAGTGCATCCGCATCTTGCCCGAAATGTGTGCAATGACTTGGTGCGTATTTTCCAATTCTACCCGAAACATCGCGTTCGAAAGAGCTTCCAAAATAATTCCGTCTACTTCTATCGAGGACTGTTTGGCCATAATTACTAATTTATATATTCAACAATACTGTTGATGTTTTAATCACTTCTTCAATGGGAGCAAAGGTCGTCAAAATGATCGGGCCTTCTTTCCCTACCGCTACCGTATGTTCAAAATGAGCACTTGGCTTGCGATCTTGTGTCCGGATAGTCCAACCATCCTTATCTACTGAGATTTGACGCTTCCCTAAATTGATCATCGGTTCAATCGCAATGACCATTCCTTCTTTCAACTTAGCTCCTTCCCCGCGGCGACCATAATTAGGAACCTCTGGGCTTTCGTGAAGCTTCTTACCTACTCCGTGACCTACTAGCTCTCTCACGACACCGTATCCAAAAGATTCCGTGTATGATTGAACGGCGAAACCAATGTCGCCTACTCGTTTGCCTGGTGCGGCTTGATTCAAACCTAAATACAAAGACTCTTTCGTCCGTTGTAATAATTGAACTACATCCTCAGCGACATTCCCTATAGCATAGGTATAAGCACTATCGGCGTGGTAGCCATTTTTATAAACTCCTCCGTCTATCGAAATAATGTCTCCCTCTTTCAGGATCAATTCACCCGGTAAACCGTGAACCACCACATCATTCACTGAAATACACAAAGAATACGCATATTTCTGGCTTCCTACTTGGTAGTTCAAAAAGGATGGATGCGCTGCATTATCCTTAATGTATTCGTAAGCAATTTTATCTAAAGCTAAAGTACTAACTCCCGGCACAATCGCCTTCGCTACTTCCGCATGACATTTCCCTAGAATTTCCCCATTCTGTTGAATGATGGCTAATTCAGCGGGTGTCTTTAAATAAATCATCTTAACGATTAACCAATTCAGAGCGACCTTTCACTCGTCCTGATTGCATTAAACCTTCGTACTTACGCATCAACAAATAACTTTCAATTTGTTGCAATGTATCTAATACCACACCTACCAAAATTAAAAGAGAAGTTCCCCCAAAGAAGGAAGCAAATCCTCTCGTCACGCCAAACAAATTAGCTACTGCCGGAAGAATCGCGATTAACGATAACATCACAGCACCTGGTAAAGTAATACGATCTAAAATCGTTGCAATAAATCCAGCTGTTTCTTCACCTGGTTTCACTCCTGGAACAAAACCTCCACCACGCTTCATATCATCAGAGATTTGAGTTGGGTTAATCGAGATCGCTGTGTAGAAGAATGTGAACACAATGATTAAGAACGCAAATAATAAATTGTATTGCCAGGTCGTGAAATCACCGAAAGCAGACGCAACCGAGGATGCGAATTCTGATTTTTCAGCAAACGACTGAGCTACTAATCCTGGGATAAACATCAAAGCCTGTGCAAAGATAATCGGCATAACACCTGAAGCGTTTAACTTCAAAGGAATATATTGACGCTCGCCTCCTACTGCAGTTGCTTTACTACCCACTACTTGTTTCGCATATTGAACTGGAATACGGCGAACTGCTTGAGTGACCAAAATCGCACCCATTACAACGAAGAACAAGGCAATAATTTCAATGATGAACATTAAAGCACCAGACATTCCACGTGATCCTGCTTCTTGTAAAATAGACGCTGGGAAACGAGAAACGATACCAATCATGATCAACATAGAGATACCGTTACCGATACCTTTATCTGTAATCTTCTCTCCTAACCACATACACAACATAGTACCACCGATTAAGATAGCCACGCCATATAAACGAAAGAACCAAGGATCCACCATAATCGCTTCCGTTGGAATCGTTACCTGTAAATAAGTAAACGCTTGCGCAGCTGTTACAAAAATAGTTAGGATACGCGTGATTTGGTTTAACTTCTTACGACCTGACTCACCGTCTTTCTGCATTTTTTGGAAATACGGAAGGGCAATGGTCAATAACTGAATCGCGATAGAAGCCGAGATGTAAGGCATGATACCTAAAGCAAATACAGAAGCATTACTTAAAGCACCGCCTGAAAAGATATTTAATAAACCGAAAAGACCACCCTCTCCTGCTTGAGTTAACTTAGTCGCGTCTACACCTGGTAAAGCGATATAAGAACCTAAACGGAAGAATGCAATGAAAAGAAGCGTATTAATAATACGGCTTCTTAACTCCTCGATTGAGAAAATATGCTTGAAAGTTGTTATTAACTTGTTCATTCGATTAGAATAGAGGATTAACCAACAATTGCTTTACCGCCAGCTGCTTCAATCGCAGTTTTAGCAGCACCTGAGAAACCTTTCACAGTAACTTCTAAAGCAGATGTTACAGATCCACGAGATAAGATTTTCACTAAGTCAGACTTAGATACTAAACCATTCGTATAAAGTGTTTCAAACGTGATCACCTTAGTGCCGATTGCGTCAGCTAATGCTTGCAATGTATCTAAGTTGATTGCTTTGTATTCTACACGGTTGTGGTTTTTAAAACCAAACTTAGGAACACGACGTTGTAATGGCATTTGACCACCTTCAAAACCTCTCTTACGAGAATAACCTGAACGTGATTGAGCACCTTTGTGACCACGAGCAGAAGTTCCACCTAAACCAGAACCTTGACCACGACCTACTCTTTTTCTAACTTTTACCGAACCTTCTGCCGGCTTCAATGATGATAATTTCATTCTATTGGGGGCTTAGCGCTGCTGTTTCCAGCAACTCGCATATTAATTAAATATTTTCAACTACAATTAAGTGGTTTACGGCACGAATCATACCTGCAATCGCTGGATTCAATTCTACCTCAACGCTCTTACGGATTTTACCTAATCCTAAAGCTGTGATCGTACGTTTTTGTACTTCAGGGCGCTTAATTGCACTTTTAACTTGAGTAATTTTAACTTTAGACATTGTATGTTCTATTTGAGAGGCTTACGCGCTCTGATTATCCATTAAATACTTTAGCAACAGAGATTCCACGTTGGAAAGCAACTGAGTGCGGAGCTCTCATCTTAACTAAGGCATCGATGGTTGCCTTCACTACGTTGTGTGGGTTAGATGAACCTTTAGACTTAGCTAAGACATCATGCACACCTACTGATTCTAATACAGCACGCATCGCACCACCGGCGATCAATCCTGTACCTGGCGCAGCTGGCTTGATTAAAACGAAACCACCTGAAAATTTACCTAATTGCTCGTGAGGAACGGTGTTCTTCAACAAAGGAATTTGGAATAAATTTTTCTTAGCGTCTTCGATACCTTTTGTGATAGCATCCGTTACTTCGTTTGCTTTTCCTAAACCGTATCCTACGATACCAGCACCGTCACCTACGACAACGATTGCTGAGAAACTAAAACGACGACCACCTTTCACTACTTTTGCAACACGGTTGATGGCTACTACCTTCTCCTTCAACTCACCTTCGTTAACCTTTATTGGTTTTGCTTGTAAATGCGACATATCTATTTCTTAAAATTGTAAGCCACCCTCGCGAGCACCTTCAGCTAATGATTTAATTCTTCCGTGATACAAATAACCGTTACGGTCAAAAACTACCTTCTCGATTCCAGCCGCTTTCGCTTTTGCAGCGATCGCTAAACCTACTGTCTTAGCAGCTTCCATATTGTTGTTCACTTTATCCTTTGTATAAGATGTAGCTGACATGATAGTCTTACCAGCTAAATCATCCACTAACTGTGCATATACTGCAGAATTAGAACGGTATACAGTTAATCGCGGACGCTCCGCTGTTCCTGCGATCTTAGCACGAATCGCACGTTTGATGCGGGTTCTGCGTAAATTTTTGGTTGTTGCCATTTGTTAACTTGTTTGTGTGGATTTCCGGCCCACGCTTATAATTTATTTTTTACCGCCCGCTTTACCAGCTTTACGACGTACTTGCTCTCCTTGGAAACGAACACCTTTACCTTTGTATGGTTCAACTGGACGTAACGACTTGATTTTCGCAGCTACCTGACCAATTAATTGCTTATCGATCGAGTTTAATGTAACCATTGGATTCTTACCTTTCTCCATTGCAGTTACAATAGCTACTTCAGCAGGAATCGACATGAAAATCGCGTGAGAGTAACCCAAGCTTAATTCTAAAATATTTCCTTGATTTGCGGCCTTGTATCCAACCCCGATGATTTCTAATACTTTCGTATAACCTTCACTCACACCCACGACCATATTGTTAATCAATGAACGATACAATCCGTGCATCGCTTTGTGACGTTTTTGTTCTGTCGGACGAGCCACAGTTAAAACACCCTCTTCAATAGCAATGATCATATCTTGATCAACTTGTTGTGACAAAGTTCCTTTAGGACCTTTCACTGTCACTAAATTACCAGCACTCACGTCTACAGTAACTCCTGCAGGGATAGTGATAAGCTTCTTTCCAATTCTTGACATTAGACTTTAATTATAGCTTAAATTCCGGGATTGCTCCCCTTTCAGCGTGAAACAATTATTAATATACGTAACAAAGTACTTCTCCACCTACGTGTAAAGTACGCGCTTCTTTATCTGTAATTACTCCCTTAGAAGTAGACAAGATAGCGATACCCAATCCGTTCAATACACGTGGCAACTCTTCAGCACCATTGTATTTACGAAGACCTGGCTTGGAGATACGAGTCAAGTTAACGATAGCAGGTTGCTTCGTAACTGAGTTGTATTTCAACGCAATTTTGATGGTACCCTGTACGGATGAATCATCGAATTTGTAGTTTGAAATGTATCCTTTATCAAAAAGTACTTTCGTAATTTCCTTTTTAATGTTGGAAGCAGGAATTTCAACTACCCTATGGCGTGCCTTCAAGGCATTTCTCAATCGGGTTAAATAATCTGCTATTGGATCTGTCATTGTTTTTAAATTTGCCGCAGGTCTTTTAAAATGGGCCTGCAAAATTACAAAAATGAATTTAATTAATCAAATAATATTACCAGCTTGATTTAGTTACACCTGGAATCAAACCATTGGATGCCATTTCACGGAACGTAACACGGCTAATACCGAACTTACGCATATATCCACGAGGACGTCCTGTTAATTTACAACGGTTATGTAAACGTACAGGAGATGCATTTTTTGGAAGTTTATCCAATCCAACGTAATCTCCAGCTGCTTTTAAAGCTGCGCGCTTCACTGCATATTTTGCAACTGCTGCTTCGCGTTTTCTTTCTCTTGCTTTTACTGACTCTTTAGCCATTTTGTAAAAATTTAAAGGTTTTTATGAAAGCCTAAAGGGCTATTTATTTTTTTTGATTTGCAAAAGGCATTCCAACCGCTGCTAATAAAGCATAAGCTTCTTCATCTGTTCCAGCAGTTGTCACAAACGTGATGTCCATACCAGAGATCTTGCTTACTTTATCGATTGAAATCTCAGGGAAGATAATTTGCTCTTTCACCCCTAAAGTATAGTTTCCACGACCATCAAATCCTTTTTCAGAGATTCCTTTAAAGTCACGTACACGTGCTAAAGAAACTGTTGTTAAACGATCTAAGAACTCGTACATCTTATCTCCACGTAACGTTACTTTAACACCGATAGGCATATCCTCACGTAACTTAAAGTTCGAAATAGCTTTCTTAGAGATCGTAGCAACCGCCTTTTGTCCAGCGATTTGTGTGATTTCTTCGATTGCGATATCGATTAATTTTTTGTCCGACACTGCGGCTCCTACACCCTTGTTGATTACAATTTTAGTAATCTTAGGCACTTGCATGATAGACTTGTACTGAAACTTTTCTTTTAAGCTTGGTACAACCTCCTTAACAAAACGTTCTTTTAATCTAGGTACTGCCATTGTAGTATATTTTGTGGATTTCCGACCCACGGTTAAGTTCTAATTATGCGATAAATTTACCAGTCGCTTTAGAATAGCGTTGTAATTTACCTTTCTCGTTCAATTTACGTCCTGTACGTACAGGCTTTCCGTTTTCTACTACCATAAGGTTAGAGATGTGGATTGAACCTTCACGCTTTTCGATTCCTCCTTGAGGATTAGCTGCAGATGGCTTAACGTGCTTCGTTTGCAAGTTAGCTCCTTCTACGATTGCACGAGATTTTTCAACGATCACTTGCGTGATAACACCTGTTTTGCCTTTCGCATTACCTGCGATCACTTGAACAGTATCTCCTTTTTTAACGTGCAATTTTGCTGGTTTACTTGTATTTTTTTCCATTGTATGATTATTAAATTGGGTTCACCCAATATCTCATCTAATTATAAAACTTCAGGGGCTAGGGAAACAATTTTCATGAATCCTGCATCACGCAACTCACGCGCAACTGGCCCGAAAATACGAGTTCCTCTCGGCTCATCATTTGCGTTTAATAAAACGGCTGCGTTATCTTCGAAACGAATATAAGAACCATCTTTACGACGAATTTCTTTCTTCACACGAACAACTACTGCTCTTGAAACGGTTCCTTTCTTCATACTAGAAGAAGAAAGAGCTGACTTCACAGAAACGACAATTTTATCTCCAATAGAAGCGTATCTTTTGCCAGTCCCGCCTAATACGCGAATGACTAAAACTTCTTTTGCTCCAGAATTATCCGCTACACCCAATCTTGATTCTTGCTGTAACATTATATTTGATCTTTAAATTTTAAATTTTGAATAACAATCTTAGAATTACTTCGCTTTAGCGACTACTTCTAATAATCTCCAACACTTGTTTTTAGAAAGAGGACGTGTTTCCATTACTTTCACTGTGTCACCGATTCCGCACTCGTTGTTCTCATCGTGTGCCATCAATTTTGTTGTTTTCAGTACGAACTTTCCGTACAATGGGTGTTTTACCTTACGGTCAACAGTAATGGTGATAGATTTATCCATCTTGTTACTCACCACTTTCCCAATTCTTACTTTTCTCAGGTTTCTTTCTTCCATGGTTGTTGGATTACTTGTTAAACAATTGGCTGATAGCGTGTTTGAACCAGCCTATTAAAATTAATACTTATGCTTTTGTCGCCGCGCTTAGAGCAGTTTCTAATTTCGCGATCAATTTACGGTTTTGACGAATACGCATCGGATTTTCAATCGGTGAAATAGCGTGTGCTAATTTCAAACGAGAGATGTTCTCTTGCTCAGCAGCGATCTGCGTCTTTAATTCTTCAACTCCTAATTTTTGTATTTCTGCGTTTTTCATAACAATGTTATTTGGATGTATTAAACTGTGGGTCTAATATCCTATTCTGAATAATCTCTACGAACAACAAACTTCGTACGCATTGGCAGCTTTTGTGCTGCTAAACGTAAAGCCTCTTGAGCAACCGCCAAAGGTACACCTGACGATTCAAACAAGATAGTTCCTGGGCGAACATTAGCTACCCAATACTCAGGAGCACCTTTACCCTTACCCATACGAACCTCTGCAGGCTTCTTAGTGATAGGTTTGTCAGGGAAAACACGGATCCAAACTTGTCCTTCACGTTTCATAGCACGGGTTACCGAGATACGAGCTGCTTCAATTTGACGAGCGGTGATACGACCTGGCTCTAAAGATTTAATAGCGAATGATCCAAAATCAATCTCGTGGCCACGGGTTGCAACACCTCTTACGCGACCTTTTTGTTGCTTACGAAATTTCGTTCTTTTTGGTTGTAACATCTTCTTATAAGTCTAATATCTAATTCAAATATATTTTATCGCTTTCCACCACGGCCACGGTTCGCACCGCCAGCACCTGGTTTGTTACGGTCTCCACCTTGATCTGCTCCTTCTGGACGACGGCCACGACCACGGTCATCACCACGTCCACGAGGTCCACGATCACCACCGCGAGAATCCGCTGCAGTTGATTGTAATCCCATGTTTGCATTAGGAGATAAATCTGGCTTACCGAAAACTTCTCCACGGAATACCCATACTTTGATACCGATCTTTCCGTACACAGTTAAAGCTTCAGAGATAGCGTAATCTACGTCAGCACGAAGTGTGTGAAGAGGAATACGTCCTTCTTTGTATCCTTCAGAACGGGCCATTTCAGCACCACCTAAACGACCTGATAATTTTAATTTAATTCCTTGTGCTCCTACACGCATCGCTGAAGCGATCGCTTGCTTCATCGCACGACGGAATGAAATACGAGCTTGTAATTGTTGAGCAATAGCTTCACCGATTAATTTCGCATCGATTTCTGGACGCTTAATCTCAAAGATGTTGATTTGAACATCTTTGCCAGTGATTTTCTTTAACTCTTCTTTTACTTTATCTACCTCAGCACCTTGCTTACCGATAACCACACCAGCACGAGCTGTGTTGATTGTCAAAGTGATGCGCTTTAAGGTACGCTCAATAATAACTTTTGAGATAGATCCTTTTGGAATACGAGCGGCAACATACTTTCTGATTTTCTCGTCTTCGACAAGCTTATCAGCGAAAGTTTTACCTCCGTACCAATTAGAATCCCAACCTCTCACGATACCTAATCTTAATCCAATAGGGTTAATTTTTTGTCCCATTTCTTGTTTTATCTAATAGTCTATTATTCTGCTGAACTGGTTACTAAAGCAGGAGCCTCTGAAGAAGCCACTACAATAGTGATGTGATTTGAACGCTTCAAGATGCGGTGACCTCTTCCTTGCGGAGCAGGACGTAAACGCTTGATCGAAGCACCTCCATCAACGAAAATCGTCTTGATAAACAAGTCAGCTTCCTCAATTTTAGCATCGACATGCTTGTTTTGCCAGTTAGAAACCGCAGAGAGTAATAATTTCTCTATCGATTTAGCACCAACTTTGGGCTCAAATTTTAAGATACCCAACGCTTTGGATACTTTCTGTCCACGTACCATGTCTGCGACAATACGCATTTTCTGCGGCGACGTAGGAACATTTCTTAATTTAGCAATTGCTTCCATTTTCAATATTGATTAAGACCCGAGAGTCTATCTAATTACCTTTTACCTTTGTCTTTTTTCGCCACGTGACCACGGAAGTTACGTGTGGGAGAGAACTCACCTAATTTGTGACCTACCATATTTTCAGTTGCAAAAACAGGGATAAATTTATTCCCGTTGTGAACTGCGAATGTGTGACCTACGAAATCTGGAGAGATCATTGAACGTCTAGACCATGTTTTAATCACGGATTTCTTTCCGGATTCGTTCATAGCCTGAACCTTGTTGTCAAGGCGGTAATCAATGTAAGGACCTTTTTTTAGTGAACGTGCCATCTAACTATTTTTTTCTTCTACTGATGATAAGACGATTTGTGTTTTTCTTTGGATTACGAGTTTTCTTACCCTTAGCCAATAAACCGTTACGAGAACGTGGGTGACCTCCTGAAGAGCGACCCTCACCACCACCCATCGGGTGATCGACTGGGTTCATAACAACACCACGAACACGTGGACGACGACCTAACCAACGGTGACGTCCTGCTTTACCTAAGTTCACGTTCATGTGATCCGAGTTAGATACTGTACCGATTGTCGCAAGACAACGAGCAAGTACCATACGCATTTCACCTGAAGGCAATTTCAAGGTTGCATATTTTCCATCACGTGCTAACAATTGAGCGTACGTACCAGCAGAACGAGCCATTTCAGCTCCTTTACCAGGTTGTAATTCGATTGCGTGCACTAATGTACCTAATGGGATGTTTGCCAAAGGCAATGTATTTCCAACCTCTGGAGCTACTTTCTCTCCTGAGATAACTGTTTGGCCTACCTGGATACCAGCTGGTGCCAAAATATATGATTTTTGACCGTCTGTATACTCAATAAGAGCGATACGAGAAGTACGGTTTGGATCGTATTCTACTGTTAATACCGTTGCAGGAACGTCCATTTTCGCACGAGTGAAATCAATCACACGGTAACGACGCTTGTGACCACCACCGATGTAACGCATCGAGCGACGACCATCTGCATTTCTACCACCCGTTCTTTTGATCGGTTCTAGTAAAGGCTTGTACGGTTTGTCCGTAGTAATCTCCTCGAACGTCGGCGCGATGCGGTGACGTTGTCCTGGAGTTGTTGGTTTAATTTTTTTAATTGCTGCCATTTAATTAGTTCAATTTATCGGGATGAACCCCCTTAGTTTTTTTAATTAGATTCCTTGGTAGAAGTCAATTACTTCACCCGGAGCTACTGTTACAATTGCTTTCTTGATCGTAGAAGTACGTCCAGAAGTGACCTTCGTACGTGTAGACTTGGATTTAACTTTTCCAATCTGACGCATAGTTCTCACATCTTGAACATCAACACCGTACATCTTCTTCACCTCTTTGGCAATCTCAATCTTGTTTGCTGTCAACTCAACAACAAACGTGTATTGGCCTTTCTCTTGCATGGCTTGCGACTTTTCAGTCAAGGCCGGACGTTTAATAATGCCCATTTTTATTTTCGTTTATAACAGAAAATCTTCTGTCAATTAGTTACTGAATGATGACTCAATTTTTTCAATCGCTGCAGTCGTGATTAACAACTTACCTGCGTTCACTAAATCGTAAGTGTTCACATCTCCGGCAGTTGTTACTTTCGTTTTTGGAACGTTACGACCAGATAATACGACATTCTTGTCTACCTCTTGAGTGATCAATAATGTTTTTGTGTTATCTAATTGAAGCGCTTTTAACATCGCTAAATACGCTTTCGTTTGTGGTGTTGCGAAAGAAACTGAATCCAAGATCGCGATATCTCCACTTTGAGCCTTAGCAGCTAGAGCTGATTGGCGAGCCAATACTTTCACTTTCTTGTTCAACTTGAAGTGGTAATCACGCGGGCGTGGTCCAAAAATACGTCCACCACCTTTCATTAAAGGAGATTTAGCTGAACCTGCACGAGCACCACCCGTACCTTTTTGTTTCTTAATCTTGCGAGTCGAGCGAGAAACTTCTGCACGCTCTTTCGCTTTGTGAGTTCCTTGACGTTGGTTAGCTAAATATTGCTTCACATCTAAGTAAACCACATGCTCGTTAGGAACGATACCAAAGATTTCATCCGAAAGAGTAATCTTCTTTCCGGTATCTTTTCCTGCTATGTTATATACTGATAATTCCATGTTTCAGAATGTCTATTGTTTAGGCTAGGCCCAATTTTTAATTTTCAATGATTACGTATGAGTTCTTAGCTCCTGGTACTGATCCAGAAACTACTAACAAGTTTTTCTCTGGATAGATTCTCAAAACCTGTAAGTTTTGAACCTTCACACGATTACCACCTGTACGACCCGCCATGCGTAAACCTTTGAATACACGACCCGGGAAAGAACATGCACCAATTGAACCTGGGTGACGACCGCGGTTATGCTGACCGTGAGTTTGACCGCCCACACCAGAAAATCCGTGACGCTTAACAACACCCTGGAAACCTTTACCTTTCGAAGTACCTACTACATCGACAAACGTGTCAAGTGTTAGCATCTCTACCGTTAAAACATCTCCTAATGCAAGAGGCTGCTCAAACGTGCGAAATTCTACCAACTTTTTCTTGGGAGTAGTATTTGCTTTTTTGAAGTGACCCAACAAAGATTTTGTTGTGTGCTTTTCTTTTTTCTCACCGTAGCCGATTTGAACAGCATTATAGCCTTCTTTCTCTACAGTTTTCACTTGTGTAACCACACAAGGACCGGCTTCAATTAGCGTACATGGAACAGCTTTACCGTCTTCCATGTATAGGCTAGTCATTCCGACTTTTTTACCAATAATTCCTGACATAATATGTTAATATTTAAACTATAAATATGCTTACAAGGCTAACGCGGCTTGTTGTAAGACTTTTATTCAAAATCATCGTTCAACTGAACGTGATATAGGAACCTAAGCAATAAAAAAAAGCAGAATTGGTATAAGGCGACAAGGTGGGTCCACTGTGGATAACAGTGAAAAAAACACCTTGTGTAGCTTAATATTTAATTAATGGGCTGGGCATTCAACGGTCATTAATCAATACCAGTTCTAACACAAAAATCAAGCTTTCCTCGATTTAAGACCTGTTTGACATGCATTTTATGTGTTTTAAATAAATTCGGGAAGTTCTGCCAACCTCTCTCTGAATAAAAAACTGCGTTTGTCGAACGGGAGTGCAAAGGTAGGAAAAAAAATAATACAAACAAGAGTTGTATTAAAAATAATTCTTACAACTAATTAAAGCACAAAGAATAAAGCAAAAAGCATAAAGAAGATTAGAGATAAGAGAGTATAGAGAGGAGATAGCGTTTACAGCATTTCATGAGACCCTAAAAGCGCTTGGCGTTTTTAACCAACTTTATTCTTTATGCTTTGTGCTCTATGCTTTAAGTCAACTAGAATAGAGATGGTAAATGGTGAATGATCCTTCCGACTAAGCCGCAGGCGACTAAGACGAAGTCGACTAAACGACGCAGTCGTGACTAAAATTTATCACTCCCATAATATTGCTTCATCTCCGCTTATCTAACTTAGTGAAAACATTTCCTTTGATGAAAAAACTACTCACACTTTTTACGATTGTACTTTATACCACTTCTGTGCAGGCGCAGCAAATCCTGGAGGTCCCGGGATTAACTGAATTTGCTAAGATTGACACCAACGGACATTCGGTGCTTCCGAGTGGTCGGTATGTGACGCCGGCGGGGAAAACGATTCGTATAACGGATGATCCGTTTGGGTTATCGATTAGTCCGGATAAGAAATGGGCGATCACGATACACAATGCGGCGTTTACGCGTGTGGATTTAGGAACGAATACGTCGAAGCGTTTCCCGGAATTTGGGACACCTGATAAAATCTCTCCCTATGGAAAGAGTTCCTTTTTAGGGATAGTTTTTGCTTCTGATAGCCAAAGCTTTTACCTCAGCGGTGGAGATGCCGGGAATGTCCTACAGGTGGATATTCTAACGGGAAAAGTGATCCGAACGATTTCGTTAGATGGGAAGATCGGAAATAAGACCTTTGGGGATAGTTTTGCGTCCGACATGGTGCTCATTTCCGAAAAAAACGAATTACTGGTATTAGACCAAGCGAATTACCGAATGGTCCGCATTGATTTAGGTACGGGGGGATTGAAATCGAGTACGGCGACAGGACGCTTGCCTTTTGGCATTACCTTAAGTCCAGATCATCAATTTGCTTTTGTGGCGAATGTGGGCATGTATGCGTATCCGATTGTCGAGGGAACGACGCCGGAAAATATTCAATCGCAGTATATTCCGTACCATCCGTTTGGAAATGATACGAAAGAATCGCGGGAAGGGACCGTGATAAATGGTAAGAAAATTCCAGGCTTGGGCGATCCGAGAGCAGATGAGGCGATGAGTGTCTTTCAAATTAATCTTCAGACGAACCAAACGGTGAAAATATACAAACCTGGTTTTCAATTAGGTGAGATGGTAGAAGAAATGGAAGTTGTAGGTGGTTCTAGCCCTAATTCGATTGCGGTGGGTTCGCAATTTGTGTATGTGAGCAACGCGACGAACGATAACATCGCAGTCATTGATTATAAAACCAAAAAAATCAAGGCACACATTCCTATTCAGTTTTCTACTTTATTAGATAAGCGCAGAGGGTATTTGCCTTTTGGCTTGACCTTAAGTAAGGATGAGAAAACCTTATATGTGACATTATTAGGATTAAATGCCGTTGCGGTGATCGATGTAAAATCGGCCATCACAAAAGGGTTCATTCCTACGGGTTGGGGGCCTACACGTGTAAAATTATCAGCGGACGAAAAGATGCTGTACGTGACTTCATGTCGTGGGTATGGTGCAGGGCCTAATGGCGGTGCTGGATACAAGGCGCCTAAACAAGGAACGTATATAGGCGATGTACAATTAGGCACTTTCCAGGCGATTCCGATGCCTTCGGCGACAGGTTTAGTGGTTTTAACCACACAAGTCAAAAACAACACCTTCGTCATAAAGGACGGATCTTCAAGAGGCAATGCCACCTTCTCGATCGCGAAACCGGGTCAATCTCCCATCAAACACATCGTTTACATTACGAAAGAGAACAGAACGTATGATGAGTTTTTTGGCCAGTTTAAAGGAGCGAATGGAGATTCTACGATTGCGCGTTTTGGACTTAATCGAACGGTTTATGAAAAAGGCAAAACCTTTAAAAATGTGGACGTTTCCCCTAATCACCACCAAATCGCCAAGGCATTCTCGATGAGTGATAACTTCTACTGCGATTCAGATGCGTCCATTCATGGCCACCACTGGATGATGGGGGTGATTCCGAACGAATGGGTGGAGACGAATTCGAGTGTTTCTAAGTCTGCTAACTACTTCTCGGAAGCGCCAGGACGTCGTTTTCCAGGTTCAACAGGCAGCATGGATCCGGAGGATTATGCGGAGATTGGAGGAATTTGGGAGGCTTTAGAGCGCAAGAATATCCCTTTCTATAATTTTGGAGAGGCGAATGAGACTGGGCACGTGCGTGAATCCTGGTCGGATACGCTAACGGGGGCCGGTCACATCGTGATGGTGCCCATGCAAAAAGCTTTGTTTAAAAATACAAGTCATAATTATGCAGGTTTTAACACCAGCATTCCAGATCAATTCAGAGCAGAACAATTCGAAACAGAGTTCACCGAGAAGTGGCTGAGCGGCAAAGAAAAAATGCCCGCTTTAGTGACTATTCAGCTGCCGAATGACCACGGTGGGGATTTGGATTCCACGGCTGGATTCCCATACCGCTCCTCTTTTATGGCCGATAATGATTTAGCGCTCGGCCGCATGTTGCAATTCTTATCGCATACGCCGTATTGGAAAAACATGTTGGTGATTGTTACGGAAGATGATCCGCAGGGAGGCGTCGATCACATCGATGCGCACCGCAGTATTTTGATGATGGCCGGCCCCTATGTGAAAAGGGATTATGTGTCGCATCGCCACGCGAATTTTGGGTCGATTCTACGCGTGATTTATACGCTTTTAGGTATTCCTGCAGTAAACCATTACGATCAAACGGCGAGCATCTTAGATGATTTCTTTACAGAAACACCTAATTTCAAGCCCTATGAATTTAGCTTCCCAGATAAACGAATCTTCGACGCGGACAAGACGATGATTCGCTACAATCGCACGATCGATTGGCGTAAAATCAAGAAGACCGTAGAGATGGATAATGAGGAGGACCAAAGAAAAAACCATTAATTACCACTGGTATCCGATTTGCAAATGGAAACTTCTTCCCATGCCATCGATTCCAGAACCATGCATTCGATAAGGAACATCTCCTAGATTCACACCCTGCATTCCTAGTTGAATGTGGGGTGTCATTTTATAATTGGCTTGCAGCTGTAGAATACCCCAGCCAGCTGTTCCGGCCGAATTCATGCGGTTATCTGATTTATCACCTGCGCTCAAGCGATCTTGGCGATCCGCAAAATTCCAAAGTAAAGCAATGTTTCCTTTGGCTAGCTGGTAATCCAATGACACATTTCCATTCAAGGGAGGAATGCGACGCATGGGTTCGTTTTGTGTTTGGTTTTGGCCCAAAACATAGGATATCGAATTCCCTATGCTAAAATGTTCGCCTAACAAAAACGTTTGCGACCACTCAAAACCATACAAATAAGCCTGATCCACATTTTCCTTTCGATAGACGGGATAACCTTGTAAGATTTCTGCCGTTTTTACACGAGTAATTAAATTAGTCAACGAGGTTTGGAAAGCCGACCATTCTGCTCGATAACGACGACTTTGAATACGAAATCCCAAATTTTTCGTCAACGAATATTCCGGCTTTAACTGGTAAGCTGGCTGCTCATAACGGAAATCGACGATACCTAAGCTTCCTAAATCATCTAAATTAGGCGCGCGAAAACCTGATGAAACCGATCCGAAAACAGTCACCTGAGGACTTATCGCATAAGAAATACCTCCGTCATACACGAGTGCTCCCAGCGAAATAGTGGAATTTCCCACGGTCGTGTCAGGTAAAAGAGCCGAAGTTTGTTGGTAACGCAATCCGGCGTGCACTTGCCAAGAGCGGTAAGCGAATTCATGTAAACTAAAAGCAGAGAACGTAGTGTATTGTGAATTGTCTGGATACAAAGCACGTAAAGCAGTCGTTTTCGTAGAAATATCCTGTCGACTACTTCTTACGCCATCCGCGTAATATTCTACGCCTGTCATGCTGTGAAGGCCAGGAATAAACTCACTTTTGATTTGGCCTATAAATCCAACTGTACGAACTTGATCCTCCTCTTTGCGCAAGGTCGCACTTCCCTTTTTCTGAAGGGCTCTTTGCTCAAGACTCTCTTGGAAAGAGGCAGTCAACTCGGCAGACTGCACCCAATTATTATCTCCTTGATACAAAAGGCGCGAATAAGCCCTGCGATAAGACTGCAAAGTCATTTCGTTCAAGGCAAAATTTTCTAATTGAATTTTATGATATACGGGCACATGGTCCTGCACGTTTTGCTGGATTAAGTTTTCTAGCGTCCAGTGATTGCCTAATTTTGCGCGGTATTGAAGCTGCAAATTTTGCTCCTCATAACCCGTAGGACGTTGAAAAGAGCCGTCTCCCCCTCGGGTAATATCCCCAAAGGTTTTCTTCCCTGCTAAAATGGAAAAAGAACTACGCTCGGATTGAAAATTCACATTAGCTAATCCACTCAGCTCCATACCCTGGCTAATTCCTCTGCCTAGGATTTGGCCTGACCAAGATTTTGTACCAAACGAAGGCTTTTTAGAAATCAAATGCACCGCACCAGTCAAGGCGTCAGATCCATATTGAACCGAACCCGAACCGCGAACCACCTCGATTTGATCTAATGAAAAAGGATCAATCGTATTCAAATATTGATTAGGTCCGTAGCGAAAAGTGGAATTATTGAAGCGAATCCCATCTAATACTAATAGGGTTTGATTTCCTGTGAGACCGCGAACAAAAGCAGAGCCTCCGCCCTGGTTTGTGCGTTGCAAAAAGACACCCGGAACGCTCGAAAGTAGTTCTGGGGTATTCATTAAAGCGCTACTTTTCACTTTTACGGCATAAACCGGGATGGCCAAACGTTGCGTAGCCACGGGTTGCCTGCTAGCGCTGACCACCACATTTACTAAAGTGTCCGAAAGGCTAGAAAACGCCAATCGGACACCAATTACTGTTGCAAGAAATAAATTCATTATTAATCGATATCTGTTGTAGCTAAAATCGCCGCTCTACGGGGTGCTGGCATCACAGAGTCCTCTCCTTTCACCGCTTTCCAAATCACCTCACTGAATTCTAAATCAGGAATTGAATCCTCTTTTTTGAAATCAAATTTCGCACTTTTTTGAGCACTCGGCGTATTTTTAACGTTCAGCTCAAACAAATTTGTGCGAGGCAATTCATGGATAAATGGGGTCTCATTAGGAGTGGCAGTGAAACTGCGGAACATAGGAGTAGCCGCCGCATCGTATTGGCTCATCGGAGGCAAGCCTAAAATCAATTCCATCGTACGCAACATAGACGAAGTCGAATACGGAGTGTGATCCACGAATCCACGCTTTACAAATCCACCAGCCACATAGGCTGTGGTACGGTGAGCGTCAACGTGGTCGGGGCCGTTTTGGGCATCATCTTCTACGATGAAAACCGCTGTTTCTTTCCAAATAGGGGATTTCGATAAGTGTTCGATAAACAAACCGATGGCATAATCATTGTCTGCCACGTAAGCAAATGGGGTCTTTTTACCTAGTCGTTGTCCTTCTGTGTGGTCATTAGGGAAGTGCATGGAATTAAAGCGAGGGACTTGGTTTAATGCAAGCAAACGATCAAAATCTCTTTTCCAAGCGTGGAAACGCGTCGTGTCCATGACGTTTTGGTCAAAAGAAGCGAAATCAGGACAGAAATGATCTGCGATTACAGGAATATTAGGCTTAAAATTATCCGCGAACTCCCCGTAGGTGCGATACGAAACACCTGCACGCTTGCAGTAATCCCAGATAAATCCATTCTTCGGATTCGCGATGGCACGATTTCCTTCGCCATCGTATTTACCGCCGCGTCCACCATAAGAAGTAGGCCACGTTTTTTCTAAATAATCTGTCGCATGCGCAGAAGTAGACCAGTTGTGTCCATCTGAACTCACTTCACCATCTACATAGAAATTATCTAATAAGACGAAATCCTTTACCAACTTGTGCTGATTAGGAGTATATTTTTCTCCAAACAAAAGCAAGGTTGTATCTCCATTTCCACCTGCTACATCAGATAATACCTGATCATAGGTCCGGTTTTCTTTTAAGATATAATACACGTATTTGATGGGCGAAGCGTCCCCCACTTTCATGGGAATGGGATTTCCTTTTTCCCCCAAAGCGTTTAATTCACGTTCCTTCGTGTACGGCGTATTTTGATAAACCGCCGCGGATAAAATGGCTAATTCTTTTTCAGATGGCTCATTGAAAACGGACATTGTTCCTTTCATTAAACCTCCAATGTATTCGCTGCGAACATTGGGATTGTTATCTGATTTTTGATAGGTCACCGTTTGTTTCTTTTCGATAGGATTAGGGCCATTCGGGTTAGCAAAAGAAGAAAAACCCTTGCCGTTCGCAACGAATAACTTCCCTTTGACCACCTGAATAGAAGTAGGATACCAACCTACGGGAATAAAACCTAGGGACTTCGATTGCCCCGGCTTTTCAACTTCAAAAACCGCTAAACAATTATTATCAGCATTAGAGATATACAAACGTTCTTCGTTTGCAGACAAGGCCAAACCATTTGTCGAACTCCCCTCCAATGCATTAGGTACTAAAGCGGCATTCAAAACCTCCACTTCCTTGCCTGCACGGGTATCCACCACTGAAACTGAATTGTCATTACCATTCGCAACATATAAGGTTGCCCCATTCTTAGTTAACAATAATTCATTCGGATGATCGCCTACGGCAATGGCCGGCAAAAATTGCTTTGTTCCCGTTTGAAAAGGTAACACCTGACGTGCTCCCCACACCGAGATATACAACAAGTCTTTCTTTTTATTTAACAAACACGTGAAAGCCTCCGCAGGCAAAGCGTGCACAGAAAGTACTGACTTCGTTTTAGCATCCACCACATATAAGGAATTGTTTTCCTTTGTCACCACATATAGCAAGCCACGCGCGTCATCTAATTCAATTCCAGCCGGAGAGATGACCGCTTTCTTGTCTGTCGTAAGTGCTATTTTATCTTTTTCCACGAGCTTACCCGCTACGATTTCGAAAACCAAAATACAATTATCATTTCCTCCAGAGGCATAAACAGTCTTGTTATCTGCGGCCACTTTTAAACCATACCAAGATTTCGCTAATTTCTTCGAATCTAAGACCTGCTGAGTAGCTGCATCGATTAACTGCAAGCTTTGTACACTTTGGCCGTTATTAGTTACCAACAGGTATTTCTGGTTAGGTGAAACTGCCACGTGCAAAGGCAAATCACCTAATGCAATGGATGAACCATGTGGAGATAATTTCCAGCCATTAGGCAAAGTGACTTGTTTCGCTTTTAATTCAGATTGCAAATCTGACTGGGCAAAAGCTCCACAGCTGATGCCTAAAAAAAGAAGAGATAAGAAGGTTGTTTTCATTTGTTGTTTATGGAAGAATAAATATACGTTCCTGCGGGTGAAATACTGTCTTGGGTTATTCAGATTTTACAATTTGATTTTATTACTTTTCGATGATAAACTGATCCCGTATTTGTCCATCTGCGGCTACCCATTTAGCATCAAACTTCGATTTAGATACATCAAAAATCATCGATCCACCTAACTCCGTATTCGAATATACCGCTGATCTTAACGGATACCCTGGCTCTCTCCCACCCAGCTTTCCTCCAGAACCATTGACCACATAAATTACCCCTTGGCCTTTTTTGCCTACGACATAGTGATTAGGCGCTTTTTCTGTTGCAACTACATGAGTAGCTGCATCGAAGGAATCATTAAGGCCAAAATGTCCTCGCAAAGGTTTTGTCCGCTCATATACATGACTGTGTCCCGCTAGTACCACATCCACCTGATACTTTTCGAAAAGAGGATTCACTTTTTCGCGCATATTTTTCATGTCAGACTCGGTGTCTGAATCATGCGATCCTTTTGAATACGGTGGCTTGTGAAAATAGACGATGGTGAATGGGAGGCGATTAGCGGCTAGGTCTTTGGCTAACCAATCATATTGATCACCTTTCCCATCCATCACCTGGTTGCCCTCCTTATCCCTTAGTTCCGTATCGATAGAAACCAAATGCAAAGAGCCATAATCCACCGAATAATACGATTCTGAATGAGAGGCTACTCCCCCAGCCTCCGCCTCAGTGAGCATAGAGAAAATCTTGAAATAGGGAGGAATTGTAGGGTCGTGTTTCCCGGAATAATCGTGATTTCCGGGAGCTGGATAGAGTGCTATATGAGGAAAAAAGTCTTTTCCATACACATCAAAAACGTATTTCTGGTACTCCTCCTCTTTCCCGTTATTGTAGGCATTATCTCCTAGCCAAATCCAAGCATCGATCGGCTTGTCCAAAGTATAGTTTTTTATGGCAGCAATCACCGCTTTTTGATTCGGTGTATCATATCCAAAATCCCCTAAGGCCCAAACCCGCACCGAATTAGGATCTCCTGCCTTCGGCTTCGGATGAAAACTTCCCTGGTGATTCGCAGAGATTTTATAGGTATAGGTCTTGGATGAAACTAGGCCAGCCACTTTCAATACGTGATCTATCACCCGATTCGTATCCAAAATTTCGCGCGTTTGCTTTTCCCCTCTCGTTTCTAAAATCAATGAACTAGGCTGAGGGGTGGCCGTCCGCCATTGAATCAACACGGATTCAGAGGTCATGGATTGTAAATAAGGACCGCGAACGATCTGATCGTTTTGACTAAAGGCCGCAAAAGAAAGGAAAAGGAGAAGGATTTTTTTCATGGCTGTAAATTAAAAAAACGCTAAGAAACCCTAGCGTTTTTTTATAAAATCAAATAGTTAAATTAACTAATTAGTACCCAGCATTTTGCTTTAAATAACCTGGCAAGTTAGAAGCGCCATCAATTGCCGTTTGTGGAATTGGGAATAGGCGTTTGTTTTTATCCGTGTTTGATTTCTCTGTCCACGCATCTTCGTATTTATTAAAACGAATTAAATCCGTACGACGTTGTAATTCCCAATAAAATTCGAAACCACGCTCCCGAATTAATAAATCTAAATTGATAGAAGATAAAGCGGATTCTGTAGAATTAGCCGTACGAGCTAAACGCACTTTGTTTACATCTAATAAAGCTCCAGCGGCATCATTTGATTTACGTAATTTCGCTTCTGCACGCATTAAATATATATCCGCTAAACGAACAATCATGATGTCTGCTTCGCCAAAATTACGTCCTGAAGATGATTTATCCGAGAATTCGTATTTCTCAACACGGAAACCAGCACTGTAGTCACTTCCCACAGTAGTGTAATCAACCTGTTCCGTATGAATCACAGAAGGACTTCCTTTACCACGGCTATTCATTAATTTGCTTACTTTTAACGATTTACCATCGGCACATTTCACAAAGGCTCCTGAAGCATAAATTAATCCATACTGTTGTCCGCGTAAAATGCCGCGGTCAATTTTATAGTTAGCAGGATCCACACATTGATCATCCGCTTTCACTACATTTTGCTTGTAAAAACGAGGGTCAGCTGTGGCAGGATCTACGGATCCATAAGCTGAAACCCATGATTGATAGAAGGTAGGCGTAATAGCTGGACCATCCGTTCCATTAGCAGCAGGATAAGCTGGTAATGGACGTTGATCATTTGCTAAAGAGAAATACGACAAACGGTTATGACCATTTAATTCTGCCCGTTGATCTACCGCGAAGATTAACTCTTTGTTTGTGTGATTAGCGTTGCTGAAAATATCCCAATAATCTGTCGACAAGGCATATTGACCAGAGTTAATTACTTTATCACTATACTCCATTACTTTGTCCATATCATCAGATTTGAAGACCGGAGTTCCGTACGGATCACGCCAAACAGCTGCGTTCAAATGTAGACGAGCTAATAAGGCCCAAACACCCCCTTTTGTCATTCTTCCTGGACCAGCTGATGTAGTCAAAATAGGCTCAACCGCTAACAATTCATTTTTGATATAGGTAATAGCTGTTTCTCCACGCATGATGGTCGTTACATCCCCTAAATCTTCTTTAGAGAAAGCCACACCATATAAATCAAGCATTAACATGTTATAGAAAGCGCGCATTCCACGAGCCTCCGCTATGTATAAATTAGCGTTCACATCCTTGTTTGTTTTCAACGAATTGATCGCTGTAACAGAACGTGAAATACCTGCTAAAATCGCGTTCCACGTATTTCTAACGTTCGGATCCGTACTGGTTAATTCGTGTTTGTGGAGTGCTAAATAGATTCCATTATCACCCCAATCCGTACCACCACGGTAAGGCAAAATAGCCTCGTCCGTTGAAATTTCCTGTAAAGCGAACAAAGTTGTGTGCTGGAAAATGGTAGGCAAAACGGCATATACTGGTGTAATCATTCCGTCTGCCGCTTGCTTATCCGTTAAGCCCGCTGCATTGTACTCATCTAGAATTTTTTCATTCAAATCGGAGCAACCTACTAAGGCTGACATCCCTACCATTAACATGGCTATATTTCTTAACTTTTTCATATCTATGTAGCTATTCAAATTAGAATGTAAGATTTAAACCAACAATGACAGACTTCGCTTTTGGGTAACTTAGGTAATCAATACCATAAGATAAAACGCCATTAATCGAGTTGTCCTTATTTACTTCTGGATCAAAACCATCGTACTTTGTTTGAACCCAAAGATTCTGGCCAGTAACTGATAAGCGAGCTGTCGAAATAAACTTGCTGATGCCTAATTTCTTCGTGTCGAATTGGTAACCTAAGGTCACGTTATTCAAACGAAAAAATGCAGCATCTTTTAAGTAACGTGTCGAGATAGGAGCTGCATTATTGATGGATTCTTTTGCATCCGCAAAGGCCGCTGGAGTTACGTTCGTATTTTTCGCGATCTTCAATTTATAGAACGCCGCATTCGCCGTGTTGTCATAAATTTTGTTTCCCGCAACACCGTTAAATTGTAAGGCGATATCAAAGCCTTTATACGCCATATTACCAAAGAAGTTATATTGAGTCGAAGGCAATGCTGATCCTGCCGCGATACGATCTTTATCTGTTACGATTCCGTCGCCATCTTGATCTTTATAAACACTCATCCCTTTGTCATCAAATCCGATAAACTCTTTCAAGAAGAATGTACCGATCGGTTGACCATTAATATATCCGTTAATCGTTGCAGAAGTTAAACCTGAACCCGATGCAGATCCGGAAGGAATCACCGAGTAAGGAGAACCTTTTACTTCATTTTGGATCAAGGTTAAGTTACCTCCTACGTTAAATTTAACGCCTGATTGAGTCGCAAATTTGTAGTCTAAATCTAACTCAACCCCTTTGTTCAGGATCTCCATATTCTTCACATTCGTCCAAACTGAACTAGCCGGTTGAACTGGATCAGCTGGGATAACTTCTAACAACATGTTAGTCGACACTTTATTAAAGGCATCGATTGAACCCGAAAGAGCTCCGTTTAAGAACGCGAAATCCAAACCTAGGTTCATCTGCGTCGAAACTTCCCATTGGATATCTGGATTCGCTAAACGAGAATACGTGATACCTGCTGGATAGGAAGTAGAGGCATCCATTGGGTAAGAAGTGGTACCACTAACCACCGCTGTGAATAAAGGCTGCGTGATTTTAGGTGGGATTTCTTGGTTACCCGTTTGGCCCCATCCACCACGTAATTTCAAATTACTAAGTGCTGAATTTTTCAAGAAAGGCTCTTCTGAAATTCTCCATCCTAAAGAGAATGACGGGAAAATACCGTAGCGATTATTTGCACCAAACTTAGATGAACCATCTCCACGAACAGTCGCTGTCGCTAAGTATTTGTCTTGGTATTGGTAATTCACACGTGCATAAAACGATTGCAATTCATTGATAAAGGCAGAACCTGCCGGCTTGTTCGTTGCCAAAGTCAACTCTTGTCCAATTCCCGGATTATAAATGGGCTCCGTAGGAACAATCGGGAATTTATTGATCGAGAACGTGCGCCATTGGTATTGAATTTTTTGGTACGAATGACCTAATAAAGCGGTCAAAGCGTGATCCCCTAAATCCAAATTATACGTCAAATAATTTTCAATCAAATTATTCACATTGCTCGTATTATAGGTATCTAAACGACCATCAATCTTAGGTACATTGCTCGCTAATGTTTGTATATCACGAACTGAAGTTGAGTTATCATAACCGTAGTTCAAGCGATAAACTAAACCTTTCATTAACTTAATAGAAGGAGAAATATTCGCAATAAAACGATTCGTCGTATTGATATCTTTGTATAATTGAAGCGTAGTTAATGGGTTAGAAGAACTCACAAAAGTAGCAGGCGTGACTCCATCCGCTAAATACGCAGGCAATGTAGGGTTATTCCCAATTGCCGTTCCTAGTAAGTTTTCAATAGCTGGGCGCTCGTTTACCGTGTTAGAGAAGTTCAAATTAGCGTCAACGCTAAGGCGATCTTCCCAGAATTTTTGGTTTACATTCATACGACCTGTCATACGGTCTAACTGATTGTTTTTCAAAATACCTTGTTGCATTTGAGCTCCAAAAGCAGCGTAATAAGTCAATTTATTCGCCCCACCACCTAAACTCAAATTGTAATTTTTAGTCAACGCATCACGCGTAATTTGCTTCTGCCAATCTGTATCAGCATTGAAATCTTCTAAGGTTCCACTATTAGCCACTACTTGCTTGCGGAATTCAGCTGCCGATAAAACCGGAAGCGCACGTGCAATAGATGAAATACCTACACTTGTAGAGAACTCTAATTTAGAAACACCCGCTTTACCTTTCTTAGTAGTTACTAAAATAACTCCATTCGCTCCACGAGAACCATAGATCGCAGTAGCTGAAGCATCTTTTAAAACGTCAATCGTTTCAATGTCTTGAGGATTCAAGAAATTCAATGGATTTCCTCCTCCTGTAGAGGAGTTATCTAATGCCAAGCCGTCAATCACAAATAAAGGTGTAGATCCAGAACGAATTCCTCCTGGTCCACGAACCGTGATTCCTTGAACTCCACCAGGCTCCCCCGTTGCAGAAGTGACATTTACTCCAGCTACCTTACCTTGCAATAATTGCTCAGGCGAGTTAATGATTCCTTTATTAAAGGATTCGCTTGATACCGATTTTACAGAACCAGTTACATCCGTTTTCTTCTGCGTTCCGTAACCTACTACGATAACTTGCTCTAAATCGGACGAATTCATCGCTAAGGCTGCATCGATTTCGGTTTGCTTACCTACCGTTATCGCTTTAGTAGCATACCCGATAAATCTAAATTCTAACACCGCCGTTTCTGAAGAAACTGCAATCGAATATTTACCTGAAGCATCCACCGATGTTCCTTTCGAAGATCCTCTAACAGAAACCGTAGCTCCTGTTAATGGCTCTTTTGTCGCCGCATCAAGTACTTTTCCTGATACGGTTATGGCTTGATTGTTTTGGCCAAAAGTTGTGCTCATTGAGCCCAAAATCAATAGTAGGACGGCGAAACAAGAGAATATCCAAGGGTTGGATTTTCGATTGAGTTCCCGAACTGGTAAACGTAGTTTTAAATTCATTTGTCTAATAGTTTAAATATACAGTCGAAATTATTCCCTTTTAAAGCCAGGTAGATTAATTGAAAATCAATGTGTTGTTAAATAATTTATTCTTGGGAAAATACTATTTGAAGTCGTCACTGCGTGACTTAGTCGACTTCGTCTTAGTCATCGCTTCGCGATTTGGTCAAAAAGTCGTGACCAGATCGCGCCAGCGATGACCAAGCCGCAAAGCGGCGACTAAACGACGCAGTCGTGACTAGATCGCGCCAGCGATGACCAAGCCGCAAAGCGGCGACTAAACGACGCAGTGAGGACTTTGGCACTTCCTCCCTTCGAAAAATCAATAATAATTCGTATTTTTGGGCTTTAGTTGCTGAAAATCAGGCAGTTTTTATTTATTTCCCAAGAAAAAAAAGCATTATGTCAAGTTTATCCAATCAAACAGGAGTGTTGCACGGAGATGCGGTTCAAGAGTTATTTGAAATCGCTAAGAAAAATCAATTCGCTTTACCAGCGGTTAACGTAACAGGTACAGATACGGTGAATGCCGTATTAGAAGCAGCGAAAGCGGTGAATTCTCCGGTAATCATCCAATTCTCTAACGGTGGTGGTATTTTCTACGCTGGAAAGACGCTTTCTAACGAGAATCAAGCAGCGGCAATCGCTGGTTCGATCTCTGGCGCTTACCACGTTCACCAAATGGCGAAAGCATACGGTGTTCAAGTAGTTTTACACACAGACCACTGCGCGAAAAAATTATTACCTTGGATCGACGGTTTATTAGATGCTGGTGAGAAATTCTTCGCTGAGACGGGACAACCTTTGTTCTCTTCTCATATGATTGATTTGTCGGAAGAGCCTTTGGAAGAAAACTTAGAAATCTGCGCAAAATACTTAGAGCGTATGTCTAAAATGGGCATGACCTTAGAAATCGAATTAGGTGTTACAGGTGGTGAAGAAGATGGCGTGGATAACTCTGACGTTGATTCATCTAAATTATATACACAACCGGAAGAGGTGGCTTATGCTTATGAAGTATTGTCCAAAATCTCTCACCGTTTCACGATCGCTGCGGCATTCGGTAACGTACACGGAGTTTACAAGCCGGGTAACGTGAAGTTGCAACCAGTGATTTTGAAGAACTCACAAGAATTCATTAAAGCGAAATACAATTTGACACCTGAGAAACCAATCAACTTCGTATTTCACGGTGGTTCAGGTTCTTCTCGCGAGGAAATCCGTGAGGCATTATCTTACGGTGCGATCAAAATGAATATCGATACAGATACGCAATGGGCATTCTGGGAAGGTATCTTAGGATTCTACAAAGCAAATGAGGCTTATTTACAAGGCCAAATCGGTAACCCAACAGGTGACGATTCTCCGAACAAGAAATACTATGACCCACGTGTTTGGTTACGTAAGGGCGAAGAGACTTTGGTAGCTCGTTTAAAAACAGCTTTCGAAGACTTGAACGCGACGAACGCGAATCAATACTTGTAGTCGACAGTCCGAAGGGACTGAGTCCGGAGGGAGCCGCAGAGCGGCAGTCCGAAGGAAACGAGTCCGGAGGGGCATATAATAATAAAGGAGTCGGAACAATTGTTCCGACTTTTTTGTTGGACGAAAATAAAGAAATGATATTTGTATAAATTTTAACGCGCCGGACTTCGGACTAAGTCACACAGTGACGACTAAGCTGCGAAAGCAGCGACTAAGCCGAAGGCGACTACCCTTATGAAAGCCGAACTACACCCTGCCTCCTCCCGCGGAACCGCCGATCACGGCTGGTTGAAGACCGCCTTTAGTTTTAGCTTTGCTGGTTATTATAATCCGGCGAGGATGCATTTTGGCGCGTTGCGAGTGCTGAATGATGATTTTATTGCGGCGGGGATGGGTTTTGGCAAACATCCGCATGATAATATGGAGATCGTGACCATTCCGATGAAGGGTGCGGTGGCGCACGAGGATTCGATGGGAACGAATGGCATTATTAATGCGGGGGATGTGCAGATTATGTCTGCGGGCTCTGGGATTTACCATTCGGAGTTTAATGCGAGTCAAACAGAGGGTTTGGAACTGTTCCAAATCTGGGTCATGCCCAAATTAAAAAATATCACACCGCGCTACGATCAGCGCACCTACAATCCAGCGGATTTTAAAGGACAATGGAAGACGGTGGTTTCGCCGCTGGGAACAGACATTGATTCGTTGCAGGTAAATCAAGATAGCTATTTTAATATCACCGAAATTGCAGAAGGCGAAAGTCTGAGCTATGCGTTGCACGGGGCTCAGCAAGGGGCCTTTGTGTTTGTGATTGAAGGTGGAATCGAAGTGGCTGGCGAGAAGCTGGGACGCAGAGATGCAATCGGAATTTCGCAGACGGATACCATCGAGGTAAAGGCTTCAGCAGCAGGCACGAAGGTGTTATTGATTGAGGTACCTATGGTTTGGTAGATTTAACCATAGCGTAATATTCGCTTAACGAGGAGGTTAAAGTGGGGGCCTATTTTTGGTAAACCAAATAGGAAACCATGGGCCATCCTTCACAACCCACCTACAAAACGATCGTCATCTCAGACTTGCATTTAGGTAGCAAGGGAGCTAAAGCAGCCGAGGTAAACGAATTCTTACGCGCACATTCGTGCCACCAACTCATCTTAAACGGCGATATCATCGACGGCTGGCAACTGAAAAAAGGAGGCAGCTGGAAGAAGAAGCACACGGCTTTTTTCCGTTGTGTATTAAAGATGATGGACAAGTGGGATACGGAGGTGATTTACTTGCGTGGGAATCACGATGATTTCTTAGAGCAAGTCCTACCGTTGAAGATTGGAAAGCAGTTTTCGATTCGCCAGGATTATATGTTGAAGAGTTTTGGCAAGAAATACTTCATCACACACGGCGATATTTTCGACAGCATTACGAGCCAAATGAAATGGCTAGCCTATTTAGGCGATATCGGCTACACGTTCTTGTTGTGGCTGAATAAATGGTACAATCAATACCGCACGTGGCAAGGGAAACCATACTACTCTCTATCGCAGGTGATTAAGCAGAAAGTGAAGGCGGCGGTGAACTTCATCTCGGATTTTGAGGAGAAATTAGCGGAGTTAGCGAAGGCCAAAGGCGCGGATGGCATCATCTGTGGACACATTCACAAGGCTGAAATCAAAATGATCGACGGAATCGCCTACATGAATTCTGGCGACTGGGTTGAATCATTGACAGCCTTAGTGGAAACACATAAAGGGGAATGGCAAATCATCGAATTCCCATTATACAATTTAAAAGCAGAGTTAAACGAAATTTTAGGCGAAGCAATCGCTGTAGAAGCTGAATAAGATGGGAAAGTTCATATTTACCGTACAAGGCGAGGGTCGCGGACATTTAACGCAAGCCATCTCATTTACACAAATCGCACGCGAGGCGGGTCACGAAGTGATCGGTTATGCCGTGGGATCTTTTCAAGGGCGTAAAATCCCCTCTTTCTTTTTAGATTTCATTGGCGATACTCCTCTGTTACAATACAATAGCCCGTCCATTATTTTTGGGAATGGGAAATCGGTACAGCTTTTCAAAACAGCGGCACAGGCTTTCACGAATTTCAAGACTTTTTGGAAAAGTGCTACACAACTAGAGGTGTTTATCAATGAGCTAAAACCAGATGGAATCGTCAACTTCTACGAGTCTATCACGGGTTTATATAAATTAAAATCGGGATCCAAAATCCCAACGATGTCTGTGGGGCATCAATACTTGTTACTAAATAAGAACTTCGAAAGTATCCCAGAGAAGAAGATCGACCGAATGCTTTTAAATATGAATACGATGATCACATCGATCGGTTCGAAGAAGCTATTGGGCTTGTCTTTCCGCCCGATTGATAACGACGCGAAGATTGAAGTGGTTCCTCCCCTTTTGCGTCAGCAAGTGAAAAGCATTATTCCTCAAGCGGGTGAGCGTTGGTTAGCGTATTTAACGCACTTCCGTTTATCAGAAGATATCATGAACTGGTCAAATGGAAATCCGGAGGTAAAGTTGGATTGCTTTTGGGACAATCCCGCACGAAAAGAGACGTATCACTATTCTGACTCTTTGACTTTTCATCCGATTGATGCGGAGAATTATTTGGCTAAAATGACCGAATGTGCAGGCTTGATTTCTACCGCCGGTTTCGAATCGGTAGCCGAAGCGATGTACTTAGGAAAGCCAGCGATGATGGTTCCGGTACCGAATCACATCGAACAGATGATTAACGCGTTCGATGGCGAGATGTCAGGAGCGGGAATAGGTGCTTCTTCCTTCGATTTAAGCATTTTCAAGAACTACCTTCCTTCTCACGTTTCGGTGAAAGATCAATACCAGGAATGGGTGGCGAAGTCCCAAAGCTTGATGGCTGGACACTTAACAGATTTAATCGCACAGCCGGTTTATGTGGCAAACTTTGGCCAAAACCAAGGAACAGGTTTATCCGGCATGCTGGGCAGACGAAGATTCCGCTGGTCGCGCTAAAAGAATTTACAAAGGGGGCTCAGAAAGCTCCCTTTTTTTATGATTTCTTAATCGTTTGTTGACTATTAATCAACACGTCAAGCGACTAAAGACGGTAATTTTACATGTACCATTTAGTTCCTCATTAAATGAATAGAAGATCTCTTCTACAAAACCTAGGTTTAACACTTGGGTCCTTCGCACTACCTACAATAGGTAAGGCTTCTACCTCCTCTCCAGAAAAACCGTACCGCATTGCCCACATTACGGATGTGCACATGATGCCCTTGATTGGTGCTGCGAAAGGCTTTGCGAGATGTTTGGACCATATTCAATCATTACCTCATAAACCAGATTTGATCATCAATAGTGGGGATGCCATTATGGATGCGCACAGAGGCGGGAGAGCAGTGGCAGAAAGGCAATGGAAGTTGTGGAACGAGGTAGTCGAAAAGGAATTATCTATTCCCATTGTTCAATCGCTGGGAAATCATGATATCTGGGTAAAGAATGAAAGTCCTGCCAGTATTTTAGATGGTAAGAAATTTGCCCTTGATAAAATCAATGAAGCTGATTTCTATTTTTCCAAAGACCTAGGCGATTGGCATCTCATCAGTCTAGACAGCATTAGCCCTACTAATGAAGGAAAGTGGTACACCGGCAGAATCGATGAGGCACAAATGCATTGGCTAAAAAATGAATTGAATGCCATTCCTAGCCACAAACCTGTAATGATCATTTCCCATATTCCCATTTTAGCTGCTTGCATATTCTTCGACGGAAATCGCTTCGAGAATAATCAATGGAATGTTCAAGGTCGCTGGATGCACGAAGATGCAAATGAGCTAAAGAACTTGTTCGCTAAACATCCGAATGTTAAATTAGCACTTTCAGGACATATACACTTAGTAGACAAGGTAGAATACAATGGGGTAACCTATTGTTGCAACGGGGCTGTAAGTGGAGCTTGGTGGGGAGGAAACTACCAACAAACGAAGCCTGGCTATGCGATCATCGATTTATATGCAGATGGTCGATTTTCGAACCAGTACACTCCTTATGCTTAAACCTTGGATTTATCTTTTACTTGCGTCTGGTTTAGAGGCTGCCTGGACTTATTCTTTACGTAAATTAAATATCAGTGCCTTAAAAACGGCTATCGTGGAAAATCCCCTTTTCAGCGCAGCCGTGGGGATCGAATTCGGTTATTTAATGACCTATTTAGCCTTAGGTGGAGCCAACATTTACTTTCTTTCCTTGTCGATGAAGTCTATTCCAATGACGATTGCTATTGCAACCTGGACATCGGTTTCGCTTATTTTAATTAAGATGTGCGATATTTTTATTTTAAAAAATCCCACGAATATCTACGAATTCTTTTTTCTAGCCCTCATCATTGTGGGAATCGTAGGCCTTAAATACAGCGCGCCCGCCTAAATTCCAATATTAAATTTTTCAATGTTATGTAAATGTTAACATTGAATAATTTTATTTAACAATTTGTTTACATAAGTTTGACCAAACATTTAAAAAAAGCCATTATGAGTGAAGATAACCAAAAATTGACGGATCAACTTGTGCAAGCTATCTTGCCTAAATTAAAAGGACTTTCAGAGAAAAATGCAGCTAAGGTTTTGCAAGAATCACATAAGTCAATTTCTTCAGTTGTTAAGAAATACAGCAAATTAATTGCGGAGCAAGCTAAAGAGGCAGCAAAAGAAAAAGAGAAAGCAGCAAAAGAGGCGAAAAAGAAAGCAGAGAAAGCTGCAAAGAAAAAAGCGAAAGCAGCGAAAAAAGAAGCAAAAGCAAAGTTATTAGCTAGCTTAATCGCAAAAGAAAAACCTGCTACACCAGCGGCGCCTAAAAAGGCACCTGCAGATAAGGCTCCAGCGAAAGCTAGAACGAGAACACCAAGAGCAAAAAAGTAATTTGAGATATGAGTCGTCCTAAAATAGGTTGACAGTTTTAGATTGATTTTAAGGGGTCGTAG
>JBBAKU010000007.1:0-147185 GCA_040403415.1 Aquirufa sp.
AATTGGTTCTAAACTCTTTTTAAAATTTAGTCCAGCCTATTAGGGGGTTAGTACAGAACCTACGGAATTGAAAATGGCATCAACCACTTAGATGCAGCCTACCAAAGTCCGCAATCCAATCAAGTCATCGGTACAGGTTCGCCTACTTTAATCACTTCTAGCACGAATAAATGGCTGTTAAATAACGATACACCTCCCCCACCTAGTAACAATTCGGACTATAGAACCGACCATACCTATGAATATTACTTAGGATTAGGCAACGGTTCAGCTAAAACTTTTTATTCCTATTCTGACCCCAATCCAGGCGACAATAGTGGGTCGCTTGAATTTATTCTTTATTATAACTCAGGTTTAGCCCAAATTTGTACAGGTGGCTCTGCGACTTTGACAACTGCCGCAACAACAGGAACAATTGAATGGTTTAAAGATGGAGTCAGTATAAACCAATCAACTCAGAGTATTACCGTCACAACACCAGGAATTTACACCTCCAAAACGACTATTGGAGGATGTACAAGCCCAGCAAGTAATCCCATCGAAGTAAGGTTCTTACCTGACCCTTCGGTAACCATAAGCTCTGTTGCAGATATTTCGTCTAATGCCGAAAGTTTTGCATTACCCTATACCAATAAAGTCCAAGGAACAGACACCTATTCCATTTATGCAGGGGCTAATGCATTAAATGGGTTTGATGAAGTCCTAAATGCTCCTATTACATCTTCACCAATGTCTATTACTATTCCCTATGGACAAGTGGGTACTTTTGATTTTAATTTAGTTGTAAAAAACTCCCAAGCGAATTGCGCCTCTGCTCAGATTCCCTTTACCGTTACTATTTATTTAGCCCCTCCAACAGGCTTAAATTATAGTACCCCTAATCGCTTTGTAGTTAACCGTCCTGTTACATTAACACCCACCTTTGTAGGTAGGATTGACCAATTTACCATCAATCCAACTACTCTTCCAGGGGGTCTAACTTTTAATCCACGTACCGGACAAATTACAGGTACACCCACTCAAACAACCAGCACACAAACCTACACCGTATCTGGAAGCAATAGCACTGGAACTCCAACCACGGCAACATTTACAATACAAATAGTTATTCCGCCACCCACCATTTCAATAACTACTGGCTCTGAATATGTATTTACACAATATACTGCCATTTCTCCTATTTCCCCATCGGTTACAGGTAGTGGTGTAACCTATGATTTACAGGGTACATTGCCATCTGGTCTATCTTTTGATTACAGCAATGGAACTATCAGTGGCAACCCACAGGTGCCTATGCCACGAACCAGGTATGTCATTATAGCAACTAACTCAACAGGACCGGCTCAATCAGAAATATTTATAACAGTTCGAATCGCTGCTCCAACGAATTTAGCCTATCTTGTTCCATCTCGTTTCTACACTGGCACAGCCATAACGCCTATTACACCCACTAATTCCGGCGGTGTCATTTCAACCTACACGATTGACCGACCTTTACCTGCTGGATTAACATTAAATCCTACTACAGGGGTGATTTCTGGGACTCCCACTACCATCACTGCTGCTACAGCTTACGTGATTACCGGTACAAATTCAACGAGCTCGACAAGTACAACCATTAATTTTGATGTGGTTATACCTCCGCCTTCGAATTTAAGTTATCCCGGTCCTTTCCAATTTTATCAATTTGTACCTATTACTCCTATGGTACCCACGGTAACCGGCCAGGTAGATTCCTATACCATTGTACCTGTAAATTTACCTACTGGGTTAACATTCAATACAACTACTGGGGTAATAAACGGAACTCCTTCAGCATTAAGTGATCCTACTTTATATACTATTACAGCTATTAATACCACTGGACAAGTGGTGGCGACAACGAGTTTTTCTGTCGTAATCCCACCCCCTACTAATTTATCTTACCAAACACCTTGGATCTTTACAGAGGGGACAGCTATTCCTACCTTATCGCCTACCGTGACCGGAGCTGTGTCACGTTATACAATCACTACCTTACCACCAGGGTTGAGTATAAATGCGACAACGGGTTTAATAAACGGCACTCCTACGGCAGCTACGCCACAAGCAATTTATACCGTTAAGGCTGAGAACAGTACTGGGTTTACCACCTTTGACATCGACATAACGGTACGAATAGCTGCACCGTCTGGATTATCTTATTTTGGACCAAATATTTTTGAAGAAAGAGTTCCCATCACTTCTTTATTACCCACGGTTACAGGAGTAGTTTCTAATTTTACAGTAAACCCTACTTTACCGGATGGCATAGGTATTGATCCTCTTACGGGGATTATTTCCGGAACACCAACTTTGGCAAAACCCGCTACAAATTATACGATTACTGCTTCTAATTCAACCGGAAGCACTGGGGCCACCACTTCCATCACCATCCTCATCGCCCGGCCACAAATCTCCTACACTACACCTAACGTGTTTTATGAGACGGTAGCCATCAACCCATTAGTTCCGAACAAAAACGGAACGGTTGTTAATTCATTTGCGATCAGTCCGGGATTACCTACTGGATTGAATTTTGACACCAGCACCGGTATTATTTCAGGGGCATCTACCGTTCAAATCCCTAGAACTACATTCACCATTACGGGAACGAATTCGACAAATACAGGATCCACTACTGTTGATATTACGGTCACGATTCCGCCACCTACTAATTTGACCTATGTGAATCCTCCTACCTATTTTACAGGTACGGCAATAAGCACCTTAAGCCCTACGGTGACGGGTTTTGTGGCGTCTTATTCTATTGATCAACCGCTTCCAGCTGGTCTCACTTTTGACACCAGCACGGGAAGAATATCAGGGACTCCTACGCAGGCCATCCCAAGGACTATATTTACCATAACAGCAACTAATGTGGCAGGTTCGAGTTCCTATGCCCTTCCGATTACCGTCTTGATTCCAGCACCGTCCGGCCTTTCCTATAATACTCCTAACGTATATGAAGAAGGGATTGATATTACGCCATTAGATCCAAGAGTGACAGGTTCGGTGGCATCTTACACGATTGCGCCTTCATTGCCTGCTGGATTGATTTTAGATGCCGCGACGGGACGGATTTTTGGGATACCTACTTTGGCCAAACCGACCACGACCTATGTGGTTACAGCGACGAATTCCACAGGGTCAACTTCGACGAATGTGGTCATTACGGTGTTAATCGCAAGGCCTAAAAACCTGGTATACGAAACCCCGAAGGTCTTATACCAAAACTTTGTTATCCCCAATATCGCTCCATCCGTTTCCGGAACCGTGGCAACTTATTCCATCGACCGCAGCCTACCAGCCGGTCTTTCCTTTAATTCGACAACCGGAATTATTAGTGGCACTCCTACCGCATTGAGTTCAATGCAAACCTATGTTATTACCGCTAGAAATAGTACGGGGTCGGCCATAGCCAATATTGACATTTCGGTGGTGATTGCTCCACCCTCTAATTTAGCCTATTTCAGTCCGACACGACTAATACAAGATAGTACGATGGCGCCGGTAAGACCGACTTATTCAGGATTAGCTACTGCATTTACGATTGATAAGCCCTTGACTTTGGGACTTACCTTTAATACGGCAACGGGTGAAATTACGGGAAAACCAAGCGTCTTCACTGGTTTGATTCGCTATATAGTAACGGCATCTAATTCGACCGGATCTACCTCTGCGCCTTTTGACTTAGAAGTATTAATTGCTCCTCCTAAAAATCTTTCCTACGCCACTCATGTCATTTATGAGGAAGAGGTGACTATCACGCCATTAAATCCGCGAGTGACAGGAAAAGTGGATTCCTATACAATTGACAAGACTTTGCCGGATGGTTTAACGTTAGATCCTATCACAGGAATCATTTCTGGCACTCCTACAAAAGCGGTTCCATCGACCATTTATTGGGTGACTGCTTCGAATACGACAGGTTCAGCTAGAGCCCGCGTCATCATCACCGTATTAATTGCCAGACCACGTATTAGTTATCCGGAGCCTGTGCTAGGAGCACAAATTAATCCAGTTTATACAGGGGTTGATTTATTTATTTCTGGCCAATCAAATCCGCCATTAATCCCAGTTATTAAAGGCATTTTTACCGGGTTAACGTTAAATAAACCGCTGCCTACAGGTTTAGTATTTGATCCAGTAACCGGAATCATTTCAGGAACTCCTACCGTTTTAAGACCACCTACTACGTATGTGGTGACCATCACGAATAGCACCGCCTCTACTACCGATACGATTCGAATTGCGACTGTAGTTCCTCGTCCGAGCAGTTTAAGTTACACGACTCCTCAGACTTATATTGAAAAAATCAAAATCAGTCCTTTGAACCCAAGTGTTCAAGGAATTCCTACTCTGTATACGGTGGACAAACCCCTACCGGCTGGCTTAACATTAAATCCTAGCACTGGATACATTACGGGAACTCCTACAAAAGCCCAGGACTTTACGGATTATGTGATTACGGCTACTAATTCAACGGGATACGACTCCTTTACTATTTCCATCAAAGTCCTAATTGCCTTTCCAGAAATTAAATACCCATTACCTGGTGTGTCAAGACAAGGAGTCCCTGTTAGTTTCAAGCCTACTTTGGTGGGGATTGCAGATGTGTTTAAAATAGATTCCCTGTTACCGGCTGGCCTAAATTTTGACACGAAAACAGGACTCATATCAGGTACGCCTACGTGGCCAGCCAAACCTAGAACTTATATAGTTACAGCAACGAATTCGACAGGTCCGGGCATAGATAGCACGACCATCACCGTATTAGAAGACGTGAATTATGACACGGATAAAGATGGCTATACAGATATCGTAGAGATCGGTGGCGATCGAAATAATCCGGTGGATACGGATAAGGATGGACTTCCTGATTACAATGATTTGGATTCGGATGGAGATGAAATTAAAGACGAGTGGGAGAATGATTTGAATTATGGCGGTCTTCCAGATTGTGATCATGATGGGGCGGATAACCGAATAGATCCGGACGCTTGTGACCCGGTTGCCTTCCAGGGTATTTCACCCAATGGAGATGGTAAAAATGATTATTTAGTTATCCCAGGCGTTATGCGCACGACCCCAAATACCTTGACCGTCTTGGATCGTGGCGGAAATATCGTGTACGAAATGAAGGATTATGCCAATAATTGGGGCGGGGATACAAACCGTGGAAACCCACTTTTAGCTGGTGACGGGCTGTTGCCTGACGGCGTATATTTCTATATTTTAGACTACAATGGCGTGAGACCTACGGTTTCTACTTATATTTACATCAATCGATTGAAGAAATAAATGAAATTACGGTTTGTGATTTTAGGGAGTTTGTTAATTTTGGCTGGCCAACTAAAGGCCCAGACTGACCCCGTATTCTCTTTATTCCGATTATATCCCCAAGTGATCAACCCTACCTTCGTGGGCGCTAGTGATAAAAACGAGATCATTCTAGTAAATAGAAACCAATGGACGAATATGCCGGGTACGCCGGTTACAACGGCCTTGATGGGTAACTTCAATTGGGGAGAGAAAATGGGCGTGGGATTCACGGCTTTTCTGGATCAATTAGGACCGGTAAAAGCGACTTCGGTAAATAGCGATTTTGCTTATCACTCATTGATCAATGACAAATGGGCCCTTTCAGGAGGGATTCGCGTGGGGGTGACTAATTTAGCTTTGGACTTTGCTGGTTTGAGTTTATTAGATCAGACGGACGAGATGTTTACCCAAAACTATTCTACTGGCTTGCAGATTAATTCGGGTTGGGGAATTCGCCTAGCGAAAGAAGATAAGTTCTATGTGAGTATTTCACAACCGAGGATGCTTTGGAATGATTTTGGCCTCCAAAATGGGAAATACAAAGACGCCTCCTTCTATTATGGTATGATAGGTAAAAAGCAAGTCCTAAGTAAAGCAGTTAGTATTCACACCAATGCGATTGTACGTGCGGCAGCTGATTTACCCTTAAGTTATGACATCAACCTAACCGGTTCATTCTATGAATTACTCGATGTGGGTTTTGGTTACCGAAATCAAAATGCGATCGGCCTTAACCTAGGCGTTCAATGTAGCCCCACCGTTTACTTAGGCTATCAATACGAGATGCCCACGAATACGATTTCTAAAATTACGAATCAGACACACGAGTTCGTGTTAAAATTCCAGTTCGAACGCGGCAACTAACGCGTCTCTAATTCCGAAAATAAGTTCAATCCCGCACCAGCTGCTAAGTAAAGCACTTCCGCTAAAACCGCCTGCGTATAAAGTCCGTCTATATCCGTATTTCCAAAAAATTGAAAGTCCGCCAAAATCAATCCCAGGCAAAGTAAGAAATTACAGATCACAAACAGCGCGGCTGGAAACTTTGCATGCGCTACTTTGAAGGCCTTTAAATAACCTTCAGTTGCGTAAAAAAAGAAAGGTAATACGAGTAATGATTTGATGCTTTTCATTTTGTTATTGTTTTATTGATACAAATTTGCGCTTGTAGTCCGCCAAAAGTTGGCGAACTACTAAAAAATTACTAGATTCGAAGATGAACACAACCGATCGCCTCAAAGAGCTAAATAATTTGTTTCTGCGAAAGACTTTTCCTTTGCGCGCAGCCACTGTGAGTAATTATTTCACGGAACATTTCGACCAAATCGGCTACAGTGAACGTAGCTTCAGCCGCGACCTGAAAGCGTTGAAAGAAAAGCTAGCGGAACGCTATCCCAGTTTAGAAGAGGCAGAAGGCGATTTAATCCGTTATTCAAAATCCGAAAATCGCTTTTATTACCTTCGCGATGATATCAGCGCCTTCCCCTCTTTCTCCGAAAAAGAATTAGACCAAATCGCATCCATCATCGATTTTAACAAACATTTATTTACAGGAGGCAATGGGAATGGGATTGTGAATAAGTTGCGGGCGATCTCTTTGGAAAACAACCTCACAAAACACAAAGAACTAGCGAACTGGCCGGCCATCGAATTAATCAATGAGGGCGATCGCTCCGGCTCGGAACACGTGAAATTCCTGGTGGACGCCATCGCCGGCAAAAACACCATCGACATTTCACACAAAGGTTTAGCGGCCACCTCGAGAGTAAAAACCGTCACCGGGCTCCCCTTGCTCATCAAAGAGTACAATAATGGCTGGTATACCGGCTGGTATTTGTTATTTCAAGAGATGTCAGCGGGGGCAACGAAGGTCGAATTGGACAAACTTCGGCTCTTTGCTTTAGATCGAATCGAATCTATTCGACTAAGTCAGGCAACCTATAAAACCCGAATTCATCCTAATTTTCAACCTAGCGATTTTTTCAAAAACAGTTTAGGCCTTTTTAGGGGTACAGGCGCCGCCGAGCGAATCATCATTCAGTTGCGAGAAGATTCTTGGATCAAAGAATATGTCACTAAATACCCAATCCACCCCTCGCAAAAAACAGTAGATGCCTTGCATATTGAATTATCATTAGAGATTAATCAAGAATTAGAAAACTTCCTACTGCGCTATTCTACTGAATTACAGGCGATTGAACCTTCTTGTTTGCGTGAATCAGTCCGCAAAAAATTAGCAACGGCCCTGGCACATTATCATTAAACTGATAATCTGATAGACCAGTGTTTGATAACCGAGAAATAGACCTACCTTCGCTTATTACAAAATCAATTAGTGGTTTGGTGTGCATCAAGATGAAAGAATTTTTCTTTCATCTTTTTTTTGATTTAAGAGGCAAGTAGTTTAGCTAAGTCTTTGGCTTTTAACTGCAAACCTATCAATCCAATGAATCAACACTTTAATTCCCGCCGCGACTTCTTAAAGAATGCCGGCCTCATCGGAGCTGCAGCAGCTTTCCCCAATATACTTTCAAAATTATCAGGCGAAAAAGTCAATTTGGCTTGCATCGGAATCGGTAACCAAGGTGGCTTGGATGTGATGTCGCTTTACAATACGGGCTTAGCGAATATTGTGGCTTTTTGTGATGTAGATATGGGGGCGCCTCAGACCTTAAAGGTGTTAGAGAAATTTCCGGATGTTCCGCGTTTCCAAGATTTCAGAAAGATGTTTGACCAAATGGGATCGAAGATCGAAGCCGTTTCGATCGGCGTTCCGGATCATTCCCACTTCCCTATCACGATGATGGCTTTAGGTTTAGGCAAACATGTGTTTGTGGAGAAGCCGATGGCGCGCACGTTCAATGAAATCGAGTTAATGATGGCAGCGGCGCGCAAGCACCCGAATTTAGTCACTCAAATGGGTAACCAAGGTCACTCAGAGGGAAATTATTTCCAATTCAAGGCTTGGAAAGAAGCAGGAATTATTAAGGATGTGACGTCGATGACGGCTCACATGAATTCGCCACGTAGATGGCATAGCTGGGATCCGAAGATCACCAAATTTCCGGCAGCTGAAGCGATTCCTTCTTCTTTAGATTGGGATATTTGGCAAGGCGTGGTGCAGCCGCATGAATACCAAAAAGATTTCGTAAACGGCCAATGGCGATGCTGGTTTGACTATGGTTTAGGTGCACTAGGCGACTGGGGTGCGCATATCATGGATACGGCACATGAGTTTTTGGAATTAGGCTTACCTACGGAGATCAATATGCTACGGGCAGATGGACACAATAATTTCTTCTACCCGATGTCCTCGACCATTCAATTTAAATTCCCAGAACGCAAGAATATGCCTGCCATGGATATCACTTGGTATGATGGCGTAAACAACATTCCACCGGTACCATCGAATTATGGAACGAACGAACTAGATCCGAATATTCCACCAGCAGGAAATGGCAAAATACAGCCCGCTAAATTAAATCCAGGCAAGATTATCTATAGCAAGGACTTGACATTCAAAGGTGGATCACACGGAAGTACGCTTTCGATTTTAGGCGATGCGGGCAAGGATTTAAAATTACCTGAAGTTCAAGCGAGTCCTTCAAACCACTACGCAAACTTCCTAAAAGCCTGTATGGGTCAAGAAAAGACGCGTTCTCCGTTCGAAATCGCAGGTCCTTTAAGCCAAGTGTTCTCGCTAGGTGTGATGGCACAAAAACTGAACACCAAGCTTCAATTCGATCGCAAGACGAAACAAATTACCAACAACTCTCTGGCTAATTCTCTTTTAGTGGGAGCGCCACCAAGAAAAGGTTGGGAGCAATACTATAAAATCTAAAATTCCGGCACCACGTCTGGGATGATTAATCGTCCGGCCGTGGCGGCTTTAATTTGTTCAACAGAAACCCCGTGGGCACGCTCTTTTAATAGAAAGGCGCCTTCGGGGTTTATATCTAATACGGCTAAATCCGTAATGATCCGAGTCACGCAGTGCTCCCCGGTTAATGGTAAATCACAAGATGTGACTAATTTCGATTTTCCATTGGAGGTCAAATGCAACATCGCCACAATGACCTTATCTGCCGAAGCGACTAAGTCCATCGCCCCGCCCATTCCTTTGACCATTTTGCCCGGCACTTTCCAATTCGCTAAATCCCCGTTTTCAGAAACTTGCATACCACCTAAAATGGTTACATCCACATGGTCGCCTCGAATCATCCCAAAGCTTTCGGCAGAACTGAAAAACGAACCACCTTTCAAAATCGTAACCGCCCGCTTGCTGGCATTAATTAAATCCGGATCTTCCTGACCCGGTTCTGCTAATGGCCCGATGCCTAGCAAACCATTTTCCGATTGCAAAATCACTTTCATTCCTGGTGGAATATGATTCGAGACCCGCGTAGGAATACCGATGCCAAGATTGACATAATCTCCGTCTTTGATTTCTTTCGCTAAACGGCGGGCAATGATTTCCTTCTGTTCATCTTCTGAATGAGCTAAGGCACCGAATTTTTCAATGGGTTTGACATAGTTTGATCCCTGAAAAATGCGCTGCACATAAATGCCTGGGGTATGGATTTCATTGGGATCTAAGGTTCCCGCGGGTACTAGTTCTTCTACTTCGGCAATCGTGATTTTTCCCGCTGGAGCCATTACCGGATTGAAATTTCGAGAGGTTCCTTTGTAAATCAGGTTGCCTTCGGTGTCTCCTTTCCAGGCTTTAATAAATGCATAATCAGCCGTCAGAGCGGTTTCTAACAGGTATTTTTTGCCCTCAAAAACCCGCACTTCTTTGCCTTCCGCCACTTCCGTTCCTACGCCTGCTGGCGTATAAAAGGCCGGAATCCCCGCACCTCCGCAGCGAATGCGTTCCGCTAAGGTTCCCTGAGGAACTAATTCCACGGCCAGATGTCCCTCAATAATCAAGTCCTCTAAGAGGTGATTTTCACCCACATAAGAGCAAATGAGTTTTTTAATGGCTCGCGTCGCCACTAATTTACCCAGCCCAAAGCCTTCGATACCCGCCTCATTCGAAATACACGTGATCTCATTTAGGTGGGTGGAAAGCAACGCATCAATGGCATTTTCCGGAATTCCTGTAAGTCCGAAACCGCCAAATAACATCGAGGAACCCGATTTTACATCAAAAATGGCGTCAAAAGCAGTAGTGTAAACCTTATTCATATTTGTAAGATAAACACATTTTTACCTATCTTGTAGCACATTAACCACCAATTTTGGCAATACTAGCTCCTCTGTTCGGCATATTCACCTCGTTTATTCTCTTGTACTACCTCAGTTCATTGAATAGATCCAATACGTTTTTGGCCTTGTTTTTCCTGTGCTGCAACGCGGTATTGATGGTGTATTTTGGCTTACATTACAGTAAAATCGAATTTTGGGAGGGTATTTGTTTCGTACATTTCTTGCCGCTTTCCTTTTTGCTGGGTCCCGCTTTGTTTTTTTATGTCAAAAACACGGTTTCTGAAAACAAGCGACTTCACCTATATGATTTAGTACATCTGATTCCAGCGGTTTTCACTTTTTTTGCGACCTTACCTTTCACGACTTTGTCGTTAGCGACCAAGACGGCAATGGCTCACGTGATTGTGAACATCACGGAAGATTATAATTTGAATTTCCAGTGGGTCACTTTTGAACAAATATTATACGGTCGCTCGATCCATTTAATTCTCTATTGTGTAGCCTCTGTGATCTATTTTCTAGTGAATAAGCGCCATCTCCTGCTGAAATACGGTGCTTTACCTTCGAATCATCGCTTAATTCAAAAGTGGATTTTCTCTTTAGTATTTTTACAACTGGTTATTGCAGGCAATAGTCTGGGGCATATGTTAACGGTTTATGCGCATAACTATGCGATTTTTGGCATTCCATCGAATGTCATTTTCAGCGAGGCGCGTTTCTTTGCGATTTGTGGAGGTGGATTTTTTGTTCAAAACTTCATTCTGTTTCTCTTCCCTAAAATCCTCTACGGTAACGTTTCATATGAGGTTGAATTAAATCAGGGCACTATCCTAGAGGATATCAAATCTAGTTTACCTAAGAAATCGAGTAGCTTTTACGCCTTTGAAAGGGAATTAGAAAACTATCTACTATCACACCCCTTTGTAAAGAAAGAATTCTCCTTGTCACAAATGTCCTTTGACCTAAAAATGCCAGAACGTTTTCTGTCGAATTACTTTAATAAGGAGATGGAAAAGACCTTTGGCGAATGGAAAAATGACTTGCGCATTGAGTATGCGTGTCAACTAATTAAAGAGGGAAATGCAAAGAAAATAACCATCGAAGCGATTTCAACTGATGCTGGTTTCGTCTCGCGTTCGAAATTCATCGATGCCTTCAAGGCGCGCAAAGGGGTGACACCTTCTGTGTATATCAAAGAGAAGGCAGAAGCCTAAGCTCCCACCTTTACAATTGTTTTATTGTGCTGCTGGCAGAAGGCCTAGTTGCTGCATAAAGACCATATTGTCCATGAAATCTTGCTCTTCAGCAATCTTTCCATCTTTCATTTTCGCGATTGTACAGCCGATAACATCAACGGTTTTTCCTGTCGCTGGAATGCCAAAAAATGTTCCTGTATGTTTTCCCTTAAACTGCCAATACTTCACTAATTTATCTCCGTCAGCAAACATTTCTTTCACGATAAATTGACGTTCCGAAAAGCCAGTTACATAATTCGAATAATAGGCTTTAGCATTCACCTTACCTTTTACTTCAGGAACGGTGTGCAAAACGGCATCATCCACATAGGCTGAATCAAAGATATCCGTGCGACCTTCATTCACTGCCACGTCAAAAACACGCGTATAAAAAGCCATGTTTGCTGCACCTAGTTTTGCCTTTTGATCCGCTTCTGATGTGCAGGAAAATAATCCAGCCACCACACAAAGTGATAAAATAAGTTTTTTCATTGTTGTTGTTTTTTAATGTTTGTCAAACCTAGTGCATCTCCATCGCTAATGCTTATTTAGACTGAGCGAATTTGTTCCCTTTTGCGCATTTGGGAACAAATGTATGCTCCTTTTCTTTCCACAGACCCTTTTTTCAGCCGTACTTGCCACCCAAATCAAAAAATTAATCTCAATGAAAAAATTTGTTCTAGCAGGTGCGATTATCGCATCGACATTCAGTGTTTCGGCACAAACGACAGCAGGAAAAATCTTCTCTGGCCCAGATGCTGGAAAAGGATTCCAATTAGGTTCTGAGAAAAACAGCCAACTTCTTTTGAACTTTGTCAAGGCATACAATTCAAAAGATGGAGAAAAGGAACTTTCATTTTACACGCCTGAAATGGCGAAGAAAAGAGAAGAGATGACAAAGAAATCCATTGCTTATATTAAAACCGTAGAGGATGTGCCTATGGCTATTTTACCGGTTAAGGTACCTGGTTCAAACGAAGAAATCGTGATGTTGCAATCGGTAGAAACACGGGTAGCTAACAATGGATCGAAGGAAACGCTTAACTTGTTTGAGCTATTCAGATTTAACAAAGACGGAAAAATTTCGAGTTTCACACAATATGGTTCAATTCCCAAAACCAATGAATACGGTCAAACTTCTGGAGGTAAATATTTCACCAAAGATCCTACTAATGAGGTAAACGGAAGACCCTTCCAATTCTCAAACCGCGGAGAAGTAGAAATGATGGAGAAATTTAATAAGGCATACAATGCCTTTGATATCCCAACAATGATGGAATTTTTTGCAGACAAGATTAACATCACTGACTTCGATGGCAATAAAATCGTATTAGAGAAAAAAGATATCCCAGCCATTTTTGCTGATTACAAATCAATGGATTGGAAAATTGATGCGATCCTTCCTTTCAAGATAGCCTATACGGATCCAGCTTCAGCCATTATGGTTATTTCTACAGAGAAGCGTGTTATGAAAGACGGAAGCGTGTGGGACAAATCCTTAGTGGAGTATTTCTACTTTAATAATGCAGGAAAAATTTCTGGTATTGACCAATATTCTCACCCGAAAAAATAAGTAGCGTAAGCATTTTAAAGAGGCCGGAGGACGTTGTTCTTCGGCCTTTTATTTTAACCGCTGTTTCCTGAAACTCGACGGAGACTCCCCCGTCCATTTCTTGAAGATCCGATTGAAATAGGAAAGGCTTTCGAAGCCGGATTCGAAGCAGGTCTCAGTCACGTTTTTGTCTTGAATCAAGAGTTTCTTCGCGTATTGTACGCGGTATTGATTCACGAAATCGGTGTAAGTTAGTTTCGTCGTTTTCTTAAAATAACGGCAGAAGGCCGGAAGTGAGAGGTTGACTTCGTTCGCGATTTGTTGGGTGTCGATGGGCTTTTGAAAATTTGCTTCCACAAACTGGTGGATGCGGTGCATCCGTTCTTGCTGTTTGAGGATGGTTTGGCTGGAAATGGGGCGAACATCGAGGTCCACATATTCGTCTGATTCTGCCAAAAACTGGAAGATGCTTATCAACTCCATAAACTGATGAAATCGATCTAAATGTGCTAATTTTTTCAACCTTACACCGGCAATCCGCTTCGTTTCACCCGTAAAAGCCAATCCCGTTTTCGCCCGTTCCATCAGATCTACGACCTTTTTTAATTCTGGAATTCGAACCAATCCAGCTTCAAAATAGGTCTCCGGAAACTGAATCACGACCGTCTCCACCGTGGCCTTTACGCCATAATCAAAATTCAAGTGGGGAATATAGGATCCGATTAAGGCCAAATCACATCCCTCATAAGTCGAGATATGTTCTCCGATGTGGCGAATTCCTTTATCTGCCTCTACATATACTAATTCGATTTCGGGGTGGAAATGCCAATAGAAAACTTCGTTCAATTTAGGGGTCAATAGAAACCTAAACGAACTATCACTATCCGGCAGAATTTGCTCTAAATTCAATTTCATTTGCCTAAAATAGTTAAATACTAAAATAAAATATCAATACAGTGCAAATAATTATCAATAGAGCAGAAAAAAAGAGACATTGGACGCTCTATCTTTGGACTATAAACAAAAACCTATGAAAACTGACATCCCTAATAACGGCCATTACGACATTCCGGGTAATCCTTCCACCGCAAAAAGCAGTGCGGTAAAATTAAACGACCGTTCGAATGGCGAACCACTTCGCGTATTAAGCGAAGAGGATTGGGCGTTTTGGAAACATAATGGCTATGTCGTGATTAAGCAGGCGGTTCCTAGAGAACAAGCTTTGAAGACTGCGGCATTCTTGTATGAGTTTGAAGAGAAAGATCCGAATGATTCCTCCACTTGGTATACGGCGCCTCGGGCTGAAATGAAGATGAAAGAGCTGGCGAACACGGGGATGGTGGAATGTTATAATAGCCAATTGCAGTGGGATAATCGGTCGACGCAGCGTGTATACGATGCCTTTGCTGATATTTGGGGGACAGAAAAATTATGGGTGACCATCGATCGAGCGAATTTAAATTTCCCCATTCGTCCAGGTCATGAATACAAAGCCTTTATTCACTGGGATTACGATCCGGAGACAAGGCCAGTAAATGTCCAAGGAGTTTTGGCCTTAGCGGATCAATTAGATGAGAATATGGGTGGATTCCAATGCATCCCGGAACTATTCCGCAATTATGATACGTGGAAATTGACTCAACCGGGGGATCGCAATCGTTTCTTGCCTGACACATCCGATTTTACACCGACCAAAGTGACGCTTGAGGCCGGCGATCTATTAATTTTTAATAGTTTACAGCCACACGGAATCCGGGCAAATAATAGTAATCAAGTGCGTTGTGCCCAATACATTTCGATGATGCCGGCAGAGGAAGATAACGATTCCTTGCGCGAGTGGCGGGTAAACTCGTGGCGAGATCGCATCGCTCCTGAAGGCTATGCCTTTCCAGGTGATCCGCGCAAATGGGAACAAACAAAATACGAAACGGCTAGCCTAAATGAACTAGGTAAAAAGATTCTAGGTTTAGATCGCTGGTAAAAACAGCAAAATAATTCTTACATTAGAGCATGAAAAAACTGCTCCTTCTTTTCGCCCTCATCAGCTTTAGCACCACCGCTCAAATCGCTGAGAAAGTTAAATCGATGAAAGCCCACACGGGTTATTTCAACTTCTACTACGATGAGTCGAACGACAAGATCTTTTTAGAGGTTAAAAAGTTGAATGAGGAGTTCCTGTATACATACTCCCTAGCTCAAGGCGTGGGTAATAATGACCTCGGATTAGACCGCGGACAACTAGGAAACGAGCAAGTGGTCTTCTTCGAGAAGCAAGGAAACAAAATCTTCTTAGTTCAACCGAATACCCAATACCGGGCGAATACGAGCAATGCTTTGGAGAAATTATCCGTGCAACAGGCTTTCGCTAAGTCCGTATTATATGGTTTTAAGATCGAAAGCGCTTCAGATGGAGCCTATTTAATTGACATCACCGACTTCCTAATGCAAGACGCGCATGGCGTATTAAAGCGCTTAACGCAGGCGAAGCAAGGAAGCTATAGTTTAGATAAGTCCAAAAGTTCTTTGGCATTAGACCGCAGTAAATCATTCCCCAAAAACACAGAATTCGAGGCTCGTCTGACTTTTGCGGGCAATGGAACAGGGGCAGAAGTACGCTCCGTAGTGCCTAATGCAGATTACGTGACGGTGGTAGAACACCATTCATTTATCGAATTACCAGACAATAAATACGAGCCGCGCTTGTTCGATCCACGTTCAGGAGCAAACGCGATCTCTTTTCAAGATTATTCTTCCCCAGTGAATGAGGTGGTATTGAAGCAGTGGATAACGCGCCACCGTTTGGAGAAAAAAGACCCCAAAGCAGCCGTGAGCGAGGCAGTTAAGCCGATCATCTATTACTTAGACAATGGCACCCCAGAACCCGTTCGCTCTGCCTTAATGGAAGGTGGCCGCTGGTGGAATCAAGCATTCGAGGCTATCGGATACAAAGACGCATTCCAAGTCAAATTATTGCCGGAAGATGCAGATCCGATGGATGTACGCTACCACGTCATCCAATGGGTGCACCGTTCCACTCGTGGCTGGAGTTACGGCGCTTCGATTACAGATCCGCGAACGGGCGAAATCATGAAAGGCCACGTGAGTTTAGGCAGCCTTAGAATCCGCCAAGATTTCTTGATCGCACAGGCGTTGATGAACGCCCCTTTTGGCATCGCGGACACAAAGGATGGCTCGGCGAATGGACCCATGATGGCGATGGCTTTGGCCCGTATCAGACAACTAGCGGCACACGAAATAGGTCACACACTAGGTTTTGCGCACAATTATGCGGCAAGTGCTCGGGAGAATTCGAGCGTGATGGATTATCCCCATCCACAGATTGATTTCAAAGGTGACCAAATGGATTTCAGCCACGCCTACGATACGAAAATTGGAGATTGGGATAAAGTATCGGTTGATTATGCTTACGGAGATCACAAAACGACTGCTGAATTAAATCAAGTGATTGATCAGGCCTATGCCAAAGGTCTTCGCTTCATCACCGACTCCGATGCCCGCAACCCGGGTGGAGCGCATATTTATGCCCACCTTTGGGACAATGGTAAAACCATCGTAGACGAACTTGAACACATTTTAGCCGTACGCAAAAAAGCAATTGCTAACTTCTCCGTTAACAATATTCGCCCGAACGAAACCTATTCTCACCTGGAAGACGTCTTCGTTCCCATGTATTTCTTGCACCGCTACCAAACAGAAGCGACTACGAAAATTATAGGCGGTTCTGAATACAATTACGCGGTGAGAGGCGGAAAGGAATTAGTCCTGGAACCAGCTTCTGTTGCGTTGCAAACACAAGCTTTAAAAGCGGTGACCCAGACTTTGGACGCGCGCACACTAGCGATTCCTAAGGATAAATTAGCACTCTTCCCTCCACGCGCTTTCAATCATGACCGGACGCGCGAATCGTTTAAAGGAAAGACAGGGATTACATTTGATCCGATGGGCGCTGTGGAATCAGCTGCCGATTTCACCTTGGACTTCTTATTGCACCCAGACCGCTTATCGCGATTAGCCGGAAATAAAGCGGTGAATGCGCAGCAATTAGGGGTTTCAGAGACCTTAAGCACCTTATTAAATGCGACTCTTTACACCGCACATACGGATCCCTATTTGCAAGCCACGCAAGAGACCATCAATTTTAAAGTGGTTTCTTCTTTATTGAATGTGTTAAATGCGCCTTCTATATCGCCTTTAGCGGCAGCAGAAGTCGCTGAATCAGTGAAAGGAATTCGATACCTGTACAGCAAAAAGACTGGTGCTTTCGCAAGCTATCTTGTTCAAACAATCGATCAATTCAAAGCGAATTCAGCGGATTGGAAACCGATGCAGACACCGGTGATTCCGGATGGCGCGCCGATAGGGATGGATTGTTTCGATTAGGCTGTACTCGTTTGAACACATTTGGCCCCATTTGGCCAAAGGATGTATCCTGCGGTTAGCGTAGCTTTATTCCATAGAAATTAATACGCTATGGAAACAAAACACTATCTCTGCAAAAGTCCTTTTTACGTTTTATTGATGGGAAAAGAAGGCCGCGAAGTTTGCGTCCGAAATGGGATGATCGAGGTGTATTCCCTCCGATTATTTCGTTGGAAAAAACTTGTGAATACCTTCCCCGTAAATGACGTGGTTCAAGTGAGGACAATCGAAAATCTCGTTCTAACGGACACCTTCATCGCTCTCACAAAAAATCGTTTTTGTTCGCTCCGCCATTTGCGACCTAAGGAGGCTTTCGGGTTTAAGAGTTACCTAGCGATGATGCTTTAGAAGACCAAGTAAATCGATAAAATGAGCAAAGCGATACCTAGTAATTTTAAGGGCCTTACTTTTTCGCGGTAAAGGATTTGGCCAAAAATTAAGGTTAAAACGAGTTGTGATTTACTAACAAAGATGATTTGCGTAATCGTAGCCGTTTTATAGGCTATATTTAATAAAATGGAGCCCAGCATAATGCATAGTGCCAAAATGCGGATGGGAGCCTGCGGGATTTGCTGCCATTTTTGCTTTTGGAAAAGAAGAAAAACTCCTACACAGAGGGTCACACACAATTCTAGCAGAAAGGAAAACGGGATTACCCCGAGCCAGGCGACAGGATACTTAAATAGGGCATAGGATACACCCCAAAAGAAGGAAGCCAAAATACTCCCTCCCAAAGCCTTCAAAAAAGAGCTTATCGAGCTAAAATGCCAATCACTTTGGAAGAGTAAAAAAACACCTCCCACGACGCAAATAGATGCAATCGAATAGGCAATTCCCCATGCCTCTCCTAAAAATAAGACCGCGGTCAATATACCGAATAAGTTAATCGATGAAATAGGGGCTACTAGAGAGACTTCTTCTGTTTTCAAGGAGCGGACAAAAAAATACAGGCCAAACGAACTAAAAAAGCACAAACCGCTACTCATAGCCAGTTCCACGGCCGTAAATACCGGGCGCTCACCTAACCAAGGTGTGAAAATACCCCACTGAAAATCAGCCAAATAACAAAGACCAAAAAACAAAGTAGTATACAAGCCTCTGATAAAAATGACTTGCAAAAAGGGGGCGTCCTGAATCGCTTTTTTCCAATAGGCATTGCTAAAGCCATAAAAAGCAGAACTGAAAAGAATATACAAAAAACCTAACATCCTGCTTCTATAATGGCTACTTGCTGATTTACCCAGCCTTTATCACAACTATAAATGTACAGCAGATTGATTTGACTCATCGCTGAGCGCGCCTGCACTTTGTTGCCTTTCAGGATAAAATACCGGGCTTTTAACAAATACATTTTATTGAGATTATGCTTCTCTGGAAACGAAAAATTAATCAATAAATCGTCCACTTCAAATCCCTCAATAAAATCAAAAACACTTAAATCCTGCTGATACACTTCCAATAATCGATAGAAAAAGACCAAAAAAGAAAGTTTAGACGAGAAGTCCTGCAATTCATTAAAAAATTGATGAGCCGTTTTTGATTTTGATTCTAAGATATAATCCCAGGCAGCTATTCGACCTTTTAAATTAGGGTGCATTCCCTCCTGAAAAGCATTTTTACTTAACACTAAATGCCGTTTAGCACCAGGTATGTCCTGTAGCTCGAAGGCTAACTGGCACAGCAACAAATTCTTAAAGACCGGCATATCCTCTACTAAATCCTCTGAAGTAGCTAAGAGCCATTTTCCATAGTAGCCTTGTAAGCAATCCTCCTCTACAAATAGTTGCAATAGGATTCGCTGTGCCAGTTCATTCGTCTTCAATAAGTCAGCGACATAGTTGATGACTGCTTCGTTGTTTTGGCAACTTTGTACGTAGATGGATTGGAAGGAAACATAGAGTCGCCAAGTCACATCCTCATCCTTCGTATCAAACGGAAGTTCGAATATCTGCGTTAACAAATCGAAATTTTTGACTTCTAAACAAAGGTCAATGATCGATTTAAACTGGTACACCTCATCCCAGGTCTTCATCTGAAATTGCTGAACTATCCCTAAGATAATTTGATCATCTTTTCGATTTCCAAGGCGATTTAAAATGAGCATTTCGTTGAAAAAATCTTTTTCAAATTGATTCACCGCCTGTTGAAAGGCGGTAAAATCCAAGTAGCCCATTCCTCTAGAGAGGCTATCTAAGGTGAATCGAGAGGCATTCGTAGGTCCTTTGATTATGCCAAAAAGTCTCCTCAAGGTATTGTATGAAATGGAAATTTTTCCTTTTTTCTCCAGCTCCTCACTTAGTTTTTGGCAAGAATAGGCATCTATTACCTGTATACCATAGACTTCTTGGATGATTTTAATCAACCACTTTTTTTCGTGAAAACTGATAGGTACAGATGCGGGCATATTTTAGAACAGATACCACGAAATATACGATTAAATTCATTCAAGCCAAATCTGGAATTTCGACGAACGCTTTAATCAGCCTATTTGGACTCATTTGGACAAATAATAAATGAAAATAAAAGACTGACCTTCGTCAGGTTTGGTCCTATAAATTATTTACTATCAAGCTATTAGTCTACCTTGAACCTACTACTAACCGCTAATTCGCATGAAGGTCACCCTCTTCGTCCTTGTACTTTTTCGTTCCTTTTCAAGCATAGCACAACAGACACTGGCTTCCTCTGGAGGTAATTTTATAGGAAGTACATCACAAATGAGCTTCACTGTAGGAGAGGCATTTTATGAAATTAAAGGCAATAGCAAAGACGGCCTTCAACAAGGCTTCATTGTAAATCGAATTGCCATATATTCCAGTCTTCATTTATCGGTTTACCCTAACCCCACCGCTGATTTCCTCTATTTCAAAGTAGAAGATCTGAACTACAAAAACCTACACTACCGAATCATTGATTTCACCGGCATTTTACTCGCGAGCGGAGAAATTCAGGCAGATAGTCGAATTTCACTTCAACATATCCCTTCCCAAACCCTTTTCCTGCAATGCTACCGCAACGCTTATGAACAGGTCATTTACAAAATCATTAAACTTAACTAACCATGAAAAAAATACTGTTCTTCCTATTCTGTACCTCGCTTACCTTACAGGCCCAAGTACCCCAAAAAATGAGTTACCAAGCCGTACTTCGCGATGCTACTAACGAACTTTTAACGTTAAGGTCCGTAGGCATGCGCATCAGTATCACGCACAAGGATATTACCGGACCACCTGTCTATGCTGAAACCCATTATACTCATACGAACGTAAATGGTATCGTGACTGTCCAAGTGGGTCAGGGCGGAGTAATTACCGGTAGTTTTTCCAAAATCGATTGGTCTCAAGGCCCCTATTTCATCAAAACGGAAACAGATCCCAATGGCGGTTCTGATTACCAAATCATAGGTTCTAGTGAACTTCTGAGTGTACCTTTTGCACTTTATGCACTCAATTCAAGTGCGGTTGATCAGGATTTTGTCAAAACGGCAGAGCTAAAAGGGTCCGTCCCTTATGAAATCAATGTCAACGGTGGGATATCTGTTTCAAAAAACGTCACCGTCGCCGGAAATTTAGAGGCTTTTGGGGCTACATCCACACTGGGAACCAATGAAAAACCCTTCAAAGGCTTGTTCATTTCCTCCGGTTCTCTATCCATCGCTAGCGACACCTTAGGTAAAAATATTCCAGCGGCCATCCTTTCTAATGTGGGTGGAAATCTACAAATATCCGCAGGTGGAGTAAAATTAATGGGCGATCAGGTATCCTTTATCGCACCTAATATCGTGGGGAAATTAGCCGGTAATGCCAGTAGTGCGACTAGACTTGAAACTCCCAGAACCATCAATGGATTAGCTTTCGATGGCACTCAAAATATCGAAATCCCCATTATCAATAGTCAATATGTCAAATTAAGTCAATTAGCCGGAATAGAAGCCTATGACATCGATTTGAAAGGAAATATTTCCGCCTCGAAAAACGTTACAGTCGCCGGAAACATCGAAGCCTTAAGCAGCACATCTACCCTAGGCACCATCGAAAAACCCTTTAAAGGCTTGTTCATATCCTCTGGATCCCTATCAATTGCGAGTGATACCTTAGGCCAAAATGTCCCCCCTACCGTCCTGTCTAACGTAGCCGGCAACCTACAAATATCTGCAGGAGGGGTGAAACTTTTAGGAACGAATGCCTCCTTTATTGCGCCTAATATCGTAGGAAAATTAACCGGAAACGCCTCTTCTGCTACTAAGTTCGAGGTGGCACACACGATTAATAACCTGTCATTTAATGGCACACAAGATATCGTAATCCCCATTCCAGATACCATGTCCCTTTCGCGCAGAATCAACACAAAACTAGCCGTGGAAGATACCATGTCCCTTTCACGCCGCATAAACACCAAATTGGCCGTTTCGGATACGACTTTATTTGCTGCAAAATTTTATCGTATCACAAACCCAAGTGGGTATATAACGAGCGCTGCCATTACGGGAAAATTAAATACAGCAGATACCATGTCCCTTTCCCACCGAATCAATACAAAACTGGCAATTTCAGACTCCACCATTCTTTTAAACAGACGATTTGCGCGCGATACGTTATCTCTTTCTAGAAGAATCAATCTTAAACTAGGGCGAATCGGGAATCAAACCATTAGTGGAGACCTAAGCGTCAATAACTTGTTTTCAGGAAAAATAACAGCGAATGATATCAATATAACGCGGGGTTACACAGTAAATACCCCAAGTGTTACCTTCCCTAATGGTAGTGTGCAAACGAGTGCCTCCCCTATTTTACTTACTCAATATTATGATGGAAGAAGGCCGGAGGAACCTACAGCTTTGGACTTATCGATCTCCGTCCATAAACTCGCGGACTCCTACTTTTTATTAAAAGAAGGAACCGAAGGCCAAATCATCTACATTATCCCTAACGGTGGAGGCGCCAGCGCTGAGGACATTCATATCATTGTAGAAAGAGCCAGAAAATGGGACAGAGGTCGGATCATCGAGTTAGAGAAAGTCGATTGGCAGCCTTTTTTTCCGCTAACGGACCTACCTACGATCGTCACGGCTATTTTTACTGATAAAGCGTGGAATGTGACGAATGGAACCTTACGGTAATTGTTTTTGGAGTATGAATTCGGCTTCCTTCTCATCAAATGGCACAATCTGCTGATGAGGCCACGTTTTTTCACGGATTAAATAGGGCCTTAAATAGGCGAATGCCTTCCCTAAACTAACCCCTGAAGGACTTTCATAGTGCCAAAGATCCACCTTTATTTTATCTGCCAAATCCGCTAACAGGAAAAAACCCGTCAGGTTCATCACGCAATAGCCCAATGATTTAGTCCGAGCTATTTCGAAGGGTTGTGATCCATCTGGCTTGATTTGAGATTCGATCCGTTTTTTAGTGAATCTGAGCTGTTTTTTAGCAAGGTCATTCTTTCCTACAAACAAGGCATAATTCACCACTTGCACATCATAATAAGTACCGTGATTATTGTGTTCATCTGCCTCATCTAAACCGATAGGACTTTCTAAAAGCCAGTTCAAATAATCGCTAAACCAAGCTTTCAAGGCGGCGTGTTTTTCTGTTGACCAAGATTTCGAAGCACGCAATCGCGTAGCAGCATCCGTAATTTTATATAATAAACGTGTTTCAATGATCCCAATTCCACGGCCCGTGTTGATGCCGGGAATGCCTTGACCAAAATTCAAGTGTGGAGTCTGACGCGTAGCTGGATCTAAAAACCAAGCTTCCATTAATCGCGACGCAAAGCGAGCGTATTTCTCGTCTTTTGTTTGTTCAAAGGCTTTGGTCAACAAAACGACATCGTCCGTCATCCAATCCATCTCTTCCGAATCTGAAATCAAATCAATCTCCGGATTTCGAACGCCATCACGTCGAATGTAGGGCTTACCCTCTTTTTTCGTCGTATCCGGCCACCAATAAGGCCCTTGACTCATGTAATCGTGCTTGTCTCCGCTAGGTGGAATTTGGCGTTTATCCATGACGGAATAGACACGGGCTTTTTGCAGTAAAATATCCGCTTTTTGTACAAGAGAGGATTGTGCAAAAACAGTTGATCCCCAAAAGGTTAGAACAACAAGTATTCCATTTTTCATTGATTAAATTTTATCTATCAAAGACACGAATAAATTATATCTAATCAAAATCACTTGGGACAAAATCTTTAATCAGCGCGACATCGATCAGGTTAATTCCACCAATTTTATTAGTGATGTCGTTTTATTAGGCCAATACTTAGTCAAATAACAAAAAAGGCTCACCATCGTATGGTGAGTTTTTTTTATTTAATTGTGTTCTCTATCGCCAGCACTTTCTTCGCCTGTTCATAGTATTTACTTTCGACCAGGATATAATCCGTATCGAACGTACTCACGCAGAACAATGGGATTTTATTATCTGCCAAAGTCTTCGACAAAGCCACTAATATACCGGTTATCGAAAAGTCCAATGGACCCTCGATCTTAAATCCTTTCCAATTCTCTGCTTTCTTAATTCTTGCAGGAGCAAAACGTTGATCCACAATAATGGACAATTCATCACTTGTTTTCGAGATGGAATAGAACGAACCTTGATAAGCCCAGTCGGGCACTTTAACGTCTGGAGCTAAACGGCAAACCGCGTAGGAATCTGGCATGAGGGAAAGGGTGAGGTTACGCTTTTGGGCATTCGCTAAAAAGCAAACAAACAACAATAGTAGTATTTTTTTCATAGGCTAAAGAACCGCATTTTTTGATATAAATTCTTTTGAAGACTAGCGAACTTGTTCCCCTTTGCGCAAAAGGGAACTTGTTGAACTTGTGTTATTCGATTTATAATCCGAATTTTAAACAAAAAATCATGCGTTTTTTCACCCTAGTATGTTGCATCATCAGTTCAATAGCCTTCGCTCAAAAACCACTCATTAATCACCACGCTGTTTCTTACGAACTCTATTCGACCCTAAATAAAACGACCTATCGACTGGGGGTTTCTGTACCCAAAGAGTACGATTCGAAGAAAAAATACCCGGTGCTTTATATGCTGGACGGTTACTATGCCTCTGAAATTGCACATGGAACGCACAAAACATTGAAATTTTACGAAGAGATTGAAGACCTAATTTTGGTAACCATAGAAGGCACAGCCGTAACGAATAAGGATTGGTTTACGAAGCGATGGTCAGAATTAACCTTCACAAAATTCCCTGCCTACGACAGCACAACCTCGATCATGGAGGGCATACCAGCACCTGGATTGAAATCAGGCGATGGAGAGCGATTTTTGAATGTGATCAAAAATGAAATAATCCCCTTTATTGAAAAAAAATATGTTACAAACGGGCATAGAGGACTTTCTGGCCATTCTCTTGGTGGCCTCTTCACCGCGAATGTCTTATTCCATTCGCCCGAACTTTTTGACCATTATGCTATCAATAGCCCTTCTTTTGTCGATTGGAATAAAAATGATATCCTTTTAGCAGAAAAGAAATTTGCATCCACACACAAAAGTCTACCCGTCAAAGTATTTCTATCCTATGGCCTATTAGAGGACGAAGAAGGTATTCAAAATATGAAAAATATCGAGACTTTATTCAAGGGTCATTATCCTGAAATGGAAATTAAACTCGTTCTTTTTGATGATGAAGGTCATGCCTCTGTGATACCTGCCATGATCAGCAAAAGTATAAGATACTTATACGAAAGGAAGATTAAATAGTCTTTTTACTATATTTGAAAAAAGACTCTCTAAACTATGCAAAAAGTGTGCGTAATCGGTGCCGGACCTTCCGGAATCACCGCCTTAAAAAACCTAGTAGATCAAGGCCTCGAGGCTGTTTGTTACGACTTCAATACCCAAGTAGGTGGGAATTGGGTCTTCAATGAGAAAACCGGCCACTCTAGTGTTTTTGAGACGACGCACATCATTAGTTCGAAAACCTTATCGCAGTACGAGGACTTTACGTTCGATGACTTTGAAAAAGGAATGCCTGACTATCCTTCTCACGATCAACTGAGACGTTATTTTCAAGGCTATGCCGCCCATTTTAATCTGTATCCACACATTGAATTCAATACGTTAGTGAAATCTTGTGAACTAGACGAAGCGAAGAATTGGGTGGTAAAAACGGAGCATAATGGAGTTGAAAAAATAGAAACATTTACCCACCTTGTAGTTTGCAACGGGCACCATTGGCTGCCTAGAATGCCTCAATATCCTGGGGAATTCAGTGGTAGGTTCATGCATTCACATGAATTCAAAAAAGCAGAACCCTTTCGTGATCAACGCATTTTAGTCATTGGCGGAGGAAATTCAGCTTGCGACGTGGCCGTAGAAACGAGTCGCGTCAGCAAAAAGACGAGTATCAGCTGGAGAAGAGGGTACCGGATTGTACCTAAGTTTTTATTTGGAAAACCGAGTGATGTAGTCGCTTCGCGCTTAGCTTGGCTGCCTACCCGATTGAAATTCTTTCTTTCAGAATTGTCCGTCAAAATATTCTCTGGGTCTAATAAAAATTATGGACTTCCTGAGCCAGAGCATAGCATCACTGCTACCCATCCCACAATCAATGAGGAATTATTGTATAAAGTGAGGCATGGCAAAGTGTTTCCTAAACCCGATATCGATCATTTCGACGGGAAAAATGTACACTTTAAGGATGGATCAGTGGAGGAATTTGATACCATCGTTGCCTGTACGGGCTATATTTTAGAACATCCGTTTTTCCGCAAAGACTTCCTGAATTACAGCGAGGGAGATGTTCCGCTGTATTTGAAAATGCTGCATGAAAAGTACGAAAACTTGTATTTCGTGGGTATGTTCCAACCCTTGGGTTGTATTTGGCCGGGTGCGGAATTGCAGAGTAAAATAGCGGCGAGGGCGATTAAGGGACTTTGGAAAAGACCAGAAAACATCGCTGAATTATGCCAAAGAGAAGTCACGCATCCCCACCTGAATCAAATTAAAACCCCGCGTCATACGATCACAGTGGACTTTCATCTATTCATCAAACAATTAAAGAAACACCTGCCTTCCACTTACGTCAGCAAATCCCCCATTTCATGAAGGAAACGATCGTATTCGTTCACGGTATGAGTCACGGCTCCTGGTGCTGGGAAGAGAATTTCGTCCCTTATTTCCAAAACCTAGGTTATGAATGCCTCGCCATCAATCTCCCTGGTCACGAAACACCGGGAAGCACTAAACGCATATCATATACCTTAAACGACTATGTTCAGGCGCTGCATCAGGCTGTAGCAAAATTAGATCAACCACCCATCATTATTGGTCATTCGATGGGCGGGATGATTCTGCAGCGGTATTTAAAAACGGGGAGGTGTAAAAAGGCGATTTTAATGTCTTCGGTTCCTCCTTCTGGGGTTTTGAGCGCGAGCTTGCTAGCGCTCTTTCGCTACCCAGGATTGATTCCCTATTTGCTTCAATTGAATTTGCTTGGCGGATTCAAAAAGTACCCGCAATTAATGTTCAATGGAACCTCCCGTTTCGCCTCTTTGATGTGCGCGGAATCGTTCCTTGCTTATTTGGGCTTATTTATTCCGGTCTTTCTTCGAAGCACCGTTCCGATGTTAGTGGTGGGAGGTTCAGCTGATGGATTGATTACAGTAAAGGAATTTGAACAAACTTCAACACACTACGATGCAAAGCTGGAAATCATCGAAGGTGGCTCGCACGATTTGATGTTGGATAAAGACTTTGAGAAATCAGCGAAGGTGATAAAAGAGTGGTTAGGTATTCCACATTTCAAATAAATTCCCGACCTTGCTATCCTAAACCCCAAAAAGATGGCCAAAGGCATGAATTCCCAAAAGGCGGCAAAGAAAGAAGCCGTGAAAACTCCCAAGGAGAAAAAAGAAGAAAAAAGAGAAAAGAAGAAAGCAGGCTATCAATAGATAGCCTTTTCTTTTTAGTACATTTGAAGTACTTTTGAGGCAGATGAGCACAAAAGACCCTAAGGTATTTTTCATTACCCCTCCATTTACCCAGTTAAATACGCCTTACCCAGCGACGGCTTATTTGAAAGGTTTTTTGAATACCAAAGGTTTGGCCTCCTATCAGGCTGACTTAGGCCTGGAAGTCATTCTCCAGCTTTTTTCCACTAAAGGACTACAGAACTTATTTGCGCACATTGAAAACTCAGGCAAAAAGCTGAATGAAAATGGGCAGCGTATGCTTCGACTGAAACAGTCCTACATTCGCACGATTGACCCGGTTATTTCCTTTTTACACGATAAAAACCCCACCCTTGCGCACGTCATTGCGGAGCAAAACTACCTACCTGAAGCATCTCGTTTTCAGCAAGTATCAGATCTAGAATGGGCCTTCGGGAGCATGGGTGTGCGGGATAAAGCGCGGCATTTAGCGACGCTTTATTTAGAAGATATATCTGATTTAATTATTGATGTGGTGGATCCGCATTTTGGGTTTAGCCGCTACGCTGAGAGGTTAGGCAGATCAGCCTCGAGTTTTCAAGAGTTAAACCAGGCATTGAATGCCCCACTGACCTATATTGATGAGTTGTTAGTGAAAACGTTGGAGGCCAAAATCCAGCAAGAAAAACCCGATCTAGTCGCCATTACTGCGCCATTCCCAGGTAATTTATATAGTGCTTTGCGTTGTGGGCAGTGGATTAAAAAACACCATCCAGCGATTAAAATCGCCTTTGGTGGAGGGTATGCAAATACCGAATTACGCTCCTTGCAAGAGCCGCGCGTTTTTGAATTTGTCGACTTTATCACACTTGATGATGGGGAAACGCCATTAATGAACCTTTTGGAACACTTAAAAGGTTCACGCGAATTAAAAGATTTGAAACGTACTTTTTGTTGCATCGATGGAAGTGTTACGTACCTGAATGGGTCAAAAGATTCCGATGTCAAGCAGAAGGACGTGGGCATTCCAGATTATTCAGATTTAGCCTTGGATTCCTATTTATCCGTTATTGAGATTGCGAATCCGATGCACCGTTTGTGGAGCGATGGACGCTGGAACAAGTTGACGCTCGCCCATGGATGTTATTGGGGCAAATGTACGTTCTGCGACATCTCTTTATCTTATATTAAAGACTACGAAGCGACGACGGCCCCCATGCTGGTCGATCGCATCGAGGCAATGATTGCACAAACCGGAAACAATGGTTTTCATTTTGTGGATGAAGCCGCACCGCCTGCCTTGATGCGAGATGTGGCCATAGAGATCATCAGAAGGGACCTGACCGTTGTTTGGTGGACGAATATTCGTTTTGAGAAGAGTTTTACCAAAGATTTATGCCAACTACTCGTTCGCTCCGGCTGCATCGCCGTTTCGGGAGGTTTAGAAGTGGCCTCGGATCGATTGCTAGAACTAATTGATAAAGGTGTAACAGTGGCTCAAGTTGCTCAGGTAGCGGATCATTTTACACAAGCCGGCATTTTAGTACACGCCTATTTGATGTACGGATTCCCCACCCAAACCGCTCAAGAAACGGTAGATTCACTAGAAGTGGTTCGACAGCTGGTAGAGAATGGGGTGATGCATTCGGGATTTTGGCATCAATTTGCTTTAACCGCACATAGTCCCGTGGGTCTACATCCAGACGCCTACCAAATCCAAATCCTGAACCCTGAACCAGGTACCTTTGCGAATAACGATTTAGAGCATGCGGATCCTACAGGTACAGATCATGCGTTATTTAGCGAGGGGCTGAAGAAATCCTTGTTTAATTATATGCACGGTATTGGTTTAGATATGCCGCTACAGGAATGGTTTGAATTCAAAATTCCCCGTACGCAAATTCCTAAAAACTACATCAAGCGAATTCTAGCTCCTTCGGCAGAACGAATGCCTAAGCCCAATGCTAAAATTGTTTGGCTGGGGCCTGAACCCACAAGGGCTAAAAAATACCTCTTATTCAGCTTAGGAAAAGAAGAAGTGGAAATAGAGGTCTCGGGAAAACTGGGCACTTGGTTGATGGATGCATTACCCAACTTATCCTTGGGAGCTGAAAAAACGGGAATCTTTGCTGAATTCGAAGCAGCATTTTCGAATGCAGGGTTAGGTAATTTCGAAACCTTCTGGCAGGGGGAAGTTATAGAGGAATTAAGAGAGATGGGATTACTAGTCATTTAATAGTAAAACAAAAAAGCCTCAAATTTCTTTGAAGCTTTTCTCTTAGTTGGCGGTCCGGACGGGACTCGAACCCGCGACCCCATGCGTGACAGGCATGTATTCTAACCAACTGAACTACCGGACCGTCTTGTAATTGGTGGCACAAAATTAGGGATTTTCTGCTTTGAAACAATACCTTTGGGTAAAAAAATAAGAAAATATGCATTTACCAGCTAGCTATGAATACCCGAATGCGCCGTATTTCGCTGAATATCTGAACTTTGAGGCGGAAGAAAATTTATTCGAAGTATTGAAAAATCAGTCTACTGAAATTCTACAGATTTTTGAAAAGCTGCAGAAAGGTCAAGCAGAGTTTGCCTATGCGGCAGGAAAGTGGAGCCTGAAAGGCTTATTAGGACATATCATCGATTCTGAGCGTATCTTTTCCTACCGCGTTTTGTCCATTTCAAGAGGAGAAAAGACCGCTTTACCGGGATTTGACGAAAACGAATACCAGGCGGCATCAGAGTACGAAACGCAGGAAGCGATAGATATTTTAGCACAATACAAGGCTACCCGTGTCGCGACCTTAGTTTTATTGAACTCATTTTCCAGCAAGCAATGGAACCAAATGGGCCAGGCAAATGGCAAATCGATCAGTGCACGTGCATTAGCTTGGATGATTGCGGGCCATGAAAAACACCACCTTAGGATAATTAAGGAGCGATATTTAAGCCAAATTTCTTAAATTGCCTTATGCATTTTTACAAATACCAAGGAACTGGAAATGATTTTGTGGTGGTCGATGACCGCGCAAAGACTTTTGGCCTAGATCAAGAGGCGATTGCGTTGCTTTGCCACCGCCGTTTTGGGATCGGAGCTGATGGCTTTATGCTCTTGCAAGAGGCTGAGGGCTATGATTTTCGAATGGTTTATTATAATTCTGATGGAACGCCGGGAACGATGTGTGGGAATGGTGGTCGTTGTTTAGTTCGCTTTGCTGCGGATTTAGGCATCGTGACAGATAAAGCACACTTTATCGCGGTAGATGGACCCCATTTGGCCTATATTACTCCTGAAACCATCTCCTTGCAAATGATGGATGTTCCGGGAATCGAGCAGCACAACGATGACTACTTTACGAATACGGGTTCGCCCCATTTCGTGCGTTTTACGAATCAGGTGCAGTTTTATGATGTCAAAAACACGGGCGCAGCAATTCGCTACTCCGAGGCATACCAGCCTATCAACGGTACGAATGCAAACTTCGTAGAAAAATTAGATGACCAAACCCTCTTCGTACGTACGTATGAACGCGGCGTGGAAGACGAAACGTATTCGTGTGGTACGGGCGTGACGGCGGCGGCTTTAGTGGCCAAAACGTTTAAAAACGTACAAACTCCTATTAAAATAAAAACTCTAGGTGGGGAATTAGCCGTGAATTTCGACGGCGATGCCATCACCGGTTTTACCAATATTTTCTTGATCGGCCCAGCGAAACAAGTGTTCACTGGCACAATTTCCGCATAATATGACCTTAGATTCGACCACGCAACAAACGATTGACCAATGGCTTTCAGGCCCTTACGATGCTGAAACCAAGGCAACCATCCAAGAATTGATCGCGAAAGGCGACCAGACGACATTGACGGACTCATTCTATAAATCCCTGGAATTTGGGACAGGTGGAATGCGCGGCGAAATGGGCGTAGGCTCGAATCGAATGAACAAATACACGGTAGGCGCTGCCACACAAGGCTTTGCGAACTACTTAAATGCGTCTTTACCAGGCCAAAAAATCAAAGTAGCCATCGCGCACGATTCCCGAAACAATTCGCCCGAATTCACGCGCATCGCAGCGGATATTTTCACCGCTAATGGCATCGAAGTCTACTTATTCCCGGCTTTGCGTCCCACACCACAGCTTTCCTTCACGGTTCGCCACCTAGGTTGCCAAGCGGGATTAGTGATCACGGCGTCGCACAACCCGAAAGAATACAACGGTTACAAGGCCTATTGGTCTGATGGATCTCAGGTAGTTGCCCCGCACGATAAGAACATCGTGAAAGAGGTGAACGCGATTACCAGCATTACCGACATTAAATTCGAAGGAAACGATGCTTTATTGCACCTATTAGATGGCGCTATCGACGAGGCCTACTTACAAACTATTTTAGTTAACTGCCGCCAGCCGGAAGTGATCAAGCGCCAAAAAGACCTTAAAATCGTCTTCTCCCCTATTCACGGAACGGGGATTACGTTAGTTCCACCAGCTTTGGCCCTACTAGGATTCGAAGCGGTGACCGTCGTAGAAGAGCAAGCGATTCCGAACGGAAACTTCCCTACGGTGATTTATCCGAATCCGGAGGAGAAGGAAGCTTTGACTTTGGCATTAAACAAGGCCAAAGAAATCGATGCCGACCTCGTCATCGCCACAGACCCCGACGCAGACCGCGTAGGAGCCGCTGTGAAAAGCCCAGACGGCGAATGGGCCTTGTTAAACGGAAACCAAATGGCCAGCCTAATCCTCTACTACTTATTAAAAGTATCGGATTTAAAGGGCAATGAGTTCGCCGCGAAAACCATCGTAACGACCGATTTAATCGACAAAATGTGCGCCTCTAAAGGCGTGCCTTGCTATAATACCTTAACGGGTTTCAAATACATCGCCCAAGTCATCCGCGAATTAGAAGGAAAAGAAAAGTTCCTGGGCGGCGGAGAAGAGTCCTACGGCTATTTAATCGGCGATGCTGTGCGTGATAAAGACGCGGTGTCCTCTTGCGCGATGATCGCAGAATTAACGGCTTACGCGAAAGATCAGGGCAAATCGCTCTTCGACTTCCTAGCTGAAATGTACGTTGAAAACAATTTCTACTACGAAGGTCTTATTTCATTGACCAAAAAAGGAAAAGCCGGCGCCGAGGAGATCAAACAAATGATGATCAACTTACGCTCAAACGTCCCAGCCACCGTGGCAGGTTCGAAACCTGTGCGCGTTTTGGACTACGAAGGATTAGTTTCAACCGACTTATTAACCGGCGAAACAACACCTATTAAAGTGGGCTTAGGCATCGAGGCTTCTAACGTGATTCAATTAATCTTAGCGGACGGTTCCAAAGTATCCGCACGTCCATCGGGTACGGAGCCTAAGATTAAGTTTTATGTTTCTGTAAACGCTCCTTTAACTTCTGCGGCAGACTTCTTTACTGTGTATGCGGAATTGCAGAAGAAGGTGGGGGTGATTCAGGGGGATTTAGGGTTAGTGTAGAGTAGAGATTATAGAGTAGAGAGAATAGAGCATAGATTATAAAGTAGAGATGGTAGATTTTAAATCTATACTCTATTCTCTCTAATCTAAAATCTATCAATCATCTCCGCAGGAGATTCGAACTTTATTCTTTGTGCTTTATGTTTTAACGGTTTCTATTTTATAATAAAATTGATATTTGAACTAGATTATCAGTTAGATCTATTCCCATCAAATAAAATTTGATTTCATTGCTGAACATTTAAATGCTAAAATGATTCAGCGATATTATTTTGACACTTCGGTATTTGGCGGTTTTTTTGATCCTAAATTTTCAAAAGAAACGATGCGAATTTTTGATCTCGTTTTAGAAGGTGAAATTTTGTGCATCTACTCTGATTTATGTGAACAAGAATTGATTCTAGCCACTAGTCGAATAAGTAAATTAGTAGAAAAATACCACTAGAATTCAAACAGAAAATTTTAGTAACTCCGGAATGCCTCGAATTAGCAGATCATTATATTAAACACAAAGTTGTGGGCTATACAAGTTTAGATGACTGCATTCATATCGCGACAGCCACAATAAACAATGTAGACGCACTCTTGAGCTGGAACTTCAAACATATTGTAAACTCAGATAGAATTACCGGCTATAATGACGTAAATTCAGCTTATAGTTACGTTAAAATTCCAATTAAATCCTCAAGGGAAATCTTATTGAAAAAGGAATTACAAGTAAAGGAAGGATTTGATTCAGTGAAAACTTTTCGTCGTATTAAAACAAAAATCAGCCTTGAGATGAAAGATATGACTCATGATCAAATAGTAGCAAGACTTGCTTTAGCTAGCAAAGAATACAAACTAAAAAACCAGTTAATAATCAAATCAGTCAAATTAAGAGATTCCAAATAGCGCTCTTATTATCATTGAACTGATAAAACTTCTATTAATTCCTAGATTATAAGTTTACTGATTTTTATAGTGGTTGAATTGACTCACCTTTGAGAAAATAAACCACTAAAATGAAAAAGCAAACACCCATCCTCGGCGCGCTGATTGCGACCTGCGTAATTTCCTTACTTTCTTGTAACAAAGAGACGATTATCGAACCAGAAAATACTATTTCTACTTGGTACGAGTTAAACAAAAATCCAACTTCAATCGAGACTGTCCAATGGGATAAAATGATTCCCTTGCAATTATCAGACAGTTCTTTTGCCTATTCGGTACCCGTCAGAGATTCCGCAAATATGAAAGAACTCTTATTCTTCAAGGAAAAAGGAAAGCAAGAGGCAGTATACAAAATATATCTTCCGCTCAAAAACGGGCTTGAGCTAAAAGTATATTCTCTCGAAGGTAAATTGCTGAAAAATGGGTTAATCAGTAGAAAGTCAGGCAAAAAAAGTTCTTCATCTTATAGGGAAATGAAAAAGGATATAGAAATTGGCACATTACTAGATGAAGTGATCGTTACTGCTCCTAAATTAAGTGGCAATGATTGGAGCGCTTGGACTGGTGTACATTATGGAGGAGGGGGTGATTATTTACAAGGCTACCTCCCCTATTTTGGAGGTGGCGGAGGTGGTGGCGATTCCAGTCCTTTAAATTTCTCCGACTACAATTATGCTAAAATTACTAATAACTTAACTAACCCCTGTTTTATACAAGTATTAGAAGAATTACAAGCAGGGAATGCATATGGGAGAGTTGGCGAGATTTTACGAAAGTTCGGTCTTGAGAATTCTGGTTTGAATTTTGCTATTAATGATAATGAAGAACCTGAATCAATTGTAAATGTTATTGTTAATGGAGTCTCAGTTGAAGGGGTTAAAAAAGTTTTTGGTTCAACCATTAATGGAGTTATAACTTTAAACAAATTAACCATGCAGCATGCATCTAAAGAATTCATTGCTGCGACTATTTTACATGAAATGCTTCATGTTTTTATTAAAGGGAATTCACCGAAAGAACATGATATTATAATCGAGCAGTATAGTACCTCGATTACTAAAGAGTTATTCGGCATATACAACATAAATCCAGAAAGCGGGATTTATCTGGCTTTTACCGGCTTGAATAGTGCGGCTTTTTACTCGAAAAATATAAATCCGAATAGTCAAATTTTAAATTCGATAAACTTAACTATTGCTAATTATGCTAATTTTAATCAAACGAATCAATATGGAACTTACTGCAAGAATTAGATCAATCTTTAGAAAAAAGAAAACTATCTTAATAACACTTTTATTAGTGTCGAACAGTTTTATGGCAATTTGCCAGACCGTTAAACGAAATGAAGTCGAATTTTCCCATCCTAAATTTGAAAATAATTTCAATGCATATATTGAAAAAGGATATCTAGACACTAGCACTTATTCTATCAGTATTTTTGTATTCAATATAGATGAAAAGGGAATTGTAAATAATATTACTCATGAAGGAAATCTAGATTCCGCCGGACTAAAATTTGTGGTAGATCGAATAAAACGTAGCGAGCCATATTGGGTAAAATCTAGTCCCTCAGCTTCGAATAAATGGTTTATATTACCATTCATTGCAGGTGACCCTAGGATTGATGGAAAGCAACCTAGTTTAGAAGAAATAAATCGACTAGTAACTATTATTTTATTTGAAATCAAAAATAGAGTGATTCCAGGAGTAGATAACGTTAGACTGCTACATATGAGGCAATCCCTATATGGCAATCAGATAATTATGTAATTTGAAGCATAGAGTTGGAATCTCCTTCGGAGAGAGCTTATTTCTGAAATCATAAAAATAGGCCTCTAAACAGAGGCCCTTTTTTTATACAAACTTTATTCTTTGTGCTTTGTGCTTTATGCTTTAAAACCTACGGTTTTATGCTAATTTAAACTCACTCGTAAAGTGAAATTCAATCTCCGGATTGTTCGTCTGATTCATACGTAGAATCCAATCGGATTCGGCTAAGAAGACGTAGTTGCCGTCTTTGTCTTGGGCAATGTTTTGGCCTTTTAGGCGGACAAATTCTTGTAGTTTCTTCGGGTCTTCGGAAGTGATCCAACAAGCCTTCGTGACAGACATGCCGTCGAAGCGACACTTCGCGCCGTATTCGTGCTCGAGGCGGTATTGGATTACCTCGTATTGAAGTTCACCTACCGTTCCTACGATTTTGCGATTTCCTAATTGCGGTTGTAAGAATAATTGGGCGACTCCTTCGTCGGTTAATTGGTCGATGCCTTTTTCGAGCTGTTTGGCCTTCATCGGATCGAGGTTAATTAACTCCTTAAAAATCTCTGGTGAGAAGGACGGAATGCCTTGGTAGTTCAATACTTCGCCTTCGGTGAGGGTATCACCGATTTTAAAGTTTCCTGTATCGTATAATCCGACTACGTCACCTGGGAAGCCTTCTTCGATGACCTCTTTGTCTTGGGCCATGAAGTTATAGGGATTCGCGAAGCGGACGTTTTTCTTTAAGCGGATGTGTTGGTAAAAGGTATTGCGTTTGAAAGTACCGGAGCAGATACGTAAGAAGGCGATTCTGTCGCGGTGTTTCGGATCTAGGTTCGCGTGGATTTTGAAGATAAATCCAGTGAATTTCTTCTCTTCTGGTTCCACGGTACGAATATCGGTGCCACGCGCTTGCGTCGAGGGTGCGATGCGGGTAAACGTATCTAATAGTTCTTGAACACCGAAGTTATTCACAGCAGAGCCAAAAAACACTGGGGCTATATCACCAGATAGGTAATCGTTGCGGTCAAAGGGTTCGTAAACGCCGTCAATTAGCTCGACATCTTCGCGTAATTGATTCGCGTCACGTTCTCCCACGCGGGTATCTAATTCAGCAGAGTCGATGTCGACAGCGACGACTTCTTTTTCAATTTTGGTCTTATTCGCTGAGAACAAATTCAGCGATTTTTCCATGAGGTTATAGACGCCTTTGAAGTTTTGGCCCATATTAATAGGCCAAGTCAATGGGCGTACTGAGATGCCTAATTTTTGTTCTAATTCGTCCAATAGATCAAACGGGTTTTGGCCTTCGCGGTCCATCTTATTAATGAAGATGATCACGGGAGTCTTGCGCATACGGCAAACCTCCATTAGACGCTCCGTTTGTTCCTCCACACCCTTCACACAGTCAATGACTAAGATCACGGAATCCACGGCCGTTAAGGTACGGTAGGTGTCTTCTGCGAAGTCCTTATGACCCGGTGTATCAAGGATATTGATTTTTAATTGATTGTACTCGAAAGTCATCACGGATGTCGCGACTGAGATCCCACGCTGGCGCTCGATCTCCATAAAGTCAGACGTAGCGCCTTTCTTAATCTTGTTCGATTTTACGGCACCGGCTGTTTGGATCGCACCCCCGAAGAGTAGCAATTTCTCCGTCAATGTGGTTTTACCAGCATCGGGGTGAGAAATAATCCCAAAGGTTCTGCGTTTCGCAATTTCAGTTTCAATCTGACTCATTCGTTCTTTATTAAAAAATCAAGGTGCAAAAATACGCTAAAATCTACTAGATAAAAAGTAAGCCTATCGTTATTAAATATTATAAACAAGTTGGCAAAATGATAATCCAAACATTGAGTGAATTTAAATTAGGCTAAATTGAATCATGAAATATCACTTGTATTTAGATGAAACTGGAGACCATGGATTATCTTTTATTGACCCAAAATTCCCCATCTTTTTACTTTGTGGAGTATTGATATCAGACATAGAATTCTCGATTTTCCATACAAGAGCGAAAACAATAAAAACGAATTTTTGGAATACATCAGATATCATATTTCACTCTAGAGATATCAGAAAGTGTTCAAAAGAGTTTAAAATTCTTCTTGATTTAGAATTAAAATCGAGATTTCACAAAGAACTAAATTTGTTAATAAAAGAATCCATATTCTCTATCATTCCCTCTGGAATACATAAACAAAATCACATTGAAAAGTATGGCCTTATATGTAGTGACCCTTATGAGCTATGCTTATCAAACATCATTAATAATACAGTCAGAATTATAAATGAAATTGCAAATAAGCCCAATCAACTTAAAATAATCATAGAAAAAAGGGGCAAAAAAGAGGACAGTCAATTAGCAACACACCTTAACAAGATTATGGCTAATGGCACGAACAAAATTTCAAAATCGCTAATCCAAAAATTTGAAATTGACTATTCTTTTAAAAGTAAAAAAGAGAACAATAATGGACTTCAATTAGCGGATTTAATTGCCTATCCAATTGCTAAATATGCGTTAAATAATGAAAGAGAAAATCTTGCCTTCGAAATTATTGAAGAAAAAATTCATCAATCACTCTCTAAGATTCTTTTAAAATAATGGCAAAAAAAATAGAAGAGCCAACGGGTTACCGTTGACTCTTCTACCGACCGGGCTACACCCAATCCTTAACAAATGTACTAAAATTAAAATTTAATATTCATTGTTAACTTATAATCTTTACTCTCTCGTATTCAGCAATGATCTTGGTCTACCATATAGGAAGTAAACCACTAATCCGAACAATAACCAAGCTAATGCAAATAATTGCGCAGTGCGGCCTAAGTTCAAGATTAAAAACGTATTCACTAAGATGCCTAGTGGAGCAATGATATTTAAGCCAGACACTTTGAAAGGACGATCACGGTTTGGATCTCTGAAACGAAGAATCCATACCGCTAAACAAACCATGGTGAAGGCGAATAAAGTACCGAAACTCGTCATATCACCCAATAAAGAAATCGGAGTGAAACCTGCTACGATCGAAACAACGGCACCTACTAAAATCGTTGATTTGTAAGGTGTTTTGAAGGTAGGGTGAACTTCTGCGAAGAATTTTGGCAATAAACCATCTTTCGCCATACCTAAGAACACACGTGTTTGACCTAACATCATCACTAGCATAACCGATAATAATCCGGCTGTTGCCGCTGCAGTAATGATAAATACAGCCCAAGGTTGTCCTGCTTTATCAAATGCAAAGGCTACTGGCGCTTTCAAAGCATCCCCCGTAATGTCTTTGTAATTGATCATACCGGTTAACACTAAAGAAACCGCGATATACAATACCGTGCAAATCAATAAAGACGCGATAATCGCAAATGGCATATCTTTCTTCGGATTGATCGCCTCCCCTGCTTGGGTAGACACGGCATCAAAACCAATATACGCAAAGAAGATCGCTGACGCTCCAGAGATGATACCACCCCAGCCGTAAGCTGGAAGCATCTCGCCACTTTCGTGTTTCACTAAAGTCTCTTCAGGGATAAATGGAGTCCAGTTCGCTACATCAATGTAGAACGCCCCCATGATGATCACAAATAAGATTACCGCCACTTTCAAGACAACGATTAAGTTGTTCGCGCTAGCTGCTTCTTTGATCCCTTTAACGAGAATCCAAGTCACAAACCAAACGATGATTAAAGCTGGTAAATTCACCGCAGCTCCACCAAAAGTAACAGGGTCATTCGTTAAATTTTCAGGCAAATGTAGTCCAAAGAGATGGAGGAGCTTATTAAAGTATCCAGACCAACTCACGGCGACCGTCATCGCACCCATCGCATATTCAAGGATCAATCCCCAACCAATAATCCAAGCAAACAATTCACCTACCGTTCCGTAAGCGTACGCATAGGCGCTACCTTCAACTGGTAACATGGCCGCAAATTCAGCGTAGCAAAGTGCTGCGAAAATACAGCCAATCCCCGCAATCACGAAGGATAAAGCTAAAGCAGGACCCGCATGATAGTGCGCTGCCGTTCCTGTTAATACGAAAACACCACCACCGATAATCGCACCGATACCGATAGCCGTTAAACTCCATTTCCCTAATACACGCTTGAGCTCACTTTTTTGCATGTCTTGCTCAAACATGTGCATCGGTTTTTTTCTCCAAATACTGTTATTCATAATTCTAGTTTTTAGGATGAAATACAAAAAAAGGCTGGTCACCCTTTCGAGCAACCAGCAGCATAAACTATTTCTTTTCTTTCTTCGAAGTTCCGAAGTCAATCACAATCGGTGCCGCCACGAAAATAGACGAATAAGCACCGAACACAACCCCGATAAACATCGCGAAAGAGAAACCTCTTAACACGTCACCACCGAAGATTAATAACACCGTTACTACTAAGAATACCGTAGTCGCAGTCATGACCGTACGAGACATCGTGTGGTTAATCGATTCATTGATCGTTTTGATCATCAATTCTTTGTTACCTAAGTCCGCATCTAAACCAATCTCCTCACGGATACGGTCAAATACAACCACGGTATCGTTAATCGAATAACCAATCACCGTTAATACCGCCGCGATAAATACTTGGTCGATTTCTAATTCGAAGCCAAATAAACGAGCGATACCTACCATTCCTAATACCACTAACGTATCGTGAACTAAGGCAACAATACCACCTAATGAATATTGCCATTTACGGAAACGAATCAAGATATAGATAAAGATCGCGATCAAGGCGTAGAAGATCGACACGAATGATTGTGTCAAAATATCATCGGCTACGGTTGCTCCTACTTTGGACTCCGAAAGAATCTTAGGACCTTGTGCGGAGAACTCTTTCAACCCTGTTTCTAAAGCTGTACGAACTGTATTGTTTGCCGTAACAGACTCATCTTCCACTAAGTAAGACGTCGTTACTTTTAATTTAGTAGCACCGTTGAATGTTTTCACCTCAACGCCTTTTCCACCGAAATCATCCGCTAACGCTTTTTTCACTTTTCCTGACTCTACTGGAGAAGCAAATTCAACCACGTATGAACGACCACCTTTGAAATCTACGCCTAAGTTGAATCCACCTTGCATAAATAACACGATAGCTCCGATAGCGATTAATGACCAAGAGAACCAATACGAATACTTACGCTTTCCGATGAAATCGAAGTTCATTCCTTTGAATAGATCACGCGAGATGAATGTTTCGAATGTCATTTCTTTCTCCTTACCTGCTTTGATCGCACGTTTAGCCATCCAATCAATTAAGATATGAGAAATATAAACCGAAGTAAATACAGAGGTAATTAAACCGATACAAAGGGTTACCCCGAAACCTTTTACAGAACCGGAACCGAAGATAATTAAGATCACACCGATCAATACCGTCGTGATGTTACCATCCAAAATCGCACTTAACGCTTTCTCGTAACCAATGTTAATCGCATCAAGCAAGCCTTTTCCTTTGTGTAATTCCTCGCGGATACGTTCGTTAATCAATACGTTCGCATCGACCGCCATACCTAACGTTAACACGATACCTGCGATACCTGGAAGGGTTAAAGCTGCTTGGATTTGGACTAAAACACCTGCGATAAAGAAGACGTTAAAGAACAAAGCTAAGTTTGCCATCCAACCTGGAGTACCATAGTAACCGATCATAAACACGATCACTAATAATAAACCTAATCCCATAGACATATATCCTTGGTTGATTGATTCAGCCCCTAAAGACGGACCAATAAACGCATCTTCCACAATACGGGTAGGAGCTGGCAATTTACCTGCTTTCAATACGTTCGCTAAGTCTTTTGCCTCTTCTACTGTAAAACTTCCTGAGATCGAAGAACGACCACCTGGAATCTCACCGTTAATCACTGGTGCAGAATAGACATAACCATCTAAAACGATCGCGATACGACGTCCGATGTTAGCACCTGTTAAGTTTTTCCAAATACGAGCACCCGTTCCGTTCATCGCCATCGTTACTTCCGCACGACCTGCTTGATCAAAATCTTGTGCTGCATCCGTGATCACATCACCCTCTAATGGAGCTGATTGACCTTCTGCTTTTTTCAAAGCCTCTAAAGAAAGGATCTCATCGCCATTCTTAGCTGGAATTCCTTTCGCTGCCCAAGCAAACGTTAAGTTCGCAGGGAACATCGCTTTCACTTCAGCACGAGCGAACAACGCGTTCACACGAGCCGTATCTTTTACATATACACCGATGTTGTTTCCTAAAGGCAAGAATAATTTCGTTAAAGCGGAACCTGCAGACGTATCTGTTTTCGCTTTGCCTGAATCTTTCGTTGCTGGAGCCGCGGCTAATTTGTTTGCCAAAGCATTCGCTGCCGTATCCTTTACAGCCGGAGCCGCTGTTGGCGCCGCTGCCACTGGAGCTTTCGCTTCTCTATCTAATAAAGCACCTAACGCATTTAAGCCTCCGCCATATTCGTTCAATTCATAACACTCTACGAATTCTAATTTCGCTGCACCTGATAATAATTTACGTGCACGCTCTGGATTCTCCACACCTGGTAATTCAACCTGAATACGGTTGGTACCTGGTAGACGTTGGATGTTCGGGTTAGCTACACCGAATTTATCGATACGCGCTTGGATAATCTTGTAAACGCGATCTACCGCACCGTCGATTTCTGCATCGATCACCTTCTTTACTTGTGAATCAGTCGAAGTAGACGAAATTTTACCGCGGTTCACTGAATTAGCAAATACGGATGCCAAAGTTTGGTTAGGAGCCGCCTTCGCGAATTCTTCGTAGAACAATTCGTTAAACGATTTCGTCGAAGTTGCTTGCGCCGCACCTGCCGCCGCTAATGCTTTTTCGAATGCCGGATCGTTTGACTTACCTGATAAAGCACGTAAGATTTCTGCTGGAGAAACCTCTAAAACCGCGTGCAAACCACCTTCTAAGTCAAGACCTTTTTGCAAAGCATACTGAGTCACTTCTTGTAAGGTATATCCGATATATACGGGTTGTTTCCAAAGGGAATCAATGAAATGTAAACGCTTCGCTGCATCTACTTTGCCATCTGCCGTCGTAGCATATTGGATAGCTTGTTCTTTTAATTGATTAGACTTCCATGTAAACGATAGGAAGAAAATACATAAGGCTGAAATAATCGTAGACAGCCAAATAATGGCACTTTTGTAACGCATAACTTAAATGGTTAATGGTGAATGGTAAATGAATGGTAAATGGTGAGTGGTGAATGGTCTCTCCGGACTATCGACTAGCGACTAGCGACTGACGACTAGTGACTAGCGACTGACGACTAGTGACTTTCCCTCACGGCGCCAGAGTGGCGATAAATTGGGTAAATAAAATGCGTAAAAATTGCGTGCGATGAGTGAATGCAGGCAATTTAATGGATTGCATCGAGCGCGCTACGAAGATTTCAGTAGGGCTGGTGAAATTCCAATCTTGTGGAAAATCGAGTTGTAAAGTGGTTGCAGACTGATAAACGTTCTGTTCTGCCTTCACAATGGTTTGCTTCGAAGTCTTCTCCGTCTTTACTGCACCTGTTTCCACTGCGAACATCGAAATAGGCTTAGCCACGAGCCAAAAAAGCACCGGGATAAACAGAATAAGATGGGATATTTTAACCTTCTTTTGCATTGTAGGTAGCAAAAATAGGATATTTTTCTCAGAAATCAATTCTCCGGGTAATTTTCGTAATTTTGGGGCGTAAAATAGACGCATGTTCAACTACGAAGACCCTTCCTACGTACAAGCATTCATCCAGTCTGCTCTTCGGGAAGATGTGGGTGACGGCGACCACACCTCGCTTTCTACGGTCCCAGCGGATGCAAAAGGAACGGCGGAACTAAAAGTAAAGGACCGGGGCGTTTTGGCGGGAGTGGAACTTTCACTGGCTATTTTTAATGAAGTTGATCCTACTTTAGTGGTACAGGTTTTCATTCCCGATGGAATCTGGATAGAACCGGGACAAGTGGTTTTAGAAGTAAGCGGATCTTCGCAATCAATATTAAAGGCGGAGCGTTTGGTTCTGAACTGCATGCAACGGATGTCAGGGATCGCGACCTACACGCGTTCTTTAGTTAACATCCTAGAAGGCACACGCGCGAAATTGTTAGACACTCGCAAGACGACACCTAATTTTCGTATGGCAGAAAAATGGGCCTGTAGGATAGGTGGAGCGGTTAATCACCGGTATGGCTTATTCGACATGATCTTAATCAAAGATAATCACGTGGACTTTGCGGGGGGGATTAAGCAGGCTTTGGACAAAGCATTTAACTATGCTAAGACCTTAACGAAGCCCATTGACGTCATGATTGAGGTTAGAAATGAATCGGAATTAGACGAAGTGTTAGCGATAGGTGGAGTAAAGCGCATCATGCTCGATAATTTTACGCCCGATCGCCTCCGCGATGCGATCCGCAAGATAAACGGACGCTTCATTACGGAAGCATCTGGTGGAATTACAGAAAAAACACTCCGCGCCTATGGCGAAACGGGTGTTGATTATATTTCCGTGGGGGCATTAACCCACCAAGTGAAAAGTTTAGATTTAAGCCTAAAAGCGAAATGAATTTACAGGAAGAAGCAACCTCAGTGGGCTACATTGCCCGTTCTACCCCTAAAGGAGTCGAACTCATCACCGAAATCCAACGATTAAAGAAGGAGAAAAATGCGGTGATTTTGGCACACTATTATGTAGATGGTGAAATCCAAGAACTGGCAGATTTTGTAGGCGATAGCTTAGGTTTATCCCAGGCAGCTGAGAAAACAGAGGCGGATTTAATCGTCTTCTGTGGCGTTCATTTCATGGGCGAAACAGCGAAAATCTTAAATCCTACTAAAAAAGTGGTGGTTCCTGACTTCAACGCAGGTTGTTCCTTAGCTGATTCAGTCCCCGTTGCTGAATTTGCTGCTTTGAAAGCGAAGCACCCGAACGCGATTGTAGTATCATATATCAACTGTTCAGCCGATATCAAGGCGATGACAGACATCATTTGTACTTCTTCGAATGCGGTTCAAATTGTGGAATCTATTCCCGCAGATCGCGAAATCATCTTTGCTCCAGACGCGAACTTAGGTCGCTATGTCGCTCACAAGACGGGACGTGAGTTGATCCTTTGGGAAGGCGCTTGTATGGTGCACATCGACATTTCATTAGAGAAATTAGCCGTATTAAAGCAAGAATATCCAGATGCGCTGTTAATCGCGCACCCGGAATGCAAGGAAGTGATCTTGAAAGAAGCGGATTATGTAGGCTCAACAACGGCCCTGTTGAAATTCGTAGAAACATCACCTAATTCCACCTTCATCGTGGCAACAGAAGCAGGCATCTTGCACAAGATGAAGCAATCGGTGCCGCACAAGCACTTGATTCCGGCGCCTGCAAACGAGCAAAATACTTGCGCGTGCAGCGAGTGTCCGTATATGAAGATGAATACACTGGAGAAATTGTATAACGCCTTGTATTACGAGTTGCCGGAAATCAATTTACCAGAAGAAACACGCGTTCCGGCCTATAAGGCATTGAAGGCGATGTTAAACATTTCCGCTTAGTCGGTTAGTTCAAAAACAGCTTCGATTTCTACCGGAATATTATCTGGCAAAGTACCCATTCCCACCGCGGAACGAACGCCTATGCCATTTTCTTCTCCCCACACCTGGGCGAATAATTCACTACATCCGTTGATGACGTAAGGATGACGCAAGAAATCGTCCGTCGCATTCACCATGCCTAAGACTTTGATGACGCGTTTAATTCGATTTAAAGAGCCTAACTGCGCTTTTAAGGTGGCCAAAATTGCTAAACCCACCTGACGCGCCGCTAGTTTCCCTTCTTCTATATCCAAGTCCTTTCCGATGCGGCCGATGATCAAAGAACCATCTTCTTGCACCGTTCCATGGCCTGAAACATAGTAAAAATGATCTACCTGTAAACCCGGCTTGTATACGCCTAAAGGTTTAGGCGCTGGTGGAAGTGTCAGGCCTAAGGCCGCAAAATTCTCTTCTGGACTAGTTTTTGCCATGTAATTGTCTGATTATTTCGGAAATCAAGCCTGTCCAACCGGTTTGGTGGTTCGCGCCTAATCCTTTTCCGGTATCTCCGTCGAAATATTCGAAGAAGAGGTGTGAATCTTTAAAATGGGGATCTTGGAATTTCTTGTATTCGCCATACATCGGCGTTTTTCCATCTTTATCTGGCACAAACATGGCTAATAAACGTTCTGAAACCCCGCGAGCGGCGTCTTTAATGTTCATCATTTCGCCAGAATTCGTAGGGTATTCCACCTCATAATCCGTCCCATAATAGTCAGAAAACTTCGATAAGGAGTCCAAAATCAAGTAGTTCATCGGGAACCAAATAGGTCCGCGCCAGTTCGAATTTCCGCCAAACATATCACCTGTAGACTCTGCTGGCGTATAATCCACCTGAAGTGTTCCGCCCTCGTAATTGAATTTGTAAGGGTTCTCTTTGTGGAATTTGGACAACGAACGAATGCCATAATCCGATAAGAATTCCGATTCGTCGAACATCCGTTTCATAATCATTTTCATCCGGTGACCGCGCAGGATGGATAGCAAACGCGTCTCCCCTTTACCCGGTTCGTACCAACGCGAAATTAAATTCGCTAAGTCAGGACGGTTCGTTAATACCCATTCGACACGGCGTTTGAAGGCCGGAAGCTTCTCTAACATGTCTGAAGTCAGGGTCTCCACCGCAAAAAGAGGAATCAACCCCACCATCGAACGCACCTTCAATAATTCCGCCGATCCATCTTCCTTATGCAACATGTCATAATAGAATTGGTCGTCTTCATCCCATAGATTTAACTTATCACCACCAATCGACTGCATCGCCCCGGCAATGTGTAAGAAGTGTTCGAAAAATTTCGAGGCCATGTCTTGGTAAACGGGGTTTTCCAAGGCAATTTCACAGGCAATACGCAGCATATTTAGGCTGTACATCGCCATCCAACCCGTTCCATCCGCCTGCTCTAGGTGTCCTCCGGTGGGTAATTCAGCGGAGCGATCGAACACTCCGATGTTATCCATCCCTAAGAATCCACCCCCAAAAATATTATTACCTCCTTCATCTTTCAGGTTTACCCACCAGGTGAAATTCAATAAAAGTTTATGGAAAATACGCTCTAGGAAGACCACATCTCCTTTTCCGCCATTCATTTCTTTATCGATCTCATAGACTTTCCAGGTCGCCCACGCGTGTACTGGTGGGTTAACATCGGAAAAAGACCATTCGTAGGCCGGAATTTGACCGTTCGGGTGCATGTAATATTCGCGGAGGATAACGGCTAGCTGTCTTTTGGCAAAATCAGGATCTAATCTGGCCAAAGGCAAAGTATGGAAAGCTAAATCCCAGGCCGCAAACCACGGGTACTCCCATTTATCCGGCATCGACAAAATATTCGCTGCATACATGTGCCTCCAGGTGCTATTTCGGCCATTTTTCCGACTCGAATCCGGTTTAGGCATGGACGGATCGCCCTTTATCCACTCGAACACATTATAGTAATACCATTGCTTCGTCCATAGCATCCCAGCGTAAGCTTGGCGCTGAATTGTACGCAGATTCTCGTCCTCAATTCCCTTCTGCAATTCCGCATAGAATTGATCGGCATCAATGATACGGTCTTCAAATATTTGGTCAAAGTCCGCGAATGGCTCCCGTTGCGTCACATTACTCAAACGCAAACGATAGACTTTCTTTCCTCCAGCTGGAATCTTATCCGTGTATTTTACAGAAGCCTTCGTTCCAATATGGTTCGGATTAACGGCATGTTTATGTTTGTTTACGATGTAGTCGTTGATCCCATCTTTCGTAAAATGGGACAGATTATCTGAATGATGTAAACGCTGAAAATTCGTCTCGTTATCGCAGAAAAGAAATTCATCTGCATCCTCCGCATACAATTTAAAGCGACCCACTACGCGGTGATCCACCTCAATAAAGGAAGTTCCCACCCCTGTTAAAAGAGGTTTGTAATTGTATTTCTCGTAGCCCCAGCACCAGGTATTTCGGTACCAAATCGTGGGCAATACCGTAATAGGCGCTGCCACTTTGGAACGGTTTTCCACGGTTACTTTGATTAAAATATCTTGTTCGTCCGCTTTCGCATATTCGATCGAGATATCGAAGTATTCATTATTGTCAAAAATCCCTGTATCTAAGAGCTCGTATTCTGGCTCCTGGCGATTACGTTTTTTGGATTCGTCTATCAGTTTTTGATATGGAAATGTGTGCTGCGGATACTTGTACAGCATTTTTTGGTAGGAATGCGTAGGCGTTGAATCTTGGTAATAGTACAATTCTTTCACGTCTTCCCCGTGATTCGATTCCGCACCTGTCAAGCCGAAAAAGCGTTCTTTTAAAATATGATCTCGGTGATTCCAAAAGGCAAAGGCAAAGCAAACGTGTTGTTTATTATCGGAAATTCCGCCTATCCCCTCTTCACCCCAGCGGTAGGCCTTGGACCGAGCCATATCGTGCGTAATCGTTCCCCAGGCATTACCATGGGCAGAATAATCCTCTCTCACCGTTCCCCACTGACGTTCCGTCAAATAAGGACCCCATTTCTTCCAACCTTTATTATCGTTTCGTAATTGTAATCGTGCGCGCTCCGCTCCCAATCCTGACATAGTAAATCTTTAATGTATAAATTCGTAACTTAGGTATAAATGCAAAGACCAATTTACGTAAATTGCCTCTAAAATCAGCAAATTCACTATGAAAAAACTCCTCTACTTAGGTCTTCTTTTGACCTTTTTCGCTTGTAAAAAGTCAGACCAACCCTCTTCTGAATTAGCCACCATCGTAGGCGATTATTATGAAGAGCAATTAAAACTCAATCCTGGATCAGCGACTGCGAACGGTGATAACCGTTACAATGATCAATTAAACATTGATTTCACGGACAGCCACCGCGCTTTAGTCAAATCGGTTCTAGAGAAATACCAACAATCTTTAGCGGCATTAAATCGCGAAGATTTGAATGCAAACGATCAAATCACCTACGATTTATTGACTCGTGATATCAAATTAGGCTTGGAGGGATTGACCTATCCAGATAATTTAACCCCGTTGAATCAATTCTATGGCTTCCACCTAACTTTTGCTCAATTAGGCTCGGGCCAGGTAATTCAGCCTTTCAAGACCGTAAAGGATTATGAAAACTGGGAAAAACGTATGAAAAGAGGGGTAGCTTATTTAGATTCTTCGATTGTTTATTTCCGTAGAGGAATGAAGGAGGATTATATGTTGCCAAAGGCTTTGGTCGTCAAAATCATCCCTCAATTAACCTCTTTCGCGGTAAAAGACATCACAGAATCGACTTTCTACGGTCCTTTGAAGCAATTCCCTGCCTCCTTCTCAGCAGCAGATAAAAAGCGTTTTACGGCCGAATACACGGCGGCGATTCAAAACGAAATTCTTCCGGCTTACGCTCGTTTAGCTACTTTTTTACAGGACGAATACTTGCCTAAAGCGCGCACCAGCACGGGAATCAGTGCTTTGAAAAATGGCGCTGCCTATTACCAATACCTCATCCGAGTATTAACTACCACGGATAAACCGGCGGATGAAATCTACCAAACTGGCTTAAGCGAAGTAAAACGTATCCGAACAGAAATGGAGAAAACGAAGAACGCGGTGGGCTTCAAAGGAACCTTGTCAGAATTCTTCACTCACATGAAGACAGACCCGAAATTCTACCCCTACAAGACACCGGCGGAGGTTCTAGCCGCTTTCCATGCCATTCACAAAAAGATGGAGCCATCATTGAAAAAGATGTTCGGTCGCGTACCGAAAACGCCGTTCGAAATTCGTCAAACCGAAGCCTTCCGTGCTGCCTCCGCTTCTGCGGAATACTTCCAAGGATCAGAAGACGGAACGCGTCCAGGGATCTTTTATGTACCTATTTTGGACGCTAAAAAATTCAATACCACATCCGGAATGGAAAGTTTATTCTTGCACGAAGCGATTCCTGGTCACCATTACCAAATCAGCTTACAACAAGAAAACGCCGATTTACCTAAGTTCCGCCGCTTCGGTGGCAACTCTGCCTATGCAGAAGGCTGGGCATTATATACTGAAAGTTTAGGCAAGGAATTAGGTCTATATACGGATCCATACCAATACATGGGCGCTCTAGGAGATGAAATTCACCGCGCCATCAGACTTGTGGTCGACGCCGGAATGCACTCGAAAAACATGACCCGTGAAGAAGCCATCAACTACATGATGGACAACGAACCCTTAAGCGAAGAAGGTACAATTGCTGAAATTGAACGTTACATGGCGATTCCAGCACAAGCTTTGAGTTATAAAATAGGCGCTTTGAAAATCCGTGAGATTCGCGAGCGATTGACGAAAGAAATGGGTCCTAAATTCAAGCTTTCTGATTTCCACGACGAATTATTAAAGGATGGAAATATGCCTTTAGATGTTTTGGAGACCAAAATGAACGCTTGGGCGACTTCCGTGAAATAATGAATTTAACAACAACATTCCCCATTCCTACAGCACCAGCTCTGATGAATCATCAGAGCAAGGTGCTGGCGATGGGTTCTTGTTTTGCCGCTTCGATGGGATCGCGTTTGAGTAAATTGCCGCTGGAGGTTATGACGCAGCCTTTGGGCACCCTATTTCATCCTTTTGCGATTACTAGGGCTTTATCAGGGGAAGTTTCGGAAGATTTGTATGAGCATGGAGGGTATTTTTTGCACCCGGATTACCATTCGGTGTTTACTTCGAATTCATCAGCAGACTTGTTAGAAGATATTCGATCTGTGGCTGACGAAGTATCTATATTTACCGCTTCGTCAGACTTTATAATCCTCACTTGGGGAACTTCATTTAGTTATTTTGATAAACATCTAAATAAAACGGTGGCTAACTGCCACAAGATGCCTTCAGATCGTTTCGAAAAACGATTGTCAACAGTGGATGAGATCGTTTCCAATTTTTGCGCTCTACTCTCCACTCTACCATCCACAACGCAAGTCGTTTTAACCGTCTCCCCTGTTCGCCATACTAAAGACGGTATGCAGGAGAACCAGGTTTCTAAATCTACTTTACGCGTAGCAGCTGACATCGTTTCCAAACAATTCGAGAACGTACAGTATTTTCCAGCCTACGAAATTATGCTAGACGAATTGCGTGATTACCGCTTCTATGAGGCAGACATGATTCATCCGAACCAACAGGCGCAGGATTATATTTGGGAGCGATTTGTTTCGACTTATTTCGACCCAGCATTGCAGACTATTACGAAGAGGTGGGATTCGATCTACCGAACTTTGGCACACAGACCACATCCATCAAAATTAGTAGACCATAGACGTGTTTTAGAAGTCTTGTTAGCGGAATTAAATGCCGAAAAATACCAAGAAATTGATACGTGCAAAATCGCCGAATACGTCGCGCATGAAATAAAAAACACGTATATTTGAGGTTTGAAAAGGAAAAGAGATTCATGGGAGAATTAAGCGTAAGCAAAGAGATTATATTAGGTGCCTTGAGTACCGTTCAAGAGCCAGATCTGAAGAAAGATTTAGTGACCTTGAATATGATTAAGGACGTGGAATTAGGCGTGGGCGAGGTTCGCTTTACGGTCGTTTTAACGACACCTGCCTGTCCACTAAAAGAGAAGATCAGAAAAGATTGCGAGGACGCGATTCACAATTTAGTGCATCCAGACCTCAAAATCGTGATTAATATGACGGCCGAAGTAACCACTTTGACCTCCAAAGACCCCCTTATTCCAGGGGTTAAAAACGTGATTGCGGTGGCATCTGGTAAGGGTGGCGTAGGGAAATCTACCGTAACAGCTAACCTAGCAATGGCCTTGAAAAATGCCGGAGCGAAAGTGGGGATTTTAGATGCAGATATTTCTGGACCATCGATTCCGGTGATGTTTGGAGCAGAAGATTTACAACCTTTAGTGACGGAAGTTGACGGCAAGAATCGCATTCAACCGATCATGCAATATGGCATCAAGATGATCTCCATGGGGTTTTTAGCTCCGAGCGAAAGTCCTGTGCCTTGGAGAGGGCCTATGATGACGCAGGCTTTGCGTCAGTTTTTTGGGGATACAAACTGGGAGGAATTAGACTATTTATTAATCGACCTTCCTCCAGGAACTTCGGACATCCATTTGACATTAGTTCAGCTAATTAAACTAACCGGTGCGGTAATCGTAACGACTCCTCAAAAAGTCGCTTTATCAGATGCCACGAAAGGATTAGCCTTCTTTAAACAAGCCGGCATTAATGTTCCTTTGTTAGGATTAGTCGAAAACATGGCCTATTTCACTCCGGCTGAATTGCCTGAAAACAAATACTATTTGTTTGGCAAGGATGGCGGAAAGCAATTAGCCGAAAAATACGCGGTACCTTTCTTAGGTGAGGTTCCCTTAATTCAAGCGATTCGCGAAGCAGGTGACGAAGGTAAACCCATCGCTTCGAGCGAAGGTCCAAGTGCCGATGCGTTTGCAAGTATCGCAGCTAATTTAGCCCAGCAAGTAGCCATTTCTAACGCGAATCAAGCCTCTTAATATGGAAAACCACCCACTACATAATCGCATTCAAACCGCGTTAGATAGCATAAGACCCTATTTAGTGGCCGATGGAGGCAATGTAGAAATTGTCGAAATAACTCCTGAAAATGTGCTTAAATTAGCCCTAACAGGTAATTGTCAATCTTGCAATATGTCATCCATGACTTTTAGAGCAGGGGTTGAAGAGGCCATTCGCAGAGATGTCCCAGAAATTACAGCAGTAGAAGAAGTAAAACCCTAAAAGGCATATGATGCGGATAGGCATATTTTTTGGCGGCCCCGCGCGAGAACGGGAGATCAGTTTTTTAGGCGGTAAAACAGCCATGGCCCACCTGAACAAGGCCTTGTTTCAGCCTATCCCCGTTTTCGTGGATAGCTTAGGCAACTTTATCTTGATCAAGGAGGAGCTCATTTTCGAGGAATCGATTCGTTCATTTTACCCACCTAAACGCTTACAAACTGCTCCATTCAATGTGTATATTGAATCTTTGCCTGATGCGGATGCCGTAGAGTTAGTAGCGGAGGTCGGCACGATTATTCAACCAGCTGATTTTGCCAAACACTTTGACTTTGCCTTCATCGCGATGCACGGTCCAGGTGCAGAGGACGGCAGTATTCAAGGACTATTAGAGTGGTACAATATTCCTTATTCGGGACCTAGTGTATTAGGATCGGCTATTGGTATTGATAAAGCCAAACAAAATGAATGGCTGAAGAAGTCCGTTGGTTTAGAAAAGAAATTTTTCGTTTTACAACGCGACGACTATTCTAAATACGGTAGAGAGACTCTTTTTGAACAAGTAAAGAAAGAAATCGGCATTCCTTTTGTGGCCAAAGCTCCACATCAAGGATCTTCCATCGGTCTTGCCTTTGTGAAGGAAGATTCACTCGAGGTTTTTGATAAAGCCATCAAAAAATGTCTTTTCATCGAGGAAATTTACCGGGAAGAGTGGATTACATTAGACGAAGAGGCACAGGTTGCTTTATTACAAAAAATGGTCAACCTAGACGAGGGAATCGGTTTCCCTGTCGTGTTCCAAAAACAGGTGTACCACCATCCAGCTAACTTATTAGAAGCACTCCGCGAGTACTTCACCCATACGGTCACAAAAGCAAGCATTCAATCCATTCACTCAGAAGATGCCATCTTATTAGAGTCGTTCGTGAATGGAAACGAATTTAGCTGTGGTGTCATCCAAACCCCAGCGGGACAAGCAGTGGCCCTACCTCCTACCGAAATCGTCATCGATGAATCAGTAGAAGTGTTTGATTTTAATGCCAAATACAAATCCAAATTAACGCGCAAACGCATCCCCATGCACGCGAGCCTTGCTCACCTACAAGTGATTCAAGCGCAGGTAAAACAAGCTTTTGAGGACTTAGGCTTTGGGGTTTGTACCCGCATCGATGGTTTCTTAGATACGAATGGCGTTGTCGTTTTACACGATCCTAATACCATTCCTGGCATGTCGCCTAGCTCCTTAATCTTCAAGCAAATGGCCGAAATCGGCCTGAATGTGACGGATTCATTGACCTATTTCATTCGCCAATCCATCCGCGAGCGCTTAAGAACTGGGAAAAACTATTACCAACTTAGTCAGCAATTAAAAGCTTTAGATGAGGCAATTGTAGCCTCGTTGCAAGTCAAAGCTGCAAAAGAGGCCCTCGTTTTAGAGGTATGTGGTTCGAATGACGAGGCATTGGAGGCTAGCTTCCAAGCGATCAAGATTCAAGCAGCAGAATTAGCCGCTCTAGGAACAGAGAACTTCCGCGTTTGTACTCCTTTGGAAATCGAAGAAGGCGAAACATTGCTTACCTTACACGTCGCACATTTGAGTAAAGATACGGCCAAAGAAATGCTAGAAGCCATCAAAACAGGAGTCCATCCTTTGATTGCTCATACTAGAGAAGCGGCTATCGACATCACTAAATTTTATACGCATGTCTAGTACAGAGCTGAACCCATTACAATACCCGATAGGGAAATACAAACAGCCTGAGGTCATTACACCAGAGATCAGAGCCGCTTGGATCAAAACGATCGCAACGACAGCAGATGATTTAGCAGCCCTATTAAAGGATGTGGATGAGACCTTGTTAGAGAAACCTTACCGCGAAGGTGGCTGGTCAGCTCGCCAAGTGATTCACCATTTAATGGATAGCCACATGAACAGCTATATCCGTTTCAAGATGGCTTTAACAGAAGACAATCCGACCATTAAACCCTATAGCGAAGACGATTGGGCATCGATGCCAGACGGCAATCAAGCACCTATCGCTTGGTCAATCGAAGGCTTGCGTTACATACATTTGCGTTGGGTATATTTAATGGAAACATTAACAGATGCAGATTGGAAGAAAACCTATTTGCACCCAGAACGGGGTATTACCTATCAACTAGATAAGGTGTTGGGGATATATGCGTGGCATTGTGAGCATCATTTGCGTCACATCGCTTCGGTTCTTTAGATTATAGATTATAGAGTAGAGAGTATAGATCTAAAGCACAAAGAATAAAGCATAGAGTTGGAATCGCCTGCGGCGATGCGTTCAAGAAATGATTGAATATTAGTGGTTAAAATCAAAAGGGGCTGATGCCCCTTTTTTATGCTATTTAAATGAAAGATGGAGAGATTCTACATTCACAAAATCATTGCGCAGCACGATTTTAGAATGTAGAATCCGACATAGCACGATTTTGGTAGTGGAAATCTAAAGTACTCAATGTGAAATTTTCTCTAAATGCTTTTTCTTGTTCCAGGGGGCAGTGGTATTGCTTGCCATCTGAACCGCCAATGCAATCATCAACAGCGTAAAAAGTATTAACACCCAACGAAATATTTTCTGATTCTTGTTCATAGTTGATGTGTGATGGTGGCTGAGCCTTTGGTAATTTCTGACCAAGAGTTTAGACCCGGAAAATGCAAAGATACACAACCCGCAGTTTCCATTTGGATCATATCACCGGTTAAATACGAAGCAAGGTAAGAAATAGATGGATTGTGCGCGACTAGGTACAGAGTGGGTTCGTTCCGCTTCATTATTTCTGTCACATAATCTGGTCCACTCGAGATATACCAAAATTCAGATAACTCAAATTCTGAAAAGGGCTTACCTAGTAATTCAGCCGTTTCTCTGGTACGAATGGCGTCAGAAATTAGCCAAAAACCAGCTGAAAATTGCTTCAAATGCATCCATTCGCCTAAGAGAAGTGCTTCTTCGATGCCTCTTTCCGAAAGATGGCGTCCTTTATCGTCTGCTGTATGTGGCCCTGCGTGCGCATGGCGAATGAGTATGAGTTCCATTATTCGAAGTCTGCTGCGGTTAATAAGAGGAATTTACCTGATTTGTGTTCGGCGCCCATTTTTACATAATGAGGTGAGCCGTATTTTAGGCGATTAATCTGATCTTCGTTCAGGGTTTTGACCACTTTAGCAGGAGTACCTAAAACAAGCGAATAGTCAGGGATTTCCATTCCTTCGGTGACCAGGGCGTGAGCCCCGATGAGGCAAAACTTACCTACTTTGGCCCTATTTAATACGGTTGCTTGCATCCCTACTAAACTCCCCTCCCCTATTTCCGCTCCATGCACAATCGCTCCGTGACCGACCGTCACGTGAGGTCCAATGATGGTTTTATCGCCCTCATCCGCGTGCAAAACGGCATTATCTTGAATATTGCATCCTTCCCCCAGGTGAATCTCCTCTACATCCGCGCGAATCACCGCACCATACCAAACAGAGACATCCTTCGAGATCAGGACGCGACCCATTACGCTGGCCGTCGGTGCAATAAAAATCGCCATAGTGTTTTTATTTTATTAGTCAAATATACCTTAAATTGCGTGTCTATGAAAGAATTCTATGAATTTGGGCTTTGGCAAAAAGAAGATCGTATCGCATCAATCGGCTGCGGCTATGGCTGGTGGGAAGTGAGCCTTTGCCTGCATTATCCAGCAGAGCACCTCACACTCGTAGATCCACTCGTAGAGCAGGAGGATATTCAAGACAGTATTGACTATTTCACGGAGAAAACGGGTTTAGTTTGGAAGACGAGAGTCGAATTGAATCCAGAAAGTTTGGAAAACCAAGACCAAATTTGGGTGTTTAACGCCTGGCATGAGTTCGAGGATCGCGGAGAAATGCTGCTTAAGATTAAAGACGCATTAAACGATGGCGGCATCGTCATCATCGAAGAAGAGATCTCTACATCAGAGCGATTGCAGCACGAGGGATGCGGTAAAAACCTCTTTTTTGAGCCAGAAATCATCGATGAATTCGAACAAGCGGGACTATCGTATGTGGCGACTCAGATCAAAGATGAGGTAGCTATTTACCTCAAATTCCGAAAATGAAAGCGGTTTTTTAGCTTAAATAAAATCCTTTTCGCAAATTTGCAGCGGAATTAAACACTTATGTCAACAATCGAACGTCCCTTTATTATCGGTATCACCGGAGGTAGCGCCTCAGGTAAAACCCTCTTCTTAAGCCGATTAATGGAGCAGTTCAAGACGGATGACATCTGCCTTTTATCCCAAGATAATTACTACCGTCCCATCGAGCACCAAACGAAGGATCACAACGGAATCGAGAACTTTGATCTACCAGGCGCGATCGACGACCAAGCTTTTGCGGCTGATATCGAACGATTACGCAATGGCGAAATAGTTAGTCGGGTAGAATATACCTTCAACAACACCGAAAAAGTGCCTGACATGTTGCATTTTCATCCCCGTAAAATCTTAGTGGTAGAGGGGATTTTTGTGTTTCACTTCCCGGAGGTGGCACAGCTTTTGGACCTCAAAATTTTCATCGACGCCCAAGATAAAATCAAATTAAAGCGCAGAATCAAGCGCGACAATGAAGAGCGTGGGTACGATTTGCAAGATGTGATGTACCGCTGGAAATACCATGTGAAACCCACCTACGAGGAATATATTCGCCCGCACAAACGCAGCTGCGACATTGTGATTCCGAACAATCACCACTTCGAAAAAGGACTAGATGTAATCGTTTCTTATCTAAAGAATCAGATCTAAGTTATAGTGTAAACCTTTGTTTTCCCGTTGTGCTCTTGCGTGTTTGATAATCAAATAGGCCACGTTAATCATATTTCTTAATTCGCACAGGGGCACCGTAATTTTCGATTGACGGTACAGTTCTTCGTGCTCTAAATAGATCAATTCTAGGCGATCATAGGCTCTTTTCAAACGGCGATCCGTCCGAACAATCCCCACATAATTTGACATAATCGACTCTAATTCACGAGTCATCTCCGTCACTAAAACCATCTCTTCCGGATGACGTGTGCCGTCATCATTCCAGGAAGGAATGCCGTCAGGTAAAATTTGAGTACCATATTCAGCTACCGATTTCTCGAATGCACGGTGCGCATAAACGATCGCTTCTAAAAGGGAATTAGAGGCCAAACGATTCGCTCCGTGCAAGCCCGTAAACGAGCATTCGCCGGCGGCATATAAGTTTTCAATGTTCGTTTGACTATGTTCATTCACAATAATTCCACCACATAAATAGTGCTGAGCGGGAACGACTGGAATCATTTCTTGGGACATATCAATGCCTAACACCTTCAGGCAATGGTTGTAGATCATCGGAAAATGCTGAAGAATCTCCTCTTTAGGAATGTGACGCGTATCTAAGAAAACGTGGTCCGTTCCATTCTTTTTCATCTCCGAATCAATCGCCCGCGCCACAATATCACGAGGAGCTAACGAAAGACGCGCATCGTACTTTTCCATAAAAGTAGAACCGTCTTGATTCTTCAAAATACCTCCGTGGCCACGAACGGCTTCGGAAATTAAAAAAGAAGGTTTCTTTCCTGGATTATATAAGGCCGTTGGGTGAAATTGAATAAATTCCATCCCTTGGACGAAGGCTTTGGCGCGATAAGCCATGGCAATTCCGTCCCCTGTCGCAATCGTCGGATTGGTCGTCGATTGATAGACTTGACCGATTCCACCCGTCGCTAACAAGGTGGTTTTCCCTAAAAAAGTCTCAATTTTATTCGTCTTGAGATTCAAGACGTAGACCCCAAAACACTTCTTACCCAGTGTATCCTTCGTCACTTTCTCCCCTAAATGATGCTGGGTAATTAAGTCTACGGCAAAGTAATGGGTGAAGAAATCCACGCAGTCATACGATTTGACTTTGGCTAATAAAGCCCGTTCAATCTCATTTCCCGTGGAATCTTTATGGTGCAAAATGCGCTTATCCGAGTGGCCTCCCTCTTTTACTAAATCAAAAGACCCATCAGCCTGGCGATCGAAATCTGTTCCGTAGGCAATCAATTCTTTCAAACGCTCAGGCGCCTCTTTGACTACAATTTCCACCACCTTGCGATCACTCACAAAGTCGCCGGCCACCATCGTATCATCGATATGTTTTTCAAAGGAATCGGCTGTATCCCAAACCGTTGCAATCCCTCCTTGCGCGTATTTCGTGTTCGTTTCTTCGGCCACGGTCTTCGTAATCAAGGCAATTTTGATGGGAATTTGACGTTCCTGAAAATAGTCCGCTACCTTTACCGTATAAGATAAACCAGCAATTCCAGATCCGATGACAATAAAGTCGTATGTAGGCATAGAATTTAAATATGTAACGCAAATTAATCAAAAAGAGCCTTCAAACCGAAAGCCCTCCCGAAATGTGGACTTTATTTTGTAGTTTTGCGCCATTAAAAAATATAAACCCTTAAAAATCAATTTATACCAAATGGAACAATCGCCTAACAACAATTCCAAAACCGCCCTTATTGTCTTAGCTGTGCTAACGGCAGTATTAGGTGTTTTGTACTTCCGTTCGTACCAAACGACGAAAGACCAAGCAACGCAAATCGAACAAAAAGCAACCGAATTAGCGAATACACGCTCTTCTTTGGATTCGATTTCTACACAATTAGATGCTAAAATCGCTGAAATCAAATCTTTAGGTGGTCAAGTAGCTGATTTAGAAGCTTTGAAAGTTCAACTAGAACAAGATAAAGCGTCTTTAAAGAACTCAAACCACGCTACTATCGCCTCTTACGAAGCGAAAATCAAAGAATACAACGTGGTATTGTCTACGAAAGATGGTGAAATCGTTGAGTTGAAGAAGCAAAACGGTATTTTAACAGAGAGCAACCAAACCTTAACGACACAAAACACGACGTTAAATACAGAGAACTCTGGTTTGAAAAACCAAAACCAAACGTTAACAGATACGCTTTCTTCAGTTAGCCAACGCAACAAAGAATTAGCGCGCAAAGTAAGTATTGCAGCTGCTCTAAAAGCTCAAAACTTGAAAGTTTTAGCGGTGAATGCAAAAGGAAAAGAAACAGAGAGAGCTCGTTTGAACGGTAAGAAAATCGAGAAATTAAAAGTGGTATTTAGCCTTGCAACAAACCCAATCACGAAGTTAGAAAACAAGACGGTTTACGTTCGCGTATTAGATGGCGAAGGCGCTACTCTTTCTGATGAAGCAATCGGTTCTGGCCGCATCACGATCAACGGAAAAGAATTGACTTATACAGCGAAGCAATCATTTGACTATTCAAACGATGGCCAAACGGTGGCGGTAACGTACCCACGCGGTGGCGTTGCTTACAAGCCAGGTAAATACACAGTAGAATTATATGCAGAAGGTTTCCAAATCGGAACTGGCGCATTCGAGGTAAAGTAATTTCCTCCTACTTTTTGAAAGGGGCCATCCGAAAGGGTGGCCTTTTTTATTTCTTCTTTTGCCAAAAGAAGGTGTTGAATCCTTTATTAAATAACAAACTGGCGCCCACGGTTTGATTGATTTGGTAGGAGTTAAAGGACCCTAAGATTGTTGTCTGCACGTTACGGTTATAAGTCTTCAGGCGCAAACTACCATCCGGTTTCACAAACCACTCCAAGGCCCAATCCCCAAGTAATACCTGTGGACTCGTTTGATTTCTGGCATCCGTAAACCCACCACTTCGCGTGATGCGCAAGCGATCATTAAAGTTATACGAAGCACGTAATTGCAAATTTGACAAGATGTCTTGGTTCAAAGCCCCGCCGCCTAGCGATACAGAGATGTCTAAATCTTTGTTGATTTTGGAGGCCAAATTACTCAACTGATTCGAAAGCATCTCCGTGAAATTCCCCATCAAATTACCCAGAGCTAAACCACTGCCTCCAAACGGTGAAACCAATTGACCAAACAACAAAAGATTACTTACCTGGCGAGTTAACTCCTGGTCATCCGTTTTGATCCGATTCGTAAAGGCCGTCACGGCGCCATTCAAGGTCATATCCTTCGGATAATCCCTGATACCAATATCAAAGTTTACGCTAGGTGATAACAATCGATCCTGTAAACTAATCGTCACATCCACCGGGTAACGGCGCTTAAACTCCGGCAAATTACCCTTGTTTGTGGTATCTAACAAGATCGGAAATAAGGAGGCATATTGGGTATAAATCGCCTTGATATTCACATTCGCTTCGAGTGGATCGCCGGTCCACGAAATCTTCGAACCTCGTTGAATCGCAAACTTTTTATTGATTAAGTTTTGCAGCGTAAAGGTATAATCTCCTTGATCGATGGCGTAATCTCCCACCATTTTAAAGGACCCTTTTTTGTCCAAATTCATCTTGATATCCCCCGAACCATACATGCGCATCACATCCCCTTTCTTCGCATCAAACTGCACCTCTCCGTAGGCTTCAGGGGTTAAGGCCAAACGCAAGGCAAGGGTAATGGTAATTCCATCCTCTTGCAATTTCGTGGAAACAGTGGCCGCAGCGAGATCCACATTCACATTCGACAATTCACTCACTAAGCTATAATCCTCCGCTTCCGTGGCGTCCATCTCGCGATCCAACGGAATAAACAAACGCGTTCCTTTCTCCGATTTTAAATCAGCCGAAACCACTAAATTATCGATCGACCCAGACACTCGCATAGGCCCAGAAGCATAGCCTAATCCATAATAAATCGAGTTCGGCTCCCGGCTTGTATTCAACAATTTATAATGATCCAAGTTCGCTTGAATGTCCAGTTCGAAGGGCTTTCCCTCCGGAAAATGAAGTGTAGTGTTGACGAAGGCTTTGTTCCCCTCTGGATCAAGCACCTTCCAGTTTTTGGCATAAATCTTACGTGGTGTAAAGTTTACCGTATCTGATACTGACATCGAAGTTTTCAAATAATCAAATACCGCCCCAGCCTTCAAAAAGGCAATATTACCTGTAATTTCTGGTTTCGTAGGTAGGCCACCGATACGCAAATTACCTGACGCTGAGCCCTTCAATCCAGAGAAAACACCTTCTGTGAATGGCTCCAAAATCTGCAAATCTGTCTGGTTCAATTCAGCCTTCAGATTCAATTTTTGCTCTTCCTCAAAGGGCTTATAAGACCCCGTAAGAGACAAAACAGACTCCCCTAAACGATTCAAGTTTACGTTTAAATCCATCGCTTTATCATCCGCTAAATAGGTCCCCACTCCTTGCAAATTTCCAATATAAAACTTATTCAATCGCAACGAATCTACTAATAACCAAGAGTCCAAACGGGTATGATGGTACCAATCCTGAATCGCAATTTCTCCATTTAATTCACCGGTCGTTTTCGTCGCAAACAAGGGTTTCAAGGTTGATAACTGAAAGTGATTCGCCCGTAATTTAATGGTCTCCGTCGTGTCATTCGACAGACTTCCTTGCAAGGAAATAGATTGATTTTGGTTCGAAACTAAGACCCGATCTGCCATCCATTCTGGCCCTTGAATCGTTATTTTATTCGCTGGATCCATTGCCCAGTCTTGGCCTAAAATACGGAAATAAGTATCCTTGAATTTCAAAGATAAACCGTCTTCTTCAAAGGCCCAAGCCCCAGCTAAATGGGCTGAATTCTCCTCGCCTTGCTGTTTAAAATCAAGTCCAAAATTAATCCGATCTTGATCCCAAAGCGCATCCAATTTGAAATTCTCTGTGGGCGTCAAAAAGTTTAATTGCTGCTTTCTGGAAGAAAAAACGAGACTCGACGATACTTCTGGAGCGCCTAGGAATTTCGAACTTTGGAAAGAAAACACCGACTGATAAAAGTGGTATCCTCCAAAAACAAGAGTGTCTGGATAGGCCTCTAAACTAACGGAAAGTGTTCTGCCTTTCGAGATATTTCCTGAGAAAACAGTGTTTTCTCCGATCTGAACAGAGGGGAAAAAGCGCGCCAAAATGGGATCAATCCGATGGCAAATCACCGTAAAATCCGCTTTGTATTTCGTATCAATTTCATGGCGATGGGTGGCATAATAACCCCAACGCTCATCGGCTCCTTTTTGGAAGAACAGCGCATATTCCTTTGCTAATTGACCCAGTTGCGATTGCAATAAACTGGGGGTAAACTCACCACTAATCTCCGCCGAAACCAAGTCTGAGGTTAACTTGTAATGCCGCTTTTGACCTGGCCCGTTTTCAGAGGTAAGCGTCACTAACTCCACGTGCAAATCAGGTTTGTTAGGCGTGCGTAAAGTCGAATTGTAAAATACGGTGCGTCCCTCCAAATCATCAAAGCGATCGCCCTTAAAATCCAATTCGAAATCCGTCGACAAACTCACTTGAGGATCTAATAACCGAATGTTATGCAGATTAGCCTGCGTAATTTCCCCCTGCATTTGGTACACCGGTTTCGTCCCACGCAGATCAATTAGACCAGACATCGTCGCAACTAAATTCGTATCTTTAGCGCTCATATCTCCTTTGAACAATTGCTTCTGAAAATTCCCTTTCAAGGCAATTTTGTGGTACAAGTATTGATTAAAATAAATCTCTGACACTTGGCCATCAAAATCAATATTGGCTGATTTCTTCGCAAATCCAAAACCTTTCAAATTCCCTTCCGCATCCAAGGTCCCTACTACCGGTTCCAATCCCAGCAGTTTACCCAGCTTGAATTTCTGCAATTTGATCTTGCCATCGTAGCGCGAAAAGGCCATCGAATCCTGCAAATTCATTTTCACATCCGCCTCCACATAGCCTAAACCCGTCTTCAATTTCCCCGCTGTTCGAAAGACTTTATTGTTCCCTTTAAAAAGACCATCAAAAGCTACAGGACCTAAAATAACCATATTTTCGGCGGCAGACTTGGTCATGTAAGGACCTAAATCCTGCGGGTAAAACAAGGAAGATTTCATCGCAAAATCCATCTCTGTTTTGTCCACAACAGGCAATCCTTCGAAATTAAAATCCCCGCGAAGAACACTCTTAGAACCAAAACCTAGTTCAAATTTTTTCAAATCCAATTTCGCCACTGTACCTCTCAGCGCACCCTTCAAACGATACATGCCTTTGTAGTCATACATCGCCTCCACAAAGCGACCTAAATCCTCCCCTTTCACCAGCGCCCCATTGAAATCCGCTTGCATATCTACCTCCGTAATCCAGCGCGTCATGGAGCTCATATCGCGGTAATTCACGACAAATTTCCGCGTAACGCGCGAATCATTAAAGCGCAAATCCAATTGATCAAAGCGCATCTGGTGATCCGAAATCATAAACACCGTATTCAGACTTTTCACGTCAAAACCTGTCAACGGATCCCTCGTCCGCAAACCGATCGCTTGTAGTCCTAGTGTATCATTTTTGATGTAAAAATGCTTGACTTTGGAATATACCTTGGCTAAGGTAAAGTGCGAAATATCGAAATGACGGCCGGTCGCCTCGCTTTTACGTGTATTATCATCTAAGGAAAAAGCACCGTCGATAACCTCCGCTTCTGGTATCGTAAAAATGGACGAAGGCCCTTTTTTAACCGTTTTCACTCCCCCCGTAATCCAGTTTTCTAGGCGCAAAATAAACTCCTCAATGTTCATTTTACCCGTCTTCTTTTCGAATATCAAATGCACATTAGGCCGCGTCAATCGCGCATAATCTAAACTTGGTTTTCCTGGCTGCAAGAATAAGTGAGTAATACTAAAATTCACGTCGAGCTGATCGATTTGGATCATTTTAGCACCCCAAGGGTCTTTTACTTCTAAGCCTTTGATGCTCACTTCATCGAAAAACTTGACCTGAATACCCTGCATTTTCACTGGGTAGCCAATTGCCTTTTCGACTTTAGGTGTTAAATAATTCGCTAATAAGGTCTGATTAACGGGTGCTCTAAGCAGGAGAATGGTCGCAAAAATCAGCAAAAAAATCCCCAGCAATCCGTAGAGGATTGTTTTGACGAAGATTTTGAGATATTTGACCATATTGCCGTATTTTTGCGCAGAATTCTATTTTTATGAAGCTACTGGCTATTGAATCTTCTTGCGATGAAACTTCGGCTGCTGTCATGGTAGACGGCATTTTAAAGTCTAACATCATATCGACGCAACTCATCCATACGGAATGGGGCGGCGTCGTTCCCGAATTAGCCAGCAGAGCTCATCAAAAATCAATTATCCCTGTCGTGACAGAGACCCTGCAAAAAGCAAATATAAACAAAAATGAACTGAATGCCATTGCCTTCACAAGGGGCCCTGGGCTTTTAGGAGCTTTATTAATCGGCACCTCGTTTGCGAAGTCCTTGGCCTTGAGTCTGAACATCCCATTAATCGAGGTGAATCACATGCAGGCGCACGTTTTGGCGCATTTTATTGAGGATCCCAAGCCCGTATTTCCCTTCCTTTGCCTGACCGTTAGTGGTGGACATACGCAATTAGTTTGGGTAAAATCGGCGCTCGATATGGAGGTGATTGGCGAAACGCAAGACGATGCCGTGGGCGAGGCTTTTGACAAAACGGCAAAACTGATCGGCTTACCTTATCCAGGTGGTCCTTTGATCGATAAGTTAGCCAAAGAAGGTAACCCCGACCGCTTCCCTTTCTCACTAGGTGAAATGCCCGGCTTAAACTTCAGTTTCTCTGGCATCAAAACCGCCATTTTATATTTCCTCCAAAAAGAAGTCAAAAACAACCCCAACTTCATCGAAGAAAACAAAGCAGACATCTGCGCTTCCGTTCAAAAATCCCTCATCGACATGCTTCTTCGCAAAACGAAAAAGGCGATGAAAGAAATGAACTGCACCCAAATCGCCATCGCCGGTGGCGTCTCGGCTAACTCGGGTTTGCGAACGCGCCTCACCGAGATGGGCACAGAAATGGGTTGGGAAGTCTTCATCCCCGCCTTCAGTTATTGCACTGATAACGCCGGCATGATTGCCATGGCGGGTCATTTCAAAGCAGAAGCCGGGGAATTTTGTGGGCAGGATGTGAGTCCGCTGGCGAGGTACGAGCTCGCGGCGAAGCCACTCACTTAGTCCTCACTGCGTGACTGAGTCACGACTCCGTCGTTTAGTCATCGCTACGCGATTTAGTCAAAGAGTCATCGCTGCGCGATTTAGTCGCCTACAGCTGAGTCGCGACTTCGTCGCTTGGTCAAAGGGTCGCTACTACGCAGCTTAGTCGTGACCAAGGCGCAAAGCGCCGACTAAATCGCAAAGCGCCGACTAAATCGCGAAGCGATGACTAAATCCGAAGGATGACTAAGACGAAGTCGACTTTTTACCCTTTCATCTCCTTCAACGCATTCCAAAACGCCATCTTCAACGTTTTCTCCGCATCCGTCAACGACGAAATATAGCGGGGGAAGAAATAGACTAATTTGGACTCCATTTTTTCGATCTCGGTGGTAGGTAATTCCCCTTGCCAAACAGCCGGCTGTTGACCGATAAAGATATAGCGTTTTGCACTCGTCTCTTTCAGGAATTCAATGAAGCTTGGTTCTTCGTCTGATGGCGTGTAGACTGACCAATCAGATGGCCCTAACACTAAAGGAGGTGCAGAAAAAATAAGTTTTAAACGAGCTAGTTCGGCTTCGGCGATTTGGCCTACAACGACCCAAGGAGTGGAGACCTTCGGTTTTACTTCCGCTATTGTGTCAGCTACAACTTCAACAGCAGGGGATTCCGCTAGCTGCGCCTCTGACTTATCCTGCGGGACCCAATAGATCTCGTCGAACTTGTACAAATCAGCTACTGAAATCCCCTCCATTTTGATGGTTTATGCTAATGAACCTCTTAACACACAAGCCTCGCGGTCTGGACCAGTCGAGATGAAGTTAATCGGTAGGTTCAAGTGTTTTTCTAAGAATTTGATGTAATCTGCTAGTTCAACGGGCAATTCGTTGAAATCACGCATTCCCTCTAAGCTGCAAGCCCAGCCTCTCAAGGTTTCGTACACCGGTTTTACTTTGATATCGGTGATTTCGAAAGGAATTTGGTCTGTAATCGAACCATCTGGCATTTCGTAGGCCGTACACACTTGAATCTCGTCAAAGATATTCAAGACGTCCGCCTTCATCATAATTAATTGAGTCACCCCATTAATCATCATCGCGTATTTCAAAGCTGGCAAATCGATCCAACCACAACGGCGCGGACGACCAGTCGTAGAACCGAATTCACGGCCTTCCACCCGCATACGCTCGCCTACTTCGTCCTCTAATTCCGTAGGGAATGGACCTGAACCCACGCGAGTTGCGTACGCTTTGAAGATACCGAAAACCTCACCTATGTTTTTAGGCGCTACACCTAAACCCGTACAAGCACCAGCTGTGATTGTGTTCGATGAAGTAACGAATGGATAAGAACCGAAGTCTACGTCCAACAGAGAACCTTGTGCGCCTTCCGCTAGGATCGTTTTTCCTGCGTTGATGGCGTGGTTCACGGAATATTCTGAATCCACTAAGTGGAACTCTTTCATGAAGGCAACGGCTTCAAAGAATTCCTTCTCCGCTGCCGCTAAATTGTATTCGAATTTATATACGTCCAAAATCGCTTTGTGGCGATCGACTAATGCGTTGTATTTGGCAGAAAAATCAGGCGAAATCATATCCCCCACACGTAATCCCTGACGCGAGATTTTATCCGTGTAAGTAGGTCCGATTCCCTTCAAAGTAGAACCGATCTTCGCGTCACCTTTGGCCTTTTCATAAGCCGCGTCTAATAAACGGTGCGTAGGCAAGATGATCGATGCTTTCTTCGAGATCTCTAAGTTTTTGCGCAAGTCTAAATTGAAATGTGCTAAACCGTCGATTTCTTTTTTGAAGATGATGGGATCCAAAACCACACCGTTACCGATGATGTTTTGAACTTCTTGGCGGAAAATTCCCGATGGAATTTGATGCAAAACGTGCTTAAATCCGTCGAACTCTAAGGTGTGACCCGCGTTAGGTCCGCCTTGAAAACGCGCTACTACTTGATACTTGGGTGCTAGAACGTCTACGATCTTTCCTTTCCCTTCATCACCCCATTGTAAGCCTAATAATACATCAACTGCCATAATATTGTTTTATTCTTGATTTCTTGCTTGGTAATTTGCTCTATGTTCACAACTCTTGTTTGTACAAGAACCGTAAAAAATAAGGGAATGGTGCATTACATTAAATTGCAGCATTTCGCCTACTAAACTTTGGATGGTTTGTACCCGAGGATCACAAAATTCCGTGACTTTGTGGCAATCGGTACAGATTAAATGATCGTGTTGACGACGTCCATAAGATTTCTCGAATTGTGCCTGATTGCGACCAAACTGGTGTTTCACCACTAAATCGCATTCCACTAACACATCGAGCGTATTGTAAACGGTAGCCCTAGAGACTTGGTATTTCTTGTTTTTCATGGAAATATACAACTCCTCCACATCAAAGTGATCGTCCCGTAAATAGATCTCTTCCAGGATCGCAAAGCGCTCTGGAGTCTTCCGCAAACCTTTGTTTTCCAGGTAGGCAGTGAAGATCTTTTTTACTGAATCTAGTTTATCTAATTCTTGGGACATTTATGGAAAAAAAACGACGTAAAATAAGCAAAAATAACGGATAAAAACTAAGAAACTTTCCGTTCCACCTCAATTACACCCGGAACTTGCTCCATTTCTGCGCTTAAGCTATCGAGGTGATCCGTGTCTTGTACCATCAGTGATATTTGGCCCTCAAATAATCCATCTTTCACCCCTATCGTCAAGGCGGTAATATTCACTTGCAACTTCTCTGATATCAAGCGCGTTACATCATTTACCAATCCCACACGGTCAATTCCACGAATCACCAAGTCCACCACAAATGACATCGCAATTTGTGAAGTCCATTGTGCCTTAATCACTCGATCCCCGTGACGAGAGAGCAATTCTGGTGAGTTAGGGCAAGCCGCGCGGTGAATTTTGATCCCCTCATTAATGGTCACAAAACCGAATACCTCATCGCCAGAAATGGGGTTACAACACTTGGCTAAGGTATAATCCACTTTATCCATATCTTCACCGATCAACAGCGTATCGGATTCCTTACGCTCCTTGTGGTATTGTTGCATCTCCTTTCTGAAGGATTTGCTATCTACGATAGGCGCCTGGATTGATTTCTCTGCCTGCTTGCGCTCATGTAATTCCCGATCTAACTTCCAGTGCTTGAGCTGGTCGATGTTGATGTAGGTTTTGCCAAAACGGTAGAACAAATCGTTCGCGTCTTTGGCATTAAAATACGCCCGCAACTGGTTCGTGATTTCTAAAGTCAATAAAGGATAACCCAAATGTTTCAGGCGGTGCTCGATCAAATCGCGCCCCTTAATGATATGTGATTTATTCTCCTCTTTGATAAAGTCCTTAATGCGGGCTTTGGCTTTCGTCGTAAATACGATGCGCAACCAGTCTTCGGACGGTTTTTGCTTTGAAGAGGTGAGGATTTCTATTTGATCCCCGTTCTGTAATTTGTGTGATAAGGGAACGAGTTTGCCCCCTACTTTAGCCCCTATACAACGAGCACCCACCTCCGAGTGAATCTCAAAAGCAAAGTCCAAAGCCGTGGCACCGGATTGCAAAACAATCAACTTTCCTTTTGGGCTAAAGACAAAAACCTCCTCATGGTAAAGCGAGTTCTTAATGTCCTCCACTAATTCCACCGCAGATTGGCTCTTGTCATTTGCTTCGATGGCCTCCCGCACCTGGGATAACCACGACTCAAACGCCTCGCTCGTCCGCGTATCTGTTCCTTTGTATTTAAAGTGCGCGGCCACCCCTTTCTCCGCAATCTCATCCATGCGTTTCGAACGAATTTGCACCTCTACCCAACGCCCCTCTTTATCATGCGCAAAAGGCATACTCATCACGGTCGTGTGAAGAGACTCGTAACCATTCGATTTAGGCGTCGAAACCCAGTCTTTCAAGCGACTCGGATTAGGACGGTAATGATCCGTCACCACGGAATACACTTCCCAACAGTCTGATTTTTCCCTTTCAACGGGCACGTCTAACACGACGCGCACCGCGAAAAGATCGTATATTTTCTCAAAAGGCGTATTTCCTTTTTTGATTTTATTGTAAATAGAAAAGATGGATTTAGGGCGGCCTTTGATGGTATAATTCAATCCACGCTCGTCCAAAGTTTTCTTGATCGGCTTGATGAAATTATCGACAAAACCTTCTCTATTGCGTCTATTCTCATTTAATTTATCTGCAATTTCCTTGTAGGCTTCCGGCTCCGTATGTTTTAATCCTAAGTCTTCTAACTCGGATTTTATTGCATTCAGACCCAAACGATGGGCTAAAGGTGCATACAGATAAATGGTCTCCGAGGCGATCTTCATCTGCTTCTCCTTTGCCATGCTCGCCAGCGTCCGCATGTTGTGCAAGCGGTCCGCTAGCTTAATCAAGATCACGCGAATATCATCCGAAAGTGTTAACAACATCTTCCGGAAATTCTCCGCCTGTTGCGAAGTTCCGTATTCGAAGGTGCCGGCGATTTTCGTCAGGCCATCGATGATCGAAGCGATTTTAGGATTAAATTGTTTTTCGATATCGGCCAAAGTCGTATCCGTATCCTCTACCACATCATGCAACAACGCCGCAATAATGGACGTAGTCCCAAGTCCAATTTCCTCCACGCAAATTTGGGCAACGGCTAAGGGATGGTAGATGTAAGGTTCGCCGGATTTGCGGCGCATTTCCTTGTGCGCCTCTGCCGAAATCAAGAAGGCTTTCTTAATTTGCTTCGCGTCATCGTCCTTTAAAAAAGGCTTAGCCGTCCGCAGTAATTTGCGGTAGCGCTTCAATATCTCTAATCGTTCCTTTTCTAAATCTATCTGCATCTTACTCTTTCTGTATAAGGGCCACAGCCATCGCCGAGATTCCTTCTGCTCTACCTACAAATCCTAATCCTTCAGAGGTGGTTGCTTTGACCGAAATTTGATCCACCTCCACTCCCATCACTAAAGCTAAATTATCTTTAATCGCTGGAATAATTGGGTTCAGTTTCGGTTGATCTAAGATCACCGTCACATCCGCATTTGCTAATTCCCAACCTGCCTCGCGGATCATCTCCATCACTTTTTTCAACAAAAGTGTCGAGGCAACTCCCTTCCACATGGGGTCTTTATCCGAAAAATGATACCCAATATTGCGCATATTCGCGGCCCCTAACAAGGCGTCGCACAATACGTGACAAACCACATCCGCGTCCGAATGACCTAAAGGCCCTTTCTCCGACGGAATCTCCACTCCACCCAGGATACAAGGACGTCCTTCTACCCAGCGATGTACATCGTACCCTTGTCCTACGCGAATTTTCATTTGGCTATTTTTTTATACTTTAAGGTATTCGATTTTCCTTGGATAAACAAGCGCTGAGCCCATTTTTCCAAATCTTGCGTCTGCACTTCCGCGATCTTTTCCGCCTCCGTATTGACTAAATTCGCGTCGCCCGCATTCGCGGCCATGGCTAAATTCATCGCCCGATTCAGCACTTCCACTTCCCCAAAAACCAAACTCGCCTCCGATTGGTTCTTCACCATCTGCAAGTCTTTTTCGGCGATTTTCGAGGTCGCAAAATCCTGTATCGCCTTCTCTAATGCTACTTCCGCCTCTTCGATCGTCACCTCATCACTCACTTGACCCTGAATAATCAATAGGCCAGGATCGATGGAACTCGTCTGGTAAGTCCCAATGGTGTCGAAAATACGCTGCTTTTGAACTAAATGCTCGTATAAATAAGAAGACTCGCCTCTGCCTAATAAGTCCGCCATCAAATCAATTGCGTGGTAACCGGGTTCGTAGCGACCAATCACCGGATAGGCCTTGTACAGACGATTCGCCGGCACATCCGCCACGATTTCCATGGCGCGGTTTTCCGTTTGAACTGGCTCTTGCGGCAAATTGCGCTGTGGTTTAACGCCTGTGGGGATAGGTTCGAACCATTTTTCTGCCAAAGCTTTCACCTCCGCTACTTTCACTTTACCTGCAACAACTAATACGGCATTAGAGGGCACGTAGTGCTTTTGGAAAAAAGCCTTCACATCACTCATCTGCGCCTCCTCGATGTGCTGAATGCCAGCCCCAATGGTGGGCCAGCGATACGTATGCGTGTTGTAAATCAAGGGTCTAAATTTCAACCACACATCGCCGTAGGGCTGATTCAAATAACGCTGTTTGAATTCCTCGATGACGACTTTGCGCTGTGTTTCGAGGCTTTGGGTGTTAAAGGCTAATTGCTTCATCCGGTCTGATTCGAGCCAAAAAGCGGTTTCGATGTTTTGGGCCGGAACGGAAATATAGTAATTCGTTAAATCTGGGGTGGTAAAGGCATTGTTCTCGCCGCCTACTTTTTGCAAGGGCGTATCGAAGGAAGGAATGTTTTCTGATCCACCAAACATCAAATGCTCGAACAAATGCGCAAAACCCGTCAAGTTTTCGTCCTCATCTCGAGAACCTACATTGTAGATCACATCTACCACCGCCATCGTCGTATCCGGATCTTCGTGTACGATGACTTTTAGGCCGTTAGCGAGGGTAAATTCTTCGAATGAAATCATGTCTTAGGGTTTATAAACAAAAGTAAAAAAATCGACCCAAAAACCACAGAGCTTAACTAAATTTGCAGGGTAAACATTTCACATGATTCGGGTTGCACTCTTACTTTTCTTTTTTCTTTCACTGAGATCGCAGGCCCAAATCCTACAAGATCCCACAGCTAAGGCACAAATCACCGCTGGTCTAACCAATTTATACCAATACGATTTCAAAGAATCCACCGCTATTTTTACTAGTCTAAAAGCCAAATACCCGCGTCATCCAGCCCCCTATTTATTGCTGGCAATGCAATGGGAGCAACAATACTTTCCGTTAAAGGATCATCCTGCTCAAGGGAAAAACTATTTAGCTCACCTGGAAAAAGCATTTGAATTAGGAAAAGAGATGGCCGAGCGAGATGAGAATGATTTAGAAGCCTCTTTTTTTTGTACGGCTTCCCTTGGATTTCTGGCCGCCTATGAGGCAGATCAACACAACTTCATGCGCGTGGTCTCTTATGCTAAACAGGCCTATAGCTTTTTAAAAATTGGACTTAAGAATACCGACAAACAACCCGAATTCCTTTATTCCACCGGGATGTACAATTATTATAGCGTCGCCTATCCAGAATTACATCCTGTCCTAAAGCCGTTTATGTTTTTATTTCAAGAAGGAAACAAACGTCTCGGATTAACCCAACTAGAAGCTGGCACTCGAAAAACCACCTTTGTCAAGAATGAATGTCTGTTCTATATGGGCTATGTGCAGAACAAATACGAGGGGAATCCCTTACGGGCTTTGGCCTATAACCAAATCCTCAGTGACAACTTCCCTAATAACCACTGGTATTTATTGCAAAGAGCAGAGTTGCTAACTTTAGCGGGCAAATTCGAAGAAGCAGAACCCTTCATCGAAAAAATGGAAGCGCTAAAAACGCCTTATTACACCGGCGCAGCCTATACGCTACGCGGAATGCGGGAAGAAGTAGAACGAAAAGATTTGAATAAGGCGGAATTTTGGTATACAAAATCTATCGTCTTCCCTTTTGAAGAGCGACTAACCAAAGACATTCGCGGACTCGCCTATTTAGGACTCGCTCGCATTGCATACCGCGAAAAGAAGCCTCATCTATTTAGAAAATACCTTCGTATTTCTGAAGATTTTATTGAATACAAAAATTCATTAATCGAACACAAACGACTAGCAAATGGAAAGTAGAGAAGCTGGAATTGAACGCCTATACCCTAAAATAACGGGCCGCATGTCCGCGCGCTACTACTACCTCATCCAGTTGCGCAAGCAATTAGAGCGTGTCATTGCCTTGTACGTACGCAATTCGCCTCATCAATTGCTGGCAGATTATGGCTGCGGAAACAAGCCCTACGAGCCGCTTTTTACCCCATTTGTAGAGCAATATATTGGTTTAGATTTAGCATACAACAAGAAAGCTGACGTGGTGGTGGACCCCGCTGGCATCATTGATATGCCAGAGGAAAGTGTCGGTTTTGTTTTATCCACGCAGGTATTAGAGCACGTGGAAGACCCGAAAGCGTATTTGAAAGAGGCACACCGCATCTTAGAGAAAGAGGGTAAATTAATTTTATCCACGCACGGGCATTGGATGTTCCATCCGGATCCGACGGATTTTTGGCGTTGGACATCGACAGGTTTGAAAAAAATTGTGATGGAAGCAGGATTCGAAGTGGTTTATTTCGAGGGAATTCTAGGTCGCTCTGCGATGGGATTGCAATTATTCCAAGATGGTTTGTTGTTCAAATTGCCTAAGCCGATGCGTTTCTTGTTGTCCTTAGTGCTGCAGCCTTTGATTATCTTTTTCGATAAGATTATCACGGCTAAATCGCGTAACGAGGATGCCTGCACTTTTGTGCTCGTGGCTAAGAAAGTCTAGCTTTTTCGTGAGTGATGGTGGCTTCTAAGGCTTGATCGAAGGATGTAATATCCCAGTTCATTTTCGCCGCTAATTTCGACGTATCTAAACTGATTCTCTGCACATCCGTTAGCTTTGCCTCTTTGTATTCGACTTGGAATGACGGTAGTTTCGCTTGAATGCGCTTAATTATTTCGTTCAAGCTGAGCGATTCGCCAGAACCTACATTAATCGTTTCATTTTTTACCCCTGCCTTTATCAAACCGTCGATGGCTTTGCCTATGTCAGCGGCGTAGATATAATCTTTGGCCTGCGACCCATCGCCCCAAACCGTCATTACCTCTCCTTTCAATGCCTTGCGTACGGCAATGTTAATTACGCCCTGCTTAGGAGAGCGATGAAATTCCCCGAATGGATTAGATAAGCGTAAAATCAAGTAATCAATCTGGTATAATTTCGCATACAATTCAATGTAATGCTCGACGGCTAGCTTGATGATTCCGTAAGATGAAATAGGCTTGCAGGGATAATCTTCTTTCACTTTTTCTTCCTTCACATTCCCGTAAACCGCCCCACCTGTGGATAGATAAAGTAATTTAGACACCTGGTGTTTCTTCATCATCTCCATCAACCCGATGGTAGGCAACAAATTAGATTCAATGTCTTGGCGAATATTTTCAGAAGAAATGGCAGGTATAATGGAAGAGGCAAAATGAAATACGCGATCAAAATGATGGGCACTAAATAAGTCGTCCAAAGCTTGCGCATCCGCATAATCCCCCACCACAAAAGTCACGAAAGAAGGAAATTCAATGCCAGCCGGTTTTTCACGGGCGAATACAACGACTTCGTTTTCTGCACCTTGTTGCTGCAAATAAGCCAGCCAATTCAAGCCCAAAAAACCACTCCCTCCAACGACTAAATTTTTCTCCATGACGCGTATTTGCTGTAAAAATAGCCGAAAAATTTAGCTAATTTCGGTTTTGCATTAAAAATCAGCCCTGAATGCGTTTAATCATTGCCCGCTCTAATTTCTTTTCGTACTCCGAGACCTTTATCGAAGAGCAGATCATTCAATTAGAACCCATTCACGTCTTATACGAGGGCTGGCAACCGAGCCGATTAAAGGCGGGCGGATCCCTTTTTTCGTTTCCCTTTTCTATTCTAGCGGTGAGAGGTGTTTTGCGCCGCATTATTCCGGGACTTTATCAAAAGATCTATACCCATTACCTTAGACGCTTTTTACGCGTCCAAAAAGTAGACGCCTTCTTAGCGAATTACGGTCCATTAGGCACGAATATCTACGAGGCTTGTTTGGCTGAAGGAATCCCCTATTCTGTCGTATTCCTGGGATTCGATGCAGCAGAGAAGAAGACGCTGGAGACTTATGGTGCGCGCTATGCGCTCAGTTTACCGCGCGCGAAAGCCATCATTTGTGTGGCTGAATCCATGCGCGCGAACTTAGAGGAAATCGCTGGGCCCTTACCTAATTTACATGTCATTCCTTGTGGAGTGGATGTGGCCAGATTCACACCAGGCAAACCGAAAGATGGATTTAACGTCATTTCTGTGGCGCGCTTTGCGGAGAAAAAAGGATCCTTGAAAAGCATTCAAGCTTTTGAAATGTTGTTGCGTGATTTCCCACAAGCGCAATTACGGATGGTCGGCGATGGCCCTTTGTGGGAAGAGGCGAAAGACTACGTGCATTCTCGAGGACTCTCAGGTAATATCCATTTCCTAGGAGCTATGGGTCAATCAGATTACTTGCCCCTGTTGCAGGAATCGAACGTCTTCATTCAGCATTCGGTCTTAACGCCTAGTGGGGATTCCGAGGGAACGCCGGTAGCTATTTTAGAAGCCTCCGCTTGCGGATTAGCCATTTGTTCTACGAGACACGCCGGCATTCCGGATGCGGTGATCGAAGGGAAGACGGGGCTTTTGGTGGATGAACACGATGTGGAGGGAATGGCTTCTGCCCTGAAAGAATTAGCTTCAGATTCCGCGTTGACGCATGCCTATGGTGTCGCAGCACGCAAACACATGGAGGAGGCTTATGATGTGGTAAAGCTCTCGGCGAAAATCAAAGGTCTTCTCGTATAAAGAATGCCCCGCAAAATCGTATTTTTGTAAATTACATTCAAAACAAGGCATGGGGATCGTCATTCGACAAAGTTTAAAGGGTTCAATCGTTACCTATTTGGGTACGGCGATTGGAACTTTTAACGTAATCTTCCTCTACAATAAGTTTCTTTCACAGGAGCAGGTGGGCTTGATTGCTGGAGCTTTGGTCAGCATTCCCCTTATTTTTGCCTCTTTTACGCAACTCGGAATTCCCCATATTGCGGTGCGTTTTTTCCCGCATTTCGATGATCCGGCGAATGGACATAAAGGTTTTTTCACCTTTCTGCTCGTCGCACCGCTGTTTGGTTTAGCGCTTTTTGTGCTGGGCTATTTGGCTTTAAAACCGCTGTTTTTTGAGGTATATAGTGCGAATTCCCCCTTATTACCCCAGTATTTCTACTACATTATTCCGCTGACGGCCAGTTACCTCTATATGAGTGTGCTGGAAGCCTATGCTCGTGTTCATTTACGCATTGTGGTGCCGGCGATTATCCGAGAATTGTATCTACGGGTTTCTAATGGGGTTTTAGTCATTGCTTTTGCGCTCGGCTATTTGACATTCAATCAGTTGATTTTAGCGATTACTCTTTCTTATGTGGTGGCGGTTGCGGGTTTATTAGCCTATATCAAGCAGCTAGAACGCTTTTATACGAAGGTTGATTTTTCATTTTTACGCACCCCGGTTTTCAAAGAAATGCTTTCGTATGGTGGCTGGGTGATATTAGCAGGGGCGAGTTTTACCCTCATTCAACACATCGAAAAGATCATGTTGCCGGCCTATATGGGCGGATTGAGCACGACGGCAATTTTTGATATTAATTCCCGGATGGCGATCATGATTTCGATCCCTCGGAATGTGATTGCGGCGATTGCGGCACCCATTTTAGCGCAGGCTTGGAATCGAAATGACCGCGAAAATATTCAGGATATTTACCAAAAATCTTCCCTGAATCTCCTCCTCATCGGCTGCGTTTTATTCCTGTTGATTTGGTGTAATTTGGACTTCATCTACACCATTATTCCGCGCCATGAAATCTATGAGGCAGGACGCTGGGTCGTACTGATGGTGGGTTTAAGTAAGATCATCGATATGGGAACGGGCCTGAATTCGGAGGTGTTGATTAACTCTAAATACTACCGCTATGACCTCATTTTCTACATCATTCTCGCGGTGGGTTTAGTCGTAGGGAATCTAATCTTGATTCCTATTTATTCTTATAACGGTGCTGCTTTAGCCTCCTTATTAGCTTTGGCGGGCTATAATGTGTTGAAATTTGGCTTTATCTGGTGGAAATTAGACCTGCAACCGTTTGATTTTAGGTCCCTGGGAATTCTAATTGTTAGCGTATTGATCTACTTCGTTGTTTCCCAAATCCCGGTCATCGAAGGCAGCCCCTTGGTTGCCTGGCTACTGAATGTAGGCATTCGCAGTGCCGCAATAAGTGGATTATTTATCCTCGCGGTCACGAAATTCAAGCTATCCCCTGACATCAGCGAGCTAGTTACTAATTGGTTTAAGAAATGAAAATAATGTCCCTGGCCGGTGGCCTGCCTCACTATTATAACTTAGTTCTGAACAAATTGCAACGCGATTATGGGGTGGAGGTTTGCGTGGTGGTGCCCACAGAAAAAGGGGCTACGCTGGGCGCTGGGGTGTATACCTCGGACAAAGGCATCGAATTCAAGGTTTTCCGACGCGAGGAATATACAACCTATTATGGCAAGAAGTTTTTCCGCGGGTTGAAGGAATTGATTTTGGCCGAAAAACCAGACGTCTTACTGGTCAACTGGCCCTACCAGGCCTCTTTCGTCTTTTATCCTGGTTGGTACCGCTTCCTGCGCAAACACAAAGTGGCGCTTATTTCCAAAGAAATCCCTTTCCAAGTTCCCCATTACAACAACGCCATTTCCTATTATTTACAAGGCGGCGGCGTGACAGAAAACAACCAAGCGCACCAGTCGAATCCCTCTCTTTTGACCCGATTAAAATTCTTCATCGTGCGCGAAACGAGAAAGCATTTTTCGAATCTGGTTGACGCGCACATCAATTATTTAGATGAGGCAGTGGCCTTGCATGCCAGTTATGGCGTTCCGGCTGAAAAAGTATTTATCACGGCAAATTCTCCTGATACGGATGCGCTGTTACAAACTGCAAACGAATTAAAAGACATTACCGCTAATCCATTCCGACTTTTGCATATCGGTCGTCTTGTCAAATGGAAACAAGTCGATTTATTGATCGAAGCGACTATCGCATTACGTGCGAAATACCCGCAGACCGAATTAAGTATTGTAGGTGACGGGCCGGAGCTGGAAACTTTAAAAGCGCAGGCTTCAGGACATGATTTCATCCAGTTTCATGGCGGTATTTATGACCCCAAAGAACTAGGTAAAATCACCTGCAAATCGGGAATCTATGTCTTAGCCGGCATGGGTGGTTTGTCCATTAATGAGGCGATGTGTTTCTCAAAACCGGTCGTTTGTTCTGTGGCAGATGGCACTGAAAAACGCTTAGTGCGGGAAGGATATAATGGACATTACTTTGAATCGGGTTCTTTAGAAAGTTTGCAAGAAGTAATTGAAAAGCTATTTTCAAATCCAGAAAATATTGCCTTGATGGGACAACGTTCAAGAGAGATTATTGAGAAAGAGATCAATATACATTCGGTGCTGGGGAATTATATGGAGGCGTTTAGGGGAGCGATGTCGCGAAGCGACGAGCGCTAGTCGCCACTGCGTGACTTAGTCGCCTGCGGCTTAGTCGCGACTAAGCCGCTAAGTCCGAAAGCAGAGTAGAGATGATAGAGTATAGAGAGAAAATAATAGATTCAATTGCTTAACATGAGCCAAGAACGTTTTCAAACAGTACATCCACAGGAAGGCAAGGTGAATAAGAAAATTGCTTTGGATAAATATATTTTCATTAGAGATCACCTAATTGCCATCATAACCGAATTTGAATTGACGCATTCCGAGCTGATGGAAGAATTGTTTTCAAGAGTCAATGGCAAATTTACAGGAGGAATTCAATGGTATGGAGAAACGGTAAAACTTGACTTAGAAGCAAGACAAATTATTGAACGCACTAAGAGTAAACCAGAAAAGTACAAGCTAAAATCATGAAACAAATCTACGTATATCTAGTCCTCTTTCTCGCTATAACAACGGCCAGTTTAGGTCAATCAGACCCTTTCACTGGATCAGAAAAAAGCACTAAGAAGCTGTATAACTTTTCTAATTTTTCTAAGATTTCACTACTAGATATAGATGGAAAAACAGAAATAGAGGTAGGTGATTCTTTTAAAATTGAAATCAACATGAGAGAAAAGTATTTACCCATTCTCTTTGTAACAGAAACCAATAACGAACTTCAAATTAAATTCAATTATACGAGGGAAAACAATAAATACATTTTTGACCCCAGAATTCGCATTAAAATAACCTGCCCTAAACTGACCGAAGTATACAAACAAGGGAATAGTTCTGTAGGTATCAGGTTACAAAATCAAAGTTACTTTTTCCTGTCTAACGAAGGAAATGGAAGCGCTACCATTAAGGGAAAAGTGGAGGATTTGAAAATAAAAAACGACGGCAATGGAAAAACAGATGCCGGATTTCTAATCGCCAAAAATGTACAGGTGGAATCATTTGGTAATGGCAATGTACTTATCAACGCAAGAGAGAAAGCGAAAGGAAAAAGAAGCGGCAATGGACTCATCCTTCAAAAGGGTAAAGCAATTCTGAAACTGAACTAAACTTTGTTCTTTGTTCTTCGTAATTTTAAGTTTATAAATAAGTAAAAATGAAAGTAATTCAAGTCGTAGGCGCTCGCCCTAATTTCATGAAAGTAGCCCCGCTGCATCGCGCGATCCAAAAATTAGCCGGCTGGACATCGAAAATTGTTCATACGGGTCAGCATTTTGACGCGAAGATGAGTGATGTGTTTTTTACGCAACTGGAATTACCTACACCGGATTTCTTCCTCGGAATTGGGGGTGGAAGCCACACGGAAGTGACCGCGAAAATTATGGTCGCTTTTGAGAAAATTGTCGAAGCGGAACAACCAAACTTGATTATTGTGGTGGGGGATGTTACTTCGACTTTGGCCTGTACTTTAGTAGCCATCAAAATGGGCATCAAAGTCGCTCACGTAGAGGCAGGATTACGCAGTTTTGACCGAACGATGCCAGAGGAATTAAATCGTATCTTGACGGATAGCGTGGCGGATTATTTATTTGTGACGGAAGAAAGCGGATTACAACACTTGAAAAATGAAGGAGTGGCAGATGAGCGTGTATTTTTCTCTGGTAATGTGATGATCGATTCACTTGTTCGTTACCAGGAGAAGGCAAAGACGACTACGATTCTAGAAGACCTAGGACTAGCGACTAGCGACTCCCGACTAGCGACTGCCGCGGATCGGCCCCTAGCGACTACCAACTACATCGTCATGACCATGCACCGCCCAGCGAACGTGGACACGAAAGAAGGTCTTGAATCTATTCTAGAGTTAATTGAATTAAGCAGTAAGGATACCAAAATCATTTTCCCTATCCATCCGAGAACACGGGCACACATAGAGAAATTTGGCTTAGCGGAACGATTAGATCAGGCGCAAAACTTGATTATGACGGAGCCTTTGGGCTATTTAGAATTCATTCAATTGATGTCGAATGCAACGGCGATTTTAACCGATTCAGGCGGCATTCAAGAGGAAACGACTTACTTAGGCGTTCCATGCTTAACCTTCCGTGATTCGACGGAACGGCCGATCACGGTGACTTTAGGTACGAATCAATTATTATCGGATTTAGATCCGAAGAAAACCTATGCTGCCTTGCAAGAGATATTGGCGGGCAAGGTGAAGAAAGGGAGTATTCCTCCGCTTTGGGATGGAAAAGCAGCCGAAAGAATCGCTGCTCAACTAGCTGAAATTTTTGCTTAATGTCTTTTAAAAAGCTACATATCGTCCTCCTCTCCTACCACGACAGCAATGGCGGGGCTGGGATTGCAGCGGGCAGATTAAAAGTGGCTTTGGAAAAAGAGGGGCATCGAGTAGACTACTTGGTCAGAGAAAAGGCGAGTACTTCGGACTCCGTAAAATTCGGAAATGGCCTGATTTCTTGGTTAAAATTCATCGCTGAGCGCTTGTTCTTTCTGCGATTCGAGAAAGACAAATCGATTCGATTCCTATTTAATCCGGGAGTTTTCGGGAGTGATATTTCGAAGCATCCGCTGATCCAACAAGCAGATATTGTGCATTTGCACTGGGTGAATTTTGGCTTTTTATCTGTGAGCGATATTGCTCAACTGACTAGGCTTAATAAACCTGTTTTCTGGACCTTGCACGATATGTGGGCCTTTACGGGAGGATGTCACCACAGCGGGACTTGCGAGCATTTTCAACAAAGCTGTGGGGATTGTAAATTCTTGAAAAATCCGAATCCGTCTGATCTTTCGCATAGAATGTGGGAGGCGAAAAAAACGGGGTTTGCGGAGAAAAACCTACACATCATCACTTGCAGCGATTGGCTGGGAAATAGAGCGAAACAAAGCAGCATTTTGGGAGGTCACTCGATTAAAACCATTCCAAACGCGATTGATACGGAATTCTTCTCACCTACCGCTACTAACTTAGGATTAGATCCGAACAAGAATTATGTCCTTTTCGTTGCGATGCGCGTGAATGCACCGGCTAAAGGATTTCATCTATTAAAAGAAGCCCTACATTTCCTAGATCCCACGAAAACCGAATTACTCATCGTGGGTGGAGAGATGACCGAGGAATTACCTTTGAAAGCTCATATTTTCGGGCAGGTTTCAGACCCAGCGAAAATGCGCGACATCTATGCGGCGGCAGATGTATTTGTCACTCCCTCTTTGGAAGAAAACTTACCCAATACAATCATGGAAGCGATGGCCAGCGGCACGGCCTGCGTCGGATTCGAAATAGGCGGTATCCCGGAGATGATTGAACACGAAAAAACAGGTTATGTGGCTCAGGCATTTGACCCAAAAGATTTAGCAAAAGGAATTCAGTGGAGTTTAAACAACAAAAAAGCGGGACTAAAATCCAGAGAGCGCGCGCTACAATTATACGACCAAAACATCGTTGCCCAGCAACACCTCGCCTATTATGCCCAAGCTTAGTATCATCACCATCACCTACCAGGCTGAGGCCTATATCGAACGTACGTTGAAAAGCGTCTTCGAACAGGGGTGTGCAGAGGAAATCGATTATATCGTGGTGGATGGGGCGTCGAAAGATCGAACGTTGTCCATCATTGAGGCGAATAAAACTCAGATAAACCAAGTCATTTCTGAAAAAGACAAAGGGATTTACGATGCGATGAATAAAGGATTGACGTTAGCCAAAGGAGATTATATCCTGCTTTTGAATGCTGGGGACACTTTTGCATCGGCAACGACTTTGAAAACCATCTTACTAGAACTAGGAGAAAATCCAGATGTCCTGTATGGTGAAGCCATTTTTGTAAATAATGAGGGACTGCCTTTAGGATTGCGCAGTGAAGTCACACCTCATCGTTTGCCTAGTGAGCTTACCTGGCAAAACTTTCGTTTCGGCATGTTAATTTGCCACCAAGCATTCATTGCAAAACGTAGTATAGTCCCCTTATTTAATCTGAACTATCGCCTGAGTTCAGATATCGATTGGGAGATTCAGGTCTTGAAAAAAAGCAGTTCCGTGGTTAGATCCGCAGCTCCTATTTGCACCTATTTAATGGGAGGAGCTTCTGTTCAAAACCTCAAGAGATCCTGGGAGGAAAGATACCAGGTATTAAAATCGCATTTCGGATTTTTACCTAATTTAATCAACCACTTGGTAATCATTACCAGAGGATTGATTTTTGCCTTGAAAAAACAGGGGAAGTATTGGTAAATCTGCTATATTTGTTCTTATGAGATTTCGCTTTGTCCTTCTTTTTATCGCGATTACATTCGTCAGTTTTGGCCAAAAATTCCGTTTCAACTCAAGCATCGGAGCTTCGCATTTTTCCTGGCATGAGAATCAAGTAACCTTGGACTTAGCGGCCGAGATTTCATTCCAAAACCCTGAAAAAAACCACCGTACTTTCATATTGATGAAGACCTTAGGTAACATCATGAATAGCCCGATCGATCGAAGTAATTACCAATTCATCGAGCCCCCCATGAATAACGGAAACCAGCCCTTATCCGCAACAGAACCGTTGAATTCGACCTACCGCGGTGGAGAAGCGGAAATCGGCTTGCAGTGGAATACCTCTCCTAAACTACATCAGGCGAGATGGATGCCAAGTTTAAGCATTTACAGCAAATCCATAGGCAGAAAAATCAGTTCTACGAAAGCGGAGTATGTTGAAGAAGAAAAATATTCACTGCATGGCATCAGTGCAGGCATTGGTTATTACATGCCCGGCAAAACGAATGTATTTTTTCAAGCTAAAGTCTTTGACCCTTTATACCGCGAAGTAACGTTATATGGACGCTATATCGGCGTTCCTTTTCAATCGTTGATCTCTGAAAACAACTTGAATTACAAGGTAAAACTTGATTTTAATCGCGGAAAATTTGGATTCGGGTTAAACATCGAAATTTTAAATTTAGGAGAAGTCGAAAACCCGAATTCTAAATCCATTCCCGCCTCTCAAGCCATTATTCCATCCACTTTGTTTACTTATTTCTTCTAAAATGAAGAAACTCCTTCTACTTCTTTTTTGTTTTCCCGTTTTAGCTCAAAAAGATTCAACGAAAGTGTTAGATGAAGTAAAAGTCTTTGTTTTTGAGCAAAAGCGCAGTGCCTTAAACACGCCGGATGCTTTTGTTCGAAGTGCCGATTTGCAACGTTTTAGCTCCACCCAGTTTGTTTCCTCGTTGAATGCTATGGCGGGTGTACGGATGGAAGAACGTTCCCCGGGCAGTTACCGGATTGCGATTCGGGGGAGTTCCTTGCGGGCGCCTTTTGGGGTACGAAATACCAAAGTCTACTGGAATCAAATTCCTTTCACAGATGCCGGCAACAATACCTACATTTCGCTCTTAGAACCGGCCCTTTTCTCGAACTTAACCATCACAAAAGGCCCTTCCGCCGGAATTTACGGGGCAGGTACCGGAGGTGCGCTTTTATTTGAAAGTGAACCACGGGGAAATGCTTTGAGCGCTGAGACGGTTTACCATTCTCTAGGTGGCTTAAAAACGGCCATCGATTTATCTTCCGAAAACCACCGATTATACACTTCCTTTAACCAGCAAGAAGGGTATCGGGCGCAATCCGCGATGAAGAAACAATGGATTTCATACGAATTCCACCACAGCTTTGCGAAAGCTTTGACACTAGATCTAAGCACCTATTATGTGGATTTAGCCTACCAAACCCCAGGGGGCCTTACGAAGGCACAATTCCTCGCAAATCGAGAACAAGCCAGACCTGCGGCGGGTGCTTTCAAGGGTGCGCAGCAGCAAGGGGCAACTTTTAAGATAAAAAGTTATGGACTAAGTGCTCGGGCATCTCACGTGCTGAATAATGTTTGGGCTTGGGATTTGAGTCAAGCACTACAGGTAAATGATATCGAAAATCCGACGATACGGAATTATGAAGTTCGCCATGAACCCAATTATTCCACGCGCGGAGTGTTGCATAGAAAAGGGATAATTAGCAGCGACCTAGGATTTGAATACCAAGCGGGACAAATGAATAGTTCGACCTTTGGGAATCGAAACGGCGTAAAAGACACCTTGCAATTGACTCAAAATACCCATGTTCAGCAAGGAAGCCTTTTCTTACAAAATGACTATGCGGGTCTATCGAATTGGATCTTTACATTTTCGGGCAGTTTGAGCAGTTATTGGACGGAATACATCGGGAATGAAGCGATCTTCTCGCCTCGTTTGGCCATCTTACGTAAATTAGGGGCTCATCAGAGTATCGTCGCCAAAGTCGCCCACGGATACTCCCCTCCCAGCATTTCTGAAATGCGCCCATCTACAGGCGTCATAAATACGTCTTTAAAAGCAGAGAAAGGCTGGAACCAAGAAATTACCTACCGAGGTAAATACGCGAAATTCCATTGGGATTTGAGCGTATATCAATTCAATCTGGACGAAACCATCGTGGTCCGAAGAGCGGCGGATGGTTCAGACTATTTCACGAACGCAGGTTCTACGACACAGCAAGGTTTGGAAGTAAGTAGCGCCTGGATGATTCACCCGACTTTGACATTAGAGCAATCGCATACTTGGCAAAATTTTCGATTCGCGAATGGAAATTTCTTAACGGGAACAACACCCTACCAACAAGCCACGACCTTGTTTTGGAGACATCCATCTGGCTTAAGTCTGATGCAAAATTTCCAATTTGTGGATTATCAATTCTTAAATGATGCGAATACCGAGCAGATGGGCTCGTACCGACTTTGGAATACCAAAATCAGCTATGCCAGAAAACGCTGGACGCTGTGGGCTGCGGTAGACAATCTAGGCGATGAGCGCTACTCTTCTGGACCCGACTTAAATGCGACTGGAGGACGCTTTTATAACCCATCGCCCGGTCGAAACTTTCACGTCGGACTTCAACTTAACCTAGCCTACTCGCGTTAAGGCGCTCCATCAATTCGCCAATATGCGAATCGCTCACCGCAATATCATAATTCCCAATTTTAATACGTTGCTGTTTGATCGATTCGATCTTTTGTAAGTTTACGATAAACGATTTGTGAACGCGCATAAAGCCATGCGGCATCACTTTGGCCTCCACACTTTTCATGGTTTGTTTCGTCAAAATCGGATGCCGTTCCCCCTCCACATAAATCTTCACATAATCCTTCAGACCTTCCACATGCGAAACCGTCGGAATCGAAATGCGCACGAGTGAATATTCCACATTTACAAAGAAAAAGTCCTCAAGTGGCTCCTTTTCGATGACATTTTTTCCGATAAAAATATGGTAGGCCTTATTTGCGCTCAGAACAAAACGATCCAGGCTCACTGGTTTCATCAAGTAATCCACCGCATCTAGATTATAACTTTCCACGGCATAATTCGCATAGGCGGTAACGAAAATAACCAGGGGTTTAATGGCCAAAGAAGACAAAAACGACGTCCCTAACAAGCCCGGCATTTGAATATCTAAAAACACTAGATCCACTTGTTCCTTTTGCAACAACTCCATCGCCTCGAAGGCATTCGAACAGGAGCCTACCAGATGTAAAAATGGAATTTGCTTCACATTCTCTTCCAGTAATTTGCGGCCCATCACTTCGTCGTCCACGACGATGCAATTCATTTTTACCATCTTATTTTAATGTTAGATGTAGATCAACGGAAAAATTCAATTCATCTTCTTGAATCGTTAATACGTGTTTTTTAGGGTATAATAATTCCAAACGGCGACGCACATTCTTCAATCCAATGCCCGAACTCGGGTCCTTAAAAACCTGTTCCTCTTTTCCTTTTTTATTCTTCACTAGAAAATGCAAACCGTGATCGGTCGTTTCTAGCGTAACATAGATAAACGGCTTATTCACTAAACCCACCCCATGTTTTACCGCATTTTCCACAAAAGGGATTAATAACATTGGCTCAATTAAATGGCCTGCACCATCTCCATTCACTTGGAATTTAAAATCAACATTTCCGTCAAAACGCATTTTTTGGAGATCAATATAATTCTCTAAATAGGCAAATTCATTGGTCAATGGAACCATTGTTTGGTCCGAATCATACAACATATAGCGCATCAAAGAGGACAAACGCATGGTTACATCTTCCGCTTTTTCTGAGGCTTTGGTCCTGATCAAATACACAATACTATTCAGGATATTAAAGATAAAATGCGGACTAATCTGAGAGCGCAAAAACGCTAACTCTGATTTCAACTGCTCATTTTTCTGTTCTTCCTTGTTCGCATCTTGCTCTAAAAACTCTAACAATAAACCATATGCAGACGCAATTGCAGACACCATGATGAGCGGAAAAGCGCCCAAAATCTCTGGCGCAGTACCATGCTCATGTTCAAATTCTAAGAACAAGTGGTGGAACAACATTTGGACTAAAAAGAAAGCCACATTCGTTAATATTAAGCTAGCAAAGAAGAACCAAATGCCTTTCTTTTTAAAAACAAAGGGAATCAATAGTAGCGTAATCACATAGAACAATGGCATCACAGTAATCAACTCTACCCAAATATGCTCGGAAAACTCCGGATTATCGTGCGGATGCGGATGTGCTACCTCGTGCGTTTGATGTACTGGACTTAATAAGGGCAAACCCACCCACATCCCCCATAGAATCAGGTTAAACAATACCTGAAAGGTCCGCTTCGTTTTCCTAGAATTAATAGCCTGCCACATAGCACAAATGATTTTTACAAATCTAGCCAAATAAGTGCAATCCACCCTCCCTCTTCATCGATAGAATCCGACCATTAATCTTCAAAATGATACCTTCTATCTAACTCTATTTTTAATTGCGATTTATGCTGTACTTTCGTAAAAAATAAAAAGACATGAAATATACCATCCGCATAGTATTATTACTGTTCATTGGCTTCCATTCCGTTAGCCAAGCCTTTGGCCAAGAAACGGTATTTAATATCAAAAAAGACACCTCTTCCTCCATGAGGACCTTATTTAAACCTCAAAAACTGAAATCATTCGGTTTATCCCTGCAATCTCAAGTGCTTTTGGGCAAAGGAGGTCCAGAGCACGGAATGGGTCTTCAAGTACATTTGAACAACAAATTATCGCTGGGAATCGCCTCCTTTAATTCGAATCCACGCAATGACGATCCGAATCGCTATGCAGATGAACCACGTAGACGATTTAACGCTTTGACGATGGAAATCACTCCGATGGCAAATAAGGTATTTCATTTAAGTTTCCCTTTAGCGATAGGACGCATTCAGGAGGAAACTCCGCTTTATAACTACACACACAGTTATATGAGTTCGATGCCACAGCCAGGACCGGGATTTGGTGGTAACTGGGGCCGAAATGATCCTTACAGAAACGGCCCACGTGCACTTGGTGTACAACCAGGCATCAACCTTGAAGTGAATCTTTTCAAATACGTAAAAGTGTTCGGTGGTGCAAATTACCGCTTCGCTTTTGGGGAAGAGAAAACACACGGAATGGCAAAAGCAGCAGGTACGATTGGGGTGAAGGTGGGGGTTTTTGATAAACGCATTCGCTCCGCGAATGCTCACTAGATAATAGAGTAGAGATTATAGAGTATAGAGCACAAAGAATAAAGCATAGAGTTGGAATCCGCTGCGCGGATACGTATGTGAAATGTATCGCTTGTAATCATTAAAAAAGGGAACCCAAAGGTTCCCTTTTTTAATACAAACTTTATGCTTTGTGCTCTATTCTTTGTGCTTTAAAAGGTAGAGAATTTTTAATATTGTCATTCAGAAATTATCGCGCAGCGCAATTTAGAATGACAATATTAAAAGTTCCTTTCCCCAGCTTCGCGCTTCCCTAAAAGAACCGCACCCACCATCGCTACAAAAAACAAGATAGACACTAGCTCGAAAGGCAATAAGTATTCAGAATACAAGACTTTACCTAGGTTTTCGACCATACCCGTTTGGGAAACAAAACCTTGCTCCTGAGGAGTTTGGAAATTATTTTGACGCACTAAAGCGATTAAAACCACTAATAAAGAACCAGCGACCACTGAGCCCGCTAGCTTTGTTAGATTCGATTTTGATTCCGGTTGGTTCTTGCGCAAATCAAACATCATGATCACGAATAGGAATAAAACCATAATCGCTCCCGCGTAAACGATGATATTCACCGCCATCAAGAACTGTGCATTTAACAAGACGTAATGTCCTGAGATGCAAAAGAAAGTAAACACTAAGTACAAGACCGAGTGAATCGGGTTCTTTGCTAAAACGACCATGAGGGCGCTTAGTAACGTTAAACCTGAAAGAAAATACCAAATATTAGAAATCTCCATAAGAATTTATTTCCAGCCCTCACGCAAGTAGCGTTGGTCCATTTTTTCAACTAATTTATCTTTCCCGTAAATCACCTCATCGCGGCTACTGAATACTGGAACCATTTGATCGTGGCGTAAGAAGATCGCCTCTTTAGGACAAGCCTCCTCGCAAAGACCACAGAAAATGCAACGAAGCATGTTGATCTCGTATACTTTGGCATACTTCTCTTCCCGGTACAATTTCTCCTCGCCCTTCTTGCGCTCTTCAGCGACCATCGAAATAGCCTCCGCTGGACAAGCCACGGCACAAAGACCACAAGCCGTGCAACGTTCTGCCCCTTGCTCATCCTTCTTCAAGATGTGGTGACCGCGGTAAATCGGCCCTAAATAACGCGTTTGCTCTGGGTAACGAATGGTCACCGGTTTAGAGAAAAAGTGCTTTAACGTGGTCGCCATACCCCCTACGATGGCAGGAAGATACATACGTTCCGCTAAAGTCATTTCGCCTTGCTCGACTACCTTCGATCGGTTACTTAATTTCATATTGCTATGCTATTTTTTTCTTCACAAATAATTGATCGTACACCACGATTCCCGCGATGAAAACGACCACTCCACCAATTCCAATTAGAATCTGTTGGTCTAATAAAACGCCTAATCCAGTTACTACCACATTAAACATCGCTAATGGAATTAAGCCTGACCAGCCTAAGCCCATTAATTGATCGTAACGGAAACGGGGTAATGTCCAGCGCACCCACATAAAGATGAATACGAAGGCCAAAGCCTTTCCAATCAATGCTCCTGCTCCGATCAACGTCGCTGCCGTAGCACCTAATTGAGCTGTTACAAAATCGATTCCTGGATAATCATAACCGCCAAAATAAAGCGTCGCCATTACCGCTCCCGAAATAAACATGTTGATATATTCGGCGAACAAATAGAAGCCTAATTTCATCGAAGAATATTCTGTATGGTATCCCCCGATTAATTCAGTCTCACACTCCGGTAAGTCAAATGGCGTACGATTACATTCCGCAAAGGCACAGATCAAGAAGATAATAAAGCCCATCGGTTGGTACAGGATATTCCAATGACCGTTTTGTTGCGCCTCCACAATTGCCTTAGTTGAAAGCGATCCGGTCATCATCAAAATCGCGATGATCGAAAGACCCATCGCTAATTCGTAAGAGATGTTTTGGGAAGCAGCACGAATCGCGCCTAACAAAGAATACTTGTTATTAGATGCCCAGCCACCGATTAATATGCCATAAACACCAAGCGAAACGATACCGAATACCCATAAAATACCAATGTTCACATCGATACCTTGCAAGTCAAATGTTACATCACCTATCGTGATCGTATCCCCAAAAGGAACCACCGCCGAAGTCATCAAAGCCGTCAACATCGACAAACAAGGGCCCATAATGAACAACCATTTGTTTGAGTTTGCGGGAATGAAATCTTCCTTCATGAACATCTTTACTGCATCCGCTAAAGGCTGCAAAATCCCAAAAGGACCCGCCCTATCCGGTCCGATACGGTCTTGCATAAAGGCCGCAATCTTACGCTCAAAATACGTTGAATAGGCAGCAATCCCCAATGTGATCGCGAATACGATCCCAATGAAAGAAGCTTTGGCCAAAAATACTGAATCAAATAAGTCCATCTATTTCTTTTTAGATTTAGGTAAAGCAGGTTGAATACCTACAAAACTACGGTCACGATCGTCATTGATTTGCTTGTAATCGCGCGCCGCCTGTAACACTGGGAACGCTGGCTTAATCAAATTCGCACCATATTTATTCGCTGAGATCACCGAGTGACGAGACACGTTCGTCGGCCCTTCGATCACCCAATCAGCCGTCTTTTTCTTGTCAAAACGACAGCCATTACAAATGAAATCCGTTACTTCGCCCCACATGTTCTTGCGACCCGTCACACGAATTACTTCCTCTCCTTTGTTCCAGATCGTTGCTTTTCCTGAACATTTCTCACACTCGCAATGCGCATCGACTGGCTTCGAGAACCACACACGGCTCTTGAAACGGTAGGTTTTATCTGTCAATGCGCCCACTGGACACACATCAATCACGTTACCCGAGAAGTCATTATCAATCGCTTTCTCGATGTAAGTACTGATCTCTGCATGATCTCCGCGGTGCATCACCCCGTGAACACGGCCATCTGTGATTTGATCCGCTGTATACACACAACGGTAGCACAAGATGCAACGGTTCATGTTCAGCTGAATGTTAGGACCTAAATCCGTCGGCTCGAATGTATTGCGCTCTTCTACTGTACGAGTCGATGAAACACCATGCTCGAACGAGAAGTCTTGTAAGTGACATTCACCCGCTTGATCACACACGGGGCAATCCAATGGGTGATTTAATAACAAGAATTCCACGATGCCCTTGCGTGTTTCTAACACATCTTCGTTCACCGTATTTTCCACGATCATCCCGTCTTGAACGGCTGTAATGCAGGCTGGAACTAATTTAGGCATCGGACGAGGGTCTTTTTCAGAACCCGCCGTCACCTTCACTAAACAAGCACGGCATTTTCCACCTGAACCCTTCAAAGGCTCATAATAGCACATAGCTGGCGGAGCAACCTCAGGCCCGATCATGCGAGCTGCCTGCATGATGGTGGTTCCTGGTTCTACCTCAAGGGTGATATTATCTATCGTAACTTTCATATTCGTTAATTTCTGCCAAATTATTTTGTCCAACTAGCCCCCTCACGCATAAATACCGCGCCTGGTTTTGTCGCTAATTCTGGGTGTTCAATATGCCACTCAAACTCATCGCGGAAATGGCGAATCGCCGCAGCCACTGGCCAAGACGCCGCATCTCCTAATGGACAAATCGTATTTCCTTCAATTTTCTTCGCTACATCGACTAACAAATCGATGTCTTCTTTGCGGCCTTGACCGTGCTCGATGCGATTTAACACTTTATCCATCCAACCCGTTCCTTCACGACATGGGGAACATTGTCCACACGACTCGTGGTGGTAGAATTTCGCAAACGTTAAGGTATTATGAACGATACAAGCTGTCTCATCCATGACCACAAAACCTCCTGAACCTAACATCGTACCGGTAGCAAAACCACCATCCGATAAAGATTCATAAGTCATCAAACGTTTCTCCCCTGCCGCTGTCGTTAAGATTAATTCGGCCGGTAAGATCGGCACAGACGAACCACCGGCTACGACTGCTTTTAATTTATGTCCATCGCGAATACCGCCGCACCATTCATCGGAATAGATGAAATCTTCGACCGTAATACCTAATGGGATCTCGTAAACTCCTGGTTTTTTGATGTGACCAGAAGCCGAGATTAATTTTGTTCCTGTACTACGTCCCACTCCCACTGCCGCATAGGCATCGCCACCGTTATTCACAATCCATGAAGTAGCTGCGATGGATTCTACGTTATTCACTACCGTAGGACATTGCCATAAACCTTTCACCGCTGGGAAAGGTGGCTTGTTACGAGGATTACCTCGTTTACCTTCTAAGGATTCTAATAAAGCGGTTTCTTCTCCGCAGATATAAGCTCCACCACCAGGCTGAACAAATAGATCTAGATCGTAACCTGAACCTAAAATATTCTTTCCTAATAATCCTTTGTCGTAAGCCTCTTGAATCGCTTTTTCTAAGATGTTGATCACATACATCAATTCGCCACGAACATAGATGTACGAGGTGTTTGCTCCTAAAGCAAACGAAGAAACAATCATTCCTTCGATTAACGTATGTGGGGATTTCCACATCAAATAGTGATCCTTAAACGTACCAGGCTCTGATTCGTCTGCGTTGCACACTAAATAACGAGGCACACCCTCCGGTTTAGCTAAGAATGACCACTTCATACCTACCGGGAAACCTGCGCCTCCACGACCACGTAGACCTGACTTTTTCACTTCTTCAGTGACTTCGTCAGGAGTCATTTTTTTAATTGCTTTTTGGACCGCTGAATACCCTCCATGTTTCATGAACACGTCTATCGTGTCGATGTTGGGTACGTCTATATGTTCGGTTAATATCTTCATCCTAGGCCTTATTTGCTCAGTTCATCTATAATTTCATCCACTTTTTCTTTCGTTAAGTGCATGTAGTACTTTTCGCGGATTTGGAATACAGGACCCCATCCGCAAGCGGCTAAACACTCCACTTCTTTGATGGTAAACTTGCCATCCTTCGTCGTTTCGCCGGTGTTAATTTTCAAACGTTTCTTCAAGTGATCGTATACTTCCACGCCACCCATTAAGCAACAAGGACCTGTACGGCAATACTCGATTACGTGCTCTCCTACCGGCTCCAAATGGAACATTGTGTAGAATGACGCTACCTCGTACACCTCGATTGAAGAAATGGTAAGTAGGGACGCTACATAATCCATTACCTCTGGTGAACACCACTTCCACTCCGCTTGCGCTAAGTGAAGAATAGGCAACAAAGCCGACTTCTGCTTTCCATCCGGATAGCGGGCGATAATTTTTTTCACTAATTCCAGCGTTTCTGCTGGGAAAACAATCTTGCTCATGTCTTATGTATCTAACTCTCCTGCAATTACGTTCATCGATGACATCGTTACGATCGCATCTGAAAGGGTGGTTCCCTTGATCATTTCTGGGAAAGCCTGGTAATATATAAATCCGGGACGACGGAATTTCAAACGGTAAGGTGTACGACCACCGTCAGAAACTAAGTGGAAACCTAATTCCCCGTTTCCGCCTTCTACTGAATGGTAAACCTCACCTACGGGTGCGTCGATCTCTCCCATCACAATTTTGAAGTGGTAGATCAAGGCCTCCATGTTGTGGTAGACGTCTTGTTTTTTTGGTAAATAATAGTGAGGTGCATCTGCGTGGTAAGCTCCTTCCGGAAGATTGTCCATCGCTTGTTGGATGATGCGCAAACTTTGCCACATCTCCTCTTCACGCACTAAGAAACGATCATACGTATCACCTTTTGTACCTACTGGCACATCGAATTCGAAATCTTCATACGAACAATACGGGTTCATGGCACGTACATCATAATCGACACCCGCAGCACGTAAGTTAGGACCAGTAAATCCGTAGTTTAAGGCACGCTCAGCTGAAATCCCACCCACATTTTGGGTGCGGTCCATGAAGATACGGTTACGCATCACCAAGCCTTCGAATTCCTTTAACGCTGCCGGAAGTTCTTTTAATAATTTTTGGATTTTCTCGATCGCTACAGGCGTAAAATCACGCTCCATACCACCAAAACGACCCATATTCGTCGTCAGACGTGCACCGCACATCTCCTCGTAAATCTCGTAGATGAACTCTCTCCATTGGTATACATACAAGAAACCCGTTAAGGCTCCAGTATCTACCGCTAGGATGGAATTACAAACAATGTGATCCGTTAAACGCGCAAGTTCCATCATGATCACACGCATGTATTGCGCGCGCTTGGGAACTTCGATGCCTAACAATTTCTCTACCGTCATGTGCCAGCCCATATTGTTAATAGGAGCTGAACAGTAGTTCATGCGATCCGTTAAAGTCGTGATTTGATAGAAAGGACGACGTTCTGCGATTTTCTCAAAGGCCCGGTGGATATAACCCACCGTTTGCTCCGCGTCCACAATGGTTTCACCATCCATCGTTAAGATGTTTTGGAAAATACCGTGTGTCGCTGGGTGCGTGGGGCCTAAGTTTAAGGTAGATAATTCATTCACATAAGGTCCCCCTTTTTGTGTTTTATCTAATCCTACATTAGGGCTGTTTACTAAAGCTATTTCAGACATGTCTATTTATTATCGTCCAAACAATTCATCAATCTTATCGTGACGCGTCGCATCCTCTAACGGATATTCTTTACGCATCGGGTGGTAATCCATCTCGTCCATATTCAGGATACGGGTCAAATTAGGGTGACCTTCGAAAATGATACCATAAAAATCAAACGCCTCGCGCTCCATCCAGTTTGCTGACGCAAACAAATCAGTGATGGTAGGGAAATTAGGCGCTTCGATAGGCGCATAGGCCTTGATCCAAAGACGCACGTTGTTTTCCAAAGAATGTAAGTGGTAAATCACCCCCAATTCTTGCCCTTTCGCGTCTGGAAAATGAATTCCCGCTACATCCGTCAAAAATTGAAACTTAAATACCGGGTGAGCATACAAAAAGTGAATCATCGGAACGATATTCTCTACCGCCGTAGTCACCTGCAAAATGCCGTGTGACTCGCCTATTCCATACACACCCTCCTCGCCAAACTGCGCTTGAAGCGCCTCGATTATCTTTTCGTTCATCATTATTCGATTCCGTATGAAGCTAATAAAGCCTTGTATTCTGGTTCATTTCTTCTGCGCGTTGTTTCCTTTTTCGCTAATTCTTGAATCTGCATAAAGCCATCCAAAATTTGCTCCGGACGCGGTGGGCAACCTGGCACATACACATCTACTGGGATGATACGGTCAATTCCTTGCAGAACAGAATACGTATCAAAAATACCTCCAGAACACGCACAAGCCCCTACTGATAAAACCCAACGTGGCTCAGCCATTTGGAGATATACCTGTTTTACAACCGGTGCCATTTTCTTAGAGATCGTTCCCATCACCATCAAAACGTCCGCTTGACGGGCAGAGAAACTTAAACGTTCCGCACCAAAACGACCGATATCATAATGGGATGCCATTGTAGACATAAACTCAATACCGCAGCATGAAGTCGCGAATGGTAAGGGCCAAAGTGAATTAGCCCGTGCTAAACCCACTAAACTATCTAAAGAGGTAGCGAAAAAACCCGCTCCCTCTACTCCTGGAGGCGCTTCAGCCACTTGAACTGTTGAATTACTCATATCTTAATTATCTGTTGAATACATAAACGTTGGCAAGACCAATATGTTTATTTTTCCCACTTTAAAATTCCTTTTTTCAATACATACAAGAAGCCCACTAAAAGCAGGCCCATAAATACAAGCATTTCATAGAAACCGTTCCAAGACAATTGTTTGAAATTTACCGCCCAAGGATACATAAAGACGATTTCTATATCAAATAGCACAAAAAGAATGGCGACTAAAAAATACTTCACAGAGATAGGCGTGCGCGCATCACCGATGGATTCAATCCCGCACTCGAAAGCATCATCTTTCTTTTTAGAGTGTCTTTTAGGACCCAATGCGTGAGTGGCTACCATCGTAGCAACGATAAATGCCAAGGCAGCTGCTAGCTGAACAAAAATAGGAAGGAAATCCTGAGGTTGATAGTTCATTACGAAGGCTTAAAAATTCAAGCCGCAATTTACAGCTAAAAATCTAAATCTGGGAGAAAATTTCAGAAAAGGATTGAATTATTTCAGAAATTTCATGTAATTTTGTCCTGCAAATAAGGGCACTCATTCAACACCCGGTACAAATTATTTGCTATGCTTGATTCCACTAAATTTCTATTCGAAGCCTTAACGTACGACGACGTACTTTTGCTTCCCGCTTATTCCGAGGTTTTACCCCGTGAAGTAAGTACTTCCTCTCGCCTTACGCGTAACATTTGGTTAAACATTCCGATTGTTTCCGCAGCGATGGACACCGTTACGGAAGCCGATTTAGCGATCGCTTTAGCGCAAGAAGGTGGCATCGGAATCATCCACAAGAACATGACGATTGCACAGCAAGCGGCACAAGTTCGCAAGGTAAAGCGCTCTGAATCAGGCATGATCATCGATCCAGTGACCTTGAAAGACAATTCTACTTTAGGAGACGCGCAACGCATCATGAAGGAATTCAAGATCGGTGGCATTCCGGTGATCGACAATGACGGAAAATTAGTGGGCATTTTGACGAACCGTGATTTACGTTTCCAAAAACAAACGGCTCGTCCCGTGAGAGAGATCATGACGAAGGACAATTTGATTACGGCCAAAGAAGGAATCAGCATGGAAGAGGCCGAAAGCATTTTGCAAGAATACAAAATCGAAAAATTACCGATTATCGACAAAAATGGCAAATTGATCGGTTTGATTACTTATAAAGATATTTTGAAGCGCAAGTCGCACCCGTTGGCATCGAAAGATCCCCTAGGCCGTCTTCGCGTAGGTGCAGCGGTAGGTGTAACACCTGATTTATTAGACCGCGTTCAAGCTTTAGTACAAGTGGGCGTGGACGTTATCAGTATTGATACCGCGCACGGTCACTCGAAAGGTGTCATCGATGCCTTGAAATCAGTGAAGAAAGCATTCCCTACCTTGGATGTGATCGTAGGTAACATCGCGACAGGCGATGCGGCCGTTGCCTTAGCGGAAGCTGGAGCAGATGCAGTGAAAGTAGGTGTAGGCCCAGGAAGTATTTGCACGACGCGTATCATCGCGGGTGTGGGTATGCCTCAATTGACGGCGGTGTATGAAGCGGCCAAAGCTTTGCAAAAATACGATGTCCCAGTGATTGCTGATGGAGGTATTCGCTATTCAGGGGATGTGGCCAAAGCCATCGCAGGTGGCGCCAGCACCGTCATGATGGGTTCTCTTTTAGCTGGAACAGACGAAGCACCCGGTGAGATGATCATTTTGGAAGGACGTAAATTCAAATCATACCGCGGAATGGGCTCTTTAGAGGCCATGGAAGATGGATCGAAAGACCGTTACTTCCAAGACGCAGAAGACGATATCAAAAAACTAGTTCCAGAAGGAATCGTAGGTCGCGTACCATTCAAAGGTTCGGTGACGGAAATTCTATACCAAATGGTAGGTGGACTAAAAGCCGGAATGGGCTACTGCGGAGCTTCCTCTATCGAAGCGATGCAACAAGCAAAGTTCGTAAAAATCACTTCAGCCGGTGTGAAAGAAAGTCACCCACATGATGTGAGCATCTCGAAAGAAGCGCCGAATTATTCAGCAAAATAATATTTACGCATTAAATGAAAAAGCCCTGACAATCAGGGCTTTTTTTATGCTTGATAATTTTGAATCGTATCCACGAAACACTGGACCTTATCTGGATCAATGTCCGGATAAACCCCATGGCCTAAGTTCGCAATGTAGCGTTGCGTCCCAAATTGATCGATCATCTTCTTGGTCTCCGCTTCCACCGTCTTAAAGTCGCCATACAAAGCACAAGGATCTAAATTTCCTTGTAAAGTCTTGTTAGGCCCCACTAAACGACGGGATTCAGCAATATCCATATTCCAATCCAAACCTATCGTCGCACAATTCAAAGCAGCCATTTCCTCGCGAGCGAAGAAAGCCCCTTTAGCAAAAAGCGTCACAGGAACCTCCGTCACCGCATCACAAATTTGCTTTAAATAAGGAGTTGAAAACACCGAATACTGCGCTGGCGATAAAATCCCCGCCCAGGAATCAAAAATCTGAACTAAATTAGCCCCAGCCGCCACCTGCGCCTTCAAATACGAAATCGTCGAATCCGTAATCTTTTGCAACAAAGCGTGCGCTAGTTCAGGCTCGGCATATAACATCTTTTTGGCCTGAGAAAACGTCTTCGACCCTTTTCCCTCCACCATATAACAGAAAATCGTAAACGGTGCACCAGCAAAACCAATCAATGGCACCTTACCAGCTAATTCCTTTTTCACAATCTTAATCGCATCTAACACATACTTCAAATCCTGTTCCGGATTTGCATCCCGAATCTTCGCCAAATCCGCTTTCGACCGAATCACCTCCGGAAAAACTGGACCCTTCTGCTCCTCCATCACATAGGGCAAACCCATCGCCTCCGGCACCACTAAAATATCTGAAAAGATAATCGCAGCATCCACCCCAAAACGCGTCACCGGTTGAATCGTCACCTCCGCCGCCATCTCTGGATGCGTCGCTAAACCAATAAAGGAACCCGCTTTCGCGCGCACCGCTCTATATTCAGGTAAAATCCTCCCCGCCTGACGCATCACCCACACCGGGATTCGCTCCACAGGCAAACCCTGCGCGGCACGAAGAAGAAGATCGTTTTGTAGTTTTTCCATATCTAACACAAAGTTAAGGAAAAAATAGTCACTAGTCGATAGTCACTAGTCACTAGTCGCTAGCGACTAGCGACTATTTTTTCCTTACCTTTGTCCTTCATCATCACCCGCCCTATGGCTCAGATTAACGCTAAATTCGTTACCAGCAACACCGACTTTAAGAATTGCCCTCCGGCAAGATTTCCTGAATTTGCCTTTATTGGTCGTTCAAATGTGGGAAAATCGTCCTTGATCAATTCGTTGACCTTTCATAAAGGTTTAGCGAAAACTTCACAGACACCTGGAAAAACGCAATTGATTAATCACTTCATCATTGACGAGAAGTGGTATTTAGTGGATTTACCGGGTTATGGTTTTGCCAAAGTCAGCAAGGAAAAACGTAAGGAATTCGAGAAAATGATCTTTGATTATTTGATCCATCGGGAGAATTTGACCTGCTTGTTTGTGTTAGTGGACATTCGTTTGAAGCCGCAGGCGGTGGATATAGAGTTCATGAGCAGGATGGTGGAGGATGAAATCCCCTTTTATATTGTATTTACGAAAGCAGATAAGTTATCTCAAAAGCAAGTGAACGAAAGTGTAGACGTCTACAAAAACTTCCTATTAGAAATGTGGGATGAACTTCCTCCTTTGTTCATCACTTCAGCGGAAAAGCACGTAGGTCGCGAGGATATTTTGAAGTCCATCGATGAATTAATTCAAACATCCCCTTACAGAATAGGGAAATAGTACTAATTTTGCCCCCATAACAAGCGAAAAAACATGGATTTATTGAATGAAGTTGCCCATATCTCGGGAAAAAGTGGATTGTACAAAGTGTTAAAACCTACGCGTACGGGTGTGATTGTAGAGACTTTGGACGCTGCAAAACAAAAATCAGTCGTAGGTGGCCAAACACGTATTTCCGTGTTAAAAGACATCTCGTTGTATTTAGATGATCACCAAGATAGCACTTTACCATTAGCTGATTTATTCTTACAAATCCACGCTAAATTCAATGGTGTTTTACCTATCGAAGCAAAAAAAGCAAGTGATGCTGAATTATTTAGCACTTTAGCAACCGTAGTTCCTAACTACGATACGGATCGCGTTTTCGCATCAGACATTAAAAAAATCTTGAGTTGGTATTTGATTTTGGTAGCTAATACACCGGAATTATTCCCAGCCGCTGCGAAAGCAGAGAAAGCACCTAAGGTAGAAAAGGCTCCAGCTGAAAAAGCAGAGAAAAAGCCAGCTACCAAGAAAGCCGCAAAATAATTAGCATGAATATTCGTCCCATTGAATCCAGAGACAATGAAGAACTGGCGAAGGTAATTCGTACAGCATTGGCGGAATTTGGGGCGAATAAACCGGGAACTGTTTATTTTGATCCGACGACGGATGCCCTATTTGAATTGTTCCGGACTCCTGGCTCCTATTATTACGTTGCGATCCAAGACGAAAAAGTCATAGGCGGTTGTGGAATCTATCCCACGGAAAATTTACCCCAAGGAACCTGCGAACTGGTTAAGCTCTATGTGGCGAAAGAAGTTAGAGGAACGGGTTTAGGAAAACAACTGATGGAGCAATCGATGAGGTGGGCAAAAGAAAACGGCTATACGCATGTCTACTTAGAATCGATGCCTGAATTAAAAAAAGCAGTCTCCATCTATGAAAAGGTGGGCTTCCAGTCATTAGATCATCCTTTGGGAAACAGTGGTCACGATGGATGTGACATCTGGATGCTGAAAGCTTTATAAAATAAAAAAGCCCTCAATTGGATTGAGGGCTTTTTTTATGCTGTTAGATCAATTATTTCAACGAGTTGATATACTTCGCTAATTTAACTGCATCTTCTTTAGGCACGTTAGTCATTGGCGCCATTGGAGGGTAACCTGGCCAGTTAGAAGGCTGTGGCTTTGCGATTAAAGCAACAATTTTATCCACTGAATACTTTTTCTTAGCTACGTCTTTGTAAGCTGGACCCACTAAACGCGTATCAGGTTTGTGACAAGCGAAGCAAGTATATTTAGTCATTAAAGGCTTGATGTCTGCTGGAAAGTCTTCCGCTTTTGCTTGAAAGCCAAAAGCCATTGTTCCGAACACAAACGTTAAAATAAGTTTAGATATGTTTTTCATACGAGGTATTTGATTAATTACGATACAAATTAAGGGATTAAAGCGTTATTATCCCAATTTATTTTGCTTGAATTGCATCGACTGCGTTACGCACGCTGCCGTGTTTTTCTAAAAGTTCCGCTGCCAACTCATCACTCACACCTGTTGCTTCTCGAACCATACGGATCGCGCGTAACACTAACTTGTGATTACTTAACTGCATATCCACCATTTTGTTCCCCCGCACGCGCCCTAGCTGGATCATCACCGCAGTGGATAGCATATTTAGTACCAGTTTTTGGGCTGTTCCAGATTTCATCCGCGTGCTTCCGGTCACGTATTCTGGACCCACTACCACTTCGATAGGGCATTTTGCTTCTGTTGCAACCGGACTTCCTGCGTTGCAGACAATGCATCCGGTCAAGATTCCGCGTGCGTTCGCATCGCGCAAACCACCGATCACGTAAGGCGTTCTACCCGAAGCAGCGATACCGACTACAGTATCTAGTTCGTCGATACCATAAGCTTCCATATCTAGCCAAGCTTGTTTTTCGTCATCCTCCGCATTTTCTACCGCCTTGCGAATGGCAGAATCTCCCCCGGCAATCAAACCAATGACCCAGTCGTGCGGCACGCCGTAGGTGGGCGGGCATTCCGACGCATCGACTACACCTAAGCGCCCAGAAGTTCCGGCACCAATGTAAAATAAACGCCCCCCTTGCTTCATTCGTTTGACGATTTCATGCACTAAAGCTTCGATCGCCGGAATGACTTTTTCGACCGCTAAAGGCACCGTTTTGTCCTCTGCGTTAATTTGACGCAAGATCGTATCTACTGTTTGCTGCTCAAGATTGTCATACGTAGAGGTAGATTCCGTTGCTAAAGCACTTAAATTCTCCGCCATTTTATTTCGATAATGCTGCTAAGTTTGCAAAGAAATGAGGAATCGTTTCTATCCCTTTGTAAAAATTAAATAGACCATAATGCTCGTTAGGAGAATGAATCGCATCTGAATCTAGGCCAAAACCCATCAAAATAGACTTAATCCCTAATTCTTTCTCGAACAAGGCCACAATCGGAATACTACCGCCACCTCTTGTAGGCACCGGTTCTTTACCAAAAGTCGTAGCCATCGCCTCCGACGCCGCCTGAAAGGCTATACTGTCTGTCGGCATTAAATAGCCTTCCCCACCATGGTGAGCCGTCACTTTCACCTTCACTCCTTTAGGCGCAATGGCCTTAAAGTGATCGGTAAACAAGCGCGTAATCTCAGTGGAGGATTGGTTAGGCACCAGGCGCATCGAAATTTTAGCAAAAGCCTTCGAAGGCAATACCGTCTTCGCGCCCTCTCCTGTATAACCACCCCAAATGCCATTCACATCTAGCGTAGGACGAATGGACGCACGCTCTAAAGTAGTAAACCCTTTTTCGCCATGCACGGTATCGATGCCTAAATCTTTTTGGTAGGCCTCTAAATCAAAGGGAGTCTGTGCCATCGCTGCTCGATCCGCAGCACTCACTTCCATCACCCCATCGTAAAATCCAGGAATGGTGATGTGATTGAATTCATCGTGCATCGAGGAAATCATTTGGCATAAAATATTAATTGGATTTGCTACCGCCCCGCCATATACACCCGAGTGCAAATCGCGGTTAGGCCCCTGCACTTCCACTTCCATATAACTCAAACCGCGTAATCCCACATCAATCGAGGGAATATCATTCGCAATAATCGCTGTGTCAGAGATCAAAATGACATCCGCTTTCAATAAATCTTTATTCGCAGCAACGAAATTCCCCAGATTATCGGATCCCACTTCTTCCTCCCCTTCAATCATGAACTTCACATTACAGGTCAAATTTCCGGAGGCTAACATCGCCTCAAATGCCTTTAAATGCATAAAAACCTGCCCTTTATCGTCACAAGCTCCCCGTGCATAAATCACCTCGTCTTTAATGACTGGTTCAAAAGGAGGATTATCCCAAAGGTCCAACGGATCTGCCGGTTGCACATCATAATGACCATACACTAAAACGGTAGGCGCCGCAGGATCCACCATTTTCTCTCCATAGACAATTGGGTAACCTGGTGTTTCTTCTAATCGAACGTGGTCTGCTCCAGCCGTACGCAAATTGTTAGCTACCCATTCCGCCGCCTTGCGAACATCACCGGCATAAGCAGGATCCGCCGAAATCGAAGGAATACGTAATAAGTCCAAAAGCTCCGCCAGAAACCGATCCTTGTGAGCGGCAATAAATTTGTGTGTTGATTGCATAATTTTGAAATTGAAGGCTATAAACGACCCTTGCGAGGAATAAGATACATCCGATTTTCCGTTCCTGAAATAATTCGACCGATATTTTTACGGTGCGTAAAAATCACTAAGAATGAAATGATGAATCCGAAATAAATCAAAATAGGTAATTCCTTCCCAAACACCCCAAATTGAAGTAATAATGGAAAGACCAAAGAGGTGATCATCGAACCCAATGAGACATAATGCGATATGGCAAATACCAGCAAAAAGACCAAGCTACTTACAAGAGCTGCCTGCGGATGTAAAGCGATCACCATTCCTAAGGTCGTAGCCACACCCTTGCCCCCTTTAAAATCACAAAAAACAGGAAGTAAATGACCGATAATGGCTAAAAACCCGAACAAGATCTTCAGTGTTACACACGTCTGCCAATCCACTAAACCGAAAGAATATAAAACCGTGGCTAAACTGGCCGCCGCAAAGCCCTTCAATGCATCGACAAACAAAACAATAGAACCAGCCTTTTTACCTAATACCCGAAAGGTATTAGTTGCTCCAGCATTACCACTTCCGTGCTGACGAATATCAATTCCATGGTACTTATCTCCATACCAAATGGCCGTAGGGATGGACCCTAACAGGTAACTTAGTAAAGACAGGCCCACGAGAATTAAAAGCATAATAGGATGGTTGTAACCTTGTAAATATAGGGCGTCGAGTTTATGAAATCAAATACAGTAAAAACATTCTTGAAATGTTTAAACTTTCTTCTTTATAATGTTCTAAAAAGAGAAATTAACGGAAGCCATTAACCTAAATCGTTGAGGATTACCATGATCTAAATAGGTCAACCGATGAAAGGCCTGTACACGTAAAATCTTGAAAATATTATCAATGCCATAACCCACTTCCGCAAATGGTTTGTTCGGGTCTAAAGAATCAAACGAATATTGGTCTAAGAATTTCGAACGCAATGGACTGTTCACATCCTTCATAATTTCATGGTTTGTAGAACGTTGACTACCCATCAAAATATTACCTGAGGCAATAAAACGCCATTTTAATTTCTTGATCAAGGGAATGCGGTTAAACAACAAGCCCTCAAAATTGTGATTGTATTGAATCGAAGCATATTGATCACTCACGAATTCAAAATAATTCATTGTGGAATAGGCCGAACGAACAAAGAAGAAAGTCTCATTTCCTAAGTGAGGAAACAAGAGCGGTGCCGGTAAATTAGAGGGTGTATAACCAGCCGTAAACGTGTAATCAGAACGACCGAGGGTTCCTATGCGGAACGTTTGGTAAGCCTTTAATGTAACGCGATCATAGGTAAAATCACCACCTAAGAAACCTTTAAATCCGTGTTGGTATTTCAAGGTAACCACTGGGATACGTTTCGTGGCTAAAGTAATTCGCTCATTCCCATTCATGATGAAGGTTTCGTTTTGAGCGAAACGCAACTCCACCGTCGCAAAAGTCTCTTGGTAGTAATCCTGCACCGCTGAGGCGCGACCTAATTCTGGATTTAAACGGTATTGAAAACGGAACAAAGGATCGAATGAACGCGTATTTAAAGAGGTTGTTACGGTTAAACCTTTGTAGAATTCGGACGAGAAAAAGGCCTCCGATTCCCTTCTAAAGAAGGCACCAGAAAAAGCCCCCCAACGGGTGAAAGAATAGAATAATTTATTATCCCCAATCAATTCAGGCGTTAAACCTACCCGTTCAATGTCATACGAATGACGAAGTCCGGCGACTGTCCACTTCTTTTTAGAGAAAAGGTAATTCACCTCCGCGGAATATTTAGGAACTAAATCTTTCGTCCCAAAACCTACGTTTCCCCTTAAAATCCAGTGCTTATCAAAGTTTGCATTTGTCCTAAAACCTAAACGTAAACGCGCACCTTCAATTTTATTCACCGCAAAGCTGGACACATATGGACCCACTTCGATGTCATTGAATTTCTTGTAGCCACTGAGAATAATCTCTGCGATTTCGACGTAGGTTCGAACGATAGGCAGATTTTGCACGGAGTCAATTAAGGCTGAGGCCATGATATCTTGCGTACTTAGAGGTTCATGTCGGGCATATTTCCAAAACTCCGGATTAGGCTGCATCGCATCTTCCGCGACCTCCGTGGTGAAATCATAAAAGCCTAATTCATGTGGCTTGTTGACCACGAAATCTTTGTTCGAAATGTACATTTTCAATAACATCCCGGCACTGCCTTTGGTAATTTCTTCTAAGTCGATTAGGAATCGGGTACGCGCTGGTAGCCAGGCTCCTGAGCTAGTTTGTTCTAATTCCTGAGAGATTTTGATCTTATCGATGAAATTCAAATTAGCCCCTTTGTCCACCGCCGCATCAATTTGCACTAAAGCGAAGGAAGTCGTGTCGATCCACATTTGGCCTCTAAAAACTAGATCCATTGGATTCTTTGGATCAAAATCCATCTGGTAACATACGTGGCCATCCACATTCACCGTATCACCTAAGAAGTAAGAATAACTGCCTTTCCAGTTATCACCAATCGGACTAGCAAAATCCTTGCCAAAAAAGCCAACATAGTTTTGGTAGAAATTATAATTTGCTACCAAATTTCCACCTACTAGTTGTGAAATCAAGGAACCATCCTTCACTCCCACGCCTTTAATATTCGTCTTTAGAATAGTCTCTTTCTTGCGCTGCGGGCTTTCTAAATAGTAAAACTTTCCTACCGATTCAGAGATGTAAGTAGGGATAATTAACTTACCGTCCTCACCCGCAATTTTCTCAAATTTCTTGATCGCTTGTGCGATATCTTTCATCACCTTCTTCTCCTTGAACTTCTCTGAGATATTGTCCACATCGAGTTCCATCTTCGCGTAGGAATCATACTCGTAGGCAGAAAGCTTTGATCGATCATTCTTTTCGCGGTTGCGAATTACTCCTCGCAGGATTTTAAAAGCCGGATTTTCACCTGAATACACAATCACCTCAGCCATTTCACGACCCGTGGGTTCTAACTGAAAGTCAATTTCTTGTAATTTAGCCCCGCGTGTGATTTTCTTCACGCGTTTTTTATACCCGACAAAAGAGGAAAAAAGACTGTCCGCGGAATATTTGGAATTGAGGCTGAACTCCCCTTGAAAATTAGTAGTAGCTCCTTGACTTACGCCTACAAGGCCAACAGAAGCAAACGGAATAGGATCTCCATTCTTAGCATCAGTCACTCGCCCTTTGATCACAAATTGACCGCTAGACTGAAAAACCGTAAAGTATAAGAAAAAAGCCAGCAAAAAGCTGAATTTCAATTTCATGGAGGGGTTTTTAATTGCAAACGCTACAAAAATAACAAGGGAAATGAATAATCCACTATACGTCGGCACATTTCTGTGTTTCGTCTAAGAAGTTTTTGAATTTCTCCAAAGCACGCGCCCGGTGGGCTATTTTATTCTTCTCAGCCAAGGTCATTTCGGCAAAGGTGCGGGTTTCCATTTCCGGTTGAAAAATAGGATCATAGCCAAAACCCAGTGTGCCGCGGGGCAACTCCACTATCGACCCTTGAACCTCTCCTTCAAACGAATGGTAAGTACCCGCAGCAAAATAAGTCAAAACCGTAACGAAACGCGCACGCCGATTCGAATTACCGCGCAGGTTTTGTAATAGCAATTGGAGATTTGCTTGATCGTCTTTAGGCTCTCCCGCATACCGAGCAGAATAGACACCAGGAGCGCCATGTAACGCCTCTACCTCTAAACCGGAATCATCGGCTAAACAAGAAACTTGGAATTTTTCGGCAATATAACGCGCTTTCTGAAGCGAATTCTCTGTGAGTGTAGTCCCCGTTTCTGGAATTTCTTCAGTAAGAGCTAGAGAGCTTAGGTCACGGACGGTAAAATGATCCTGAAGCAAAGCCGTCAGTTCTTCGACTTTGTGCTTGTTTTGGGTCGCCAAATAAAGAATGGGAAGCATTATTGAGCAGAAACTACTTCTATTTCAAAATACAAAGGAGAATAACCCGGGATAGAGGAGTTACCGGCCACTCCATATGCGATCGTATAAGGTAAAATTGCTTTTGCCTTTTCACCTACTTTCATCTTCAGAACCGTTTCTTCAAAACCAGGTATTAATTGACCTGCACCTGCTGTAAAGACTAAGGTACCTGTGCCAAATTTGGAATCGTAAATCACTTTCCCATTTGCATCCGTTTGGATATAGCCATAGCCTAAACGACCTGTATAGTTTACTTTAACGCTTTGACCAGAAACGACCACCGCTCCCGTTGGGTTTTCAAGTGTCTTTTGGAATACTAAACCAGAAGACGTCTGCTCTGAAGCGGTAAAACCATAGGTGGTTTTCATAGAGGCAATTTGTGCTGCTTGGTTTTTAATGGAAACCACTTCTATTTCTGCCTTAATGACCGAATAAGCGGGGACACTACCAAACGTGTTACCTCCAAAAGCCAACGAAGAAGGAAGCAAAAAAGTGCCTTTATCACCCGCTTTCAGTAAGGAAACGGGAAGGGTGAACATACTTTGAGAAACACCAAAAATGATTGATTTCGATTGATTCGCGACTTTAGACGTCGAATCTACAAAGGTTCCATCTAACAAAGTCAACTTGTAATGCAGGGTCACTAAATCGGATACCGCAGGAGAGGCTGTTGCACCAGCAGAAACGATGGAATAATACATCCCATCCGTTGTTTTCTGGTACGTTAAGTTACGCTGTTTTAAATAATTTTGAATGTCAGTGTCATTCTTAGAAACCTCCTGTTCCACTGGATTGTCTACCGAACAACTTGTTAAACCTATCGCCAAAGCGAAAAATAAAACCACATACTTCACCATACTTATTCAATTTTAGCCACGTAGATTTCGAAACTTAGAGGCGTATAACCAGGTATGCTACTATTTCCATTTACTCCATAACCTAGAGCAGAAGGAAAAACAAGTACCGCTTTTTCCCCTAAACGCATTTTCTCAATTCCCATTTGGAAACCAGGAACGGTTTGTGTACCACCAATCGTTACACTCAAACTATCGGTGCGAGCCATATTGCCATCGAAGGCTTTGGAACTCAAAAAACGTCCCGTGTATTTAATCTTCACCACCTTACCTTGCGCTGGAATATCGCCTGTTCCCGCCACTAAACGAATATAACGAAGACCATTGTCTGATGTCTCTGTTACGGAAAAGCCATTGCGAGTAATGTATTCGCGAATCAAATCGTCTTGCGTGCGTACCACATAGGACTTAATTTTCACCTTCATGGGTGTGTAAGCTGGCAAATCTGGAAAAGCTTGCGCTGTACCAGGAATAACCAAAGTCGCTTGCTCCCCTTCACGCAAGGCCGTAAATAAACGTACGAATACAGGATTACCTCCCCCGTACTTTAAAAAATAAGGAGAATTAGTCGCCCGATTTGTACTGTCAAGTACCTTTCCCGTCGCCAGGTTAGAGAACTCATAATGTACATAGAGTGAGTCACCCTTAGACGCTAATTCCCCCGATGGATTCGATTTAGTCACAAAATAATAGCTCCCATCTGACAAAGCGGATGGACTTTGATTTTGACTAGCAAAGTAGGCTAAAATCTGTGTTTGATTTTCCTTCGCCTTCACATCATCTTCTAATGCAATATCAGAAAGACATGAAAACGTAAAAAGGGCAATAAATAGGAATCCGAAAACTTTCATTCAATTATTTCTTAGACAATACTTCTAATTCAAATACCAAAATAGCATTTGAAGGAATACGAGGAGCAGCTCCTTGTGCACCATAGCCTAACGCTGATGGGATCACAAACGTACCTTTTCCTCCTTTTTTCAATAACATTAACGCTTCGTTGAAGCCTGGAACTAATTGACCTACTGGAGGCATCGCAACACCGGCGCCTTTGTCAAATTCTTTTCCATCTAAAAACGTTCCAATGTAGTTCACAACCCATGACTCACCCATTTGAGGACCTTCACCCACGCCTGGGTTAGAAATAGATGCATATAATCCGGTAGAAGTTTTTGTGAATTTCTTGCCTGAGTTCGCTACGTACGCTTCGATTAATTTCGCGTCTTTGCCTGTTTGCTCTGCAGCTAATTTCGTCATGTCTTTTTCGAAATCTGCACGAGATTGAGATTTCTTGATTTTCACGATGAAACGAACATCTGTACCACGCTTCAAGAACGGAGGAACAGGTTGGTTTGCATCTTTGAATAAACTATCTACCGGAACGAAGATGGTTGCGCTATCACCTACTGCTAACAAACGCAAACCGTTCTCAAATGAACCTTTGAATGCTCCTGCTGGTGCAGCTGGAGGAACTAAATCTTGTAATGGCTTACCTTCTTTACGAGAATCTTTGATCGTAGAATCGGCATCGTTTTTGATCACTAAATCAAACGTAATAATATCACCCTCTTTTAATTTAGCGGCGCTATCATCATGTTCGTGCTTTTGGATTTTAACTCCGTCCACTACTTCGACATTGTTACACGAAGCAAGTGCCACTGCCGCTACTAAAATTACTGCTAGTTGTTTACGCATGATTTTGATTTTATACATTTTTAACTCGATTTATTTCAGAAAGATACAAAGGTAACACTTCCATTAGTTTTTTCTTCGCCTCCACTAAACTTCCCCCAGAAAAACGTCCACCGGAGGCATTTTTATGCCCGCCACCTTCAAAGTATTTTGAAGCAAATTCATTTACCGCAAATGGTTCGATAGACCTAAAAGACAGCTTTACGCCATCTGGACGCTCAATCATCAAGATAGACCACACGCATCCGGTGATTTGCAAACCGTAATTCACAATTCCTTCTGTGTCCCCCGCTTGAGAATTAAATTTTGTTAAATCCTCCGCCGTGATCCACAGGAAAGCTAGGTGATACTCGGGTAGGTAGTCCATTCTTTGGCCTAACACATGACCTATAAACTTCAAACGATCGATACTAGACGAGTCGAATACCTTGCGATGCACCGCGTTTGTATTCACCCCTAAGTCAATCAAGGCTGCCACAACGGTGTGCACATGAGCGGTCGTGTTTGGGTGACGAAAAGAGCCTGTATCCGTCATAATGCCGGAATACAAGCAGGATCCGATCGATGGGTCTAGGAGATTTTCATCGCCCCACTCCAGGATCAAATCATAGATTAATTCACAAGTCGAAGCTGCTATGGTTCGGTGGTAATAAAAATCGCCAAAGTCTTCCGGATCCAAATGGTGATCAATCACCACCTTCTTAGCCCGCGACTTGCGTACTAAAGGCGCCATATTGTGCAGCCTTTGAATGCCTGAGAAATCCAAACAGAAAATAAAATCAGCTTCTTCTACTAAGGCATCAATTTGCACCTTGTGAATCAGCTCGTCATAGGCCAAAATGTCCGCTGCTCCGGGCATCCATTTCAGGTTAGCCGATACCGTAGAGGGCACCGCAACTGTCGCATGAATGCCTTTTTTTGCCAAATATCCCTGAAAGGCAAGGGTCGAACCAATCGCATCCGAGTCCGGATTGTAATGGGCAGTGATCACAGCTTTCGTGCCGGGAATAAGTAAGGCTTTTAACGCAGAAATGGAGGTCATAAAAAGGGTGTGCCAGAAATAAATTTGGGCGAACGCAAAGTTAGAGATAAATTTGTTGAAAATTATACCCATGTCAACAAATAGAACATTCACTATGATCAAGCCAGATGCAGTTGCAGACGGCAATACTGGTCCCATCATTCAACAAATTGAAAAAGCTGGTTACAAAATTGTAGCCATCACGAAATTAAAGATGAGCCCCGAGCAAGCGGGTCAATTTTATGCTGTTCACAGCGAGCGTCCTTTCTACAAAAGCCTTTGCGATTACATGTCGCAGAGTGAGATTATTCCGATGATTTTAGAGAAAGAAAACGCAGTAGAAGATTTTCGCACGCTTATAGGAGCGACGAATCCTGCTCAAGCTGCTGAGGGAACCATTCGCCAATTATTTGCTAAATCTATAGAAGCAAATGCCATTCATGGTTCGGATTCAGATGAGAATGCGGCTATTGAGGGCGCGTTCTTCTTCCCAGAAGTTTAATTAGCGGTGCTTGTAGAAGAGGAATCCATTCTCTTCTTTTTGGAAGATCAAGTTTGGATGGTATTTAAACTTATCCTCCGCATCCGCTTTTATCAGGAAAAAAGCCGGTCTATCCAGCTTTTTCGCAGCTAATAATACATCGCCCGCGGGACTTCCTGCGGGCTTTTGAAAATACAAGAGGTGCGCGTAGGACTTGAATCCGACTGGCTCGATGTAGACTTTTTGGCCCACTTTCGCGATATAAAAATCAATCACTGTTGCCTGCGTATATCCTTCAATTTTAGGCACAACTATCGCCATATAAGCCATAATCGTCACTAGCGAAGCTGCCATTAAGGTATGTAACTTCTTTGTGAACAAGTAATAAATTACGGCTACAGCAAACGCTACACCGATCAAAAATTCCCAACCCGCCCAGTACACCGGCGCTTGCAAATTACCTTGAACGAATACGTCTTTAATGTAAGGAGCGATGAGGCCCGCGTTTTGGCCAATCAATGGAACCGCCGTTAACACCGTCGCTAATACTAATCCCACAAAACCGATCGCCGTATTGTATTTCCAATTAAAGCGAAATCCCCCTGCCTGCCATTCCTGCAAAACCACCGCAGAGAAATAGGTCAACGGTATCCAGCACATGGACGAATAATGCACAATTTTCGTCTTCACGATACTGAACAGAATCAAGACCACCCAAAACAACACTTTCATCCAGTTCGAAAAATCCAATTCCTCCCGCTTCCAGCGAAACAAACGAGCTCCCGCCCAAATCGACACCGGGAAACATCCGATCAACAAAACAATAAAATGATAGTAAAAAGGTTGACCATGTCCGGCATCACCCGTCGTCATCAAACGCACTTGGTAGCTAAAGAATTCTTCAATGATGTGCCAACCGAATTTATAGGCGATTAAACCATACCAAGCCACAAAGAAAAATACAGAGATCAATCCCGCTACGATGGCGCCTGAAAACAATCGGCCATTCATACGTGAACGGTATAAAATTCCCACGAACAAGAGGGTTAAAGCCCAAAGAAGCAAAGCCGCGGGACCTTTGGTCAACAAGGCTAAACCAATCGAAATACCCGCAAAAACAACATTTCTGAAACGAGTCGAATCTTGAAAGAACTCCGAAAAGAAATAGACGCCTAGAAATATCAACAAGTTGAATAGCGGATCGATAATCCCGGAACTCGCGTACACGTGTGGGGTTATCGCGACCAGATAAGAAAACGCCCATAGATTACCAAAATTAGCGCCCCAGGTCTTCTTCCCTATCGCATACAGTGACCAAAGCGTGGCAATCCCAATGAGCGCATTAGGAAAACGCGCGGCAAATTCCATCGAAATGTCTGATTGACCCGAGAACGAATCAAAGGCCATAAAACTCAGGGCCTGCAGCCAAAGAAACAAAGGCGGCTTCTCCCAGAACGGTTGAAAGTTGATTTGGACGCTTAAAAAATCCCCCGTCACAATCATCTCCCTCGCCGATTCCGCAAAATTCACTTCATCCCAATCGAACAAATGGGTCGACCCCAAAAAAGGAATATAAACCGCCGCTCCCACGAGCGCCCAGAAAAGGTAAGGTTTACTTTGAACTGCTTTTAACATAGTGGATCGAATAAAATAAGGCAGATGAGCTTACTCCGATGGCTGCTCCCACGAGGGTATCCACCGGAAAATGTTGAAATAAATAGACTCTAGAATAGGCAACGCCTACGGCAATTAAACCAGCTAATGCTCCCCAGAACCAGCGACGCAACAGCACCGCCACCCAAAAGAACATAAAAAAGGCCGCCCCGGTATGTCCTGATGGCATGGAATTAAATTCACTGATTAAAAGCCCTGGAATGATATGCCATTTAATACCTGAACTGGCAAAATAGGCCAAAGGTCGCAGCGCGTCAGTAAACACCAGATGTTTTAATCCCTGAATCAAACCGGTAGATAAGGCATAGGAATACACATAAGGCAAAGCGTAGGCTTTCTGAAACCGGATTAGATAGAGTAAGAGTAAAATAGGTAGGACAACTTCAGCCGTGGCAGTCAGTGCTTGAAAGAACAAGTCTGCTAGAGGGGAGTTATTTCCGTTGATGAGCTGAAGCTGTTCGAGACGCTGGTAGGCACTGACAAAAAGCCAGCCTAGTACTTCGTAAAAAATAAAGATCCCTAAAAACGCTTTTACAGCTGGACTCCAATGCTTCATGCCTCGAAATTACGAATTTGTTCAGCGCAACTATTGCTGTTTTCGAATATTTTCGTAATTTCGCATTCTTTTTTACCCAAGAGTGAAAATGAACGTCCTAGAAGCATACCAGATACCGATACTTTCTTTAGAGGATAAAGTATACCCGTATTCCTTCACTGGGAACGATGAATTTTTCGCTTCTTTCGAGCAGGAATGGGTACAAAAGGGCGAATTTAACGCAAAAGCGACGTTAGATAAATCGCCGACTATGATTCAGGTTAGACTGGAGATTGACGGCCATTTGAAATTAATTTGCGATAGATCAAATGAGGAATTTGAATTCCCTATCCACCTAGATGAGAAGATTATTTACAAATATTCGGATCATAATGAAGATATGGGAGACAATTTGTTCCTACTAGATAGAAAGTCGCCTAAATTAGATTTATCGCAAGATTTATTTGATTTCATTGCCTTGCAGGTGCCTATGAAGAAGTTGCACCCGCGGTTTGTGAAACCATTAGACGAGAATGTAGATGGCGAGTTGATATACACGACAGACCCAGAAGACGAAAATAAAGCCGATCAGGAACCAGAAATGGATCCGAGATGGGCAGCATTAAAAAAATTAATAGACAATAATTAATAAATAACAATACAATGGCACATCCTAAAAGAAAAATCTCTACTACTCGTCGTGATACAAGAAGAGCGCATGATTTCGGAACTCCAAGACATTTAGGAGTTGATCCACAAACAGGCGAAACTCACCTTTATCACCGTGCTCACGTACATGAAGGTAACTTGTTCTACAAAGGAAAAATGATCGTAGAAGGATTCACGGTTAAGTAATTCCCTGGTAGACTGCAGCTTTACGCTGTTTTTTCAGCAAAACTGAAAAAATCCCGTTAAAATGCTATTTTTTGACTAAATTTAATGCTATTTTTGCCAAAAGCTTTAGTAATTAAACATAATTAAATGAAAATAGCCGTTGATGTGATGGGCGGGGATTATGCCCCAGAAGCTGTAATCGAAGGAATACTTTTAGCGTTATCTAGTCTCTCAAACGACGACACTATATTAGCCGTAGGTCCACAGGACACCATCGAGCAATTAGTAGCGAAACACGGGTATGCAGGCAAGCAAATTGCCATCATTCCGGCGGATCAAGTAATTGAAATGGGTGAACATCCGACTAAGGCACTATCTCAAAAACCCAATTCCAGCATCGGAGTTGGGTTTCATCTTTTAAAAGAAGGTAAAGCAGACGTCTTTGCTTCAGCAGGAAATACCGGCGCTATGATGGTCGGATCTTTATTTTCTGTCAAAACCATCGAAGGAATTTCTCGCCCAGCGATTGCCGGTTTCGTTCCACAAGAGGACGGTACCTACGCTTTAATGCTGGATATTGGCGCGAATGCGGATTGCAAGCCGGAAATGCTAGATCAATTTGCGGTCTTAGGATCTGTGTACTTTGAAGCTACAACTGGCAAGAAAGCGCCACGTGTGGGTTTGATGAACATAGGCGAAGAAGAGCAAAAAGGAAACATCCTTTCGCTAGCGACTCACGCCCTTTTAAAAGAGAACAAGAAGATCAACTTCATTGGAAATTTAGAGGGAAAGGACTTCTTTAAAAATAAAGCAGACGTGATCGTGACGGATGGATTTACGGGAAACATTATTTTGAAAATGGGGGAATCCCTTTACAAGATCATGAAGGAACAAGGCATCACGAATGATTTTGTCGAGAATACGAATTACGAAAAATACGGCGGTAGCCCGATCATCGGGATAAATGGGAATGTGATTATTGCACACGGGGCGTCTAGCCCTTTGGCAATCAAAAACATGATCAAATTGTGTAGATCCGTCGTAGAATCAGATGTGTGCGGTAAGATTAAGGCCGCCATCGAGAACCAATAATTAATATGAGCCCAAAAATAAGTGCAGCCATCACCGGAGTCGCAGGATATGTACCGGATTATGTGCTGACGAATCAAGAATTAGAAAAAATCATTGATACAAACGACGAGTGGATCACTTCTCGCACCGGCATCAAAGAAAGACGTATTTTGAAAGGCGAAGGTCTGGGAACGTCTTTTATGGGGGCGAAAGCGGTGGAGGATCTCTTGAAGAAAACCAATACAAAACCCGAAGAAGTAGATATGTTAATCTGCGCGACGGTGACTCCAGATTACTTTTTCCCTTCCGCTTCGAACTTGATTTGCAAGGCAGTAGGCATCCGTGAAACGGCTTCCTTTGACTTAGCAGCGGCTTGTTCTGGTTTCTTAAATGCCTTAGGTGCAGGTACCGCCTTCATCGAATCAGGTCGTTACAAGAAAATCGTGGTTGTGGGTGCGGATAAAATGTCTTCGATTGTAGACTATACGGATCGTACGACGTGCATTCTTTTTGGGGATGGTGCGGCAGCGGTGATGTTAGAACCTAATTTCGAAGGTTTAGGGGTTCAAGACTTTATCTTAAAATCGGATGGAGAAGGATGTGAGTCCTTAATGCAAAAAGGGGGCGGTAGCGCCTACCCTCCTACGGTAGAATCAGTGGAATCAAAATGGCATTACATTCGCCAAGAAGGACAATCCGTATTTAAATTTGCGGTGACGCGTATGGCAGATGTTTCGGCAGAAATCATGGAACGCAATCACTTAACGGGTGATGATATTAAGTATTTGGTTCCGCATCAAGCGAACAAACGTATCATCGATGCGACAGCAAACCGAATGGGTGTGAGCGAAGACAAGGTGATGTTGAACATCCAGAAATATGGAAATACGACGGCGGCGACAATTCCGCTTTGTCTTTGGGATTACGAAAACAAACTAAAAAAAGGAGATAACTTGATCTTAGCGGCCTTCGGTGGAGGTTTCACGTGGGGATCAGCTTACGTTAAATGGGCATATGACCCTAAATAATTAGAAATGGCAACTACAGCAGACATTAAAAACGGGTTGGTAATTAAATACAATGACGATTTGTACTCGATCATTGAATTCCTTCACGTAAAACCAGGAAAAGGCCCGGCTTTCGTTCGGACGAAATTACGTTCATTAAGCTCAGGAAAAGTCCTAGATAACACGTTTAACTCAGGCGTGGCGATTTATCCCGTGCGTGTAGAGCGCAGAAAATTCCAATTTATCTACAAAGACGAGTTTGGTTTTAACTTTATGGACCAAGAATCGTTCGAGCAAATTCTCTTAAACGAGAATTTATGCGTGATGGCGGACTTGATGAAAGAAGGACAAGAAGTAGAGATTTTGATCAATACAGAAAACGATGCGGCCTTATCTTGTGAATTACCTCCATTCGTAGAGTTAAAGGTAACGTACACAGAACCAGGCGTTCGCGGCGATACGGCTAACTCTCCTAAGAAACCAGCCACGGTAGAAACAGGAGCAACCATCACGGTGCCTATTTTCATCGAACAAGATGAAGTAATTAAAGTAGATACAAGAACCTATTCATACGCTGAGCGTGTAAAATAATTAGCTACCTTTGTAGCGCTTAATTAATAAAAAAGAATGGATACTAAAGAAATTCAGCGATTACTAGATTACATCGCAAAATCTCCGCTAGCTGAGGTTAGCATCGAAACAGAAGGATTAAAGGTTTCTGTTAAGAAATTTGGAGAAGCAGCACCAGTGGTAAGTGTAGTAGCAGCAGCGCCTGCGGCAGCTCCAGTAGCAGCAGCTCCGGCAGCAGCGCCGGCGGCTCCAGCAGCACCGGCACCTGTAGCAGATAACTTGTATACCGTTAAGTCACCTATGATCGGTACCTTCTACCGTGCGGCAGGACCTGATAAAGATAACTTTGTAGAAGTAGGGTCAGAAATCGCTCCAGGAAAGACCTTGTGTGTGATCGAGGCGATGAAATTATTTAACGAAATCGATTCAGAGATCTCTGGAAAGATCGTTAAAATCTTAGTTGATAATGCTAGTCCAGTAGAATTTGATCAACCTTTATTCTTGGTTGAAAAAGCGTAATCTATGTTTAAAAAGATATTAATAGCGAATCGCGGGGAAATTGCCTTGCGTATCATTCGGACTTGTAAAGAGATGGGCATCAAAACGGTGGCCGTTTTCTCTACCGCCGATCGCGACAGTTTACACGTTCGCTTTGCGGATGAGGCCGTTTGTATCGGACCTCCGCCTAGCAGACAATCTTATTTGAGTATTCCGGCAATCATTTCGGCTGCAGAAGTAACGGGAGCAGATGCGATCCACCCGGGTTACGGTTTCCTTTCTGAAAATGCAGAATTCTCGCGGATTTGTTCAGAACATGGGATTAAGTTCATCGGGGCTTCGGCAGAGATGATTAATTCGATGGGGGACAAAGCCACAGCGAAAGACACGATGAAAAAGGCAGGAGTTCCGGTAATCCCGGGTTCTGACGGCTTAATCGACACGGTAGAGGAAGCAAAAGAATTAGCGAAAGCCATCAAATACCCGGTAATCATCAAAGCTACGGCTGGTGGTGGTGGCCGTGGAATGCGTATCATCCGGGAGGAGTCAGAATTTGACAAATTGTGGGAAGATGCGAAGATGGAATCAGCGGCGGCTTTTGGGAACGATGCGATGTACATGGAGAAATATGTAGAGGAGCCTCGTCACATTGAGATTCAGATCGTAGGAGATAAATTTGGCAAAGCTTGTCACTTATCAGAACGCGATTGTTCGATTCAACGTCGTCACCAAAAATTATGTGAAGAAACTCCATCCCCTGCCCTTTCAGACGAATTACGCACGAAAATGGGTGAAGCTGCTATCGCAGGTGCTACGGCCATCGGTTACGAAGGCGCGGGCACGATCGAATTCTTAGTGGACAAAAACGGAGATTTCTACTTCATGGAGATGAATACCCGTATCCAAGTAGAGCACCCGATCACCGAAGAAGTAACGGATTTCGATTTAATTAAGGAGCAAATTAAGGTAGCAGCGGGCATCGCGATTTCGGGCCAAAACTACTTCCCTAAATTATATGCCTTAGAATGCCGTATTAACGCAGAAGATCCAGCGAACGGTTTCCGTCCATCACCAGGTAAGATTACGAATCTTCACCTACCAGGTGGTCACGGAGTTCGTATTGACTCACACGTGTATTCTGGCTATACGATTCCACCTAATTATGATTCGATGATCGCAAAAGTAATCGTTTCAGGCCAAAGCCGCGAAGAAGTATTACTTCGCATGAAGCGTGCTTTGCAAGAATTCGTTATCGAAGGCATCAAAACAACGATTCCATTCCACATCAAGTTGATGGATGATCCTACGTTTAAGTCCGGTCAATTCACGACGGCGTTCATGGAAACATTCGATCTAAGTGATTTGTAATTTAACCTAAACAGGTAGTAAAAAAGGAGGCTTTCAGGCCTCCTTTTTTCGTTCTAAAACATTTTCATTTAGACACTTGCATATCAAATCAAGATTTTATAAATTTGCACTCCCATTTTTCGATTGAATGCCCGTTTGAAAGATAAAATAGGTCATAGTCAATTCCTTTAGACAAATTCCGTGGTCTAGGTGGAAATGATTCAAACAGTTAAATTATAAACAAGTGGATACTTTAAGTTACAAAACCATCTCCGCAAACAAAGCTACTGTACAGAAAGCTTGGTTTGTTGTAGATGCTGAAAATCAAGTTTTGGGACGTGTTTGTTCTGAAATTGCGAAAATCATTCGTGGAAAGCACAAGCCTTCTTACACTCCACACGTTGATTGTGGCGATCAAGTTATCGTAATCAACGCGGACAAAATTCGCTTAACTGGTAAGAAAATGACAGACAAGGTGTATATCCGTCACACGGGTTACCCAGGTGGTCAACGTTTTGCAACTCCACGTGAGGTTTTAGCTAAAAACCCAAGAGGTGTTGTCGAATCAGCAGTAAAAGGTATGTTACCTAAAAACCGTTTAGGTCGTGAATTATTCAACAACCTATTCGTTTATGCAGGATCAGAACATCCTCACGCAGCTCAACAACCAAAAGTACTTACCTTTTAACGGATACTAAGATAATGGCAGAAATAACAAGTAAAATCGGTAGAAGAAAAACGGCAGTAGCTCGTATTTCGATGACACCAGGTAAAGGCCAGATTAAAATCAACGGCCGTGTATTAGCTGATTACTTCCCATCTGAAATTCTTCAGATTGTGGTTAATCAACCTTTCGCTTTAACGAACACAGTAGGTTCATTTGATGTAACAGCTAACGTAGATGGCGGTGGTATCAAAGGTCAAGCTGAAGCGCTTCGTATGGCGATTTCACGTGCACTTCAAACGCAAGATGCTGAATTACGTTCTCCTTTGAAAAAAGAAGGCTTCTTAACTCGTGACCCACGTATGGTGGAGCGTAAGAAACCAGGACGTGCGAAAGCTCGTAAGAGATTCCAGTTCTCGAAGCGTTAAGATTTGTTCGTGGAAAAGGCTTGTCTGTTGCCGATGCCTTTTCCACCTTTTTATTATTCACCTTTTTAAACAACCAAAATGGCACAATTAAGCTACAACGACTTGCTTGACGCAGGCGTTCACTTCGGTCACTTGACCCGTAAGTGGGATCCTAAAATGGCTCCATATATCTTTATGGAGAAAAATGGTATCCACATCATTGATCTAAATAAAACGATCTCTTCTTTAGAAGAAGCTTCAGCAGCTCTTTGTTCGATTGTACGTTCAGGCCGTAAGGTAATGTTCGTTGCAACAAAGAAACAAGCACAAGAAATTGTGACGACAGAAGCAGATAAATTAAAAATGCCGTACGTAACTGACCGTTGGTTAGGTGGTATGTTGACAAACTTCGCGACAGTACGTAAGTCTATCAAGAAGATGTCTAGCATTGATAAAATGTTAAAAGACGAAGTTATCGTTAAGACAATCGCCAAGCGTGAGCGTTTAATGTTAACTCGTGAAGAAGAAAAATTAAAGCGTGTGTTAGGTGGTATCACTGACTTAACTCGTCTTCCAGCGGCATTGTTCGTAGTAGATGTTAAGCGTGAGCACATCGCGGTTTCTGAGGCTAAGAAATTAGGTATCCCAGTTTTCGCTATGTGTGACACGAACTCTAACCCAGATTTAGTTGATTATCCTATCCCAGCGAATGATGATGCATACAAGTCTATCTCTATCATTATCACAGCTGTTTCTAAAGCAATCGAAGAAGGTTTAGCAGAAAGAAAGCAAGATAAGGATGATGCTCGTGAGGCGGAAGAAGTAGAAGCTAAAAAAGCAGCGGACGACGATTCACAAGAGGCAGCTAAGGTAGCGGCTAAATACGAAAAAGAAGCAGAACAAGAATAAATATTCATAGATATGTCAATTACAGCAGCAGACGTTAACAAGTTACGTCAAATGACCGGTGCCGGAATGATGGATTGCAAGAAAGCTTTGACTGAAGCCAATGGTGACTTCGAAGCAGCAGTAGATATCCTTCGTAAAGCAGGTCAAAAAGTAGCAGCGAAACGTGCGGACAATGAAACGAATGAAGGAGTTGTATTAGTAGCACTTAATGCAGATCACTCGAACGGTAAATTAATCGCTTTAGCTTGTGAAACTGAACCAGTTTCTAAAGTAGCTGACTTCAATAATTTAGCTAAAACAATCATTGACAAAGCAGCAGCGTCTCACGCTCCTTCAGCGCATGATTTATTAGCTGAGCCATTAGCCGATGGACGTTCAGTAGAAGGTCACATCATCGACTTAACAGGTAAGATTGGAGAGAAAATCACGTTAGCGGCTTACGAAAACGTAACAGCTGAGAAAGTGGTTTCTTACATTCACTCGAACAACAAAATCGGTGTTTTAGTGGCATTCGAAAATGTGCAAGGAGCAGATGTATCTGAAGTAGGTAAAGATATCGCGATGCAAATCACGGCTATGAAACCTGTCGCTTTAGACAAGGATGGAGTAGATTCTGAAACAATTGAAAGAGAAATCGAAATCGGAAAAGATCAAGCACGTCAAGAAGGTAAGCCGGAGGCGATGTTAGAGAAAATTGCGGTAGGTAAATTAGAGAAGTTCTACAAAGAGCAAACTTTATTGAACCAACAATTCGTAAAAGACTCATCGATCACGATTCGTCAACTATTAGAGCAAACGCAAAAAGGTTTAACGATTTCATCGTTCAAACGTATCGCTTTGGTTTAATACCACTCGAATTCTTACGAAAGACCCACCCGGAACGGTGGGTCTTTTTTTTGTCAGTAAAATTCCGACCAGATGCTCAATTTGAGTTGATAGAATGCGCTACATTTTCTAACTTGTAGTTCAATTTAATTTCGGATAATTTCAAGTCGAGCATGGCGTTAATCAGCATCTTAGGTGGAGGAGAAAGTGGTGTAGGAGCCGCTCTATTGGCTAAATCAAAAGGATTTACCGTGTTTTTATCTGACGCAGGTGTATTAAAAGAAAACTACCAACAAACCTTACGTGACAATGAGATTGAATTTGAAACAGGTGGCCATAGTTTAGAGCGAATTTTAAGCTCTCAAGAAATCATTATCAGTCCCGGAATTCCAGAAAAAACCGATATCGTAAAGGCCATCAAGGCGAAAGCCATTTCGCTTGTGTCGGAAATCGAATTCGCAGCACGGTATACGAAAGCGAAAATCGTGGCCATCACGGGTTCGAATGGAAAAACGACCACTACCCTATTAACGTATCATTTCTTGAAATCAGCTGGCCTAAAAGTGGGTTTAGCAGGAAATATTGGCCAAAGCTTTGCTAAGCAAGTCATGGAAGATCTACATGACGTGTATGTCCTAGAGATTTCCAGCTTTCAATTAGATCGCTGCTTTCAATTTAAACCGGATGTGGCCGTGTTATTGAACATCACCCCAGATCACCTGGATCGCTACGAATACCAATTTGAAAATTATATCGCATCGAAGTTTCGTATGTTCCAAAATGCGGACGCCAGCACGAGCTGTATCTTTTGGGCAGATGACGAAGTGATTCAATCTAACCTAGCTAAAATACCTGAAAGTGCGAATCTGAAAACCGTTAGCTTTCAGCAAAAAGCACATGCCTTTATCACTTCCGATTCCATTCAATTCGATGGTGCTACGCTAACTTTAGCTGACGCGCCGCTGAAGGGCCCTCATAATGCCATCAATATGGCAGTGGCTATGCTAGCGGCACATGAGGCAGGTGTATCATTCGATCAAATCTTTCAGTCCTTACCCTTCTTTGAAAATGCTCCACATCGATTAGAACCGTGTGGCGTATGGAATGGCGTGGAATTTATCAATGATTCGAAAGCAACGAATGTGGATGCCGTATTTTATGCCTTAAATAGCTACAAGCAACCCCTCATCTTGATGATGGGAGGTGTGGACAAAGGAAATGAATACGAAGTACTAGATCCTTTAGTGAAGGAAAAAGTGAAAGGCCTGATTTGCCTGGGAACAGATAACGCGAAGTTAGAAGCACATTTTGGCGGCATTGTTCCGCAACTTTTTGCGACAAATTCATTAGAGGATGCCGTGCTGAAAGCAAAAGAGTGGGCGGTCGATGGTGATGTAGTTTTGCTTTCTCCAGCTTGTGCTAGTTTTGATTTATTTAAGAATTACGAAGATCGAGGAGATCAATTTAAAAACACTGTTAAACGTTTGATCCATGGATAGTAAGATCAGAGCCTTCTTTCAGGAGCACCTGAAAGGAGATTATAAGATTTGGTTAATCGTGTTTATTTTAAACGCGTTCGGATTGCTAATTCAATTCTCCGCGAAGGCGAAGTTAACGATGGATGGCCCGTTTGAGCCGTTATCGAGCTTTGTTAAGACTTTGGTGATCTTAGGGATCTCTTTCTATTTAATGTCTTATTTCTCCAAATCCAATTACAGCCGCGTCGCTAAATTTAGTGATTTGGCGCTGTTTTTGTCTTGGGGATTAGTCATGGTGGCTTATGTTTTTGGAGCAACTAAAGGGGGAGCGAATCGCTGGGTTCAGTTAGGCCCCATCTCCTTTATGCCTTCGGATATGGTCAAATTATGCCTAATTACGAGCTTAGCGAAGGATTTCTCTTCCAAACAGGCTGATCCGGAATCCTATAATTGGGTGATGTTTTTTCGCATCTTATTCAAGATTGGGGTTTCTTGTTTTCTCATTATGCTTTCGAACTTCTCAACGAGTATTTTGATCTTTTTAACGAGTCTCATTTTGATGTTTTTTGGCCGTGTCCCAGCCAAAAAAATCGGCTTGATTATGCTGACGGTCGCCGCCATTGGATTTAGCGTTGTTGTTTTAGGGATTGGCCAAAGAGCACAAACCGTAAAAACCCGGATTGAGAACTACATTCAGCGGATTGGCAAAACGGAAACTAAAGTAAATAAGGCGAAAAACGAAGATTATCAAATTACCCGAAGTCTGTACGCTATAGCTACTGGAGCCATTCACCCGAAAGGCCCCGGCAAAAGTCAGCAACGCTACATCCTTTCACAAGCGGAATCCGATTTCGTTTATGCCATTATCATCGAAGAATACGGCATCGTGGGAGGACTCGCTATACCGCTGCTCTTCCTGATTTTTATGTACCGGGGGGCGAAGGCCATTCAGTATAGTAACAAGCCTTTTGGAGGCTTATTATCTGCCGGTTTAACCTTCTCTATTGTCTTCCAGGCATTCATTAATATGCTCGTGGCAGTAGATGCGGGTCCCGTGACGGGACAACCAATGCCCATGATCTCTGCCGGAGGAACCTCTTTGATTTTTACGGCCATTTCGATTGGCCTCATTTTAGCAGTTAGTAAGGACAAAGATCCTGAACCTGTTCAACAACCTGCCGTCGCCTAATGTCTATTAAACGTGTGATCATTTCTGGAGGAGGAACCGGGGGACATATTTACCCAGCCATTTCAATCGCGAATGCGATGAAGGAAATCGATCCTTCTTTGGAATTTTTATTCGTGGGGGCTGAAGGAAAAATGGAGATGGAGAAAGTACCCAAAGCGGGCTTTAACATCATCGGTCTTCCCATCGTAGGCATTCAAAGAACACAGGTTTGGAAGAATGTATTCTTTCCATTCAAATTGATCAAAAGCCTTTGGCAATCGGTTAGAATCCTTCAAGATTTCAAACCCGATGTGGCCGTGGGTGTAGGAGGTTACGCTTCTGGACCACTTTTATTAGCCGCCCGATTTTTAGGCATCCCCTATTATATTCAAGAACAAAATTCTTTTGCGGGCATTACAAATAAGGCCTTAGCCGCTAAGGCGGAGCATATTTTTGTGGCTTATCCTGGAATGGAAAAGTTCTTTCCCGCGGAAAAAACCACCCTGAGTGGGAACCCCGTCCGCAAAGACCTAATCAATGCGGCAGATAAGAAAGCACAAGCTGCAGCCCATTTCCATTTAGATCCCGCTAAAAAAACGATATTAATCATCGGAGGAAGTCAAGGGGCGCGTAGCATTAACCAAGGTATACTAGCCGGATTAGACCGATTAACAGACACTGGGGTGCAGGTGATTTGGCAGACGGGCATTGCATTTGAATCTACGGCTAAGCAGGCGGCGGCTGAAAATGCGAACGTGTACGTTTCCGCCTTTATTTATGAAATGGACCTCGCTTACGCAATGGCTGATTTAGTTATTTCTAGAGCTGGAGCGTCCTCCGTTTCCGAAATTTGCCTTATCGGTAAAGCCAGCATATTAGTTCCACTACCAAGCGCTGCAGAAGATCATCAAACAGAGAATGCGAAAAGCCTCGTTTCCCAGAACGCCGCCATTCTGGTTCGTGATGTAGACGTGAAAGAAAAATTAATCTCAGAAGCGTTAGCAGCGCTGCAAACCGATTTAAGTACCCTCGAAAAAAATAGCCTTCGTTTAGCCAAGCCAAATGCAGCGCATGAAATAGCCCAATCCATTTTAAGCCGATGAAAAAAGAATTAAGCCTGAGCGATTTAAAACAAGTCTATTTTTTAGGAATAGGCGGAATCGGGATGTCAGCGATCGCACGTTGGTTCTTGCACAATGAATTTCCGGTGGCCGGTTACGACAAAACGGAGAGTCCTTTGACGAAAAAATTAGCGGAGGAGGGAATGGCGATTCACTACGAGGATTCCATTGACTTGATTCCATCAGCCTGTCTTTCGGACGTGGAACACAGCTTATTTATCTATACGCCGGCCATCCCGAAGGATCACGTCGAGATGAACTATTTGCTTTCAAAAGGCATACGCCTCTACAAGCGTTCAGAAATTTTAGGCTGGATTACCCAACAAATCCCTACCCTAGCCGTGGCGGGAACCCATGGAAAAACGACAACTTCGTCGCTTTTAACCCATCTACTCATCAGTGCTAAGAAGAATGTGACCGCCTTTTTAGGAGGTATAACCGTCAATTACGGCACAAACTTCATCCCAAACCATTCGAAAGAGAACATCGTTTGCGTGGTGGAAGCGGATGAATACGATCGTTCTTTCTTAACCTTGCACCCACAAGCGGCGGTAGTGACCTCCACAGATGCGGATCACTTAGATATCTATGGCGACGGGAATTCCGTTTTAGAGAGTTTCCAATTGTTTGTGAACCAAATCAAGGCAGACGGTTTCTTCATCCAAAAAAAGGGATTGAGTTTACATTCTGACTTAGGTGAATCAACTTTTGGGATTGATTCAGGGGACTTCAAGGCACACAACATCCGCATCGAAGATCACCGGATGATTTTTGACATGAGCTATCCAGGTGGTGAAGTACTTGATATACCGATGCGCATTCCAGGTTTTCATAATATTGAAAACGCCTTAGCTGCAGCCGCTTTAGCGATGCAGGTGGGTGTGACCGGTGAAGAGATCAAAGTAGGCATTGCTTCGTTCCTAGGTGTTAAACGCCGTTTCGAGTACCACGTAGAATCAGATGAGCACGTGATGATCGATGATTACGCGCACCACCCGACTGAAATTACGGCATGCTTGAACTCGGTAAAAGCACTTTACCCAGGCGAGAAAATTACGGCCGTTTTCCAGCCACATTTATTCTCTAGAACCAGAGACTTTATTGATGATTTTGCCAAAAGCCTTGCCATCGCTGACGAGCTCTATTTATTAGACATTTATCCGGCGCGTGAATTACCAATGGAAGGAGTCACATCGGATTGGTTATTAAGCAAGATCGATTTACAAGACAAACAGGTCATCTCTAAAGCGGACCTTCTACAAGTGATCGACACGAAAAAACCGAAACTTTTAGTGACGATGGGCGCAGGAGATATCGATCTTCTTTTGAATGATTTAAAATTGAGCTTATCTTAGTATAATTTTTCAAAATGAAGGCAAACGCGACGTTAATCAAGCAAGTAATCGGGATGGTGGTTTTATTCACCCTCATCCTAGCTGCTGTCGTTTTTGCAGAAATTAGCTTTAATGAAGTTGTTTGCAAAGGAGTGGAAGTAAGTCTCGATTCTGAGAATGAGAAAGCCCTTTTAAGCAAGAAAGACATCAAATTAATGGTGTCTGAACAAGGTACCGACTATTTCTTAGACAAACCCATCACCCAGATTTCCTTACGTCAAATCGAAGAACGCGTCAAGCGCATTCCCTTAGTAAAATCTTGTGAGGCTCACCATGATTTCAGTGGCGTGGTTACGGTATCGGTCAAAGAATACAAGCCCATTGCACGTATCGTTCGTTCGACCATAGGGACTTCCCCATTTCCTGATCAATACATTTCAGAAGACGGGAAGTTTATAGGTACTAGTCCCTTATTTACGCCCCGTATTATCGTGACAGGAGGCCCTTATTTCGATGGCAAAAGAGACCTGCAAGATAAGCGCGGAAAGACGTTGCTTCCATTCTTTCAGTTTATTGAAAATAATGAATTCTGGAAAGCGCAAATCTCCCAAATTATCGTCGCTAAAGACGGTGGAATTGTGTTGATTCCGACGATCGGGACGACGCGCATCGACTTTGGCCTACCGATGAATATCGAAAACAAATTCAAGAAATTATTCATATTCTATCAAAAAGTAATCCCGAATAAAGGCTGGAATAAATACAGCTGGGTACAGCTCAAATATAAGAATCAGGTTATTTGCGAATAAGGGTCAAATTTTTTAATTTAATATCCGTTCTACAAAAAAAATATAATGCGTAACGACTTAATTATCGGTTTAGATATTGGTAGCTCTCACGTGAGAGCCATTGCAGGGAAGCAAAACGACCGAGGCAGATTAGAGATTTTAGCGACAGGATCCGCTGTAAACAACAATAATGTGCTAAATGGTGAGATTGTTAATATTAACAAAACCACCGCTGCGATTTCAGAGGCGATGAACCAAATTTCACACGTCTTAGACGGTAAAAATTCGGAACATTTCTTCGCTTCCAATTTGTCAGGTTCGCACATTAAAGTACAGCCTTTCAGCTTGTCTAAGCTACGCAAAAACGAAAGAGAAGCCGTTTCTAATAATGAGGTGATGAGCCTTTTTGAGGAAGCAAAACGCACGTTTGCAGACAAAAATCCCTGCGTTTTACATACGTTACCCATTGGATTCAAAGTGGGCAATTTGCCTGAAACGTTGGATCCCATCGGTCAAATCGGCCAAAAAATTCAGGCTGATTTTGTCTTCATTTCAGCGAATCCTAGCAAAAATGACTTGTTAACGCAATGTTTGAAATCAGCGGAGACGAAGCATTTAAAGAAAGGGAATGTCTATTTCAGTTCTTTAGCAACGGCTAGCTCGGTGTTAAACAAAGAAGAGAAACAAGAAGGAGTTGTCTTAATCGATCTAGGAAGTGGAACGACAGAGATCAGCATTTTCCAAAATAACCGTTTAAAGCACGCTACCGTATTAAATTGGGGTGGCGATTTAATTTCGGATGATATTCAATCTGGACTAGATATTTCTCGTGATCACGCAGAGACGTTGAAAGTACGTTTCGGATCAGCTATTCAAAAAGACATTCCGGTAAGTGAAGTTGTCATGATTCCGGGTATCGCAGGCCGTAAGGCTACGCCCGTTTCTGTGAAGAACCTAGCCATTATCATCGAAGAGCGTTTGAAAGAATTAGCAGCGATCGTGGTGGCAGAGATTTCAAAGCACACCGATATCAAGAACTTAAAAGCCGGTTTAGTATTAACGGGTGGTGGAGCTCAGCTTCCGTATATCGATGAATTATTCCAAAAATTCACCGGCCTAGACGCCCGCATCGGAGATCCCAATGCTACCTCAACTAACCCAGCCATTGCGACAGAAATCAAAGACCCTTCTTTCGCGACTGTGATTGGTTTAGTACAGGTTTACTATGACCAGCAAGAATCGGCTGATGCAGATGAAGCTGCTATGGCGAGTGCCCCGGTAAAAGAAATGGCGAAAGAATCCGGTTACACAGAATCTAAACCTTCGAAACCAGCGCCGCGTATTGGCGATCTATTCCGCAAAATGGTAGATGTGGTAATGGGTGATGATGATGGCGGTGACGCTTCCTATTAAGACGACGATGGTGGAGACGCTTCGTATTAATTAGAAAAGTTTCGATTCAATCAATTGAATCAGGATGTGGATCACTTTGATGTGGATTTCTTGAATGCGATCTGCGTAACCAAAGTGGTCCACTCGTATTTCATGGCAACCATAGGCCGCTAATTGACCGCCATCTTTACCCGTTAAAAGAATCACTTCCATTCCTTTGGCTTGAGCAGCTTTGACTGCCTCGATAATATTTGCTGAATTTCCAGATGTAGAAATACCTACAAGTACATCGCCTTTATTTCCTAAGCCTTCGATGAAGCGAGAAAAGATATAATTGTACCCAAAGTCATTGCTCACACAAGAAATGTGCGATGGATCTGAAATCGCCATCGCCGCTAAAGCCGGGCGATTCTCGCGGTAACGACCGGATAATTCCTCTGCGAAATGCATGGCATCGCAATGACTTCCACCGTTCCCACAAGACAAAATCTTATTCCCTTTTTTCAAGGCCTCCACTAATACGTCAGCCGCCTTTTCAATGGCTTCAATCTTTGCAGGATTCGCTAAAAAATCAGCTAATACTTGCTGAGACTCTAGTAGGGATTGGGTGATCAGATTATTCATAATGCAAAGATAATTAAAAATCGCCTCCGGCACCGCCTCCGCCGAAGTCCCCTCCGCCAAAGCCGCCGAAATCAAATCCTCCGCCACCACCGCCAGAGCCTCCACGGCCGTAATCTCCACCGCCTAAAAAGATAGGTGGAAAGAACATGCCGCCTCCTCTAGATCCGGGACCTCCTCCGCCCCCGCGGTTGCGAATGGCTTTGATGATCGAGATAATGACTAAAATAAGAAAGATGATAATAAATGGAGGAATTCCCTGCGGTTCTTCACCGCTATCCTCGTTCTTGAACTCACCGCTGGCGCGTTGCATCATTTCGGTGGTCGCCTGATCTAAACCTTGGTAATAGGCACCTCCTTTAAAACTTGGTTTTAGAATGCGGTTGATAAGGCGTTTGCAAATGGCGTCTGGCAAGACATCTTCAATGCCGCGACCCGTTACGATGCGCAGTTTTCGATCCTGCATCGCTGCGAGGATGACTACACCGTTGTTTTTACCTTTTTGGCCTACACCCCATATTTTACCTATATCGATCGCATAATCGTATGGATCACGTCCGTTCGTCGAATTAACGAGAACAATGGCAAATTGTGTTGAAGTGGAATCTGCATAACCCCGCATCTTCTGCTCGAGCGCATTTTCCTCCTCCGGGTTTAATAGTCCGGCCTCATCTAAAATGTAGCCATTCGGTTTCGCAGGAATGCCTTCTTGAGCAAAAAGTCGTACACTAAAAAGAAGTAGAAATAAAAGCTTGCGCATAGAAACTAGTTAGAGCCCAAAGGAGATCTCGTTCGATAATTCATTTACATCTCCCGCCTCGTAAGGGAAAAAGCCCGCTAGGACCTCTCCGGTGCGCTTCACGCCGTGCGCTAATCCTGCTCCAAATTCATTCTTCGCTAAATAGGCCCGCATTTCATCGCGAATCGTTTCCCAAAACTCCGCCGGCACTTTCGCATCGATTCCTTTATCTCCGATGATACTAAACTTGCGGTCTTTGATGGCCAGATACACCAAAACCCCATTCTGCAAATCCGTCTTCTGCATACCCAATTGAAAGAATACCTCCTTCGCCCGATCGATTGGGTGGCCGGCGCAATGGCTTTCCAGGTGTACGCGAATCTCCCCAGACGTCTGTAATTCAGCGTCTTGGATAGCTTGCAAAATCAGGTTTTGGTGTTCTTCTGACAACATCCTTATTTCTTTTCGTCAAAATTCACTTCCGGCGCTTTTTCTGAACCAGCTTCTGCTTGGAAGAATCCTTTCTCTGCAAATCCGGAGAAAGAAGCAATTAAGTTATTAGGGAAAGTGACGATTAACGTGTTGTATCCTTGAACAGCCGTGTTGAAATTATCACGCTCTTCTTTGATGCGGTTTTCTGTTCCTTCTAATTGAGCTTGCAATTCAGAGAAGTTTTCCGTCGCCTTTAATTGTGGGTAGTTTTCAGCCACCACCATCAAACGCGATAAAGCACCACCTAAAGAGGATTGAGCCGCTTGGTATTTTTGTAAATTCTCCGGACTTAAATCCTTCGAATCTAATTTCATCTGTGTGGCACTTGCACGTGCTTCGATCACCGCTGTTAACGTTGATTTTTCGAAATTCGCTACGCCTTGAACCGTCTTCACTAAGTTGGGAATTAAATCCGCACGACGTTGGTACGCACTCTGAACGTTCGCCCATTTCGCTTTTACGTCCTGATCCGATGTAGCCATGCTATTACGTGAACCTACACCCCAAAAAATCACGAGAGCAATCACTCCCAAAACAATCCATACTGTCTTATTCATCTTGATAAATTTTAATTGGTTTTAAGCTGAAACAAAAATACTATTTAAATTTTAAAGACCTGATTTTTGGGCCACAATCATCCGGTCATTCCCCTTGAAGTCTTGCAATAGCTTGACTTCTTGGAAACCCTTGCTAAACAAGAGCTCTACCGTTTGAGTTCCAAAATATTGGTTAATTTCTAGACACAAGTAGCCAGCTGTGCGCAATCGTTCCAGCGCAAAATCCGCTAATGCCTCATAATATTTTAGGGCATCATCATTAGGAACAAATAGGGCCAAATGTGGTTCATAATCAAGCACGTGATTCGCCATCTCTTTTTTCTCCTCCTCTGTCACATAAGGCGGATTCGACACAATCACCTCCCAAGTACCTTCAAAGGAAGACCAAGCGAAAATATCTTGTTGTTTAAATTCTACTTCTGCCTTTAATGCCTTGGCATTTTGGCGAGCCATACCCAGCGCAGCGGTAGAAATATCCCAAGCCTCCACTTCTAAAGATGGCCGTTCTAATTTTAAAGAAATAGGAATACAGCCTGAACCCGTCCCCACATCTAAAACGGAGGCATTCTCCGGAGCGTGGCTTAAAACTAAATCCACTAATTCTTCCGTTTCCGGACGCGGAATCAAGGTATCTGCACTTACAAAGAATAAATGATCTCGAAAATAGGTCTTCCCCATGACGTATTGCAAAGGTTCGCCAGCGGCCAGACGTGCTAAACGCGATGACCAATCCGCCGGCAGGTCCACCTCTTTTTTCAAAATGATATCCATCGAACTCAAATTCCATCCCAAATCCAGGCAACGAAAGGCAATCGCACGGGCCTCAGATGGCGCATAATGCGTCGAAATCGCTTCGGTAATTTGCTGGATGAGAATAGGACTGGCAATCGATTTCATTTGTGGAGAATTTGGGTAAATTTACGAATTATAAACCGATGAAAACGCTATGAAAAAATTAATACTACCGCTCATCACAATCCTGGGATTAAGCACAGCGGTGAATGCTCAATACAAGACGATTGGGAAGATTCACGTCTACGATGAATCTGTGAATACTTTGATCGACCCCTCCACTCCTATTGAGATCGTAGCTGAGGGCTATACCTGGTCAGAAGGACCGGTTTGGGTAAAGAAAGGAAACTTTCTCTTATTCTCAGACGTACCTGAAAATAAAATCTACCAGTGGACGGCAGACAAAGGTGCCGTGCTTTATCTTACTCCCTCAGGCTATTCAGGGAAGGAATATTATTCATACGAACCTGGTGCGAATGGCTTGATCATTAACCAAAAAGGAAACCTAGTTTCGGCCGAACACGGGAACCGTAGAATTGCCGAAATGCCTTTGGGAAAACCTGAATCAAAAAAATCCCTCTCCGGATTATGGGAAGGGAAGAAACTCAATAGCCCGAACGACGTCATCCAAGCTAAGAACGGCGATTACTATTTTACCGATCCTCCGTACGGTTTACCCGGCCGCGGAAAAGAAGAAGTAGCGAAAGAAATCGCTTTCCAAGGCGTGTACCGCATCTCTAAAAAAGGCGAATTGAGCTTACAATATGATAAGATGGCCAGACCGAATGGCCTAGCGATGAATCGAGATGAGAGCATCTTGTATGTAGGCTCATCTGAACCCAAAGAATCGCACATTCTAGCTTTCCCTGTTGATAAAAAAGGTAACCTAGGCGACCCATCCGTATTCTTCGATGCAGCCGAATTAGCGAAGCAAGGAATTCGTGGTGGTTACGATGGGATGAAGCTGGATTCAAAAGGTAATATTTGGACGACAGGACCAGGCGGAATTTTGATCATTAGCCCAGCGGGCAAATTACTAGGACGCATTGAAACAGGGAACCCGAACTCGAATGTGAATTTTGGAGAAGATGGCTCGACCTTGTTCATTACTTCGAAGATGAATCTGCTGCGCGTGAAGACGAAGACAAAAGGACTGAAATAATCCACGCGAATCAGTGCGAATCCGTGCGAAAACACAAAAAAAAAGGCCTCGATCGCAAAATCGAGGCCTTTTTTTTTCTTATAATTTCCGAATCTTAATATTTCTGAACCACACTTGATTTCCGTGATCTTGCAATGCGATGTGGCCTTGCATGACTTTACCAAAATCCGGCATTCCTTTGAACTTCGAACCGGCGATTAAATCTTTCCAGCTTTGATCATCCGTACGAGTCTCCACTACTTTGGAACCGTTTAAATACAATTGCAATAAGCCTTTGTTATTCACGATACGCGCCGTATTCCACTCGCCCACGGGCTTCGTCACGTTCACCGATGATTTGATCAAATCATATAAATCACCTGAATTGTGTTTGATGATCTTTCCATCTGGGTGACCTTCATCGTGCAAAACCTGCATTTCTGGACCTGTCACATAAGTAGCATGGTATTTTTTAGCATCATCTGTCACGTTGAAGATAATACCTGAATTACCATTCACAGAGATTTTCCAATCTACTGAGAAATCATAATTATCATAAGACTCATTAGTGACTAAATCCCCACCGTCTTTTTTCGCTGCATCGAAACCGATTACGCCATCTTCGATTGTCCAAGAGGAACCTACTTTTTCTCCTTTTCCGTAGCTATGCCAGCCTGTGAAGGTTTTTCCATCAAATAATAATTGAGTGCCATTTTTCTTTTCTGCCTTCGTTAACTGGTTCAATCCTTGACCAAAAGACACAAATGCGAAGCAGACCGCCGCGCAGGTTAAAACGATTTTGTTCATATTAATTAGGTTTATGATTTTTACAATACTACTAAAAGTCTGCAACAATTGTATCTGCTGCGGGCAATTTTAGCGTCAAATCTTTGTAAATTGCAGGCTGATATAAAAATCCATGAAGACCAAAGTAGCCCCAAAGCCCTCCATCAACATCATTACCCTCGGTTGTTCCAAGAATCTAGTCGATTCGGAAGTACTCTACACCCAATTAAAAGGGAATGGATTAGAGGTAACGCATGAGGCGAAAAAGGACAAAGCGAATATCGTCGTGATTAATACCTGCGGCTTCATTGATAATGCTAAACAAGAATCCATCGACACCATTTTACGCTACGCAGACGCAAAAGAGGCGGGCAAAATAGATAAATTATACGTGACGGGTTGCCTTTCTCATCGCTATAAAGATGATTTAGAAAGAGAAATACCGATGGTGGACTCGTTCTTTGGGACGAATGAATTACCTCGTTTACTAAAGGCCTTGAAGGCAGATTACAAGCACGAATTAGTGGGCGAGCGTCTTTTGACGACCCCTGCACACTATGCCTATTTGAAGATTGCGGAAGGCTGCGATCGTCCTTGTTCTTTCTGTGCCATTCCGTTGATGCGTGGAAAACACGTGTCTACGCCTATCGAAGACTTAGTGAAAGAAGCGAATTCTTTGGCCAAAAAAGGAACCAAAGAACTCATTCTAATCGCCCAAGACCTTACTTTTTACGGTTTAGACCTAAAAGGCGAGGGCAAATCTGGCCGTCAATTAAAAGAACTATTAGAGCGTTTATCTGATGTCAATGGCATCGAATGGATTCGCTTGCAATATGCCTATCCGGCAGGTTTTCCTTTGGAAATCTTAGACACGATGGCGGAACGCGACAATATCTGTAAATACCTCGATATGCCTCTCCAAAGTGGTTCAGACGCCATGTTAAAGCACATGCGCCGTGGAATTACGCGCGAGAAGACAGAGGATTTAATCCATACGATTCGCGAGAAAGTACCTGGAATCGCCTTGAGAACGACTTTGATTTCAGGTTACCCTACGGAAACAGAAGAGGATTTTGAGGAGACCTATTCCTTCGTGGAACGCATGCGTTTCGACCGTTTAGGTATATTCAATTATAGCCACGAGGAAAACACACATGCCTACCTCGTAAACGATGATGTGCCGGAAGACGTGAAGCAATTCCGTTCTGACGAGATCATGGCCTTGCAACAAGGTATCTCAGAAGAATTAAATCAAGCGAAAGTAGGCCAAACATTGAAAGTGATGGTCGACCGCAAAGAGAGTGGTTACTTCGTGGGACGTACGGAATTCGATTCACCAGAGGTGGATAATGAAGTGTTGATTCCAGCGGAACAATATGCCCGTTTGGGGGACTTCGTGACGGTGAAGATCAATAAGGCCGAAGAGTTCGACTTGTACGGTGATATTATAGGGTAAATGAGCTAAGACGCATATTGCGTAGATCAAAGGTCATCAATCCTTGCTGTGCGGGCGATTCGAAACCGGCTAGGTAGAAGATGGCTTCTTTGGCCTGAAATAAACCAATGATTCCGGGTAACACGCCTAAAACTCCTACTTCATCGCAGGCGGGAATTTCATGTGAGCTAGGTTCAACGGGAAAAAGCGATCGATAAGAAGGCCCTACCGGATGAAATACGGCAAATTGCCCTTCCCAAGCGTGTATCGCCCCATAGACGAAAGGCTTTTGCAGCCCTACGCAGAGGTCATTAATCAAATACCTGGCTTGGAAATTATCCGTACAATCGATGATTAGATCGTGTTGCGCAATATAGCTGGATGCGTTATCTGCCGTTAAATTTTCTGCGATTCCCTGAATGACGATGGTTGGATTCAAGGCTTGCAAAGCCTCTGCTGATTTCAAGGCCTTCGATGCTCCCACATCCGCTGTTTTATACAACACCTGACGTGCTAAGTTTGATAACTCAATCACGTCCGCATCTAGAATCGTGATCGATCCCACGCCAGCCGCAGCTAGAAAAGGCAAGGCTCCACAGCCCAAACCTCCCGCACCCACGACAAGAATCTTCGATTCTTTCAAGCGCATCTGTTGCGCCTTCCGCCATTCGGGCAGATTCAGCTGTTTACGGTAACGCTCAAATTCTAAATCGCTTAACATGTAGGTACAAATAAAAAAAGCCTTCTTGAAAAATCAAGAAGGCTAATTTCGATAAATATTTTGAAAACTAAACGCTTAACGTACCCTTACGAGCTGCAGCGATTAACGTTTTTTCGAAACCGTTTTTGTTGATCGTGCGAATTGCTTTCGCAGAAACCTTCATACGAACCCAAACACCTTCTGACTCTAAGAAGAATTTCTTAGTTTGTAAGTTCGGGTAGAACTTGCGCTTAGTCTTGTTATTAGCGTGAGAAACGTTGTTTCCTACTTGAGTTTTGCGTCCTGTAATTTGACAAACCTTTGCCATCGTATATTTTATTTAAAATTGTTCTTTCCTAAAGGGATTGCAAAATTAGAAAATATTTTGAAATAACCCAAACCTCCATCGAAAATTTATAAAATGGTAGACAATGTGTATCTTTGACTATGGCTAAGCGCAATTCGAAGGCACCCCTGCAGAAAAAAATTCTCTCATCCCTGATCTGGTTAGGAACGTTGCCATTGTGCCTATACACGCTTTTGACCTACCTTTTAAGCTATTCGTTAATTGTAGAACACTGGTTTGCTGGCTTCATCATGATGACGATGCCCTATGCCCAGTTGTTGTGTCTTATCTCCTTGATTTACTGGGTTTTTCAGCGAGCGAAGCGAGCGCTTTTACCCTTGATTGTGCTAGCGTTAGGCTATGGTTTTATCGGTAGAACGATTAGCTTTAACCAACCCGTAGCCACTTTAGCTAAACCCTTGACGGTGATGAGCTATAACGTTTTTGGGATGTATTCGAATGAGTATGAGGCCAAAAAAGAGCCATTAGAGGACCTCAAAAAATTCATCCGCGATTACGACGCAGACATTAAATGTTTCCAAGAATTCTATTCCCATTCCGATCGGAAGGCCTACCACACAGTCTCATTCTTAAAGGAAAAATATCCGCATTACGCCTTTATTCCACTGAAAAAGCAACTATTTGATTCCCACGAGAAAATGGGTTTAGTGGTATTTTCGAAATACCCCATCATCCACGAAGAGGGCGAACAATTTGAAAATTCAGCCAATGGATATCTGTTAACTGATATTGTGAAGGATCAAGACACGATTCGGGTGATCAACTTGCAGCTGTGGTCGATGGGTATTCGGGTGAATAAGATGACCTCGAAAATTCGTTTGCAAGATTATACAGATGCTAAAAAAGAAGGCCGCGGCATCATCTCCTCCCTTCGCAAGGGCTTTATTGAGCACAAAAAGGAGATGGACAAAATCAATCGCCTTATCCAAAAAAGCCCCTATCCCATCTTAGTCGTAGGTGATTTAAACGAAACTCCTTCAGGCTGGGCCTATGGAACGATTCGAGAACGATTGAAAAATTCCTTCGAGGAAGCGGGATCTGGTTTTGGCTTTACCCTCAATCGCAGCCCTTATTTAGTGCGCATCGATGATCAATTCTTCTCCGAGGAATGGAAAGCAACAAACTTCCTAACCCTGCGCCACATCAAATATTCCGACCACTTCCCTACCGTGGGTCAATACGTCTTGCATGGAAAATAAACTCTGGAAGGTTTTAGGCACCGGTTTCGGGATCGCAGTCACCTTAGGCGGAACCGTAGGAACCGGCATCTTACGTAAACCTGGTCCCATTGCAGCCTCCTTACAAGACCCCGGATTAATCCTCAGCTTATGGGTTTTAGTGGCTATTTATGCCTTATTAGGGGTGAGCTGTGTGTTGGAATTAAGTTTATCCATTCCCAAAGCAGGGTCTTGGTATGGCTATGCCGAACGAGCTTTTGGCCGCTACATTGGGTTCCTCGTGGGACTAACGAGTTGGTTAGGAACCGTGACTGCCTTAGGTTTTGGATCCTATACCTTCAGTGAATACCTCATCATTGTTTTCCCCAGCTTAAGCCCTTATTTAGTCTATTGTGCCATCGGAATCCTTGCCCTATTATGGTTTTTCCATCAATTAGGGGTGGTGATGGCCGGTAAATCCCAAGAATGGCTGAGTGGCATCAAGGCTTTGGCCCTATTGATATTCATCGCAATCTGCTTTGTGTACGGTGGTGGGGGCGTTTTTACGGAACAGACACATGCCCCTAAAGGATTGCCTTTAACGACCGGCATCATGACCGCCTTGTTGTCCATCTTCTATGCGTTCGACGGCTGGCACACCGCTAGTTATTTCACGGAAGAAAATAAGGACCCTGTTAAATCCATGCCAAAATCGATGTTCATCGGCGTCATCATCGTCGCATTTATCTACTTGCTGATCAATGTGGGCATCTTGTATAGTCTTCCACTCGACACCCTTTCAACGAGTAAATTAGCGGCAGCTGATACGATGAAAGCCTTGTTTGGTGCAGATATGGGCCGCTGGATTACTGTCTTTTTGATGTTGAGCATCTTGGGAATCTTGAACACGCAAGTGATGTTCGCACCACGGGTGATCTATTCGATGAGTCGCGATGGTTTGTTTTTCAAACAGGCCGAAAAAGTAAACGCCGCAGGTTCTCCCACCACCGCTACACATTTAACCGTCTTCTCTGCCTGTATTTTCTTGTTAGCTGGTAAAGAGATAAACGAACGTCTCTCGGACATTGCAACCTTCTTTTTTGTGGCTAGTTACCTAGCCGGGTTCGCGTCACTTCTAAAGCTCCGCGTCTCTGAGCCTAACTTAAATCGTCCTTATGTAGCCTGGGGATATCCCGTTTTACCGTGGATATTAGTGATCATCTCTACCCTCTTCTTGATCGGAACCTTAGTGACAAATGTGGAAAGTGTGGTGTATGTGGTAGGGTTTGTGGGGGTGAGTTATTTAGTATATCGAAAGTTCTTACGACAGTCGACTTCGTCTTAGTCATCGCTGCGCGATTTAGTCGCTGCTACGCAGCTTAGTCCTCCATTTACCATTTACCACTTACCATTCACCATTTAGTGAATGGCTTTCAAAAAATCCACCACCGATTTCTTGATATCTCTCACCGGTGCATTACCTAGATTCGATAAGACGGAGAAGGCAAGCGTCTTACCGTCTTTGGTGAGATAATACCCTGAAAGATCGTAGGTATTTCCATAAGAGCCTGACTTTGCCCACATCCGCACGCCTGGATTCAAGTCTTGTACGTTACGCATCGTCCCCGTTTTACTCGCTTCTGGCAACAAGGTATATAAACGATCCGGAGCCACTTCTTTTGCTAATAATTCCAGGATGCGGATGAAATCCTTTGGCCTAATTAAATTATAACGCGATAAACCGGAGCCATCCACCCAGCGAATATCGGTCAAAAATTCATTGCCTGGCTCCTTTTTCAAGTTTTCGATTACCTGCGTGGGATCCCAGCCTTTCTCTGCGGCAATCATCACTAATAATTGTTCCGCCACGGCATTGTCACTTTCGTGCAACATGGGCAGGTACAAACTATCCATCTTACCCGCGTAGAAAATTCGGGCATCCGGATGTACCGCGAGCGGCATGGTCTCTACGGATTTATGTAAAGTATCCGTCAGTAAAAAGGCCGTCATATCTGGCGAAGTAATGAATGGTACGTCTTGAGCTCCGTATTTTTCGGTTTGCAAGACAGGTAATTCAAACTGATTTTTCAAGCGATTTCGACGTACTTCCAGCGTAGACCCTGTTTTAGCCACGGCCTCAAAGGCGTCGGGCAAAATCTTCCAACGCTTTTCAGAAGCTGAAAAATTCACCAAGTTCGCATACAATGGCATATCCGATATTTCTGCCGAATAGTGGTCATTGTAATCATCCCATGCCCAGCCAGAGCCCATCACCGGAAGTGGTTTCAAAGGCGATCCGTACACTAACACTTTCGAGGAAGCCGCAAGGAAATCGCGTAGGGCGGTGTTTTTGGTGGAGGGATGCAAGTTAGAAATATCGCCTGTGCCCCAGAAAAAGAGGGTATCCTTTGTTTCACGGTATTTAAAGGAAGGGATTTGACTGCCTAAAATTCTATTCGCCTCTAAAAAGGTCAACAGCTTCATGTTAGAGGCTGGCATAAAATAGTGATCTGCATTCTTTTCAAAAAGCACTTTACCGGTTGCGAGGTCCTTGATCATCACGCCGCTGGCCCGCTGAGCGAGGCTGGATTCAGTGAAGGCGATTTGCAAATGGGAGCTTTGGCAACTTGCTAAAGCGAATAGGAATAAAAAGGCGAGATTTTTCATAGGATAAAGGTAAAAGGTTTTCGTATTTTTGAGCTCATTTTACTAAAAGAATGCTCGTAGGCTTTGTCATTTTTTACCTTGCTTTGAACCTGGCCGTGGGCTGGTGGGCTAGCAAAAAGGTGCATTCTACGCAGGATTTCGTGTTAGCGGGGCGCTCGTTGCCTTTTGCTTTGGCGACGATGGTGACTTTCGCGACCTGGTTTGGGTCTGAAACGATTTTAGGTGCGCCTAAGGAATTCGTGCATGGCGGGATGTTGGCGATTATTGAGGAACCTTTTGGCGCGGCGGTCGGCTTGTTTTTAGTGGGTGCCATTTATGCGCGTAAACTGTATCCCCTGCCGGTATTGACCTTTAGTGATTATTTCAGATTGCGTTTTGGCGCCTTTTCAGAGAAGCTTTCCGCACTCATTATGATCCCGTCCTATTTCGGCTGGATTTCTGCTCAATTAGTGGCTTTAGGACTCACGATGCACCTTTTATTACCCATATCTGTGGAGATGGGAATCATCATAGGCGCCTTATTAGTGATGGCCTACACCCTTTTAGGAGGTATGTGGTCGATCTCGGTGACCGACTTTTTTCATAACATTATCTTAATAGCAGGGCTGTTATTTTTAGCCTATTTATTATGGGCCAAAGTCCCGGATTTCAACCAACTCGTCAACTCGCAACCCAAAGGATTCTTCCGAGCTATCCCAAAAGAAAACACGTGGAAAGATTGGCTTGTCTATGGTGCCGCTTGGATTACCATCGGATTTGGATCCATTCCACAGCAAGATATTTTTCAACGCGTGATGTCTGCAAAGAGTGAGAAAATTGCCGCGAGAGCGAGTATTGCTGCAGGCGCGATGTACCTGACGGTTGCCCTATTACCCTTATTGATTGCCTTTATTGCGGTTCGATTATACCCTTCGCTACTGGCTGAAGACGATTTGTTGATCCCTACTTTAGTGATGAAATTTACTCCGCGGGCGATGCAAGTCTTGTTTTTAGGGGCACTACTTTCTGCCTTACTAAGTACGACTTCCGGTGCGATTTTAGCGCCTGCTTCCGTGTTAGGAGAGAATATTTTAAAACCCTTGATGCGACAGCCCTCGGATAAAACGGTGTTGCTATTTATACGGTTATCGGTGGTTTTAGTAACTTTGGCCTGCATTATTATGGCTATTGAACGCCAAAACATCTTCGAACTCGTAGGCGAAGCTTCTGCCTTCAGCCTCGTTTCCCTCTTTATTCCGCTGAATGCAGGTCTGTGGTGGAAACGCACGACACCCTGGGGAAGTCACTTAAGTATGGTATTAGGATTAGCGTTTTGGGCCTATTTCCACTTTATCAACCCATCCGAAATTCCAGCGGTTTGGTTTGGACTTTTAGCGGGATTGATCGGTTTGCTGGCAGGAAATCAGATTAAAGCCAAATCTGCTTAAGCGTTCCCACGTATTGGCCTTTCTTTCCTAAATGTATGAATTCAAGAATAGCGTCATTCAAGGCAGGATAAATATTCAACTCAGCGATTTTATCTGCTGGCACCCAAACTAAATCATTCGCGGTCGTTTCATCCGGATGCAATTGCGGAATTCCTCCCACGATATCTCCTTCAAAAACCAGGTGCGTACAAGCGGAGAAATCAGCCGTCGCATGCACTTGACCTACTGAAATCAATTCCCCCACTTCTACCTCGATACCTAGTTCCTCCTCACACTCGCGTGCTATACAAACCGGAAAAGTCTCACCCGCATCGACGTTCCCTCCCGGCAAAGCGAATTTGCTGCCACCCGGATAATCGTAGCGCATAAAAAGCACGTGATTATTTTCGATGATGAGCGCAGCTGGTCTAATTCGCATAGGGTTGGAGTTTTTTGAAAGGTTAAATATACCATTAGATTTCCTAAATTGCAGGCAAAACGAACGTGTGATATGCAAATAAGAGAAATTTGTCAGCAGATGGAAGCTTGGGCACCTTTGGCCTGGCAAGAATCCTATGATAACGCAGGCCTACTTGTAGGCGACAGCTCAGCAGAAGTGAAAGGCGTATTAATCAGCCTAGATTGCACAGAGGAAGTAGTGGATGAGGCAATCAAAAAAGGGTGCAACCTGATCATCTCACACCATCCCATCGTATTCTCCGGCTTGAAGCGGATCACCGGCGCAAACTATGTGGAACGAACGGTCATCAAAGCGATTCAACACCATATTGCCCTGTACGCATCCCATACTAATTTAGACCACGCACCTACAGGGGTAAGCTATCACCTAGCTTCGAAGTTAGGCATCACAGGTCAGGTAATGAAACCGATGCGCGATGCCTTGAAAGCCTTGCAGTATTATGTGCCAGCGTCGCATGAGCAAGTCTTGCGTGACGCTTTGCATGCGGCTGGGGCGGGGAATATTGGCGAATATTCATCTTGCAGTTTCACGCAGGAGGGTTTAGGACGCTTTCAGCCGTCCACTGAGGCGAATCCGCATACGGGAACTTCTGGCGTTTTGTCCGAAGTGAACGAAGTGAAGGTGGAGATGATTTTTCCATCGCATCTTTCTGGTCAGATTTTGAGTGCACTCAAGACCGCCCATCCCTATGAGGAGGTTGCCTATTCTATTCTTTCGCTCGATAATTCGTGGCAGGAAGTGGGATCAGGCTATGTGGGTACTTTGGAAAAACCTTTGTCTCCTGAGGAGTTTATTACTTTTGCCAAAAAACGTCTAGGCCTACAAACCCTCAAACACACGGCTTTACCATCAGGTCCCATTTCCAAAGTGGCTATTTGTGGGGGTGCCGGAAGTTTCCTTATAAAAGAAGCCGTAAAACAGGGTTGTGACGCCTATATCACGGCTGATATTAAGTACCACGAGTTTTTTGACGCAGAAAATCAATGTTTACTCCTCGATGTGGGGCATTACGAATCCGAAGTCATGATTATTGATGCAATACATGACTATTTATCAAAAAAAATTAGTAATTTTGCCGTTCTGAAAAGTGAGACCAATACCAATCCGGTACGTTTCGCTTAAAACGAGAGAGGTTAGACAATTCAAATAAATTAGAATAATGGCTACAGTTACCGAAACAACGATTGCCCAAAAGTTAGAGGCCCTTTTAAAGCTTCAAACAATTGATACAAACTTAGATTCTATCCGCAAAGTTCGTGGTGATTTACCCGAAGAAGTTCGTGATTTAGAAGACGAGATCATGGGTTTAGAGACTCGTTTGGCTAAATTCCAACAAGACGTAGCTGATTTCGAAGAGCAAATCAGCAACTATAGAATCGCAAAGAAAAATTCTGATAACTTAATCATTAAGTACAAGGAACAACAAATGAATGTGCGCAATAACCGTGAATTCGATGCAATTTCTAAAGAAATTGAATTGCAAGGAATCGAAATGGAGATTGCAGATAAGCGTATCAAAGAAATCGACTTCAAAGTTTTGAACAAAAACGATGAAATCGCTGCCGTTGAATCGAATTTATTCGAGCGCAAGAAAGATTTAGAGATCAAACAAAATGAATTGCAAGTGATCATCGCTGAAAGCGAAGAAGATGAGCAAAAATCATTAAAAGATCGTGAGAAAGCGGTGAAAACGGTAGACGAGCGTCTTTTCAAATCCTACACAAAATTACGCGATAACGCACGTAACGGCTTAGCGGTTGTTTTAGTGAAGCGTGGTGCGTGTGGCGGCTGTTTCAGCTCTGTTCCACCACAACGTCAAACAGACATCAAAGACAAGAAGAAAATCTTAGTTTGCGAGCATTGCGGACGCGTATTCGCCGGTGTAGAAGATGTGATCCCAGCACCAGAGAAAGAAAAGAAATCTCGCGCTAAAGCTGCACCAAAAGCAGAAGCAGCTGCTGCTGAGTAATTTCAATAAAATACAATGGAAAAGCCCGCTAGAAATAGCGGGCTTTTTTTGTGAGATTATAAGTAGAAAAGTTTGCAAAATGAAAACTAATGTATAATCTTGCATATGATAAAATCGAAGTAGCTACCATTTCATTCGATACAAATATTTTAGATTTTAAAACAAAAAAGCCATGAATTGGAAGGTCATAAAAACGGAATCAGAATACAAAAAAGCTTCTAAAAGGCTCATGGAGATTTTCCATTCAAAATCCAATACCCCAGAAAAAGATGAATTAGAACTTCTAATGGTATTAATTGAGGATTACGACAACAAACATTTCGAACTACCTGAATTAGATGCCCTTGAAGTAATTAAATACAAAATGGAGGAAATGGGCATGAAAGCAAAAGACCTTGAGCCTTTAATTGGTAGTAAAGGCCATGTCTCATCTGTTCTTTCTGGCCGTCGTGAAATCACCCTAAAAATGGCCCAAAAATTAAAAGATTTTTTCCGAATTCCGGCGGAAGTATTTTTACATAAAGCAGAATAAATTACATCCGCTGCATCCACTCGAACTCATCAGAAAAGGCATCCATCCAGCAATCTGCGAAGTACACTCGGTTTCGATTCAGCCCTAAAACTAGCTCGCGAGTTCCTTTAATGAAGTACTCTTTTGCTATTTGTTTCGCCCATATTTCATCCGGCTGAAATTGCTGAAAACCATGCGTAAAGGTTGCGTTAACTCTGCTTACTAAGGTGGCGATGGCTGAGTTTTGGTATTCTATTGAATTTCTAGAAACTGGAGTTCCGTATCTTTTTAACAGCGTCATTTCTTCATAACGCTCATTCGCGGTAGCCGCTAACGGCTGGGTGAGCACGGAGCCTTGCGCTAGTCCTATAATTCGTCGCATGAGCTCAAAATGGGATGCGTCTTCCTTCCATTCACTTAAACGAACCGTTCGATTAATCAGAAGCAGGTAGAGGTAGAAGACAAAATAGGACATATCACCTACATTAGCAGAAAAGGGAACTTGCACAAAATTATTATTCATCTCATACCTAATCTCCACTCGGTTTTGATAAACATAAACAAGACCATTTTCGAATGGGTCTGATTCTTCGTTCGCAAGGACTTTTTCCCGGATCTTTTCGAAGAGTTTTTTAATCACGGCCAAATGTTGTGCAGACAATCCCCCTTCAATAATGCCTTTATTGCAAGCTGGGCAGATATAAACGCTAGAGAGAAGGGTTTCAATTTTACGTTTTTCCACTACCCAATTATTGAAGCAAGGCTTTGTATCTCGGTGGACAAAAGGAGCTGTTGCAAACACTTCATAATAAGACGAATAATCGGCAGCACTGTACTGAAACCGGCGAAGTACTAAGGAATAAATTAAATAAGCATTAGCATATGCTTCTGCTCGAATGGAAAGATCAGGATAGGTGTACTTCCAGGATTTGGCATGAATGAAACCCGCTCTAGAATCGCCGTCCCCTAATGCACAGAAAAATCCCATTTGATTGCTCTTTTCAGAAACGACAAAAACGAAGTCTTCTGGTCGAATAATATGTTCGGCACGGTAGGCATCTGAAATGGCAAAATATTCTTGAAATGAGGGAGCATCGGAAACAGCGAAAGACGTTTTAGTTCGAGGTTTTGCAGTATGCATCTCGAACAATTTGGATTTCACCTGACTCTGAATCACCTCAACTAAGTCATTAAATGTGGTACTAGAACAGTCGTCAGATTTCAATAAGTGGAGGATGATTCTAGCCATAGATTTTGAAGGTTTATTCTTCCAAAAATATCAAATTTTCTAGACTAAAATTCATCTTGATAAAAAGAGATTCTTGGCTTCTTTTTAGGCCAAAGGCATAGAACTCAAATCCATATTCTTCTCTATAGGATTTGATCAGCTCACCCAGCGTTTCTACGGTATAAAAACGGCTAGCATTTTCTTCAAAATCTGAAAAGACCAATACATGCTTAGTATAGTCAGCCTGATCTAGCTGTTCTTGTATCCAAGAACTCGTCATGGCTAGGACATCTATAATAGCAGATCCAGGCTTGTAGTCTAGCGACTGCTGCATCTTGTTTCGTAATTCGGCTATCGGTATAGTTAACATTCTAAGCCGGAGATGATCATCAAAAATAGTCAGACCAACCTGGTCAGGATTAGACTTGTTTTGATTTAACTCAACTAGGTGATCGAGCTGATCCAGGAGTCTGGTATAGACTGGGGTATTTTGAAAAACTCGATGAGAGACGCTTGCGTCTATTAAGAAATGGAAGTAGGCCATAGGGTTATAGTTAATGCTAGACGAAGGTCGCAGTAAAGAGCAAAATAGGGAATCCGATGTAAGGTTACATCTACTTCTATGGGAGTGAAGTTGGGTGTAATTTTGCATCAACAAATTCGGAAACAGAAAGAACTAAAATTGTCACTGATTGAAACTCAATTCGATTTTGTCAATCTAAAAAATGCCTATTTGAGTACAATTGAAGACTATTTTACCCATAAATCAATTAAATACGATAAAATTTTGACACTAGAATATCAGTCATTTTAAGACACTGTCGAAATGAATTAAAATAAAAAAATACCTTTGCATCCTCATTTAAAAAACCTGTCCTATGAAGCCAAAAACCTCCCCTTCGAATTCGGTAATTTCTGTTTCAGAATTAGACCTTGGAATCAAAAGTAATTCCAAAAGACAGTGTACTAACCCCCTAATAGGCTGGACTAAATTTTAAAAAGAGTTTAGAACCAATT
>JBBAKU010000008.1:0-89636 GCA_040403415.1 Aquirufa sp.
GAAGGCCGAAACCAACACTATTTTCTACTTACACACTTTTTGAGATGGTGCCAAATTCAAAAAAGGGAGCAATTGCTCCCTTTTTTGATGATATAAAATTGAATATCTCTACTCTCTACTCTATTATCTCTACTCTCTTATCTACTAATCTTATACCCCGCCCACACAATCAGCCCCATTCCCAGAAATGTCAGCAAATCTGGTAACCCGTGGCCTAGCACCACCTCAATCGCAATAGAAAAGATAACCGCGCTATTTCCCACTACGCCTACTACACTGGCTTTTTCGTTCAATAGCGCCTGCGTAGTAAAGTATTGAACGCCTAAGGCTAATAGCCCCATCACTAAGGCCCAGATCCATTCCGCGAGAGAAGGCTGCACCCAAACACCTGTCACGAAACTATTCTCAAAGCCACCTAGCGTACCCGTTAGAAGGGAAATGGTCGAAGCGATTAATCCGGCCCCCATGAAGGAAACAACGACCCAGCGGGAATCATAGTATTTTTGCGCCTCTTTGATCGCTAAATAGCCTAAGGCCGTTCCCATCGCATAGATGATTCCAGTACTGTGACGCCAAAGCGAGCCACCACTGCCTGGTTGAAAAATGAGCAAGATGCCGAAAAAGCCGATCAGTAGAAATAATACTTGTTTGCTGGAAAGTCCCTCATTTGGCAATAAAAAAAAACTAAAGACGGCGATAAAAAGGGGGAATGCCTGACCATAGGTATTTGTTAAGGACAAACCTAGATGTTCCAGCGTGTAGAAAAGGCAATACAGGGTGAAGGCACCCAAAAGCCCGCGAAGGATGATGAAATAGAGTTTACCACCCGCTTGAACGGCCGGTTTTCGATAAAGACTCGTTAACAAGAAAGGTAATCCTACGGCGCTTCGGAAAAAGACAAGTTGAATGGAGCTGAACGTGTGGCTCATCTCTTTAGCGATCGCGGACATGATCGCGAAGCAAAGCGAGGAGAGTAACATGAAAAAGACTCCTTTATTGGAGTAAATTCGTTTCAACATCTAGATATAAATTTCGAGGATTAGCTCAAATTTTGGTAACTTGCATTTCATTTCAAAGGTATGACAAAAAAAATAATTTTATCTCCTGAAGCACCTGCTCCCATCGGACCTTATTCCCAGGCAGTTGAGGTGAACAACACACTTTACGTGTCTGGTCAGATTGCCTCGTCCGTTTTCGAGGCAGGTGGATCGATTGAAGAAGAGACCAATCAAGTGATGTTGAATTTGCAACATATTTTGACAGCGGCGGGCTATACGTTCGAACAGGTGGTGAAGTGTTCCATTTTCGTGAAGGATATGGGTCATTTTGGCCAAATCAATGAAGTCTACGGTCGTTATTTCGTTCAAAATCCTCCCGCTAGAGAGACGGTAGAGGTGGCACGCTTGCCTAAGGATGTGCGTGTGGAGATTTCGTGTATTGCCTATAAATAACAACTATGTCTGATTCAGTACGTGTTCGCTTTGCGCCTAGTCCTACGGGACCACTCCACATTGGAGGGGTAAGAACCGCTTTGTATAATTATCTGTTTGCCCGTAAAATGGGGGGTAAATTTTTGTTACGTATCGAAGATACCGACCAGGCGCGTTTTGTGCCGGGTGCGGAAAACTATATTTTAGAGAGCTTAGCTTGGTTAGGCATCAGCCCAGACGAGGGTGTAGGCGTGGGTGGACCACACGAACCTTATCGCCAAAGCGAACGCAAAGACCTCTACAAGGCCTATGCGGATCAATTATTAGCAGATGGTAAAGCCTACTACGCCTTTGATACCTCAGAGGAATTAGATGCGATGCGCGCTAGTTTTGAGAGCCAGGGTTCTGCCTTTCAATACAATTCATTAACCCGTGTGAAGTTAAAAAATTCGATTGCTTTGGCTCCGGCTGAGGTGAATGAATTGATTGCTTCCGGAACACCTTACGTCATTCGCTTGAAAGTTCCAGCGAAAGGGGAGGTGCGTTTCCAAGACAGCATTCGCGATTGGGTTCACGTGCACACGTCCAGCATTGATGATAAAGTTTTGATGAAGTCGGACGGAATGCCTACCTACCATTTGGCGAACGTGGTGGATGATCACATAATGGAAATTACCCACGTGATCCGTGGAGAAGAATGGTTGCCATCAGCACCATTGCATATTTTATTGTACCAAGCTTTCGGTTGGAAAGCGCCTCAGTTTGCCCATTTACCTCTTTTGTTAAAGCCAGAGGGGAATGGTAAGCTGTCCAAAAGAGACGCGGATTTAGGTGGTTTCCCGGTATTTCCCATGGAATGGACGGATCCTGCGACGGGGGCAGTTTCTAAAGGATTTAAGCAAGAAGGCTACTTGAAAGAAGCCACCTTGAATTTCTTGGCTTTCTTAGGCTGGAATCCAGGGACAGAGCAAGAGATGTTTAGTTTGACAGAACTGGCAGATGCTTTTTCTTTAGAGCGCATTAACAAAGCAGGCGCGAAGTTCGATGTGAAAAAAGCCCAATGGTTTAATGAACAATACATTAAGCAACAAGATCCTGTATCCTTGGCTGCAGATTATTTACCTAGTTTGTCAGCTGATCAAGGTCTAGCTTTTGTGCAATTATTCCTAGATCGCATTACGTTCCCACAAGAATTAGCGGTAAAAGTGGCGGAGTTTCAAGCGCGTCCAGCGATTTACGATGTAGCGGTTTTAGCTTCGAAGTGGAATGCAGACGCTTTGAGTGGATTGCAATTTATTGCACAAGCTTTACCTAATGTGGATTCTTGGGAGCCGGAAGGTATCAAACACGCGATTCACGAGGTATTAGAGGCGAATGGAATTAAAATGGGCAAGGTGATGCAGATTTTGCGCGTGGCCTTGAGTGGAAACGGAGCAGGTCCAGATTTAATGATTTCGATGCAATTATGGGGTAAAGCGGAGGTGATCGAGCGATTGGCTACGGCTTTGGCAAAATTCCCTGCATTATAAAAGAACATGGCTAAAAAGGACAAGAAGAAGGAATTACCCACCGTTCATCCAGAATTAGCGGGATTTGAAATGAATATCGATTCATTAGGGACCATCACGTCTAGTTTGGATCGCGATAAGTTAAATGCCTTTTTGGACAAGCATATGCCCGAGGATAAAAAATTAAAACCGAAAGAAAATGAAGGTTAGTCAAGAGGATGTGAAGAAAATCGCGCATTTGGCTCGATTAGAGATGCCTGAATCCAAGCTAGGGGAGATGCAAGATTCGATTAACAAGGTGTTAGTCTGGATGGAAGCCCTCAATTCGGTGGACACAACGTCTGTGGAGCCTTTGGTCCATATGACGTCTGCCTTAAATCATTTCCGTGAAGATGAGGGTAAAGTGACTTTAGATCGTGCCCAAGCCCTGGCTTTAGGTCCTGACACAAACGATACCTATTTCAAGGTGCCACAAGTAATCGAATAGTCATCGACTAATTAGCCGATATAATATTCAATAGCCTTTTTCATTTCCGATTTGCTCACCGGAATGTCATAGCCACAATCTCCAATACCCGTTAATAGCGAGAAGCGAACTTCTCCGCCTTTGTTCTTCTTATCTTGAAGCGTTAAAGCGATAATGGTAGGAATCTCAGACGACTTCAGTAACACTTTACCATAGGTTTCAAATAAGTATACTTCGATATCCGCTAATTCGTCTGCGCTAATCAGTCCACGCTGAAAGGCCACAAAGGCTTCCATAATCATCCCCACAGCAATGGCTTCGCCATGTAAAATCTTTCGCTTACCTTGATCTAATAAGAATGTCTCTACCGCGTGGCCTAAGGTGTGTCCCCAATTCAAGATCTTGCGTAATCCTTTTTCAGTCGGATCTTCAGCCACCACTGCCTTTTTGATTTCAACGGAATGTTCGATAAGACTGGCAAAATCTACCTTCGAGAAATCCGTGTGGCTGATTTGAGCCCATTTCTCTGCATCGCGAATGAGGCAATGTTTGATGATTTCGGCATAACCTGAAAGTTTTTGAGCAGTAGGTAACGTCTGTATAAAAGTAGGATCAATTAATACCGTTTTAGGTAAATTAAATACCCCAATGTGGTTCTTTAAACCTTGAAAGTCCACGCCTAATTTCCCGCCCACACTTGCATCGACTTGTGCTAATAGTGTCGTAGGAATCTGAATAAAGTCAATCCCACGCTTATAAGTAGAAGCACAGAATCCACCCAAATCTCCAATCACCCCACCACCTAAATTGATTAACAAGCCGTGACGATCCATATTCGCTTTCGTCATCGCTTCCCACACTTTTTCGCAGGTGTCCAGGTGTTTGTTATTCTCCCCTGATTTGATTTGAATCTTGATGAAATTCTTCGGTAAATAGGCTTGAATCAATGGAAGGCAATGCTTCGAAGTTTGTTCGTCTACGAGAACCGCAATTTGCAAATAGGTATTTTGGCTCAAAAAAGCCGGCAAAGAATTTGAAATAGGTGCGATTTCGACTGACATAGGATTTTTTCTTCAATGGATTCCTCAAAATTACCATGATTTTGTGAAAATGGACTATTTTTTGCCTAATTTTGTACCCGCTTGTTAATCCCACAAGATTTACATTTTTTTATGAGAGAAATTCAGTTTAGAGAAGCCTTACGTGAGGCGATGTCAGAGGAAATGCGCCGTGATGCATCTGTTTTTTTAATGGGTGAAGAAGTGGCCGAGTACAATGGAGCCTATAAAGTTTCCCAAGGAATGTTGGATGAATTCGGTCCGGAGCGCGTCATCGATACACCCATCGCAGAATTAGGTTTTGGTGGTATTGCCGTAGGTGCTTCAGCGAATGGTCTTCGTCCCATTGTTGAATTTATGACCTTTAACTTCTCTTTAGTAGCGATTGACCAAATCATCAACTCTGCTGCTAAATTGATGTCTATGTCCGGTGGACAATATTCTTGTCCTATCGTTTTCCGTGGACCTACGGGAAATGCTGGCCAATTATCTTCACAACACTCTTCTAACTTTGAGAACTGGTTTGCAAACACACCAGGCTTAAAAGTAGTCGTTCCTTCTAATCCGGCAGATGCGAAAGGTTTAATGAAATCAGCGATTCGTGATAACGACCCGGTGATCTTCATGGAATCAGAAGTAATGTACGGTGACAAAGGTCTAGTACCAGAAGGCGAATACTTAATTCCAATCGGTAAAGCGAATATCGTTAAACCAGGTTCAGCGGTAACTATTGTGACTTTCGGTAAAATGCTTTCTCGTGTGGTGATGCCAGCGGTAGAAGAATTAGAGAAGCAAGGAATCTCTTGCGAAGTAATCGACTTACGCTCCGTTCGTCCGATTGATTATATCACCGTGGTAGAATCAGTGAAGAAAACGAATCGTTGCGTAGTGGTAGAAGAAGCGAATCCATTATCGGCTATCTCATCAGAGATCGCTTATCACTTACAACGTTGGGCATTTGATTACTTAGATGCACCAGTGGTTCGTGTGAATTCGCGTGACTTACCACTTCCATACGCACCTACCTTGATCGAAGAAATTCTTCCAAGCATCGAGCGTACCATCCAAGCGGTTAAAACAGTAACCTATAAGAAGTAATTTTCTTTAGCGCATAAAAAAAAGCCGGAGTTTCGCGAGAAACTCCGGCTTTTTTGTTGTCGCTACTTATTAAATAATAAAGCACAAAGAATAAAGTATAAAGTAGGTATCCGCTTCGCGGATGAATTCGTGAAAAATCCTTCACAAACGTATCGCCACCGGCGATTCTACCTCTATGCTTTATTCTTTGTGCTTTATGCTTTACATCTATACTCTCTACTCTATAATCTATAATCTACAACACATAGATAAACCTCGATCCATCCACATCCACACCTTCCAGCTTGATGCGTCCTTTTCTGGATTCCAAAGCCTCAACTGCCTCCTTAGGGCTGTTTATTGCGCGGTCATTGATCTTGGTGATGACAGAACCTTTCGCAAGTCCATACATTTCAAGGCGGCCATCAGGTAATACCTCGGCGATCTTTACGCCAGAACTTACGCCGAATTTCTTCATTTCAGCAGGAGTCAAGCTCGCAAACTTAGCGCCTAAGAATTCTGATTTAGCTGATTCAGAAGAATTGTCGCCTTTTACGATTTCGGTGTTGCCGTCTTTGTTCTTTAAGGTAACCTTGAATTCTTTTGTAGCGCCATCGCGGTTAACCGTTACTTGAATAGCCTCACCCGGGCGCTTGCGGCTAACGATTTCCATCAATTTAGCAGATGATTTAGTCTCAGATCCATCGATCTTCACGATCACGTCATTGATTTTGATACCCGCATCTTTCGCAGCTGAGTTTTCAGAGAAACCACCTACGTACACACCAGCGCTTGTTTTAAGGTCTTTTTCGTCCGCTAATTTGGCATTCACTTCCGAAATTTGAACCCCTAAGAAACCGCGTTGAACGTTACCATATTTGATTAAGTCACCTGACACTTTCTTCACGATGCTCACAGGAACGGCAAACGAATAACCCGCAAATTGACCTGTACGAGAATAGATGGCGGTGTTGATACCGATTAATTCGCCTTTTAAGTTCACCAAAGCTCCACCAGAGTTGCCTGGGTTAACCGCCGCATCCGTTTGGATGAAGGACTCTAATGGATTTACGTCTGGGCTATCGCGGTCGATGATGTTCTGGCGACCTTTGGCAGAAACGATACCTGCTGTAACCGTTGACTCTAAATTAAAGGGATTACCCACGGCTAATACCCACTCACCCACGCGAAGGGCGTCTGAATCGCCAAAAGTCAAGAAAGGCAAATTCGTTTCCTTGATTTGAATGACCGCTAAATCCGATGAGGGATCTGTCGAAATGACTTTGGCCTTGTACTCGCGCTTGTCATTTAAGATAACGGTTACTTCAGATGCTTCAGCCACTACGTGATTATTAGTAACAATGTAACCGTCTGCAGAGATGATTACCCCGGAACCAGACGCTTCTTGTGGTTGTTGCTGTTGTCTACGGCCGCCACCACCGAATGGATCTCCAAATCCGAAGAAATCATCGAAAGGGCTCGAAGACTGTTGTCTTTGGCGAACTTCCATTTTCGTCTTAATATGAACTACCGCTGGAGTAGTTTTCTCGGCAGCATAGGTGAATTCCCCAGGATTGCCGGGTACGTTTGGATTAGAAACGGAAGTAGTGAAAGCGGAGGGTGCATCCGAGAATCCGGATGAGTTTCCTAAATTAAAAAGAGAATAGGCACCTAAAGTGACTCCACTGGACATTAATGCAATGATCGCATACGACTTAAGCTGATTATTCATTTCCATTTGGCTTTTATAAATTTAAAATTTGTAGTGCGAATTTAAATGAAAATTAGGCTCGCACAACCTCATTAACAAGTTTTAAGAGTTTTAAATCCCAAAGGAAATGGCTAATTTTGTGGTTCATTCGTAAAAACACGTTCAAATGATTTTAAGTGAGCAAGAATTATTGAGGAGACAAAAGCGCCAAGAATTATTGGCGATGGGAATTGATCCTTATCCTGCACAGGAATACCCGGTGAATGTTTATTCTGATCAGATTTTGGCAGAATTTAAACCGGAGTCTGGAAACTACCAAGACGTCGTTTTAGCAGGTCGCTTGATGGGCTTTCGTATTATGGGTAATGCCTCATTTGCGGAACTTCAGGACGCGAATGGCCGTATACAATTGTATTTCCGCCGCGACGATTTATGCCCAGGCGAGGATAAAACGTTGTACAATACGGTATTTAAAAAGTTACTAGACATCGGTGACATCATCGGTGTAAAAGGATATGTGTTCACGACGCAGATGGGCGAAATCTCTGTTCACGTGCGTGAATTTACGATTCTCTCCAAAGCCTTAAAGCCACTTCCTGTCGTTAAAGAAGCAGATGGCCAAACCTACGACGCCTTTTCTGACCCAGAAATGCGTTACAGACAGCGTTACGTAGATTTAATCGTTAACCCCTCCGTAAAAGACATCTTCATCAAGCGTGCGAAAATCATTTCGACGATGCGTACGATGTTTGACGAACGTGGCTGGTTAGAGGTGGAAACACCGGTATTGCAAGCGGTACACGGCGGCGCTTCGGCTCGTCCATTCAAAACGCACCACAATACCTTAGATATGCCCCTTTATTTGCGTATCGCAAATGAATTATATCTGAAGCGTCTAATCGTAGGTGGATTTGATGGCGTTTATGAGTTCGGTAAAATGTTCCGTAATGAAGGAATGGACCGCACACACAACCCAGAATTTACCTCGTTGGAATTCTATGTAGCTTACAAGGATTATAACTGGATGATGAACCTGACGGAGTTAATCTTCGAAACGGTTGCTTCTCGTTTACATGGGAAAACCAAAATCGCGGTAGGGGAGAACGAAATCGAATTTGCCGGACCTTATCCTCGTTTAACGATCTCGGGTGCTATTTTACAGTATTCTGGAGTAGATGTAGATGCCTTGTCTGAAGATGAACTGCGCGCTAAGTGTGTGGAATTCGGAATGGAAGTGGACAAAGGAATGGGCAAAGGGAAATTAATCGACGAGTTATTCGGCGAGAAAGTAGAAGCCAACTTGATTCAGCCTACCTTCATTACCGATTACCCGGTGGAGATGTCACCATTAACGAAGAAGCACCGTTCGAAAGAGGGTTTGGTAGAACGTTTCGAGTTATTCGTGAATGGAAAAGAAATCGCGAATGCCTACTCAGAATTAAATGACCCAATCGATCAAAAAGAGCGTTTCGAAGATCAATTAGCCTTAGCAGAGCGTGGAGACGACGAAGCGATGGCGATGGATCACGATTTCATTCGTTCCCTAGAATATGCGATGCCTCCAACCTCTGGTATTGGTATCGGAATAGACCGTTTGACGATGTTGATGACGAATCAATCCTCTATTCAAGAAGTTTTATTCTTCCCTCAAATGCGTCCAGAAGTAATTAAGGAAGTTGATTCGGAATCAGCTTTCGCAGAAAGAGGTATTTCAGAAGTATGGATCCTAGCTTTACAAAAGATGGGTATCTTGACATTAGAAGCCTTGGACGCTGCAAACCCGAACAAAGTATTTAATGACTTAGGTGGAATGCGTAAGAAATTGAAGATTGATGCGGCGATGCCGACGAAGGATGAAGTGACTGCTTGGATTCAAGGATAATCACTTCACCTATATGCATAAAAAAAGCCTTCCGTTAAGAAGGCTTTTTTATTTCTCTTCAACTAGAGATCAATGTTGCAATTTTATAGGTAACCCTAAATATATATTGTAAAAAAAGATTTGCTCTAATCAAAAAAACGAAAGAAAAATTAGATTTTCTTTACGTTGATAGCGTTTGCGCCACGCTTTCCATCAGTAACTTCATAAGATACTGAATCATTTTCGCGGATAGTAACACCTGAAAGGCCAGTTACGTGTACGAAAATGTCTTCACCTGTTTGATCGTCAACGATGAATCCGAAACCTTTCGTCTCGTTGAAAAATTTTACTTTACCAGTTTGCATAAAAAAAATGTTAAAAATATTAATACCATCCAGACGAAAGTCTTTCAAGCTTCCAAATGTAGAAAAAAAACAATTGTATGCAAGACTTTTAAAATAATAAATCACTTATTTGAAAATATACTTATATTATTCATATAAAATATATAACTATTTTTATTTGTCGTCATTTGCATCTAAAAATGACTAAATTTGTTTGTTCAATCAGTAACCCTATGGAAAAGCTTAAATTTTTTGTTGAGAATCAGGCATTTGGCGTGTGTACTCGCTTAGGAGAGAAGTTAAATATTTCCACGAGTAGCATTCGATTGTACTTCATTTACACCTCGTTTATCACCATGGGATCCCCGGTGATTATTTATTTGATTTTAGCTTTTTGGATGAATATCCGTCGTTATTTACGTCAGAGAAATAACCCAAGTGTCTGGGATATCTAAAATTTGATTTGATTGAATTTCTTTTTGCCTTTTAGGAAATAATCTACTAGAATGTTTCTGGTATAACTTTTGATCCAATTTTTCTGAAAAGTGGACGATTTGGTTTCGAAGAATATATAGCGATAAAAGCCATAATGGGCCTTTAATAGGGCAAAAAAGGAGCCTAGCTTTCCTTCTGTCAGAAATTTCATACCCGCGATTCCATCCAAAATCATTCGTATGAAAATAGTCGAGAAGCGTTTAGAAGGCTCCAGATTTTTATAAAGTAAAATTAAGTTATTGCGGAAATTTAGGTAGGTTTTGAAAGGATTTTCTTTGTTTAACGTCCCGCCCCCTACGTGTAAGACTTCACTTTCGGCCACGGCTGCGATGAAATATCCTGCTCTTTGCATGCGCCAGCATAGGTCTATCTCTTCCATATGGGCAAATAAATAGGCATCTAGCCCACCCACTTTGTGAAAAACTTCTGCGCGAACCATCAAACAAGCGCCTGTAGCCCAGTTTACTAGTGAAGTGGCGTACTGTCCTTCATTTTTCTCTATGGTATCAAAGATTCTTCCTCGGCAAAAAGGGTAACCGTTTTTATCCCAAAACCCACCCGCGGCTCCTGCGTATTCAAAATACTCTGGTTTTTGATAGTCTAGTAGAAATGGCTGTGCCGCGGCAACTAAAGGGTTGGCTTCGAAATAAGCCAACAAGGGTTTTAACCAATTCTTGCGTGGCGCAATATCAGAATTCATTAGAACGAAATAGTCCGCTTTTATTTGGCCTAAGGCAAAATTATATCCACCTGCGTAACCTAAGTTTTCAGACCAAGAAAGAACGGAAACGCTAGGGAAATTAGAGGCTAATAAGGCCAAAGAATCGTCTGAAGAGCCATTGTCTGCCACATAAATCGCCGCATCCTGAGTATTCTCGAGGACGATAGGTAAGAAGTCGGCTAAGAATTTCCGACCATTGTAATTTAAAATAACGACGGCAATAGACATAATGCAAAGGTAATCGAATTCAATCAAATTAGAATTTCTTTCAGAAAGATGTATTTTTGTTGCTTCATTAACAATCAAAACCGTATGTGGTCAAGTATTTTTCGCAAGAAATCCATCGATAAAATTATTTCAGATCAATTAGAAATTGAAAGCATTGAGGGTAACTCGATGGATCGAAATCTGGGAGTGCGCGATTTGACCTTTATGGGTGTGGCAGCCATCATCGGTGCCAGTATCTTCTCTGCGATCGGTCAGGCTTCTGCGAATGGCGGTCCAGCGGTATCGATGTTATTCGTGTTTACGGCAATGGCCTGTATGTTTACAGCCTTCTGTTATGCGCGTTTTGCAGCTACCGTGCCTATTTCAGGTAGTGCCTACACCTATGCTTATACGAGTTTAGGGGAGATTGTAGCCTGGATTTTGGGATGGAATTTGCTGTTAGAATATGCCATTTCGAACGTGGCAGTGGCCATTTCGTGGTCAAAATATTTTGTTGATCTATTAGAAGGTTTAGGCGTTCACGTGCCGGAATTTATGACGATGGATTATTTGTCTGCTAAAAGAGCCTTTACTGAAACGACTTCTGCTTTAGCTAGTGGTGAGAAATTTGAAGCTTTATCTGTTAACCTGCGCGAAGGTTTTACGGCCTATCAATCGGCTCCCACCATTTTCGGTTGGCATTTTGTCGCTAATATTCCGGCATTATTGATCACCGTGGCCATTACCTATTTAGTCTACATTGGAATTAAGGAATCAAAAAACACGAATAATATTCTGGTTATCTTGAAACTATTGGTCATTATGATCGTAGTGGGCGTGGGCGCATTTTATGTGCAAGTGGAGAACTGGACGCCTTTTGCGCCTAACGGAATGGCGGGTGTCTTGAAAAGTGTGGCGGCCGTTTGTTTTGCTTACATCGGGTTTGATTCGATTTCTACCACCGCAGAAGAATGCAAGAATCCACAGCGAGATATTCCCAAAGCGATGATGTATGCCTTGATCATCTGTACAGTCCTATACGTTTTAGTTACTTTGGTCTTAACGGGAATTGTTCCATCGGAGAATTTAGCTGGGATTGAGGATCCTTTGGCCTATATGTTTGTACAAGTAGGCTTGCATGGAGTAGCAGGAATCGTGGCAGCTAGCGCGGTGATTGCCTTAACTTCAGCACTTTTAGTGTATCAATTAGGTCAGCCTCGTATTTGGATGACGATGTCCCGTGATGGTTTATTGCCAAAAGCCTTCTCCCGCATCCACCCCAAATTCCGAACCCCCTCGTTTTCCACGATCATGACGGGCGTTTTAGTAGGTGTTCCTGCCTTATTTGCAAACCTAGAAGAGGTGATCAATTTAAGTAGTATCGGAACCCTGTTCGCTTTCGTATTAGTTTGTGGTGGTGTTTTAGTATTAGATCTTGATCCAGAGAATCAAAAGAAATCCAAATTCAAAATCCCCTATATTAATTCCAGTTACTACGTTGGTTTATCTTGGATTGTAGCGCTTGGCCTAATTTCTTATGCTGGGGTTAACCTAGGGGAATGGTTGCAAGGATTGTATACTGGTGAAGCTAAGGCGGATCACTGCATCATGTTTGGCTTCTTTATCATCTGGGCAATAATCGCTTTTTTTAGCGTAACAAAGAAGTTATCCCTTATTCCTGTACTAGGCTTGTTAGTGAACCTTTACTTAATGACCCAAATGGGTTCCACGAACTGGGAACGTTTTATGTACTGGTGCTTAGCGGGAGTGGTGATTTATTTTGGGTATAGTTATAGACGCTCGAAATTGAACGTAGATAATAGATTATAGAGTAGAGAGTAAAGATGGTTTTACTTGGGACTCTTTTACTTCGGACTTAAACAAAAAAGGTAGCATTTGCTCCCTTTTTTGTTACCATATCTCTACTCTCTACTCTCTACTCTATTATCTCTAATCTCGACTTCTACCACCCAACAAATTCAAATAATACAGCAACTGCGCTAACATACCCAGCGCGGCCACGACATAGGTCATAGCAGCCCACCAAAGCGCATCTTTCGACATCGCATATTCGGCAGGCGTTACGATTCCTCTTTCTTTGATCCAATTCAAGGCTCTGTTAGATGCATCGAATTCAACGGGTAATGTCACGAAACTAAATAGGGTAGCCATCGCAAATAGGGCAACACCTAGAGCTAATAAGGTGCTATTTCCCGTTGAATACAAGATCATCATCCCAATCATCAATAAGATGGGCATGAACCCATTTGCGATGCTCAGCATGGGAACCATGGCGCTGCGGAATTGCAAAAAAGCATAAGCTTTTGCGTGTTGAACGGCGTGGCCACATTCGTGCGCTGAAACAGCAGCGGCTGCTGCGTTACGGCCGTGATATACATCTGCACTTAAGTTGACTGTTTTGTCAGCAGGATTATAATGGTCGGTTAGTTGTCCTTCCACTGAAATAACCCGAACATCCGTGATGCCATGATCTGCTAGCATACGCTCAGCAATTTCGTGGCCAGATAGGTTGCTCTGGATGGGTGTTTGTGAATAGGTTTTGAATTTGGATTTTAGTCGCCAAGAGATAAGCATACCTGCGACTCCGAAAATGATGGCAATGAAATACATGGTTTTATTGTTTAAGTTTTTGAATGATTTTAGTAGTAGAATAATCGGGCACAAGCGCGATCGTTTTTACTGATCCGCCAGCTGCTATTACTTCTTTGGCCCCCACAATCGTCTCAATCGTGTAATCGTCACCCTTTACGAGAACGTCTGGGCTAAGGGATTGAATGAGTTCTAATGGCGTGGGTTCCCCAAAAATGATGACCATCGAAACAAAACCCAACGCAGCGATCAGGCGTGCCCGGGCATTCTCAGCATTCACCGGTCTTTCGACTCCTTTCTCTAGGGTGCGAACCGAAGCATCTGAGTTAACGGCAACGATCATTTGGGTGCCAAATTCGCTGGATTTCTCCAAATAATCCACATGGCCTAAATGCAAAATATCGAAACATCCGTTCGTGAAAACGACTTTATCTCCGTTTGCTTTCCATTGTTTGCGGAGTTCGATTCCTTGGGCTAATGTGACAATTTTATGTTCAGTTCTGTTCGACACGTGCGCTAATTTTGGGTAAAAATAAGGTTAAAATAAAACTAAATCCACCCAATAACAACAGGGTAATCATTTGAGTTCCGTGGAAAAAGGTGGCTAACATAAAGCCATCTTTATAAGCAATTGAATAGAATACAAAGGCAGAGGCTACTAAACTGTGGTAAGCTCCGATCCCTCCTTGTGTGGGTGTAGCCATCCCAAAAGTTCCCATGACTAAAATGGTCAATGCCGCACTCATGCCTAAATTTTCACTGATGGGGAAGGCGAGAAATAAGGTGTAGGTACTTAAATAATAGCACAACCAAATGCCCACACTGTATCCGATAAATTGGCCAGGTTGAGCTAAGTGACGAATGCTTCCGATTCCTGTCACCCATCCAAGAATCATTTTGCCCACTTTCGATTCGGCGCCAAGGTTTTGGAGCAAATCTTTAAATTTCCATAACACACCTAAGCCAATTAAGCCCAGAATAGATGCTGTGATAATTAAAGTGCCTGAAGGTAAATGAAGGGTAGGGAATAGGCTGTTTTGCAGGGGTTCCCATTCAACTAGAAACGTAATTCCCACTAGTACGATAAGGCTTAATAAGTCCACAATTCTTTCAGTGATAACGGTGCCAAAAGATTCCTCAAAGGGGATTTCTGCTGTTTTTTGTAAAGACCCGCAGCGAGAAACTTCACCTAAGCGGGGTACGAGGAAATTCGCAAAATAACCGATTAATACGGCTGAAAATGTGCGTATAGTACCCGGCTGATAGTTCATGGCACCCAATAATTGCTCCCAACGAAGTGCACGCAATAGATGCGACAGGATCGAAATGACCACGGAAACGGCCACCCAATGGTAGTCGGCTTGCTGGAAAGCTGTTAGGATGTCATTCCAATGCAATTGGCTTTTGGAAAAAGCCCAATACAATAGGCCTGCTGCCAATAAACTCGAAATAAGGTATTTTAGGATTGATTTTAGCATTTGGTTCTTTAATCACAAGGCAAATTAAAGACCTTTCATGGTATAATGATGGTGATAATCTGATTATTTTTTTGTATTTTTGTAATGTTTTTTGGGGTAATTTGCCCCTAGTAATCAATTTAGAATGGCCAAATTACGTATTCTTTACGTTTCAAGTGAGGTAGATCCTTTTCAAAACACGTCAAAAATTGCTGATTTCGTACGCGCTCTTCCTACTGCAATGCAGGAAAGAGGGATGGAAATTAGAATTTTAGTGCCTCGATTCGGTTCGATCAATGAGCGTAAAAACCGATTGCACGAAGTGGTTCGTCTTTCAGGTATTACCATTCCAATGGGTGAGGAAGAAAAGCCTTTGACCATTAAAGTAGCGAGTATTCCGGCTGCGAAATTACAAGTATACTTCATCGATAACGAAGATTATTACCAACGTAAATATGTGTTAACTGACAAGGAAGGATCATTTTACCCAGACAATCACGAGCGGGCTATTTTCTTCTGCAAAGGAGCGTTAGAGACGGTTGTGAAGTTAGGTTGGGCTCCAGATGTCATTCACTGTAATGACTGGATGTCTAGTTTAGTGCCTTTGTATATTTCGACGCATTACCAAAATCACCCGATTTACAAGGATTCGAAAACTATTTTCTCTCCACACAATTCTGCCTTTGATTTTACGTTTGAATCAGACGATTTGATTGAAAAAGTGAAGATCGGAGATTTAGACGAAGCTCATTTAGGTAGCTTAGCTGGTGGAAATTACGAAGCATTTATCAAGATAGGTGCGGAGTATGCAGACAAAATAGTTTCTTTAGAAAATGCGGATAATAGCCGTATTCAATCGATTATTGATGAATATCAACACAAAACCTCTCAAAACATTGCCGATAATGACCTCGATTTCTTCGAAAAAACGTACTTGGAAATGTCCGGCAATTAAATGGGTAGGAATTCTTTCCTTATTCCTTGCATCTTGTGAAACACCTAAAGAAATTGGCGACGATTTGTTTAGCGTGGAAGTGGGATTGAATTATTCAGACACGATAACGATTAAATCGTCGACCGTTCTGATTGATTCCATTTACACAGGATCACCCAGTAGCCTTTTGTTGGGTAATTTTAACCATCCTGTATTAGGTATGGCGGAATCTGCTTTTTTCACGCAGGTGTCTAACATTGATACGTTGTTTGCGAAGAGTACGTCTGTTTACGACTCCTTAACCCTTCGTTTAGCTTATGCGAATTACCAAGGGGATACGACGAAAACGCAAACCATGAGTGTGTATCGTTTGTTGGATAGTTTAAACAGGGGAACCGATTATTTTGCTAATTCGACTGTCCGCTACGATGCGACGCTATTAGGTAGACATACTTTTGCTCCGCGTCCTATTCGGACAAAAGCGATGAATGGCGATTCGATTCGATTCGATACGCTTCGTTTCCGCATGTCTGATACCTTCGGTCGTGAATTATTGAGTAAATATGCTGATGCGAAAGTAGCCGCGGGTAGTAAGGGATTTAGAGATTATTTCCCGGGTATGTTGTTTAAATCAACTGCCTCTACAGCAGGTGCTATGATTGGTTTTAACCCGGGTTATTCTCGTATGACCTTGCACTTCCATAATCCAGGAGATACGACTAAGTATTACATGGACTACTATTTCAGCTTATCGAATTCTCTTTATCCTGAATTATTGGCACGTTTTAACCAAATAAAATCCACTAAATCAGGGGCTTTAGCTGCTCTCCAAAATCCAGGAAATAGAGTTTCTTCTGTCGCTACAAGTGGTTTGACCTATATTCAGGCGGGAACAGGTGTTGCAACGAAGGTGGAATTTCCGTATTTATTGAACTTAAAAGGTAATCGCAATGTAGCGGTAAATAAGGCGGAGTTAGTCTTGACTGCGGCAGACAATATCGATTTACAACAAACCATAGGTCAGTTATCCATCGTAGAAACGAATGCAACGAACCGTACGCTACGGAATAGTTATGGTTTGAAATACTTGCTTTCAGAAGGAGGCTCGACGGTTTTGACTTCTATTATAGATCCGGGTGCTAAGACGTATACGTTTAATGTAACCACGGCTATTCAATCGATTTTAGTAGGTAAGCAAGCCAATAATGGCTGGTTGATAACACCGGCATTGACTTCTAATTCTGCTGGAAATACGAGAATCATTAACGAAAGTACACGTTTTGTGCCTTTGCAAGCATTGAAAGCTCGTTTGAAAATCTATTATTCTTATATTGCCAAATAAACTCCGGCAAATATGGCGAATCTACGGGTAAGCTTAGTTCAAACCGATTTAGTTTGGGAAGATCCTGCGGCTAATTGCGCGGCTTTAGAGGAAAAATTAGCCGACTTAGCGGGTAAAACAGACCTTATTGTCTTACCTGAAATGTTTGCCACCGGTTTCTCTATGTCACCTGCTGGCGCTGAAATAGGCAAGGGTTCCGCACTTCAGTGGATGCAATTGCAAGCAAATCGCCTAGGGGCTTTGGTCATAGGTTCCCTCAAAGTAAAACAACAAAACGCTTTCTTTAATCGGCTTTATGCCGTTCACCCTGATGGGACTTTCACCTCTTATGACAAGCGTCATTTGTTCCGAATGGGCTTAGAACACGAATTCTATCAATCGGGAGACGAGCAGGTACTTGTTTCCTACAAGGGTTGGAACGTAGCCTTGTTTATTTGTTACGATCTTCGTTTCCCTGTCTGGTCGCGCAATGTAGGGATGGCTTACGATGCAGCCATTTATGTAGCGAATTGGCCTGCTCCGCGTGCTAATGCTTGGAGAACCTTATTGCAGGCGCGTGCGATTGAAAATTTAGCCTATGTAGTAGGAGTGAATCGCGTAGGGACTGATGCGAATAACTTGTCCTATGCAGGAGATTCCTTGCTTGTGGATTATAAAGGCGGATTACAGCTGGATTTACAGGCGGAGGATCAAATCTCGACAAGTGAATTATCTCGCGAGGGTTTGGCTGATTTTAGAGCTAAATTCCCTGCACACTTAGATGCCGATTCGTTTAGCTTGTCTTCTCTTTAAAGAACTTCTCTAGATCTTTTATTTCCTTCATTGGGCTATCGCTCACTAATTTGCCTTGGTGTATCAGCAAGACCCGGTCACATATGGCTTCTACTTCGGATAATATGTGGCTTGAGAATAAAATGATGCGATCTTTTTGAAGGCTTTTGATCAAGTTTCGGATTTCATCCCGTTGGTTCGGATCAAGGCCACCCGTGGGTTCATCTAAAATCAAAATTTTCGGATCGTGAATAATGGCTAGTGCAATTCCCACACGCTGTTGATACCCTTTAGAGAGTTCCTGTATTTTCTTGTGTGCCTCTTTTTGAAGGCCTACCCATTCGATGACTTCTTGAATGCGTGACTCGAGATGAGCAATTTCATGGATGTTTCCGATGAAGGCCAAAAACTCCCGAACATACATTTCTGGATACAGTGGGTTGTTTTCAGCTAAATAGCCGATCTGTTTTTTGAGGTCAATAGCTTGTTCTTGCGGATCTTTACCATCTATCAGTACAGAGCCTTCAGAAGGAGAAATAAGTCCCAATAATATTTTCAAAGTCGTCGATTTTCCCGCGCCGTTGGGTCCTAGAAAGCCCACGATTTGGCCCTGTTCTAAACGGAAGTTTAGGTCCTGAACAGCGGATTGTTTTCCGTAGTTTTTAGAAAGATTTTTGGCCTCGATGAACATATTGACAAAGGTAGTCAAAAAGGGAATTATTTCGTGTAACTTTGTGTTTCTGATTCAAATGCCTACAAAATGCTAGATAAAATTCGCTTAGATCGTATTGAAGATGCCCTGGAAGATATGCGCCAAGGGAAAATAATTATAGTCGCTGACGATGAAGATCGGGAGAACGAGGGCGATATGATTTGTGCTTCGGAAGCGATCACACCTGAAATCGTCAATTTTATGATTAAGGAGGCGCGCGGTTTAATGTGTGTGTCTTTGACAGATGAGCGTTGCCAGGCATTGGGTTTAGAAATGATGGTGAATCAGAATACGACCTCCCACGAGACGCCTTTCACCGTTTCAGTCGATTTACTAGGCAATGGTTGCACCACAGGTATTTCAGCGCAAGATCGGGCCAAAACCATACAAGCCTTGGTAGATCCGACTACTCAACCTTCCGATTTAGGAAGACCCGGTCATATTTTTCCCTTAAAATCGCGTACCGAAGGCGTTTTGCGCCGCACAGGTCATACAGAGGCTTCGATGGATTTTGCGCGTTTAGCTGGTTTTAAACCATCAGGCGTGTTGATCGAGGTATTGAACGAAGATGGCAGTATGGCGCGTTTACCGGACTTACGGGTCATTGCGGACAAGTTTGATTTAAAATTAGTGACGATTAAGGATTTGATTGAATACCGTTTGGCGAAAGAATCCCTCATCAAACGAGAAATAGGCGTAAATATGCCCACCGAATGGGGCTCTTTCGAATTAGTCGCGTTCAAGCAAATCAATACAGGGGATACCCATTTAGCCTTAATCAAAGGGAGTTGGGAGAAAGATGAACCGGTGATGGTCCGTGTGCATAGTTCTTGTGTGACGGGAGATGTTTTTGGTTCTTGCCGCTGCGATTGCGGAGAACAATTACACGCTGCGATGGAAATGGTGGAAAAAGAGGGGAAAGGCGTGATTCTTTATATGTTCCAAGAAGGCCGAGGAATCGGTCTGATCAATAAATTAAAAGCCTATAAATTGCAAGAGCAAGGCCGGGATACGGTGGAAGCGAATTTGGAATTAGGCTTTGCAATGGACGAACGCGATTACGGTGTTGGTGCCCAAATCTTACGAGACCTAGGTATTCACAAGATTCGCTTGATCTCGAATAATCCGAAGAAAAGAGCTGGTCTAATGGGCTACGGATTAGAGATAGTTGATTCGATCGGAATTGAGATTCCTGCTAATCCGCACAATAAGAAGTACTTAGAAACGAAAAGAGATAAAATGGGGCACGCGATTCGCTAGAACCGCGCGCCTTTGTTTTTTATTGATTCCCTAAGATGATCGGGGCGCTTTTGCCACCCATAATGATCACTTTAGCATTAGGGGATTTGGCTAATTCTTTTTGCGCAATAATCGATTCATATTGCAATTGCTTGTCGCTTAGGCCCGTCGATAAAATCTTTTGGTAATCAGCTATGCCTTGCGCTTCTACGCGCTTTCTCTCAGCCTCTTGCTTCTCTTTTTGTAACACGAACTGCATTTTTTGGGCATCTTGTTCCGCATTGATTTTCGACTCAATGGTCGTCTTAACTGAGGTAGGAAGGTTGATGTTGCGAATCAACAATTGCTCTAATACCAAACCTCTTTTCTTGAAGTTCTTCTCAATGTCTTGGTAGATGCGTTGTTGGAATTCATTGCGCTTCAAAGAGTAAAGGGCTACTGCGTCGTAATAAACCGCATTATCGCGAATCATCGTGCGCGTAATCGGGCGAACCACCTTGTCTTTATAATCTTCCCCAATCTCCGCTAAAACGCGAGGTGCTTCCGATGGAATAATGCGGAAAAGAACGGTCAAGTCGACTACAACTTCTAATCCATCGGCTGTTAAAACACGAATGGCATCATCACCGGCTTTGTCGCCTTCGTCGTGAACGCTAGACATGGTGTAGTTTTGGGTTTTGGCATCGAAAACAACCACTTTAGCTAAGGGGTTTACGAAGTTTAAACCACTATTCAGGGTGGAGGTTTGCACTTTTCCAAAGACGCTTTGGACTCCTACTTCGCCTGCGTCTACCTGTACTACAGCAGCACTAGTAAGGCCTAAGATGGCGAAAACGGCTCCCACCACTTTCATTGTTTTGCTGTATTTCGAGAATACTAAATTGGGGTTTGAGATCGCGTTTCCGGCGATAAACAACAAAATCCCTAGGAAGATGAAAAACATAGTTTTTTGATTTAAATGTCATCAAATTTATCATAAAGTATTCAATAATCCCTAATTTTGAATATGATTGAAATCAAGGGTTTATCAAAATCTTTTAACGGTCGTGTGGTGCTCGATGACATTAGTGCGAATTTCCAACCTGGAAAGACGAATATGGTGATCGGTGGTAGTGGTACAGGTAAATCAGTACTTCTGAAATGCATGATCGGGATTTTAGTGCCTGAAAAGGGAAAAGTTTTGTATGACGGTCGTGATTTTTTAACGGCACATCAGGATGTGGTAAAGGAAATTCGCCGCGAAATGGGCGTTCTATTTCAAGGAGGAGCCCTTTTTGATTCTAAATCGGTTCTTGAAAACGTTCGTTTTCCTTTGGACACCCTTACTTCCCAAACACTCGAAGAAAAGAACGCCCAAGCGATGCTTTGTTTGCAACGCGTCGGTCTAGAGAGTGCTGCTTTATTGATGCCATCCGAGATTTCAGGCGGGATGAAAAAGCGGGTAGGGATAGCAAGAGCCATTGTGATGAACCCGAAATATTTGTTCTGTGATGAGCCTAATTCAGGATTAGATCCATTAACGGCAGTGAAAATTGATTATTTAATTCAGGAAATCACACAGGAATACCAGATGACTACCGTGGTTATCTCGCACGATATGAATTCGGTGATGCGGATGGGCGAATCGATTATCTTCTTGAAGGAGGGTAAGAAAATGTGGGAAGGAAATTCGGAGACGTTTCATCATTCAGGCGTGCCCGCATTAGAGGAGTTTTTGTCTACTAAATTGTTTTAATATGTTTTCTCTACGTGCATTTAATACGTTTGGGATTGATGCGGAAGCTCGTCAATTCGTAGAGATTAGCTCGATTGATCAATACATTTCCCTTCGTAAATCAGGGGAATATGCGCATTTGCCTCATCTTTTTCTAGGTGGTGGGAGTAATGTTTTGTTGACCAAAGCCCAGGAGGCGCTTGTCGTGAAAATTTCCATTCCCGGCATTACCGTTTTAAAGGAAGATGCTGATTTTGTGTGGTTGAAAGGTGGTGCTGGAGTGGTTTGGGATGAATTTGTTCAATATGCTGTGAATCAAGGCTGGTCTGGATTAGAAAATTTATCCCTGATTCCGGGTACGGTGGGGGCAGCTCCTATGCAAAATATCGGTGCTTACGGCGCGGAAATTAAAGATACATTTGAGTCATTAGAGGCCTTGAATCTTCAAACTTTGGAATTGGAAGTATTTGATGCCAAAGCTTGTGCTTTTGGCTACCGCGAGAGCTTCTTTAAGCGCGCAGGGAAAGGTCAATACTTGATTAGTTTCGTTACCTTTAAGTTGTCTAAGAAGCCATCTGTTAAAACGTCATATGGAGCGATTCAGGACGTTTTAGCGGCTAAAGGAATTACGCAGCCTTCTATCCGCGAGGTTGCTGATGCCGTCATTGAAATTCGCAAAAGTAAATTGCCTGATCCCAAAGAAATCGGTAACTCCGGTAGCTTCTTTAAGAATCCAACCGTTTCTGCCTCTGAGGCGTCGCGACTGATTACAGAATTTTCTGGTATTCCGAATTATCCGGTAGAGGGTAGCACGGATGTCAAATTTCCAGCCGGTTGGTTCATCGAAAAAGCAGGTTGGAAAGGCTTTAGAAGAGGGGATGCTGGAGTGCACGCGAAGCAGGCACTGGTTTTAGTCAATTATGGAGAGGCGACAGGTGGGGAGATTTTGGCCCTAGCAGAAGAAATTAAGCAATCAATTAAAGACACGTTCGGGGTCGCTTTAGAGACCGAAGTAAATATTTTATAACATGACATTACCTACTTTAGCTAATTTAGGCAAAGGCCCCTTCTTTTTGATGGCAGGATCTTGTGCAATTGAGAGCAACGATTTAGCTTTTGAGATTGCGGAAAAAATTGATGGCATTACGAAGGCGATGGGTATTCCCTATATTTTCAAAGGTTCTTATCGCAAAGCAAATCGTACGAAAATTGATTCTTTTACGGGTATTGGTGATATCAAAGCTTTAGAAATTCTGCAAGCAGTGGGGAAACATTATTCTTTGCCTACTGTAACCGATATTCATGAAAGTGCGGAAGCAGCGATGGCTGCGGCGTATGTCGACGTTTTGCAGATCCCCGCTTTCCTTTGCCGTCAAACTGATTTATTAGCCGCTGCTGCCCAAACAGGCAAAGCCGTGAATATCAAAAAAGGTCAGTTCATGTCAGGTGCTTCCATGCGTTTTGCCGTAGAGAAAGTATTACACGAGAATCCAGAAGCGGTTGTTTACTTAACAGATCGTGGGAACTCGTTTGGTTATGGAGATCTAGTAGTGGATTACCGTAATCTTCCGGAGATGTCATCGATGAATGTCCCCGTTATCATGGATTGCACGCACTCCTTACAACGTCCGAATCAAACGACGGGTGTAACAGGTGGACAACCTGCTTTGATTGAAACCATTGCTAAAGCAGCTATCGCTGTAGGTGCTGATGGAATCTTCATCGAAACCCACCCGAATCCTTCGGTAGCGAAATCAGATGGCGCGAATATGCTTCCATTAGATCAATTAGAAGGGCTTTTGGAGAAACTGTTACGCGTTCGCGAAGCGGTCGTTTAGCGCATTTTGTAGCTGATTTGGAGGGTAATATCGGTTTTGGTATTTCCTTCAATCGCATCTAAACCAGAACCTACTTCTGTTCGATCTCGGTATTGAATGCGTGCCCATTTAGCCGCTACCGCGATTTCCCTGTTCATTTGATAAGCTATTACACACGTTGTTTTGATGGCATTACCCGCATAGGCCGGTAAAAGGAAAGAATAGGGAACGCCAGGTTCATAAGCATAATTTCGCGTGTCATAGCTGGGCGTATTCATATAGGCGAAACGTCCTTGTAGATTCCATTTGCCCTGATCCCATTTCACATCTTGTAAGAGTAGATACCCGATTTCGTTGCCTAATTTAGAGGCCATCGCTCGTACGTGAAAGTCCCAGGATTTGATGGAAATAAAATGTCCATCCAGGCTGATTTGAATCAGATCTTTATCCTCTTTTCGAGTCCATTTGCCTTGAATGAATCCGCGGGCGCTATGCCTTTTTTCCCACTGCAAGCGGCTAAGGAATTCCCAGCCAGATGTATTAGAGGCTACAACTTGGTATTTAGGCCCTGGGAAGCGAAAATAATCGACATACGAGCTCAGCTTCATTCGCTTGTTAATTTGGTAACCCAGGCCAAGGAAAAGGCCTATTTCATTCAGATTTTCCGAGTTCTCCGAAAGTCCATTCGATTTAGGGCTAAAATAGCCCGAAGTATACTGTCTGAAAAGATAAGAAATGTCTATTTTCTTCGAGAGGGATGTCGCACCAGATTGAAGAAGGGAAAAGTTTCGATTGTTTGAATAGGCAAGTTCCCCCACCATTCGGATATTATGAATCGGATATTGGAAGCTGAGTGAATAGTTCTGTAATTCGTTTCCGGACCACTCGGGTTGTTTGTATCCAATGCCGATGGGTTTAGGCAAGGACCAAAGCGTATATACGCCATTCAGCTGTAGAACGAGTGGAAAGCTTAGTGGGGAATAAGTTATGCTTGCGCCAGTGGTTTTTTCTTGCATCGCGTCTTTATGACTGATTTCTGAGCTCGTTCGATGGAAGCCATCTTCGACCCTCGTCCGCAAATAGGCTTGACCTACTGAATCGATACCGGTGGTGGCATCTAAGTTTCGATAAGAAGCGAAGGTTTGAATACGAAGAAATTCCGTGAGTTTTAGGGTGGTGTTGATGCCGCGGTAATAGCCATATTCTACGCTTGAACTGTAGGCTAATCCTCCTAAATTGAATTTTTGGGTAGCTTTGATACTTTCAAAACTCTTGCCTAAGGAGAATCCTCCCGATTGAACAAGCCCTTGACCCCATTGGTTAATGAAGTCGCCGAGGATGACTTTCTCTAAAACGCCTTTCGATTTAAACTCTATAAAACCACTACTAAAGTCGCTGAGATCTTTTTCTCCAGTGTCTTTTTGTAACAGAAATCCCATCCTTAGATTAGCGTTCAATTGCCCCCGGTACCGAAGTGTTTGATTCGTTCGATCGCCTACATAACGGGTCTTACTACGTAAATCAGGATCTGTAAACCCTTTCTTCGTCTCTGCGGTCCAATCTGTTTTAAATAAGATCTGATGAGTGGATGCGTTCGGTTTCCACCAAAGGGGATGGAGAGGATTGCACACGACATAGTCTTGAATCCGGCGCAGGAAGTCGAGATCCCAGCCTGGAATTGTTTGTAATTCTAAAATCGATTGGAAGGAGCCTATTTGTTTACGGAAGGCTAGGAATGCGTTGATTTGGTCTGCACTAAATAGGAGGGAAGATTGAAGCTCCGTTTCTGAAACGAGATTAATGTTCAGCGGATTCGCTAGATAATAGTCGAAGCTAGATTGCTTTTCCTCCTCTTCTTGTGTGGAGATTTGAGCGAAACAGGCCAAGGAAATCAGCAAAAGTAAGATCGTTTTCAAGGGATTAATTTTCCTTGAAATTACCTGCTGCTGGCGTATTTATTCGGGTTTAAACTGATAATGAAAATCAGTTAGTTGAACTTTCGTTCGATGATTTGATGCAGTTCTTCCCAGATAGCCTCATTCTCTGCACGGCGATACGCCTCATAACGTTCTAAAAGAGCTTGAGACCAGGTTTCTGCTTCAGCCTCTTCATCGATGAATTGAATCAACGATTCTAGTTGCGCGACATCCCCTAAGAATAGTTTCTGGATAAATTGAATGCGTTGATGCAGGCTGATCGTGTCCGCGATGCGTTGCGTCATTTGTGATTCGACTTTAGACTTCAAAGAATCCGATGAACCACTCAAAAGATCTTTTAAACGCGTATATTCTTCTTCAGTGGAATCTTCTAGGCTTTCAGGTGCTTCGAAATAGACTTCGGTATTCAATAAATCGAAAGGTTCCGCTGGCGTTTCTGCTGCGGGGTAATCAGGTGAAGCTGGTGTTTCTGCTGCTGGATAAGGGGCAACTGGTGCCTCGTAAACCGGCGCATCCGACACTGGTGCCTCGAAAACGGGTGCATCCGGCGCCTCGTAAACCGGCGCATCCGACACTGGTGCCTCGAAAACGGGTGCATCCGGCGCCTCATACGCATTCAATAAATCGGCAAAACTGGGCTGAGGCACCTCCTCTACAGGAACTGCCAGGCTTTCTATCCACGAAGCCCAAATGAATTCAGGTAAGGCAACCTGGTATAACAAGGTTTGAGCAATGCCTTCCCATTTCTCTTGAAAGCGAGCGCTAGACCAGGGGAAATTAGGGAAGTTTTCTTGCGCTCGTGCTGAATTTAGCTGAGCTAGAAGTTCCACTTGAATGACTTCAATAATCGGAGTGGGAACTTCCCAGGCTAATACCTCTTGAAACGTGATCGATTCAGGAGAATCATTCCAGTATTGCAAGAAAATATTGGGTGCCATAGGTGTTGATTATTTGATTTCTAATTGTTCGCAAGCCATTCGAGCGGCCGTTTGTTCTGCTTTCTTCTTCGAATAGCCTTTGCCCTCTGCTATTTTTTCGCCGTCTAAGATGACCAAAGCCGTAAATTCGCGGTTATGGTGTTCTCCCTCTTGATCTAGCTCAAAGGAAACTTTTTTGCCTTCTTTTTGGGCCCATTCAATCAGCATTGACTTAAAGTTTGGGTTGTTAAGTACAACGGCGTCTAGGTCAAAGTATTGCGTGAGAATCTTTTTAATGATGAAGTTTTGGGTGAAAGCGAAGCCTTTGTCTAAATAAATCGCTCCCACAAATGCCTCCAAAGCATCTCCGTACATCGAAGTGCGGGACATCGCGTTTTTGCGCTGTGTTTCGTACTCGATCACTTCCTCCAAGCCTAATTTACGGCCTATTACGTTCAAAGACTCACGGCTGACCATACGTGAACGTATCTCCGTTAAGAAGCCTTCGTCTTTGAAAGGGAATTTTTGGAACAAATACGTCGCCGTAATCATCCCTAGCACAGAATCGCCTAAGAATTCTAGGCGTTCATTCGACTCTTTGTAGTTTTCTGCTACACTCTCTTTCGAAGCAGAGGAGTGTAAAAAGGCTAGTCTATATAACGTTAAATTATTAGGACTAGCCCCAATAAGATGGGTAACCGATTTCTTTAAGAATTTCTCTCGTTCGTCTAGTCGAATCGGATCTAACCAGTTTAGGAGAGATTTTACGGCCATATGTGTCTTAGATTTTTCTGAAAATAACCGTTGCGTTGTGACCACCGAAACCAAATCCGTTGCTCAATGCCACATCGATTTTATGTGATTTACCTACGTTTTCCGTTAAGTCGATGCGTTGATCGATTTCTGGATCGCGGTTAAATACGTTGATTGTAGGAGGGACAAATTGGTGTTGAATCGCTAATACAGACGCTACCGCCTCTACCGCTCCTGCACCACCTAATAAGTGACCCGTCATCGACTTTGTCGAAGAGATCGCTAATTTATAAGCGTGCTCACCAAAACAATCCACAATGGCTTTAATCTCTTGTGGATCACCGATCGGAGTGGATGTTCCGTGTGTATTCACGTAATCAACTTCTTCTGGCTTGATGTTCGCATCCTCTAAGGCATCGATCATTGACAATAAAGCGCCATAACCTTCTGGGTGTGGTGCAGTAATGTGGTGTGCATCAGAAGAGAAACCTCCACCGATTAATTCAGCGTAAATTTTTGCACCACGTGCTTTGGCATGTTCGTATTCTTCTAAAATCAAAGCACCAGCTCCTTCACCTACGACGAAACCATCGCGATCCACATCATAAGGACGAGACGCTGTAGCTGGATCGTCATTACGAGTAGACATCGCGTGCATAGCGGTGAAACCACCCACCGAAGCAATGGTCACTGGAGCCTCAGAACCACCCGTTACACACACGTTGATACGGCCTGTGCGGATATAGTTGAACGCATCAATGATCGCGTTGTTCGCTGAAGAACAAGCGGAAACCGTTACGTAGTTAGGACCACGGAATCCGTTGCGGATCGAAATTTGGCCTGATGATGAATCTGCAATCATCTTAGGGATAAAGAATGGATTGATTTTCGGGGTTCCGTCTCCTTGTCCGAAATAGATCATTTCGTCTTCAAAAGTCTTCAAACCACCGATACCTGATCCCCAGATAACGCCTACTTTGTTTTTATTCAAGGTCTCCATATCAAAATTCGCATCAGCGATGGCTTCATCAGCCGCCACTACGGCGTATTGCGTGAATGGATCCATTTTACGCGCTTCTTTGGCATTGATAAAATCTTCTACCTTGAAGTTCTTTAATTCACAAGCAAAACGAGTTCTGAATTTTTCCGCATCGAATTTCGTGATGGGTCCACAACCGCTTACGCCGTTCCTTAATCCATTCCAATATTCACTTACTGTGTTCCCGATGGGGGTTAGGGCGCCAAGTCCCGTGACAACTACTCGTTTTAACTCCATATTCTTGTTATTTATGAATCTGCTTAAAATAAAAAATGTCAATTAGATCGAGAAATCCGATGGAAAAATCCACTTGATTACTGATAACTAATTGACATCATTTTTATGGTTGCTTCGATTACTTTGCGTTCTCTTCCAAATAAGTAATAGCTTGGCCTACTGTTTGGATGTTCTCCGCTTGATCATCTGGAATAGAAACAGAGAATTCTTTTTCGAATTCCATGATTAACTCAACTGTATCTAGAGAGTCAGCTCCCAAATCGTTTGTGAAAGATGCCTCAGGAGTAACTTCTGATGCTTCTACACCTAATTTTTCAACGATGATGCTTTTTACTTTTTCTGCAATATCTGACATTTTAATATTATTTTGGGGTTCAAAAACGATACAAAGATTAGAATTATAGTTGAATTTATCAAACAAATTCCTTTCTAATTAGCCTGTTCTAGGCTGTTTATGTTAAAAACAAAGCGATGCAGCCCCTAAAAGGCCTGCGTCATTGCCTAATAAGGCTTTTTTAATGGTTAATTTTTCCAAATATGCCGGTGTTAACCAGTAATTCAACTGCTTCTCCATGCTAGGTAAAATAAAGTCGTAAGAGGCTGATAATCCGCCACCTATGAAGATATTTTTGATATCTAGGATACGAATCAAGGAAACAAGCATATCACCTAACATCGTACCTACTTCGTTCCAAATCGCTAAAGCTAATTCATCTCCCTCTTCTGCGCCCACTACTAAAGCGGTGGTGGAAATGGTTCCATCAGAAGGCAATGAAGTTTTACCTGTATAGGCTGCGCGCATGGCGGTAGCCATTTGCAATAATTCTTTCTTGCCCACATTGCGCTCTAGCACTTTTCCATCGCGAGAGGGCACGTGACCCGGTTCCATCGCATTACCATCGCCACCTAAGAAAATTTTGCGGTCGATGACAGCGGCGCCACCTACACCTGTTCCCAAGGTAATGAAAACGAAGTCCTCTGGCATATTCGTTTTCTCAGGAGAGAAGTAGAATTCGCCCAATGCCGCTGCGTTTGCATCATTTTCCATAAAGAAAGCGTGCTCTGGGAAACGTTTCTCCAGCATATCGATCATAGGAGATCCATCAATTTCTGGGATAGCGGTGATCTCGATTAAGGTGCGGCGATCCTTCGTAAGGATGCCCGGTAAACCGATTCCTACTTTCTTTACATTCTTGTGTTGGTACAATTGCAAGGCAATCGCATCCGCTAGACGCTCTAAAAAGTGGTGAGATTCTCTCCAGGTAGCAGTATCGTAACCTTGAAAATTGTTGATTTGACCTGTGTCTGCGTGGACGATTCCCATTTTAACGCCGGTTCCACCTACATCGATTCCTAAGTATTCTGCTGCTGCCATAAGTTTGATTTATTGAATTACGAAATTGTCGAATTTTGACGTGAATTTCAAATCAAAAGTGGCTCAAGGGTAAATTTGCTCGATTTTTTCGAGGATTTGTGTCACAGCCGGGCAGATGAGCGCATTTTTTGAGGTTAATCCCAAAATCCCCATGATGTTCTTACGATCGGTATGGGGGTATTCGCGGCAGGCTTTGGGGCGGTGATCGTAGATGCCACATTTGTTGTCCTCTAGATCTAAAAAGGGGCAAGGGGCTTTAGGATATACCCAATCGCCGTCAGAATCTTGCACTAAATAAGCATCCAGGAAAGCTGACGTCTTCATTTTGAATAAATGAGAAACCCGTTGGATATCGGTATCATTCCACATCGGACTAGTCGTGCGACAGCAATTGCCACAGGTCAAGCAATCGGTTTTCTTGAAAACTTCGGTGTGAGCTTGGAAAAATTGTTGATCCAAGTTCTTAGGCTTACGAGCCACTAAACGTTGGATTAGTTTTCGGAAAGAGGGGTCTTTAGTTTTGGCCATGGAAGCAAGAACGGCAGCGCGCCTCGTAAGACTCGGTTTCGCCTAATAAGACGGTTTGTTGTTGCTCCACCTTTCGGTAGGAATAATGGGCAGTAGCTCCACAGTTCACGCAAACTGCGTGCACCTTCGTGACGAACTCGGCGATGGCCATAAGTCCGGGCATAGGCCCAAAAGGATTTCCTTTAAAGTCCATATCCAGTCCTGCCACGATGATTCGCTTACCTTGATTCGCTAAGGAATTACATACCTCTACGATGTTGTCATCAAAGAATTGTACTTCATCTAAACCGATCACATCGCAATCTCCGGCTAGCAAAAGGATTTCCCCCGAGTTGTTGACTGGTGTAGAACGAATGGAATTTTGGTTGTGAGAAACGATATCTTCGTCGTGGTAGCGGGTATCTGCCATCGGTTTGAAGATTTCGACGCGCATTTGGGCGATTTTTGCACGCTTTAAACGGCGAATGAGTTCCTCTGTTTTACCAGAGAACATGGAACCGCATATTACTTCAATCCAACCAGCAGGTGGATTGCGTTCAGCAGATTTGGAATGGGTAGGTTCTAAAAACAAGGGCGTAAAAAGCCCCTGAAATTGCATCCAGGGGCTATAAATTGAAAATTATTTAGACGAGAATGTCGCTGAGAAATATTCGCGGTTCATACGCGCGATGTTCTCAATAGAAATACCTTTAGGGCATTCAGCCTCGCAAGCACCGGTGTTTGAACAAGCACCGAATCCTTCTTCGTCCATCTGAGCGACCATCGCTTGTGCACGTGTCGCAGCTTCGATTTGTCCTTGAGGAAGTAGGGCTAACTGAGAAACTTTGGCAGAGGTAAACAACATCGCCGAAGCATTCTTACAAGCCGCTACACAAGCACCACAACCAATACAAGCCGCTGCTGCGAACGCTTCGTCTGCATCGTCCTTGTTAATCGGGATGTTGTTCGCATCTTTCGCATTTCCTGTATTCACTGAAACGAAACCTCCTGCCGCAATAATACGGTCAAAAGAAGAACGGTTCACCACTAAGTCTTTAATCACTGGGAACGCACTCGCTCTCCAAGGTTCTACCGTAATCGTTTCGCCATCTTGGAACGAACGCATGTGTAGTTGGCAAGTCGTCACACCACGGTTTGGTCCGTGCGGACGACCGTTAATGTACATTGAGCACATACCGCAAATACCTTCGCGGCAATCGTGGTCAAACGCTACCGGATCATCTCCTTCTTCGATCAAACGGTTGTTTAACACGTCAATCATTTCCAAAAATGACATATCTGTGGAGATGCCGCTCACCTGATAAGTTTCGAACTTACCAGCTACGCTTGCATTTTTTTGTCTCCAAATTTTGAGTGTCAGGTTTAAATGTCCTTCCATTGTATCGAATTATTTATAAGATCTTTGAGCAATTTTGATGTTTTCGTATTTCAATTCTTCTTTGTGAAGTTTGAAGCTCGACTGTTTTTCGTATTCCCAAGCCGCTACATAAGCATACTTTTCGTCATCACGAAGGGCTTCCCCATCTTCTGTTTGGAATTCTGTACGGAAGTGACCACCACAACTTTCGTCGCGATCCAAAGCATCAATACACATTAACTCACCTAATTCTAGGAAGTCAGCCACGCGGCCCGCTTTCTCTAATTCAGGGTTTAGGTTATCGATTTCACCTGGAATCTTCACATCTGACCAGAATTCTTTCTGCAAGGCTTGAATTTCCTTGATAGAAGCTTTCAAACCTTCTGCGCTACGAGCCATACCACACTCATCCCACATGATCTTGCCTAAACGCTTGTGGAAGTAATCCACTGGCTTATTTCCTTTGATATTCATCAAGGTCTCTAAACGATCACGTACCGCTTTCTCAGCTGCTACGAAATCTTCTGAATCCGTAGACATCGATGGCGTGCGAATTTCGGCGGCTAAGTAAGCACCGATGGTGTAAGGAATGACGAAATAACCATCCGCTAAACCTTGCATTAAGGCCGAAGCTCCTAAACGGTTCGCGCCGTGATCAGAGAAGTTAGCTTCTCCTAAAGCGTATAAACCTGGAACAGTCGTCATTAAGTTATAATCTACCCAAAGTCCGCCCATCGTATAGTGAACCGCTGGATAAATACGCATAGGCACCTCGTAAGGATCTTCACCCGTAATTTGCTTGTACATGTCAAACAAGTTACCATATTTCTCTTTTACGACTGCCTTACCCATCGCTTGAATCTCTTCATCTGATGGACTGTGCATATTGTGTTTGTTTGCTTCTCCTTTTCCGTACCGGATGATCGCTGCAGCATAGTCTAAGTAAACCGCCATTTTAGACGCACCTACACCATAACCCGCATCACAACGCTCCTTAGCTGCACGCGATGCAATATCACGTGGTACTAAGTTACCGAACGCAGGGTAACGACGCTCTAAGTAGTAATCTCTTTCGTCTTCTGGAATTTCGTTCGCCTTGCGATTATCGTTTTGTTTCTTGGGAACCCAAATACGACCATCATTACGAAGGGACTCAGACATCAAGGTTAATTTCGATTGGTGATCACCTGATACCGGGATACACGTGGGGTGAATCTGAGTGTAACAAGGGTTAGCGAAGAAAGCCCCTTTTTTGTGCGCTTTCCAAGCCGCTGTTACGTTCGATCCCATCGCGTTAGTAGACAAGTAGAATACGTTTCCGTAACCACCTGTACACAATAATACTGCGTGTCCAAAGTGACGCTCTAAAGCTCCTGTTACAGAATCACGAGCGATAATACCACGTGCCTTTCCGTCGATCGTTACGACATCTAGCATTTCGTGGCGAGTATACATTTTCACGTTACCCATTCCCACTTGGCGTTGCAAAGCAGAATAAGCACCTAATAATAATTGCTGACCAGTTTGACCTGCCGCGTAGAACGTACGTTGTACTTGCGTTCCACCGAATGAACGGTTAGAAAGCAATCCACCGTATTCACGAGCGAAAGGAACCCCTTGTGCCACACATTGATCGATAATGCTTCCTGATACTTCCGCAAGACGGTGAACGTTTGCTTCACGCGCTCGGTAGTCACCCCCTTTAATGGTGTCGTAGAATAAACGGTAAACGGAGTCACCGTCGTTTTGGTAGTTCTTCGCTGCGTTAATACCCCCTTGTGCAGCAATGGAGTGCGCACGACGTGGAGAATCTTGGAAACAGAATACTTTTACTTTATATCCTAATTCAGCTAACGATGCAGCGGCAGACGCACCGGCTAGGCCTGAACCTACCACGATGATTTCTAAGCTACGTTTGTTCGCAGGGTTTACTAGGGAAACGCTGGAACGATATTTGGTCCATTTGTCGGCTAAAGCGCCTTCTGGAATTTTGGCATCTAATTTTGTCATATCAATCGAATCGCTGAAATATTATTGAATCAAATGGAAATAAAAGGCAATCGGCATCGCAGCAAAAGCCGCAGGAATAACGATAGAGAAGATGGCTCCGATCGTTTTGATCGTAGGCGTATACTTAGGGTGATTCCAACCAATGGATTGGAATGCACTCGAGAAACCGTGTAAAAGGTGGTATCCTAACGAAATACAGCCTAAAACATAGACCAAAACCACGACAGGGTTCATGAATACCGCTTGCATCTCTGCATATAACGTATGGTCCTCTAAGCCCTCTGTTAAACGAGAGAAGTACCAAAAATGCTTCAAGTGAAGGATTAAGAACAATAATAATAAAGTTCCTAAAAGACCCATGGAACGAGAATACCACTTGCTGTTCGCAGCGCCATCCACCTTCGCGTAAGCGACTGGGCGTTTTGATTTGTTTTCTAACCAAAGACGAAGACCGTCATAAATGTGTAATAATAAGCCCGCGAACAACACAATCTCCATGGTGCGGATGACCGGATTTGTTCCCATAAACTCTGCACCTTCATTAAAGGCTGCTCCACCATCATTTAGGAAGATTAACGCGTTTAAGCTGCAGTGAACTAACAGGAAGCTAATTAGAAAGAGGCCCGTAATGGCCATCAGGAGCTTTTTCCCGAGTGAAGAATTAAGTGATTTTGCTAACCAAGCCATAAATAAATGTATTTGTTAAAAGGAAATAAAAATAAACGAACAGGTTCGATTTTTTTTAGCTACCAAAACTACAATCGAATTGCCGCTCTATCAAATTTAAAACGTAAAAAATCCATTTTTTTTGAAAAAAACGAATTGCCTTCTTAACTTACAGCTAATCAAAAATGTTTTATGTTCATCAAAAGAATAAGCCTTTATTTTCTGTTTTTGTGCGGACTAAGTTTTGCCGCACGGGCGACCCACCTAAAGGGGGGGGAGATCACCGTAAAGCGTGTTTCCGATAAAACATTAACCTTCGAATTCACCCTGACTACCTACACGGAAAATAACCGGGCAAATGTGGAGCAGAATACCGTGAATTTTTGCTTTGGTGATGGTTCTTCGATTCTGTCAGCGAAACGATCAACGGGCTATCCCGTTAACCTGGGGAACGGTACGATGAAAAACGTCTATAAAATTCAATATACCTATCCTGCCGCTTCCTTGTTTTATAAAGTCTCTGTGGCCGTGCCTAATCGAAATGATGGTGTTTTAAACATCACCCGATCAGTCGATGTGCCCTTTTATGTGGAGACTATTTTCTCCATAAATGCGGGTTTAGGCCTGAATTCAACCCCAATTTTACTAAACCCCGCTGTCGATTTAACGGCGGTAGTAGGGCAACCATTCATCCATAATTCGAACGCGGTGGATGCGGAAGGAGATTCGTTGGCCTACCGCCTATCTGTATCTAGAACGGGGGCGGAATTAACCTGCGATCCGGCAAGTCGTGGATTATTGGCTCCTAATTTCAAGCAGCCTAATGAGGTTTCTGCTACGCCATCTTCCTTTACAATTAATGCAAAGACCGGGGATTTGGTTTGGAAATCACCTCAAGAGGTGGGTTTGTATAACTGCGCTTTCATCATCGAAGAATGGAGAAACGGTGTGAAAATTTCAGAGACAGTCCGAGATATGCAGATCGAAGTAAAGGATTTAGATAACAAAGGGCCTCTCTTAACGGTGCCTGCGGATGTCTGCGTTCAGGCTGGAACACGCATTAACCAAACCATTACGGCCATTGATCAGGTCTCCAAAACGGGACGGGTGGATCCGATATCCATTACGAGTAGCGGAAATGTGTACGCTATTGACACCTCTTATTCGGTCAAACCGCCTAATGCGACCTTCACCTCCACAGCCCGCCAAACGGCTCTGACAGCAATAGGTACCTTCAATTGGCAGACGGATTGTGTGCATATTCGGAAAGAGGGTTATGATGTCTTTTTTAAAGCGGAAGATTTTCCTCCTGTGACGAGTGCTGGGGCGAGTAATTTAGTGGATAGTAAAATTTGGAATATACGCGTGATAGCGCCAGCAGTGAAAAATGTGTCGGCGACAGCAGGGGTGGGTACTTCCATCGCGCTTAAATGGTCTAGCTATACCTGCGCCTTGCCGAATGCTTCATTGATTTTATACCGGAAACAAGGGTCTTGTGACGCCGTCGTGAACGCGAATTGCGCTACGGGAATGACGGCTTCTGGCTATACGGAACTAGCTCGCTTACCCATTACGGCAACGACTTACACGGATAATGCAATCGTAAAAAATACGAATTACTCCTATCTGCTAGTGGTGGCTTTTATGAATACGAAAGGCGTGGACGATTTCAGTCCCATGTCGAATGCAGCCTGTTATTTAATTGCGAGTGCTTCGCCCATCATGACGAATGTGTCTGTATTGAAAACGAGCACCACGGCAGGGGAGAATTTAGTGCGCTGGACGCGTCCAGTGAAATTAGATACGTTGCAATATCCGGGTCCTTACACTTATCAATTGATGCGTGCGACAGGGACGGGAGCTTTTGGGGCGATTGGTTCGCCTATTTCAGCTTCGATACGCACCGCGGTAAATGATACGACCTACACGGATACGGGAATTAATACTTCCGCTGTTACTTACCGGTATCGCACGGATTTCTATTATACCTTAAATGGAGTGCGGACCTTATTAGAGTCTCCTACACCGGCTTCCAATGTGCGTTTAAGTACGCAAGTGGCCATAGCTTCAGTGAAATTAACTTGGGTTGCGTCAGTGCCTTGGACGAATGAAAACAAGGTGCACCGCGTTTACCGCGAGACACCGCGTGGCTCTGGTATTTTTAACCGTATTGCGGATGTGCCCGTGACAACGGCTGCAACCTTTAAATACGTAGATAGTGGGGCGGATACCTATGCCGCAGATGGGACTTTTTCTATAAAGATGAAGACGGATTCATCGTATTGCTATTATGTGGAGACTTTGGGGTCCTATGGCCCAGGCTTACCTGCGATGGAGTTAATCAATAAGTCCCAAATTATTTGCGGCGTTCCTCAAACGGACATTTTTCCGTGTCCTCCATCCTTGCAACTCTATTCAGTGGATTGCGCCTCCTTAAATGCAAAGGCGGATTGTTCATTCAGCAGTTTTACAAATCAGCTTTCCTGGACGCCTACGGTGTCAGGTGTTTGCGATCCGGACATTGTGAGCTATAAGATTTATTATGCCAAAGATTCTTCGTCACCCTTCACGCTATTAAACACGGTTCCTTACACGAATTACAGTCATGTGTTGCAAAACTCCTACCGCGGTTGTTATTACGTAACGGCGGTCAGTGCGCTAGGGAAGGAGAGTGGGCCTAGCACGAAGATTTGTGTTGAAAACTGTGCCTCGTTTGACTTACCTAATTTATTTAGTCCAAACGGCGATGGCCTGAATGACTCCTTTAAGCCCATGCGTTGTCCGCGCTTTGTCAGTTTAGTGACCTGTAAAATCGTGGATCGCAATGGACAATTGATTTACCAATACGCGGGACCTTTGGATGGTTTTGGTTGGAATGGAACAGACGCAAACGGGGTGCAAATGTCGGCCTCGTCTTATTTCTATACCTGCGATGTGGTTTTCGATCTGTTTGATAAAGCCGCGCAAAACAAAAGTCTCAAAGGCTGGGTAGAACTAGTTCGCTAAGATGGACGGAATCGTATTAATCGATGGCAATTGCCGCTTTTGTCGCTTCTCTTCGAAACTACTGAAAAAGATGGTGGCTGGCGAATTGCCCATTATTCCCGAGACTTCCTTTACGGAATTTACACTTCCTGAAATCGATAGTATTAAATGGGTGGTGGGCAGCGAAGTCTATGTGAAGTCGGATGCCTTGTCTCGCATCTTAGCCCATACGCATTGGTATTTCCAGCCCATTCGAATCGTGTTTTTGTTGCCTTCTTTTATCTTGGATAAAGGCTATGATTGGGTGGCGAAGAATCGATTATTTTGGGGTAAATCGGTGGACGATTGTGCCATTTAGGGCTTTTGGCCTATCTTTGTGAAATAATTAATCAAAAATCATTCAAATGAAAGCATATATTTTCCCAGGTCAAGGTTCTCAGTTTCCAGGTATGGCAAAGGATCTGTACACGAATTTTCCTTTGGCAAAGCAGATTATCGATGAGGCGGATGCCATCTTAGGTTTCTCGTTATCGTCTGTGATGTTCGAGGGAACAGAAGAGGAATTGAAGCAAACGAAAGTGACGCAGCCTGCGATTTATTTGCATTCTATTTTGATTGCCAAATTAGGCAAAGACTTCGCTCCCTCGATGGTAGCAGGTCACTCCTTAGGCGAGTTCTCTGCCCTTGTTGCTGCAGGTGGTTTAAGCTGGCAAGATGGATTGCGGTTAGTGTATAAAAGAGCCCTTGCAATGCAAAAGGCCTGCGAAATCGAGCCAAGCACGATGGCTGCGGTTCTAGGTTTACCAGATGCAACGATTGAAGAAATTTGCCAGGCTTACGGACCATCCGTAGTGGCTGCAAACTTTAACTGCCCAGGCCAAGTCGTGATCTCCGGATCAATGGAAGGAATCGAAGCAGTGGGTATTCAATTGAAAGATGCAGGAGCGAAGCGCGTATTGCCTTTGCCAGTGGGTGGAGCCTTCCATTCGCCTTACATGGAACCAGCCCGAGTGGAATTAGCCGCAGCAATCGAGGCAACCGAAATCGTAAAACCGATTTGCCCTATCTTCCAAAACGTAAACGCTAAACCATCTCAAGATCCAGCCGAAATCAAAGCAAACTTAATCTCACAGTTGACAGGTGCCGTTCGTTGGACGCAGTCAGTTGAAGCGATGGTAGCCGCAGGTGCAACCGAATTCATCGAATGTGGACCAGGTAAAGTATTGCAAGGCCTTGTTCGTAAGATTCACGCGGAGGCTGTCGTTTCTTCTATAGAATTAGCATAAGAATAATCGAATTTGATGCGCTGATTGTGAGCGCTGTAGCAAAAAATGACCGAAATAATTCAATTATTTTTTCGGTAACATTTGATAATTTGGGTCCAAGCCCTTACTTTTGCATCACATTATGTAATTGACCTATGGTGTAATGGTAACACACCAGTTTTTGGTTCTGGTTTTCTAGGTTCGAATCCTGGTAGGTCAACACAAATTAAAAGAGCTCATCGAAAGACGAGCTCTTTTTTTTATCCCAAGATCATCCCCTTCATCTTCTCCAGTCCAGTCTTAGCCACTTTCAGTGGATCTTGTGTCCAAAGTTCCTTGTCGAATAATTCCAACGAGAGAATAACCGGTTTTTCGGATGGCTTTAAGCGCTTAATGATTTCTTTAATGGGTGCTTCGCCATCGCCTGCGTAGATGCGATCGCCGTCTGTGATGGAGGTGGGTTTGATGGAAGTGACATAGTCATTCACATGGAAGACGTCGATCGAGTTTTCTCCTACTAGGTGGAGGCAGTCGATGGAGGATTCGCCTTTGTAGATATGGAATACGTCTAATAAAAGTTTGGCGTTGGGTTGGCCGGCTTCGGCAGCTACGAAAAGGACGTCAGCGACGCGGTTCAGATTTTTTGAGTGTCCCCACATTTCCAGTTGGGGTGTCACGCCGGTGCTGACTCCTAAGTCGAGGATGGCGCGGTAGCGTTCGGCGGCGCGGCGTAAGTCGAGGCCAGCTTCTTTGGTGGCGCCCATCGGTGGAGCGGCGGTGCGGAAGCAGCCTAATTGTGCGAGCATGTCCATCTCGCGTTTCATTTGTTCCAAACCTTGTTTGCGTGTCGCCTCATCGTCCACGATCCACTGTGCGAAACCGATGGCATTTTGGATATTGATCCCCAGATCATCGATGCGTTTCTTCGCTTCTGATAGCGTTCCGCCTGATTTCAAATAGGCCTCAAGCGTAGGTACCCAAATCTCGCAATGCTGAAAGCCAGCCGCGGAGGCGACTTCGAGTTCTTTGATGAGACCTAACTTTTGGCCCATAATCGTACTCATATTCAGCGAGAACTCGAATTTATGAGCTTTTGCAACCGGTGCGTCGGCGGCAGCGGAAGGCAAAAAGGCTGCTCCTGCAGCGGTTCCGGACGCAATCAATAAATCGCGGCGACTAATGTTTGTCATAGGTTTAGGTTTATTTCGCCTAGCTTCTCATAGGAGAGAATCATCGAGCGAACATTATGGTAATTTATCTTCCAGTTGTGGGCCATGTGTCGCCAAATCGGTTCCCCCTCACGGGTCATCAACGGCCACCATTCACCCGTATTTCGGTTAATCATTTTATCGAACACAAAACGGTGCACTTGTTCGTAAGCCTTCAGGAATTTTTCGTCTTTTGTTAAAAGATAAGCATCCAGCATTCCGATGAGCATTTCAGCCTGTTGCCAAAACTCCTTCTCTACATCCGTAGGCCCGCCACTGTGCGATCCTTCCACAAAGACTCCGCCATACTCCCAGTCAATGCCATTTTCCATCGAATGGTAGAATGCCTTTTTGATGGTATCCCAATAAGGTGCGGTATCAATCTTACCCACCTTCAACGCATGCAATAAAAGCCAGCCAAATTCCGAGTTATGGCCGTAGGAGGTATTGTCGACAGCTGAGGCTTTTTGGCCTCCCTCCTGAAAACGATCCCAACCCCACACGATATCGAATTTAATCTGTGGCGCTACGCTCCAGTCCGCCCAAAACTGCGGAATTCCTGTTCCCGTCTTCGGGTCCATTATTTTATAAATCAAAATATCAATTGACTCCTGTAGCTTTCTGCGGTGAATCTCTTTCCCACTCGCCTCATACAAGGTCGTAAACGCTTCCATCAAATGCATGTGTACATCTAAGGTCTTGCGGTCCCCGCCCGGCGCGCCTGGTCCCATCAGCGACCAATCTGCTGCAAAGAATTCCCAGTAACCGCCGTGATGGGTATCCACGGCATATTTTTGGAGTAAATCAAAGACTTTCTCCGCATATACTAATCCCACCGGATCCCCCGTAGCCAGGGTATACTCGCTTAAGGAATAAATCGCAAAACTGTGGCCATACCCAATCTTCTGCTTGTTCGTGGCCACACCAGCCCGGTTCACCATCCAATAGAAACCGCCATGTTCTGTATCCCACATTTTGTCCAATAAAAACCGAACTCCATGTGCAGCCATCTCCTTCATCACCTCTCCTCCAAAACCGTGGCGATAGGCCTGAGAATAGGTAAATACGGAACGGGTCATTGCAATCAGCGACTTCTCATCATCCCCCGCATCCTCCCCAAATTCATTGAAGTGCGTAATGTATCCCCCCAGTTGTTTATCTACTGTGCGTTGAATCCAGAAAGGCAATAAAGCGCCCTCGGTATAGTCCTTTATTTCTGCTCTAAGTGATTGAATGTCCATCATGTAATTGTCTAATGGCGTCCGGACTAGCAGAGCCGGTTTCGCCTAGTTGATGAATACTAATGTGTACGGCTAAAGAAGCAAATTCACACGCTTCCTCCACCGTAGCCCCAGCTGCTCTCGCCGCCGAAAACCCTGCCACCACCATATCTCCAGCACCCACCGTATCGATGGGGCCTTTCACTGGGAAAGCAGTTTGGTGATGAAATTCCTCCGTGCTAGCGTATACCATTCCTTTTTCACCTAAGGTGACTAAAACCGGTTTGTTTCTCGTTTTAGCCCAGCTACGGATATTTTCCGGGGTGGCTGGCTTTTGGTGAATTTTGATGAACTCCGCTTCATTTACTTTTAGAGGGAGGTTTCTAGCAAAGCTACCTAAGCTGCGAAGATCTGCAATAGCTTGTGGATTAGTTAGCGACTCGATATGATGCGCTTGCAAAAGCGGAATGCTAAATTGCTCGTTGAATATAATCCAGTCGAAGGATTCTGCGGCTAGAGCGTGAAGGAGTTCTCCCGTTTGCGCCTGAAAATGTAAAGACCTTGTTCCAAAATCGATTCGATTCAATTCCTCTTGTATTTGCAGCGGTTTCGAATAGGTAGGGGTGTCGATATTCGTTTTTTTAATGTTTTTAGCATCAATCCCTAAAGCCGCCATCTGATGCTCCATCTCTCTTCCGAAGAGGTCATTTCCGCGTACTCCAAAGGCTGAAACGCGTGCACCTAAAACAGCTAGATTCTTCGCCACATTACCCGCGCCTCCTAGGTAAGCCCGAGGCCGCGAAGCGATATGCACTTCTTTTGCGGTTTCAAGGGAAAATTCACCAGTTGATGTTTGAAGGTCGAAATAGAAGTCCAACGCGAAATCCCCCATCACTGCCATACGCAGTTGTTGGATTCGAGCCAAAATGGTCTCTAATCTTTCGGAATTCATGTAGGATAGGTTTAGCTAAATTTTCATCGAAAAATAGGGATATTTTCTTTAATTTTGATCATCTATTCATTCTAATTCATTTTTGTTTTGGCACTAATCAAATCAATCTCAGGCATACGTGGTACTATCGGTGGAAAACCGGGTGAAGGCTTAAGTCCACTAGACGTGGTCACTTTCGCAGCGGCCTATGGCACCTGGTTAAAGAAAAAAGGACATCCATCGAACTCGATCGTGTTAGGTCGTGATGCACGTATCTCCGGAGAAATGGTCAGTTCCTTAGTAGCCAATACCTTAATCGGTTTAGGCTGGAATGTTTTAGATATCGGTCTTTCTACGACCCCAACCGTTGAATTAGCGGTGCCATGGACGAAAGCGGCAGGTGGAATCATCATCACCGCAAGCCACAATCCAGCGCAATGGAATGCTTTGAAATTACTGAATGATCGCGGAGAGTTTATCTCAGATCAGGATGGAAAAGACTTATTAACCATCGCCGAAAATCAAGATTTTCATTTTGCGGACGTGATGAAATTAGGTCAATTAACTCAAGACGATAGCTTTTTACAGCAGCACGTGGATCACGTGTTAGGCTTGAGCTGGGTGAACAAATCAGTGATTGAAAAAGCGAACTTCCGCGTCTTAGTCGATGCGGTGAATTCGACCGGTGGAATCGTGGTGCCTATGTTGTTGAAAGCCTTGGGTGTTCAGCACGTGGACGTGATTTTTGGCGAGGCAACTGGTCATTTTGGCCATAATCCAGAGCCACTTCCAGAGAATTTAACGGAGATGATCTCAAAAATGAAGGGTGGCAACTACGATTTAGGAATCGTGGTGGATCCAGATGTGGATCGCCTTTGCTTTATTTCGGAGGATGGAACGCCTTTTGGTGAAGAATATACGCTAGTGGCAGTAGCTGAATATGTGCTTTCTGTTAAGCCAGGCAATACCGTTTCCAATCTTTCTTCTACTCGTGCTTTAGCGGATGTAACGCGCAAAGCAGGTGGCGAATACTACGCGGCAGCGGTAGGAGAGGTAAATGTGGTGACTCAGATGAAAGCGGTGAACGCGATCATCGGAGGCGAAGGAAACGGAGGCGTGATCTTCCCTGAGTCGCATTACGGACGCGATTCTTTGGTGGGGATTGGATTGTTCTTGACGCATTTGGCAAACAAAGGCATCAAAGCATCCGAACTGCGCGCGAGCTACCCGGCTTATGTGATTTCCAAAAACAAAATTGAATTATCCGCTGACCTGAACGTCGATTTAATCCTCGCAACGGTGGCAGAAAAATACAAGAATGAAAAGGTAAACACGATCGATGGCGTGAAAATTGACTTCCCAGATCGCTGGGTTCATTTACGCAAGTCGAATACGGAACCGATCATTCGGATTTACGCGGAGGCATCTTCGGAGGCTGAAGCAGATACACTCGCTCAACAAATTATACACGTGATTGAAGAAATCGCAAAAGTTTAAATGTCAGATAAAACACCTATTTACCTAGATAACGCTGCGACTACTCCGGTGGATCCAGCGGTTTGGGCTGAGATGCAGCCTTATTTCGAGAATTTCACCGCAAATCCATCGTCGATTCACTCCCACGGTCGCCAAGCGAAAGTGGCCGTAGAAAAGGCGCGTAAATCGATCGCCACATTATTAGGCGCCTCGCCATCCGAGATTTTCTTTACCTCAGGTGGAACGGAAGCGGATAATACGGTCTTGCAATCAGCCGTTTTGCACGGAGGATGCAAGGTGATCATCACGTCCCCATTAGAGCACCACGCGGTATTGCATACGGCGGAGGCTTGGGCGAAACTCGGTTTAGCGGAATTGAAATTAGTTCGGGTGAATCTGGATGGAGCGATTGATTTAGCGCATTTGGAAGAATTATTAGCTTCATCAGATAAAGTGATGGTGAGTTTGATGCACGGGAATAACGAGATCGGTAATTTATTGGATTTAAACGCGGTGGGAAACCTTTGTGAGCAATATGGAGCCTTATTTCATTCCGATACGGTCCAAACCATGGGCCACTACAAACATGATGCTTCTGCCTTGAAAGTGCATTTCATGGTGGGTGCCGCGCATAAATTCCACGGTCCAAAGGGTGTCGGTTTCTTATACGCAAAAGCCGGAACGAAATTTAGTCCGCTGATGCACGGTGGCGCGCAAGAGCGTAACCAGCGCGGAGGCACGGAAAACGTGTATGGGATGATTGGTATTGCCAAAGCCCTAGAAATGGCCTACACCGCGATGGACGAGCACGAAGCCTATATCAAAGGTTTAAAAGCCTATTTTATCGAAGGATTACAAAAGCAATTCCCAGGCATTTCCTTCAACGGAGCCTCTGGGGATGTCGAAAATAGTTTGTATACGGTATTAAACGTGCGCTTTCCATCCGTGGCGGATGGCGATATGCTCTTATTTCAATTAGATATCGAAAAGATTTCTGCTTCTGGCGGTAGCGCTTGTTCGAGCGGCACATCGGTGGGATCTCACGTATTAACTGCCTTAAATCCGACAGCGACGGGTGCCGCTGTTCGTTTCTCCTTTAGCAAAAATAATACCCGAGCGGAGATCGATCGGGTATTAGAAGTATTGAAAAATATCGTGTCTTAGTAGGCGCGAGCAAAGATCACTCTGCGGCTGGAAGGTGCTCCTGTTAGGATGCATTTCCCAGCTTCTTCTTTTGCACTCATATTCGTATCAAGTGGGATACAGCGAATAGTCGCCTTCGTTAATTCTTTGATTTTCTCTTCCGTCTCAGATGAACCATCCCAGTGCGCAGAAAGGAATCCACCGTCTTCAATTTTCGCGGTAAACTCGTCCCAGCTATTTACCTCGAAGGTGTTCGCTGTTCTGAAATCAAGTGCTTTTTGATAGATACTTTTTTGGATGTCTTCCAAAGTGTCCACGATCACGTCTTCGATTCCCTCGAACGGCATGCTCGTCTTCTCTCTCGTATCGCGACGCGCTAATTCAATCGTGCCATTTTCCATATCGCGGTTACCGATCGCTAAACGTACCGGAACTCCTTTTAATTCGTATTCTGCAAATTTAAAGCCTGGGCTTTGATTCTCAGCGAAGTCAAACTTCACGGATACGCCGCGGGATTTTAGCGTCTTCACTAATGGATTGATGCGCGCTTTGATATTTTCTAATTGCTCTTCACCCTTATAAATCGGTACAATCACGACTTGAATCGGAGCTAATTTAGGAGGTAACACTAAACCTTGATCATCCGAGTGCGCCATGATCAAGGCACCCATCAAACGCGTCGAAACACCCCAAGAGGTTCCCCACACATAGTCCAATTGGTTTTCCTTGTTAACGAATTTTACATCGAAAGCTTTGGCAAAGTTTTGGCCTAAAAAGTGCGACGTTCCCGCCTGCAACGCCTTCCCATCTTGCATCATCGCTTCGATGCAATACGTTTCATCCGCACCGGCAAAACGCTCATTCGCTGTTTTAATTCCTTTCAATACCGGCATTGCCATAAAAGTCTCTGCGAATTCCGCATAGACCTCTAACATCTGCTCGGTCTCTTCGATTGCCTCTTGCTTCGTTGCGTGTGCCGTGTGGCCTTCTTGCCATAAGAACTCTGCGGTACGCAAGAATAAACGCGTACGCATTTCCCAACGCACTACGTTTGCCCATTGATTAATCAATAAAGGCAAATCACGGTAGGATTGAATCCAATTTTTATAAGAGGACCAAATCACCGTTTCCGATGTAGGTCTCACAATTAATTCTTCTTCTAATTTTGCATCTGGATCGACGATCACTCCACCGCCATTCGGATCATTTTTTAGACGGTAGTGCGTTACGACGGCACATTCTTTGGCAAAACCCTCTACGTGTGAAGCTTCCTTCGAAAGGAAAGATTTAGGGATGAAAAGGGGGAAATAGGCATTCGTGTGGCCCGTTTCTTTGAACATGTCATCCAATGCGCGCTGCATCTTTTCCCAAATGGAATAGCCATAAGGTTTAATGATCATACAGCCTCTCACCGCTGAATTTTCGGCTAAATCTGCTCTCTTCACTAATTCGTTATACCACTCAGAATAATTGTCCGCGCGGCTCGGTAGGGATTTACTCATAATTATTGTTAAAATCGTAATGTAATGTTCGTTTTTTCGTTTACTTTACGTTTGAAAAATGGAACGTTACAAAGATACGTTTTGTTAGCCTTTTAATCGACATCATCCGCTAAAAACCATGAAAAATCAATCCTTTGCTTATTTATTGCTGGTAGGATTTGGAATCCTTTCCAGCTGTGTGAATGTGACTAACAATTCGTACGCTTCTGACGATTTATACGATGAAGCAAATCGTTCTATTCAGATAGCCAAAGCTCAGGCATCTAAAGCCGCTAAAGAGAAAAAATACCTCGATTTTCAAGATTTAAAGGATTCCGATGTGGAGGTGATCGAAGAAGAGGAAGGTTTAGCGCAACAATCGACGACCTCGATCAATCCCAATTTATACGAATCAGCTTATCAGCAGGGGTTTAACAATGGATTATATAATAGCCCTTACATGGGTTATGGCTATCGATACACCCCATTTTCGTATTGGAGTCCATCCTATTCGTATTTTGTGAATCCCTACACTACCTTTAGTTTAGGGTATGGCTTCTCGTATTTCAATCCTTATTCTTATTATAATCCTTACGCTTACTACAGTCCTTTTTACAGTCCATTTGGGTATAATCCATACTTCAGTGGTTATAATTATTATGGGCCTGGAGGTAATTACACGGGATATAGTGGACAATATATGACCAATGATACGCGCGAGAAACGGAATTTTGGTCCTAGAGATGATCGTTCGAACAACCGTAATTCGGGGGGCAATTATACAAACTCTCCTCGAGGAGGAAATAATTCCTATAATACGCAAGGAAATAATTTGCCACGTGTGAATACACAACAAATAGAAGGTTCAGGTTCTAGCTCTCAACACTATGTGGCACCGCGTCGTAATTCAAATTATGAATACCGTGCAGCTCCGGTAGATGGAGGCCAGAGATCAAATTCCACTTCAACTCCCTCTTATAGTAGCCCAAGCTCTGGTGGAGGTTCTAGTTCCGGCGGTGGTGGCGGAGGTGGTTCAAGTCGCGGACCTCGTTAATTTACGATCATGAAAAAAGCACTTTTTATACTATTCAGCATGTGTACGCTGAACGAGGCTGTGGCTCAAATCTACACCTATCCCAATTTAGCAAAGCAGTTTTCGACTAGCTATTCTTCGGGAACGGCGCGTATGCAGGCTTTAGGGGGTGCTTCGAGTGCCCTAGGCGCTGATGTAAGTTCCATTTCCGGTAATCCGGCAGGTTTGGGTTTGTATACTCGATCAGAAGTGAATGTGAGTTTTGCTTATACGGGAGTACAAACAAAATCGTTGTATTTATCGTCTTCGAATGAGGCGTCTGATAGTGAAATTCAAATGCCTACGCTTGGGATGGTGATTTCCAGTAATACCTTGAGTGGAGGAGATTGGCATGGATCGTTTGGTTTTGGCTATGCGCGTCAGGCCATTTTTATCCAACCGATACATATTTCGGGTACCAATAATCGAAGCTCTCTATTAGATAACTTTATAGAAAAGGCGAATGACAAAGGAGCGACGGGAGCTTCATTGGATGATGAATATGATTCCTATTCAGGGACGGCTTCTTCTGCTGAGGCTTTGGCCTACCAAACCTATTTAATCAACCCCAATTCCGTTTCTGGGGGAGCGCCATTTGAACGTTTTCAGCCCTTATTGCCTACAAATCAATATGGTTCAGCCACTAATTCTGGCGCTTTAACTTCCTGGGATTTTGCCTATGGCGCGTCCTATCGTGATAAGTTCTACTTAGGCGCAGGTTTGCATTTTTCCAAAATAAGTGCCAGTTCTTCCACTACTTGGGAAGACGAATTTGTAGGGGCTAAATACGTGGCTGGCTTTCAATATGCAGAGACTTTATTGACGACTGGATCCGGAATTGCGCTTAGTTTGGGAGGGATTTATAAAGTGAATCCATCTTTGCGTTTGTCTTTTGCCTTCAGAAGTCCGACCTATTACGATCAGATGAACGAAACCTACGACGCGCGTTTATTCCCTAATGTCATAGGCATTCCGGCCATTGGTTCCACAGGAAATCCAATTACGATTACCAAAGTGAATCCGATGCGTTTAACGACAAATGAGTTTACGTATCAGTTTTTAAGCCCAATGAAAGTGTCTGGTGGATTTGCGTATTTCTTTTCGAAGAAAGGGTTCTTAACAGCCGATTTGGAATATGTTGGTTATGGAGGAATGAAGGTGTATTCTGCGGAATTAGGAGGCTCGGCTAATCAAGCGTTTCAGACGAAGTACAATGGTCAAATCTCCCGCAATTTGGAAGGGGCGCTAAATATCAAAGTGGGATCTGAAATTCGAGTTTCTCCATCCTTTAGTATTAGAGGTGGAGCGGCGATGTTTGGAAGTGGATATGCCCAAAGCTATGACACAATTGATCGCAATGCCTTGCAATTCTCTGGAGGAATCGGCTACCGTAAATCCAATTTCTATCTTGATTTAACAGCTATTCAACGGACGCAGAAGGATGCGTATACGCCATACACCCTAAAAAATGCAGCTGATTATAGTTCGGCTACGGTAGGTCTAACGTCCACGCAATTGATGCTGGGAGGAGGAATCTACTTCTAGACGGGTAGGTATTGATCTAATAACCAAAGTAATTGGCTAACAGTGATTTCACCGTCCACTTGAATATCAGCTTGCTGATAAAAGGGAAGGCGTTCTTCGAAGGTTTTTTTGATGGAGGCTATTACCACTTCTTCGCTTTGTGTCTTATCTAACAAAGGACGATTGTTGCCTTGTGCTTTATATAAACGTTTCGCTAAATCATTTACATCTACGTTTAGGAATACGCTTACGCCATTTTGCTTAATGAAGTCCATATTGTCATGAAAGCAAGGTACCCCGCCACCCGTTGCGATCACCATCGATTGATCCGGTTGAAAACCTAGAAGCGTCTTTTTTTCTATTTCGCGGAAATGCGCCTCGCCAAAATTCGAAAAAATCTCAGACACAGTCTTCTGTTCACGGGTCTCAATCAACTTATCCATGTCCATGAAGGAGTAACCAATATTCTTTGCTAATTCTTTTCCCAAGGTACTTTTACCCGAGGAGGGCATTCCTACTAAATAGATATTCTTCATTCTGGTTTTATTCTAGGCTTTGTTGAATCTCATCCGCAGAAGGTAAGGCGTAGGAAGACCATTTTCCTTTCACCGTTCCATCCTTCAATAACCACAATCCTGGGCTAGAGCGAACGATAGTTTTTAAGATTTTCGTGTCTGCAGATAGAGCAGGAAACGCTAATTGGTATTTGTGTCGTAAGGCATTAACCTCCGCGTCAGGGGAAGCAGAGACAAGCCAAACAGTGATATTTTTTAACCCCTTCGTCAGTTGCTCAATTGGCGGTATCGCTCCTTCATTCATGTGGTGAATGTTCGGGATGATAATCATCAGTTTAGCGCCTTTAAAGCTCTCTTGTGTATAATTCGTTGTGTCTCCTTCCGCCCACAATTGGTAGTCGGTGATGAGCGGTTTGGCCTCTTTTTCGTTGATGGCTGTCATCGAAATGAATTGGGCCGTCGTGTCCGTAGGCATTTCGGTTAGAGTTGTCTCAACTCCTTTGATTTTGTACACATAGGAGAATTTCAAGGGTTCCCGTTCCTTCATATTGGTCGGAATGTGATCCCCCACCGCATAAGGTAATCCATCGCTGATAGGTAGGTGGAAATAACAGAATGTGCCTAGTGCAATACTAGAGATGGCTGTTGCTATCACCCATTTACCCATTTTTCTATCTGTCGGTTTCTTCGCAATCAATAAAATAGCCGTCAGAACAAGCAAGAAAATATCTTTTCCGAAAGACGTCCAGGGAGTTAATTTGATCGTTTCGCCAAAGCATCCACAGTCCGTTACCTTATTGAAATAGGCTGAATAGAAAGTCAGAAACCCAAAGAAAGCAAGAACACCTACAAAGGCGTATAAGGTCTGTTTGATGCGGTAATTTAGGGCAAGTGCAACCGCTAAGACAATTTCTAAACTACTTAATAGGATAGATAAGATAAGTGCATAGGGAATCCAAAACTTCCAAAAGCCCGCCATAAACGCAAAGTCTACAGAGAACACCTCAAAGTATTCTTCTAGTTTTAGTTGGGTTCCGATCGGGTCGTTCAACTTAATGAGACCTGAGAAGATGAAAATTCCCACCAATAAAAACTTCGCGATTTTGGTCATTATTGCTGTTGTTGCTGCTGTTGCTCGCCTTTCAATGTAATCAAGCAAAAGACCGCGTAATTAAGCATGTCTTGGTAATTAGCTTCTACACCCTCTGAAACCAATGTTTTACCATCATTGTTTTCGATTTGCTTTGTACGGAAGATCTTCATCAGAATCAAATCCGTCATACTGCTGATGCGCATATCACGCCAAGCTTCGCCGTAATCGTGGTTTTTATTGCGTAATAATTCGAGTGTGATTTCTACTTGCTCATCGTATATGCGCCCTAATTCCTCCGAAGCAAATTCCATTTGATCAGAACCTTCCAGTGATTTTTGAATCAGCGCGATGATGCAATAGTTGATGATCCCGATGAATTCTCCTTCAATGCAATCCTCGATTTTTTGAGCTCCTTTTTCTTGGATGCTGCGAATGCGTTGGGCTTTGATGAAGATTTGGTCAGTTAAGCTAGGTAGTCGTAAAATTCTCCATGAAGTACCGTAATCTTTGTTTTTTTTATCAAACAAGGCTTTGCAGTGTGAAATTACTTGGCGATATTCGATTTCGGTTTGGGAAGGCGTTGAGTCCCTATTCATAGATACAGTTTTTAGACGATGCGCACGTTTTTATAGCCTACAAAATTATTTAAATTATCCTAAAATTCACTCGATTTGGACGCTCTTTTTTCCACAAGTCAAACAATCCGTTTAAATGGGCAATTGCTTGATTTTTCGAAGCCTCAAATCATGGGAATTTTAAACATTACCCCTGATTCCTTTTACGAAGGAAGTCGCGTAACTTCGGTCGATTTAGCCTTGAAACAGGCTTCTGAGATGATCGCTGCCGGTGCTTTGATTTTGGATATCGGCGGACATTCAACTCGACCCGGAGCATCGCCTGTCAGTCCACAAGAAGAGATTGAACGGGTTTGTCCCATTATTTCTGCTATTGCCGCTGCCTATCCCGCTGTTATTATTTCTGTAGACACTTACCGAGTTGCGGTTGCGAAGGCAGCTATGGCGGCTGGTGCTCATCTGTTTAATGATATAGGTGCTGGTCAAATGGACGAAGGTGTGTTCGATTTTATCGTTGAAAATCAAGTTCCTTATATTCTCAGTCATAGTGTAGGGCGTTTCGAGCAAGTGCATGAAGTACCAGATTATCAAAATGTAGTGGCGGAGGTGTTGCACAATTTATTGCCCAAAGTTCAAGAGCTACGTTCGCGCGGTTTCAAGGATTTGATTGTGGATCCCGGTTTTGGCTTTTCTAAGTCGTTAGATCACAATTATACTTTATTGGCCCATCTTAGATCATTCAAATTATTAGGTGCGCCCATTTTAGCGGGCTTGTCGCGCAAGACAATGATTTGGAAAGAATTAGGCATTTCGGCGAATGAGGCACTGAATGGATCCTCCGTTTTACACACCATTGCTTTATTACAAGGAGCCTCTATTTTGCGCGTCCATGATGTGAAGGAGGCCAAAGAAACCATACATTTAGTTCAAAAACTTCAACAAAATGGCATATCCCATTTATTATAAAGGCCACTGGCAAGACCCCGAAAAGGTGACCGTTTCCGTCAAGGATGTCGGTTTCTTGCGTGGCTTGGGCATCTTCGATTTCTTCCGTATTATGGATGGGAAGCCCATTTTTATGTCAGATCATTTGGATCGTTTTTTGAGCTCGGCTTCGAAAATGGGTTTGTCGCATAGCTATTCTAAAGAGTCGTTAGCCGCGTTAATTAATGAGATCGCATCGCAATCTGTTGATCCATGTTTAGGAGTGAAGTTAGTTTTAACTGCCGGTTTTAGTTTAAATGGATTCGATCCGGTAGGGGAGTCTGAATTGTATATTTTTCCAGGTGTTTTTTCTTTCGCAGAGCCTACCGCTGGAATGCGTTTAATGAGTCGCGAATACAAGCGCGAAATGGCGGATATTAAATCCTTGAATTATGCTTTCGCTTTACGCGAAATGCCATCGGTTCGTGCTGCTGGAGGCGATGATTTAATTTATTATACGCCTGAATTTGGCGTTTCAGAATCCTCGCGTTCTAATTTATTTTATGTCAAAGCGGGCGTGATTCATACACCTGCAGAACATATTTTGGAAGGTATTACCCGTAATAAGGTGATGGCTTTAGCTTCCTCGGTTTACGAAGTTCGAGTAGGCGCCTGCACACTAGATGATTTCATGAATGCAGATGAAGTATTCACCACTGGTAGCACGAAACGTGTTCTGCCTATATTTTCCATTGATGGAAAGCAGATTGGTGATGGGAAGAGGGGGAAAGTGACGGAGAGGTTGTATGGGATGTTGCTAGCAAATGAGAAATGATGGTAAATGGTAAGTGGTAAATGGTGAATGATCATTTACCATTCACCATTCATCATTTACCATTTATTTTGGCCTAAAAGCCTTCATATTCTCCTCCCTACAAACTAAGAAAGGTCCACCGATCAGGTCGATGCAATAGGGGATTGCTGGGAAAACAGCCTCTAAGCATTGTCTGATGGCCTTCGGTTTTCCCGGCAGATTTAAGATTAAGGTTTGGTTGCGAATGCCCGCTGTTTGACGGCTTAGAATAGCGGTGGGAACATATTGCAAGCTCACGGAGCGCATTAATTCGCCGAAACCTGGCATCATCTTTTGGCATACTGCCTCAGTTGCTTCTGGTGTGACATCGCGTAAGGCAGGTCCAGTTCCGCCGGTTGTCACAAGAAGACAAACTTCCTCTGACATTTCGATCATCTTCGCTTCGAGTTGATCTTGTTCGTCGGGAACGACGGCGTAGACTACCTCAAAATCAGATTCAAGGTATTCTTTTAATAATTCCACTACGGCCTTGCCTGGAATATCTTCGTAGATACCCGCACTAGCCCGGTCTGACACATTAATTACGCCTATTTTGATCATTCTTTTTGGGTAATTTAAGTTTCTTCTCCATCGGAATCGGCTCGTCTAATAAATCGCGAATAACGATGGATGCGACTACGCCTCCAAAGGCTGCCGGTAAATAAGAAATCGTTCCGTAGGCAGACTTTTTGAAGTTGCTTCCGTCGGTTAAGATAAGTGATTCGTCTTTGACTTTTTCTAAAGAAAAAACGGCCTTAATTCCTTTACCTACTCCCATTTTGCGAATGCGTTTGCGCACTAAAGAGGCTAAATAGCATTCACGTGTGTTTAGTAAATCCGCCGTTCTGATTTGGGTTGGATCCATTTTGCCACCGGCACCCATCGAACTGGCAATCTTAAAACCTAAATCGTAGGCTGTTTTAAGCAAGGTGACTTTAGGCGTTACGGAATCAATACAGTCCATGACGTAATCGAATTTATTTGTCTCAAGCAAGTTTTTCGCTTCTTCTGGGCTTAAAAATTGCTCGATGGCCGTTAGTTCGAGTGCTGGGTTGATGGCTAGTAGGCGTTCGGTCATGATTTGGGCTTTGGAAACCCCATGGTTCGTCGCTAAAGCGGGTAATTGTCTGTTGCGATTCGTTGGATCGACTACGTCTCCGTCGACGATTGTCATTCGACCTACGCCTGAACGCGCGATGAATTCTGCGGCAAAGGAGCCTACGCCTCCTAATCCGACTACTAAAACGTGTGAATTTTGTAATTTACCGATCCCTTCCGGTCCGATCAAGAGTTCAGAGCGGCTTAGCCAGCTTAGATCATTGTTTGGCATAATTAGGATATTTCTTCCTTGATTTGATAATTCGTCGTCTTATCCGAGTTCGTAATTAACAACTCCCCGATAAATCCGGCTAAAAAAAGCTGTACGCCCAGTATAATGGCCACTAGCGCTAAAAAGAATAGCGGATTGTCTGTTACATTACGGTACTTTAAATTGTACGCAATGTTATAAATTTTAACTGCCATTAAATAGATGGTCAATCCAGAGCCCGTTAAAAAGGACAATATTCCTAGGCTTCCAAATAAGTGCATTGGGCGTTTCCCAAAAATCTGCACGAAGGAAATCGATAATAGATCCAAGAAACCATATAGGAAGCGCTCTAAACCAAATTTAGTCACTCCATACTTGCGCGCCTGGTGTTGAACTACTTTCTCGCCAATCTTTGTAAATCCGTTCCATTTTGCTTGAACGGGAATGTAGCGGTGCATTTCACCATACAGTCGCAGCGTTTTCACCACTTCAATTTTATAAGCTTTGAGGCCGCAATTGAAGTCATGTAAATGAACGCCTGACAATTTACGGGTCGCTGCGTTGTATAATTTAGTGGGAATTGTCTTCGAAATAGGATCGAATCGCTTCTGTTTCCAGCCGGAAATCAGGTCGTAATTTTCTTCGGTAATTAAGCGATACAATTCAGGAATCTCGTCTGGGGAATCCTGTAAATCAGCATCCACGGTGATCACTACTTGGCCGGATGCCTTGCTGAATCCTTCGTGAAGGGCAGCCGATTTACCATAATTACGGGCAAAAGAAATAGCTAAAATCGTGCTGTATTGCGTGGACAATTGCTTTAAAACTTCCCAAGAATTGTCATTACTTCCATCATTAACGAAGATCATCTCGTAAGAAAACGCATTTTCTTTCATGACGCGGTCGATCCAAGAACATAGTTCTGGAAGCGATTCGGCTTCGTTATAAAGAGGTACTACGATGGATAGCTGTAACATACGGGCAAAAATACAAAATTATTGCGAAGGAAAGATGATATAATAGGGTCTTAATAATTCGATGAATTCCGGCGTGTATTCGCCTTGGTCGGTTTTGATGTTAATTCGGTCCTGTTTGAAAGGATTATTTTTTCGAGAACCGCTCGCCATTACGCGTAGTACGGGACTGGATGGATTGGAATGAATGGTGACTTTTTCGTGGATGAACAGCCCGTTTGCCTGTAGCGATTGTTCGAATAGGGCCAAAACATCAGCCGGATACAGCACCGCAAATGCTCCCTCTTTTGTTAGTAGTCGATCAATGGAGGAAGCTAAATCAGCCGGACTCAAATGATCTGCGTGAATCGCCATATGTTTGGCCTCATCTGATGCGGCTAGGTGATTCGTGAAAAAGGGAGGGTTAGAGCAGATAAAGTCGAATTTTTCCTCCGAATTAAATATTAAAACGTTCGCTTCTATTGCTTGCAGGCGCTCTTTATATGGGCTGTTATGGAAATTTTCCGAGGCAACTTTTGCCACCTCTGGGTGTATTTCGAGTGCTTTCATGGTACAGGTAGGATTAGCTTGTGCCAGCATTAAAGCTAAAAGGCCACAACCGGTTCCGATATCTAGGCAATGGCCTCGTGCTTTCAAAGAGGCCCAAGCACCAAAAAGACAGGCCTCCGTGCTGATCTTCAATCCTGGATTTCCGTGATTGAGCGAAAATTGTTTGAACTCAAATGTAGATCTATTTTCGGCCATAATCTGCCGGATTTTCGCTCCAGTCCTCAGTTTCCCACTTCAGGACTTTGGTCGAATAATGATTGCTTTTTAACCAAGCTATAGCATTATCCACCATTTGGAATAATTCTTCAGTTCTAGCATTGCGCTCAAGGTTGGTTTTGATGGCTCGATTTCTAACCCAAGCGATGGCAGTTCTCGAATCTGAATACAAAGGGTAAGGGCAATCTAATTTCTTTAAGTAGGCTAAGCCATGTACAATAGCCAAGAACTCGCCTAAATTGACAGTACCCTCAGGGAATGGACCTCGAGAGAATAACACCTCTTTTGTTTCCGTATTTACCCCTTGGTATTCCAGTTTACCTGGATTTCCAGCGCAAGCGGCATCCACCGAGATGCTTGGAATTACAATTTTAGCGGCATTTAATCGAGGTGTTTTCGTCTTAGAAGCTGGAGAAACGCTGGCCCAATAATTCTTTTTAGCAGCGCTTTCAGCCTCTGCTTTGGATTCAAAAGACTTGTATTGCGCACCCGCATAGCCTTTGATGTTCTTTTCTGTCTCCGCCCAGGAATCAAAAATCCCTTTCTGGTGACCCGCCCAAATCACATAATATTTTTGTTTTTTGGCCATCTACATCAAACGTGATTTAAAGATCTTAATCGCGATCGCAATCAAAATTACCCCGAAAATCTTGCGCAAAATCTGCGTCCCTGCGTTTCCTAGTTTCTTCTCAATCCAGACACTAGAACGCAAGACAATGTAAATGAATACAAGGTTTATGAAGATACTGATAATGATGTTTTCCTCTTCGAACTGTGACTTCAAGGAAATTAAAGTCGTCATCGTTCCCGCTCCAGCGATAATGGGGAAGGCTAATGGTACGATGGAATGCGTATTAGTCTCGATTTCTTCACTTTTGAAAATGTTGCGGCCTAAGGTCATTTCCATACCGATCAAGAAGATGATCAAGGCTCCAGCCATCGCAAAGGAATTGGTATCTACACCCAACAAATGCAAAATAAATTTACCTGCATAAAAAAATCCCACCATTATAATCCCAGATGCTAATGTTGCTTGACCCGGGTGAATATCGCCGTTCTTCTTACGCAATTCGATAATGATGGGGATAGACCCTAAAATATCGATGACGGAAAATAGAATGAGTGAGGCCGAGAGGATTTCTTTTGAGTTAAAGTTCATATTTTATGGTTTGGATGAGTGTTTCAATATCTTCAAAAGTATGACTAGGAAAGTTTGCGATGCGGAAACTGGTATCTTTCCATTTCCCATACCCTCTTCCTAATTCAATGCCTTTTTCAAGGCAAATTTTATGCAATTGTTTGATCTTTTCGGGTGTACCTTTTAAGGCCAAAACCGTAGGCAAACGCAACTCAGGGTTTTCAATTAAATAGCTGAATTCAGGTTGATTATCCCAAAAATCCGTCCAACATTTCATCTTTTCTGCCGTCATTTTATGCGTCTCAGATATGGCCTGCAGTTGCTGTGTTAAACGGTAAACTAGGTAAATGCCTAACACATTAGGTGTCATTTGCGTTTGAAACATCCGTCTATTTTCTTCTAAAAACAAGACATCGTTATAATGAGTCGCTCGATTAAGTTCTTTTGCCCTAGCTAATGCCTTGGGAGAACAAATGAGTATACCCATTCCTGCTGGAATTCCGATACATTTCTGTACCGAAGCTAACCAAACATCAGCTTCATTCCACGGCAACTCAATTCCGCCCATAGAGGATGTGGCATCCACGGCGATTAAGGTGTCTTCTGTTATCTGAAAATCAGTTCTGCGGATTTGTTGTCCTGTTCCATTTGACGTTTCACTTTGAACTAAACAAAGTGTATCTCCTTGAATAGGTCCAATTTGAAGGCTTATGTCGGCCAGGCTTTGGTCTAGGGAGAATTCAATTGATTCCGCTACCGATGAAGCGTAATGCGCCCATTTTTTGCCAAAAGCACCATTATATAAATGGGTAGACTTTTCTCTTACGAGCGACTGAATGACGATTTCCCAGGCTTCTGTGGCGGATGAAACGAAATAGATGGTATAATTGGAAGGAATATTCCATTTCTGATGAAGCACTTCAAATGTAGCTTCGAGTAGTTTTTCGAAACGCTCACTTCTATGATTGATGCTGACAATACCTTGCTCAAAAGCCTCTTGGATGTATTCAAGGGCCTCTGGATGAACCTTAGAGGGGCCAGGGTAGAAAGATAACATCTTTTAAATGAAGGAATAAAGGCCTAATTCGTAACCTCGAAGGCCAAAACCTACGATGGTTCCTTTTGCCTTAGGGCTTAAATAGCTGTGGTGGCGAAACTCTTCTCGTGCATGTACATTTGAAATGTGAATCTCAATGACGGGTGTTTTGATGGCTGCCACGGCATCGCCTAAAGCCACCGAAGTATGCGTATATCCACCTGCATTGAATAAAATGCCGTCGTAACTAAAACCTACTTCGTGCAATTTATTAATTAACGCTCCTTCTTCATTGGATTGAAAATAAGAGATGTCTAATTGCTCGCCGAATTTGTCTTGTAAGATTTCCAAAAACTGCTCGAACGTCTGTGCCCCGTAAGTTTCTGGTTCACGTGTGCCTAATAAATTCAAATTAGGACCATTCAGGATTAATATTTTCTTTCTTACCATATTTTAAAAAGGAACATTCGGTGTAAAAATACGTAATTACTTTAAATTTACGGGATTCATAGCATAAAATGTATATGTGGGAGACAGAAATCCAGTCTTTTGGTGATTACTTAAAAATAGAGCGGGGCTTATCCAAGCACTCCCACGAAGCCTATTTGCGGGATATCCAAAAACTGGAAACCTACCTAGCTTTAACGCCAATGGCGATCGACCAAGTAGATGAATCCCATATTTTGGCCTTTTTAAAAGACCTACACTCCTTAGGCATCGAAGCAAGCACCCAATCGCGTACTTTATCGGGCATCCGTGCTTTCTTTCAATTTCTCGTGTTCGACGGCACGCTAAAAGCGGACCCCACCGTTCACGTGAAAAATCCCCAAATGGGACGCAAATTACCCGACACCCTTTCTTTCGACGAGATCACGGCCATTCTAGAACAGGCAGATCTCTCCAGTCCAGAAGGGGTACGAAACCGCGCGATGCTCGAGTTTTTATATGGTGCAGGATTACGGGTTTCGGAATTAATTGGTCTAAAAAGAGAAGATATCTACGAAGATCAAGGCTTCATCAAGGTGCGCGGAAAGGGCGATAAAGAACGCCTAGTTCCAGCAGGCCGCGATGCATTCAAGTATTTGAATCTGTATCTGGAATCAGTTAGACCTTCCGTACCCGTTAAAAAAGACGCTACTCATTTAGTGTTTTTAAATCGCCGAGGTTCTGGTTTAAGTAGGGTAATGGTTTTCTTGATTTGCAAAGACCTCGCTTCGAAAGCAGGCATAGCAAAGGTGATAAGTCCCCATACTTTTCGCCATTCCTTCGCAACCCATTTAATTGAGGGTGGAGCAGACTTGCGCGCCGTTCAGGAAATGTTAGGTCACGAATCGATCTTAACGACGGAGATCTATACGCACTTGGATCGGGCTTATTTGACGCAGATGGTGCAGGATTTTCATCCTTTTTCAAAAATAGATAAGAGATTGTAGAGTATAGAGTAGAGATAAAATATCTCCTCAATCTACTTTCTACTCTATAATCTTTACTCTCTAATCTCCGACCCCTCCTCCGGAAAAGGAATAAATACAAAATTCGTAAACTGTCCATCCACCACAAAAAGACACGCGAATTCTTCGATGTCTTTGAAGTTTTGGACAAATAATTCCATGTTTTCTTCTGCGATGAGTTTGCGTTGTACGAATTCTTCCATCATCGAAGCGTGGTAGTTCCACTTATTTTCGTGCAATTCACCTACGCCAATTAGTTTTTGGCCGATTTCGATGGGACGTTGCGAGGTTACGAAGATGGGGAAATCGGAGAATCCTCGCTTTTTGATTTGGTAGGATGCTTCTTTCAAGGCATCGGCTACTTTGATGAAATCAGAGGAGATGAGGCCTAAGTATTTCCCGTTTAGGTCTGGGGAATTAGGCGCGTTTGAGATGGCTGTGTAATCTTCGATCATGATTTAACTCTTACTTAGTAATAATAATTGGATGTCCTTGACCGGTTTGTGGAACAATTTTCCGGTGCTTGGTTGTGTTACGAAGCCGCGGTAGCAGAATACGCCTTTCATGAAGGATTTTCCTTGCCAAAGCATTTCTTCCACACCCCCAGTCTTCCCCGCCTTCAAGATGAAGGAGGTCATCAGGTTGCTCATCGCTAAACTAGCCGTGTGAGCCACGAGGGATGGAATATTGGGTACACAGAAATGAGTTACGCCATATTTCTCGAATGTCGGCTTCTGAATTGTGCAAGGCTCAGACGTCTCAAAACAGCCTCCTTGGTCAATACAAACATCCAGAATTAGCGTCCCAGAGTTCAGTTTGCTCACCATTTCTTCCGTCACAATGCAAGGGGTAATTCCACTGTCTGAACGCAAGGCACCCACGATGATTTGGGCTTCTTGCAAAGCTTTGACCAGATTTTCCGAATCAATCACCTGCGTGACGATAGGAAAACCAAGCGCTGCTTTTAGGCGTTGTAACTTATAAATGTCTTTATCGAATACTTGGAACTGAATGCCAGCGCTCGCTGCCGCTCGCGCCACTTGCTCCACCACCTGACCAGCACCTAAAAGCACTAGATTACAAGGTGGAACGCCTGTGACGTGTCCTAAAAGCAGTCCTTTTTTCTTTTGAATTAAATCGGTGGCTATCGGCAAGATCAATTGTCCGGCTATTTCAGCCATTATTTTGATGAAAGGGAAGCCACCACCATTGTCTTCGACGAATTCGAGGCCGATGGCCATCAGCTTTTTGGCATTTATCGCATCAATTAACTCCGAGGATAAGTGCTGGTAAGAGGCACTCGAAATAAAGGCTTGACCCTCTTTCATACGCGCGATTTCGGTGATGGTAGGAGGGGTGATCTTTAGAGTCAAGGCACTTTGCCAAATCATCGCCACATCCTCACTCACACTCGCTCCGGCTAGTAAATAGTCAGAATCACTGAATCCAGCACGTTCTCCAGCCCCTTTTTCAATCACAATTTCGTGGCCATTATTGGTTAATAAGGCAACGGCTTGTGGGCTCAGAGATATGCGGTTCTCGTTGGGATCTGATTCCTTAGGTAGGCTGATGCGGATGCTTTGGGCATTCTGTTTCGTCCAGGCCATCGCCTCTAAAGGCGCGATGCCTTGCTTCGAAAGTAAATCCTGAAAAGGATTGTGCTCTAATATCTTCGCCATACAACTTCTAATTTACGGTGCGCGTCATCGACGTGGGAGACGTTTAATTCCAGATGTTCAAAGGTCCAAAACTCCTCCGCCTGCTCCGGCCACTCCACTAGACACAAGTGTCCAGAGTCTAAATATTCTTCTAATCCAATATCAAAAGCCTCTTGCGCGTTCTTCAATCGGTATAAATCAAAATGATACACGGGATTACCCTTGCCATCCACATATTCATTCACCAATGAAAAGGTGGGGCTTTGGACAGATTGAGCCACCCCTAATTGCTGGCAAATCTCCTTAATTAAAGTCGTTTTTCCTGCCCCCATTTCTCCTCGAAACAACCACACATTGGGGTAGTCTTTCGTCTCGCGAAGGAGGCTAGCGGCTATTTCAGGCAGTTCCGTGATACCGTATTTATCCCAGGGTCTCATAGTTCGATGTCCCCTAATTGCGGTCTGATGAGTATTTCTTCTAAAACAGTCGATGGATTCATCGTATATGCCGAATAAATCGTCGATGCCACATCGTCTGCGGGTATAAAGCGCGACTCAGGCAATTCTACGCCATCCCAGGCGGGTGTTAAAGTAGCCCCAGGTAAGATGGCCGTCACTTTAATGCCTTGCAACTTTGTTTCCTCGCGCAAAACCTTAGTGAAGCCTAATAAAGCAAACTTACTGATGCAATAAGATCCACCCGCAGTATAGGCCGTGATAGAGGCAGTAGAGCAGATGGTGAAAATGTGGCCTGATTTTTGGGCCTGTAAAGCAGGTAAAATGGCACGTGTCAAATGATAAGCGCTGTATAAATTAGCCTCGATTTGACGCTCAAGCACGCCATCCTCCTCGTTTTGGATTTGACCCGGCATGAAAAAGCCGGCATTGTTGATCAGTACATCGATGGTTTTGGTTTGGCCTAAAACCCATCCAGCAAAGTCCTGGCATTGTTTTTTGTCGCTCAAATCCGCGACAAATGTATGTAATAACGGTGAATTGAATTCCGTTTCGAGGTCCTTCAATTTCTCGCCCGTGCGCGAACACGTAAACACCGTCAACCCTTCCGAAAGGAATTTTTTCACTAACGCTTTGCCAATTCCTTGGCTACCCCCACTAATTATTGCCGTTTTGTTCATTATCTTTGATAAATATCGATGTGTAATATACCAATCAGATGTCAAAATTAGGCAAATATTTAATCTTCCTGGGAAAGCTTTTTACAAATCCAGAAAAATTTCGGGTTTATCTCGCCTTGACATTTCAAGAATGTGTGGATATCGGTATTAATTCAGTCTTAATTGTGGCGATCGTATCCACTTTCTTAGGTGCTGTGACCTGCGTGCAAACGGCTGCAAATATGGATAATCCTTTCGTTCCGCAATACATTATTAGCTTAATTGTTCGGGATTCGACCATTTTAGAGATGGGGCCTACCATTACTTGTGTCGTTTTAGCTGGTAAAATCGGTTCCAATATTGCAGGTCAATTAGGAACGATGCGCATTACGGAACAAATTGATGCACTCGAAGTGATGGGAATTAATTCCCGTTCCTATTTAGTCTTACCTAAAATCATCGCCGCAATGATTACTTTCCCTATGCTGGTGACATTAGCTTGCTTTTTGGCCATCTACGGAGGCTATTTAGCAGGATGGTTAACAGGATCGATTTCTCCACAGGAATATATTCACGGTTTACAATTCCAGTTCAAAGGGAACTATATGATTTTTGCTTTGACGAAATCAGTGGTGTTTGCTTTTTTAATCGTAACGATTTCTGCCTTTAAAGGATTCTACACAAAAGGCGGTGCCTATGAAGTGGGAACAGCAAGTACGGCCGCCGTGACCAATTCGTGTATTGCGATTTTGATTGCTGATTATCTGTTGGCCCAATTATTAGTCGGCTAAATTCTCTCGATAAATACGTTAGTCGTTAATAGCGAGCTTGCAGAACCTCTGTAAGATCCGTAAACAGGTGTAATTTCCTCCGGTAAACATGACGCCGCTAATGGAATGTGGTTTCCAGAAACGACTTCGTGCTGCGTCGGATCATAGCCTCTCCAGCCACCACCAGGCAAATAAACCTCCACCCATGCGTGCAAATGATGTGTCTGATTAGGCACATCTACGGGTGCAATGCCAATGTAATATCCAGATACAAATCGCGTAGCTAAGCCCATGGCACGGCACAAGGCCGAAAATAAGACGGCATAATCACGGCATGAACCCTTTCGATTAATCATCGTGAATTCAGGTGTGTTCGGATTTCCTTCTTCGCGGATCTCGTAGGCAAAATTACTAAAGATGAACTCATTCAATGCAGAAAGATAGGCTGAAGTGCTATAACGCACACCAGAAGCTATCTGACGAGCCATTTGTTCTACGTTCGGGGTAACGCCCTCTAAGCCTAAATAGGGGCTAAGTGTTTTTTGGTAGGAACGGGAATAGGTGATAGGTAAGGTTTTACTTTCAAAAGGGAAGTAGACGAAATCAAACGGATTGAATTCGGTGGTTTCTACCGTTGCCTTCATTTCTATTTCTAGAAAATTTGTCGGCTCCTTGAAGAACAAAATATTTTGAATATTCCCTTCCGGATCTAGGTTTTTAGATACTTGAACCGGACTGGGTTGGATGTCTAATTGGAAATTTTGAACCGTTAAAAGCGCGCTTTTACGCGGATGTAAATAGAGTACGTGCGGGTCTAAGGTGACCGATTCACTATATTCATATCGAAGTTTATGCTGGATGTGCGCGATCATTTCGTAGGCGAAATTAAATCTTTCATCCAACCTTCTTGTATTCCTTCGAGCGATTTACGCAATGCTTCGTTCCAATCATCGGAAATCTTTTGCATGTCTTCCTTGTAAAGTCTGACTTCTTTGGCCTTGAAACTATTCTTTTCGTAAACGACCACATCAATGGGGAAGTCCACGTCATTAGCACTTACTTGGGTGGCGTCAAAGGACAAGAAGCCCATTTTTAAGGCGTCTTTTAATGATGTTTCGTTGGTTAAATTGCGGTTCAATAAAGGTTTGCCGTAATTTGAATTACCAATAATCTGGTATTTTAAACCGTCATTAATCTCAATCCAATTACCTTCTGGAAAGATTAAAAACAATTTGTGTTCGTTGTCTTTGGGCATTTGTCCACCTACAATCGCGTGTAAATTGAAAGCGTAGCCTTCTTTTTCTAGGGTTTCGCGATCTTCTGCAGCTACTTGTTTTAGTTTTTGGCCAAAAGACGTCGCTGCCTGAAACATATAATCGTATGTTTCCTCTTCATCTTCTATAGCTTGATTGAAATAGGTCACCGCTTTATCGCGTACAGAGCGCAATCCTGCTGTCATAATGAAGAGCGAATGATCTTTAATCTCGTGAATAGAGATTTTCTTATTCGAATATACTTCGTTACCCGCGGTAATTCGCGTGTCAGCAATCGCAATCAATCCTTCCTTAACGGTAATTCCTAAGCAATAGGTCATATGATGATGGGTGGCAAATGGGAGCGCAATATTACATTAATTTTAACAAATAGCCGGCTTAATTGACTGGCTTTAAGTCAAAATAAGTGTTGTGAATGGTTAAGCCGATGTCATTGTTTGAGGTTTGAAAATCATCCAAAAACTGGTGCAATCCAGTCGTCAAAATATCCTCAATCTCCGTGAATTGTACTTCAGAAAGAATCTTGGATAGTTTTTTCTCGGCTAAATTCGAATAACCGTGATCAAACGAGGTGCCAGAAATCGCATAAAGTGATTGTTCCGCTTCGGTCAAACAATGTACTACTGAGCGCGGAAAGCCTTTGTCTAAAATCAAAAATTCCACAATATTCGTCGGATTTACTACTTTGTATTGTTGGCGAAACATATTGTAGGCAGACACCGATTTCAAAACGGAGGACCAAAGCAAAAGATCCAATGGCGATCCCACTGCATCCACATTGGGTAAAAGGGTAAAGTATTTGACATCTAAAAAACGCGTCGTTTTATCTGCTCGCTCTAGTAATTTCCCTAATTGACCAAAATGCCAGCCTTCGCCACGGGTAATCGTCGAATCCACAATCCCATAAAACAACTGACTTCCAGACTTGATTTCCTCTAAAAACCCTTGGTATCTGGCTAATTCCCAGCTTTTGCTTCCCTCAACGCGGTCTTTAACTTTCCAATAGATTTGGTTAACATATTCCCACATCTCCTTCGAAATACTCTCGCGGATTGTACGGGCATTTTCCCTTGCGGAATACAAACAGGAAAGAATGGAATTGGGATTGTTGACGTCGAATGTCATGAAATACAAAACGTTCTCGCGATTTGCCTCTGGATAATGTTCGAAGAAATTGTAATGATCGGCCGTCGCTACGATTAAAGGCTCCCATTGTTCTGGGACATTCGGGGGTAAATCGAGGGCAAGATTAAAATTCACCGAGATAAAGCGGGCATAATTGTCAGCTCTCTCGATGTAACGATTCATCCAATAGATAGAATTGGCTACACGACTTAACATAGGCTATAAATTTTTCTAAAATGCTTGATATCTTAAAATTAGGATTTTTTTTTAGAGTGCGGCATCAGCCCGTCCTTTTTTGTATTTTTGCCTATTAATTCGTCCAAAAAATCCATATGTTTTATCAAATTTTCATAAAACCCCTTTTCTTTCTATTCAATCCAGAGCGTGCGCATTACCTAGCTGCCGATTTAATACGCTTGACCTTACGTATTCCAGGGATGTCATTGCTTTTTAAAGCCTTATTTCAGGTAGAGGATAAACGATTAGAACGAACGGTTTTTGGTCTACATTTTCCTAATCCGGTGGGATTAGCTGCTGGGTTTGATAAGAATGCTATGCTGATTGATGAATTCGCGGAATTGGGTTTTGGATTTATTGAGGTGGGTACGGTTACGCCTAAACCTCAAGATGGCAATCCCAAGCCTCGTTTATTTCGTTTATTGGAAGATGAGGCGATTATTAATCGCATGGGATTTAATAATGAAGGACTAGCCGCGATGAAAACGCGCTTAGAAAAACGCTGTTCGAAGGTGATTGTGGGAGGAAATTTAGGCAAGAATAAGGTAACACCGAATGAATTAGCGGATGACGATTACTGCCAGGGATTTGAAGCCTTGTATGATGTAGTTGATTATTTCGTAGTCAATGTAAGTTCTCCTAATACCCCTAATTTACGCGCATTGCAGGAAAAGGAGCCACTAAAACAATTGTTGCAGACCCTGCAAGATTTGAATGCCTTGAAACCGGTACAGAAGCCGATTTTATTGAAAATTGCACCGGATTTGAGCGATGAACAATTGGATGATGTGATTGAAATTGTGGTGGAAACCCGCTTAGCCGGTGTGATTGCGACGAATACGACCTTGTCTCGCGAAGGTTTGCAATCTGCTCACAAAGGGGAAATGGGCGGATTAAGTGGGAAGCCTTTGACCAAAAGATCAACTGAGGTGGTCGCTTATTTACATCAAAAATCAAAAGGCCAATTTCCAATCATTGGGGTAGGAGGAATCCATTCGGGTGCCGATGCAATTGAAAAATTGAAAGCAGGAGCCTCCTTAGTTCAAATCTATTCTGGCTTCATCTACGAAGGTCCTGGATTGATTAAAGAAATTAACCAAGAAATACTCGCAGCTGGACTGTAATTTGATTTTGTAAATCGGATCAAAAAAGCGAAATTTATAAGATTATACCCTTGTTCCTTCCATGGCAAAAAAGATAAGTAACCCTACGAGTACCTTACAACTTAATTTTGAGCAAGATAAGCCCAAAAGAAAAATGGACGGTGCCGTTCTATACCGCATTCAATTAATTATAGCCGCCTTTTTGTTTCTGATTGGTACCCTTTTATTAGTATCATTCGGATCTAGTTTTTTTGTAGGTGTTTCGGATCAAAGTGAGGTAGAGCGCGGCGTGGTGGACACCATCAAGGGTTCTGATATTCCGATTAAAAACTTCGCAGGACTTTTAGGTGCTAAAATCGCACACTTCTTTCTATTCAAGACTTTTGGGTGGTCGACCTTATTGTTAATCCCTTTATTCTATTTATCGGCGTTAAAGGTGGGATTCAAGAAAGAGATTTACTCCTTAGAGCGCCTTTCTTGGCAGGTTTTATTCTATATTCTTTGGTTTAGTTTACTAGCAGGATTTTTCGTTTTCTCGCTTGATTTACCGCATTCTATCGGAGGTGGAGTTGGGTATTTTGTGAACGAGAAGCTTTATCAGTTATTAGGTTACTTGTCCATTTTTGTGATTGGATTTGGTGGTTTTATCTTTTTGGTTTTGTTTTATCAGTTGAATCCTAAGAAACCCAAGGTCGTTGCACCTGTAGCTTCTGAAGAGGTGGAGGAAGAAGAGGAGGAAAGTCTGTTTATTGATGAAGATGGTCCTTCTGTACACGTGGATAATGATGATTTAGTCGAATTTAGGCCTATTGTTCCGCCGGTGGTGGAGGAAATTGTTCCGGTAGTTGCGACGCCTGTGGAGATTGTTCCAGAGCCAGTGGTGGCGGAAGAAAAGAAAGAGGATGATTTAGACTTTACTTACAAAGTGGCAGATGTCGCGGATGAGGTAATCGAAGAAGAACCTACGCCAGTATCTCGTGAGATCAAGGCGAACGATTTGGTAGAGCAATTTGGCCTATATGATCCAACGGCTGATTTGCCTAAATACCAATTCCCTACCATTGATTTATTAAAAGAATACGATCAAAAGAACCAGACATCGCAAGTGACGATGGATGAGTTGAAGGCGAACAAGGAGAAGATTGTCGAGACTTTATTGAATTACGGAATCGGGATTCAGAAGATTGAGGCAACTATCGGACCCACGGTTACCTTGTATGAGATTGTTCCGAAAGCAGGTGTTCGTGTAAGTAAAATCACTTCTCTTGAAGATGATTTGTCCCTTTCATTAGCCGCGATGGGTGTTCGTATCATCGGCCAAATGCCGGGTAAGGATACGATTGGTATCGAGGTAGCTAACAAGAATCGCGAGATGGTTCCTGTTCGTGCGGTAATCGGTTCTGAGAAATTCCAAAAATCCACTTACGATCTGCCTATTACGTTAGGAAAGACGATTTCAAACGAAATTTTTGTTGCGGATTTGGCCAAAATGCCTCACCTCTTAATGGCCGGAGCAACAGGTCAAGGTAAGTCTGTAGGTTTAAATATGCTCTTAACCTCTTTGATTTACAAGAAGCACCCAGCGACTTTGAAGTTTGTTTTGGTCGATCCCAAGAAAGTAGAATTGTCGCTTTTCAACAAGTTGGAGCGCCACTTCTTGGCTTGTCTTCCTGATTCAGCAGAGGCGATTATCACCGATACAAAAAAGGTGGTAAGCACTTTGAACTCACTTTGTAAGGAGATGGACTTGCGTTATGATAAGTTGAAAGACGCTGGTTGCCGAAACATTAAGGAGTACAACCAGAAGTTCATCAACCGTCGCTTGAATCCAAACGAGCACGACTTTATGCCATACATCGTCCTAGTGATTGATGAGTTAGCTGATTTAATGTTGACGGCAGGCAAAGAGGTAGAACATCCGATTGCACGTCTTGCTCAATTAGCACGTGCTATTGGTATTCACTTGGTTGTAGCGACGCAACGTCCTTCAGTTAACGTAATTACAGGAACGATTAAGGCGAACTTTCCAGCACGTCTATCATTTAAGGTTATGTCCAAAATTGACTCCCGCACCATCCTCGACGCTGGTGGCGCTGATCAGTTAGTGGGTATGGGAGATATGTTGTTATCCATGGGATCGGAAGTGATTCGTTTGCAATGTGCTTTTGTAGATACTCCTGAAGTAGAAGACATCTGTGATTTCATCGGGAATCAACAAGGATACACCTCAGCGTATTTATTACCTGAACCTGATTCAGAGGAAATGGGAGGACAAGATCGCGGGGATTTTGATCCAAGTGACCGTGATTCATTCTTCGATGAAGCAGCTCGCTTAGTGGTGATGCACCAGCAGGGAAGTACATCGCTAATACAACGTAAGTTGAAATTGGGTTATAACCGCGCAGGTCGTTTAATTGATCAATTAGAGGCAGCAGGAATCGTAGGATCTTTTGGTGGTTCAAAAGCCAGAGAAGTGCTGGTGAAATCAGAAACGGAATTAGAAGAGATTTTGAAAAATTTATAAGATGAAAAAAGGACTATTATTAATTGCTTTAAGTTTTAGTGTTTTTGCACAATCGAACAAGGCGCTAAGCCTGATTGACGGGATGCAAAAGAAATACAAGGCGATGGGCTCATTCTCTGCAAACTTTAGCTACCAAACCGAAGGTGCAGCCACCATGTCTGGATCTATTACGGTGAAGGGTACGAAGTTTCGACTTAAAACAGCGGGACAAGAGATCTTTAATAATGGAAAAGAAGTAGCCACGTACATCAAAGAAATCAATGAGGTGAACATTTCTAGCTTTGATCCTTCAGAAGGGGATTTGAATCCGGCTAAAATCTATTCATTTGATAAGAAGGCCTATAAGATCTCTTTAAAAGGTGAATCAGCTGGCGTTTCAACGGTTGAGCTAGCTCCTGTAGCAAAAGGTACCCAAGTGAAGAGTATCGCCCTTAAAATCTCAAATGCTGATTTATCAGTTAGCGAATGGACAATTATTAACAAGGCGGGAAAGAAGCAGCACTTCAAAGTGGCTAAATTAAACCCGAAAGCAAACGCTGACGACAAATTCTTCAGCTTTGACAAGAAAGCCTTTCCAGGCGTAGAAGTGAACGATTTGCGTTAATCATTTACCACATAGCACATAAAAAAGGCCTCTCGAAAAGAAAGGCCTTTTTTATGTGCTATGTGTATGGTCAGACAGTCTGCAATATCAATTGCTTCATAATCTCTAATCCGTCTGTATTATTCAAATCAGGATCTGCCGCTCTTTCTGGGTGAGGCATCATCCCAAATACATTTCTACCTTCGTTACAGATACCTGCGATGTTTAAAAGACTACCATTCGGGTTTGACTCTTCTGTCACTTCACCATTCTCGTTGCAGTAGTAGAACAAGATTTGGTCATTTGCTTTCAAAGTGGCCAATGTCTTCTCATCTGTAAAGTAACGTCCTTCTGCGTGAGCGATAGGTATTTTGTAGGCTTTATTTGTGTCTAATTCTTGTGTTAACAAAGAATTGTTCGTAGCTGCTTTTAAGTAGATATTCTTAGAAATGAATTTCTGAGAATTGTTTCTTAATAAAACGCCAGGCAATAAATGCGCCTCAACCAATACTTGGAAACCATTGCAAATACCCATTAAATAACCGCCATTTTTTGCGTGCTCGATAACGTGCTCCATAATAGGGGAGAAACGCGCAATAGCACCAGAACGCAAGTAATCTCCGTAAGAGAAACCACCTGGAACGATGATGAAATCACATTTTTGTAGATCAGTCTCTTTGTGCCAAAGTTTAACAGCTTCATAGCCTAAACTTTGAATGACTCCGACGGTATCGTCGTCACAATTGGATCCTGGGAATACTACTACGCCAAATTTCATATCTTCTTTGCTATTATTTTGTGCAAAAATACGGTTTTTGAATGAAAAATGCAGACCCTTCGGGGCATTTATTTTAGCCAAAATCCGAGTCTTAATCCTGCTTTGGTTTCAAAACCATTTTGCCCAATTCCCGCATTTAACGAAAGGTCAAGATGGAAATGGCTGTTGTAGTTTCGTTGAATACCCCAAACACCTCCAGCGTACATATGGGTTGCTTCTTCCCCTTTCTTAAAAACAAAAGAAGGCTCCGCAAATAATCCGATGTAGTTTCCAGAATAATTTGTGGAGAGACGTCCTTCATCTCTCCGTTTTTCTAAGTTATAATAGTGTCGGTATTCGCCTCTCAGCATGAATAATTTAGACTGTAAACCATTTGTGCTGCCATATCCGATGGAGTTTCCTATAGATAATTTAAGCGAGTTATTTTCTTGTATGCTCTTCTCCAAGCCGATGGAAGGCGATAAAATAGAAAGAGAATACAAAGGCTTGGTTTCTTGCGCACTCAGTTGAATTACGGCAAAAAGCAGAAACATAGTGATCGGGTATTTCATAAGAATGAGTTTAAAAATTTAATGAATAAGTGAGGCCATTTCTTCCACGGCAAATGGCTGTTCCTACATTCGTTGCCCAATTTAAAGGGACATAATTGAAGGTTTCATCGATGACTGTTTCGATTTTATAATCATCCTGGGTAGAAGTGGAATAGTGTTTAGAAAAGGAGGTGTAATATTCTAAAAAATCAATATCTCCTTCCATGGACATCGCAGCGCTACTATTTCCCCAATAATAGGTGAACCAAAAACGTTGGCGCCACTCGTGTTTCACTCGTACGGCTAATTTGCGGTAGAAGCCTAGATCGAGCAGATATACTTCTGCCGTAAATCTGCAGGTGCCCTGCCCAGGGTTTTCATAGGTGACAGAATTACTTTCGACTTTATTCAGCATTTTACTAGTTGTATTTTTGATGGCAGACGCTGGCTGACTTTGATAAACGCTTGCTTGCGCCACTTTCTCAGGGGAGGCGAGGAAAGTAGCCTTAGTCTGTTCGAAGTCAGTAATTCTGATTTGAAAGACTCTAGATGGATTAACTTGGTATACCAGTTCGCCTATTTGAATAAGTCCATCCTTGTTAATCAACCGGCTTAAAGTGGGGTCATCTACAATGGGCTGAAGTGATTTATCATCGCCATCACCTACGAGTTTTAGTAGATGTTCAAATCCGGTTAGGTCGCCGTTTTCCGCTATTTGTGTCAAAGTAAGCGAATCTAATTTGCGCAATTCAGTGCTTTGAGATTCTAAGAATTGAATATCATGTAAAATCCCGGGATCGGAGGGATTCTTTTGGAATTTTTCGACATAAGATTGAAAAGTGACTTGATCTTCGAAGGCCAGGAACCCATTCGCATTCAATAAGGTTTGAGTCGTGTTTACGGGTAGGATGGAAGCGGCCGGATCTTTGGAACAAGAAGTGGATAATAATGTGCAGGCAAATAGGATTGCCACGACATAGGTCGTGTAGTGATTTTTCATTGTATTAGTGGTTAAATGTGAGTACTGGGATAAAGGTAGACTAATCTTTGAGAGTTCGGTGCCCGCCTATGTAGATTACCAAGAAACTGATAATGGAGAAAAGAAAAAGGCCGCGACTCGAAGAGTCGCGGCCTTTCAAAACCAAACAGGAAATAAATCCTAGTATCTGTAGTGCTCTGGCTTGTATGGCCCTGCTTGAGGTACACCAATGTAATCCGCCTGCTCTTTTTCTAACTTCTCTAATTTAGCTCCAATGTGTGCTAAGTGTAAGAACGCTACTTTCTCATCTAAGTGCTTAGGAAGAATGTAAACTTTGTTCTCGTAGCTTGCTGAGTTCGCCCAAAGCTCTAATTGAGCTAACGTTTGGTTACAGAACGAGTTCGACATCACGAATGATGGGTGACCCATCGCGCAACCTAAGTTCACTAAACGACCTTCTGCTAAAACGATTACGTTTTTGCCGTCGATTGTGTACATATCTACTTGTGGTTTGATTTGATCTTTCGATGCACCGTAGTTGTTGTTCAACCACTCCATATCGATTTCATTATCGAAGTGACCGATGTTACAAACGATCGCTTTGTCCTTCATCGCTTTGAAGTGACGATCACGGATGATCTTAACATTACCAGTCGCTGTTACAAAGATGTTTGCGCGTGTCGCTGCTTCGTCCATTGGAACTACTTCGTAGCCATCCATTGCCGCTTGTAAAGCGCAGATTGGGTCGATCTCCGTTACTAACACACGGCAACCAGCACCACGTAATGAGTCAGCAGAACCTTTTCCTACGTCACCGTAACCAGCTACTACCGCTACTTTACCCGCTAACATTAAGTCAGTTGCACGACGAATCGCATCTACTAATGACTCTTTGCAACCGTATTTGTTATCAAATTTAGACTTCGTTACCGAGTCATTCACGTTGATTGCTGGCAAGAATAAGGTGCCATTCTTCATACGCTCATATAAACGGTGAACACCTGTCGTTGTTTCTTCTGATAAGCCTTTGATACCTTCGATTAACTCCGGATACTCATCAAAAACCATATTCGTTAAATCACCACCATCATCCAAGATCATGTTCAAGGGTTGACGATCTTCTCCAAAGAATAAAGTCTGCTCAATACACCAGTTGAATTCTTCTTCGTTCATGCCTTTCCAAGCATAAACCGGAATACCTGCTGCTGCGATAGCTGCTGCTGCGTGATCTTGTGTAGAGAAAATGTTACAAGATGACCAAGTAACCTCAGCTCCTAAAGCTGTTAATGTTTCGATTAAAACCGCTGTTTGGATCGTCATGTGAAGACAACCTGCGATACGCGCACCTTTTAAAGGTTGTGCAGCACCGAATTCGGTACGCAATGCCATCAAACCTGGCATTTCTGCTTCTGCTAATTGAATTTCTTTGCGACCCCAGTCTGCTAATGCAATGTCTTTAACTTTGAATGGTACATACGTACCCGATTGTGATGCCATTGTGTGTATTTTTTGAAAGGTATTTTCTTACTAAAGTGCAAATTTAATGCAATTATTTGGAATTTTCTATAAATGCCAAAACACTTTCTAGTTGAATTCCACGCGAACCTTTAACTAAAAGAAAACTGTCCTGAATCGGATGATCTTGTAGCCAAGTATGCAAGCCAAATTTGTCCGGGAAATAATAAGCCGAAGGCAAATGAATTAGTGCGTGTTGCATGTGCTGCCCCACTAAAAGTACTTTTTCAAAGGATAATCCCGAAAGGAGCTTACCCAGTGCCGCGTGTTCTTCAGCCGAGGATTCTCCTAATTCAAACATATCTCCTAAAATGACAAGCTTGGGATTTCCTTCCGTTTCAGCAAAATGTGAAATAGCGGCTGACATCGACGAAGGATTGGCATTATAAGCGTCCATCAAAACTTGGTTTGATCCTATTTTGATGAATTGAGAACGATGATTATTCGGGATGTAAGTGCTAATACCTGTATTGCATTGCTCATCGCTTAGGGAAAAGAATTTGCCCACCGCAATGGCTAGTTGAATATTTTCAAAATTATAGATGCCCGGTAAATGAGAATCAATGATTTCACCTGAGGTTAGGGCATAGCGTACCATCGGTTTTGCCTCTACGAGGGTAGTGGGCATCGCTTCGTTTGAGTACACGGCATTTTGCATTCCTCGTTCGCTAAACATTTCCTGTATAACTCCGGATTGCTGAGGTAAAAAGGTGACACTTTTAGAAGCTTGTAAAAAGTCGAAAAGTTCTCCTTTTCCTTTACGCACCCCTTCTATTCCTCCAAAACCTTCTAAATGGGCTTTGCCTATATTAGTAATCAAACCATGAGTAGGCTGCGCGATATCAACGAGCTCTTTGATATCTCCTTGCTTGTTCGCTCCCATTTCGATCACCGCGATTTCGTGCTCTTTTTTAATAGATAAGACAGAAAGAGGGACACCGATGTGGTTGTTCAGGTTGCCGGTGGTGGCGAAGCAGTGGTATTTTTGGGATAAAACAGAGAAGATTAATTCTTTCGTGGTGGTCTTTCCGTTCGATCCTGTTAAGCCGACGATGGGAATTGTTAAGGTTTGGCGGTAGGCAGTTGCCAAAGCTTGCAAGGCCAACAATCCATCTTCTACTAGTAAGGTGCGTTCTCCTGCTAAGTAATCCGCATCATCAATGATGGCATATTGAGCACCTTTTTCTAGTGCTTCCGCTGCCATGGCGTTTGCATTGAAATTAGGTCCTTTTAAGGCAAAAAATAAATTTCCTGCTTGGATTTTTCGGGTATCGGTAGATACGCCAGTGGAGGATAAAAACTTTTCTAGAAGCGTCTGTGTGTTAACAATCATTAGCCTGTTGTGACAATTGACTGCAAATATCTACAAAAATTTTGGAACCCCTAAGATAATCTGACGCAGACTGACGATGATAATGACGATTCCCACGAGAATCATCATGGATTTTACCGGCAACTTATTCGCTAAACGTGCAGCGATAGGAGCTGCGATGACACCACCTAGAATTAAACCGATAATGACATGTAGATATCCTAGACCGATAACAGCAAAAAAGGTTAGCGATGAAGCAAGTGAAACGAAGAACTCTGTCAAGTTCACACTGCCAATCGTATACTTCGGATGACGACCCGAGGCAATCAGGGTAGAGGAGACAATCGGTCCCCAACCGCCACCACCAATGGAATCTAAATAACCACCAAAGAGCGCTAACCAGCCAACTCTTTTTAATTGACGTTTCTCTTGACGTTTGATGAGTGCCTTGCGAATGATAATAGCACCTAGGAATAACGTATATACGGAAACGATAGGTTTAATGTATCCCGCATAATCCTCTAAACTCGATAAGACATAGGCTCCTAAAATAGCTCCAATCACACCTGGAATCACGAGTGTCTTAAATAATTTGGAATTCACATTGCCAAACTTCAAGTGCATATAACCAGAAACGCCAGAAGTGAACACCTCAGAGGCGTGAACGCTCGCAGAAGCCGCAGCAGGGGTGATGCCCACAGATAATAAAAAGGTTGTTGCTGTTACGCCATAAGCCATTCCCAAAGCACCGTCAATCATTTGGGCAATAAATCCCCCTAAAACGTAATATAAAATGGATGAATCGACCGTATTGAACACAGCAATTACCTTTTCTGCCGTAAGGTAGGTAAACAAAAGATGTCCTACAATCATCAATGCCAGCGCATTACTGATGTGAATAATCACTTCAGTGATGCTTCGATCACGCATCCAGATGGTTTGGATGGCATTAAAAATACTCGGAAAATTTCTCTTAGGAGGCATAAACAATTTAATTCCCTACAAAGCTAATAGACTTTACTTAATCTACCAACAAAGTAGAGTAAATATTTTTTCATAAAAAAGCCGTAATTTGCATCTCCTTTTACAATAAAAACATTTTATGCGTACAGAGTATCAGTTTAGAGAGATCGAGAAAGCTTGGCAATCGTTTTGGGAAGCTAATAAAACATTCCAGGCTCAGGTAAATCCAGCAAAGCCAAAATATTATGTATTAGACATGTTTCCGTATCCATCGGGTGCAGGGTTACACGTGGGTCATCCGCTGGGGTATATTGCCTCTGATATTATGGCTCGCTACAAGCGTTTACAGGGTTATGAGGTGTTGCACCCGATGGGTTTCGACTCTTTTGGTCTACCTGCTGAGCAATATGCGATCCAAACAGGTCAGCATCCCGCCATTACAACAGAACAGAATATCGCTCGTTACATCGAGCAATTGAAGAATATGGGATTCTCTTTCGATTGGTCGAGAGAGGTCAGAACATCTGATGCGTCTTATTACAAATGGACTCAGTGGATTTTTATGCAATTATTCAATTCTTGGTATAACCAGGAATCAGATAAAGCGGAGTCAATTGAAACCTTGAAGACTATTTTAGGGGCCAAAGGTTCGATCGGATTAAAAGCCGTTTGTGATGAGGAGGTTTCTCGAATTACTGCGGAGCAATGGAATGCGATGTCTGCGGACGAGCAATATGCGTATTTATTGAGCTTCCGTTTAGCTTATTTAGATGATTCAGTCGTAAACTGGTGCCCACAATTAGGGACGGTTTTAGCAAATGATGAGGTCAAAGACGGCGTTTCAGAGCGTGGTGGTTACCCAGTGGAGCAGAAGAAAATGCGCCAATGGTCGATGCGCATCACAGCCTATGCTGATCGTTTATTAAGAGGATTAGACGAGGTGGATTGGGCTGATTCTTTGAAAGAGCAGCAGCGCAATTGGATTGGAAAATCGATCGGAACGGATGTAGAATTTGTCATTGAAAACGTTTCAGATAAGAAGATAAAAGTATTCACTACGCGTGTAGACACCATTTATGGGGTTTCCTTCATGGTGTTAGCGCCAGAGCACGAGTGGGTTTCAGCATTGACGACACCAGCTCAGAAAGAGGCGGTAGAGGAATATGTGAATTGGGCCAAAACCCGTTCAGAACTAGACCGCGTCTCTGAAGTAAAAACCGTTTCGGGCGTTTTTACTGGAACCTATGTGATCAACCCAGTGAACCAAGAGCGTGTCCCTTTATTCCTGGCAGACTATGTACTAGCCGGTTATGGAACGGGTGCCGTGATGGGGGTTCCATCGGGTGATCAACGTGATTGGAATTTTGCGAAACATTTTGACTTGCCTATTCCGGCTATTTTAGATGGCCAAAAAGACATCGAAAAACAAGCAGATCCTACGAAAGAGGGGAAATACATTCATTCTGGAATGATTAATGGAATGGGATACAAGGAAGCGACGGATACGTTGATTACTTGGTTAGAGGCGAACGGAATCGGAAAAGGGAAGGTTCAATATAGAATGCGTAATGCGGTATTTAGCCGTCAACGTTATTGGGGAGAACCTGTTCCCGTGTATTTCAAACCAGCGGCCTCAGGCGATTTATTGCCTTATTTGATCGAAGAGTCTGAATTACCTTTGGAACTACCTAAAATCGATAAATACCTTCCAACTGAGACGGGTGAACCTCCTTTAGGACGGGCAGCAGCTGATTGGAAATACAAAGGACAATACGATTACGAATGGTCAACGATGCCAGGATGGGCAGGCTCTTCTTGGTATTGGTACCGCTATATGGATGCCACGAATTCAGGTGAATTCGCTTCAAAAGAGGCGATTAACTACTGGAAAGCGGTGGATTTATATATTGGAGGATCTGAGCATGCGACGGGTCACTTGTTGTATTCTCGTTTTTGGAACAAATTCTTAAAAGATTTAGGCTATGTACCGGAAGAGGAATTTGCGAAGAAATTAATCAACCAAGGGATGATTCAAGGTCGTTCGAACTTCGTTTATCGCTTAAAGGATTCAGCCAAAGTCACTTTTGTCTCTCACGGCTTGAAAGATCAATACGATGTGGCTGCGCTGCACGTGGATGTGAATATCGTAGAAAACGATGTATTAGATCTAGATGCATTTAAAAAATCACGCAATGATGTGCCGGCTGATGCGGAGTTTATTTTAGAAGACGGCAAATATGTGTGCGGTTGGGAAGTGGAGAAGATGTCGAAGTCGAAGTTTAACGTCGTTAATCCGGATGATTTAATTGCTAAATACGGTGCAGACACCCTTCGTGTCTACGAAATGTTCTTAGGTCCATTAGAGCAATTTAAGCCTTGGAACACGAACAGTATTTCTGGGTCTCATAATTTCTTGCGCAAGGTTTGGCGTTTATTCTTTGATGACAACACGAACACTTCGAAACTTGTGGACGCACCAGCTACTCCAGAAGAATTGAAAGTATTGCATACGGCGATTCGCAAAGTGCAAGATGATTTAGATCGCTTCTCGTTCAATACGGTGGTTTCTACTTTGATGATTTGCGTGAATGATTTGGGAGCCTTAAAATGCCACAAGAAATCAGTATTACGCGAATTAGTGATCTTGCTGTCTCCTTACGCACCGCACATCGCAGAAGAATTGTGGGTCGCTTTAGGTGAGCAGGAGGGAAGTATATCGTATGCTTCATTCCCTGCATTCAACGCTGCTTTCTTAGAGGAGAATGATTTCAATTACCCGATTTCATTCAATGGAAAAGTGAAGTTAACGCTTGCTTTCCCCGTGACGACAACACCAGCTGAGATTGAGGCCGCTGTATTAGCGAATGATCAGGTAACGAAACACTTAGAGGGTAAGACACCTTCGAAAGTGATTGTCGTTCCGAAACGGATTGTGAATATCGTATTAGGTAAATAAAAAAAGGCTCCTCAATTTTGAGGAGCCTTTTTTAACTTAATTGCGTGGTCCGCCGCCCGGTCTCGCCTGGCTTTGCATCATTTTGTATTTCTCTAACTGTTCTGGAGTTAAGATCGCTTTGAATTGCTCTGCTTGCGCATCGTTTGCTTTCTTCATCTCAGCCATCATCTCTTCTCTTTCCATACCTTGCTCACGTAATTCCATCATCTTTTTCATACGAGCTGCAATTAATGGTTCTACTTTAGCAACTTGATCTTTCGATAAACTTAATTCAGTCGTCATGCGATCTACTTGACGTTGAACCATCGCTTGTGGATCCATACCTTGTGCATGGATACTTGTACTAAATGCCATCATTGCTACAACGAAGGCAAAAATTGTGCTGATCTTTTTCATGTTAATTAGGGAAAATTGTTTCCCAAATATATTGATATACTTGGGTTGATGGTATCTGTTTGTCGATATTTTGCGACGAAATGAAAACCGGGTAATAGGCCTCATCGCAGAACGGACTACCGTGAGAGCCTTTTACTAAGCTCGCATCGAGCGGAATTACGTCCATTCGGTAACGGAAACCTAAGAGCTTACGCGCTAATTTATACGCCGCTCTGAGCTTTATAAAAGGGTTTTTAGGATCCATGAACATTTCCACAGGGTCGTAACCTGGTTTCTTGAAGATGTCTACGCAGCGAGCGAAGTCAGGCGCCTTCGCGTCGTCTAGCCAATAATAATAGGTAAACCACTTGTCAGAATCTGCGACCAAAACTAGATCTCCACAACGCTCGTGTGCAATCTGGAAGTCTTCGAGTTCTTTTCCACTGAGGATTTTGGCGATGCCCGGTACCTTTTCGAAAAGGGCTCTGATTTCGGATGGGTTCTTGCAGTAAATGTGCGCAATTTGGTGATCAGAAACGGCGAAAGCTTCGCTTGCACCCGGATCCAATAATTCCAAACCTTGCTCTTCTCGAATGGCGATTTTACCTGCCTCGCGTAATACGCGATTTAAATGAATCGGCGTATGGACATCGTTGATACCGTATTCGGATAACAAGATGATCTCAGCGTTTTTAGCTTCGAAATGAGTAATTAACTGTTCTAAAACCTGATCTATTTCTTTTAACTCTTTTGCAATCGCCGGTAAATCTACGCCGAACTTCTGGAGACAATAGTCTAAATGCGGCAGGTAAATCAAGTTCAGCGTAGGATCGTACTTTTCATCTACATAGATGGACGCATCCGCAATCCATTGAGTGGACTTGATGTTTGCATTCGGACCCCAAAAATTAAACAAAGGGAATGTACCCAGCTTCGCTTGTAATTCATCTCGCAAGCTAGCGGGAATCGAATAGCAATCGGGCGCTTTCACTCCATCTGAATGGTATTGGGGTCGTGGAGTTACCGAATAATCCGCTGAGGAATACATATTGTACCACCAGAACATTTTCGCGCAAGTAAAATTTGAATCTTTCTTCTTCGCTGCCTCCCAGATTTTTTCTGCTCCCACTAAAGGATTCGACTGTTTCCAAAACTTCACTTCCGAATCCGTCTTATCATACCAACCATTCCCCACGATACCGTGATCTGATGGGTTTTTACCTGTCAAATACACCGATTGTGAGGTAGTTGTTACCGCCGGAAAAGGAGGCTGGATTTTTTGAATCTGCTTCTTTTGGATATAAGCATACAAAAAGGGGGTGTACTCCGCAGAAATAACACTTTCGCTGAGCCCCACCACATCGATAACGGCAGTCTTTTTCATAGTCCCAATAGGTCTGTGATCGTTTTAATTTCGCGGCTAATAGATTCAGCCATCGGTACTTGATAAGCAGCTGGTAATACGCCCCAGGTATAGGTTTCGATTTCCAAATGATTCGTAAATGGACTAACCTTTTGGATAGCAAGCGTTTCTCGGATTTCTTTTTGGGTAGATCCTAATAAGCCATACGTTTCTAAAAAGAGCGGTACGTGGAAATGCACCCGCCATTCGTCGTAGGTATTAGGCGTATAGGCCGCAAAGGCCTCGTCTAAATCTTTGAATTCTTGAAAGGAACCGTCTTTATGCAAGGCTTTGACCTGATGCAAATAAACGGGTTCTTGGTATTTCTGTAATTCTGAAATCTTTTCTACTTCCTGTTCTCTTAAATCGACGCGCAGAGCCGAACTAATTTGAATCTTTCCAACAGGTATGTTTTTAGCTTTCAACTCCTGAATACTCGCCTCTGGCGCATCAAAACTCACTCCATAATGGCAGATGTCAAAGCACAATTGGATGTGTCTGCGAATCAAATCAGGATTTCCTGCAGGCAATAGCACCTGCTCATACCAGGTCACAAAATCACCGTGATTACTTAATAAGCCATCCGGCTCCGGTTCGATATCAAGGTGGATGATTTTACCCGTGTTTTTCTCAATCTTAGCTAAAACATCAACTACTTCCAATAGATGTTGCGTCGATACGCGCATCGCTTGCTGGCGCTCTTCTGCTGAATTCCACCAGTATTTATAGGAAAGGGGAGAGGTAGAAATCCCTCCCTCATGTTCTGTCAACAACGAAGCTAAAATATGGGCTAAACGAATCGTGTAATCCCTTCTATCCGTCGTAGTCCAATCGGGTGCGTGCACCTGATCTTTAACGATGGTGTTGTGGAAACCTCCATATGGGAATCCATTGAGTGTAAAGACATAAAGTTTTTGCTCAGAAAGCCACGTTTGTAAATCCTTTAAAGCCGCAGGATCTTGTAAATCAATACTTGCTTGATTCGCAAATCGCAAACCTAAACCCATCGGCTGGTCTAGCGAAACCTGCGTCTTTACCTCAGGAACGTGCTGCTTTAATTGCGCAAAATGTTCTGACCAAATCTCTCCGGTATGAATATTACTGCAATAACTCAGGTGTCCGTAAGGCGTTTTCATATTAGGCGATTTGTTCCAAGTAATCGACTGATTTTTTGATAAGATCGAAATCCATCTCGTGCACTTCCACTCCTTTGCCTACTTTTTCTAGTAAGGTGATGGTTAGTTGCCCGCCTAAATGTTCTCTGAACTCATTTAAGCCGTTTGTTAAGTTGATTTTGTCGTTTTCTGCCAAAGCAGGATGAAAAATAGCAAAACCTAATTTCTTTAATAAGTGTATGATTCGGTCCACATCCTCTTTCGTCAAATGGCCAATCAAGTGCGAATAGACGCTATCTAAGGCAATTCCAATCGCCACCGCTTCACCGTGACGGATCTTGAAATCGCTTAAGTATTCTAATTTATGTGCTGCCCAATGGCCAAAATCCAAGGGTCTAGCCGAACCAAGTTCAAATGGATCTCCACTCGCGATATGTTGCATGTGCAGCGAAGCACAGCGGTAAATCTGCTCAATCATCACGGACTTGTCGCGCTGATTCATCGCATCCGCAGTTGATTCTAACCAGGTAAAAAAGCTGATGTCTTTAATTAAAGACACTTTCACAGCCTCTGCAATACCAGAGCGCCAATCGCGTTCCCCTAAACTCTCTAGGAACGAATAATCGTTAAATACGGCTACAGGAGGTGCGAACGTCCCCAGGAAATTCTTCTTGCCTAGGTAATTAACACTATTTTTCACCCCTACACCCGAATCGTTTTGGGATAATACAGTCGTAGGAATGCGGATGAATTTAACGCCTCTATGAGAGATAGCAGCGGCATAACCGGCCATATCTAAGAACGCGCCACCACCGATGCACGCTACAAACGAGTGGCGATCTATTCCGTGTTCATCTAATGCTCGAATCACTTCCTCGTAAAAGCGAGGGTCATTTTTACACACTTCTCCGCCTGGAAGCACTAGAATTTCGGGAGCTAAATCAGCGGGAGAATGCGTTTGAAAATAACGGACAATCTCAGCGGTTAATTGAGTCTGAATATCCGTTATCCCTTTATCGAGTACAAAAAGAATCTTTTTGCGAAAGCTAGGGTTGCCAAAGTTTTGGACAAAATCAGCAAAAACGCGATTTTCTAGCGCAAATAAACGTTCCGTGAAGAATACCTCGTAGGAATAGGGTACCTGAAAATGTTGTTTTAAAGATTGCATAGGTTTACGTAACGGCGAATTTTTTAGCTAAACCCAAAGATACGGGTAATAAGGCTAAAACAAAGAGGGCGACGATCCATTGGCCACTCGATGCCACCCAAGCAGCATTCATCAATATAAGCGTCAAAACCCCTGTTTTTACTGTTAATCCAATGTTTTTACCCACGGGATTCTCTATCGCAATACGTAGTTTTTTGAAAATCAGGATAAAGTGGGCCAAGACAAATACCAAGGCAAATTCCACTTTCTCCGCGAAAAATAGCTGCGAAGCGTGTACTATCAGAAACAAAAAGCCAGCAAAATACAGCGTAATCGCCTTTCCTCCGTGTACTTCTCCGCGACTCACTAAGGTTATGGCCGCAATATAAACCAAGGGAATCGCGATAACGGGGAAGTGTTCTAAAACCCCTAATTCATACACGCTCATCCCTAAAAGTAAATTGAATGCTCTACACAAACCCATATTGATAGGGCCAAAAAACCGCATATGCTTCCCTTTCCAATCATAAAAAAGCGCTAAGGCGGTAATAAAAATGGCCACAAAACCACTCAATCTACTTTGCCAAAAGGCCAGAAATATGCCTAGCGCTAATAACAAAATGCCACCGAAAATGGCTTCTGAACGTTTAATCCGGCCACTCGGTAAGGCTCTTTCAGGCCTTTCTGTGCGATCTAATTCGTGATCGAACACATCATTAAATACCACGCCACCTGCATACAAACACATGCTTGATATTCCTAAAAATAGGGCAGGGTAGAACTGGTAGTCTAATCGACCAAAAACAAAGCCAACTATGGCTAATCCTGCCATAATATCAGACAGTGCCGTGACTACATTGGCAGGCCGAGTAAGTTCGGCAAAGGCTCTAAGTTTTGACATTAGCGAATGAAGATCGAGTTTTTGTCCACACGTGGTGCTTGACCGCCACGCAACACCGTATTGCCATTAAACTTCAAAGATTGATCGATTTCTAAGCCGTCAATAAAGTCCTGCTCGTTGATTTGTCCACTTTGGGCGAAAGAATCGAGGGCATTTTGGTAAGTCACTTTTTGGATATCTGCATCAGATATGCCTTTGATTTTCATCAAGGCCGCCGTTTTAGGTATGGCCAAAGGATCAGAAATTCCCCAATCCGCTGCCGAATTCACCATAATGCGCTCCGATCCATATTGCTTCACAATCTCCACCATTCGCTCATTTCCCATTTTAGTAAACGGATAAATAGTGAAAGCTGCATAGAATCCTTGGTCTAAAACCGATTTAACCGTCTCCTCATTATTATGGTCTATCACCACCATATGGGGCGCTAAACCGTGCTCTAAGGCGATTGCCATACTGCGTTCGGTTCCCTTTTTCTTATCTCGGTGTGGCGTGTGCACTTGTACAGGCAATCCCATCTCTTTCGCAAGCTCTAATTGAGCTCTGTAGTATTTTTCCTCTGCGGCCGTTTGGTCATCAAAACCGATTTCACCTACGCCCACAACGCCTTCTTTCTGCAAAAATAAGGGCAGAATTTCCATTACCTCCTCAGCTAAAGCTTCATTATTTGCCTCTCTGGAGTTTAATCCAATTGTGCAATAATGCTTTATGCCAAACTGAGACGATCTAAAACGCTCCCAACCCACTAAACTCGCGAAATAATCCTTGAACGAAGCTAATCCCGTGCGTGGTTGTCCCAGCCAAAATGCCGGTTCAATGATAGCTACCACACCCGCATCAGCCAGCGCTTGGTAATCATCCGTGGTACGGGAAGTCATGTGAAGGTGAGGGTCGAAAAATTTCAACCCTTGAGTATAGGCTGCAAAGCCACCTTCTACTTCTTGGGCAGTTTGTTTTTCCTCGGTGGATCCTTCGAAATGGGAGGGATTTAATTGATGTTCGTTGGGGTTTTGGCACATATTAATAGGCTGTTTCTTCTTTTTCTAACACCTTCCAGGCTTCTAGAGGGCTATTTTGTAGGACAAATTCAGCAGCTTTTCGATCGTTCGGATCGGAGCTTTCTGCTAATCTCTTTAAATCTTGTTCTTTTGTTTCTGTCGGGAAGTTTCGGATTAATCGCCAAACTTGCGACGGCACTCGTCTTCCTGCCGCCCATCTTTCATGTGCAAAATCGGCGAGGGTATCAGCCAAAGCTTGATTTGCACGCTCATCTAACCCTTCAATTAAATGAATAGGCTTATCGTTGAAAATGCATTTTAAGACTAATTGGTTCCAAGCTAATTCTGAGAAATAGGTTGTAGGATAAGGATTCCCAAAGGCAATGGCATCAAAAACCGGCCCCATATTGGATCTAACCGCATCGGTAGCCCGGTGTAACCAAATTTCTGGCGTAGGTAAAACGGACAATGCTCGATAAAGAGCGACTAATTCATTCATTTCCGCGGTATCAAATAGCGTTTCTATTCTCGATTTTCCGTCTTCTTTTTCTGCTAAATGAATGAGTAGATACACGCGAACAAGCTGATCTAGCGTGCCATTTTGCCAATTCCAACCGGGAATAATACCAACTCGTGTTTTAGCCACCTGGCGTGGAGCCATCACAAAGGACGAAGACAAACCTTTAGAGTCAGCTTTCAGTTTATCCTCTAACCAAGCTAGTTCAGTTGTGCTAGCCAATGACTGAATAGAATGATATAGAAGTTCGGCGGTATTCAATTTTGAAATAGGTTTAATTCATCACTATGAACGAATTTACTAAAAAAAAGTCAATTCGTTCCTGATTTTTGGCAGGATATTCAATAGGTTAAGCCCCTAAATTCCGCTAATTTTGTTTTATGGAAGATAGACCGATAACTGACTGGCTACCCCTCACGAAAAAAGAGGTAGAAAAACGTGGCTGGGATGAATTAGACGTGATTTTGATCTCTGGTGATGCCTATGTGGATCACCCGGCATTTGGTACGGCTGTCATCGGTCGCATCATGGAAAGTGAAGGTTTGAAAGTGGGTATCGTTGCACAGCCAAACTGGAAGGATGATTTACGTGATTTCAAGAAATTAGGCAAGCCCAAATATTTCTTTGGCGTAACCGCAGGATGTATGGATTCGATGGTGAATCACTATACGGCTAACAAGCGTTTACGTTCAAATGATTCCTATACCCCAGGTGGAGAAGCAGGTTTTAGACCGGATTATGCGACCACGGTTTACACGAAGATTTTAAAAGAAATTTACCCTGATGTACCCGTTTTAATCGGTGGCATCGAGGCGTCTCTTCGTCGAGTAACCCATTATGATTATTGGGCTGATAAATTATTTCCCTCTATTTTAGTGGATTCTGGTGCCGACATGTTGGTTTACGGCATGGGAGAGCAACCTTTGCGTGAGATTATGCGCGGTGTGAAAGAAGGTAAGAAATTGGGCGATTTGACCCATATTAATCAAGTGGCTTTCATGCAGAAAACGGCTCCTGCTTGTGATTGGGAAACCGTAGAATTAGCGAGTCACGAAGTTTGTTTAGAAGATAAGATCAAGTACGCATCCAACTTCAAAATTGTAGAAGTTGAATCCAATAAGTGGCAAGCAAACCGCATTATCCAAAAAGTAGGAGAGGACGTATTAGTCATTAATCCTCCTTTTAAAACAATGGAGGAGGTTGAAATGGACAAATCATTCGATTTGCCCTACACGCGTTTGCCTCATCCTAAATACAGAAAGCGAGGACCTATTCCCGCTTTCGAGATGATTAAATTCTCGGTCAACATGCACCGCGGATGTTTTGGCGGATGTAGTTTCTGTACGATTTCTGCTCACCAAGGCAAGTTTATTGCATCTCGAAGCGAAAAGTCGATCATGAAAGAGGTGGAGCAAATTACCAAAGCACCTGATTTCAAAGGATATATTTCCGACTTAGGAGGTCCGTCTGCGAATATGTACAGAATGAAGGGGAAAGATGAGGAGATATGCGCACGTTGTGTCAGTCCCTCTTGTATTCATCCGGTCATTTGCAATAACTTAGACACTTCACACAAACCTTTGACAGATATTTACCGCAAAGTGGATAAGCATCCGGCCATCAAAAAGGCATTTGTGGGCTCTGGGGTGCGGTATGATCTTTTAGTGGACGATTTCAATAAGAATAATTCGGATGGAAATCACGACGAATACATGGAGCAATTGATTACGCGCCACGTTTCTGGTCGTTTGAAAGTTGCCCCGGAGCATACTTCTGATGCAACATTACGTATTATGCGTAAGCCGTCGTTTAAGTATTTTCACGCCTTCAAGAAGAAATATGATGAGATTTCTGCCAAATTTGGCCTAAAACAACCTCTCATTCCGTATTTCATTTCTTCTCACCCTGGTTGTGAAGAAGAAGACATGGCAAATTTAGCGGCGGAAACGAAGGATTTAGGTTTTCACTTAGAACAAGTTCAAGATTTTACGCCTACTCCAATGACAGTGGCGGAAGTGATTTATTATTCTGGCGTGCACCCATACACTTTGCAGCCCGTTAAAACGGCCAAAACAAGGGAAGAAAAGCAGAATCAAAACAAATATTTCTTTTGGTATAAACCAGAATACAAAGATTGGATTCGGAATCGCTTGACGCAATTAAAACGTCCTGATTTGGCTCAGCGCCTTTTAGGATTTAGAAACAATAAAAACAATTGGGAAAAGTAATTCCAGTCAGTAGAAAAATAAAATGGAAGAAGAGGAAAATGTGTTAATCGTTCGCGATAGCAACGGAGCAGTATTGAAAGATGGGGATTCAGTTACCGTAATTAAAGATTTAAAAGTTCGTGGTTCTTCTAGCGTCATCAAACGTGGAACCATGGTAAAGAATATTCGCTTAACAGACGATACTGACGAAGTAGAAGGCAAAGTCGAGAAATCGATGATGGTTTTGAGAACTGAGTTTTTAAAGAAAGCATAAGTTAGTAGACAGTAATCAGTGGACAGTTGTCGGTAGTCAGTACAACTTAAATTTCAGGATATGAAAGCAAATGTATATGTGTTTTTCTTGTCGCTTGTCGTAGTTGGGGTATTGTTATACAATAAATATGATTCATTAAGTGAAACAACAGCTAAATCCAGCCCCAAAACATTAACAGCTGTTGAAAGCAATGCTGCCTTGAAGAAATGGGAATCAAGTCCGGATGGTGTTCAATTTAAAAATTGGGAGGCATCTCCAGCAGGCAAAAAAGTGCATGCCGGCGCTGTAAAAATAAATAAGTTTATTCGTAACAATGCCCCAATGGAAGGTGTTGTAACTTCTCTTTCTCTTCCAGAGGGAGCGAGATTAGGTTTTGGAATAATGATAAATATAGATGGAGAAGAATATATCCTTTCTATGGGTCCAGTTTCAAAATCCGAAATGCTGCAATTGAAAAGCCTGAAGGTGAATGATAAAATTGTTATCAAAAGCCGTGGTGTTACGAAAGCCCCTAAATATGCCTTTGCCATCGTTTTTGGTGACTATCTTGAAAGAGACAGTAAAGTGGTTTATAAGCGTATACCTAATAAAGGAGGATGCTAAACAGAGTAGAGAGTATAGATTTTTTCTCTCTACTCTCTAATCTCTAATCTAATTCTTCCGGTTCTTCGTCTTGAACCAATCCCTGATTTAGCTTTTTTGTCGACTTAATGCCCAATTTATGTAGGTTTTGGGCTCTGTTAATTAGGTTTCCTTTCCCGGTACTTAGTTTGTTGATAGCATCACTGTGCGCATCCTCCGCTTTTTTGATGTGTTTTCCCACATCTTCCATATCCTTTGTGAAACCGACAAATTTATCATATAAATCGCCTGCCTGACGTGCAATTTCAATGGCATTTCGGGTTTGGTATTCCGTCTTCCAAACCGACGCAATCGTTCGTAAAGTGGCTAATAGGGTAGAAGGGGAGACTAATACAATTTTTCGATCCCACGCATAATTGAATAAGCTTGTGTCCTGACTAATGGTAGCTACGAATCCCGATTCAATAGGGATGAATAGCAAGGTAAAATCGGGGCTAGTTAAATCTAATGCGGTGTGGTAATCTTTCGAAGACAGCTCTTTGATGTGTGTTTTTAGGGATTCAATGTGTGCTTTTAGTGCCAAATCTTTCTCTATTGTACCTTCCTCAGCACTGGTGTAGCGTTCGTAAGCCACTAATGAAACCTTACTGTCAATGATAAGGTTTTTGTTGTCAGGCAAGAAGATGACAGCATCTGGTTTGATTGTATCATGGTCCTGATTTTTAGTTACAAATTGCGTCTGGTATTCCATCCCATTTTTCAATCCTGAGCTTTCTAATACGCGCTCTAAAATCATTTCCCCCCAGTTTCCTTGTGACTTATTCGATCCCTTCAGGGCGTTCGTTAAATCTTCTGTTTTCTGTGTTACGGTTTGATTTAAACTTGTTAGGTTTTTGATCTGCTCCATGAGCACGGTACTTTGTTCTAAGCTATTTTTTTGGCTCAAATTAACCTTCTCCTCAAACTCCCTTAATTTCTCCTTCAAAGGGTTTAAAACATCGTTCAATTTGACTTGATGTTGATCACTAAGCATCTTTCCTTGTCTAAGGACCGACTCATTGCTGATATCCACTAACATTTTCCGTAGTTTATCCTCATCCGATTTCTGGTTTTCGACTGTCATCTTTAAGGTTTCGTTCTGTCCCTCCACTTGCGATAATTTTCCAAATAGTGTCCGATTTTCAGACTCCAACGCATTCACTTTCGCTTGCTCCTGACTAGTTTGAGCTAATTGACTTTGTAATAAGGCTAATTTACCTTGAAATAGGAGATAGGTAGCACCTGCGCCGGCTGCTAGGGCTAGAATGATGTAGAGAATTGTCATGTAGCAAATGTAAATAATAAAGCACAAAGCATAAAGGATAAAGTTGATAATCAGTGGACAGTCGCTAGTCGTCAGTCGCTAGCTTTGTCTCTACTCTTTGCTCTCTACTCTCTACTCTTATTCTGACTAAATCGCGCAGCGA
>JBBAKU010000009.1:0-2176 GCA_040403415.1 Aquirufa sp.
TGTTAATTTCTGTTTCATAAGTCGATTTATTGTCAACTTATTTCAGGACGGGACAGTATAAATAGAAAGAGGAGCTCAAAAAGGCTCCTCTTTTTTTTAGTTCAATTTTACCTGAACACTTTTATAAGCGATTCTACTCTTAGGGTCGTGTGCCTGTATGGCGATCGTTCCCGGTTGAATTCTTTTCTTGTCTGCTGGTTCATCGTATTCTACTACGGTTCTACCATTGATCTTCGTGGTGATATGTTTTCCTTCCACTTTTACGTAAAGTTCAAACCATTCTTCGTCGTGCACTAATTTTTCCGTGGTGTCGATGATGCCATAGAGGCTCGCTGTTCTGCGCCAATCGGTGTGGGAATTGTTGACTTGAATTTCGTGGCCTTGGGAAGGCCAGTCGCTGGGTTGAAATGCCGTGCAAACATATAAACCAGAGTTCGCACCTGGAAACGTTTTAATGAGGGCTTTTACTTCGAAGTTTTTAAAAGAATGGTCTCCTACAGGTCCTTCATAAAAAAGGTGTCCGCGAGGTCCTTCGATGCGTAATTCGCCGTCCTTTACTTGGAATGAACTAGGATTTTCGCTGGCTTTCCAGCCGCTTAAGTCTCGGCCGTTTAGTAGTTCGACCCATTGGGCATGGGCGGAGAAGTTTAATAAGAGGAGGAGGAGGAAGAGGTTTTTCATGTTTATGCAGGTTTAGGACTTAAATGTAGGAGAAAATTAACTTATTGCAAATTCATCTAATCCCACAAGCTACTTAGTTTCTGATTTCGAATTTCCGTAATTAATCGATCATATTCACGAGACTTATTTTTATTATCAGCTTCTTGATTTTCTAATATCATAGCTTGATTAGAACGTTCCATTAATTCTTTGGCTTTCAACTCAGCACGGATTTGCAATAAATCATCCAGCGAGTCTTGTTTCGGTTTAAAATAATAGACCAAATCCATTTCCATCGCATTCGCAATTTTACGCAAACTTGCTAGGGTAATTGCCTCATCTACCTCTCTCATCTCAAAGTTTTTCGCGGCAGGCACACTGAAGCCCAAGCGTTTAGCTAACTGCTTCAATGTCATACCAATGGCTGTTCTAGAAGAACGAATCCAACCTTGAGGAATGCGATCAAATCGCTGACCATTTACATATTGACGAATTTGATCATCCAATTGATGTACGGATAGATGTTTCATAATTTAACTTTTAGGTTAATTAAATTTATGTAAAAATAAACTTAAAAGTTAAATAATATTGAGATTTAAAAGAATAAAATCTAAATTTTGCACAATAGGTTGTGCAAAATGTCTACTATGACCTATTCCCAGAAAAAGAGACTAAACTAAATTAGATGTCTAATGCGATAAAAGTTTCGGGATTTACTACTAGAATGTTAGCCTTTTTAAAGTCCTTCAGATTTCTCGTCACAATGATTTTCAGGTGATTTTCCAATGCACAACAATATTGTATCGCGTCTTCAAAATCAGTAAAATCGGAAGCAATAGCTAAGTCTATGGTCTTGCTATCAACTGTCAAAACATGAACAAGTGTTTTAAATTTCAACAAAGTGAGTCGAGACTGACTACTTGAATATTGAGACCTTAAGACATAATCAATATTGGAGAAAGTAAGAGAGGATACATGTAATTTTATCTTACCTAAATCGGCAAGTGAAAATAAAATTTCTGCCGGTTTAGCAAAGGGTTGCCGCCCAGACAAGAGGTCGATACATACATCCGAGTCAACAAATACGTTCGTCATACTATTTCGAATATTTGTCTTGTATGTATTTTTTGTATGCCTCTTTTGAATCAAAATTCTCAGGAAGATTGACTATTCCTGATAAACTTTTGACAAAGGGGGTGACCTCGTGAATAGGTCGAGGCTCCACTAACATCCCTAGATAAGACTCAATTAGCTGAGAAAGACTTGTATTTTTCATTTTAGCATAGTTTTTTGCTTGCTCAATTATGTCTTGATCTAGCTTTAAAGTTAGTTTAGCATCCATAGTTTTTAGATTTTATACGTGCAAATATAATTAATTTGTACGTATAATTTTCAAAAAGACACTCGTTTAAAAGATTAAATTAATCTGCCATGAAAGCAGCCGAAGAGATCACTAACTACAAGAATAGAGATGATATAATGAGAGAATTATCAGTTACTTGATATTTGCAACAGG
>JBBAKU010000009.1:2276-75586 GCA_040403415.1 Aquirufa sp.
GAGTGACAGCTCCATTCCATTCCGCTGTCAGCCCACAGGGCATCTAGCACAAAGCTCGCTATTAGAAATAAGGGAGTGACAGCTCCATTCCATTCCGCTGTCAGCCCACAGGGCATCTAGCACAAAGCCTTTCACCATTCGCTTCGCGAATAGTGACACTTTTTTAATGGGCGTCCGTTCAATCTCGCTAGCGGAATTCACTTCCGCCCATTAAAAAAGCCCCTCAGCTAACGCTGAGAGGCTTCGTAGAGGGGAAGGGATTCGAACCCTCGGTAAGCTTGAGACCTACACACGCTTTCCAAGCGTGCTCCTTAAACCACTCGGACACCCCTCTAGATGAGTCCGTGGGGTTGCAAAAATAGCAAATTATTTCGACGAATCGAAAAACGAATCAATATCCTTCTTGAATTGAATCAAGGATGGTTTATGGATATAGTACATGTGTCCAGATTCGTAGTATTTAATGTCTACGCGGGAACGTTGTTCGGGACGTAAGAACATGTGTTCGATGTCATAAACCGCCGTGAAGTACGGGGTCGCGAAATCATAGTAGCCGCAGCCGAGGTAGACTTTGAGGTTCGGGTTTTTGGCCATCGCATCGCGAAGACTTTCTGCGACGTTGAGGTATTTGTTTTGGACGTTTTTATAGGACCAAGGGTATACTTCGCCGAAGACGTTGTAGCCTTTTTCCTCCGTGAACTTCAATTCTTTGGATAAATAATCGTTAATGGTGGCTGTGAAAGGTCCGTCGATGTTTGTGAATGATGGGTCGAAATCAACGTATTCGCCAGCGTCGTCTAGGTTACGGCCGGTGAAGCGGGCGTCCAAACGACCGATCGAAAGTCCGTCTGTGCGGCGCAAGGCTTTGTAGAAACGGTTTTCGTCGAGGCGAAGGTTTGCTTGAAGGCAAAGCTCTTTGGAAAGACCCGTGTAATAGGCCATCTTCTCAGCGATGGCCGATTTTTCTGCGTCAGACATCCAGCCGCCTTTGATTAATGCGGTGGCATAGGGTCCGATCGCCCATTGCTCGGATTCCTTTAATACGTCTGCGATAGGTCGCGCCTGTAAAGCAGGCGCTAATTTTTTGTGGTACCAGGCAGCGGCTGTGTAAGATGGAATGTATAAAGCGCGAGGTAAATCGTTTCCGATGTTGTAATCATTTGTGCCAAAGTTTAATACCGCCGAGATTAAAATGACCCCGTTGATGTAGATGCGGTGTTCGTCTTGCAAGAATTTCGATAATCCGGCGGCACGGGTGGTTCCGTAGCTTTCGCCAGCTAGGAATTTAGGCGAGGCCCAGCGGTCGTAGCGGCTTAGGAAGTTGCGTACGAAGTCGCCTACGGAATTGATGTCTTCTACATATCCGTGGTATTTGTTGGCAGGTTCGCCTACCGAGCGGGAATAGCCTGTGGAAACGGGGTCGATGAAGACTAAATCCGTTTTGTCTAACCACGAAAATTCGTTAGGAATGTAGGAATAAGGAGCTGCGGTGGCGGTTCCGTCGTCTTTCAAGACTACGCGCTTGGGACCTACGCCGCCCATGTGTAACCATAAAGAGGCTGAGCCTGGGCCACCGTTGAAGGTGAAAGTGACAGGGCGCTTGGCGCCGTCTTCGTCGTCTTTGGAGTAATAGGTGAAGAAGATTTTGGCCAAAACCTTACCCGTATCTGCCTTCATATGCATATAACCGGTAGTCGCCGTGTAATTAATCACCTTGCCGGCAATTGTAATCGAGTGCTTCGTCTTCACAACCTGTACGCCAGCCGGGTCTTTCCCGATTTGCGCATTTGTTTGCGCGTTCAGGCTAAGCGTAAGTGCACAAAAAAGAATCGTCAATAGTTTTTTCATCGTTTGAAGATTTATGAAAACGAATATAAAAATTCTTTGGCAATAAAAGGTTATTTCGTAGATTTGCACCTACTCTATATATTATATAGACTTTATAAACAATTCAAGAATAAATTATGCAAAGTTTCCGCTCTGAGATAGAAAACCCCGTAGTTGAAAAAGATATCCTGGATTTAGCGAAAAAAATCGCTCAATTCAAGGCTGGAGAGATTCACGAGGAGAAATTCAGAAGTCTTCGCCTAGCGCGTGGTGTCTACGGACAACGCCAACAGGGGGTGCAAATGATCCGCATTAAATTGCCCTATGGTAAGATTCAATTCCACCAATGGAAACGAATTTCGGACATTTCAGACGAATACTCGACCGGAAATTTGCATTTAACGACGCGTCAAGATATACAGATTCACTATGTGTCGCTGGACCGTACGCCGGAACTTTGGGCAAAATTAGAGCAGGACGATATCACCTTGCGCGAGGCTTGTGGAAACACGGTGCGAAACATCACAGCCTCCCCTACTTCTGGGATTGATCCGAAAGAACTTTTTGACGTAAGCCCGCACGCGGATGCGGCGTTCCGTTACTTTTTGCGGAACCCGATCTGCCAAGAAATGGGTCGTAAAATCAAGATGTCTTTCTCGAATACGGATGAAGATACGTCTTTGGCCTATTTACACGACCTGGGTTTTATTCCCAAAATCGTAGACGGCAAACGCGGTTTCAAAGTGGTCGTGGGTGGTGGCTTAGGCGCACAACCGATGCTGGCTCACGTGGCGCACGAATTCCTAGCAGAAAACGAAGTGATCCCGTTCATCGAAGCGATTTTACGGGTATTCGATCGACATGGCGAACGCAATTCCCGCCACAAGGCACGTATGAAATTCTTAATCCAAAAAATCGGCTTCGAGGCCTTTATGGACTTAGTAAAAGCAGAATCAAAAGCGTTAAAAAATCACTCTTTCGAAATTCCATCGGCTTCGGCTTGGGAGGTTACACCGCCTACGTTAGTTGCCTCTGTGACTACTCCTACCACTGAAGCTTACGCCACTTGGTTAGCAACCAATACCTTTGAACAAAAGCAAAAAGGATTCCACGCGGTCTATGTTCGGATTTTGAACGGTAATATTTCGAGTGTGACATCTCGTTCTTTAATTGAAGCCTTAACAGGGTATATCGGCAATGATATTCGCATCACGATTAACCAAGGTTTGATGCTAAAATATGTACCTACGGCGAATTTGGCCTACATCTACTCCGTATTAGACGCATACGGATTAGCGGCTCCAGGCGCTAATTCCATCGCGAACATCACGGCTTGCCCGGGAACGGACACCTGTAATTTAGCGATCTCGGATTCGACGAATATCACCTCAAAATTAGAGGCGGTCATCACCGAAGAATTCCCATCCTTGATCCACGACAACGCGATGAAAATCAAAATTTCCGGCTGTATGAATGCCTGTGGACAACACAGTATGGCATCCATTGGCTTCCACGGTTCTTCCTTGAAGGCCGCGGACAAACGCGTTTTACCAGCTTTGCAGGTCTTATTAGGCGGTGCGACACTAGGCAATGGCGAAGGAAAAATCGCGGATAAAGTGATTAAAGTTCCCTCGAAAAGAGGCCCTCAAGTTTTACGTACTTTGTTGAATAACTTCGAAGAGAACAGCAACACCGACGAATATTTCCACAGCTATTACGATCGCCAAGGCGAGAAATATTTCTACGATTTATTGAAGCCTATCGCAGATTTAAGCACGCTAGTGGACGATGATTTCATCGACTGGGGCGCATCAGAAAACTTCGCAACCGAAATCGGGGTGGGTGAATGTGCGGGTGTCGTGATCGACTTAGTGGCGACCTTGTTATTTGAATCAGACGAAAAATACGAATGGACTGCGGCGGCATTAGATGACAAACGCTATGCGGATGCAATTTACCACGCCTACAGCGTGTTTATTTCGGCGGCAAAAGCACTCTTATTAGGTAAATCGATTTCGGTTCCTACCCAAAACTCAGTGATCACAAAGTTCGATGAAAACTTTGTGGCAACAGGTGATTTTTCTGTGGATGCACCATCGTTCGCAGAATTAGTTTTGCAGATTAACCAAAACGAACCTTCAGCAGAATTTGCGGCCTCTTATTCAGCGCAAGCACACGCCTTTTTACAATCTGCCAAAATAGCCCGCTCTTAATCCTATGAAGAACTTAAGCCATTTCAGAACATTAGAACCCCATCCGAAATTATCGGTGGTGGGTGCTGGCCCTGGCGATCCAGAGTTGATCACCTTGAAAGCCATCAAAGCCATCGCGTCAGCGCAGGTCGTTTTATACGATGCTTTGGTCGACAAAAGTTTACTTGATCACTGCTCCCCCACCTGCGAGCAGATTTATGTGGGTAAGCGTGCAGGTGAAAGCCATTCCCAAGAGGCCATTAACCAATTGATCGTGGAGAAAGCCTACGCTTTAGGACACGTGGTTCGCTTGAAAGGCGGAGATCCTTTTGTCTTTGGACGTGGTCAAGAAGAAATCGAATACGCCCGCGAATTCGGTTTATTGACGGATTACATTCCAGGCATTTCCTCCTCTTATGCGGCGGCAGGAAGCGCGGAAATTCCTTTAACGATTCGCGGAGTAAACGAGAGCTTTTGGGTGATGACGGGTACGAAATCGAATGGTTCTTTGACAGCTGACCTGGCATTAGGATTGCAATCATCCGCGACGTTAGTGATCTTAATGGGGATGAATAAACTGAAAGAGATTTCAGATTTATGCCAAAAACACGGAAAAGGCGACATCTCCGCCGCTATTATCCAAAACGGCACGATGAAAAATCAACGCATTGGGGTATCTTCGGCAGCCGAATTAGCTTCCATGGCTTCAAAAGAGGGCTTAACCAATCCGGCAGTCATCGTCATAGGAGAAGTCGTACGTCACGCAAAGCCAGAATTGTGGCATCAAATCACGAAAATCAGTAAAGAAAATGAGCAATAGAATGAACATCTCCAGCGGTTCCCCTTTCGAAGATACCTTCGGTTACTGCCGTGCAGTAAAGACAGGTAACTTGTTAGAAATCTCTGGAACAGTCGCCCTAGTGGATGGCGAAAAAATAACGGCTGACGATTTATATGCTCAAACATATAACATTATCGAGCGCATCGCGGCCGTTTTAGAAGAAGCCGGTTCTTCCCTACAAGACGTAGTTCGCACACGTATTTTTACAACGGATATTTCCAAGAATTTAGACATCGCTCGAGCGCACGCCCATTTCTTTGGCGACATCAAACCTACGACTGGGATTTATGGAATTTCAGCCTTGATCGCTCCGCAGTATAAAGTGGAGATTGAGTTTACGGCTTGGGTGGGGTAAGAATTATCAGCAAACTGATAATTTGAATTGATTATCAGTTTACTGAAAGCATAAACCAAGTTTAAAGGGTACCTCTACATCGTTATTTAACCACATAACGATGATAAACCACTATAAAAACACCGCAATTGCCCTTTTAGGCTTTTTATGCCTACTTTCTTGCTCAAAAGAAACGATTGTTGCACCTGCCACTTCTTCGGCTATTTCTGAATTAAAAGAGTGGACCCATCAAGTTGACCCCCTCGGTCGCGCTTCCTCTATTGTATGGGAAGTAGCCATCCCCATTAAACTGTCAGACAGCGTCACTGCCTATTCTGCCCCTGTCAAAAATACTTCCGGCGAGAGCGGACCCGATTTCATGGAATTCATCACCTTTGAACTTGGAGGCAAACGCCATGGTTGGTACAAATCCTACCGTAGATTAAATGAAACCGATATGGAAATCATTATCCAATCCATCGAGGGAAAGACGCTGAAATCTGGCTTTCTACGTAAATCTAAAAACCACGTTCCGAAAGGGAAAGCCGTTTCCATGAGAGAGATGAACTTAGATATGGAAATAGCCTTCATCTATGAGTATATCATGGGAATCCTACTAAATAATGTAAATGTCTATGGTACAGGTGGCGGTGGCGGCGGATATATCTGGGGCTATACTAGGCCTAACTCGATGGATTATTATGGGAATTATGAAGGAGGTCAATCCAAGGCTGGCGGGGGTGGTTCTGAAGGAGAGACTTCTTATAATTTCTCGAATTATACCTAATCAGAAATAACAAACACGTTAAAAAGTGAATGTTTTAATCAAGTTCTTTTTGATTTGACTTCTCACAATTTAAAGGGTAAAATGGCGCATATTATCGAGTTGTTTGACAATTCAAAAGCAGGTGGAAAATTTGATTTTACTATAGAAGATTCATATAATGAACCTTTTAAGGGGTTAGGGAATATTTTTAAATCAGCAAAAACCGATGGAAAGACAATTAATTTGAATACGGCTACTCTTTCCAAATCTTCGAAAGAATATATTGCAAAAGCAATTATGCATGAAATTTTGCATATTTATCTAAATAATAATACTGCATTAAAGGATCACACTAAAATGGCTACTGAATTTGTAACTCCTATGGCAGAACTTTTAAGTGAAATCTATGCCATTAATTTGAGAGAGGCAAAAATAATTTGCACTATAGGCTTAGATTCTATAGATAAAGATTTATTTGAAAAAGTCTTAGCCAAAATAGATGTAGAAAAACCTGTCACCGCTGATGAAAGAGATAAAATATTTTTTGGTCATACAAATCTATCAACAAATCGTTATGGGAAATACTGTAATTAAAATCTTTAGCACTTGTTTATTCATTTTGTTGACCATAACATTTAGTAAGGGGCAGAATGTTAAAGAAAATACATTATTTTTTGAAGATCCGATAAATAAAAATAATGAATTTAATGGCTTTTTCTCCTACAGGTTTAATCGGGATTATAATTCCGAACATAGCATAACCTTAATCATGTTTAAGGTTTACAATGATGGTCATATTGATTCAATAAAAAATTGGGGGAATTTAGATAAAAATGTGGAGTCAGAAGTTTACAAAATTATCATGCAATCAGAACCTTGCTGGAAATTTAGTTCAAATTCTAGCACATTTAAATTTATTATTTTTCCATTTTTCAATGGGAGCCCATCAAAACTATCCCCACCAAAGGCCTACCCTTTGTATCGTTCAGTTTACGAACAATTAGCACTTATCAGACAATATGTTGGACCTGATTTTTCAAATATCTACTTAAGCTATCCTAAAAAGGCTTCTTATATAATTGTAGAGGAATAACTCAATAGTGTAAACAAAAATTTCAATATGGCTAAGATGAAAATTTATTCCTGCCTCTTCTTTTACATTTTCCTATTCTCTCCTTTAGTCAGTTTCTCGCAAAAGGAAAATAATAGCTCACTTTCTTTTAGACATCCATCCTATACAGTAGAAGGCTTTAGCGAATATTTACGAGATAGCGTTAAGGTGAACAGACAGACAAAATCATCTACTCTTTTCATCCTATTCAAAATTAATTCTAAATCAGAAATTTCGGAGTTTAAACTTAGTGGAGAAATGTCAAATAAAATAAAAGACGACTTAAAGAACGCAATTCTGAAATCACAACCATTTTGGAAGTCTAATTTTCAAGATCAAGAATATAAGTGGGTTATTTTACCTGTATTTCTAGAGAATCCTACTTCAACCTTACCTTCGAATACAAAATTTGATGGAAATGCATTTTTTTCAAAAATGGAAATGCAATTTGAATGGCTACGAACGAATCTAGGCTCGAATTTAACTGACGTGTACTTTTCAGCTCCTTTTATTAGCAAAAATTAGTTCTATCACCGATATTGATTTGATAAGGTACATAGACCCACGAATAAAATTGGATTGATTTAGGGTTTTAGGAATCGATTTTGAAGCATAGAAGCCTAAATCTTCCCTGCCTCCCTTTTCAGCAATTCCACATCGATCGGAACCACTCCAAGTGATTCGCAGACTAAGCCTCCGCCTAAATTAGCCAGCTCCGCAATTTGCGCGGCGGATCCTCCAGCGGCTAATGCGCAAGCGGCGATGGAAATAACGGTATCACCGGCACCTGATACATCAGCGATTTGGCGGATGTGGGCGGGAATTTGAATTTGATCAGTGGCGAAATCCATATAAACTCCGCGTTCAGACATCGTCACAAATAGACCCGTAAAGGATTGCGTAGCTTTGAAGTCAGCGACTGTTTTTGCGATGGCTTCCGGTGCGATGGCAGCGGCTTCTAAACCTAAACCATCCCGTAATTCGTTCAAATTGGGCTTGAATAAAGTGGCACCGCTGTAGGCGAAAAAGTTCTTTTTCTTGGGATCAACGACGGTTGGGATTTGGCGAGCCTGAGCCAGCGTGATAATTTCTTGTATCAACTCTGCACTCAAAACTCCTTTGTCATAATCTTCAAAAAGGATCACGTCGACTTCTGGCAACCACGCTCTCACTTGCTCCAATAAGGCTTTAGACGAAGCAGCCGAAATAGGTGCCTCCGTTTCCGAATCCACGCGAATCAATTGTTGAGATCCGGCGATGACACGTTCTTTAACCGTCGTGGGACGACCTTTTTCGGTAATGATACCAGAAGTAGAAAGACCAGCGCCTTGTAGAATTCCTTGTAAGGTTTCGCCTGTGGCATCGTCTCCGATAACGGAGCAAACGTAGGGTTTTGCGCCCAGGCTCGCGATGTTCAGCACCACGTTTCCAGCACCGCCTAAGCGAGATTCGCGCTTGATGACGTTCACGACAGGAACAGGTGCTTCGGGTGAAATGCGGTTCACCTTTCCCCAAGTATAGGCATCGACCATTAAATCGCCAATCACGAGAACGCGCAGGCTAGAAAATTTCTCAATCAGGCTTGATAATGGATTCATAACAATACTACTATTTAACCTCCTATGGTTGTCATCGATTCGGTGATGACTCCTTTTCGTTTATTTTCTGCTTCAAATCCATCCATTGGACGCGATTTAAATAATGTCAAAAATTGTGCTTTCACCTCCTCATCGCTCACTTCGCTACGAAGATACGGCTTCATATCAAAAACGCCATCATCGTAGAGGCAAGTCTTGACTTGCCCTTTGGCCGTTAGTCGAATGCGATTGCAGCTTCCGCAAAAAGTCCGGGTGAAGGCCGCGATTATACCCACATTGCCCTTAAATCCAAGAATATCGTAAGTATTTGCCGTTTCCCCGAATAAAAAGGGTCTCGATTTTAAGTCCGGAAATTGCGAACGGATACGTTCTAAAATGCGGGCATGATCCCAAAATAATTTCTCTTCTACCAGGCCAGAACCATTAAACGGCATTTCTTCGATGAATCTCACCGATACCGGATGTTCACGCGCGAACTCCGTCAAAGCAATAATATCGTCCTCGTTTTTACCCTGCATCACGACTGCATTGATCTTGACTTGGAAACCAGCTTCGATCAAGCGAAGGAGGTTTGCATAGACTTTGGCAAAATCATCCCTCCTGGTGATCTGATGAAAGCGATCCCGATCGAGCGAATCTAGACTTAAATTGATGTGACGAACACCTAGCTTTTTCAGCGCCTCTATGTACTCACCGATGAAAACGCCATTCGTCGTTAAACAAATTTCTAGGTCTTTCAAGCCCGCTAAATCGGTTAGAAAATCTACTAATCCATTCCGAACAAAGGGTTCTCCACCCGTGATGCGAACCTTTTTAATCCCCATTTCGTGTAAAATGCGGGTCAAGCGAAACATCTCCTCCCAGCTCAACAACTCGCGCTCCGGCATGTAGTTAATCCCCTCCGCCGGCATACAATAGGTGCAGCGCAGATTGCAACGATCCGTCACCGCGAGACGTAAATACGTCAATTCGCGGCCGTGATTATCTAAAAGCTGAGGATTATCCAATATATTTGTTCAATAGTTACCAAAGGTACAAAAAACGATGTCAACCTACCACATCTTGCTGTTCGGTATTTGCCGGGATTTATTAAAATCGTCTACGATTTCGATCGAAAAAAAGGGCTCAGTGACCGTGGAGGAAATGTTGCAAACCTTGCGTTCTAAGCATCCCGCTTTGGAAAATTTACCTTCACTTCGACTCGCGGCAGAACATCGCTTCCCAGAACCTGATTTTATCCTCTCTGAAACGATGGAAATTGCCTTAATTCCACCCGTGAGTGGTGGATAATCCGTATATTTGTCTTTACATCTACACATTTACATGGGATTAAATCTCCTATTTCTTGGAGTGCTTTTGTTGCCTTGGGCGTCCGCGCTGTTGGTGGCTCTTTTTCCCAAACCTCTTTTTTCGATTTCCCTTTCGGCTGTATTTAGCATTGCCGCATTGTATTTTTGCACCACTGCACCTGTCGATTTCAAAATCGCCTATCCTTGGTTTAATCTGGGTGGGCAGTCGCTGAATGCGAGTTTTTGGGCGAATGCCTCGGCGCAATTGGTACTTGGCTTAGTGGCTCTGGTTTCCTTTTGTGTTCAGCTTTTTTCCAAATCGTATCTGAAAGACGACCACTCCATCGGTCGCTACTATGTGTATTTGCACCTTTTTGTAGGTTCAATGACGCTTTTATTACTAACCGATTCCATCCTGATTTTCTACGGGGCTTGGGAATTAGTAGGGGCATGTTCGTATTTGTTGATTAGTTTTTGGCACCAAAAAACGGCCGCCATTCAAGCCGCTAAAAAAGCCTTTTTAATTAATCGTTTAGGAGATATTGCCCTATTGTTCGGTTTAATCGCCCTGGGTTTGCATTTCAATACCTGGCAATTTTCAGCGATGCACGGCATCGCTCCAGCCCTCATCGGAATCGCGATAATTGCGGGTGGAATGGCTAAATCAGCCCAATTTCCCTTGATGTCTTGGCTTCCTGATGCGATGGAAGGCCCTACGCCAGCCTCTGCCCTTATTCACGCCGCTACGATGGTAGCTGCCGGTGTTTTTGTGGGCGTTCGCGTTTTCGATATCACGGGACCCGAGACCCATCTTTTTATGGGGATCATTGGTGCAATCTCCTTTTTAGCAGGAGCTGTATTCGCCATTTTCCAAAACGACATCAAAAAAACACTCGCCTATTCCACTATTTCCCAGCTGGGTTTAATGTGGATGGGAATGGGTTCTGACGCTTCATTGTTTCATTTATTGACCCACGGCATTTTCAAAGCAGGCCTCTTTTTAGCGGCAGGAGCGGTCATCCATACGGTTCATTCCCAAAGTCTAAACGACATGGGTGGGCTTCGGAAGAAAGCGCCAATAGCGGCTTTGGCCTACCTCATTTTCGGTGCCGGATTAATGGGATTGCCTCTCACGGGTGGTTTTTACAGCAAAGAAAACATCGCCGGATATTTATACACATCAGGTCACGTAGAATTGCTAGTTGTTTTAGCGCTAGGGATGGTATTGACCAGTTTCTACATCAGCCGCCAGTTTTATTTGATCTTTATGGGGCCTTTGAAAGAAGGTTCACCTAAAAAGGATTTCAGTTTAGAAACCCCTATCCGGCTATTAATTATAGCGAGCTTTTTCATTTGGATTTCGGTAAATCCATTGGAAATGCACGAAAATACGTTGATAAGCATTTACCATATTCCATCATTCTGGCTGTACATCACAGCCGCCACCTGGGTGCTAGGAATTGCAGGAGCGTATGTAACGAGAAACTGGATTCCGGCTGGGAATTACCAATTCCTGCCTCGCTTTTGGCCTTCCTTATTCCGCTTTATTCGCTGGAAGAGCAGATCTGCACAGGTTTTCGAAACGCAATTTATTGACCGCTTCGTGAATGGGATTGCCGCTTTGCAAGTGATTGTTGCCCACCTATCCGCCTGGTTTGACAGACACATCGTCGACGGCATTTTAGTGGGAGGAGGTGCCGGCTTAAGTGCTAGTACTGGAAGAATTTTAAGTCGCTGGCAATCAGCTAAAGTCCAAAGCTATTGGGCTATGATTATTGTGACATTTGCCTTATTTTTACTTTACGCGCTATTTATTAAATGACGAATTTACCTCTTTTATCGCTCTTGATCGGATTGCCCTTGCTTGGTGCATTAGTGCTTGGTTTAGGTCAATTGAAAGAACAAGCGAGAAGCATTGCCATCGGTCTTTCGACACTCCAATTAGTGCTTTTAGTCTATATCTACAGCGCATTTGATACAACTTCCGGCTTATTTCAATTCAACGAAACGCACAATTGGTTCTCCATTTCACTCGGATCGATGGGGCAATTTATGTCCAAATACACGCTAGGGGTGGATGGTTTGAGCATTTCCCTCCTTTTGTTAACAGGATTAATTACCTGGGTGGCGCTTTGGAATTCGACAGACATTAAAGAAAAAATAGGCGGCTATTATGCTTTGGTCTTACTCTTGAACGCCTCGATTATGGGCTGTTTTATGGCCAAAGACCTCTTCCTATTCTACGTCTTCTTCGAATTTATGTTGCTCCCCATGTATTTCTTGATCGGAATTTGGGGTGGACCTCGCAGAAATTATGCATCCTTGAAGTTTTTTATTTACACGCTAGTAGGCTCCCTTTTGATCCTCATCGTGATGCTCGGAATGGGCGTTGCCTACGTAGATCCTTACGAAACAGCCTTATTGAATGGCTTGATTCGTCCAGAACAAGGTTTCAATGTAGAAGCCTTGAAAACGGTGCAACAACTCATTCAGTCACAAGAATTAGCCACATCTTCTTTAGTCCATAGCTTTGACATGCAGGCTTTAGCGGACTATAATAATTGCCAAATCACCAGCATTCTACACATCAGCTCAGGCTGGCAATTAGCGGGAATGAGCGCACGGGAATGGGGCTTTTGGTTATTATTCATCGGGTTTGCCATCAAATTACCGATGGTTCCTTTGCACACTTGGTTACCCGATGCGCACGTGGAAGCACCCACACCTATCTCTGTTTTATTAGCGGGGGTATTGTTAAAAATTGGTGCTTATGGCTGGTTGCGAATCACGATTCCATTTTTCCAAGCAGAGGCTATTGAATCAGCGAATATTTTAGCCGGACTTGGGGCTTTATCCATCGTTTATGGCGCCTACAACGCGCTAGCGATGACAGATTTAAAGAAATTAGTTGCCTATTCATCGGTTTCCCACATGGGTTTCGTGCTGATCGGAATCGCGGCCTTTACAGCTGAAGGATGGCAAGGGGCCATCTTCCAAACCATCTCCCACGGCGTTTTATCCGCACTATTATTCTTGATGGTAGGCGTTTTGTATTCCCGCACTGGCAACCGTGAAATCGATTCGTATTCCGGCTTAGTTACCTTAATGCCACGCTTCACGGTCATCTCTGGCATCGCCATTTTTGCCTCCTTAGGTCTTCCCGGATTCTCTGGATTTATCGGAGAATTCTTCAGCTTGATGGGCGCATTCACGAGTTCGTTTGTGCATCCAGGGATCGCTGTATTTGGCGCTTTGGGACTATTATTAGGCGCAGGCTACCTATTATGGACCTTCCAAAAAATCTATTTGGGAAAACCCTACCTGAAAAATGCCGACTGGTCTTTACCTGATTTGACTAAATTAGAATTACTGAGCCTTTTTGGTCTCGGAATTATCAGTATATTGCTAGGCGTTTACCCGGGCTTGCTTTTTGAGCTCAGTGATAAATTCGTCACCGGATTACTCAAATAAACCTATTAACATATAAACCTATGGAAAATAAATTCAGCCGCAGGGACATCCTAAAAAGCTCTGCTGGATTCGCTGGCCTGGGAATGATGAGCCATCGTTTTCAAGAAGCGGACATCCAAGCGGGTCTAGACCTGAAAGGAAAAGTGCATCACTCGGCTTGTCGCTGGTGCTATCAAGATATTCCGTTTGAGGAATTAGTCGTTAATGCCAAAAAAATCGGCTTACAATCTATCGAGTTAACCGGTCCCGACGAGTGGGAAATCCTGAAAAAACACGATATGACGGCGGCCATCGGCTGGGGAAAATACCCGGACGGCATGAACATCCCGAACTTCTTTAACCGCACGAAAAACCACGATGCTTTAGTCGGATTCTACGAAGATATCATCCCCAAAGCAGCGAAAGCCGGCGTTAAAAACATCATCACTTTCTCTGGAAACAGAGACGGGATGAGCGATGAAGACGGCCTAATCAACTGCAAAAAGGGCTTACAACGTATCATTAAAACCGCGGAACGTTATGATGTAACGATCTCCATGGAGTTATTGAATTCCAAAGTAAACCACAAAGACTACCAAGCTGACACAACCGAATGGGGTGCTGCCCTGTGTGAGATGGTGGGTTCCGATAAATTCAAATTGCTGTACGACATCTACCACATGCAAATCATGGAAGGGGACGTAATCGCCACCATTAAAAAATACCACCAATACATCTCTCACTACCACACAGGTGGTGTTCCAGGTCGTAACGAGATCGATGAGACGCAAGAATTAAATTATGCAGCCATCATTCGTGCCATTTACGATACAGGATATAAAGGCTTTATCGGACAGGAATTTATTCCAGCTCGTAAAGACAAAATGGCGTCCTTAGAACAAGCCGTGAAAATCTGCGACATCTAAGAATACCAACACCTTGATAAAAACGCAAACGGCTCGCTTCGAGTCGTTTGCGTTTTTTATTTATCGGGTTCCTGATATTGATTTTCTACGGTTTGTTTAGCCCTCGTTTTCTGCTCTATTTCGAGTCATGAAAACGGTCTTTTTTCTCTTTTTATCTTTCTTGTCTTTCGCACAATGTGCCACCATCAGCACACAACCCCTTGCACAAATCACCTGCGAAGGAGATTCCATTCGACTTATTGTAGTCAGTTCAAGCGGCACCTTTCAATGGGAAAAACGCAGACCCTCGGACGCGAAATTTGCAAGTATCACAAATGCGCGCGCAGCGCGTTACAGTTTTCTTTCTGGCGGAGCCACGCATCCCACAGGATCTTATTACCGATTAAAAATCACGTCAGGCAAATGCATCAGCTATTCTGATTCTGTTTTAGTGGTGCTCCGAAAAGCGCCTGTGATTTCAAGTGTTACGGTTTGCGAAAAGGCGCTTATTTCTTTTCCCTATACCTGGACACTTAACGGCCAAGCTGTGGATTCTATTATTGCTACACCCACACTGAATGGAGCAAAAATAAAGGCATTTGCCCGATACTCCACTCTTCCAGCTGGCACTTGTGTGATGGCCTCCAATGAGGTATCGCTAAGTGTCACCTCGCTTCCAGCCGCTCCCTCCCATTCCGTAAAACTCGTCAAAGCCTGCGTTGGCCTACCCTTTTCGCTCAATGCGACCGGCTGCTCTCCTTCTTTCACTTTTTGGTATAATGCTGAAGGCCGCAAAATAGGCGAAGGCAGCAGATTACCTTTAATCGCTTCAGATAGTTCATTTTTCCGAGCTTCCTGCGTCAAATCAGGTTGCGAGGGTCCCAAATCTGCCGGCGTAAAAACGGCCATTTACCCCATTCCACAGCCACCGATAAATACGTCATCTTCCTACTTCTGTTCAGATGTTGCCTTTTTTTTACAAGCCAGCGGAGGGCTAAACAACATCTGGTATGAATCAGAGTCAGCTAAGTCTAGCCTAAGTACCGCGACAGCCTTAGCTATGAAAGCTATTCAAAATACAAGTAATGAAGATTCTCTACTAGTTCGATTTGCTTCTGTCAAAATCAACGATTGTGAAAGCAATCGAATTCCAGTGACGATTCGCATCAAACCACGCCTCCTGTTGCACCCTTTAAATCCCATTTCACTAACGGGAGAAAGAACGATAAGTGTACCTGAAACGCTTCCCTTGAATGGAACTCCTCCCTATCGAATTACCTACAGCTCTTCTGCAAAAAGCCCACTCGGACCCTTTACTAGCAATGGATTCCTCTTCAGAACCGCAACGGATTCATTGGGCTGCAGTGTGAAAGACACGACAGATGTAAATTACGTGCGAAACGGCCCTATTATTCATCGATTAACAGCTCGCTCTGAGACGAATTGCTTAACCAATAATTTCCGCATTCGAATCAGTGGCTGTCCTTTAAAAACATCCGCGTTAACTGCTTCTAAACGCTATGAATCCGCCATGGCAGATTTTATCCTAACAGGCGGAAATTACACATTCCTCTGCAACGATGGTGAAACAGACACGCTAACGCTGAATTTGCCTGTTTTAAAGCAGCCAAGTTCCCTTCAGCGCAAATCCTTCACCAGCCCCATTTGTGACGCTGACAGCGCAAGCCTCAGCCTCACAATAGACTCTAGCGTTCATTTCATAGGCTGGGAATTGAATGGACATATTTTCGCTACTGACAAAATCGTAAAAGGCCTACTTCCCTCCGGAGAATACCAATCTGTATTTGAAGAAAATGGTTGTTTCTACCGCTCAGAAAAAATCAACCTAGAAAGAAAAGCCAATCCCCCGGCTCCTCGTTTAGAAAAAATGGGGGCTTATTTTGTGAAAACTTGGTCACTCGGCATCCCCGAATGGCTCATCGACCAAACCAAATCAACAGACACATCCTCCTTTCGAAAGATCACCGAGGGGCGGGAATTCTATGTTCGAGCCAGGTGGATGTATAAACGTCTTTCCTGCTTTTCTCCTTATTCCAATGTGTATTACGTAGATAATCCCGCGACCTACGAATTCGCTGTATACCCTAATCCAAACCAAGGTAAACTGTCCATCGAAATCGCTTATGAAATAACAGATGCAGAACTCCATCTGTTCGATTTGAAAGGCAAATTACTTGACTCTATGAAAATAAAAAGTTCCAGCAGGAGAATCGACTGGGATATTTCCCGTTTCCCTGCTGGAACCTATGTACTTAGATTGATCTCCGATGGAGTCAGTCAAGAAAAAACTATTCGTAAATCCCTTTAGCGACTTTCTCTGAAATCGCTTTAGGGGCTATCCAAGCTAAGAAAGCTCCTAGTTTATTGATCAGACCCGTTATCACTTCTTGCTTTTTAGCAAACATGCCATCCACTGCTAGCTTTGCGACAACAGCCGGAGTCATCGTTACTTTCTCCGCCGCCTTACTAGCCTTGACTGGCAAATTCGCTCGGTCATTAAAGTTCGTAGTCGTGGCACCCGGGCTTACCGCTGTTACAGAAATACCTTTCGCTTTCCACTCGTGAAACAGGCCTCGGGAGAAATTCAAGACAAATACTTTGGAAGCGGCGTAAACACTCATCAAGGGAATCGCCTGATAAGCCGTCGAGCTCGCAATATTTAATACGTAAGCTTGGCCTTTCCCTGAAAGCATCGGGTAGAAGCGATAACATGATTCCACCAAAGCATTCATATTAACTTGCATCATTTTTTGGGTTTCCTCGAAAGAATATTTTTCAAATTCCCCCACTAAACCATAACCTGCATTATTCACTAAAATCCGTAAATCAATCTGCTTTGCCAGCACCCATTCATACAGAGTGTTAACAGCCGAAGGATCCGCTAAATCCGCTACGAGGTAATCCACCTCTAGCGAATACTTTTTCTGAATCTCCTCTTTTACCTGTTGAAGCTCATACGAATTTCGAGCCACCAATAACAGGTTATACCCTCTCTCTGCTAATTGCAAGGCAATTTCTTTGCCTATTCCTTTACTTCCTCCAGTAATAATTGCGTATGACATGCTGCTTGTGTAAATGAAAAAAGCCGCTCGATGAGCAGCTTTTTTCGATGATTTAATTTTATTTATTTCTTAGGGGCCGCGGCTGGTGTAGGATTCAAATAATCATTAACAACCTTGTCATCCGCTTTTATTTCCTGGGCTTTTGTGAAATAGTCTCTCACTTTGGCATCATCCTTCGTAACTGTAATATGATATCCACCTAAATACTTGTATGCTTCAAATAATTGGTTTTTATCTTCTTTTAGCGCAGTTGATTTCTCTTCTTTCAACTTCGTTATGGTCTCTAAGAATTTCTCGTAATAAGGAACGCTTAACCATTTCGTGCTGGTATAATCAATATAGATGTTAGCACGAGCACGATTGAGGTAGAATGGAGGCCATTTATCATTGATTGAGATAGCCTTTGCAAATAAAGTATCCGCCTTCATCGCAACTAATGGCCGGTTTAACGTATCTGTACTAGGAATATAGGCTGCTACGAAATAATAATCCATCGCTGCTTTGAAATAATCCCCTGAACCAATCGCCTGGTTTTTCTTTTGCTTCCACTCGATCCCTTTTAATGCTGCGTTTGCTGCATCACTGTAGCGCTTTTGCTTGAAGCGAATATCATGAATAATGTTGTACACATTATTATTTGTATCCAATGGCGCAGCGCGTTCTAAGTAAGTTAATGCGATAGAATCTTTACCTAAGCCTTGATACCCTTTGCCAAAGTATAAATCATCCATGAAATAAGGCTTCACACCTGAGCGAACCATTCCTTCCAAGTTATCAATCCCTTGTTGGTAGTTCTTCATCTCTACGTTTGAATACCCACGCATACGGAAAATATCATTGTCCTTTACGCCCTTTTTGTCCGCCTCATCTGTGTACTTCATCGCACCTTCGTAATCTTGAGACAAGAATAATAATTTAGCCGTTTCCAACGTTACTTCTGGAGTCGCTTCCGCTTTTTCTAAATACTTTCTAAAATAACGAGAGGCATTTTTATATTGGCTACCTACGATCAAATACTCACCATAACGCTTGTGCGCTGGAGCATAATTAGAATCTAAGTCAATCGCCTCTTTGTAACGAGATTGTGTCTCGCGGTAGTTTTTACCACGCAAGAAAACCGTTCCAATTTTCACCTTCGCTTTTACATTCTTAGGATCTTGCATTAATGCTTGCTCGTAAGAAGAAACAGCATTACCACCGTCATTCTTAATTAAGAAGGCATCACCACGAACAATCATTTGCTCTGCATTAGGGCCTTTCTTAGTTTTCTCTAACATTAAATCGATCAAACGAATCGCCTCAGCTGGATCATTATTGTTTGCATTGAATTCTGGATCACGTCCTAATTTGTAGAACATCTCATACGCTTCAGCGATACGGTGAATTACATCCCCGTTCTTGTATTTCGTTTCTGACAAAATGCGGTCAAAATCCACTTTCGCATCATTCACCTTGTTTTGGCCTACTTTGATCGTCGCTAAACCTACTTGATTCAAATAGTTCTTCGGATCTGCGGCTAAGCCTTTTTTGAATGCATCCTCAGCACCCGCCCAATCTCTACGAGAAAGGTAATAGTAGCCTAAATAATAATAATTTTCACCGGTAGGAGAAGCCGTTACTAAGCCTTCAAAAACTTGCTTTGCTTTGCTTGGTTGATCGCGATCGATTAAGTGTAATCCGTCTGCGATAGTTTGTCCCATTGCCATATTGGTGATCAATAAACTGACTGCCAATATCCACGATTTCATTTTCTTCATTTTGTTTTTTTAATTAATAGCTTTCAATATTTTTACTAGGCCTCAAACACCGAAATGTCCAATTTTATACACTTAACTTATAATTCGTAAGAACAACAAAAATAAAAACAATCTTCTATTTTCCCTACTTTAAACCGAATAAAAATGCACTATTGACTGATTTGATACGTGCGAATCGTGATAGGTCGGGTCAATGGAATCAAGCCAGCCTTCAAAACGATCAATTGGCCTAAATCTCCAGACACATAATTCAAGAATCCGGTCCCTAATCCTTGGTGGGCTTCTTTGATAATATACTTGATTTCCCGGCGTAGAGGGTACTTTTTAAGGGCCAAATTATAGCCAAACGGCTGGGTATATGGCATACCTTTACCCTCCGCAACAGATACTACATTCACGGACCGAATAAAACCTAGCGAAGTCGGATTATCTCCATCACTGATCCAGTTTGACCCAACAATTCCAATCGCGCGCGGATCCTTTTTTACCTGATTAATGACTTCTGGATTAGACCCAGCCGCTATTACATGTAAATTCTCCGAGCCAGAAATCTTTAATTTGTCTAATAAAAATTTCAAATTACTTGAGTTCGCTTTGTCTACCACAAGCGTATATTTTGATGAAGTCCCTACAATCAAATCCTTCAGATCACCTAAAGTCATCAAAGTATCTGAATTGGATTTATTCGATAGAAGAGCTATGCCATCAGCTGCTATATTAAAGCTACGGTAAGTAACCGCTTTGCGCGTAAAAATTTCTTTTTCTTTGGCTGTCAAATCCCGCGTCACCACTACCCCCCGAATCTTGTCATTCAACATATCAGCAATGACTTCATTCTCTGGGCTAAACTTGTACTTGATTTTCGCGTATTTATACTGCTCTTCAAAAGCCGTTTTCTCTGCCTTCATCAACGGCTCAAATGATTCATCTACCCCTAGAATGATTTCTCCCACAGTCGCAGAGTCTGTAGGACCATCCTTTTTCTCCGTAGAGCATTGAAAAAAACAAAGTCCCAACAGGACTAAACTAATATTTCTGATATTCATCTTCATCCTCAGCTGTAGAGTTAAAATAAGCATAAGCTCTCCACATTCGGAACAAGCCATATGCCATAAATAGCAATCCAAATAATACAATGGTAGGTATCCCAAAATTCATACCTAAGTCAAATTCCGAATAAAAAGCTACATACATACCTAACAGAAAATAGGCAAAGGCAACTATTAATCGAAATCCAACATTAATCCAAATAGCAACAGGTCTTTTCATATTCTTTAAAAAAACAGACCTGCCAAAAATACATTCAGCAGGTCTGTCTATTGATTTACGCTTTGATCTTATTCAGATAAAACGAACGTAATCGGTTGAGTAAAACGAGATCTAACCGCGCGTCCAGATTGTTTACCAGGATTCCATCTTGGCATAGATTTGATCACACGAATAGCTTCCTCATCACATCCGAAACCAACACCTTTCAAAACTTGTACGTCTTGAACAGTACCGTCCGTATTAACAACGAAAGAGACGAATACTCTACCACCTACGTTTGCACGTTGAGCAGCAGATGGGTATTTTAACGTTTTCTGTAAGAAACGTCCCCATGCACCCGCACCGCCTGGGAATTCAGCTTGTTGCTCTACTGCCGTAAAGATTTCATCTTCAGCTGGCTTAGGAGGTTCAACAGGCTCAGATCCTTTCGCATCTGGATCCACTGGTGGCTCATACGACTCATCTGTTCCTTTCACTGTTTCAGCAGAAGTGTTACCTCTTACCTCTTCAGGTGGTGGCTCAGGTTTCGTTACTTCCTCATCATGCTTGATTTCTGGAGGTAAGAATTTCGTCGTTGTCACCTTAGGAATTTCCTTGGGTGGTGGCGGTGGCGGCGGTGGAGGCAACTCAACCTTTTTAGGTGGAGCAGGCTTGTCCAGTTTCATTACTTCAGCAGTCACCTCAGTCTTATCTACTGACACGGCCGTTAACTGTTTCCAGAAAGCAGCGATCAAAAGAGCACCGACAAAGAGTGCAGAGCCTAGTAATACGGACCGCTTCATTACTTTAGGATATGTCTTGCGCAGAACAAAGGCACCGAATTCACGGTTCTTGTCTTTGAAGATAATATCGTCCAAAGTAGCATCTTGGCTTATTACTTGTGACATAATATTCGTTTAATTTAAAATTAATTTATACCCTTATTTTCCTGATCGTTTAATCAGTGCCTCCGTATCCGGATCGATTTCTAACAAAGCATAACGCTTATTGTTAGTAATCGCACATTCATCAAGCATGTCAATCATATTGCGATACTTCGCTTTTTTGGTTGGCTTGATCACGATAGTAAAATTATTACCCACTTTCGCTTTCAGATCCGCGATAACCTTGCGAATTCCTGTCTCCGAATAATTAGTAACTTGCATTACTGTACCTGCTTCAGTAGGGATACCTTGGTAGTAATACACCTTGTTCTCATCTGGACACACCGTAAGTGTTTCCGATAATTTTACAGGTGATGTTTCCTTCGTATCCGTTTTATCAGGCATGTTTAATTGCATGGTAACGGGCTTTGCTAACGTCGTTGTTAACATAAAGAAAGTAATCAAAAGGAAGCCTAAGTCCACCATGGGTGTCATGTCGATTTTGGTCGACATTTTCTTGCTACGCTTCTTTCCGCCTTTCTTCCCGCCACCGGAGCTATCTATTTCTGCCATTTCTTTTCGTAATTAAAAATGAAAACTTATTTCGGTTTATTTTCCGGTCCAGTTACTAATTGGAAGATATTGATGTTCTGAGCCTGCAAAGTACCGATAATATCAGCAAACACTTTGTAGTTAGATTCTTTATCTCCTTTGATAGCAACCTTCAATTCTGGATTGGACAATTTCGCATAACCCACCCAATACGAAAGCTCGTTGTTGGCTGAATCAATTGGAATCCCCTTACTTAGCGCTTTCGCTTCTGAAGGTTTCATATTTAACACCTGACGCATTGCTCCTAGAGGATAGCCTACGATTTCTGAAGCCATAAAGTTCTTCTTCATCTCAGCCGTTACAGCGATACCATAGCGATTAGCCATACGCTCTAACATAAACTCACGAGCCATTTGATCATCAGTTGCCAAATAAACGCCACCTTCTGGTGAAACACTAACCATCAGCATACCATCTTTCGTATTCAAAGGTTTCTCTGAGATAGAAGATGGAGGAGTGATCGTAACTGCCTCTTCTGGACGGAACTTCGCGGTTAACATGAAGAACGTCAAAAGAAGGAAAGCCACGTCACACATCGCTGTCATGTCGAGTGAGACACTATGTCGTTTAGCTTTAACTTTTGGCATAACAATTATTTTTTTGAACGGTGAATAAAATTGAATGAAAGGGCTGATGCCCCTAAATCAGTTCAAATATTAATTGTGATGCGTAGCGTAGTTTTGGTTAACACTTAAGCCGATCTCATCAATGCTGTAAGTTAACTCATCAATTTTCGCTGTAAACACGTTGTATGCAATGATACAGATCGCTGAAGTACCGATACCTAATGCCGTGTTGATTAAGGCTTCAGAGATACCATTTGCTAAAGCTGATGAATCAGTTGATCCACCTGAGTTACCTAATGACGCGAAGGCCTTGATCATACCTACTACCGTTCCTAATAGACCGATCAAAGTTGATACCGATGCTAAAGTCGCGATGATAGTTAAGTTTTTCTCTAACATTGGCAATTCTAATGAAGTAGCTTCTTCCACTTCTTTGCTCAATGCAGCTAATTTTTGCTCTTTATCTAAAGATTTCTCTGTCGTTAACGCTTTGTATTTTTTGATCGCAGCTAACGTAACGTTACCTACAGATCCTTTTTGCTTATCACAAGCTTTCAATGCACCTTCTACATCATCTTTATCTAAAGATGCTTGTACAGAACGTACGAATGCATTTACATCACCAGTACCTTTTGCTTTACCGATTGTAAATAAACGCTCAATTGAGAATGTTAATGCAGTTAAGAAACAAGTCATCAAAACTGGCACGATAACACCACCTTTGTAAACTACACCAAAGTAGTCACCTGGAAGTGGGTGTCCTTCATTTGTTCCGCCTTCAAAGTGAGAACCATCTCCCATCACAAAATTGTAAATTGCTAGGGCAATTGCAAAAAGGACAATTAGAATTAAACCTGCAGAAATACCGCCAGATTTTTTTTCGGTTGCAGCTGGCTTAGCAGCTGGCTTTGGTTGTTGTGTACTCATTAGTTTGGTAATTTGGGGTTAAAGAATTATTTTTTTGTTAATAAAACTTGTCGAAAATGCGGCGATCGTAGTTTTCATAGTTTTGACTTTCGCTTTCCTTTTCAGTAAAGGCAAAAGTAATAGAATTCTAATATAATTTTCATCCTTTAAATAATCATTATAGGGTTACTAGCCAGTCGTGGAAAGTGGACTATTGTACTAATCTGATATTTTCTTCAATTTATCGAAAGAATTAGGGTACTATTTTGGGATTATCAAATTTTAAAAAAATGAAAAAAAAATTCCCCTGACGCAAAAAAAACTCTCAAATACCCCAATAATTGAATAAATTTGATTTCAAATAGGAACAATGATAGACTCTCCATTCAACCCCAAAGGCCCCCGTGCTTCTACGCGAAGCAAGGACAATATGAGCTTGAAAGAGGCGATTGAATCGCTTTTACGGGTCTATCAATTGCAGAATAAGTTCGACGAAACCTATATTGTGGCGCATTGGGAGGAGATTATGGGCAAACCCATCGCTGCTCGAACAACGAAAGTCTTTATAAAGGACAAAAAACTCTTTTTGGGACTCGATTCTGCTCCCTTGAAGAAGGAACTGCTGATGGCAAAGCAAAAAATGATTGAGCTGTTGAATAAAACCGCTCAACAGGACATTATTACTGAGGTTGTTTTTCTGTAAACAAGTCCCAGGCCAACCACAGCCACACTCCGAATAGAGGCAGTATCATTAAGGCTAAAGGATTGATGATTTCATTCCTTATATGGGCCGGAAATAAATCCGTGGGAGAAAAGCTCGAAATCAACAACGTAAAGATCAACATTGCCCAACGTTCCTTCGTTTTTTCACCTAACACAAACCAAATCCCAACCGCCGGGAAAGCCATCACTAAGGTAGGAGATTCCGTACCGGTACTTGCTAACATTATATAAAGAAGAACAAAGGCTAAAATGCGCAGTCTAAAGTCAGGGTCTGACCATTTTTTTGTTTGGAAGAACAAATACACGTTTAAAATCATCGAAGGAATAAGGAACCATAGATTCGACACAGTCGGATCTCCTGTCCAGCGGCGAATCATTCCCATGACACAAACATCCGTTCGGATATTTTGAATGTTTTCGTTCAACTCATTTTTGTGCGCTAGAATGCCCATCCATTCACGGTAGATTTGGAGGCCATAGTCGAATCCCCCTAAGGCCAAAGGAATAAAACCAATCAGCACTAGCCAAAAGACGAAGTAAGCGGCGAATCGGAGGCGATCTTTGGCAAAAAAGAAAAATGCTAATCCCACTACTCCATATAACTTAATATAGATCCCTAAAACAATCCAAAGCGTCGCCCAGAAGTAGTTTTTCTTCTCCACGCAGATGTAGGACCAAATAATCAAGGCCAAACAAAGGGCGTGGAACTGCGTATTTAACAAGGCTGTAATGGAGGAATTCAATACAATCCAAGTGATGGCCACCCGTTTGTTTTCAACGATAGGCAAGTGCCAAAGCGCCACAAACAACACGACCGAATTCAACACATTCCACAGTATGACGCTAGGACCATCTGTTAGCATCGAAAAAGGGGCCATTAAAATAGCGAAAATGGGACCATATAGATAGAGGTCAAAATATTCTTTGGGATACTCTAAATAGAGCGGCATTCGATGGATAAAATGACCAAAACTAGCTTTGAAAATTTGAAAATTATTGATGTGCGAATGAACGGCACTTAAAGAAAACTGCTTCCAACCAGTGACTAAACCTGCTAGCGCCCAAATAATCAGTAAAGTGGATTTTTTATTCATTATTCTCGAGCATTTTAGCCATCGTGGTAAATTCCCCCTCCCCTTTCATCTTTTGTAAAAATGAACGCAATTTATCCCGCAAAGGACCATTATGCCCTCTTTTTACGTGAGCCGGAAGTGGATATTTGCTTAAATCAGCGAATTCCCAGGGATGGAAATAGATATTCAAGAACCCCTGCTTTCGCAAAGTTCGCTTCGCTAACAAAGTATAGATCCACAGCGGAAAGTTTTTAAATGCCAGCCAAAACAGCGGAATCCGCAACCAAGGGCTCACCGACGCGGGAACATTCCACAATCCTTTCTCAAAAAAAGGCTTCATCGGTTTATCTCGGTGATCATATCGACCTGGAATCCAAGTGGGATTCAAAGAAGAATGGTAAGAATAACCCGCTTTCAAGATCTCTGCCTCCTCCACATATTGCATTCGGGCCATTCGGAAACCTGTGACGGGTTTTCCTCTTAATTTTTCGAGTAAATCCTTTGAGCTTTTAAGGTCCTTAGACGCGTCAAAATGCCCATGAAAATAGCCATGAGAGGCTAATTCGTGCATTGGATTAAGCGATTTGATCCATTCAGGGTTATTTTCTGCGTAAACGCCAGTACAGAATATCGTGACAGCGACACCGGCCTCCTCTACGATTTGCATAAAATGCGCTACACCTTCTTTGGATATAGCCAGCTGCTCCTCTAAAGGAATCGGAAAACCGTATTCTAACGGAATATCGCATTCCTCCACATCTATCGTGATCAGAATTGGGTTCATTTTTCGCGTTTTCATCGGTCGCGTTTTCATCGGTCGCCGCTAAATAAGATGGAGGCAAAATTCGCTAACTCAGTTAATATCGTTTTAGCCCGCATCGTGGAAAACACGATTCCTTCGCGAGCCTGAACGTAAATCCACTGAATACGAATGTCAGGTCTTTTAGAGGCCAAAACCAAAAACTCCATATCAAACAAGAAAGCCGGAATCCGGGTCTTTAAGAAGACTTCCTTTCCTTTTTGGTTAAATCCTTTCAGGCCCGATTGCGTGTCTTTCACCTTCAATTGAGGGAAAAACAAATAATTCATCACCTTCAATGAAAGGGAAAATATTTTGCGCCTTAAGGGCAATTGATCGTAATATTGTTCGTCGCGCACCCCCACGACCACATCAGCGGCATCCGTGGAAAGCAGTCGAAACATCTCCACCGCATTAGCCATAATGTAAGGATAATCGGCATCAGTATAGATGACCCATTTACCCGTGGTTTGGCGGACCGCATCCCGCAAAGCGCCGCCTTTCCCCTGATTAACGGGAGAATCGATGTAGGTAAAACCAGTAATTTTTTCGGACAACAAGTGTATATCCTCCTGACGAATCCCTGATTTACTCCCATCATTCACTAAATACATATGAATGCTCGTTTCTGTCGGAATCGCCTCCTTAAATAAGGTATAATAGTGCAGCAATTCCTCCGCCCAACCCGGGTGCGGGTTGTAAATGGGATGTACAAGATTTAAATCTGCAGGAGCGATAGAAATAGAATTTTTACAATATTACGAAATTTAGCCCTTGAGGATCCTAAAAAAAAGCAGATATTTACGCGATGACTCGGATTATCCCCCCGTATTTACAGCCTGGCGACGAAGTCGCGATTTTATCTCCTGCCTCTTTTCCTCCCACGGAAAACTGGAAACAGGGGGTGGAGGTGCTCGAAAGCTGGGGACTTCGGGTGCGAAATGCGCCTAATTACTTGTCTCGTCATTTTGGATTAGGCGGCACAGATGCGGAACGCTTGTCCGATTTGCAACAAATGCTGGACGACCCCTCGATTAAGGCCATTTTTCCGATTCGAGGCGGATATGGGGCATCCCGTTTATTAGATTCATTGGATTTTTCGAGCTTTATTTCCAATCCCAAATGGATCGTGGGATTCTCTGATATTACGGCCCTATTGTGCGAGGTAGACCGATTAGGTTTTGCCAGTATTCACGGACCAATGCCGCATAATTTTTGCCAAAATGGAGGAGAATCTGCCTTGCAACACTTGTATACCGCGCTCTTCGAGGGTGTGGTTTCTATATCAGCTCCGCCGCATCCCCTGAACCGCTTAGGTGAGGCCTCCGCGGAGATTATTGGCGGAAATTTATCGCTTTTATGCCATTTAGTGGGCTCCCTTACATTTTCTCAAACAGCGGGGAAAATCTTATTTTTAGAAGAAATAGGAGAACGCTTGTACCACGTGGATCGCATGCTCTTGCAATTAAAACGAGCGGGTATATTTCAAAACCTAGCCGGCCTTATCGTGGGCGGATTTACGGATTGTAATGAAGCGAGTTTGACCATCGGAAAAACGGCTTTTGAATTAGTGGCCGAACACACTTCGGGAACTTCATTCCCTATGGCTTTCGATTTTCCGTCAGGCCATATTCCGAACAATCAGCCATTGGTTTTTGGTGTAAAAACCAAGTTCTTGGTAAATGCAGAAGGTATCCAATTAACTGATATGTAATTCTTTCCTTTCGTCTTAACATTGTGTCTTAAACGACCACTATGTTAGCGAAAACTTTTGGCAGTGCCCTCGTAGGCATTCACGCCTCCATTATCACCATTGAAACCCACGTAGGACAAGGATCCAAATGTTACCTAGTGGGCCTCCCTGATTCCACCATTAAGGAATCCATTCAACGCGTCGAATCCGCCATCAAGCAAATCGGCTATTTTTTTCCCCGCCGAAAAGTCGTCATCAATCTGGCCCCAGCCGACATTCGCAAAGAGGGTTCAGGCTACGACCTTCCCATCGCGCTAGGTTTATTGCAAGCCTCCGAACAAACGAAGATGAGTGGTCTTGCAGACTACTTAATCATGGGAGAACTTTCCTTAACAGGGGAAATTCGTCCTATAAAAGGGGCCTTATCGATGGCGATTGAGGCTAAAAAGCAAGGTATCAAATCCCTCATTCTCCCCCGCGAAAATGCGGTCGAAGCGGCCTTAATCGAGGGACTAGACATTTATGGAATGGCTACTTTGCGCGACACGATTCGCTTCTTACATGGTAGAACGCAAGCCCCAGCCAAAGCACCCATCATTCACTCCCAAGCCATACCATACGAAGACGATTTCTCCCAAATCAAAGGGCAAGAAAAAGCAAAGCGGGCCATCGAAATTGCGGTTGCTGGTGGTCACAACCTACTCCTCGTAGGCCCACCAGGCGCTGGTAAAACGATGATGGCGAAGCGCATTCCGTCCATTATGCCTCCTATGAGCCTCCACGAAATTATCGAAACCACCCAAATTCACTCCATAGTAGGAAAACTCAGTTCCGAAAACCCATTGATTACGGAAAGACCATTTCGTGCCTTGCACCACAGCATCACAGCACCCGCTTTGATCGGAGGGCGAACCAATCCCCAACCAGGCGAAATCTCGCTCGCACATCAAGGGGTATTGTTTTTAGATGAACTGCCTGAATTTCAACGTCACGTTTTGGAACTATTAAGACAGCCATTGGAAGAACGAAAGGTTCCAATTTCTCGTGCTCATGGTACCGTGGAATTCCCCGCTAATTTCCTATTAATCTCTGCGATGAATCCTTGCCCCTGCGGCTACTTCCATCATCCTGAAAAACCCTGCACCTGCAAACCCTTTCAAGTAGATCGCTATTTGCACCGCATTTCAGGCCCATTACTAGATCGCATCGATATGCACCTAGAAGTCTTTCCGCTGAAATACCCGGAAATGTTTCATTCGCAATCCAGTGAACCAAGTGCTGCCATTCGAGAACGTATCATAGCAGCTAGAGAAAAACAGCAAGTGCGGTTTCAAAAAACGCCTAAAATTCAAACAAACGCAGAAATGAATTCGGAACAGGTGAAACAGATCTGTCAGCTAGATTCTTTCGCCTCCAATTTGCTGCAAAGCGCCATCGAAAAACTGCAATTGTCCGCGCGCGCTCACGATCGGATTTTGAAAATGGCTCGAACCATCGCCGATCTAGCCCATTGCACTAGCATCGAAGCAAAGCACCTAGCAGAGGCCATTACCTACCGAAATTTAGATCGCGAAAATTGGTCCGGCTAATTGCGTTATTCGGCGAAAAAGCCTACATTTAATGTGATAATTCAAAATCACCTATGAGAAAATTGACCCTTGGAATAGTAGCCCTATCGGTAACCCTTTTTACTAGTTCATTTGCTCCAGTAGCAGGAGAGGAAGAATGGAAAGATGTTTTCAAAAAAATTAAAGAGGAAGTAGAGTTGCACTCGAAAGCCTATAGCACCTTAGGAGATGCGTGCAAGACTATAGGACATAGATTAACCGGTAGCGATAAGGGGAAAAAGGCAGAAGAATATGCGTTTCGATTACTAAAAGAATACGGGTTTAAGGATACGAAGTTTCAAGGATTTCAAGTAGAGGCTTGGGCGCGTGATACCGTTACTTTATCCATCGCTCCACCTAAATCAGATGATTTCAGAGAAGTGCCAGTCGTGTCTTTGGCCATGACTCCTGTAGATGCAAACATACAAGGTACGATTGTTGATTTAGGCAATGGCCTTGATTCTGATTACACGGGCAAAGAGGTGAAAGGCAAAGTGGTATTAGCAAACATCGGTCTATTAGACGCTGCAGCAGCAACTAAAAACTTACACCGCTCTGAAAAGACGGCGTTAGCGATTCAACATGGAGCCATCGGAGTCATTTTTGTGAACACCGTAAAAGGGCAGGTTTTATTAACAGGTACGGCTTCGGTTACTGGAAATTTAATTTCGATTCCTGCGGTTTGTATTTCATTGGAAAATGGAACTGAAATCAGAAGTTGGATGAAAGATCAACCGGGTCTTTTGAGTTTAATTGAAATGCACAATGTGAGCAAACCCATTAAGGCCCGCAATGTAGTAGCAACGCTAAAAGGAACAAGTGCGAAATTAAGGAACGAGAAAATCATCATCGGCGGACACTTGGATTCTTGGGATTTAGCAACGGGAGCCATTGACAATGGAATTGGCTCATTCTCAGTTTTAGATGTAGCTAGAACCTTTAAAGCGTTAGGATTAAGCAGCAAACGTACGATCGAATTTGTTGCCTTCATGGGAGAGGAAGAAGGCTTATTAGGTTCTAAGGCCTACGTGGAACGCGCTAAAAAACTAGGTGAACTGGATGAAGTGGTCTATATGATCAATCTGGACATGACGAATAACGTCAATGGTTTCAACGGCGGTGGCCGGGATGAAATGATGCCTATTTTGAGATCGATTGGTAATCAAATCAAGGCGATTGATGGAGAATTCGGTAATCTATTAGAGAACTCCCCAGGTTTGCATTCAGATAACCAAACGTTCTTGATGGAAGGCATTCCGGCGGCTGATCCTTTGGGGAAATTAACCCGAAGCGTTTTAGATTGCTATCATGCGAATTGCGATGATTTCAGCTTAGTGAATAAAAAAGAAATGGAGAATACGGTGAAATACACCACGATGTTGTTGTATGCCTTGGGTAATGCAGAACAAATCCCCGCTAAGAAATTAGACTTTTATTCGACGAAAGAATTCTTCATCAAACACAACCTACGCCACGAATTAGAATTAGGCAACGAATGGCGCTGGGGGAACTAAAAAATTAGCAGAATTCTATTATTTTTACGTTTTAGAAAATTGACATTGACCTATGAGTAGCCAAAATCCTTCCTTTTTTAACCATCAAATCGAAGTAGTACCAGAAACTTCTTTCAAATCCATCATTAAAGTGATTGGAATTGGGGGTGGCGGATCCAATGCGGTGAAGCATATGGACAACCTAAAGATTAAAGGGGCTGACTTGATTATTTGCAATACCGATTCGCAGGCTTTGGCCTCTAATACGGTTCGTACGAAGATCAAATTAGGTGAGCAAGGTTTAGGTGCTGGTACCGATCCAGAAGTAGGAAAACAGGCTGCACAGGAAAGTCAAGAGAAAATCAAGGCCGTTCTTTCAAATGAAACGAAGATGGTTTTCATCACCGCTGGTATGGGTGGAGGAACAGGAACGGGGGCAGCTCCGGTCGTTGCGGAGATCGCTAGAGACCGCGATTTGTTAACGGTTGCGGTGGTTTCATTCCCGTATAATTGGGAGGGAAAAGAGAAGATTCAATATGCAAGAGATGGAATTGAAGAACTGAAGGCGTATTGCGATACGGTTTTGGTGATCATGAACGATAAAATATCAGAACATTACAAGGATTTAGCGGTAAAGCACGCCTTTGCGAAAGCCGATGATGTTTTAGCGAAAGCGGTAAAATCAGTGGTAGATGTGATTGCCAAACCAGGTGATATCAATACGGACTTCATGGACGTGAAGAAGGTGTTAACGAATGCCGGTCAGGCAATGATGAGTTCTGCATTAGGCAAAGGCGAAGAAAGAGCGAAGGCGGCGATCGTCGAAGCGTTGAATTCTCCCCTATTAAACTCTCAAGAAATCAAAGGTGCTAAGCGCATCTTGGTGACCGTATCTACGAGTAGCGAGAAGGATTTATTGATTTGGGAAAATGATGCGATTATCGAATACCTAAATGAGCGAATCGATGCGCAAGCGGATATGGTGAAATTTGGATTCTCTACGGATGAAGAGTTAGGCGACGATTTATACTTAACGGTTATTGCAGCCGGTTTTGAGCAAGATTCGAGCGGAATGGATGGTGGAATGCGCAAAGTAGTGAAGAAAGCAGCTCCTGTATTCTTGAATCCTGGAGATAGCGTAGAATTAGATGGCGAACTAGAAGCCGCTACGCCTGCAACGGCAGATTCAGAAGAAGCGCGCTTCGCCTTGATGATCGAGAAATTCAAAAACGGTAACGTTTCTGATGCCGAATTCAAAGTTCCTACTTACAAGCGTACCGAAGTGGGTTTATATGACATTACGACGATGCCTGAGAAGGCATGGCAAACGACAGATTTATTCGCTGAATAAGTCTTGAATTTTAGCGATAGCCGCTCGAATGATTTCCTCACTCGAGTAGGCTACCTCGAATTCCGAAATCTCCGTTACCCCTCCCATGGAAATTCCCTGACGCCTGTATTCCATCTCTGAATTTCTGGTGGTACGGGCACTCAAGTGAACAGCGTTCACTCCTACTTGAACAAAGTCCAAACAATTCATTGGATTCACCCCACTACCAGCCATGATTTCGATGCGCCCTTTTGCGGCTGAAACTAATTCCGCCAGGTTCTCAATGCCATCCAAGGCTTTATTTTTTCCTCCAGAGGACAATATTCGATCAAAACCGAGGATGATTAATTCTTCCATCACTTGAATCGGATCACGTGATACATCGATCGCCCGATGGCAGGTCAACTCCCGATCACCCGCGATTTTTCGAAACTCCCGCATAAATTCCACATCCAAATCTCCGTTAGGTTTCAACGCACCTACTACAATTCCATGTACCCCTTGCGCAATTAAGGAACGCGCCTCCGCCAGCATGGTCCGTTTTTCAGATGCGTCGTAGACAAAATCACCCCCACGCGGACGAACCATGGCATGAATTTCCAAAGAGGTTTCTTGTAGCGCCTGATCTACCAGACCTGCACTGGGTGTCGTCCCGCCTTCCCAAGGGGAGGCGCAAAGTTCTACTCGTTGTGCGCCCGCTCGATCTGCCGCAAGACAAGAAAACAAAGAATAAGCACAGACTTCGACTGAAACGGGAGTAGATGAACGCATAAATGTTGGTTTAAATCAAGGTTTTGATAATTAATGAAAATTTAAAAAATAAATCTTTCATAAATACATTTTTATTTTACTTTTGCACTTAGGAAGGGATTTAGATCAACGAAAACCTCCGTGTATTTTAGAAATAAAAATTAGCTATAAATTATGTATTGGACACTAGAACTTGCCTCCTATTTAGAAGACGCGCCATGGCCAGCGTCAAAAGATGAATTAATTGACTTCGCAATCCGTACGGGTTCACCTTTAGAAGTAGTGGAAAACCTACAAGAATTAGAGGACGATGGTCAACCATTCGAGAGTATTGAAGAAATTTGGCCGGATTATCCGACAAAAGACGACTTCTTCTTTAACGAAGACGAATATTAAAATCAAGAGGCGAAAGCCTCTTTTTTTGTGGTCTGTAGTTTAACTGCCAGGGACTCATCTCTCAATGAAACACCCCAGCGACGCGCTAACACATCATCCCAAGTTTCCGCCATTTCCTGCTCTTTCAAATAGACTAATTCCCCGGCAAGATAAGGTTCCTCAGGTAGCAAACGCTCTGCTCCGTAGGCATACACCTCGCCAGCTGCCGGACCATATAGTTCTGCTAAATGCGCAACTATATCTTCGGGAATACCAACAGGTAACTCCACGGTAGCGAGTGGAACAAGCGTATGATCTCTTGTCAAACAAGGGCTAAGAGGAACGCGAAGGACTTCCTTTTCTAACACATCCAGCGTATCGGAAGCCATAACACGGTAAGTCGTCCACTTGCCGCCCATAATACTGACTAATTTTGAACGCCCATCCACTTCGACCTCGTGATCGCGTACTAAGGATTTTGTGTCCGTGTTCATCGCTGAATCGAGCTGGACTTGTAAGAGAGGTCTTTGGCCTACAAACGTAGCACTGATATCCTCAATACTTGCTTTTTTAGCTGAATAGCGATTAAAATAAGCAATGAGGTATTCCTTTTCCGCTTCAAGTATAACCGGATTCTCCGATAAAGTATCTGGATCATCGGTCGTGCCCACAAGGACAGAACCACGCCAAGGAATCACGAAAATAACCCGACCATCATCCGTTTTGGGAATCAATAAGGCCGTATCTCCTTGCCAAAACTCAGCAGGCAACACAATATGTGCCCCGCGACTCACTTTCATCCGAGGTTTCAATCGTGGATTTGCGAGCACCCGAACGGAGTCTGTAAAAGGGCCGGTCGCATTGACTACCGCTTTCACAGAAATCGTGTAACAGGCTTCTGAGCGAAGATCTGTGAAAAGCACTTTCTTTATTTTTAAACTCTTAGGACCTAGTTCAAAAGAATCCAAACGAGCATAATTCAAAATGCAGGCACCCAGACGCTCCGCTTCTTTTAAAATCGCTAAGGCATAGCGAGCGTCATTCAATTGGCCATCATAATACAAAACGCCGCCTCTTAAATGATGGGATTCGATAGATGGGAATTCGGTTTGTATTTCTTTTTTACTGAGACCACGGCTTGATTTCAAGTTCGTGCTCCCGGAAATTTTATCGTACAACCACATCCCGATTCGGTAATACCAGCGTTCCCAACGCGTATAGCAAGGGGTTAATAAACCGAGTGGATGGGCCAAATGAGGGGCATTTTGAAGCAAAGTCTTGCGTTCGTGCAAAGCTTTGTAAACCATTTTGAATTGATGCCAATCCAGATTTCGAACCGCTTGTTCCAGATAACGTACACCACCATGAACTAATTTCGTGGATTTAGAAGAAGTTTGGCTAGCAAAATCGCCCTTTTCGATCAAGAGCACTTTGTAGCCTCGTAAGGTTGCATCCAAAGCTACACCCGCCCCCGTTGCACCGCCTCCAATGATACAGATATCAAAGGACTCATTGAGTTTACGGAGTTGGTCAGGGCGATTAAAGGACATATAGGTTTATTTACCCCTAAATTGAAAAATAAAATGCAAAAGATTCCATTTATATGGATAAAAATGAAAGAGATTTTATAATTTTGCAGTCCTTTGGCACCTATAACAATCTGCCAACCGAATTAATGACCTTATGGCAAAGAAAGAAAAAGTAGAATCAATTGAAATTATTGAAAGTCCAGAAGCGCTTCAACAAGAAGTCTCTAAAGTTACTGAACTAGTAGACAAGAATAAATCGAGCGTAGCAACGATCTTAGGCGTAGTCGTAGTACTTGTAGCAGCCTATTTCGGATACCAATGGTATTCCGCTACACAAGATGCGGAAGGCGAAAAGAAATTATTTAAAGCGGTTTATGCCTTTGAATCTGATTCCTTAGCAGCAGCTTCAAAAGACTTAGCGAAAGTATCAGACGAGTTTGGTGGAAATACACAAAACTTAGCTGATTTATACTTAGGTATTACCTTATTAAAGCAAGGAAAATTCGATCAATCGATTGAGAAATTGAAAAACTTCTCTAGCTCGGATTTATTGGTTCAAGCACGTGCTTATTCGTTAATCGGAGACGCATATGCTGAAAAGAAATCATTCGCTGACGCAATTGATTACTACAAGAAAGCAGCGGAGCACAAGCCTAACAAATTCTTCACTCCTACCTACTTGTTAAAATTAGCGAACGCTTACGAAGCCAATAAACAAGTGAAAGAGGCGGTAGATACGTATTCCATCATCGTAGAGAAATACGGTCAATCGGCTGAATCGATCCCTGCGAAGAAATACAAAGCGATCCTGGAAAGCTCTATCTCTGAATAATTTTTAGAACAGATTATGTGATGAGGGATAAGAGCTTGCGCTTTTATCCCTTGTTTTTTTAACCCCCTTTTATGTCCTCAGCGTTAAAAAACTTAAGCGATTTTACGACCGATAATCTACCGGATGTTTCGGGCAAAACCTTTGCCATCGTCGTATCTGAATGGAATACCGACGTGACACACGCCCTTTATACAGGTGCCTACGATACGCTATTGAAATATGGGGCAAAAGAAGAAAATATTATTAGTGCCAAAGTACCCGGTAGCTTCGAATTAAGCCTAGGTGCTCAGAAGATGGCGCAGCAAAAGAACATTGATGCCGTCATTTGTTTAGGCTGTGTGATTCAAGGTGAAACGAGGCACTTTGATTTCATCTGCCAAGCAGTAGCGGATGGGATTACGAATGTGAGTTTGAAGTTTGACAAGCCGGTGATTTTTGGGGTGTTAACACCCAATACGCAAGAACAAGCAATGGATCGCGCAGGCGGCAAACACGGAAATAAAGGCGATGAGGCGGCCATTACAGCCATCAAAATGTTAGGAATATAATACGAGAACATATGCAAGTTTGGAAATTTGGAGGTACCTCCGTAGGAAAACCCGAGAGAATGAAGTCGATCCGTCAACTAATTACGGAAGATGGCCAACCGAAAATCGTGGTACTTTCTGCTCTTTCTGGCAGTACGAATACCCTGCTATCGATTTCAGAATCGCTCAACGCGGGTAATCCGTCAGTAGCAAAGGCGAAAGCAAGCGAATTGCGCGCACATTACGATCAATTCTTAACCGAATTATACAGCACTCCTGCGGGACTTGGTCAAGGCCAGGCAATCGTTGCTAAGGAATTTGCATTTATTGATAGCCTAATCGCTACTTCGCCGTATACGGTGAAGCAGGAAAAGGAAATGGTCGCTCTAGGTGAATTGCTTTCTACCCAAATATTCGAAGCGTTCTTGCAAGAAGAAGGCATCAGCTCCGCTTTATTGCCAGCCTTGGATTTCATGGTAATTGATGAAGACAACGAACCCATTTTAAAGGTTATCGAACAAAAACTAGCGGCAGTTTTAGCTCCTGTCAAGGATAAGCAAATATTCATTACACAAGGATTTATCTGCCGCAACCCAGCTGGGGAGGTGGATAACTTGAAGCGTGGCGGATCGGATTATACGGCTTCACTTATTGGTGGTGCGATTCAGGCGGAGGAAGTACAGATTTGGACAGACATCGATGGAATGCATAATAACGATCCACGTATCGTCAAGAACACCTTCCCTATCCGAGAGTTGTCATTTGCTGAGGCGGCAGAATTAGCGTATTTTGGCGCTAAAATTCTTCACCCTAGCACGATTACACCCGCTAAATTAAAAGGCGTTCCGGTTCGTTTGAAAAATACCATGGAGCCGGGTGCTTTTGGAACGTTGATTTCAGAAAAATCGACTGATGTAGAAATTAAAGCGATCGCCGCGAAGGATAATATTACTGCGATATACATTCACTCGACGCGTATGTTGAATGCCTACGGCTTCTTGAAACGCGTATTTGAGGTGTTTGAAAAATACAAGACACCGGTGGATATGATCACCACTTCAGAGGTTTCTGTCAGTGTGACCATCGACCAAACGACGCATTTAGATGCGATTATGAGTGAATTACGTGAATTCGCAGAATTGGAAGATCCAGATATGAACCAAGTGATTATCTGCATCGTGGGTAATTTCTGGGCAGATAAAGAAGGCATTGCCATCAAGGTATTAGAAGCGATCAAGAAGATTCCGATTCGAATGATTTCGTATGGCGCTTCGGAGCACAATATCTCTTTATTAGTGGATGCTTCCCACAAGAATGACGCATTAAACGCATTAAACGAAGGACTTTTCTAACAACCGAGCTATGTTAACTTTACCCTTTATTCGCGCGAATCAAGAAACCACGATTGCTGGTTTACAGAAGAAGCATTTTGCGAATGCTGCAGAAATCGTTGCGAAATTGATCGCACAAGACGATCAACGCAAAGCCCTATTGCAGCAAGCTGAATCCGCATTAGAGAAATCAAATGCGGCGGCGAAAGAAATAGGTGCGTTAATGCAAACCGGCCAAAAAGAATTAGCCGAAGGCAAGCGTGCTGAAACTTCTGCTTTAAAAGCATCGATTAAAGAGATGGAAGAGACTGCCAAAGCAGCAGAGAAAGAGTTAACTGATTTATTAGTCACTCTGCCTAACCTTCCGCACAGCTCTGTGCCACAAGGAAAAACAGCAGATGACAATGAAGTCGTTTTGACCTGGGGTTCAGTACCTGAGCTACCGGCTGACGCACAGCCTCACTGGGATTTGATCAAGAAATACGATATCATCGATTTCGATTTAGGCAACAAGATCACGGGTGCTGGCTTCCCTGTTTACAAGGGAAAAGGGGCTCGTTTGCAACGCGCATTGATTAATTTTTTCTTAGATGAAGCGATTAAAGCGGGTTATTATGAGATTCAACCTCCGATTTTGATTAATGAAGACTCGGGTTTCGGGACAGGACAATTGCCTGATAAAGAAGGCCAAATGTATGTCACAAAGGAGGAAGGCTTGTTCTTAATCCCGACGGCAGAAGTGCCCATCACAAATTTATACCGGGATGTGATTGTCAATGAAAAAGAATTACCGATTAAAAACGTGGGCCACACGCCTTGTTTCCGTCGCGAAGCAGGATCTTGGGGAGCACACGTACGCGGTTTGAATCGCTTACATCAATTCGACAAGATCGAAATCGTTCAAATCCACAAACCAGAAAACTCCTATGCGGCACTAGAGGAAATGTCGCTACATGTTCAGGGATTACTTCAAAAGCTAGGATTGCACTACCGCGTCTTGCGTTTATGCGGTGGAGACATGGGATTTGCTTCGGCTTTAACCTATGATATGGAAGCCTGGTCAGGTGCTCAAAACCGTTGGTTAGAGGTAAGTTCTGTCAGTAACTTCGAAACCTTCCAAGCGAATCGCTTGAAGTTGAGAACGAAAATCGATGGAAAATCGATCTTATGCCATACGTTGAATGGATCGGCTTTGGCCCTACCTCGCATCGTGGCGTCTATCTTAGAAAACAACCAAGGACCTGACGGAATCAAGATTCCAGAGGCTCTTGTTCCTTACACTGGCTTTACACACATTAACTAAAGCCCTTCTACACTCAATCGGAAACCCTCGCCGTGCAGATTCAAAAGCTGGACGCGAGGGTCTTCTTTTAGCATCTTGCGCAACTTCGTCATATAGACGTCCATACTTCTGGCGTTGAAATACGTATCATCTCCCCAAATTAGTTTCAACGCATAACTTCTGCTCACCGGGCGACCCAGATTCTCGCATAAAAGCTTCATTAATTCATTCTCTTTAGGCGTAAACTTCAACTCTGTTTCTCCAATGCTTAAGCGCATTTTACCCGGAATATAGGTGTAATTCCCTAAAGCAATTTCGTCTGCTAAACTAGGCACAGACTTATCCGAATGGCTTCTGCGCAAAATGGCCTCCATACGCGCGACTAACACCTCCATGGAGAAAGGCTTGGTTAAGTAATCATCTGCCCCTACTTTAAAGCCTTGCAAGGTGTCTTCTTCCATCGACTTCGCGGTTAGGAAAATGATGGGTACTTGTTGGTGATTTGCTCTGATGTCTTTGGCCAAAGAGAAGCCGTCTTTCTTAGGCATCATCACGTCTAATAGGCATAAATCGAAGTTTCCCTTCACAAATAGATCAAGAGCTTCGTCCCCATTTTGGGCCCACGAAACGGCATAACCTTTCTTTTTCAAGAATTCCGTTAACAATAATCCCAAATTTGGATCATCCTCAGCGACTAAAATTTCAGGCGTTTTTGACATAAGGCAAATAGATTTCAAAGGTACTTCCGTCTCCTAATTTACTTTTCACGTGCACTTTTCCCCCGTGAGCTTCCACGATTTTCTTCACGTAGCTGAGACCTAAACCAAAGCCTTTTACATTGTGCACATTTCCCGTAGGAACGCGGTAAAAGGCATCAAAAATGTTACTAAGTACTTCTTTGGGCATCCCTATACCCTGATCTTTCACAGCGATTAAAACACCTTGCTCTTGCTGATGCGCACTAATTTCAACCTTCGGATTTGCGGGGCTATACTTCACCGCATTATCGATCAGATTATTCAACACATTAGAGATATGTACCTCATCTATTTCCATGGTAGCTGGCAGCTCATTCAACTGTAGCTTAATGGACCCATTCACTGACTCAACTAAAGGACCATTTATCTCAGCAACTTGTTGAATCAAGGCAGCTATATCTACTTTTTTTCGTTTCAAGGTAATTTCCTCTTTCTCCATCTGAGCAGTCTGCAAAACACGCTCCACTTGCTGACCTAATCGGGTATTCTCATCTTTAATAATGCCTAAATATCTGAGAATCGAGTCATTTTTGCCCGGTTTCAACTCCTCTTGCAATAACTGAGTTGCTAGTGAAATCGACGTAATGGGCGTTTTAAACTCGTGGGTCATGTTATTTATGAAGTCATTCTTCACTAAGGCTAATTTCTTTTGACGAAGGATTGTCAACACGGCGAAGTAAAAACAACCAATCATCACTAATAATAACAGGCCGGAACCCGCTAAACTGAGGCCCATCGTTTGCCAAATGAAGGCCGCACTATCCGGAAAATAGATTTTCAAAACGTTTTTAGAGGGGTGCAAATCATTGGGAAATAGGGCTGCCTCAAAAACGGCTTTTTGTTGTTTTATTTCCGGCGAGGAGGTATAAGACCAGGCCTTGGGAGAACTTTGAATTCCAAAGGAATAATCCAAATTCACCCCTTTGTCCGTTAATTCTTTTCGAATCAAACTATCTAAATAGCCCGGTTGAATGCGTTGAAGTATGGGTCTTTCTTTGAATAAGAAGTCCGAAAATACTTCTTTCGCTAACTGTGTTTTCTGTAATACTTTCTCCAAATCTTGGCGCTCTGATTTCTCCTGCACTAATTTCGCTTGTATCTGAGCTTGGCGATCTCCCAGGTTTTGAATGATGCGATTCGAACGACGACGCATCTTTTTTAATACTTTTTGTTGTTCTCGCTTGAGCATTCGATTCATCGCTTTTTCCACTTGCATGCGTTGGCGCACTTCCTCCGGATCTTCATCCACCGTATATTCTTCCGTCACCTCTGCTAATTGACCGTCAGGCAACATGAAAGATTTGCGCACGAAAATGACGTCTTGGCGTGTTTGCGCGAGAACAGGGTGTTCTTCTTGAATAATAGGATCTGGAATATAGGCTGGTGTAGGCTTAGGTTTCATCTTTTGTGAAGCTACACTCTCGAATTTTTTTTGGCGCTCTGCTAAGACCAAAATCTCCTGCTTCTCCAATTTTCTAACCACAAGATCGAGGCTATTGCGGACGTCTTTGGCAAAATTCTCCCGCTTCGTTTCTAACATAAAACGTAACCAATAGGCCTGAAACCCAATTAATCCTAACAGGGCAAATGACATCAAGGCAATCAGTAAGCGTATTTTACGTTTCGACATAGGGGTAATAATTCGCTACAAATGTAAGGGATAAATAGCAGCCGCTCATCACATTAACAGTCTTTAACATTTAGTAAATAGAAGGTTTTCTTAAGTTTGCACCGGATCAAAAACCAAAATTCATGAAATACCTATTCATTACTGCCTTAGCCGCTTGTATTTCTACAACCGCTTTCGCACAAGAGAAAAAAGAAGCGACCGTAAAAATCGTCATCAACGAAAACGGCAAAGAACGTGTTATCGAGAAAAAATTTAGCGACTTAGATCAGGCAGATTCCGAACTGAAAAAGATGTCAGATTCACTTGGTTTTAACGTAACCACTTCTGGTGGAAAGAAAAAAATTGTTCGCGTAGACGTAAACAAGTCTCACTCGCGTATGTCAGACCAGCCAGGTACCATCACTGAAGAAAGAATCATAGGTGGCGCTGAAGGGGGTGCAGACAAACGTGTAATCATTCGCCGCGGTGCACCGGGTATGGCTATGGCCCCAGTAGCTCCAGGTGCTCACGGAGGAGATGCTAATGTGATGATCTTTCGCGGAGAAGGTGGTCCTGAGGGGGTAGAAAAAGAATTCAACATTCAATTAGATGGCCCAATGGGTGGTCCAGGAATGAAATTGAAAGGCTTGAAAAAATTACAAAAATGGGCAGAAGAAAAAGGTTCAAAAACCATTCAAGGCCTTTCAGGCAAGCAAAATCAACCATTTAACGGAAAGGTCAACATCCGTTTCACAGCACCTACGAAAGGAAATGTAACGATTGCCGTTTCTGATGTAAATGGAAAAGAGATCGCTTCTGAAACAGTGAAAGATTTCCAAGGGGAGTATTTAGGTCAAATCGACTTAAAGAAAGCTGGTGCTGGCGTCTATTTCTTACGCGTAACGCAGGGAAATGACGGCGCTGTTAGAAGAGTAGAAGTAAAATAATCCGCTTGAGGTTTGAGAATGAAAAAGCCTGGAGATTTATTTCCAGGCTTTTTTTATTTACTTACCCATGTTAAAGAGAACAAAGGCATAAGAGTCAGCCGTCAGTTCAATCAACTTCGCGGTGTTCGACGAACCGTGTCCACTATTGGTATCAATCCGAATAATCATGGGTTTAGCCGCCGTATTCTTCTCCTGCAGCGTGGCTGCATATTTAAAGGAGTGAGCCGGAACTACTCGGTCATCGTGATCGGATGTAAAGACCATCGTCGCTGGATAATTCATTGCTTTAATGTTGTGTAAAGGCGAATAAGCATACAAGGCTTTGAATTCCTCCGCATTATCGCTGCTGCCGTAATCTGCGACCCAGTTCCATCCGATGGTGAATTTTTGGAAACGTAACATGTCCATTACACCCACACCCGGCAATGCGGCTGCAAACAAATCTGGGCGCTGGTTAATCGCTGCCCCTACCAATAAACCACCGTTCGAACGACCAGAAGCCGCTAGATAGGCTGGCGAAGTGTATTTCTCGCGAATCAAATATTCTGCTCCAGCAATAAAATCGTCGAACACATTCTGCTTTTTCAACTTCATTCCTGCTTCGTGCCATTTCTCTCCATACTCACTTCCACCACGTAAATTCGCCACCACATAGATGCCTCCTTTTTCTAACCAAGGGATAAGGCTAGCCGAAAAAGCGGGAGTCGAACTGATGTTAAATCCGCCGTAACCGTATAAGATGGTTGGGTTTTTACCGTTCATTTCAATGCCCTTTTTGCTCACAATGAACATGGGAACTTGGGTGCCATCTTTAGAAGGATAGAACTTTTGAACAACTGTATAATCGGCAGGATCGAAGGCTAGATTGGGCTTTTGGAAAACAGACGAAGTATTCGTCGCTAAATCATAGCGGTAAATCGTAGGAGGAAAATTGAAGGAAGAATAGGTATAGAAAGTGAATATATCTTCTTTCTCACCGCCAAAACCGCCGGCATTTCCTAGGCCTGGTAAACGAACCGAACCCAATTCTTTTCCGTTGTAATCGTAGCTAATTACGCGCGATGTCACATCTTTTGAATAATTCAAGAACAAACGTTTTCCCACCGTATTGACTCCTTGCAAAGGCTCCGCCTTTTCAGCAACAATCGTTTTCCAGTTTGATTTTTCTGGATGCATCGGATCCACGCGGACAATTTTCTTATTCGGTGCGCCTTCATTAGTCTCCAAAATCAACACATCGCCATCGTTATCCACCATACTGAAATCGTATTTACCTGGCTCAGCCACGATCGGTTTGAATTTCGTTTCCTTTTTAGCCGCATCCATCATCCACAGCGCATTTCCATCTAAGCCTTTCCCACGATCCGAAATTGTCAAAAACGCAAAGCGCTCATCATCTGATGTACTTACCGTGTGGAATCGTTGTGGATTTTTAGGGTCCTCGTAGATCAATTGATCCTGCGATTGCGGAGTTCCTACTGTGTGAAACCACACTTGGTGGTTCTCGTTTTTCGTACTTAATTCTTTTCCTTTACCCGGTTCTGGATAACGGGAATAGAAAAAGCCATTGCCTTTCCAAGCCACGCCGCTCACTTTCACCCAGCTCAATTCGTCTGCCAAATTTTCACCCGTTTCCATATCCCGAACGTAGTAGGTTTGCCAGTCGCTGCCGCTTAAGCTTAAACCTACACAGGCGTATTTACCTTTTTTGTCTAACGAGAATACGGTCAAACGAGTGGTTCCCTCCTTGGATAAGGTGTTCGGGTCAATGACTAATTCTGGCTTTCCATTGAGGCCTTTTTGGCGATAAAGTACCGATTGGTTCTGTAAACCGCTGTTCTTGTAGAAATAATACCATTCTCCTTTGCGGGAAGGAGCCGAGATTTTCTCGTAATTACTAAGTGCCTCAATGCGCTTTTTGAATTCTTCGCGAAGCGGAATTTGGTTTAAATACCCAAAACTCACTTCGTTTTGCGCCTTTACCCAAGCCTTCGTTTCTTCACTATTATCGTCCTCTAACCAGCGATAAGGATCCGCGACCTGCGTTCCGTGGTAGTTATCGACGTGATCGATTTTCTTCGTTTGTGGGTATTTCATTTGGGCCAAAGCACTAGCAGAAACTAACATCATTCCTGCGATTAACATTTTTCTTGTTGACATAGGTGTAGATTAAAATAGCGATCCTGTTTCAGCTCTGGGCGCAATCCCCACGTGGCGATACGCTTTCTCCGTTGCTTCACGCCCTCTAGAGGTACGCTTCAAGAATCCCTCTTGTATTAAAAAAGGTTCGTAAACTTCTTCTATGGTTTCTGCCTCCTCGCCGCAGGCGGTGGCAATGGTAGTTAGGCCCACTGGACCTCCCTTGAATTTCTCGATGATGGTCAAGAGGATGCGATTATCCATTTCGTCTAGGCCATTTTGATCAACGTCTAAGGCATTCAAGGCAATCTCAGCGATCTTCACGTCGATGGAACCGTTGCCTTTCATTTGGGCGAAATCACGCGTACGGCGTAGTAAATTATTCGCAATACGCGGTGTACCACGGCTACGTCTGGCAATTTCATAGGCCCCTGATTCGTCGATAGGCATATCCAAAATGGAGGCAGAACGCTTCACGATTTTGGTCAATAAAGCGGCGTCATAATATTCTAACCTCGCATTAATCCCAAAACGCGCACGCAAGGGTGAGGTCAAAAGACCCGCTCGTGTTGTCGCTCCAATTAAAGTAAATGGGTTCAAACCAATCTGAATGCTACGTGCATTCGGGCCTGAATCCAACATAATATCGATCTTATAATCTTCCATCGCCGAATACAAATATTCCTCTACAATGGGATTTAAGCGGTGAATTTCATCAATAAATAAAACGTCGTAAGGTTGCAAATTCGTTAGCAAACCGGCTAAATCAGAGGGTTTGTCCAAAACTGGACCAGACGAAATCTTCAAACTTGAACCTAACTCATTCGCGATAATGTGCGACAAGGTGGTCTTTCCTAAACCCGGAGGTCCGTGCAATAAAACGTGATCCAATGCTTCCTCCCGCGCTTTCGCAGCTCCCACAAAGATTTGTAGGTTATCAACAATCTTCCCTTGGCCTGAAAAATCCTCAAAACTTAAGGGGCGTAGGGCTTTGTCAAACTCCTTTTCTTGTGGGTTCAGCGACTCCGCATCCCCGGTTAAATAATCTTCACGCATCGTTGAATTGTCAAATTGAAATCAAAGATAATTTTTTTATTGAGAAGATTTTATAGTTTTGGAAAACCAAAAGAACAACCGCAACCTATGTCATCTATTTTCATCGGCGAACTCGCCGGAACAGCTACCCTATTATACCTCGGAAATGGCGTTGTCGCCAATATGTTGTTAAAAGATACAAAAGGCAATGGCACCGGCTTATTAGCCATAGCCGCCGCCTGGGCCTTTGCGGTAACCATCGCGATCTACGTTTCTACCTATTTTGGTAGCTCAGGGGCTCACTTAAACCCCATTGTAACCATTGCAGGATGTGTTAAATCAGGGGATTGGAGTTTGTTCCCCACGTTTATTGGGGCACAGCTGTTAGGGGCGATGTTAGGTCAACTATTGGTTTGGTTGCATTACAAGCCTCATTACGATGTAACAGAAGATAAAGGTGCGATTCGCGCTTCCTTTTGCACGGACCCAGCCATCAAAAATACCCCTTTCAATTTTATTTCAGAAGCATTTGCTTCTGCCCTAGCGGTGGTTGCTTTAGGCACTTTTTCTACCATTGAAACGGGTTTAGGACCCTTTATGGTGGGGATTTTAGTTTGGGCGATCGGCCTTGGTTTAGGTGGAACGACCGGTTATGCTATTAATCCAGCACGTGATTTAGGACCACGTATTATGCACGCTATTTTGCCAATTCCCAATAAAGGAGATTCTGGCTGGGATTATGCTTGGATTCCGGTGTTAGGACCCGCAGCTGGTGCCGTTTTAGGTGCCTTTATTTTGACCCTCAACTAATACATTATGTACGTAGGATCGATCGATCAGGGAACCACGAGTTCTCGTTTCATCATATTTAATAAGGCTGGAGAAATCATTTCAGTAGGCCAAAAAGAGCACCAACAAATCTACCCCCAAGCGGGCTGGGTGGAGCACGATTCACACGAGATTTGGAAAAATACCCAAGAGGTGATCGGTCTGGCGCTCGGGAAAGCAAACCTTTCTGCGAAAGATTTAGCGGCGGTAGGAATAACGAACCAGCGTGAAACAACGGTCGTTTGGAATAAAAAAACAGGTAAGGCGTATTATAATGCGATTGTTTGGCAAGATACACGCGTAGGTTCTGAACTAGCGGAACTAGCCAAGGACGGCGGAATGGATCGTTTTAGAGCTAAAACAGGACTTCCCTTAGCTACCTATTTCAGCGGGTTAAAACTGCGCTGGTTACTCAATAATATTGATGGATTGCGAGCGGATGCGGAGAAAGGCGATGCGCTTTTCGGTACCATGGATACGTTCATCGCTTGGCATTTAACAGGCGGAATTGATGGCGGCATTCACATCACCGATGTGACGAATGCGAGCCGCACCCAGTTAATGGACTTGCAAACTTGTGCCTGGGATGAGGAGATTCTGAATGTACTAAGCATCCCTAAAGCGATGCTTCCGGAAATTAAATCCAGTTCATTAGTGTATGCGAAAGCCAAAGGAGTGCTTGGTGGCGTTCCGTTAGCGGGAATTTTAGGCGATCAACAAGCGGCCTTAGTAGGCCAAACTTGCTTCAATCCCGGCCAAGGAAAAAATACCTACGGAACCGGCTGTTTCTTATTAATGAATACGGGAACGAAAGCGATTCCATCCCAATTTGGCCTCTTAACTACGGTTGCCTACCAATTAGGCAATGATCCTGTGCATTATGCACTGGAAGGTTCTGTGGCCATTACGGGCGCACTTGTTCAATGGTTACGCGATAATCTGGGCATCATTAAACACAGTCCAGACATCGAAAAATTAGCGAAACTGGTAGACGATAATGGGGGATGTTATTTCGTACCTGCTTTCTCTGGATTGTATGCACCCTATTGGAAACAAGATGCGCGCGGAGCTTTAGTAGGTTTAACGCGCTATATTAATAAATCACATATTGCCCGCGCAGCCCTAGAGGCCACCGCTTTCCAAACATGGGAAGTACTCGAAGCGATGGAAAAAGATGCAGGCATCCCGATCGCCTCTCTTCGAGTAGATGGCGGGATGGTCGTGAATCAATTATTGATGCAGTTTCAGTCTGATATTATCGGGGAAGAGGTGATCTGTCCAAAGATCATCGAAACCACAGCCCTAGGTGCAGCCTATGCGGCTGGGCTTGCCGTGGGATATTGGGCAAACTTAGATGATTTACGCAAAAATTGGGGAATTGCGCATACCTGGAAACCAGCTATGGATTCCGATAAGCGAGCTCATTACCGTAAGCAATGGAAGAAAGCGGTGACTAAAACCTTTGACTGGGAGGATTAGTGGTTACGCGGGTCATTCCATAGGCTGGGCAAGCGGCTTGTCTCGAACAAGAGATCAATGCGCAGGCTAAAGCCAGAATCAAGATTCCTTTTTTCATCTTAGACCGAAGCTAACTTCGCTTTTGCAGGTGTTTCCTTTTTAGCTGTAACAGGCTCAGAATGCTGGTATCCTAAAATATCTAACATAGGTGCACTCTTTTGTTCCTCTGAGAATAAGCGAGTCGTAATCGTACCATCTTCTAACCGGTCGATAATCACGTGCTTAGGAGCAGGAATCAAGCAATGTTGAATTCCACCATAACCTCCTAGTGATTCTTGGTAAGCTCCCGTATGGAAGAAACCTACGTATTGACGTTCTGATTCCTCTTCGAAAATAGGCAAGTATAAATCGGAGCTATGCGCTTCGGTGTTATAGAAATCCATCGAATCGCAGGTTAAACCACCTAGGTTGACCTTTTGGTAAGGTAAACCCCAGTTATTCACCGGCAGCATAATGTATTTCTGGTTCATACCCCACGAGTCAGGCAATTGTGTAATGAACGATCCGTCGATCATGTACCAAAGCTCCTTGTCATTCTGCAGTTTTTGGTCAATAATTTCATACAAAACAGCGCCGCTTTCTCCTACCGTGTAGGATCCGAACTCCGTAAAGATGTTAGGTACTGGAACGTTGTTTTTGTTGCAAATCCAAGAGATCGACTCGACGATTTCGTCGACCATCGCTTGGTAATCGTAATTGAATTGCAAAGAGGTCTGGATAGGTAAGCCACCGCCTAAATCGATCGAATCCAATTCCGGACAGATCTTCTTCATTTCGCAATACTTGTAAACGAAACGGCTTAATTCCGACCAATAATAGGCTGAATCCTTAATCCCTGTATTAATGAAGAAGTGTAACATCTTCAAGTTGAAGCGAGGATTAGGTTTGATTTTCTCGTTGTAAAGGGTGTTAACATCCGAATAACGTAATCCTAAACGAGAGGTATAGAAAGCGAAATCAGGCTCTTCATCTGTCGCAATACGAATAGCGATGTTCACTTTTTCAGCAGTCACCGATTTCTCATAGAAATCGATTTCTTTCAGGTTATCTAAAACAGGAATACAGTTGAATCCGTCATTGATTAACTCCGAAATGTATTGCGTATATAATGGCTGTTTGTAGCCATTGCAAAGAATGTAAGTCGATTTAGAGATTTTCCCTTGGTTGTACATATCGCGAATGATGGGAATATCAAAGGCGCTAGAGGTTTCTAGGTGTACATTTTGCTTCAAAACTTCTTCTAAAATGAAGGAGAAATGAGACGATTTCGTACAATAGCAATAGGTATAGTTTCCTTTGTAATTGTACTTTTTGATCGCGTTTCTAAAGAGAAGCTTCGCATTCTCGATGTGTTCTGAAATTTTAGGCAAATACGAAACCTTTAAAGGCGTACCGTACTGCTTAATGATTTCCATTAAAGGCACATTGTTAAACAATAATTCATTGTTCTCATTGATATTGAACTCACGAGTAGGAAACTCAATGGTTTGGTCAATTAGATCGATGTAATTTTTCATCCTTCTGTTTAAATGTACCCGAGTTCACCTCGAGTTTGTGGAAAAACGTGCAAAACTGCAATAAAAGTATGTACTTTGCAAGACAAATCCCTATTAAGTTATTATGTCCAAAATTCATTTTATCGCCATCGGTGGTGCAGCGATGCACAACTTAGCCCTAGCCCTTTTAGCTCAAGGTCATGAAATAACAGGCTCAGACGATGAAATCTACGAACCTTCCAAAAGCTTTTTGGAGAAACATGGCATCTTACCTGCCGCGTTTGGTTGGTTCCCAGAGAAAATAAACACGGACATCGACACCATTGTTTTAGGAATGCACGCACGCGCTGACAATCCGGAACTCTTAAAGGCACAGGAATTAGGATTAAAAATTGAATCCTATCCTTCCTTCATCTACGAACAAAGTAAAAACAAACAGCGCATTGTCATCGCCGGTAGCCACGGCAAAACGAGTATCACCTCGATGATTTTGCACGTTTTAAAGACCCTACATAAGAAATTCGACTACTTAGTGGGGGCGCGCATTGAGGGCTTTGACTTAATGGCATCCATCACCGATGCCCCTATTATGATCATCGAGGGCGACGAATACCTAGCCTCTCCTATCGATCGCAGAGCTAAATTCCTCTTGTATCAACCGCACATTGCGTTGATTTCCGGCATCGCTTGGGATCATATCAATGTCTACCCGACTTTCGAATCGTATACGCAAGCCTTCGAAAATTTAGTAAAAGAAATGCCAAAAGCGGGGCATTTATTCTTTGACAAAACAGATAAAACGCTAGAGGCCATCGCCGAGGCTTGCCCGGAGCATTGCCATTCTGAGGGATACAAGGCACACGATTCTATCATTAGAAACGGCCAAACTTTCTTGAAAGGAAACGATGGAAAGGAATATGGCCTTCAGGTTTTTGGAGAACATACCTTGAAAAATTTGCAAGGGGCTTTGCATATCTGTTCGCAATTAGGCGTAAATGAAACTGAATTCTATACGGCTATTCAATCATTCAAAGGGGCCGCAAAGCGCTTAGAGTGGGTAGGAGAATCAGATTCACAACTACTATACAAAGACTTCGCTCACGCGCCATCAAAAGTGAAAGCGACTACACAGGCACTAAAGGCCCAATTTCCTCAACGCAAATTAGTGGCTGCGCTGGAATTACATACGTTTAGCAGCTTGAATCCCGCCTTTCTTCCGGAATACAAAGGAACCTTAGCAGATGCGGATTTGGCGATTATTTACCTAAGCGAACACGCCCGTGCTATCAAACAAATGGATAGAATTGAGGCTGAAACAGTTCAGTCTTATTTTAATCACCCAAACTTGGTCGTAGTACGTGAACAAGAAGACCTAAAGCAAATCCTGTTAAAACAAAATCAGGAAAACCAAAACCTGTTGATGATGTCGTCTGGCACCTTCGATGGTCTCGATTTTCCTGGATTCGCAACTGAACTCGGTTTACGAATTCAATAATTGATCTAATTCTTCTTTAAAGCCCGTTAGCAAGATCTCCTTCATGGAGATTTTGCGTTTCTGAGTATTGATTTTACTCAAGGTAATTTTATCCTCCATCATGCGAGTTGCCTCCGATTCTGCAATAAAAGATTCGAGTTCACCTTTCTCTTTCTTCGCCATGTAATCCATTTGGTTGATCATAATTTTCAACTGCTCGATCCGTGGCTTCTCATTCAAATTCGCATGGCGATAGGAGATCACCCGTAATAAATAATTCATCTCGAAAATCTTATCGCAAATCGTGCGGAAACGCTCTGCGAGCGAGCGATCCATATTTTTGATTTGGGACGAAATCTCTTTCCACTTCACTAAATAAGCTTTAGCTAAATCCGCGGTCGCAACAATATTAACTTGATCTCTTAATTTCAATTCTAATTCCCCCGTCATCGTCGTTAATTCTAACACACGTGGATCAATCCGAGGTTTGTAATCGATTCCTTTAATACGGTTGTACTTCTCGAAGAACATATCATTTGCCTTCTTGAAATTCTTCCAAAGCATCGACTGCTTCTTAGGCGGCAAACCAATTACATTCTTCCACTCCTTCTGAATCTCTTTCACCTTCACGACAGAATCATCGATATCCTCAGCCTTGCGCAATTGGTGAACGTTATCAATATAGCCTTGAAGAATTAAAATCTTCTCATCTATCTGGCGGTTTTTATCTTCGAAATAGGCCCGGCGCTTCAAGAAGAAGGCATCCATCACCTCTTGGAATTCTGCTGTTAATTGATCTTGGAATTGTTTATCAACTGGACCCGTCTTCACCCACTTCATTTTCACCTCCATCAATTTGTCCGTCGCTTCGACCACGTCTTCCTCCTCAGAAATTTCTTTAGCGTCTTGAATCAAGGCGCGCTTGATTTCGAGATTTTTAATCTGATTCGCCTGAATTAATTCTTTCAAATAAGCCTCGTGCTTCTCTAATTCTGCTAACAAAGGTTTGAAATCTCCTAGTCCATCGAATTCGATCAGGTAGGTTTGCATTTGCAAAACTTTAGTCAGAAATGAACCTTTATTCTGCGCTGCTTCAATTTCAGCAGATAGACCTTTCACCTTGCTTACCGCAAGGTCAAAACGTTTCACAAAATAGGCTAATGCTTCCTCTTCCGAATGACGCACGAAACCGATTTCGCGCTCAGGATAATTTAAATAGGTGTTGATGAAAACTTTGCCGTCGCGGCAAAATCCAAACTCGTTTGATGTAGGCTGGTTCATATGTTTTGAAGAAAGAGCTTCAAGCAGGGGCTTTGGCTCAAATGTTAATCGTAAATCTTAATACACCTCTAATTTATTTAAAAAATTGCGATATTTGTGGGTTGTATAAAAATAAAATTTAATGAGTAACGAAACAATCATCTTTTCGATGGAGCGTGTGTCGAAAGTCATCCCTCCTCAAAAGACCATCATAAAAAATATTTATTTGTCCTTTTTCTATGGGGCAAAAATCGGTGTCTTGGGTCTTAACGGATCAGGGAAGTCCACTTTACTACGCATCATCGCCGGAATCGACAAATCCTACACGGGAGATGTCGTGTTTTCGCCTGGCTATACCGTCGGTTTATTAGAGCAAGAACCACAATTAGACCCGAACAAAACGGTGATTGAAGTCGTGGAAGAGGCAGTCGTAGAAATCAAGAACTTGTTAAAGGAATTCGATGAGATTAATGAGGCTTTTGGAGATCCAGATGCTGATTTTGATAAATTATTAGCGCGTCAAGGGGAGGTCCAAGAAAAGCTGGATCACTTCAATGCCTGGGAATTAGATACGCGTTTAGAAAAGGCGATGGATGCTTTACGTTGTCCTCCGTCTGACGCCTTAGTAAGCACCCTTTCAGGGGGTGAAAAACGCCGTGTGGCACTTTGTCGCTTATTATTACAAGAGCCGGATGTCCTTTTATTAGATGAGCCGACTAACCACTTGGATGCGGAATCCGTAGACTGGCTAGAGCAGCATTTACGTCAATACAAAGGTACTGTGATCGCCGTAACCCACGATCGATACTTCTTGGATAACGTAGCGGGCTGGATTTTAGAACTAGATCGCGGCGAAGGTATTCCTTGGAAAGGAAACTATTCTTCTTGGTTAGAGCAAAAGCAAAACCGTTTAGCGCAAGAAGAGAAGACGGAATCTCGTCGTCAAAAGACTTTGCAGCGTGAATTAGAATGGGTGCGTATGGCGCCAAAAGCGCGTCAGGCGAAGTCCAAAGCGCGTATTGGAGCCTACGAAAAACTCCTTTCAGAAGAAAACAAACAGAAAGAAGACAAGTTGGAATTATTCATTCCGGCAGGTCCTCGTTTGGGAAATAAAGTGATCGAGGTACAGGGTGTGTCGAAATCTTTTGGAGACAAGCTATTGTACGAAAACCTGAGTTTTTCGCTTCCTCCAGCCGGTATTGTCGGCATTATCGGGCCAAACGGTGCGGGTAAAACGACCTTATTTAATCTGATTACCGATAAATTACAGCCTGATTCCGGCACTTTTGAAGTGGGGGAAACGGTGAAACTGGCGTATGTGGATCAAGAGCACAACCAATTAAAGGCAGAAAAATCGGTGTTTGAAACTATTTCTGACGGGAATGATTGGGTGATGTTAGGCGGAAAGCAGGCGAATGCGCGTGCCTATGTCAGCAAATTCAACTTTAACGGTGCGGATCAAGAGAAGAAAATCAGCATGTTATCCGGTGGAGAGCGTAACCGCGTTCACTTAGCGATGATGTTGAAGGAAGGTGCTAACGTATTATTACTCGATGAGCCGACCAACGATTTGGACGTAAATACACTCCGCGCTTTAGAAGAAGGTTTAGAAAACTTCGCAGGTTGTGCGGTAGTCATCTCCCACGACCGGTGGTTCTTAGATCGCATCGCAACACACATTTTAGCCTTTGAGGGAGATTCTCAAGTGACTTGGTTTGAAGGAAATTATTCCGAATACGAAGAATCACGTAAGAAACGCTTAGGGGATACCACGCCTAAACGTATTCGGTACAAGAAATTGCAGTAAATATGAACTCGAGAGAAAAAATTCAGGCCGTCATTGACGAAATGGGCAAAGTGGTCATTGGCCAGGAACGCCTGATTAATCGCTTATTAGTGGGTCTTTTTACAGGCGGTCACGTCCTGTTAGAAGGGGTGCCTGGCTTAGCGAAGACGTTAACGATTAACACCTTAGCTAAAATTCTCGACTTACATTTCCACCGTATCCAATTTACTCCGGATTTGTTACCCGCGGATTTAGTGGGGACCATGATTTACAATCCGAAGAAATCCGAATTCGAGGTCAAAAAAGGACCCATTTTCGCGCAAATCATCCTGGCAGATGAGATCAACCGTGCTCCTGCGAAAGTGCAATCAGCGCTTCTAGAAGCGATGGCAGAAAAGCAGGTGACGATTGGGGATACGACCTATCCTTTGGACAAACCGTTCTTAGTATTAGCCACTCAAAATCCAGTCGAGCAAGAAGGTACGTTCCCGCTTCCGGAGGCACAGGTGGATCGTTTTATGCTCAAGGTATTCCTGAATTACCTAGACAAAGACCAGGAATTAGCCGTGATGCGCCAGAAGTCCAATATGGATTTCAACTACGAGCCTAAAACCGTTTTAAATGCAGAAGATATCGCCAAAATCCGCAAGGAAATTAACGAAATCACCATCTCAGAGACTCTAGAGAAATACATCATCGAACTTGTTTTCGCGACAAGAAATCCAGCCGAATATGGCTTAACGCAAGAAGCGGGATATATCCAATTCGGTGCATCTCCGCGTGCGAGTATCCAACTGAACCTAGCTGCGAAAGTGATGGCCTATTTAGAAGGACGTGATTATGTGTTGCCGGAGGACATCAAAGAAATGGCCCCAGATATCCTGAATCACCGCATTATCTTGAATTATGTGGCGGAAGCAGATAACATCACCACACTTCAAATTATCCAATCTATCTTAAGTAGCGTCGCAATTAATCGATAATTTTTGGGTAAAAATGGGCTCTTTTGTGCTTTAATAGCAAATTAGATCCTATGAAATACCTGCTTATCCTTTGCCTCTTCTTCTTTAGTTTCACCGCTTCGGAGCAGATTCATGTATTTCTCATTGGGGATTCGACGATGGCGGATAAAGTGTCTGCTGATTTTCCAGAAACAGGTTGGGGAATGCCATTTGCTTCGTTCTTTAATGAAGCCGTAGAGGTCCAAAACCACGCCTACAATGGGAGAAGCACGAAAAGCTTCCGTCGCGAAGGCCGTTGGGCGAAGGTATTTAACCAGATCAAAAAAGGGGATTACGTGTTGATTCAGTTTGGCCATAATGATGCCAAAGTCTCCGATACCAGCCGTTACGCCCCAGCACAAACTGACTTCCGCGAAAACCTCATTCGCTATGTGCACGAAACGCGTTCAAAAGGCGGAATTCCCATCCTACTAACTCCTACTCAACGCAGAAAATTTGATTCTACAGGTGTTTTCGTAGACCAACACGCGGATTATCCTAGCGTCGTTCGCGAAGTCGCAACGGCGGAGAAAGTACTGTTAATCGACATCGAAAAGGAAAGCAAAAAATACATTGCAGCAGAAGGACCTGAAGGAGCGAAGAAGATGTTTCTTCATTACCCAGCGGGGATCTTCAAGAAATTCAGCAAAGGGGTGGTGGACGATACGCACTTCTCTCCTTTTGGTGCAAAAAAAATAGCCTCACTAGTGGCAGAAGGCATTTTAGCTTCGAACGAGCACCTACGCAGCTTCTTACAAAAATCGTCCTTCTCTCAGAAATATGTGTTCGAATTACCGAACGTAGCGACGACAGCCTTTAAAAAAGATACGTTTAATATTGTCGCCTACGGAGCTTCGCCCTCCGCAAGTAAGTTAAATACCGCAGCCATTCAACAGGCCATCGACATCGCCGCGAAGCAAGGCGGTGGCGTGGTGCGCGTTCCGGCGGGCTTCTTCGTTACGGGTGCGATTACGTTACGCTCCAATATCAATTTCCATTTAGATGCCGGTGCTGTTTTGCAATTCAGCGCGGATGCAGCCCAATATCCCTTGGTGCGCACTAACTGGGAAGGGGTGGATGCCATCAGAGCGCAATCCCCAATTACGGCGATAGGCGAACGCAACATTGCGATTACGGGTTCTGGTATCATCGATGGAAACGGTGAGGCTTGGCGACCTGTGAAGAAAGGAAAGTTAACACCAGGAGAATGGGATAAATTGGTTCGTTCTGGCGGCATGTTAGATGACAAAAAAGATACTTGGTATCCAACTGAACGCGCTTTGAAAGGGTCTAAAATGGATCAGCCGGGCGTGATTGCCGCAGGTTTCAATGAGGCCAAAGCCGAAGAAATCAAGGAATTCCTTCGACCTAATATGATCTCCCTACGCGAATGCGAGCAGATTTTACTAGAAGGAGTTACCTTCCAAAACTCCCCAGCTTGGAACATTCACCCATTACTTTCTAAACACCTCACAGTAGAAAATATTACCGTCAAAAACCCTTGGTTCGCCCAAAACGGCGATGGGATCGACATCGAATCGTGTGAATATGTTTCGGTGCGCAATTCAAGATTTGACGTAGGTGACGACGGAATCTGTTTGAAATCAGGTAAAGATGCCGAGGGCAGAAAAAGAGGTCGCCCGAGTGCCCATATCACCATCGAAAATTGTGTGGTATTCCACGGTCACGGTGGTGTCGTAGTAGGTAGTGAAATGTCCGGTGGCGTAAATGATCTTTTCGTATCTAACTGCCAATTTCTAGGCACCGACGTGGGTTTGCGTTTCAAAACAGCCCGCGGACGTGGTGGCGTGGTGGAGAACGTCTACATCCAAGACATCAGCATGAAAAACATCTCTGGCGAGGCCATCTTGTTCGATATGTATTACCAGGGAAAAGATCCGGTGGCCACTTTTGGAAACGGAAGTGAAACACCTAAAATCGAAAGCAAACCAGTCGATGCCGGCACGCCACAGTTCAAAAACATTTTCGTGGATCGCGTCGTAGCGAAAGGAGCAGAAACCGGATTACTTGTGCGTGGATTACCGGAAATGCCGATCCACCACATTTATCTTTCGAACTTAGACATCGAGGCAAAGCAGACCTACCGCGTGATCGAAGCCGCGGATATTCAATTAACGAACGCTAATTTTACGCAAACCGGAGACAAAAAACCGGAGTTAATTCATGTCAAACGTTGGAAATTTAACGTTCAATAATAATACTCGGATCGACCACATACCGGCCAGATTGATCTCCATATAGCGACAATCCACCTTCTGTCGATTCGAATCGCAAGATCAGTTTACCCGTTTTAGCGGCTTGTTGCCAAGCAGCCGCAGGTATCACTCCTTGCACTAAATAACCGTAGGTTCCTGCCTCGTCTAGCTTGTTATTGCGCGCCTGGTAATGCCAAGATAATATGCCTTGGTGATCAGCCGGATCGTCCGCTAAACTAGTTTCAGACGCAACAATCCCGTTTGCACTCACTTTCAATTTTGCTGGGCTGGCATAACGATCCGTTTGCGGATAGGCATTGGGATTTACGCCCGGATCAAAGGTTCCTTTGCCAAGCATATAGTCGCCATCCATTTTTCCCGCATCATCCCGGTCTTTGCCCAGGATGGGTTTAGAAGATGCCTCCACCAGGAAGCGGACTTGTTTGATACTTTCAGCGCCAGCAGTAGGGAAAGGAATTTCGTATTCGAAATATCCGGCACCTGCCCCATTCAATTTATGGCCAAGAACACCCGTCCATTGTTTCTTGGGCCAGCTAGAGGCGCTGTATTTCTCCACGGGAACCGAAATCAATTGCCCTTTTGCCGGTTGCATAAGACCTTCCTCGACGATCAAATGAACAAAATTGCGGTGCACCACTTTCCCGGATGCTTCGCTTAATTCAAACGCTAACGTATTGATTGATTTATCAGCTGGTAAAGTAATGGACAAGGAATCCAAGGCCTTCACGTCCCAAGGCTTATAAGTTAGTACACGCGTTTTAGTCCAGCGATTCAACTTTTCGCCTGCCGCATTCGTTCCTGATAAAGACATTTTTAAGCTAAGTGACCCAGCCGTATTTGTCATAGAAGAAAGATGTAAAGGGATTTTGACCTGTTGGCCGGCTTTACCAGCCCACGTAATTTCTTGTCCAGTAGATAAGTAAAATGGTCCATGGAAATCTTTCAGAGACATCCCCGGGACGATGGCGTTTAAACCTGTCTCTTTCTCCGTTCGGTCAAACTTATAGTAGCCGTTCCACTCGTTAATCACGTCATGGTGTTCAGTATATAACCAGCCGGCCATTTGTGGATGATTTCTAAACGAGTTCAAGGCTTTGTGATAATCGAAGGTATAATCGACATCGCCGGTACTTCCTTGGTAACCCCATACGTTACCAAATTCCGAATTTATCATCGGTTGTGTCCCTTGCTGGTATCCTTTTTCAAAGTTCCAGGTACTACCGGGGTAGGTCTTTGCGGTAAAATCGCCTACTAATTTATCCCATTCATAGCCCGCCTGATAGGCATGCCAGGAATTAATGTCTGTTTCCGTATGTCCTCTTCCGCAGCAAACGGAATTGTCTTCGACGAGGCGAGTGGGGTCTAAGGTTTTGGCCAAATGATACACCGACGCCACCCACTTCTGGGTTTCAGGCGTGTAAATCGACTTATTGTCCTTGTGCGTGAACAAACCCCAGGTCTCGTTAAACGTAATCCACGAGAAGATTGCCGGGTGATTGTAATCGCGTTTGATCATCTCGTGCAAAGTATATTCCGACTCCTTTTGCATGGCTGCATCCGGATCTCCCCACGAATTGGGTAAATCAGACATCACCAAAAGTCCTAATTTATCCGCCCAATACAACTTTCGAGGCACATCCACCTTAATATGCGTGCGTATTCCATTCAACCCAATCCGCTTACTGCGTATGATCTCATCTTTCATAAACTGATCAGAAGGGAAAGTATAAAATCCAGTAGGATGATAACTTTGGTCTAAAGCTAATTGCACATAAACAGGTTTGTTATTCAATCCAATGTAGGGAATCTTTGAACCTGGTAATTTCACCACAGATATCTTACGCATCCCGAAATAACCGTTCACGACATCGTTACCCGACTGGATTTTCAGGCCATATAAAAACGGATCTTCCAAAGACCACAAATGCATCGCTTTTACAGCTATATCAGCTACACCCTCCTGTTTCCCAGCTGGTATCAAAATCGACGCCGACTGTCCATTCGATAAGGTAATTTTCACCTCTTGGTTTTTCGCAGTAGGCGCACCCAGATACACCTTCACTTGTGCTTTTTTCGCATCAATGACCGGATTCACCGCATAGTGATCGATAAAATTTTCGCCTCTCGCCTCTACATACACCGTCTGCCAAATCCCCCGCGCATTCCCATATCCTTGCTTTCCATAGAGCGTAAACATGCGACGCTTATCATCCACACGAACCGCAAGCTGATGCACGGAACCGGGTTTTACGCCTACTAGTTCAGCATCAAAAGGCGTGTAACCGCCTTGGTGTTTCGAAATTTGAACTCCATCTAAAAAGAGGATTGACTCCCAATCCGAGGCACCAATGTTTATAAATACACGTTTACCCGTCCAAGTAGCTGGAATTTTAATTTCCTTGTGGTACCAGGCCACATCTGACTCATCTTTCACCTCAGAAAGGGGCGATCCCCACGGAAAGGGCACGAGAATTTTCTTTGCGTAACGACTAGGAGCCGTATGTGACGAATCAAAAGTAAAGTCCCAATAGCCATTCAGATTCTGCCATTGATTCCGTTGTAGGTCAGGGCGTGGATGTTCTGGAAGCGGTTGATTTTTTTGTGAAAGCGCACAGAAAGATAATCCCGTGAGCAGGAAAAGGATGATTTTTTTCATAGGTTTAGATTGGGTCACCAGGTGGGTGGACGTACAAATTTGGCAAAAAATCCGGGATATTTATCAAATAAGCGTAATTTTACAAAATGAGTGAATTAGCGGAATTAAAGAAAAAAATCCCTACCCAGGTAGCTGTGTTAGGCGGAGGTAGCTGGGCTACGGCTTTGGTGAAAATCCTTTCTGAAAACAATGTGAAAATAAAGTGGTGGATCCGCCGTAAATCGGACGTTGAATTCATCCGCAAATACAATCATAATCCGAGCTATTTGACTGACGTGGCCATCAATCCACGTAAAGTGAAGACCTACAGCAAAATGGTTGATGCCTTAGCAGGCGCCGAATACATCATTTTAGCGGTTCCGGCGGCTTTTATACCGAGTACGTTAAAGGACCTCAATAAAAAACATTTCGAAGGGAAAAAAGTGGTTTCTGCCATCAAGGGAATGATTCCAGACGAAAACCTATTGGTGACTGACTGGATGGAACGCGCCTTTAATTTGCCTTTAGGCCAAACCTGCGTCATCGCCGGCCCATGCCATGCGGAGGAAGTCGCGCTAGAGAAACAATCCTATTTGACCATTGCTTCGCCGGATTTAAACCTAGCCCAATCATTTTCGAACCTATTGAATAGCCGCTTTTTGCAGGCGCACGCCATCCAAGATTTGTATGGAGTGGAATATTGTGCGGTTATTAAAAATATCGTGGCGATGGCCTGCGGAATTACGCGCGGGTTGGGTTTTGGGGATAACTTCCAGGCCGTACTCGTGAGTAATGCGATGCAAGAAATCAAGATCTTCTTAGATGTCGTTTATCCGGAGAAAAACCGCGATTTGAATAGCTCAGGCTATTTAGGGGATTTACTTGTGACGGCTTATTCGCAGTTCTCACGTAACCGGACCTTTGGAAATATGATCGGTCGCGGCTATTCTGTGAAGTCAGCGCAAATCGAAATGAATATGATTGCGGAGGGCTATTATGCCGTTCGCAGTATCTACAGCATCTCTCGACAACACAACATTAAATTGCCTATTATCGAGGCAGTGTATAATATCGTGTACGAGAAAGCGAATCCGATGCTTGAGATGAATAAGCTGAAAGGCTTCTTAAAGTAAGAACGAGCGAATTAATTCGGCTGTTTTTGCCAAAGATTCAGCCGACGGCTTCATCTTCTCTTGCGAGAAATTAATATCTAACATACGGTTCATCGGCACCAAATGCACGTGTGCATGTGGCACTTCTAAACCGATGACCGCTATCCCTACTCGCTTGCAAGGAATTGCTTTCTTGATTGCCGGGGCGATCGTTTGAGAGAATTTCATTAAATCCCCGAGTAATTCCGGCTCTAGATCGAAGATATAGTCTACCTCTTGTTTGGGAATCACGAGCACGTGGCCTTCCACTAAGGGCATCACATCCAAGAACGCTAGAAAGCGATCATCTTCCTTGATTAAATGGCAAGGAATTTCTTTGTTGACTATTTTGGTAAATATCGTGCTCATTTTATTCGATCCGTCTCAGGTTACACTTCGTAATCGGTTTGATAATTAACGGCACCTTCTCCAGTTTTACCGCATCTGAATCCAAGCCAAAGTATTTGTCCTCCGAATGCGTAAACTGCTTCACGAAGAAATAGGCCTTCATCACCATTCGGTCTAATAAAGGTAAATCGTTATCGAATGAGAGGAATTTTTCCAACACCACAAAACGGAAGTCACCAATCACATTTTGTTCATTCAATGACTTGTAACGAGACGTGATATCCACTTCCCCACGGGCCACCATTTCCTCTACTACCTTGCGGAAATACAGGTTAATGCGTTGCTCTACCTTGAAGCCTAACTTAAAGTTTACTTTAATGATGTCATCTGGTTCAATCACGGTCACCTTGTAATCCATCGCATACGGATCATCCAAGGTATCTACGTGGACGAACCAATAGATATCTGCCCGCTTCGGACGTCTTTGGAAAATCGAATAAATAATCTTCGATTCGATATCCGTCACTCGCCCGGCATTTGACATAAAGACTAAGTGCGTCGCGTATTTAGGAATTGTTTCGTCTTGACTCAAGTCCTTCAAAGGCTCGATATAATCCGATAACTTCTCGTATTCGGTTAATTTTTTCTTAATGCGAGTCGCTCTAAACCACACCCACATAATGATAATAATGACGCCGGCGATGAACAAAGAGACATATCCTCCGTGCCAGAATTTCTGCAAGTTCGCCACTAAGAAGGATCCTTCTAAGGACACATAAACCGCTAAAAACAAGACAATCCACCACATATCCACCTTCTTAATGTGCAAGTAATAAGCCATTAAAGAGGTTGTCATTAACATCGTTAACGTGATCGCGAGACCGTAAGCCGCTTCCATGTTCGCTGATTCTTTGAACCATAAAACCACTCCTACGCAGCCTAACCACAACATAATGTTGATGGAGGGAACATAGATCTGTCCTTTTTGATCCGAAGGATACACCAAGCGAACACGCGGCCAAAAGTTCAAGCGAATGGCTTCAGAAATCAACGTAAACGAACCTGAAATCAAGGCTTGCGAAGCGATCACCGCTGCCGCTGTCGCCACCATAATACCCGTGAACAAGAACTCACGTGGCAATAATTCGAAAATAGGCTTGCGTACGCCTAACAAATCTCCTTCATGCGCTAACAACCAGGCCCCTTGCCCGAAATACTGTAGAATCAAGGCAATCTTGACAAAAACCCAGCTAATGCGAATATTCTCTTTTCCGCAGTGGCCTAAATCTGAATACAAGGCCTCAGCTCCAGTCGTACATAAAAATACGGCTCCTAAGGTCCAAAAACCAGCCGTACCCGATTGATGCGTTGTTAATAACTCCCAAGCATATACCGGAGATAGGGCTCTAAAAATCGACCAATCCTGGCCGATCCAAATCAAACCTGTCAGCCCTAACATCGAGAACCACAATAACATGATGGGCCCAAAAAGCTTTCCTACTACCTTGGTTCCAAAGATTTGAAAAATAAATAAACCAGATAAAATCACAATTACGAGAGGCACCGTATCCGTCACGAAGGGAGTCCCATCTTTATGATGCAACATTTTTAATCCTTCAATCGCGGAGGAAACCGAGATAGGCGGCGTAATAATACCATCCGCTAACAAGGTGGCTCCACCGACAATGGCTGGCAAGGTTAACCACTTTGCGTGGCGTCTTACTAACGCAAAAAGGGCAAAGATTCCGCCTTCACCCTTGTTATCTGCCCGTAAAATTAAAATCACATACTTTAAAGTTGTCTGTAAGGTCAACGTCCAAAAAATACAAGACAATCCGCCTAAAACGGTTAGTGAATTAATCGGATTATCTCCGATGATTGATTGCATTACATACAAAGGAGAAGTTCCAATGTCCCCGTAAATAATCCCCATCGCTACCAATAGACCGGCTGCGGTGGCTTTACTTTTGTGTTTGTGTTCCATTTTTAATCTATAGGGAGTAACAGTCTTATCAAGCGGCTTTGTTTAGTCTAAAAAATAAATACAATTAATGCACAAAATTGTACTATTTGTATCTGTTTTCTTGAAATATTTCAAGAAACGGATGCAAATATAGATTTAATTTCCTGATAATGAATGTCCTGTGAAATTAATTTAAGCGGTAGGTGTCAAACGATTCCCCGGGCTCGATTTTCAGCACCCTTGCCAGCACTAATAGGACTAACTTTCTGGCGGCTAGCCAGGTAGGGATTTGGGCTTCTTGGGCTAATTCAGCCAATGTTATTTGGCCATTCTGACGGACAAAATCTAATAGAAATCGTTCGATATCTCCGTAGGCGAAGCTGATGCCGTCATCGTTTTGGCGACGTAAAATTTGCTTCATTTCTTTGCTCGCCTGTATGGTACGGTCTTTGACGCGTACATAGCAAATGGGATGTGGATCTGCGGAAAGCTGAACAAAATGGGGCTTATCTATGCTTTCATACACCTGATAGACCAAAACCTCTCGGCCATTCTCCAGCCGAATGCGGTAAGATCGGTAGGTAAAGACGGGAAAACAGTATTTCTCAATGGCGCGCTCTAATAAGAACTGTTCTTCCTCCGCGAACTTTACTCCTTCAATCACCCCCGTATCGCTGACCCCGACGAATAAATGACCTCCCTCGGTATTCGCGAAAGCTACCAGTTCCTTGATAATCTTTTCTGGAAACTTAACCTTCATCTTAAACTCCAGACGCGTACTCTCTCCGTGGCGTACGAGATTTCGCAGATTTCGAAGGTCTAACAAGTTTTCCTCCTCCTCGTGATAGGGACTATCCAATAAAATCTCTGATCCGATCCTCATAATGCACTAATGTAGGAATTATTTTTTTTATTTATTAGTATAGTTATTCAATAGACAATATGTACCTTTGTAAAAAATAGGACAAAATGCATCTCAAAACGCTCGAAAAGGAATTACTATCCAGATCATTGCCAGAACGAATTCAGTTCATTGCCTCCTATTTTGCAGGTGAACGCCTTGTTTTCTCTACCTCTTTTGGCCAAGAAGATCAGGCCATTACCCAGGCCATTGCTAGTACAAAATCGGCCATCGAGATTTTCACACTAGATACCGGACGTCAGTTCCAAGAATCCTACGAGTTAATGGATTTGACGATTAAAAAATACGGCATTTCGCTCCAAACCTTTTTCCCAAATACCTCCGCGGTGGAAAGCTTAGTGGCAGAAAAAGGATTCAACTCCTTCTATACCTCTGAAGAGAACCGAAAAGAATGCTGTTTTGTTCGAAAAATGGAGCCTTTAAATCGGGCCTTACAGGGAGCGAAAGTGTGGATTACCGGTTTAAGAGCCGAACAATCAGACAATAGAGCCGATATGCCCATCATCGAATGGGATGAAAACCGTCAATTATGGAAGATTAACCCCGTAATTGATTGGAACTTTAGTCAATTAGAAAATTACTTACAAGAACATAAAATTCCCCAAAACCCCTTGCACAAGAAAGGGTTCATTTCCATCGGATGCGCTCCCTGTACGCGGGCTATTTCAGAAGGAGAACATCCCCGTGCGGGCCGTTGGTGGTGGGAGAATTCCCAAAAAGAATGTGGTTTACACGCCTAAGTTATGCAGACAATACAAGACAAAATCGGTCATTTCCCTCGCCAACTAGAGGATGAATCCATCTACATCCTGCGGGAAGTGGCAGCGCAATTTGAGCGCCCTGCTTTACTTTTCTCGGGTGGAAAGGATTCCATTACCTTGGTTCGTTTAGCCCAAAAGGCTTTCTTTCCAGGTAAAATACCTTTCCCTTTGGTTCATATCGATACCGGACACAACTTCCCGGAGACGATTGAATTCCGCGATTGGTTAGCGAAAGAAACAGGTGCAGAACTAATTGTTCGTTACGTGCAAGATTCCATCAACCAAGGAAAAGCGACAGAAGAGTCTGGAAAATATGCCTCGCGTAACGTCCTTCAAACGGTAACGCTGTTAGATACCATTGAAGAATTCAAATTTGATGCTTGCATCGGTGGCGCGCGTCGCGACGAGGAAAAAGCGAGAGCGAAAGAGCGTATTTTTTCGGTGCGCGATGATTTTGGACAATGGGATGCGAAGCGTCAACGACCTGAATTATTCGACATGCTCAACGGCCGCATCGCAGTAGGAGAAAACGTACGCGTATTCCCTATTTCGAACTGGACGGAGCTAGATGTTTGGAACTACATCAAAGAAGAGAAGATGGAGATCCCTAGCATTTACTATTCGCACCAACGACAGGTGATCGAACGTGATGGAATGCTTTGGGCAGATTCTGATTACTTAAATAAAGAGGCTGATGAGATTCCGTTCGAGGCGACAGTTCGTTTCAGAACGGTGGGCGATATGACGTGTACGGCTGCTGTGGCATCCGATGCCACAGATATCGATGTGATTATAGAAGAGATTCTTTCTGCCGAAATTTCAGAACGCGGCGCGCGCATTGACGACAAACGTTCCGAGGCGGCGATGGAAAAGAGAAAACAACAAGGGTATTTTTAATTCAATCAGAGACAAGAACACATGGATATTTTACGCATAGCTACCGCAGGTTCCGTTGATGATGGAAAAAGTACCTTGATCGGTCGCCTGTTATACGAGACAAATTCGATTACCAAAGATAAAATAGAAGCCTTGGAAAGCGCTTCCAAACGCAAAGGACTAGACTTTCTTGACCTTTCCTTGTTAACCGATGGACTCATCGCAGAACGCGAGCAAGGAATCACCATCGATGTGGCGAATATTTATTTCTCCACGCCTACCCGCAAATACATCATCGCGGATACTCCGGGCCACGTGGAATACACGCGCAACATGGTGACAGGGGCTTCGAACGCGAAAGTTTCCCTCATATTAGTCGATGCACGACAAGGAGTAGTGGAACAAACAGCACGTCACTTGTCGATCGCCGCGATGCTGCGTATCCCAAAAGTGATCATTTGTGTGAATAAGATGGACTTAGTCCAATACCAAGAATCAACGTTCAATGCGATCAAAAATAGTCTTTCGGAACTAGTCGCACAGACCACTTACGACGGACAGGAAATCAGCTTCTTGCCTAGTTCCTCTTTGTATGGCCAAAACATCACGCAAAAGGCCAGCGAAATGCCTTGGTTCAGCGGTAATACGTTATTAGGTGAATTAGAAGCCTTTGAATACGCCTCTACCTTGGCGCATGCACCGGCTCGTTTCCCCGTTCAATTTGTCGTAAGACCGATGACGGAAGCTTACCACGATTTCCGCGGCTATGCCGGAAAAATCAGCTCTGGCACATTCAAAGTGGGTGATGCGATTCGCGTCTTGCCTACGGGACAAGAAAGTACGATTGCTTCGATTGAAAAATTTGAAACGAAATTAGATCAAGCGATAGCAGGGGATTCTGTGACGATTACCTTGACGACGGACGTGGATATTTCGCGTGGAAACACGCTTGTGTTAGCATCAGAGGAAAATGCTCCGGCATTGAAAGATTTTTCAGCACAAGTATGCTGGTTAGATCACACAGCATTAAGCCCAGGTAAGACCTACTTATTACAACACGGAATCAATATTACGAAGGCCAAAATCTCTCAAATAACTGAGCGCCTTAACGTATCGACGCAAACGTCTACCCAGGGTGTAGATACGCTGAAGTTAAATGAGATAGGAAGGATTGCGTTGCGCACGGCACAACCGATCAGCGCAGATCAATATGCGGCAAATCCAGCTAATGGAGCCTTTATCCTAATCGATGAATTCTCGAATTCAACGGTCGGTGTCGGATTCGTAAAATAAAACTTATTGGTATTTTTTAGGGGCGTAGAGGAAGCCAAAAGCCTCTGCGCCTTTTTTTGTATGCACCTCATGGTGCACGTAATGCGCCTTCATGATGCGCTTCATATACGCAGAACCCGCTTTGTACTTGATTTTGATGCGGCGGTGCACAATGATATCGTGGAAGATGAAATAGAAGATGCCATAAGTCGCGATGCCTAATCCGATGTAAAATAGCGGCCAGTAGGCAGGAATTTCCGCACCTACGATAATGGTTAAGGTGGAGGAGATTCCGAAAACAACCGAAAATAGATCGTTTTTTTCTAATGGATTCTTGTGGTGCACGTGGTGTGACTGATGCCAATTCCACATAATGCCGTGCATTATGTATTTGTGCGTGAACCAAGCCACCCCTTCCATTCCCAGAAAGGTCCCTAACCAAAGTAAAATTCCCATTGACATCATAACGCTATTTGAACCAAAATTACGGCGAATTGTTTTAAAATCCACCCTCGACCTTTGGCCTAAATCAATTATCTTTGTAGGCTTAGAGAACACATATGATAGATAAGAATTACGCCCCGCAGGAAATTGAACAAAAATGGTATGCCTACTGGTTAGAAAACAAGCTTTTCGCTTCGAAACCTAATCCGAACAAGGAGGCCTACACCATCGTGATTCCTCCTCCTAACGTCACTGGGGTGCTTCACATGGGCCACATGTTGAACAATACGATTCAAGATGTCTTGATTCGCAAGGCGCGTATGGAAGGTAAAGAGGCGTGTTGGGTGCCGGGAACGGATCATGCATCGATTGCGACAGAGGCGAAAGTAGTAGCCATGTTGAAGGAAAAAGGCATCTCTAAGGCCGATATTACTCGCGAGGAATTCCTGAAATATGCCTTCGAATGGAAGGACAAATACGGTGGAATCATCCTCGATCAATTGAAAAAATTAGGGGCTTCATGTGATTGGGATCGTACCCGTTTCACGATGGAACCCTCTTTATACCAAGCGGTTATCGACACATTTGTGCGCTTATACAACAAAGGCTTGATCTACCGCGGCGTACGAATGGTGAACTGGGATCCGCAAGGAAAAACAGCTGTATCAGACGAAGAAGTGATTTACAAGGACGTTCAGGCCAAATTATACCACATCCAATATCCCCTCGTTGATGGCAGCGGATCTGTTACGATTGCTACGACGCGTCCAGAAACCATTATGGCGGATGCGGCGATCTGTGTAAACCCAGCGGATGAGCGTTATGTTCATTTGCACGGTAAGAAAGTGCGAATTCCTCTAATAGATCGCGAAATCAGCATTATTCCGGATGAATATGTGACCTTGGATTTTGGAACGGGTTGCTTAAAAGTAACACCTGCCCACGATTTGAATGACTACGAATTAGGCCTGAAACATAAATTACCAGTTATCGACATTTTGAATGATGACGGAACCTTGAACGAGAAAGCCATTTTATTTGTGGGTGTGGATCGTTTCGAAGCGCGCAAACGTATCGTGAAGCAATTAACGGAGGAAGGTTATTTGACCAAAACGGATGAATACAAATCGACCGTGGGAACTTCGGAGAGAACGGGTACGGTGATTGAGCCGAAATTGTCTTTGCAATGGTTTATGAAGATGGAGGAGATGGCTAAGCCAGCTTTAGACAACGTCATGAATGATACCATTCAATTACACCCAGCGAAGTTTAAGAATACGTACCGTTCTTGGATGGAAAATGTACGCGATTGGTGTATTTCCCGTCAATTATGGTGGGGTCAGCAAATCCCTGCTTTCTATTTAGAAGACGGCACGGTGATCGTAGCGAAAGATAAAAAAGAAGCCTTGCGCATCGCAAGAGATACATACCAATTGTATGCCTTAGTGGAAGATGATTTGACACAGGATCCAGATGTTTTGGATACTTGGTTCTCGTCTTGGCTATGGCCTATCTCGGTTTTTGACGGCATTGAAAATCCTGATAATGAGGAGATTAATTACTATTACCCAACGAATGACTTAGTGACTGGACCAGATATTTTATTCTTCTGGGTAGCACGTATGATCATGGCGGGTTACGAATGGAGAGATGAATTGCCGTTCAAGAATGTCTATTTAACGGGTATTGTGCGCGATAAGCAAGGTCGTAAGATGTCCAAATCATTAGGCAACTCGCCTGATCCATTGGAACTAATTGAACGTTTCGGCGCCGATGGCGTACGCTCAGGCTTATTGTTCTCTGCACCGGCTGGGAATGATTTGTTATTCGATGATAAGCTATGTGAACAAGGACGTAACTTCTCGAACAAGATTTGGAATGCGTTCCGACTTTTGCGCGGTTTAGAAGTGGTTCCAGGTGCCTCATTACCTGAACACGTATTAGCAACGGCTTGGTTTGAGTCAAAATTAAATCAAACCATCATCGACGTTCAAGATCACTTCAGTAAATTCCGCATTTCAGATGCCCTTTTAAGCATATATGAGTTAGTTTGGGATGATTTCTGTGGTAAGTATTTAGAGATCATTAAGCCGGCCTACCAAAGCCCAATACATGCAGACACGCTACAAGCGGCGCTAGGTTTATTCGATTCTTTGATGCGCTTAATGCATCCGTATATGCCGTTTATTACAGAAGAAATTTGGCAGGTAATCGATGAACGTAAGGCGGGAGAGTCCATCTGCAAAGCGGAATTCCCGCTAGCAGGCCCTGTTAATGCTGCATTAGTTGCTCAATTCGATGTGGTTTTCGAAGTGGTAACGAAAATACGCGAGATTCGTAATTCGAAGCAGTTGTCACCTAAATTGGCTTTGGCTTTACATATTAAAGCAGAAAATAAAGCCGCCTATGCTCCGCTAGAGGCGATTATGATCAAATTAGCAAATTTAGAATCGATCACGTTTGTGGCTGATGCGGTAGCTGATGCCCAAACCTTCGTAGTGAAAGCGGATCAGTTCTTCGTTCCTCTAGCGAACGACGAAGATCCAGCTGTAGTGAAAGCGGAATCAGAGAAGGAATTAGTTTATCTGTTAGGTTTCAAAAAATCAGTGGAAGCGAAACTTGCCAACGAAAAATTCGTAGCGAATGCGAAAGCGGATTTAGTGGAGCGTGAAAGACAAAAATTAGCGGATGCTGAAACCAAGATTCAGTCGTTACAAGAACTGCTAGCTCGTTTAGGATAATGAAGTTTATTTACGCGGTTTTCTTCGGTTTGCTCCTTTGGTCATGTTCTTCAGAAAAGGAAGCGCCGGCCATTCAATGGGATTTTCAGCGAGTGGAACGCGCAATGGCCTCAGCAAAATCGGATGCGGAGATGAGCACGGTGTTAACTAAATACCCGGAGATCAGCGTGGGGTATTTTAGCGCTACACCCGAAAATGCCCCCTTTCTAGCTCAAGATCTTTATCGATTATATACTAATCCCGCATTGCGTAAATTCTATGATCAAAGTCAAGAGGCTAGCTTCTTTGGTGGCGATTCACTAGAAATAGAACTCAAAGCGGCCTTTACCAAAATTCAACAGGAATTCCCGGGTGTTAAAACACCGAAGATCAGAACGGTATTCTCCGGTTTCGGAGGTGTGGGAGGCGGTGAATATACCGCACAAAACCTAGTCGTTTCGGACTCCTTGATCATCATTGGCCTAGACTTCTTTATGGGATCTCGCGGTCTCTATAAAGCTTCCAATGTCTATGAATACCAAATGCGCCGTTTGGAACCCAAAGCCTTAGTGGCCCAAGTGATCCTCCAATATTCTGCCTTTTTGATCAAACAAACAGAGAATGATGCGAGTTTATTAAGCGATATGATTTGGTATGGCAAAGGCTACGTTTTCACGAAAACGATTTTACCTTCCGTCCCCGATAGTTTATTATTCGGCTACACAAACCAAGAAATAGCGGAGACAAATGCCTTCCAAAAAGAAGTCTGGGAACATTTTATCGATCGCAAATTGTTATTCAGTAACGATAAGAACGTCAAGGCAAAATACCTAGATGATCGTCCCAAAACAACCGAAATCGGTCCCGCCTGCCCAGGCAGTATCGGTCGCTGGTTAGGCTGGCGAATCGTGGACTCCTATTGGAAACAAAAACCCAAACTGAGTTTGGCAAAAATAATGACCGACCCAGAAGCCAATCGATTATTCCTCGATTCAGGCTACCGCGGCGAAGTAGATAAAAAATAAGATGGCAAAAAAACAACACGGTGATATAGGCGGAGGAGTGGATCCAAAAGATGCCGTTAAAGTCAGCAAACAAGGTCTTTCTAAGGCCATCAAGATTTTTCAATTCGTCATTCCCTACAAATGGACCTTCATCGTGGGGATGGCTTTCCTGTTGCTTTCTAATCTAACAACCCTTAGTTTCCCCCTACTAATCGGGGAAATGACCAAGGTGATTGAAGGGAAATCGGAGTATAAAATCAACGAAGTAACCCTATTTTTCTTTGCGGTTTTGATCGTTCAAGCCATTCTCTCTTTCTTCCGCATTTATACATTCGCGCAGGTCTCAGAGAAAGCGATGCGCGATGTTCGCCAGACATTATACGCTAAAATCATCACCTTGCCCATTTTCCACTTTGAAAAAAGACGCGTTGGGGAATTGATGAGCCGCATCACCTCGGATATCACACAATTACAGGATGTCTTATCGATTACCTTGGCAGAATTCTTCCGCCAGGTTTTCACCCTCGTAGGTGGCGTTGCACTCATCACCTATATCTCTTGGAAGCTGACCTTATTTATGCTAGCCACCTTTCCGGTATTGGTTATTTCGGCTATCGTTTTCGGTAAATTCATCCGGAAGATCTCCAAAAAGGCACAAGACGAGCTCGCAAACACGAACATCATTGTAGAGGAAACATTGACATCCATTCAGGCTGTAAAAGCCTTTACGAACGAAAAATACGAAGTAGATCGTTATACTACTTCTTTGAATAAGGTGTTAGGCGAGGCTTTAAAAGCTGCCACCCTGCGCGGCGGATTTGTTAGTTTTGTGATCTTCGCTTTGTTTGGTGGAATCGTAGGAGTTGTTTGGTATGGTGCTGCATTAGTGGCCCAAGGCGACTTAATTCTTGCTGATTTATTAACCTTCATCTTCTACACAGCCTTTATCGGAGGTTCCGTGGGAGGTTTAGGTGACATCTATGCCCAATTACAAAAGACCATCGGTGCCTCAGATCGAATCCTAGAAATATTGGGCGATCCATCGGAGATTGATTTAACACGTGAATCCTCCGCATCTGCGGTCTCATTCGGGCAAATCAAGGTACAAGACCTAGAATTCTCGTACCCTTCGCGTCCATCTGTTCAAATCATCAAAGGCATTAACTTTACCATTGAACCCGGCCAAAAGGTAGCCATCGTAGGAACTTCTGGAACGGGTAAATCAACTCTAGCACAATTATTTATGCGTTTTTATGAGCCCAATGCAGGCTCTATTTCACTAGGGGATCGCTCCATCGCAGACATTGACATTACGGAATGGCGTAAAATGGTGGCTCTTGTTCCTCAAGAAGTGCTACTTTTCGGAGGAACTATCCGCGAGAACATCGCCTATGGTAAACCAGGAGCTACTCAAGCAGAGATCGAATCCGCTGCCGAATTAGCCTATGCCAAAGAATTCGTCGAATCATTCCCAGAGAAATGGGATACCATGGTAGGTGAAAGAGGTGTAAAATTATCAGGGGGCCAAAGACAACGCATCGCCATTGCCCGTGCCATCCTCAAAAACCCTAAGTTCTTGTTACTAGACGAAGCCACCAGTGCCCTCGATTCAGAATCAGAAAAATGGGTACAATCAGCTCTCGAGGAATTGATGAAAAACCGGACGAGTTTAATCATTGCCCACCGTTTATCGACCATTCGTTCGGCAGATTTAATCATCGTTATGGAAGAGGGTAAGATCGTTGAATCAGGTTCACACGAAGTATTGATGAAGAAAAAATCAGGGATTTACCAAAATATGGTCAAATTGCAAACTGAACATTTAGGCTAAATGAGCTCTTCGTATTCACTTTCAGATTTTGACCTTCGATCAACCCCCTGCAGAGTTGATGTACTAGCTACCTTTCAAGCGGTAGACTTTGCGTTAAGCCAAGGCGACATCGAACAAAAACTGAGTGATCAATACGATCGCGTAACGGTATACCGAACCTTAAAGACCTTTTTAACACAAGGCCTACTTCACAAAGTTTTAGATGACAATGGTGGCGTAAAATACGCTTTATGCAAAGAACTCTGCCACCAAGGAGATCATACTCACCAACATGACCACGTGCATTTCAAGTGCAATCAATGTGGCCAAACAACCTGCCTAGAAACAGTTCATATTCCCAGTATTCAATTACCTGCAGGCTTTACGAAGCAAGACAGCAACTTATTGATTCAGGGGGTGTGCTCTCATTGTAGAGTATAGATAATAGAGTAGAGAGTAAAAATGGTAAATGGTAAGTGGTAAATGGTGAATGATGGAAGTCGCTAGTCGCTAGTCGCTAGTCACTAGTCAAATGTCCAGGTGCCGTTTCTCTACTCTTTGCTCTCTACTCTCTACTCTTATTCTGACTAAATCGCGCAGCGA
>JBBAKU010000010.1:0-71581 GCA_040403415.1 Aquirufa sp.
GAAGGCCGAAACCAACACTATTTTCTACTTACACACTTTTTGAGATGGTGCCAAAAAAGTGAAGACCTAAGCCCTCACTTTTTTAAATTCTGATTATTGCAATGGACTAATTCTGGAAGTTCAAATTCATCAAAGCGTATAGCGCTCCTTCTTTCACTTTGTCATTCACAAACACCAAGTAGATATCGTGTACACCTGACGCGTTAATTGGGAAGTTATAAGCCTTCGTTGCGTTTACTTCAACAGAACCCAACAATGGACCTGTTACGCTACCTGTTCTGAGCTCTAATTGACCTCCTACCGTTTGACCCGCCATATAGGTAGCCATTACCGAAAGGTTCTTGATACCCGTTAAGTCGATAGCATCGTAACGAGCATATCCACCCGAAGCAGTTGCTACTAAGATTTCGCCGATTCCATCTACTTTGAACTTCATCGTTTTAGCTGTTGCATCTGCGCTTACTGCAGGGAACTTCGCATCGCGTAAAGTCACGACTTTAGAACCTGTTACCGGCGCAATTTTACCCGCTCCTTTGTCAGTATACATCGCTCGGAAGATAAACGTACCTGGCTTTCCTTTGTCTTGTGGGACATATTGTCCTGCCACTGGCTTAGACGCTTTCTTCTTGTCTGCTAAACCTAAGATGTATTTCACCATCTCACGCGCATCAGCAACGGAAACTTGTGGGTGAGCTGCCATCGCATTCTCTCCCCAAACTCCACCACCACCAGAGATAATCTTCTTCGATAACTCATCAATGTTTTGTGAGCTCGCACGGTATTTCTTGCTTACATCTGTATAAGAAGGTCCAACTGACTTCTTATCGATCGCGTGACACGTCTTACAATCCGATAAATCGATCAAACGCTTACCTGCAGAGAAGGAGGTATTCGCTTGGTGACCTTGTGCAATCACGGTCTTGTCAAATCCTTCTAAATAATCAATTTGCATAATGACATCGTCTTCCGCAATTTTCTTATTCGCTAAGCTTCCATCCTCTTTATCCTGAACCGAAACCTTATACGTTACCGGCTTGTCATTCCAATAGAATGATTTGTTACCTTCAATCGCTACGTCTACCGCTGGCACTTCATTACCCGCTGTAATTTTAATCACCTCAGAATTTGAATTGCCCGCTGCATCTTTCACCGTCAATCTCACATTGTAAACACCTGCTTTTGCGAAAACGTGTAGTGGATTTGCTGCAGTGCTAGTACCACCATCGCCAAAATTCCACGCATATTTAATCGCATCGCCATCAAAATCTACCGTTCCCGCTGAAGAGAACTTCGCTTTCAAAGGTAAAGCACCTACCGCTTTGTCCACAGCCACCTTCACTTTAGGCGTTCTGTTTCCTGCGTTGTATTCTATCTTGTAAAGAGCTGCCTCTTCGCTAGCCGCAAACCAGTTCGGTCCATACTCTAAACCGTACATCGTACCGTTTTTGTCAAACTCTAAATCCATTGGATGAGAGAAAGTCGTGTTAGGCAAGAAGCGCTCCATTTGAACGAAATCACCTTTCGCATTCATCGAAACCGTATAGATCATATCACGCGACCAATCATATGCGAAGAATTTTCCATCATAATAAGCTGGGAATTTCGTCTGCGATGTAGCTGGAAAATCATCACGGTAATAGATTGGACCAGCCATCGCGTTACGAGAACCTTTGGAAATAACTGGGCCAAATTCTGGTGAATCTACATAAGGGTAGTAGATGAACGCTTTTTGAGCCGCTGGCAAGTGTGAGAATCCTGTGTTGTGAGGAGAGTTGTTGATAGGCGCTTTGGGATTATACGTAGCCCAAGTGCTATCCTTCGCAAAATCACGTTGGTTGTAGGGACGGTTATCCGCCACGAACAATGGCCAGCCAAAATAACCTGCCTGACGTGCTTGATTCACTTCATCGTGTCCACGTGGACCATATTTCTTCGAATCTTCACCCGCATCCGGACCTACTTCACCCCAATACAAGAAACCGGTACGCTTATCCACCGAAATACGGTAAGGATTACGGTTACCCATTACATAGATTTCTGGTTTTGCATGGTAAATACCCGACGGGAATAAATTACCCTCTGGAATCGTATAACCTCCTTCTGGAGTGGGTTTAATACGTAAAATCTTTCCTCTTAAATCATTCGTGTTAGAAGAAGTAGCACGTGCATCCCAGCCCGCACGACCTGGACGGTTATCCATGGGTCCAAACCCATTTGAATCAAATGGATTCGTGTCATCCCCTGTAGAAAGGAATAAATTACCCGATTTGTCCCAAGCGATTGAACCACCAGTATGGCAACATCCGTCACGCTTAACTGGAACGCGTAAAAGTACTTTCTCAGAGCTCATAATCAACGTATCCTTCACGTCATCATACGTAAAACGAGATAAGTGTTGCGCTGTATCCGCTTTGCCTGTTTGAGGAGAATAAAACAAATACAACCAGTGATTTTTGTTGTAATCTGGGTCGATATTCACACCCATTAAACCATATTCGAATTTAGAGAATACGTCCAAATCAGCTACGACTTTCGTCCTTCCCTTTTTAGGATCATACATCTTTAATTTACCCTTGCGCTCACCAAAAAAGATTTTTCCTCCGTCAGTTACGGCTAATTCAGTAGGCTCATCCAAATTACGATCTAATACTACTTTCGTGAAGCGATTCTCCTCTGGAGGCAATTCTGAACGTAATTTCTTCGTATAATCTTGTGCTGGACCTGACGCTAACCATTGCAAAGCACCCCATAAATGTTGTACTACAATCGGCTCTTCAAATGACTCGTGTGTGTGTCCCCAGTTCGTATAAAAAGCGCGGCCACCATCGTATTCGTGGTACCAAGCCATGGGGTGAAAATCACCCATTTTACCATCAGTATATGATTTCTCATCTAAGGTAATTAATACTTTAACGTCTTTGTTAAAGTTCTTTGTGTCATAAAATTCATCCGTACGATCAAACGTCTCAGGCATATGTGCCGTCGAAATATGTGTGCGATCTACTGCGGTAAATTTCCCTTTTTGGACATTCGGACGACCTGGGTGTGAAGCAAATTGGCCACCGGCTAATTTGGTATACCAAGCCCAATCGTATTCTGTATCTGTTGCTGCGTGAATACCTAAATAGGCTCCACCTGCTTGAATGTAGCGCTCAAAAGCGATTTGCTGTACATCGTTTAATACGTTAGAAGTCGTGTTTAAGAACACCACCACGCGGTATTGTTTCAAATTTTTCTCTGTGAAGTTCGCAGCGTTTTCTGTCGTGTCGACAGAAAAGCCTTTCTCTTTGGCCATTTTATACAAGGCAATTTGACCTGGTTTAATAGAGGAGTGGCGGAAGCCTTTTGTCAAAGAGAAAACTAAAATTTTCTTGCCGGCTAATGGATTAGCTGCCTGTGCAAAAACAGAGAGTGTCGAAACCAATAAGGCAAAAATGAGGGTGATTCGGAGGATTCCGAACGAGGAATTTTTCATGTTTAAAATAAATAGGTTTGGGACAAAGTTAGGGCAAAACAGAAATTTTCGGCTACATTTAGGAAAAAATTTATCAAATCAAGCTATGAAAAAATATATCGCAACTTTTGCGCTCGTTTTCGCCTCGTTTTTTGCCTTTTCTCAGGCCTCTTGTTGTTTCGTCAAGAAAGATGGAATGCAGCTTTTGGCATCGAACAAAGCATTTTTAAAATCACACGCACTTCCGAAGCCTTACCACCACGTCAGCAAAGCAGGCGGAGTTATGGTGGAATTTAAAACGCCAGATGATCAGATGGCTAAAGGCTTCTACATCCCAGCAGACAAACCGACCGAATATACACTCCTTGTTTTCCAAGAATGGTGGGGTTTAAACGACCACATTAAAAGAGAAGCTGAACATTTCTACAGCACTTTAGGGAACGTAAACGTCTTAGCAGTAGACATGTATGACGGAAAAGTGGCTACCACACGCGAAGACGCAGCGAAATACATGGGCGGAGCAAATCCAACACGCCTAGAAGCGATCATCAAAGGAGCGATTGCGTTTGCAGGACCGAAAGCGAAGATCGCTACAGTAGGCTGGTGTTTTGGTGGATCTTTATCTTTAAAGGCATCGATTTTAGCAGGCAAACAAGCCGCTGCTTGTGTCATGTATTACGGTATGCCGGTGAAAGAAGTGGATCAATTACGGTTATTAAACACAGACGTTTTAGGCCTTTTCGCGGGTAAAGAACAATGGATTAACCCTACCGTGGTGAAAGAATTCGAAGCGAATATGAAGACAGCTGGAAAAGGTATTCAAACGAAAATCTTTGATGCAGAACACGCTTTCGCAAATCCATCTAACCCCGCTTATGACAAAGCCGCTACGGAAGAGGCTTGGGGAATGGCCATTAATTACTTCAAAGCTCGTTTAAAATAATGCGCTATCTGATCCTTTTAGTGTGTGTTTCGATGTTAGCCGGATCCTGCGCGAGCCGTCGCTATCAGGCGAAACCCTACAAGAAAAAATGGTCCTTATTTAAGAAAAATGCCTGCGACTGTCCTAATCTCCGATAAGGGGATTTAGGGCAGATGCTGCGGGCGATCCTGGAGCCAAACCTTGCAACCACCGTTGGCGATCTGCCTCTTGGTTCGGATTTTGCGGTTCCATCACCCGGGCCTCCGCGTCCATATAGATGATGGTCATTACTTCTCTCATCTTAGTCGATTCATTTCCAGGGGCATTATGCAATGTCCAGCCTAAATGAAAGGTGGCATCACCTGCTTTCATGGATTTTTGGGCCACAATTTCATAACCTTGTTTTTCCACGTAATCCCCAATTAGCTTTTCTGATTCGTCGGAAATTTCGAGTTTAGGCAAGTCTGCCCCAGAAGATTTCGAGGCAAATGTAAGCATTCCCATTCCCTCTTCGATGTCCACGAGCGGCATCCACATCGTTACGGTTTTAGGCGTATCGATGGGCCAATAGTATTGATCCTGATGCCAAGGGGTATGACCGCCGCCGGGTTCTTTGAACAAGGCTTGATCGTGGTACAAACGGACCTGTTGAACTCCTAATAATTGAGCTGCGACTGAGGCGAAACGTTTCCCTAAGGTAAATTCCTTTACCGTTTCCGAACTTTCCCACAGATTCATCATCTGCAAAAAGGCCTTTCCGTACGTATCACGTTCTTCCATCGGCTTTTGCTGCGCCCTAAAATCAGCTGCCCAATCCAAAATCGCATGTCGATAAGGCTTTAATTCAGCGTCAGAGATTAATCCGGGAATATAGGCATGTCCATTCGTGGCGAAATAGGCTCTTTGCTCTGGTGAAACAGTAAAGGGTTGGTTTAACATCTTTTTTTTGGCAAAGATTTCAGAAAATATTTTGGTGGTCTACCTTTATTTTGACCAAAAAAGATGCAATTTTACCCTTTCTCAAATTTCAGCACACAAACAGGCTAAAATAAAATGAAAGCACAGCGCGAACACCTTCATCCCGGATTTCAAATCAAACACGTGAAACAGGCCCGTTTTGACGCACCTTATCATTTTCATCCCGAATTAGAATTAACCCTGATTATCGCTGGCGAAGGCAAGCGCTTTATTGGCAACCAAATCACTGATTTTAGACCAGGAGACCTCGTTTTACTAGGCGAAAACCTACCCCATTGCTGGCAAAATCACCGGAAAGATTGGCTACTAGAGGATCCTGCACCAGATGGGGCACAAGCGCTAGTCATCCACTTTAGAAAGGATTTTCTGGGCGAAGAATTCTTGTCAAATGAGGCCTGCATTGGACTGAAAAATCTATTCGAGAAAGCAAAAACGGGTTTTTCTATCGTGGGCCCTACGCAGGACAAAATCGCCCGTGAAATGTTAGCCCTGAGCGAGATGGCGACGTTTCCTCGGCTTTTGGCATTTTTACAAATTCTACACACCATCGGCATCTCCACCGCGGACGTACAGGCAATTGATACGACTGAGAGTAATTATGCCATTGCTGAAGGGGATTTAGAGCGAATCAACCGAGTGTATGCCTATGTCATTGCGAATTATACGCAGGAAGTGCATTTAGACGAGGTGGCGCATTTAGCCAATATGACCGAAACGGCTTTCTGCCGGTATTTCAAGAAAGTAACGAACAAAACCTTTGTGGAATTAGTGACAGAATTTCGGGTGAAGCACGCTTGTACTTTGTTGCGTACGACGAACAAACCGATGATTGAGGTCTGCTTTGAGAGCGGTTTTGGCAATATTTCCCACTTTAATAAGCAGTTCAAGGCATGGATGAATACTCCGCCTTTGCAATACCGCAAACTAGTGAATGAATGGCGTTAAGCCTTTTTCTTCTCTGGAAATAAAACGCTTAACAAGATACTGATCGTCAGAATTCCGATGATCACCCCTAAAGAGGAAAGTGTCCCAAAACCCCATTCCTCCAGCTTCGAATGTGCTAACATTTTTCCTCCTACGAAGCTTAATAAAACGCCCAAGCCCATAGGCAAGAAACGGAACAAGCCCATCAAACTAGAGAGAAAGAAGAAGAGTGACCGAAGTCCCATTACGGCGAAAACGTTCGAAAAGAAAACGATATAGGGATCTTTTGAGATCGAGAAAATGGCTGGAATGGAATCCACCGCAAATAAAATATCGGTAAAAGCAATCACGACCACAATCACAAAAAGCGGCGTCATAAATAATTTACCCGTCTTCATTCGAACGAAGAAACGACCGATCACATTGCGTTTGTAGACATTAAAATACTTCGATAAAATCTTCACAACCGGATGCTCGCCCGGTTCGATATGTTCCTCTTCACCAGACGAGAATAAAATTTTCACTCCTGTATACACTAAGAAGGCCCCAAAAACATAGATAATCCAGTCAAATTTCTGCAACAAGGCCGCGCCCAAGAAGATGAAAATCAAGCGCAAAACAATCGCACCCAAGATCCCCCAAACGAGGATTTTCTTGTAATAACGTTTTTGAACTCCAAAGGAATGAAAGATCAAAATAAACACAAACACATTATCCGCTGAAAGCGAATATTCGACTAAATAACCCGTGATAAACTCCAAGGAAAGGTTATTCTGAAAAATCGCTAAGGCTTCTGAAAACGAGCCATTCCCTAAATCAATGTGCGCTGCATACGCTTGCTGAACCGCCTTTAGACTCGCCATATCCGTAATACCGTGGACCATCGCCCCATTATATCCCAAGAAAATATAGAATGCAATCGCTAATAACACCCACATTCCGGTCCAGAAACCTGCTTCTTTAAACGTCACTTCTGCGGATGTGTCCTTCTTAAATACCCCCAGGTCAATCAACATCACAGCCATCACACCCACCGAAAAAAGAAGAAAAAATAGCGTTTCGCTCATAAATATTTAATTTTACACTTTGGCCGCACAAAGGTCGCAAAAATAGCTTAGAAAAAATATGTTCGAAGGTAAAAAGGTCATCGTCGTTATGCCCGCTTATAAGGCAGCGCTAACCCTGGAAAAAACATACCATGAAATCCCGCACGATTGGGTGGACGAGGTGATTTTAGTGGATGACCACAGCCCGGATAATACGGTAGAAGTGGCGAAAGCCGTAGGGATTCAACACGTGATTCGACATGACAAAAACCTGGGTTACGGGGGAAATCAGAAGACCTGTTACACGAAGGCTTTGGAGCTGGGTGGAGACATCGTCATCATGTTACACCCGGATTACCAATACACACCGATGTTGTTGAAAGCGATGATTTCGATCATCGGGAATGGCTTGTATCCGGTCGTTTTTGCTTCTCGTATTTTAGGGAAAGGGGCACTTAAGGGCGGAATGCCGATTTACAAATACATAGCGAATCGCTTGTTGACCTTGTTCCAGAATATCATGATCGACCAAAAGCTTTCGGAATACCACACTGGTTACCGGGCGTTTTCGAAAGAAGCTTTGGAGGCCGTGAAATTCACGAAATGCGACGATGATTTCATCTTCGATAACCAGATGGTCTTGCAACTTTTCTGGAAAGGATTCGAAGTAGGCGAGGTGACTTGTCCGACCAAATATTTTGACGAAGCCTCTTCCATCAATTTCAAACGCAGCTCCATCTATGGATTAGGCGTACTTTGGTATTCTGTCCGTTACCGCCTGGCGAAATGGGGATGGAAATGGGATTTAATGAATTAATAAAAAAGCCTCAGATTTTACGACCTGAGGCTTTTTTGTGTTTATTGGAATCGAATACTCGCTCCCAGCAAGAAATTAAATCCGGCTTGCGGATAATAGAAATTCTCTGTAGTCGTCGCGCCCCCGTATCGGTACGAATAGGTATAGCCATTCGACGAATACAGTTCGTTCAACACATTATTCAGCAATAACGTGAAGGCAGGACCTTTCTTCATCGTGTATTTCAAGCGAATATCTTGGGTCGCATAGGCCTTGATCGAACGTGCCTCGTCAGAGGTGTTGTCCAAATACTGTTTCCCCACATACTTGCTCAATAAACTCGCCTCGAAAGCGCCTACCATATAAGTCAGCGTATTCCCTGCGATGATGGCTGGTGAATAGGCGATGTCCGTATTCCCATGATTGATGACCACCTGATCATAGGTATCGTAGTCGGTCATTTTCTCTTGGAAATTGCGAATACGGTTTTGGCTTAACGTCAAATTCCCATTCCAAAACAAGCGCTTCGAAAGCTGGTAATTCAACACCGCCTCGACACCCAAACGGTAACTCGACGCCGCATTCGTACGAATCGCCTCACCCACCGCATTTACCGCGCCCGTTAAAACGAGTTGATCTTGGTAATCCATGAAATAGCCATTCAATTGAAAACCGTATTTCGCGCCAGAACGCTGGTAGCCTAACTCATAATCTTGCACGTATTCCGGGCGAGGTGCTGCCGTGGGATTATCGACAAAGTCTTGGCGACTTGGTTCCTTGCTCCCAGCTGAAACCGAAGCGTATAGTTTGGATTGATCAGAGATCTGGTGCGTTAGACCGAATTTGGGGTTAAAGAAGGAATAGCTTTTGTCATTTGCTAACACTAAAAACTTATCCGCCGTCCCCTGCATCACATGACCTACCGTGCGGTATTGTAAATCCAGATAGGCATTCCAGCGGTCAGATAAAACCACATTCGTTTTTGCATAAAGTGTCAAATCCGTTTTTTGCGAGCGACTACGGTACCATTCGACTCCAGGCAATGGATCTACTAATACTCCATAATGACGCCCAATGTAACGATTCCATGCCCCTCCAAAAGTGAATTTGAATTTCTGCGAACCTGTGTAATGTAAGGCAAACGTCGAACCGTAAAAGTCATTGTCTAGCCATTTGCGGCGAATCACGTCTGCAGATACGATAGAAGAAGTCACGACATAATTCACCATCGCTGCATCGGATTTGTATTCCTCATAATACCCCCGCCCATAGGTATAATGCCCATTCAAATCCAGGTTCCAAGCCTCTGATAAGCGGTGGTTCGTGATGAGTTGCAGGTGATCTTGGGCATAATTATCGGTTTGGTTCGCGTAAGTATAATAGTTATAAGTACGACCACTTTTTAACAAATTATCAGCCTCCGCTGCGGTTAAATAATTCCGATCGATATACTCTTGCATCGCCGTCTGAGAACCATTGATGCGACTTTCCGGCGTTCCATACCAGGATTGGTAGGTTTTTTCCTTGCCTACGAAGTAGTTCAGACGAACGAAGCTTTTTTTGCCAAAATACCCCACAGAAACGTAGGCCGATTGTAAATTAGACGAAGCGCGATCGATGTAACCATCCGAAACGATGCGAGACAAACGACCATCAATCGTGAATTTTCCACCTAAAAGACCGGAACCTGCTTTGATGGTTGTTTTCAACGTCCCAAAAGATCCGCCTGACGCATTCACTTCGCCATAAGCCTTAGGTTCATAGCTGTTCGTTTGCATGTTCACTGAACCCCCAAAAGCACCCGCTCCGTTCGTGGACGTTCCTACGCCACGCTGGATTTGGACGGAATTCACAGAACTCGCAAAGTCCGGCATATTCACCCAATAGGTTCCCTGCGACTCCGAATCATTGACCGGAATCCCATTAATCGTCACATTGACACGCGTCGCATCGGATCCCCTGATTCGGATTCCCGTATAACCCACACCCGCACCAGCATCTGAAGTCGTGACAATAGACGGCGTAAAATTCAATAACATAGGCATATCTTGCCCTAGATTACTTTTCCCTACATCCGCTGCCGACACATTCGAATAGGCCATCGCCGAATTTTCATCCGCCCGCGTCGCTCGAACCACCACTTCATCTTGCCAGAAATTGGATTTTTTTAGCGCGATTTGATTGGCTTGCGCTGCGACGATTTCAACTGGCTCATAGCCGACAAAGCGCACGACTAAAACGGCCTCAGAGGAGACGATTAAATTGAAATGCCCTTTCGCATCCGTCACGCTTCCTTTCTGGCTTCCTTTCACGGAAACGGAAGCACCCCATAAAGGAGCTTTGGTCTCCAGATCGAAAACGGTTCCCTGTACTTTTTGCGCAAATACACTTTGCACACATAAAATAAGCGTAATAATAAGCGTTGTTGCCTTTTTCATTTTTTTGAATTTTAGCAACAGGTAAAGGAGCCAAATCCTGTTATGATTTAACTTTTTAACCCTTACATTGATGATTTTTTTGAGTTTTCAGCGCTAAAAACTCGACAAAATCCCTTCGACGGCACTACCCGCATCAGGTTCAATGGGTATAATCTCAGCCTTTTTTACGGGCACCCCTTTTTGTAGATGCACAAAGATACAAAATTTCCTACCTTTGCAAGCCCTACGTAAAATTTGTAGGGAATTTTTGCACGTATGATCGTCAAAGAATTTCTCAGTATCTACCAGAGTGACGGAATTGTCCAAAGCATTTCTGACAAGATAACTACGTCCAAACCGGGCGAATCCCTCCATCTAAAAGGCCTTTGCGGCTCACTCGACACCGTTTTGATGTCTGCGCTTCTGAAGGAGAAGCAACCCTTTCTGATTCTCTGTGAGGAAAAAGAAGAAGCGCAATATGTCTACAATGACCTGCAGGCTTTAGTGGGCGACACGGCCGTGATCCTGTTTCCGATGTCCCACAAGAAGCCCTATGAATGGGAAGAAGTGGACAACGCGAACGTATTATTACGGGCCGAAGTGCTGAACATATTAAGTAATTATTCGGGCCAAAGCCTCGCCATCGTTTCCTATCCGGCAGCGATGACCGAGAAGGTGATCAACCGTAAATCTTTGGTCAAAAACACCCTATCCATCCGGGTAGGAGATAAAATCGATCGCAATTTCGTGGCAGAAACGCTGAACGAATACGATTTTGAACGAACCGATTTCGTCTACGAAGCAGGTCAATATTCCGTACGTGGTGGAATTTTGGACGTCTTTTCTTATGCGGCGGAATACCCCTACCGCCTCGATTTCTTTGGCGATGAAGTCGATAGCATTCGAACCTTTCACCCAGAAACCCAGCTTTCCATTCAATCTGTCTCCGCGATGCACCTCATCCCCGATGTGCAAACGAAACTGATCCAAGAAACCCGGGAATCCTTCTTCACTTTTTTACCAGAAAACACGAAAATCTGGATAAAAGACCTAAGCATATTGAGCGATGTGTTGACAGAGAATTTCGAAAAAGGTTCAATGGTCTACGAGGTCAATTCCTCTTCTGACATCAATCTGTTAAACAAACCTGAAGAACGATGGGAGACCGCAAAAACTAGTAGAAAGTCTTTGCAAGGCTTCGTTTGCATCGAATATGGCAAGCGATCGCATCTGAAGAATTCAGAAACCATTATATTTCCTTCGAAGAATCCCGGTGCCTTTCAAAAGGACTTCGAGCGCTTAGCAACGACCCTATTAGACAACCAAACCCACGGTTTTCACAATATCATCAGTTCCGAATCCCCGCGGCAATTAGAACGCCTCGAGGTGATTTTTAACGAAATCAATACGAGTATTCAGTTCAAGCCCTTGCAGATTTCGCTTCGCGAAGGATTTGTGGACGAGCAAACCAAGGTAGCCTTTTACCCGGACCACCAGCTGTTTGAGCGCTACCACCGCTACAAGGAGAAGAACAAGTTCTCGAAGAACAAGGCTCTGACATTAAAGGAATTAAGATCCTTACAAGTGGGAGATTTCGTCACGCACATTGACTATGGAATTGGTCGTTTTGCGGGATTAAATCTAGTCGAAACCGCGAATGGAGAACAAGAGGTGATTCGCTTGATTTACCGCGACGACGATGTGTTATCGGTTTCAATTCATTCACTACATAAAATATCGAAATATTCCGGCAAAGAGGGAGCTCCTCCTGCCATGTCAAAACTAGGTTCGCCTGATTGGGATAACAAGAAATCTCGGGTGAAGAAGCAGGTGAAGGATATTGCCAAAGAGCTTATTTCCCTGTATGCCAAACGCAAAAATGCGCCAGGTTTTGCCTTTTCTCCAGACACCTATTTACAAGCCGAACTAGAATCCTCTTTCTTATATGAGGATACACCGGATCAAGCGAAAGCAACCGTTGACGTGAAGGCGGATATGGAGAAACCACACCCGATGGATCGGTTGGTCTGTGGAGATGTGGGTTTTGGGAAGACGGAAATTGCTATTCGCGCTGCCTTCAAGGCCGTGGCGGATTCGAAACAAGTAGCCGTACTGGTGCCCACAACGGTATTAGCGATGCAACATTACCGCACGTTCCATGATCGTTTAGCCGCATTCCCTTGCAAAGTGGAATACGTGAACCGATTCAAATCAACCAAACAAATCAACGAAACTTTAGCCCGCGTAGCGAGTGGCGAGACCGACATTTTGATTGGAACACACCGTCTCGTAAACAAGGACGTGCATTTCAAGCAATTGGGCTTGATGATTATCGATGAGGAGCAGAAGTTTGGGGTGAAAGTAAAAGACCGACTCAAAGAAATGCGCGTGGATGTGGATGTGTTGACTTTGACAGCCACCCCTATTCCTAGAACACTCCATTTCTCTCTAATGGGAGCGCGGGATTTAAGTATCATCGCCACACCTCCGCCCAATCGCCAGCCGGTTGAAACGAAATTAGTCGTTCTATCTGACGAAATCTTGCGTGATGGAGTAAGAGAAGAAATTAGTCGTGGAGGCCAAGTCTTCGTGGTCTACAACCGTATTGGAGAACTGGAAAGCATTGCGAACCGTATTTTGCGTTTAGTACCAGATGCTAAAATCGCCGTAGCCCACGGCCAAATGGAAGGCGACCAGCTCGAAAAAATCATGATGGGCTTCATCGAAGGCCATTATGATGTACTCGTTGCAACGAACATCATCGAATCTGGACTGGACATTCCGAATGCGAATACGATCTTCATTTTAAATGCGAATAACTTTGGTCTTTCAGACCTCCACCAAATGCGGGGTCGCGTAGGCAGATCCAACAAAAAGGCCTATTGCTACTTAGCAACGCCATCTTTAGCGAATTTAACCAGCGATGCGCGCAAGCGTTTAAGCGCCTTGGAGGAGTTCTCGGATCTGGGCGATGGAATCAAAGTGGCGATGCGCGATTTGGATATCCGTGGTGCGGGAAACCTATTAGGTGCGGAGCAAAGTGGCTTTATCAATGATTTGGGCTACGATATGTACCATAAAATTCTGGATGAGGCGGTGCAGGAATTGAAGGAAAATGAGTTCAGAAAACTGTTCGAAGTCGATTTAGAACAGGTGGCAGAAATGCTCAAAGTGGATTGCACGATCGAAACCGATCTGCGCGTTTTAATTCCAGAGGAATATGTCCAAAGCATTTCCGAACGTCTCGCCCTCTACACACGTCTAGACGAAATTGAAGACGAAGAAACGCTAGCAGTCTTTATGAAGGAAATCAAAGACCGTTTTGGTGATTTACCAAACGAAGTTCAGGATATGATTGAACTAGTGAAGTGTCGTTGGAAGGCTCAAGTTTTGGGAATTGAAAAAATCCTCTTGAAAAACAATAACCTGAAGTTCCATTTCGTTTCATCGGAGTCTGCTCGACCACTCGACCAAAACCTCATTGTCAAGGTTATTTCCTTCGTTAATAACAAAAAGGGACAATGCCAATTAAGAGAAAAAGCAGGAAAAATGATTCTCCAAATCGACAAGGTGAGTAGTATTCAAGAATTAAATACTATTTTAGTGGATATTTTAGGGTAATTAATACCTTTGTTAATTGATTCTATATTAAAGGAATATAAATGAGTACTAAATTAAGATTAATCCTAGGAGTGCTTAGCTGTGTGTTTTTACTCACTTCTTGCCCTAGTGGACTAAAGAACGGTAATCCAAACAGCCTTAAAGTGGGTAAGAAATCCACTGTAACGGGTTTGGCCTACAACAACAAAAAAGGCGGATTCCAAGTCAACAAATCCTATAAAGGACCTATCGTAGGGCCTAATTTGGTCTTCATTGAAGGAGGTCGCGTAACCCTAGGTGGCGGCGAGGAAGATGTGATGAAGCGCAACGACAACCGTCAGCGTACCGTTACGATTCAATCCTTCTATATGGATGAAACGGAAATCTCCAACTTGCACTATTTAGAGTATTTAGACGCTATCAAGCGTGATTCTACCCTCAATGCATATACTGCAGCCTTGCCTGATACAACGGTTTGGTTAGACGAATTAGCTTTCAATGATCCGTATGTAACGCATTATTTCCGCCATCCGGGTTTCCGTATGTACCCAGTGGTAGGGGTAACCTGGAAACAAGCGAATGATTATTCTGCTTGGAGAACAGCTGTTGTCAATAAAAATGTGGCATTCCCGAAAGGAAAACCAAGAAATCGCAAGAATCCGATCGCCAATATGGAATCGGGTTTGATCTTACCAGAATACCGTCTGCCTACAGAAGCAGAATGGGAATATGCGGCAAAAGCGATGATCGGTACGCAGCAGGAGGATGAAAATCAAGAAAATCAACGTATTTACCCTTGGGATGGCCCTTCGATGCGCCAGCCTTTCGGTAGAACACGTGGTCAGATGTTAGCGAATTACAAACGTGGTCGCGGAGATTATTCGGGTCTAGCAGGTCGTTCAAATGACGGCGCTATGATTACTGCGGAGGTTTACTCGTATCCTGCGAATGATTTCGGCCTGTATAACATGGCCGGAAATGTGAACGAATGGACGATGGACACCTACCGTCCCTTGACTCTAGACGACGCAAATGATTTAAACCCTGCGCGTCGTAGTGAAGCGCAAGATCCAGCGAAATTATACGATAAGGGTAATTCCTTAATTAATGATAATGCCAAAGTCTACAAAGGTGGCTCTTGGGCAGATGGACCTTATTGGTTATCTCCAGGTACGCGTCGTTATTTAGATAAAAACGAATCCTCTTCTACGATCGGTTTCCGTTGCGCGATGTTCGCTCCAGGAAAACCAACGAAGCGATAGGTTAACAACTCATTTTAAAGCAGCCAGCGCCAGGAAAGACAATTTCCCCGTGCTGGCTGCTTTTATTTTAGCACCTGCCGCTAAAAATGTGGCGCCTGTTGTCAGCGTATCGTCCACTAGCAATATGCGCAAGCCGTCCAGTTCGCCCGGTAGCAACACTTCAAATACTTCCTCTAAGGTTTTATAGCGTTCCGCGCGATTCAACCCGATCAACGAAGCAACCTGTTTCGTCCTTAGTAAATGTGTTTCAGACATGGGAATCCCGGAAGCGCGCGCGATCCCCTTCGCCACACAAGCAGCTTGATTATAGCCTCGTTCTTTTAGCCGAGAAGGATGCAAAGGCATTGGGATGAGCAAATCATACTCTTTAACCGAAAATGACCGCCCCACACAACTCCCCAAATATTCGCCTAATCTTTCCTGCCCTTTGTACTTTATCTGGTGTAACAAATGTTGGACCTTCCCGCCCTCCGAAAACACATAATAGGCGTGCACGCGATCATACTCAATCAACCCGTCGAGCTTGTGAGAGATCCAATTAGGCTGTTCTAGGAATAATCCGGGGCTAGGCAGTTCGAATCGACACCGTGTGCAAATCCAATTTTCAGACCGAATAAGCACCTGATCGCAAGCAAAACAACATTTGGGATAAAGTAATTGTAAAAAGGCGTTAATCATTTTGAAAAAACTTTTGTATTTAACTAAGTTTCAGTAATTTTGCACCCCTAAACAAGTACTCGAACGAGAATGTTGTCCAAGTACTTGATAATTAACAAACGATTCACAAACGGATTAAAAAAATCATTTCATAATTAACCTTTTAAAATGGCACGCGATTTAAAATTCACTAGAAACATCGGTATTGCTGCGCACATTGATGCGGGTAAAACCACCACTACGGAACGTATCCTGTATTATGCAGGGGTTTCCCACAAAATTGGTGAGGTACACGATGGTGCGGCAACAATGGACTGGATGGAGCAAGAGCAAGAGCGTGGTATCACGATCACTTCTGCTGCAACAACAGTAGGTTGGAAATACCGCGATCAAGATTACCACATCAACATTATCGATACTCCAGGTCACGTTGACTTTACAGTAGAGGTAAACCGTTCATTACGTGTATTAGATGGTCTAGTATTTTTATTCTCTGCAGTAGATGGTGTTGAGCCTCAATCAGAAACAAACTGGCGCTTAGCAGATAACTACAACGTAGCACGTATCGGTTTCGTAAACAAAATGGACCGTTCAGGCGCTGATTTCTTAAACGTGTGCAAGCAAGTGAAAGAAATGTTAGGTAGCTACGCAGTGCCATTGCAATTGCCTATCGGAGCTGAAGAAGGTTTCGAAGGGGTAGTTGACTTAGTTAACTTCCGTGGTATTAAATGGAACGAGGCGGATAAAGGAATGACATTCACTGAGGTACCTATCCCAGATGATATGTTAGAAGAGGCGACTGAATACCGTGAGAAATTATTAGAAGCAGTAGCTGAGTTTGACGAGACTTTGATGGAGAAATACTTCGAAGATCCTACATCAATCACAGAAGATGAAATCTTAGCCGCTTTACGTGCAGCGACGATCTCTATGAAAATTGTTCCAATGCTTTGTGGTTCATCTTTCAAAAACAAAGGTGTTCAAACCATGTTGGATTATGTAATGGCTATCTTACCATCTCCAATGGACAAAGAAGGCGTAAAAGGTACTCACCCAGATACGGGCGAAGAGATCATGCGCAAGCCAAGCGAGTCTGAGCCTTTCGCGGCTTTGGCCTTCAAAATTGCAACAGATCCTTACGTAGGTCGTTTATGCTTCATCCGTGCGTATTCAGGTGGATTAGATTCAGGTTCTTATGTATTGAACAACCGTTCAGGAAATAAGGAGCGTATCTCTCGTATCTTCCAAATGCACGCGAACAAGCAAAATGCGATCGAGCGTTTAGGTGCTGGTGATATCGGTGCGGTAGTAGGTTTCAAAGACATCAAGACAGGAGATACTCTTTCTGATGAGAAACACCCAATCATTTTAGAAGCGATGGATTTCCCAGAGCCAGTTATCGGATACGCTATCGAGCCTAAGAAAACGGCTGATGCAGATAACTTCTCTAAAGCGATCACTAAATTGATCGAAGAAGACCCAACGCTACAAGTAGAATCTAACGAAGAGACTGGTCAAACGATCATCAAGGGTATGGGTGAGCTTCACTTAGAAATCATCATCGACCGTATGCGTCGTGAGTTCAAGGTAGAAGTAAATCAAGGTGCTCCTCAAGTAGCTTACAAAGAGTCTTTAACGAAGACAACTGAACACCGTGAAGTTTACAAGAAACAATCAGGTGGTCGTGGTAAGTTTGCTGATATCGTATTTGAAATCGGACCAAGAGAAGATGACAAACCAGGTTTAGAATTCGTTAACAATATCGTGGGTGGTGTAATTCCTCGTGAATTTATCCCTGCCGTTCAAAAAGGTTTCGAAGAAGCAATGAAAAATGGTGCTTTGGCTGGATACCCAATGGATTCAATGAAAGTACGTTTATTCCACGGTTCATACCATGATGTCGATTCAGATTCATTATCATTTGAATTAGCAGCTCGTATGGGTTACAAAGAATCAGCAAAACAAGCGGGTGCTAAGTTAATGGAGCCTATCATGGCTGTAGACGTAGTTACTCCAGACGAATATACTGGACCTATCACAGGTGACTTAAACCGTCGTCGTGGTATCATGAAAGGTATGGATTCTCGTCAAGGAGCTGTTATCTTGAAGGCTGATGTGCCTCTTTCTGAATTATTCGGTTACGTAACAGATTTACGTACGATGTCTTCAGGACGTGCAACAGCATCGTTAACGTTCTCTCACTACGAATTCGTTCCGCAAAACATCGCTGACGAAGTAGTTAAGAAAGCAAAAGGATTGTAAGATTCTTTGAAGATAGAGAAAAGCCCGAGCGAATTGTTCGGGCTTTTTTTATGCCAAAACCTCTCATCCTTCCCACGCTCAATTCATCCTCTCCCGTTATCTTTTGTCTAAAAAGAAGAATTGTTTCCTAGAATGGGTGTATTTTTGAGTTCATTAATTTGATTGCTATGACTAAAATTATCGAGACCCAGTCTATTTCTAAACGATACGTGATGGGCGAAGAAGTGATTGACGCCTTAAAAGACGTTACCATCTCCGTTAACAAGGGAGAATATGTCGCTTTCATGGGTCCATCAGGCTCTGGTAAATCAACCCTAATGAACATCGTGGGCTGCTTAGATACGCCTACTACGGGCAAATATATCTTGAATGGACAAGATGTATCTGAGATGTCTGAAAATGAATTAGCGGCCGTTAGAAACAAGGAAATTGGTTTTGTTTTCCAAACCTTTAACCTCCTTCCCCGCCAATCAGCACTCGAAAACGTAGCCTTGCCCTTAATTTATGCAGGTTATACGAAGAAAGAACGCACAGAGATTGCCATGAATACCTTAAAAGGGGTGGGTCTAGACAACCGCGCCTTGCATAAGCCGAACGAGCTTTCAGGGGGCCAAAGACAGCGTGTAGCCGTGGCTCGTGCCCTAGTGAACGATCCTTCGATCCTATTAGCCGATGAACCTACTGGTAACTTAGATACCAAAACCTCGTATGAGATCATGGATCTCTTCGATCAATTGCACAAAAAAGGCAATACCATCGTCATGGTTACCCACGAAGACGATATTGCCCAGTATGCCCACCGCATCATTCGTTTACGTGATGGCGTCGTAGAATCCGACACCATCAACAAGAACGTTAGAAAGGTCGAAAAAATCTAAAACTTAATCCGATCCGTCCCGTATGGTGCCCGTTGTGCTCTACGTAACCAGGTATTGGCTTCTGCATCATTCACAAAGTGTTCCTGCGTAGGATCCCATTGTAATTTTCGTGGAATTTTCATTGCCACATGCGTGATCAAACAAACCGTACAAGCGCGGTGACCTATCTCGATTGGAGAAATTGGCTCTTTGCGTGACTCGATACAATCTAGCCAGTTTCCGTGTTGATCTTCCGAATGATACAAGTGTGTTTCTTTCTCTCCGATTACTGATTGCAAAATCTTCGGATCAGATGCATCTAAGGCTTTCGAACGCACTTTCGCCGTTGGATCACTAGGTGTCGCTGCATAGTCGCCTCGTGACACAAAAATCCATCCCTCTGACCCTTCGTAGCGAATACCATTTTGGTAGCCTCCAGAAGTGTACATAGTGATGCCGTTTGCATATTCTGCTTTGGACATAAAATCTCCGTGCACATTCCATAATCCTGACTTGGGGAACTCAGCCACCGCCTCTACCGATATGGGGCCTATGTATTCCGTATCCATTCCCCAAGCTGCAGAATCATAATGGTGCTGTCCCCAACCGGTAATCATACCAGCGCCAAATTGCTCCATACGCAACCAACCCGGTCGATCGTATCCCTTTTGAGGATGAACGGCGATCTCTGTGTATACCATTTCAGGCGTAGAACCTAACCACATATCAAAATTGAACCCTTTCGGTACTGGCATCGCTGGCGCCGGAGGTCCAGATGGATCACCAGGTAAACCTATTTTAACGGTATGTAATTTACCGATACGGCCGTTGCGCACTAATTCGGCGGCGATTCTAAACTGAGAAGTAGAACGCTGTTGCGTTCCTACTTGCAGAATGCGACCCGTTTTCTTGATCACATTTGCCAGTTGACGGCCTTCGTGGATCGTCAAGGAAGTGGGTTTTTGTAAGTAAATATCTTTCCCCGCTAGAGCCGCTTCCATGGCTGGTTGTGCATGCCAAAAATCCGGCGTACTAATCATCACCGCATCAATATCCTTATTTAAAAGCATCTCCCGGTAATCATCGTACATCTTCACATCGATATAGTTCGATTGGCCCGTTTTCTTCGTGTAGTATTCCTCGACTAATTGCTTCGTCTCCTCGGTACGGTGGCGATCTAAATCACAAACCGCCATGATACGCGCCTTGTCGTGCTTCCAAGTGCCGGGCAAATCGTGGGTGCGCGCGATGCGTCCGCAGCCGATTTGGGCGATGTTGATTTTATTGCTAGGTGCATCCTTTCCTCCTAACACGTTTGCTGGAACGATGGTAGGGAAGCCGAATGTACCCACGGCACCTAGTGCTAGGTTATTGATGAATTTTCTCCGTTTCATGCTTTGATCGATATGTTAGTTGCATTTTTTTGAGCAATTAAGGCTAATTCCGTAGACAAGAAACAATGCGCTTGAGTCATCGCCTTCTCTGTTCTATTCAATACATCATTTACGAGTAATTCCCCGTGTGGCAGGTTGACATCCTTGCAATCAATATATACCGTTTCTTTATTCGTCACCACATACAAATGACTTCCTGTTCCATGTGGAGAGGCTATGTCTGTATTTTTCCGTACTTCCATATAGCCATCCGTTCCTAGAATGGTCAGTCTACCGTCTCCCCAGGTATTCAACCCGTCAGGCGTAAACCAGTCTACGCGGATATAGCCAGAGCCTTTATTGCTTCGAAGCATCAAATCTCCAAAATCTTGGAATTTAGGATATTGAGGGTGGTGGTGATTGGCGATTTGGGAAGCAACTACTTCTCCTTGCGTCGAACCCGTAAAATGTAAGAATTGATCTACCTGATGGGAAGCAATATCCGTGATAATACCTCCGTAATATTTCGTATCAAAAAACCAGTCAGGACGCGAGTTGACGCTCATTCTGTGAGGTCCTGTTCCCAAGGTTTGCATCACTTTTCCAATTTTTCCAGAGGCCACTAATTGGCTCGCAAGTTCGGTTGCTTTGTTTTCAAAACGCTCACTGAATGAAATCGAATAGATTCGCTTCGTTTCTTGTTGGACCTTACGAACCTCCGCTAATTGCTCCAAACTAATGATTCCTGGCTTATCCACCATATAATCTTTCCCATGCTGCATCACACGTATTCCTAAAGGAGCGCGTTCATTAGGGGTAATAGAGCTGAGCACTAATTTGATAGAAGGATCCTCTAGGACTTCTGCTTCGCTTTTCACCAGTTTAGCTTGCGGGTAACGCTTCGCGAAATCTTTGATTAAATCGGGTTCCTTCGCATAGTAAGAGACAAACTCCCCGCCGCCCCGAATGATGGAGTTCGCCATGGAATAGATATGTCCATGGTTAATTCCCACCACCCCAAATTTTAAACGCGGCGCAATGACGCGTTCAGGGGTTACAGGTGCAAAAGTCTTGGTGGCGTCTTTTAACGAACTAGGCAAAAAGGCCATACCGCCTAGCATACTTGCATTGTGCAAGAATTCGCGGCGATTCGAAGCATTAGTTTTCATTTCAATAGGTTTATTTACCTACAAAAGTAAAATTCTAACTGAGATTACTGACATGTGGCCATAAAAAAAGCTGCTCATTTCTGAACAGCTCTCTTTTATATAAAAAATTTCAAACCTATTTTTTCTTCTCCTATTTTTTCTTCTCCTATTTTTTCTTCTCTTTAACACGAGCCGCTTTTCCTTGCTTACCACGCATGTAGTATAAACGTGCACGACGTACTTTACCACGACGTAATACTTCAATTTTGTCGATGTTGGGTGACAAGATTGGGAAAATACGCTCAACACCGATACCGTTAGAGATCTTACGAACTGTGAAAGACTCACCAGCACCAGAATTTTTACGTTGGATAACTAAACCTTGGAAAACCTGGATACGCTCCTTGTTACCTTCACGAATTTTCACGTGTACGTTAACCGTGTCTCCTGCAGCGAATTCAGGGTGTTCTCCTCTACGTGCTGCGTTTTCTTGCTCTACGAATTTAATTAAATCGCTCATCTGAACTAATTTTTATTTGATGATAATCAGCGCTTAGCGGCCCACTTGTGCATAAGATCGTCTGATTGGGGTTGCAAAGATAGGAAAAATATTTCTTTCCAAAAACATTTGCCTAGTTTTTACCTTTAATCGACTGCACAAAGGCAACAATCTCTGTTCTAAGGTCTTTCGCCTGCGCAATCATCTTCACAAACGCACTACCAATAATAGCCCCAGACGCGTTCTTAGATGCTTTCACAAAGCTCTCGTGGTCCGAAATTCCAAAACCAATCAGACGTGGATTCTGTAAATTCATCGCAGCAATCCGTTCAAAATAAAGCTCTTGATCTGATGATATACCCGTTTTTGCTCCCGTCGTGCTCGCAGAAGAGACCATATAGATAAAGCCTTTTGAAACTGAATCGATGTGGCGAATGCGCTCATCGTTAGTCTGTGGGGTGATTAATAAGATATTGTATAAGCCGTATTTCTCAAAAATTTCGCGGTAAGACGCCTCGTATTCCACCATTGGTAGATCTGGCAAAATCAATCCATCCACGCCTACTTCCGCACATTTCGCGCAGAAAGCCTCCACGCCATATTGCAAAACGGGATTGATATAACCCATCAAAAGAACAGGAACCGTAATGCTTTTACGCATATCCTTCAATTGCTCGAAAAGATGTGCCACGCTCATCCCCTGTTCTAAAGCGGCTTGATTCGATAGCTGGATCGTTTCACCATCTGCCACAGGATCAGAATAAGGCATTCCCACCTCGATAATATCGACGCCACCCGCTTGCAGCGCGTTCAAAACCGTCATCGTATCCTCCAAACGAGGAAAACCAGCCGTCGTATACACATTCAAAATGGGTTCAGTCGCTGTAGCAAAAAGGGCTGAAATTCTGTTCATCTTAGTCATTCAATTTTAAACGGTTTTGGTAGGTCGCTAAATCTTTGTCCCCTCTTCCGGATACATTAACAACCACGATTTCATTCGGCTTAGCTTGCAGTCTTTCGAATACGGCCAAAGCGTGTGCCGTCTCTAATGCCGGAATAATACCTTCTAACTGGGAGCATTCCACGGCAGCCACTAGCGCCTCCTCATCCGTCACTCCAAAGAATGTCGCACGGCCAGATTCGAACAAATGCGCGTGCATGGGCCCAATTCCAGGGTAATCTAAGCCAGCAGAGATCGAATAAGGTTCGATCACCTGGCCATCTTCCGTTTGCATCGATAAACTCTTGCTTCCGTGTAAGACGCCCGGCTTTCCTAAGAAAGTCGTAGCAGCTGAATGACCTGAATTAACCCCGAGACCTGCCGCCTCCGCCGCGATCAAAGCCGTACGTGGCTCATCTAAGAAATGGTAAAAAGCGCCTGCTGCATTCGATCCACCACCCACACACGCTATTACGTAGTCTGGGTAATCGCGGCCTTCTTTCTCTTGTAATTGAAAACGAATTTCCTCAGAAATAACCGCCTGAAAACGAGCGACCATGTCCGGGTAAGGATGTGGTCCTACGACAGAACCAATGATATAATGGGTATCTACCGGGTGATTAATCCAGTGACGCATCGCCTCATTCGTGGCATCTTTCAAGGTTTGAGAACCCGATTTCGCTGGCACTACTTGCGCACCTAACATCCGCATACGCGCTACGTTAGGAGCTTGTCTTTCGATGTCGATGGCGCCCATGTACACGATACATTCCATGCCCATCAAGGCACAAACCGTGGCTGTAGCCACGCCGTGTTGTCCAGCGCCTGTTTCTGCTACGATTTTTGATTTGCCTAGGCGTTTCGCTACGAGGATTTGGCCGATCGTATTATTAATCTTGTGTGCCCCCGTGTGACACAAATCTTCGCGCTTTAAATAGATATTCGTGTTGTATTTCGCAGACAAACGCTCTGCCTTGAAAAGCGGCGTAGGACGACCCACGTAATCTTTTAATAAGGCGTGGAATTCTTCCTGAAAAGAGGGTTCCGCGATAATGTCTAAATAGCGGGAACGTAATTCCTCGACATTTGGGTATAACATTTCCGGAATAAAAGCCCCGCCAAAATTCCCGTAATACCCACGCTCATCTACATTAAATGACATATTTATAGCTGTTTTACTAGTTCTTTCACTTGCTCGACATCCTTGAATCCGGGACGTATTTCGAGTTTACTATTAAAGTCCAAAGCATATAAGCCCGGAAAATCCTTCACCTTTTCCACATCCCCAGCCTGCAATCCGCCTGCTAAAATATAGGGGATATCCAATTTATACTGCGTTAAAAGTGACCAATCAAAATGCTCTCCCGTTCCACCTACCTGAGCCCCTTTTTTCGTATCAAACAAATAAAAATCGGGCTTGTCTGTCAGATCGAGATCTTTCGGTGAGCCTACACTAATCGCCTTGATGACCTGTAATCCGGCGGCTTGCAAGGCTTCTATTTCTTTTTGACCCTCTTCTCCATGCAATTGCACGACCGAGAATCCAGCATTTTTAGACAATGCGATAATGTTGTCAGTCGTTTCGTTCACAAACACCCCCACCGCCTTCGTTTTAGTAGGCAAAGCCGGAATGACAAAATCTTGACCTACGTAGCGTGGCGATTTAGGTGCCCAAATAAAACCCATAAAGTCTGGCCCTAAAGCCGCTACTTCTTGGATATTTTCTGGTTCCCGCATGCCACATACTTTCCACTTCATACCTAGTTAATAAATTCGCTCAAGGCTTTTCCTGGGTTTTCGGTTTTCATAAAGCTTTCGCCTATCAAGAAACCTCGGTAACCGTAGGTCTTTAATTCCGTAATGATCTCTGGTCCTGAAATACAACTTTCCGAAACCTTGACGAATTGAGATGGTATTTTGGATGCCAAAACCTTAGAGGCCTCCACATTTTGCTCCGAGAAATTCTTCAAATTCCGGTTATTCACTCCTACCACGGAAATATAATCTCCTAGCGAACGATCCAATTCTTCTTGATCGTGCACCTCGAGTAAGGTTTCCATACCTAATGAACGCGCTAGGGTTCCTAATGTTTTGATTTCAGCTGAACTTAAAGCCGCTGCGATTAAGAGCACCACGTCAGCGCCCATGGACTTTGCTTCGATGATTTGGTATTCCTCGATCATAAAATCTTTGCGCAAAATGGGCGTATTCGGGTTCGTGCGACGCGCTAAATCGAAATCAGCATAGGTTCCTCCAAAGTAGGATTCATCCGTCAACACCGATAAACAGGCCGCACCTGCCTCCACATAGCCTTTTGTCACCACATCCACGCCCATGCGGTCGTTAATAATCCCTTTAGACGGGGATTTGCGCTTGAATTCAGCAATGACTCCCGTGGAAGCTGGCTGAACTAAAGACATCGACAAGGAATGACAAGCGCGCGCGAAAAAACCCTGTTTTTCGAGCTGAGCGGTCGTAGTGTGCGCTTTGCAAGCGGCGACTTCCTGTCTTTTGGTAGCTATGATTTGGTCTAATATGCTCATCTTAATCCATTATAAATTTCTTGAAAGCCTGGAAAGCCCGACCACTTTCTAGGGATTCTTTCGCTAAAGCATAGCCTTCCATTAGGCTGCCCGCTTTACCTGCGACAAACAAACCAGCTCCCGCATTCGCTAAAACCGCTTGCGTTTGTGCGGGCGTACCTTCGCGTTGCAATATTTTGTACAACATATTCGCAGAGGCCTCCGCCGTAGAACCACCAAACAATTCGGATTGTGCCACCACTTCGCAGCCAATATCTCCCGGATTGTAAATCGAAGCTCCATCAGGAGTGGTTAAACGAAATGCTGATGTCAACGAAATTTCATCATAGCCATCTTCCGCATAAACGATGCCGTATTGCTTGCCTGAACCGGCAAAAAATCCTTCATATAAGGCGAACGCTTCAGGCGAATAGACGCCAGAGATTTGTTTATTGACTTTGGCAGGATTCAATAAAGGCCCTAATAAATTAAAGAAGGTCTTCATCCCTAATTCCTTGCGTATAGGGCCCACGAAGCGCATCGCTGGGTGGAAAAGTGGCGCGTGCAAAAAGCACATTCCCGCGGTTTCCATCTTGCGTTTCAAGATCTTCGGGTCATTATTGAATTTCAACCCCAAAAACTCCAATACCGTCGACGATCCTACCGAAGAAGAAACGCCGTGATTACCGTGCTTAGCGATTTTTTGGCCGGCACCCACGATAATGAAAGAGGACGTCGTCGAAATGTTAAAGGTATCTTTTCCATCACCACCCGTTCCGCACACATCCATGGCATCAAATTCCGAAAGATCCACCGTGATGGCTAATTCCATCATCGCTGAAACAAATCCTTTCAACTCATCCACTTGAATCGAATTGAACCAATAAGAGGATAAAAATGCGGTAATTTGACTTGGATTCACTTCTCCTTGCCCTATGCGCAGCAAAATCTCTCTCGCTTCATTCTCTGATAATGCTTCTCCCGCAGCCCTTCTGTTTAATATATTTTTCATTGCTTATTTCATCCAATTTTTAATCATTTGCAATCCATGTTGCGTTAAAAACGCCTCCGGGTGGAATTGCACCCCGCGCACATCGTATCTCGAATGCGCCTCCGCTAACACAAAACCTTTGTCATCTTGCGCCGTAATCGTTAAGTCACTCGGCATCGTCGAAGGAACGACCGTCCACGAATGGTAGCGGCATACTTCGAAACGGGAAGGGATATCTAGGAACAAGCGTTCTGTCGGGTCCGTCACCACACATTCCGTGGTCACGCCATGTAATACCTCACCCATATTGCTTAATTGAGAGCCAAAAGCCTCCGCAATCGCCTGATGACCTAGGCAGACACCTAGAATTTTTTTGGTCGACTTATATTCCTTCAATAAATCCATCATAATCCCTGCCTCGGACGGAATCCCTGGACCCGGCGACAACAAGATTTGATCGTATTTACCCACTTCCTCCAGGGAAATTTTATCATTGCGAAAAACGTCCACCTCTGCGCCTAATTCCTTCAATAGGTAGACCAAATTGTACACAAAGGAATCGTAATTATCTATCACTAATACTTTCATATCCTAAGCTAAGTTTTCTGCCACCTCTAACGCTCTGCGCAAGGCTGCCAATTTGTTGTGTATTTCCTGCATCTCACTTTCCACCACGGACTTCGCGACTACGCCCATGCCCGCTTGGAAAAATAAGGTATCTCCTTTACTCAAAAACGTACGGATCGCGATGGCGTGATTGAAATTCCCTTCGAAATCCATAAAACCGATCGCCCCTCCATAGATAGCCCGATTTGTGGGCTCCAAACGGTTAATAATCGTCATCGCATTGTGCTTCGGTGCACCACTTAAAGTACCGGCGGGAAACGTATCCGCCACCATTTGTAATGGATTCACACCCTTTTGCAAATGCCCAGTCACTTTAGAAACCAAGTGAATCACGTGCGAGAAGAATTGTACCTCCTTGAATGTCTCTACTTTTACATTGTCTGCCGAACGGCTTAAATCGTTTCTGGCTAAATCCACTAACATCACGTGTTCTGCCGATTCCTTTGGATCCGCGATCAAAGCCTGGGCTAATTCCGCGTCGCGTGCATCATCGCCTGAACGTCTAAATGTTCCTGCAATCGGATGAATCTCCGCGACCGACCCATCGATTTTAATCTGCTTCTCGGGAGAAGCTCCAAAAATCCGGTATTCCTCGTAATCAAAATAGAACAAATAAGGCGATGGATTCACCGAGCGAAGTGCACGGTAGACTTGGAAATCATCACCTTGGAATTTTTGTGCAAAACGTCTGGAAGGTACGATTTGGAAAACGTCCCCGCGCAAACAGTGTTTGATGCAGGTATTGACGATTTCAGCCGTTTGGTCTTCCGTTAAATTACTGACCTCTTCCCCTTGACGAGCGAAGGATGCTGTCGCATAATGCGGCATGTCTAATAGGTAGGTAATCGTATCAAAGGAAGGCTCAGAACCATCGTAGCTGTGCGCGTAGAGGCTCATTTGGTTGTTAAAATGATTCACCGCCACCACGTAACGGTACACATAATACCGAATAGACGGGATTTCTGATTCTGGATTTTTGGCCTGAATATCGATATCCTCGAAATAGGTCACCGCATCATAGGAGATATGGCCAAAAAGCCCGTTCGCCATGGGCGAATCTCCCTTTTCCTTCTTAAAATCAAAGAGATCCGCAAAGCTCTTCAAAGCTGCTACCGCATCGTGGCGATTCGCTAAGGTAAAGCTCTCTTGCGTTCCGTCTGGAAAAGTTTGGGTGACTTTCGAACCCGTCAACTCAAAGCGCGCCACTGGATCAAAAGCAATGTGCGAAAAGCCATGCTCCTTGCCGTGGTAATCTGCCGATTCTAAGATGACAGAGTTCTTATAGTTTTTGCGAATCTTCAAAAAGATTCCGATTGGCGTCAGTGTATCAGCCAAAAGTGTTTTCCGTGAAGTTCGTATGTTTATGCTAGACATGTTTCAAAGGGCAAAATTAATAAAAAAGGCTTACTGTCGAACAGCAAGCCTTTAGTAAACATATCATGTACACACAGCGAAACTGTTCAGGGATTGTTATCCTTGCCACCAGTTTTTGTTGTATGTTGCTTTTGTCATTGTGTTGTTATTTGATACAAATGTAGAGGGAAATCAGTAAAATCAAAATTTTAACCGATCAAATCCCACAAATTTCCATATAAATCGGCGAATACGAGCACTTTACCATATTCTTCCTCGCTTGGACCGCGTACAATCGTAATGCCCTGCGCGATCAAATTCGCGTGATCCTTTTCAAAATCATCCGTGTGCAAGAACAGAAATACGCGTCCTCCAGTCTGATTTCCTACTCTCGATTTTTGTTCGTCCGTCGCCGCTTTCGCTAACAATAATTGACAAGAACCTTCGCCAGACGGCTGTACTAATACCCAACGCTTCACCTCACTCAAAACGGTGTCCTCGATTAGAGTGAAACCTAATTTCTGAGTGTACCAAGCGATGGCTTCGTCATAATCGGCTACCACGAGGGCGAGGTGCATGAGGCGGTTCATAGGCAGTGGGGAGTCGGGAGTCACTAGTCGCTAGTCGGGGTTTTTCTTTTTAGTTTTCGTCGCGGCCTACAAAATTAAACGGCGAGATTAATTTCAATTCTGCCTTGATCGCATCTGAAATGGCTAAGCCGTCAATGAATGCGTGGAAAACAGCCTGATCAATCTTTCCGTGGTGGCGTGTCAAATCTTTCAATGCCTCGTAAGGCTTAGGGAAAGCTTCGCGACGCAATACCGTTTGGATTGCTTCCGCAATGACCACCCAGTTATCTTCTAAATCCTGTTGAATTTTGCTATTGTTCAATTCTAATTTACCTAAACCGCGTTGCAAGGAATTCAAAGAGATCACGACGTGCGCCAAAGGCGTTCCCACGTTACGCAATACCGTCGAATCCGTCAAATCACGTTGTAAACGCGAGATCGGAAGCTTCGCTGATAAGAATTCAAAGAAAGCATTCGCCATCGCTAAATTTCCCTCCGCGTTTTCAAAGTCAATCGGATTGACCTTGTGAGGCATCGCCGAAGAACCAATTTCTCCTGCCTTAATTTTTTGCTTAAAATACCCCATCGAGATGTATTGCCAAATATCTCTCGACAAGTCAATCAAGATCGTATCTAAACGCTTTAAGCCATCGAAATAGGCTGCTAAATTATCGTAATGCTCGATTTGAGTAGTGTATTGGCTACGCTTAATACCTAAATCGGCGTGCAATTTCGCTGCAAATTGTGGCCAATTAATTTCTGGGAATGACACTTGGTGCGCATTGAAATTACCCGTTGCTCCACCAAATTTTCCGGTAAAGGGCACTTGCGCTAACAAGTCTAATTGACGATTCAAACGCTCCACAAATACCTTGATTTCCTTTCCTAAACGCGTGGGAGAAGCCGGTTGTCCGTGGGTATGGGCTAATAAAGGAATCTCTTTCCACTCGGTTGCATAGGCATCTAAAGTGGCTACTACTGCTTGGTAAGCAGGCAAAATTACCTCGCGATGAGCTTCAGCAATCGATAATGGAATCGCTGTATTGTTAATATCTTGTGACGTTAGGCCAAAGTGAATGAACTCCACAAAGGGGCTCATATCGCCAGGCAGGGCTAACATCCGGTCTTTGATAAAATACTCTACCGCCTTCACGTCATGGTTTGTCACCTTTTCGGTGTCCTTGATCCAAGTCGCATCCGCCTCCGTAAAGTTCGTGTACATCGCACGCAATGCCGCATAATGATCCTTTGGGAATCCTTTTAAGGGAGCCAATGGAATCTCGCATAACGCAATAAAGTATTCAATTTCAACTCGCACACGGTATTGAATCAATCCAAATTCAGAAAAATAAGGAGCGAGTGCGGCGGTTTGTTTGCGGTAACGACCATCAACCGGAGAAATGGCAGTCAATAAATTTAATTCCATGCGATCTTATCAAAGCACAAAGGTACAACAATTTAAAAATTATCCGTAATTTCAAGCATGCTAAGTCCTCGCTACCTTTCTGTCTTATTAGCCTTTGTCATCGCTGGAGTGGCAACGGCCTTTATTTCATTCCTTCCGCACTCTGATTCTGCTACGCTTTTCGTCGCCTTTATTAGTGTGTTGATTTTTGGATCCATCTTGATCTTTTTTGCCTTAGACAACCTCGTTTTCAAGGAGGTCAATGAGTTATATGACCAAATTAAGCAGATCAAAAAGAAGAACTTTCCCTTAATTTCGCGTAAGCAATTAGTCCAAAAAGAGAACCCCATCGAGCTCTTAAAGAAAGAGTTAACCGCCTACGTTTCCACTACTGAGGACGAAGTAAAGGAGTTAAAAAAGGCCGCAGTTTACCGCCAAGAATTCCTCGCCGACGTGTCCCACGAACTAAAAACACCCATTTTCGCCGCACAAGGCTTTGTCCACACACTGCTGGACAACCCGGATGAAAGCCCAGAAATTCGCCAAAAATTCCTCGAAAAAGCCGCGAAAAGTTTAGACGGCCTCGATGTTTTAGTGCAAGATCTATTAACCGTTTCTAAAATTGAGACCGGTGCCATTAAAATCGAAAAGAAACGCATCAACCTCAGACCCCTAATCGAAGACATCTTTGATCAATTAGAAAGTAAAGCCAAGAAACGAGGCGCAAGTTTGCAATTGATTTGTGCGGATGTCGCCATTGACGTCAAAGCAGACGCGCAACGTATTCAGCAAGTTCTCGTAAATCTTGTGGACAACGGTATTAAATACGGGAAACAAGACGGAAAAGTGATAGTCACGATTGAAGACCGCAAAAAAGCCTACCTAATCACCGTAAAAGACAACGGTCCCGGTATCCCCGAAAAACACTTACCTCGCCTCTTCGAACGCTTTTATCGCGTCGATAAAAGCCGCACGAAACTTAGCGGCGGAACCGGTCTGGGCCTCTCCATCGTAAAACATATCGTCCAAGCTCACGGTAGCAAAATCACCGTCCTTTCGAAGTTAGATAAAGGGACGAGTTTTAGCTTTAAGTTAGAACGAGCATTATAAAAAAGGCCGTGGCCTTTTTTATAACAAAGCACAAAGAAAAAAGCAAAAAGCACAAAGTTGGAATCCCCTGCGGGGATGAATTCAGGAATAAATTATAACAAAAAAGAGTAGAGATAAGAGAGCATAGAGCATAGAGGTGGAATAAAAAATGGGGACAGACGTCCCCATTTTTTATGAGTATTGAAATACTCAAAAATATCCATAGCTCTTTAGAAAGGTTTTAAAGGAATTTTGGCGATTCCATCTAGAGGTTTAATTATGTTTGAGACGACAAAATATGACGTAGGCCATTTTGCGTTTCAAACATAATTAAACCGCCCCTTCAGTCAACCTCTCCGCATTCTCCGCTATCCTCAACTGCTCAATAAAATCAGCAATCTCACCATCCATCACGACAGGGAGATTATAAACGGTTAAGCCAATACGGTGATCCGTTACGCGGCCTTGAGGGTAATTATAGGTTCTAATTTTGTCTGAACGATCGCCAGTACCCACCATCGACTTACGATTTCCGGCGATCTCGGCGTTACGTTTGGCTAATTCAATTTCATATAAACGGGAACGGAGAACCGTCATCGCTTTGTCAAAGTTCTTGATTTGAGAACGCTCATCCTGGCATTGCACCACTAAACCGGATGGAATGTGGGTGACACGTACGGCAGAATACGTCGTATTTACAGACTGACCACCTGCACCAGAAGAACAGAATGTATCCTTGCGAATGTCGTTCATATTGATTTGTACATCGACCTCATCAGCCTCAGGCATCACTGCTACTGTAGCTGCTGAAGTATGAATTCGCCCAGCGGATTCTGTTGCCGGAACGCGTTGTACCCGGTGAACTCCGGATTCAAATTTCATTTTGGCATATACATCTTCGCCCTGAACGGACGCGATAATCTCTTTGTAACCACCTGCGGTACCGTCTGTGAAGTCCATGATTTGGAAAGTCCAACCCATTTTCTCCGCATAACGTTGGTACATACGGAAGATATCTCCAGCAAAAATCGATGCCTCGTCCCCACCTGCTCCGGCACGAACCTCCAGGATACAGTCCTTCGAATCGTTCGGGTCGCGGGGGATTAACATCTCCTTTAAAACCTCTTGCATTTCCTTTTCTGCAGGAACTAATTCTTCTAATTCCGCCTTTGCCATGTCGCGAAAATCTTCGTCTTTCTCCGTAGCGATCACTTGTTTCGCCTCCTCGATGGAGCCTAATAAGCTTTGGTAGGCCAAATATTGGTCTACAATTTTCTGCAAATCCTTGTATTCTTTACTCAAGGTCTTGAATTTCTTCAGGTCGGACACCACTTCTGGCATCGCAATTTGTTGTTCTACTTCTAAAAATCGTTCTCGGATGGCCTCTAGCTGCTCCAGCATAACATGTTGGGTTAAAAAAATCGTTGCAAAGATAGTAATTAAATTCATTGCCCTTTGCGCTAGTTTGGAATACCTTTGTGGACAACCGATAAAACCATGAAATACGGAATCCTTCTTTTTGCCCTTTTCTCCATGTCTGCCTGCGATTTTACAAAACGTTTAGATACTGCCGCGGTCGTTAAAGAGATGAAAGCCAAACAAGTAAAGCGCGTTTTACCGCAAGATGTAGTCAATCAGGTGGATACTTGGGGCCAGGAAATTCAAGCGAAGAATATCAACACCTTGGATAGCGCGACGAAGGCCTTACAGATTTCGGTTCGCGTAGGAGCGCCCATCGACCTGAAACCAACGTTTAAAGATGCGAAGATGAGCGAGATAATGAATGCCTTGGATTATTCATTAGGCCAAAAGCAGGACATCCCACCCTCCATCCAGAAAAATACCAAAGGAGATAGTTTGTACTATTTTTACCCTTCCGAAGCCGGCAAAATTATTGTCCTTGGGTTTGCGAAAAGCATCGTCATTCAAAATATGGATCGACCTTTGATTAAATAAGGTTGCGTTCCAAAATTTGGTTGATTTGAAAATTCACCTCCCGTAAATGAGGATCAGAAATTTCCTTTGAAAGGGCATTGCCCGTAAAGAACGCTTGCACATGCTGCTGCACGAGGCCATGTAATAAACTAGGTTCCAATTCAATCGATTGTAACAGTTCTTGAGCGTGAGACCACAGATTCTGAGTTAAAACACCGGCTAAAAGCATCGCCTTGTGAATCTTCTTCCGCTCCTCGCCATTCACTAAATACATCGCATCTGTGATGTCTTTGGCTAGCGCCACTAGGGTAATTTGCGTCTCCTCTACCAACACTTCTAGGCAAATGGGCATTTGATCCAATTTAATTCGACGACCCGCTTCCAAATGCTGTACGGGAAAAAAGACTCCCATCTGGTTCGTGCTTTCCCGCGCTGGATCGTACAATATATTCGCTTCGGCTAGCGAAAAAGTGCCTGAAACAAGGACAAGTGTCGCGTATTTTGGCAATAATAATTCTTTTAAAACCTCTGGGTAAGCCGATTCTGGCACACACAGAAAAAAGACGGTCGCGGCGGATTCAGAAAAATCTAAATCTTCGTGGACTTTCGCGTTGTATAAATAAGAAACGAGGTCTTTCGCCTTCGAGGGCTCTCGACTGAAGACCTCTTGAACAGAATTTCCGGCATTTTCTAAGGCTTTTGCGATGTGCCAGGTGACATTTCCTGCCCCGATAAACGATATTTTAAAACTCATGTGGTGGTCTCCAGTTTAGCACCCACAAACGGGGCCCATTGTTGATCCAAAATTCCAGAAAAATTTCGCAAAAACATAACAAAAGATGGCCTAAATGGCTGGCGTGCTAAAAGCATTCCCGCTTCTTCCGGTGTCATATACCCCTTCTTCGAATTACAATACTTGCACGCAGTCACTAAATTATCCCAGGAAGTGCGCCCCTGACGTGATTTGGGCAATACATGATCCATGGTCAAAAAATCTTTCGAACCACAATATTGACAGGTATGGTTATCCCGCTTCAAGATATTTTGGCGATTTAACATCACCCCTTTGAACGGAAAATAAACGTAACGTTGCAAACGAATGACCGAAGGATAGGGAAACGTTTTCGAAACGGAATGCAATTTTGCCGTGGTCGACTCCGCCACTAATTCAGCCTTATTGAGATAGACCAATAGAAAAGCCTTCGGCATCGAACAAATCGTCAACGCACTGTAATCCTGATTCAAGACCAATACTTTCTGAGCCATAGACAAACCGGTTTAATTTGCTCATCAATTTAAAAAATAATCGACTGAAAATGAAGCGCATAGCGTGGCTTTTTTGTTAAGAATTCCCGGAATTAGGTCCTATTTCGTAGATTTGCCTAAATGAACCCAATGCCTATGTCCACATTATTGGAAAAAATCAAGCAGCTTTCCGCAGAAATCACTCCAGATACGTTAGTAAATCGCCACCATATTCATGCGAATCCAGAGCTTTCGTATCAGGAATTTCAAACGCAGGCTTACGTTTTAGAACAACTAGAGCGAATGGGTATTCAGGCCAAAAAAATTGCCAACACCGGCCTCATCGCCGAAATAAAAGGGAAAAATCCGAACAGCAGAGTCGTCGCACTGCGGGCAGATATGGATGCACTTCCCATCCTAGAAACCAACGACGTTCCCTATAAATCCAAAAACCCAGGCGTCATGCACGCTTGCGGACACGATGTGCACACCGCCTCCCTTTTAGGAACCGCTCAAATTCTCCAAAAGGTCCGAGACGAGTTCGAAGGCACAATCAAATTACTCTTCCAGCCTGCTGAGGAAAAAGCTCCAGGCGGTGCGAGCATTATGATCAAAGAAGGCGCCCTACAAAACCCAACCCCGGCCAGCATTTTTGGCCAACACGTCGCAACCAATGTTCCCGTAGGCAAAATCGGTTTCCGCGAAGGAATGTACATGGCCAGCACAGACGAATTATATATTAAGGTAATTGGTAAAGGTGGCCACGGAGCCATGCCAGACGCCTGCATAGATCCTATTGTGATCGCATCACATATCATCGTGGCAATGCAACAAATCATTTCGAGAAACAAAAACCCGAAACTCCCATCGGTATTGACTTTCGGCAAAATCGAAGGTCTAGGCGCCACAAACGTTATTCCAGACGAAGTGAACATCGCTGGCACTTTCCGTGCGATGGACGAAACCTGGCGTGCTGAAGGATTAGAAAAAATGAAAAAACTGGCCGAAGGCATCGCAGACGCGATGGGAGGTCGTGCCGAATTCGAGGTTTTAAAAGGGTACCCATTCTTACGGAATAATCCAGAACTTACGCGTCGCTCAAAAGCAGCTGCTATTGAATATATGGGCGCCGAAAATGTCGTTGATCTTGATCTATGGATGGCAGGCGAAGATTTCGCTTTCTACACACACCATGTGGATGCATGTTTTTACCGTTTAGGGGTACGCAATGACGAACGTGGAATTACGAGCGGGGTGCATACGCCGAGTTTTGATATTGATGAAAAAGCCTTGGGAATTGGGCCGGGGTTGATGGCATGGTTAGCGATTTCGGAATTGTCTATTTAAAATTTTAAGGGAAGCAAATCGAAAATGTCGTTACACAAATATTTTCTGATTTGCTTCCCTCAAAATATTTAAAACATAAACCTCCTCGCTCTCTTCGATTATTCTTAGAGGTATTTCAAAACCTAAAGCAACATCCACTTCTTTTCTCTTCTCTATACTCTCTTATTTCTGCTCTCTAAAGCGATTCGGCGAAAATAAGCTAGTTCTAAAAATCATTCACCATTTACCGCTTACCATTTACCATTATCTCCTATCTCAAAAACTCTTAATTTTTATAAAGAGACGTAGACGAGATTTCGTTTATAATGTTTGGGTAAAAAATTGTTGCTACGCAAATAATTTCTCGTTCACTAAACTTAAAACCTCTCTATTTCACATGATAAAGGGTAAATCATTCACCATTTACCACTTACCATTCATCATTATCTCTTCTCTATACTCTCTTATCTCTACTCTAGAATTTCCAATTTATATTGGAAATTCTAGCGGATCCGGCCATCTGAATTCATAATTCAATTCGTCACAGATTTTATCGCCCGAAACAACTTTCCCGCCTAAACAAGAAACAGAATAATCCCAGTAGCCGGCTGGCATTCCACGACGTTCGATGTCGTTTTCGCCTACTTCACCTTTGGTAGGATGAATGGGAGCGACAATATTGTAAATACCTGAATCGATTTTCTCTGCGGCTAATGCAATTAATGCAACCACGTCATCTTTGTGCACATAGTTGATGGGGCAATTTGCTCCGTCATTGCGTTTGCCGGAGAAATACTTCGCTACATAGCGATCGCCGCCCATAAGACCTGCTAGACGCAAGATGACAGAGGGTATTTTAGCAGAGGAAACGATGGCTTCAGCTTTGGCCATTAAAGAATCTTCATTGATTCCTGAATTTTCATCTACGGTGTCCGACACATTCGCATAGACCGAGGTCGATGAAAGGAAAATGAGCTTTTTAGCTGAACCTACAGGCATGTTATCCACCCAATCTTGCAAAATAGCGAGATAGGTTTCTTCTGCATTTTTCTTGCGGCGAGGAGGAATCGCCCAAATTTGGACTTCCGAATCATTCATCGATGACCAATTTTCTGCTGGCATTGCTGGCTCAGCTCTGAAATCCAAAACCTTGATCTTCGGATGAGCAGCTTGCTGATGAACACTGGAAGCTGAAACGCGCACATCGAAGTCCGCTAAAGCCAGTTTAAATGCCAATGGTGCGCCTACCCAACCGCCCCCGTAAATACTTATCGTCTTTTTCATGTAATTTTGCACCTTTGGAACAATTGAATCGCAAAGATAGTTTAAGTGCTATGAATAAAATGTTTTTTGTGCCTTTTATCAGTATTGTGTTAATCGCTTTGGACTATTACGTTTGGATGGCGGTCAAAACCGCTTTTCGAAATGCTCGCCAAAGCATGCAAAACACAGCAAAATATACCTTTTGGGGATTTACCATCTTCATTTTGTTAGGTATAATTTCTTACAATGCACTGCCTTTACACGCATGGAAAAATGAAATCCGGATCACCTTTATGGCGATCGTGATGATATCAGTTATCACTAAACTGTTTATTATTATCTTCTTGTTGATGGAAGATATCACCCGTTTCTTCCGTTGGGGAACCAAAAAAGTACTAAAGAAAGATCCTAGCGCCATCAGTCGCCATGAGTTCTTGTCCCAAGCGGCTTTGGCGGTAGGTGCAGTTCCGGCCGCGACCTTTGCTTTTGGCATTATTTCCGGAGCTCACGATTATACAGTAGAACACATTCCCTTAAAAATTAAAGGCCTACCCTCTGCCTTCAAAGGCCTAAAAATCGCCCAAATTTCCGATATTCATACGGGTTCATTCTTTAACAAAACCGCCGTCAAAGGGGGTGTGGAGATGCTCATGCGCGAAAAAGCGGATGTCGTTTTCTTTACAGGAGACTTAGTTAATAACGAGTCCAAAGAGGTGCAGAACTACTTCGATGTATTCAATAAGGTCAAGGCTCCTTTGGGCGTTTTCAGTACCCTAGGAAATCACGATTACGGCGATTATGTTCGCTGGAACAGCCCTATAGCTAAAAAACAGAACTTAAAAGACTTAATGAAGGCCCACGAACTAATGGGCTGGGATCTCTTAATGGATGAGCACCGTTTTCTAGAGGAATCAGGCGAAAAATTAGCTATTATAGGGGTCCAAAACATCGGATTAGGCCGATTCCCATGGTATGGCAACTTGGAGAAAGCGCACAAAGGGACAGAAGAGGCTTCAGCCAAACTGCTTTTATCACACGATCCGACCCATTGGAATGCAGAAGTAACGAAAAAATACAAAGACATTGATGTGGCTTTTGCGGGTCATACACATGGGGCACAGTTTGGCGTGAAAATAGCCGAAATGCGCTGGTCTCCAGCTCAATATGTCTACAAGCAATGGGCTGGCTTGTACCAAGAGGGAGAACAACAAATCTATGTGAATCGCGGCTATGGCTATTTAGGGTATCCGGGACGGGTGGGTATGCCGCCAGAGATATCAGTGTTTACGCTTTCCTAACTCTTTTAAGACTAGAGATTATAGAGTAGAGAGTAGAGATGGTGAATGGTGAATGGTAAATGTTCCACTTCGGACTCATTTCCTCCGGACTGACGACTGCCCACTGACGACTGCCCACTGAATAGAGTAGAGATTTTAGAGTAAAGAGCAAAGTGCTTTTTTGAAATTGTGTTTGGTTTTAGGTTTGCCTGAACCAGAAATTATTGCAAAGCACAATTTGGGTTTAGGCAAACCTAAAACATCACAATTTTGAAGATAGCATTTGCCTTTGTCTAAAAAAAAGCTAAATTTACATCCCAATAAACTGGTTTCGTGGCCGAGTGGCTAGGCAGAGGTCTGCAAAACCTTCTACAGCGGTTCGAATCCGCTCGAAACCTCCAAAAACCTTCCCATCTGGAAGGTTTTTTTATGCCCATCACCTAGATACAATTTAATCTATAAATAGTTCTATTTAAATCCTAGAGGCTTATTTTGAAAAATTCTAAATAATAAATTCAATTAAAAAAATACAAAAAATGACTGCGCATTTAATTGTTTCCTAAAAAATCGGATTGTAGTTTTGCGGACTGAATTAAAATGAGAAAATCTATATTTATGTATTGCAAAAAATTTACTCTCGTTAAGTTTTTATTTTCCTTCTTATTCCTGGTTGCTGCTACGACAGCGACGTTAGCACAAGATGCTGCAGAAGGTGAAACACTCTTTAAAAATAACTGTGCTGCGTGTCACAACACGTCCGACGAAACATTAGTAGGCCCTGGTTTAAAGGGAATTACCGGTCGTCGCCCGATCGAATGGATCGTTAAATGGGTGCACAATCCACAAGCGGTTATCGCTTCAGGAGACAAGTATGCAAACGACTTGTACAACAAATTTAACAAAGCAGCAATGACTCCGTATCCGAACTTCTCTGAAGCTCAGATTAAAGGAATTGTAGCCTATATTGATGCAGCTAATGCAGCCCCAGCGGCTCCGGCAGCAGGTGCCGCTCCAGCAGCAGGCGCAGCAGCTCCAGCAGCACCATCATCTGGTGGGATGCTAGAACTACTTTTCGTAGGATTGCTTATTATCATGGTGGTTGTTTTAATCGCCTTGTTATCGATAGTTAATTCCCTTAGTAAACTAGCGAATGCAAAAGTAGATCCTAGTACGCCTTTCTTTGCAAGAGTGGCAGAGAACGCAAAATCAATCGCAGCTAATTCAGCAGTGAAGACGGGAATAATCGTTTTGGTCCTATTACTAGGAGGTAAAGCAACAATCGACGCTGCTTACGGTGTAGGTATCCACCAAGGATATGCGCCAGAGCAACCGATCAAATTTTCACACAAATTACACGCAGGTCAATACCAGATCAATTGTAACTATTGCCACACGGGTGTTTATGCTGGAAAAGGAGCAAACATCCCTTCGGCAAATATTTGTATGAACTGCCACAACGCAATTAAGCGTGAGTCTCCAGAGATTCAGAAAATCTACAAAGCATTAGAGAAGGATGAGCCTATTCAATGGGTGCGAATTCACAACTTACCTGATTTGGCCTACTTCAACCACTCACAACACACAAACGTAGGTGGCTTAGAGTGTAAAAACTGCCACGGTGAGATCGAAAAAATGGAAGTTGTAGAGCAACGTTCGTCGTTAACGATGGGCTGGTGTATCGATTGTCACCGTCAGACAGACGTGAACGCAAAAGGAAATGCATACTACGATAAATTAGTAGAGGTTCACAACAAGGACAGCAAAACGCCTTTGAAAGTGCAAAACATCGGTGGCTTAGAGTGCTCTAAGTGTCACTATTAATAGAAATTAAATAGATTCAATTTTAGTCTGAATAAGAAAGATTATATGGAAAATTCGAACAAGAGGTATTGGAAAGGGATTGAGGAGTTAACCAATGAGCCATCGTTTGTCAAAAATATCCACAATGAGTTTGGCAATATGCCAGCTGAAACGGATGCTAAGGGAACTTCTTTAGTAGACGGCACAGGAACTCATCGTCGTGATTTTCTAAAGACCTTAGGTTTTGGGGTAGCGGCTGTCTCTTTAGCGGCTTGTGAGTCTCCAGTAAAGAACGCCATTCCTTACTTGAACAAACCGGAAGATGTAGAACCTACGATCGCTAACTGGTATGCGTCTACTTACACAGATGGTGGCGATTACGCCTCTATCTTAGTAAAGACTCGCGAAGGTCGTCCGATCAAAATCGAAGGAAACAAATCATCGTCTATCTCGAAAGGTGTACTTTCTGGTCGTGCGCATGCCTCCGTTTTGAGTCTATATGATAACGAGAAATTAAAAGGTCCTCAGGCTGCTGGAAAAGCAACTGATTGGATGTCTTTAGATAAAGCATTCACTGCGAAATTAGCAGAGGTGGCTGCCAAAGGTGGTCAAATTCGCATCGTTTCAAATACCATCCTTTCTCCTACCACGAAGCAAGTGATTGCAGACTTCGCGGCGAAATACCCAACAACACAACACATTACGTATGACGCAAACCCAGCTTATGGTTTAACACAAGCACACGGTGGCGTTTTACCTAATATTGATTTCAGTAAAGCAAAAACAATCGTTTCTGTAGGGGCTGATTTCTTAGGCACATGGGTAGCTCCTACTGAGTTTGCTGCACAATGGGCGATCACTCGCCGTGTAAGCTCAGAAAAAGGAGGTAAAAAAGACATGTCGCGTCACTACCAATTCGAGACCATCCTTTCGAATACAGGTGCTAACGCAGATTACCGTGCCGCTTACAAACCATCACAAGAAGGCTTAGTAGCGGTTGCATTGTACAATGCCGTAGCTAAATTAACTGGCGCAGCGACTATCGCAGGTGCATCGGTTAAGGTAGATCACTTAGAGAAAGCAGCGAAAGATTTAGTAGCTTCTAAAGGAGCATCCATTATCGTAGCTGGTTCGAATGACCCAGAGGTTCAAAAAATTATTGCTGCTACAAACGCTTTAGTAGGCGCTTATGGCACAACAATCAATACTGGCTTAGCTGTTAACTACCGTCAAGGTAATGACATGGCAATGGCTAACTTCATTAAAGAAGCAGGTGCTGGTTCTATCGCAGCCGTTATCTTCTACAATGCAAACCCAGTGTACAACCACCCAATGGGTGCGGCTCTAGCAGCAGCGCTTCCTAAGGTAGGTCTAAGCTTAGCCACAAACAATCGCGCTGATGAGACAGCTTCTTTATGTCAATTCATCGCTCCAGATTCTCACTTCTTAGAATCTTGGAATGATGCTGAGCCTAAGGCTGGTTTCTATTCCTTAACGCAACCTACGATCTCTACGATCTTCAAAACACGTCAAGCACAGTCAAGTTTCTTAACTTGGGCAGGTTTGTCTGGTAATTTTGAAGCTTACTTAGAGAGCAACTGGGAGAAAAACATCTTAAAAGGGGGTAAAGTAGCTTGGAACAATGCACTACATGATGGTGTATTTGAACCGACGACTGCAACGATTTCTTCAGCTAGCCCATCTGTTGATGTGAATGCAGCGGCGGCTGCGATTAGCAAAGCATATACCGCTTCTTCTACTGGTTTAGAGATTACAGTATACGAAAAAGTAGGTTTAGGTACAGGTTCTCAAGCAAACAACCCTTGGTTGCAAGAATTCCCTGAGCCAGTTTCTAAAGCATGTTGGGACAATTATGCGGCTATTTCGCAACCCACTGCGACTAAATTAAAATTAAAGCAAGGTGATGTAGTGGAAGTAAGCGCGAAAGGATACAAAGTATCTCTTCCCGTGTTAGTTCAACCAGGCCAAGCTCAAGATACCATCGCTATTGCGATCGGTTACGGTCGCACGAAGGCCGGTAAGTCTGCTGACGGTGTGGGTGTGAACGCTTATCCATTCATTTCTGAAATCAATGGAGCTTGTGTAGGAACTTGTACACAAGGTGTTTCTATCACTGCAACTGGCGAAACAAAAGAAATTGCTCAAACACAAACACACCAAACGGTGATGGCTCGTGTTGCAGTTGTTCAAGAGACCGTATTAGCTGACTTTGCGAAAGATGCAAAAGCGGGTAGCTTTACTCCTCGCGTGAAAACGTCTGAAGGAGAAAAAGATGCGACTGATTTAACGCTTTGGAACGGTCACGAGTACAATAACCACGCGTGGGGTATGGTGATCGACTTAAATACCTGTACAGGATGTTCTGCATGTGTTATTTCATGTAGCGCAGAGAACAACGTTCCTGTCGTAGGTCGTCAAGAGGTTATTAACCGTCGCGAGATGCACTGGATGCGTATTGACCGTTACTACTCTTCTGATGCAGAAGTAGAAGATTTGAAAGGTTTAGAAATTGCTTCTGATAATCCAGAGGTAATCTTCCAACCGATGTTATGCCAACACTGTAACAACGCTCCTTGCGAGACAGTTTGTCCAGTATTAGCAACGACTCACTCGACAGAAGGCCTTAACCAAATGACGTATAACCGTTGTATCGGTACTCGTTATTGCGCCAATAACTGTCCATACAAAGTACGTCGTTTCAACTGGTTCCGTTATTTCCAAACAGATGATTTCGATTTCCACTTCAATAACGACTTAGGACGTATGGTGATTAACCCAGAGGTAACAGTTCGTTCTCGTGGGGTGATGGAAAAATGTTCGATGTGTGTTCAACGTATTCAAGCAGGTAAGTTAGAAGCGAAGAAAGAGAAGCGTCGTCCAGTAGACGGAGAAATTCAAGTAGCTTGTGCTCAATCTTGCCCTACAAACGCGATTACCTTTGGAGATATGAATGATCCAGTATCTGAGATCTCTAAATTGTTATTAGTAGAAAAAGAAGGAAGAGCGTTCCACGTAATCGAAGAGATTAATGTGAAGCCTAATATTTCTTACTTGAAGAAAGTTCGTAACAAGGATGCTAAGAAAGAAGCATAATTTTTTAATCGTAAAACAGTAAATAAAAATATGTCGCACGTTGTATCACCCATAAGAGAGAAACTAGTCACTGGTGGAAAATCTTATTCCGATGTTACCCACGATATCTGCAAACAAGTAGAGGGAGAACCTACCAAAGAATGGAAAATTGCATTCGGGATCTCTGTCCTTGTATTCATTTATGGTGCTTATTGCCTTTTCTACACTTGGTGGCAAGGTATTGGCGTTTGGGGATTAAATAAAACCGTAGGCTGGGCTTGGGATATCACTAACTTCGTTTGGTGGGTTGGTATCGGTCACGCGGGGACTTTGATTTCTGCCGTATTATTATTGTTCCGTCAAAAATGGAGAACCTCCATCAACCGTTCTGCAGAGGCCATGACAATCTTTGCCGTGCTTTGTGCTGCATCGTTCATCTTAGCCCACATGGGACGTCCTTGGTTATTCCACTGGGCACTTCCGCTTCCTAATACCTACGGTTCTTTATGGGTGAATTTCAACTCTCCGTTAGTTTGGGACGTATTTGCCATCTCGACGTATTTATCCGTATCCCTATTGTTCTGGTATATGGGTCTAGTACCAGATTTAGCAACGATTCGTGACCGTGCAACGACAGCTGGTCGTAAGTTCTGGTATGGCTTTTTCAGCTTAGGCTGGACAGGTTCTTCTAAGACTTGGGCTCGTTATGAATACATGTCCTTAATCTTAGCTGGTATCTCTACTCCGCTTGTACTTTCTGTTCACACGATTGTATCGATGGACTTTGCGACGTCTATTATCCCTGGATGGCACACGACGATCTTCCCTCCGTATTTCGTGGCGGGTGCGATCTTCTCAGGTTTCGCGATGGTACAAACGCTATTGTTAATCACACGTGTGGTTTTCAAACTAGAGGACTACATCACGATTGAGCATATCGAAATGATGAACATCGTTATCACGGTAACGGGTTCAGTTGTAGGTATCGCTTATTTAACCGAATTCTTCATCGCTTGGTACTCAGGTGTGGAATATGAAAGCTATGCGTTCATTAACCGGGCAACGGGTCCATATTGGTGGGCTTATTGGATGATGATGACATGTAACGTAATCTCTCCACAGTTGTTCTGGTCGAAAGCGATCCGCACGAACTTGATGGTTTCCTTCTTTTTATCTATCGTGGTAAACGTAGGTATGTGGTTCGAGCGTTTCGTGATTATCGTGACTTCATTACACCGTGATTACTTACCATCCTCCTGGGCGATGTTCTCTCCTACGAGATATGATATTGGTGATTACATCTTCTCATTCGGTTTATTCTTTACGTTATTCTTCTTATTCGCTAAATACTTACCAGTGGTAAATATGGCGGAAGTGAAATCCGTAATGAAAGGCGTTTCGTCTAACTTCCCAGCGAAGAAAGCAAAGGCTGCAAAGAAAACAGAGGAATAATTTAATAGCAATTCGAAATTAAAACAATATGAGTTCGACAACTAACTACATTTTGGGAGTTTATGACGATGAGGACGAGGTTTTACACGCAGTAGGCGAAGTAAAAGCAAAAGGAATCAAAATCGAAGACGTATTTACACCCTTCCCTATTCACGGATTAGACGTAGCCGTAGGACATGAGCGTACGCGTTTACCTATCGCTGCCTTTATGTTTGGTACCCTAGGAATGATCTGTGCCTTTTCATTGATTAGCTACACAATGGTGTTTGACTGGCCCATGATTATCGGTGGTAAAGATTTCTTTGCCCTGCCTAACTGGATACCCATTGCTTTTGAAGGAACGGTATTGTTCACGGCTTTTGGACTTGTATCTGCCTTCTGTATCTCGAATGATTTATGGCCTGGAAACAAGACACTTCCTTTAGATATCCGCACCACAGATGACAAGTTTGTGATGGCCATCAATGTGGATAAAAATAAAGTTAGTGCAGACGATATCAAGAAAGCCTTGAAAGAGTCTGGTGCCATCGAAGTAAATGTTAAATAATTAAACGAATAATTCTCAAGAAGATATGTTCAATTCAATTCATAAATTCACATTAGTAGTCGGCCTTACGGCAGGGCTTCTATCTTGTGGAGATGACCATAATGATACAGGTACAGAGTTTGCACCTAACATGTACAATTCAGTAGGTTACGAACCATTAACTCAACTACAAGGAGATACGAATAAAATCAACCCCTACGGGATGAATATGCGTTTACCAGTAGAAGGTACGGTTTCTCGTAAAAAATATACGGGTGCTGATAGCATTCAACAAGCCTTCTTAGCACAAGAATTGTTATCTAAAACAGTTCCTAGTGACAGTATCTCGTATTCAGAAGGCTTGTTGAAAAATCCGCTAACGGCAACGCCTGAAAATATCGAAGCAGGTAAATTACAATACGAGCGTTTCTGCCAACACTGCCATGGTGAAGCAGGAAAAGGGGATGGTTTAGTTGCCAAACAATACAAAGGGGTTCCTGTCTATTCTAGCGATGCCTTGAAAGACGTGAACGACGGACATATCTACCACGTAATTACGCATGGTAAAGGACGTATGTGGCCTCACGGTTCACAGATTTCATCAGAGAACCGTTGGAAAATTGTACTTTATGTACACGAGTTACAAAAACAATAAGATCAAATTCATTTAAATTAAAATAGAGAACAAGATGGCGGGACATTCACATTTTTCCCCAGCAAACGTAGAAGAGCATTTTGACTTCACATCAGAAGGCAAAAAGCGAATCATTTATGCTTTTATCGCAGGCGTTGTTGCTTTAGTTATTGGAATTTACCTTTTATCTAAAGGAGAAGCAGGTGGTCACGAAGTAGCAGCAGCAGGACATGAGGCAGCAAAAGCGGGACACGAAGCAGCGTCAGAGCATCTTTCTGGTGGCGCCGTATCTCACCAAGCGGGATCTGAAGATCATTACGATTGGACGAATCGCATTTGGGCAAACGTATGGTTGAATGCCGTTTTCTTCACGGGCATCGCTGTGGTGGGAATGTTCTTCGTTTCACTACAATACTTAACTAAATCAGGTTGGTCAGCTGTCATGAAACGTGTACCTGAGGCTTTTCCTAAATTCTTGTACATTTCTTTACCTATTTTGATTTTAGTATTCTTGTTCAAAGGAGATGTCATATTCCATTGGATGCACCACGGTGTAACAGAAGTAGGAAATGAGAACTACGATAAAATCATTGCCGGTAAGTCTGGTTATTTAAACAAAAACTTCTTTTTGATTCGTTTGGTTGTCTTTGGAGGATTATGGATCCTTCTTTGGAACATGTTACGCAAGAAATCGTTAGAAGAAGATTTGAATGGAGGAACAGAATACTTCACCCAATTAGTTAAAATCGGTACCGCATTCATTGTGATCTTTGGAGCCTCTAGTTCCATCTTTGCTTGGGATTGGGTCATGTCCATCGATACACACTGGTTCTCTACCATGTTCGGATGGTATATGTTCTCTTCTTGGCATGTAACTACCTATGCCGTAATCGTATTAACCATTTTGTTCTTAAAAGATAAAGGCCTGATGGGCTATGTGAACGAGAACCATTTACATGATTTAGGAAAGTTCATGTTTGCTTTCTCTATCTTTTGGACGTATGTATGGTTTGAACAATTCTTATTGATCTACTATGCAAACATCCCGGAAGAAACAATCTATTTCTTAGAGCGTTGGGAAGGACACAATAAAATTTACAAATCATCAGAAATTTTAATGGTAATTCTAAACTTCTTGCTGCCCTTTTTAGTTCTTATGACACGTGATGCGAAGAGAACACGTATCTTCTTAAAGATCGCTGCTTTCTTGATTATCGCTGGTCACTATATTGATTTCTACCAAATGATCATGCCAGGTGTTGTAGGTAAACACGGGGGTTATGGTTTAGTAGAATTTGGAATGGTTACTGTTTTTGCTTCAGCATTCATTTATGTCATCTCTGGAGAATTAACGAAAGCAAGTTTAGTGGCAAAAAACCACCCATTCTTACCAGAAGCATTACACCACGATATTTAATTTTTGAACTTCTATTAAAATAACGCTTATGTTTTACCTAATAGGTCTTTTATCAGTTATCTTCTTTGCTCTTGCGATTAACGTCATCAGCAAAAGTATTAAGTTGAATAAGTCTTTAGCTTCAAACGAGAATACAGGAGAAGCTTTAGATTCTAGCAACAATGCCAATGCCTACGGAATGATCTTATTCTGGGCCTTAGGTACCATTGCAGGAGTTTGGTCATTCATGGTGGCTAAGCCTGACTTTCTACCCATTGCTGCATCAGAACATGGTTTAAGAACAGATAGTATGTTCTGGGTATCGATGGCTGTTGTAACATTAGCTTTCTTTGTAACGAATACTTTACTGTTATTCTTTGCTTTTAAATACCGTTACAATAAAGACCGTAAAGCTACTTTCTATCCAGTAAATCACAAATTGGAATTAATTTGGACGGTAATTCCAGCAATCGTCATGGCGATCTTAGTATTCACGGGTTGGAGAACTTGGAGAGATATTACTTCTCAAGCACCAAGTGATGCTGTCGTGATTGAAATCACAGGTCACCAATTTGGATGGTACGTACGTTATGCAGGGGTAGATGACAACCAATTAGGAAATTACAACTACAAACTAATCGATGAGACGAATAATATAGGTATCGATTTCACGGATAAGCACTCTTTTGATGACTTTACAGCGACAGAACTTCACCTTCCTAAAGGTAAGCCTGTGTTGTTAAAGATTCACGCTCAAGACGTTTTACACTCGGTATATTTACCATTTCACCGTGTGAAGATGGATGCGGTTCCAGGTATGCCTACGAAGTTCTGGTTCACACCTAACATTTCGACTGACGAGATGCGTGCGAAACTGGGCAAAAAAGATTTCAATTACAAACTTAATTGTACAGAAGTGTGCGGTCGTGGTCACTTCGGGATGGCGATCACCGTATTTGTGGATGAACCGGAAGATTATGCCAAATGGTGTGCTGAACAAAAACCCTTCTTAGCTACAAACCCTACGTACTTAGCCAAAGTACCTGATAACTTAAAATCAAAAGCTAGCAAGTATATTCCTGCTGAGCCAGTAGCAGTAGATAGTGCTTCGGCACCTGCGGCTGAAGCAGTAAGTGTAAACTAATTTAATTAAGAACAGAAGAAAATCAATTCATATGTCAACTGCAACAACACACGCTGAAGAAGTTCACACCCATGCACATGATCACGAGCATGAGCACCATGAGCTAAATTTTTGGAGAAAATATGTGTTCTCTACGGATCACAAAACGATTGCTAAGCAATACTTGATTTCAGGTATCATTTGGGCGTTTATTGGTGGGTCCTTATCAATCATCTTCCGTTTGCAATTAGGTTTCCCTGACATGCAATTAGAATGGTTACGTCCAATCTTAGGAGAGTGGATCGATGAAGGTGGTAAATTAGATAAAGAGTTTTATCTAGCCCTTGTTACCATGCACGGTACCATCATGGTATTCTTTGTATTGACAGCAGGTCTTTCTGGAACCTTCTCTAATTTCTTAATCCCTTTACAAATTGGAGCGAGAGATATGGCCTCAGGATTCATTAACATGTTATCCTATTGGTTCTTCTTTTTATCCTCAGCGATCATGTTCTCTTCTTTATTCATCGAGACAGGTCCAGCTTCAGGAGGTTGGGTAATTTACCCTCCATTATCTGCCTTGCCACAAGCTATGCCAGGTTCAGGTCTAGGGATGACATTGTGGTTAACTTCCATGACTTTCTTCATCGTATCGTCGTTAATGGGAGGTATTAATTATATCTGTACAGTCATTAACTTACGTACACGTGGTATGACATTTACGAAGATGCCTTTGACTATTTGGTCATTCTTCTTCACAGCCATCTTAGGATTATTATCATTCCCTGTATTGTTATCTGCTGCCTTATTATTGATCTTTGACCGTTCTTTCGGAACATCGTTCTATTTGTCAGAAATTTATATCCAAGGTCAAGCATTACCCAATGTAGGTGGATCACCGATCTTGTATCAACACTTATTCTGGTTCTTAGGTCACCCTGAAGTATATATCATCTTATTACCTGCTTTAGGTATGACCTCTGAGATCATTGCAACGAACTCTCGTAAGCCTATCTTCGGATACCGTGCGATGATTGGTTCGATGATGGGTATCACCGTTTTAGCATTTATCGTATGGGCTCACCATATGTTCGTAACGGGTATGAATCCATTCTTAGGTTCAGTCTTCATGTTCTTAACCTTGATCATTGCAGTTCCATCTGCTGTGAAGGCGTTTAACTACATTACGACGCTTTGGAAAGGTAATTTGATCTTTACCCCTGCCATGTTATTCTCGATTGGTCTTGTATCGTTATTTATCTCAGGTGGTGTGACAGGTATCATTTTAGGTAACTCAGCATTAGATATTAACTTACACGATACCTATTTCGTAGTGGCTCACTTCCATCTAGTAATGGGTGCAGCGTCCTTCTTTGGATTAATGGCTGGTACTTACCACTGGTTCCCTAAAATGTTCGGTCGAATGATGAACAAAACCTTAGGCTATATTCACTTCTGGTTTACATTCGTAGGCGTATACTTAATCTTTTTCCCAATGCACTACCTAGGTATTGCTGGTTTCCCTCGTCGTTATTATTCATTTACGGCTTTAGGAAATGATGGAGCTTCTGCCTTTACAGATATGAACACGTTTATCTCGATTGCAGCAATCATTACATTCTCTGCACAAGCGATTTTTGCTTGGAACTTCTTCTACTCGATCTTTAAAGGGAAGAAAGCTCCACAAAATCCTTGGAACTCAACTACTTTAGAGTGGACAACTCCAGTGAATCCGGGTCACGGAAACTGGGAAGGTGAGATTCCGGCTGTATACCGTTGGCCATATGATTATTCTAAGCCAGGTTCTGACGTAGATTTCATTCCACAAAACGTACCATTCTCTGCTACGAAAAGCTCTAACCTTCCTGAGGAAGAGGCTGAAATTGCAAAAGAAAAAGATATCGATGGTTTATTAGGCGCGCAAAACGAAAGTTATAACCGTTAATTAACCCGAGCAATCAAAGATGCATCCGAATGAATCTCATTTAGATGCATCTTTTTTTTACCCCAAAAATGGCCTTTAGAAAATTCGCAATCCTTTCACTCCTGAGCATTTATTTGCTTATCCTAGCCGGCGGAATCGTTCGCAGCACGGGATCAGGAATGGGATGCCCTGATTGGCCTAAGTGTTTTGGGCGATTTATACCTCCCACTAAGGTGGAGGAATTACCGCTACATTACGAAGTTATTTACCAAGAGAAATTGCATGGTGAAATCGTATTTAATGCCACGAAGACCTGGATTGAATACATCAACCGTTTATTAGGCGCCTTAACCGGAGTTATTGTGCTGATCACAACAGCCTTAGCCTACCGTGAAGGAAGAAAGGTATTCTTACCTACTTTGGCAGGACTATTGCTCATCGTGGCCAATGCCGTATTAGGCAAATATGTAGTAGACTCCTTCTTATTACCCGGCGTAGTGACTGCTCACATGTTATTGTCCATTGGGGTTATCTATTTTTTAGTCAAAGCAATAAACAATCAATCTTCATCAGCGGTTATACCTTTGCAAAATCGCCACTGGATTGGAATTAGTTTACTAATTGTTTTAGTCCAAATCATCTTAGGCACGCAAGTGCGGGAGAATATGGACCAGGTGATTAGCGAGCTTGGAGAAGGGGCTAAAGACCAATGGGTCGCTCACCTCAATCTCGTTTATATCGTGCACAGAACTTTTTCTTGGGCGATCTTAATTTGCCACCTAGTACTTTGGAAAAAACTAGCTGATAGTCCTCTGCAAACGTATCGTAAATGGCTATTAATATTGGTCGGTATTTCCTTTGTCACAGGAATTTTAATGGCTTACTTCGCACTTCCACTAGGAAGTCAAGCAGTTCATTTATTGATTTCATTGGTATTAATAGGCTGGCATATCAGCTCCTGGATACAAACTAAAAACGCCTAAATGTCGTCTATAAAACCCTATATCGCCCTATTGAAATCGAGACTATCTATGACGGTGGCCTTCTCGGGGACGTTTGGGTATTTATTAGCGCCTATTGACCACAAGCCGCTAGGTATTTTCTTAATCTCCTTAGCCGGATTTGTATTAACGGGGGCAGCGAATATCGTGAATCAATTGAAGGAGATCGAACTCGACAAATTGATGAAGCGAACGGCTAAGCGTCCTTTGCCTACGGAGACTTTGACGCCGGAACAAGCGCGTAACTTTGGTTATGTACTAGCGGTGATTGCCTTAGGACTTTTAAGCTATTTTACCTGGAAAGCAGCCTTAATCGGCCTAATCTCTTATATTCTGTACGGTTACGTATATACGCCATTAAAGCGCGTAGGACCTATTTCTGTTTTTGTGGGAGCATTCCCGGGTGCCTTCCCACCTATGATCGGTTGGGTAGCTGCGACGGGACATTTCGGCTGGGAACCAGGAATTTTATTTGCGATTCAATTTTTCTGGCAGTTTCCGCACTTCTGGGCGATTGCTTGGGTGGCAGATGCGGATTATCGTAAAGCAGGATTTAAGATGTTACCAAACGATGGAAAGAAAGACATTAAAACGGCTTTCACCATTATGATTTACACGTTATTTTTAGTGCCTTTGGGATTTGTGCCGTATTTACTGCACATAACGGGAATTCAATCAGCCATTATTACGGTAGTCGCTGGGATTCTATTTTTATGCCAAACCTTCTACCTCATGATGCGCCCCACAGATAAGGCCGCGAAGTGGATGATGTTTGGTTCGTTTTTCTATTTAATCATCATACAAATTGCCTTACTTTTTGATAAAGTTTAAACATGAACGCACAAAACAATACCATCGAACCAGCGGAAACGCGCTCCATTAATCCTAAAGTATTCACGATGTGGTTATTCATCGTTTCCATCGTTATGCTTTTTGCAGCCTTCACCTCGGCCTATTTAGTAAGAAAAGCGGAAGGTAACTGGGTCGAATTTGAAATGCCTAGTTTATTCACTTACAGTACAGGCGTATTAATCTTGAGTAGCCTTTCCATGCATTACTCGCTTTTAGCTGCAAAAAAAGACCAATTTAATGCACTTCGAATAAGTATTTCTATTACTTTTGTGCTCGGATTACTCTTTTTAGTAATGCAATTTTACGGTTGGATCCAATTAGTGGAGATGAACGTTTATTTTGTAGGTAATCCCTCTGGTTCATTTGTCTATGTTTTATCAGGTTTACACGGCTTACACCTTGTTTCGGGCCTAATCGTTCTAATTTTCGCCTTAGTGGCTGCCTTTAGACTAAAGATAAATGCGAAGCAATTGACTCAGATTAAGATTTGCGCCACGTATTGGCATTTTTTAGATGCGTTGTGGCTTTATTTATTTGTATTTTTATTGATTAACAATTAAGCTTATACCTATGTCAGTAGCACACGCTGCCCCAGCGGTTCCAGAAAATTTAACATGGCAAGGCGGTTCTGAACCACTAAAGTCTAGTTATGGAAAATTGATGATGTGGTTTTTCCTTTTATCGGATACCTTCACCTTCTCGGCCCTTTTGATCACCTACGGAATGATTCGTTTTAGCCAACCTGCTTGGGAAGGCACGCCTCAAGATTTCTACTTTGCGACGACTCACTGGCCTATTCCAGAAAAGGTTTTTGAAGCAGTTCCTTTTTTACATGGCATGTCATTACCCTTAGTATTCGTAGGTATCATGACTTTCATCTTGATCGCTTCATCGGTAACGATGGTATTAGCGGTAGAAGCAGGTCACCGTGGTGACCGCAAGGATGTAGAGAAGTGGATGCTTTGGACAATTGTAGGAGGTTTCACTTTCTTAGGTTCTCAAGCTTGGGAGTGGACGCACTTTATCCACGGTCCAGAAGATTTAACAATTGCAGCAAAACAAATTATTGATGGGGTAAGCACACCTATCGAGGGAGCGAACTTAGTTCGTAACCCATACGGCCCTCCTGCTTTCGCTGACTTATTCTTTTTCATCACAGGGTTTCACGGTACGCACGTATTCTCTGGAGTAATCTTGAACGTATTGATTTTCTTCAACGCAGCTACGGGTGTGTATGAGCGCAGAGGTCATTATGAAATGGTAGAGAAAGTAGGTTTATATTGGCACTTTGTCGATCTAGTTTGGGTATTCGTATTTACCTTCTTCTATTTAGTTTAATCTTATAACCGAATTATATATGGCTTCGCACGTAGCACACGGAACCTCAGAAAAAGAAATTCCAGCTCCTAATACAGGCGCGATTTGGAAAACATTTTGGATTTTATTGATTTTAACGGCGATCGAATTCGTTATTGCCTTCACGATGGCAGCTAGCACTTTACGTGTGGCGATCTTTTGTGGCATGACGATTGTGAAAGCATTCTACATCGTAGGTGAATTCATGCACTTAAAGCATGAGGTAAAATCGCTGATTTGGGCGGTATTGATTCCTACTATTTTCGTGGTTTGGCTTTTAACTGCCTTGATCTACGAAGGAGGACACTTACATTGATTTTAATCTCCTTTTAAGGTAATGAATAAAAAGACAGGCATATTATTTCTCGTATTAATAGTGCCTGTCTTTGTTTATTTAGGGCTGAAGACTTTTGGGACAAACCACTTTAGTCTACCCCGCTTTATTCCAGCGATCGATTCGACGACTGGAGAAATCAAAATGGTGAAGCGCTTACAGCCACGCTGGAACGAAGCGGAGATGGATACCGTTTTCCAAACGATTCCTTCCTTCACCCTCACGGACGAAACGGGCAAGGCATTTGACTCTAAAAGCCTAAATGGCAAAATCTACGTTGCCAGTTTCTTCTTTACCCGTTGCGGCACTATCTGCCCTAAAATTACGACCCAATTAAGCCGAGTTCAGGATACTTTTCATCAAGATCCAGAAGTGCAATTGCTATCCATTTCAGTAGATCCTACATTCGATCAGCCTGAAAAGCTAGCAGCCTACGCCAAACGCTTTGATGCGAATAAAGGTCAGTGGCACTTTTTGACAGGGAAAAAGAAGGCGATTTATCCTTTGGCCTTAAAGGGATTTCACGTGCCTTTAGCGGATGCCTCCGAATATGACGCGGCCATAAAAAAACCGGACGAAACATTTATCCACTCAGAGCGGTTAATACTAGTAGACAAATCAGGTGTCATCCGCGGTTTTTACGACGGAACGGACAAGAAAGAGGTGGATCGATTACTCGTGGAAATCAAAGTATTAAAAAGTATCTACACCAACGAATAAAAACGATGGAAGCAACAAAGAAAAACGATCAATTAATTAATGTCCTTTCGGTAGCCATTCCGGTGGCTGTGGCGATTTTGATTGGGATTCAAACGAAAATCGCTTTAGGTCAATGGACTAAAGTATTGCCTCATGTGATAGGCTTACTAAATTCAACGACTGCCTTAAGTCTGGTCATTGGTTTAATCGGCGTTAAAAGCGGAAACATTGGCTTACACCGCAAGGCGATGGGAGCAGCCTTTGTACAAGGTTCGCTTTTCTTAGTGCTGTATATTCTCTACCACATTTCAAATCCATCCACACCATTCGGTGGTGAAGGTTGGATTCGTCCGGTGTATTATTTCTTGTTAATTTCTCACATCTTGCTTTCGATCGGTGTGGTTCGTTTAGTGCTGAAAGCGATCTATTTTGCCTTAACGGGTAACATCGTGGCGCACAAAGCAACGGCTAAATGGGCCTACCCTATTTGGTTATACGTATCTGTATCTGGCGTTATCGTGTATTTATTGATCTCACCTTACTATGTTTAAGAAAGCATTTATCTTAGTGGCTTTGTTTTTATTAACGCAAATCGATGCGGTAGCACAATGTGCAATGTGTCGAACTACGGTAGAAAGTACTATCTCGAATGGCCGCAGTAATATCGCGACGGGATTGAATACGGGGATTTTGTATTTATTAGCGGCGCCATATCTCATCGTAGGGGCAATTGCTTTTTTATGGTTTCGCCAAAGCAAGCAAGAGCAGCAAGCTCGCCTAGCTAAATTACAGCTACGTCAAAAAGTTTCTCAACTTTTCAGCAGCCATTCTTAATTAATCCCAAATGGGGTATTGGGTGAGTTTGATGGCCTTCCCAAAGAAGATTTGGGTAGACTTTTCGAAGGAATCCGTGTAATCAGACACATAGAATTGACGCGCCGACTCTTTTCCCTCATGCAGCATATCTTCCGCGATTAAAATTCGCTTGATTTCTTCTGCCACAATAATGGACGTATCGATCACTGGAATGCTTCCCTTATAATAGGCGTCTATCTGCGCTTTGATCAACGGATAGTGAGTACATCCTAAGATTAAGCCCTCGATTCCTTGCAAGGTAGGTTGCGCTAAGTATTCTTTGATGATATACTCTGAGATGGAGTTCGAAAAAAAACCTTCCTCGATCATGGGCGCTAATAAGGGGGTTGCCAAAGATTTTACCTGAATATGCTTTCCCAGTGCTTCTGCCTTGTTTGCATAGATCCCGGAATTTACCGTTTGTTTGGTTCCTATTAAACCGAGGGTTTTGTTTTCCCAGTTTTGGCCCAAATACGCAATCACCGGGTCAATCACATTCACTACTTTGGCCTTAGTCCCCACATAGGCTTTCACTAAATCATACGCCGCCGCGGAAGCCGAATTACACGCAATCAAAATCAGCTTGCAATTCTTCTCTAACAGTAAATTGCAAATCTTCACTGAATAGGCCTGAATCGCTGTCGCCGATTTATCGCCGTAGGGCAAGTGTGCCGTATCTCCAAAATAGATAATATTCTCCTGCGGCATCAACTCCGTGATGGCGTGCGCCAGAGTCAATCCCCCAATTCCACTATCAAAAATCCCGATGGGCGCTGCGTTTGGCATAGATGTAATTTAGGCAAAGAACGGAATTTTGAAATTCTTTTCAAACTCACGCAACCATTTAGCGCTTTGTGCCATCTTTGCAGTCGAATAACAAATAAACACTTGCGTACACGTTTACCTTCCTTCCCTTCTGAAACTGAGCTCATCGCCGCCTGCCGACTAAACAATCGCCAAGCGCAACAGGCCTTGTTTCAAAAAATGGCAGGAAAGATGTTAAGCATCATCAAACGCTATGTAACAAACACCTCAGAAGCGGAAGATACCTTGATGGAAGGATTTGTGAAGGTGTTTTCCAAACTAGACCAATACCAAGGCGGAGGAAGTTTCGAAGGATGGATTCGCAAAATTATGGTGAACGAAGCCTTACTGTCCATTCGCAAAAACAAAGATCGCTATCCAGTGGATATCGATGTGGCTTTTGACCTGGCTCATCCAGATGAGACGCTAATGCAATTAGGGGTTCAGGAAATCGAACAATTAATTGCCACCTTACCTACCGGTTACCGGACTATTTTTAATTTATACGCCATAGAGGGCTACTCCCACGCGGAAATTGCGGACTTATTAGCGATTTCAGAAGGAACTTCTAAGTCTCAGTTATCCCGTGCACGAGCCTTATTACAAAATCAACTAATCACCTTACAGCTATGAAGAATTGGAATTCTGTAGAGGAAAAATGGAGAGAGCAACTCCAAAACAAATCCGAAGACATCCCTGAGGGATTGTGGTCGCGCCTAGAAGAGAGGCTAGAGGAGAAGCCTTCTCGCCGATTCCCCATCTATTGGGCGGCAGCAGCCATGCTGTTGCTGGCGCTGGGTCTGAGTTGGAATTGGAATACGGCACCAGAGGTGGAAGCTACAGAGGTGACACGTGTCATCGAAAAAACGAACGCGCCTGTGGAAAAAGCCGCAAACTCTGTTTCTGAACCATTGATAGTTACAAATATGGCAACAGAACCTACTTTTCAAAAAGCCAGTTTACAACCTGCATCGGATGTAGCAGCTCCCATTGCGTCGGTGATCGAGGAATCTGTGAAAGAAGAAGTCGCTGCCACGGTTCCTGCCATAGAGAAGAAGGATGAATCACCCGAGATCGTCACCGTGCGCCTTGACATCGACCCTATTGTAGAAGAGGACGTGAAGCCAGCTTTTACACAGCAAAAACGCAGAAAATCCCTTTTCGGGAAAATCGTAGGCGAAATCAGACAAGCCTTGGATGGGGAGCCGGTGAACTGGCAAAAATTAAAAGAAGGCAACGCCGCCTTTGAAAATAGAATTCACACCGTAGCGAATACCTACGTAAAAACAGAAGAGAATTTAAAACGCACCTTACAATTACAATAAATATGAAAAAGTTCATCGCCATTATCTGCCTAGTATTGAGCACTATGAGTCTATATGCTAAAGAAGCACAAGATTCGCTCCTCTTAAAAATCAACAAACGCGACCAAACCTTAGTGGGAACAAAAACGGCTAATCGTACCCTTCGACAGGAATTAGAAATGGCCTTTGATAAAAAAGGTCTCGTGTTAACGGATAGCCTTTGGCAAAATATTAGACAAGCCATTAAAACAGATTCAGATGGAGATAGTAGTATTTCCGTTCGAATTGGGAATAGTTCGGTGAAAATTGCGATACATAAGTCGTCAGTAGCCAGTGGTCAGTCGTCAGTAGCCAGTAGTCAGTGGTCCGGTAAAAAAGAAGAAGTACGTGTCGGATTAGACGGTGTACACGTAAAAGATGGTAACGAAGAAACTCACGTGACTTGGGATGGGGTATACCACCGGGAAGGAAATGAGGTGAAGAAGGTGATTTGGGGGAAAGATTCTACTAAGTTGAAACGGCCAGAGCTATATAGTCGCAAAGGATTAAACTTCTACTTAGGATTAAATGCCTTGACCGGCGTGGAGTCTGAACTGGCGACTCCTTACCCAGGAGCACCAGCCTACGTTCCTAACTTTACGTTAGATCCCATGGGGTCGCGGTATGCAAGCATCGAAATCTCCCGTTTCGTAACACTTTCAGAAGGCAAAAAATCAGCCTTCCGTTTAGGCTATGGTCTGGAGATCGATTGGTATAACTTCCGTTTTGATCATAACCGCATCGCGACAAAAGGGCCTAATGGCGTACAATTTACCACCCTTACATCCTCCACAGGAAAAGAAGTGGCTATGAGCAAGAACAAGATGAGTGTTTCGTTCTTGACCTTGCCTATTATGCCGCATTTCGTATTTGATAAAAAATCAGCAGTTCAAATGATCGCCGTTGGTGGATATGTATCCTATCGCTTAGATACGTGGACGAAAGCGATCGAAGAAGAGAGTGGAAACTTGCGCAAAGAGACCAGCAATTTGTATGTAAATCCTTTCCGATATGGTGTAAGAGCAGAATTTGCGCTTCGTCATTTCCCAGATTTGTTTTTTAGTTATGATTTGAGTCCTCTTTTTGAACCAGGCAAAGGTCCAGAAATGCGCGGATTAGCCTTTGGAATCCGATTATTGTAAAAATTTATTAGAAATTTTTCACGGATGTGTTTGCGGAAATGAAAAAATGAGCTACTTTTGCGAACTATTTCAGTGGAACGTTACACTGAAAGCACAAATGAAGGGGATATACCAGAGCGGCCAAATGGGGCAGACTGTAAATCTGCTGGTGAATGCCTACGGTGGTTCGAATCCATCTGTCCCCACATTTTTTTATTAATTGAATCCTTTTTACAGGAGGATTCAGCAAGCGGGAGTAGCTCATTTGGTAGAGCGATAGCCTTCCAAGCTATAGGTGGCGGGTTCGAGCCCCGTCTCCCGCTCAGAAATACAAAATGTTGCTAAGGGAGAAATCCCTCTTAGCGATATTTTTGTTTTCGTTAATCGAAAGAGATTAACAACAGGCCGCAAGGTTATGCCTTTGTAGCTCAGTGGTAGAGCACTTCCTTGGTAAGGAAGAGGTCGGCAGTTCAATCCTGCTCAAAGGCTCTACAATTAAGCAAGGCCGTAGTAAAAGCGTACATTTGAAACTTTTTATAACTAAATTAAGAACTAAATAATCATGGCAAAAGAGAATTTTGACCGAAGTAAACCCCACGTTAACATTGGTACGATTGGCCACGTTGACCACGGTAAAACAACCTTGACAGCTGCTATCACTAAAGTTCTTTCTGAAAAAGGTCTTGCTGAGAAAAAAGATTTCTCTTCCATTGACTCTGCTCCAGAAGAAAAAGAACGTGGTATCACGATCAACACCGCACACGTAGAGTATTCTACAGCTGCTCGTCACTACGCTCACGTTGACTGTCCAGGTCACGCGGATTACGTGAAGAACATGGTAACTGGTGCTGCACAAATGGATGGTGCTATCTTAGTAGTTGCTGCTACAGATGGTCCAATGCCACAAACGCGTGAGCACATCCTTTTGGCTCGCCAAGTAGGTGTACCTCAATTGGTCGTTTTCATGAACAAAGTGGACATGGTAGACGATCCAGAATTATTAGAATTAGTTGAAATGGAGATCCGCGAGCTTCTTTCATTCTACGAATTCGATGGTGATAACATTCCAGTAATCCAAGGATCTGCTTTAGGTGGATTGAACGGAGATGCTAAATGGGTAGCAACGATCGATGCGTTAATGGATGCAGTTGATTCTTGGATTCCACTTCCTAAGCGTGATGTTGATAAGGCATTCTTAATGCCAGTTGAAGACGTATTCTCGATCACAGGTCGTGGTACTGTAGCAACAGGTAAAATCGAGACTGGTGTTATTAACTCAGGTGAAGCAGTTGATATCTTAGGTATGGGAGCTGAAAACTTGAAATCAGTAGTTACTGGTGTTGAGATGTTCCGTAAGATCTTAGATCGCGGTGAAGCTGGTGATAACGTAGGTTTATTGTTACGTGGTATTGAGAAAACTGATATCCGTCGTGGTATGGTAATCTGTAAGCCAGGTTCAGTGAAGCCTCACACTAAATTCAAAGCAGAGGTTTATATCTTGTCAAAAGAAGAAGGTGGACGTCACACTCCATTCTTTAACAAATACCGTCCACAATTCTACTTCCGTACGACAGACGTAACAGGTGAAATTACTTTACCTGCAGGAGTTGAAATGTGTATGCCTGGTGATAACTTAACCATTGATGTTACGTTATTGAACGCAGTAGCTATGGACAAAGGTTTACGTTTCGCGATTCGTGAAGGTGGCCGTACTGTAGGTGCAGGTCAGGTAACTGAAATCTTAGACTAATTTTTATTAGCCTATACGGAAAAGAGCGGTCAGTGACCGCTCTTTTTTTTTGTACCTTGCTTACATAAAACAAAAATTCTATGAAAAAATTACTCTTATTACTCCTATTGTGCAGCTTTGCTGTTTCTGCGCAAGAATATTATGAAATTAGAACCTACCAGATGAAGTTTCGCGGAAATACGAATTTGTTAGAATCGTATCTTTCCAAAGCCTTAATTCCGGCACTCAACGCCTATGGTGTTTCTAAGGTAGGCGTATTCAAGGATTACGGAAAGCCTGAGCCTGGCATTGTCGTGGTTGCGATCCCTTTCTCGTCACTTACCTCTTACGCTGGATACAAAGAAGCGCTAGAGAAAAATGCCACGTATCAAGAGGCAGCGAAACCCTATTTTGAGAATGTGGGAATGGATAAACCGATGTTTGAAAAAATCTCTACCTATCTTGCCAAAGGCTTTGCGGGGCACCCTTCCCTAAAATTACCAGTCAATAATCCAGGTCGTATCTACGAATGGAGAACCTACGAGGCTTACAATGAGGATGCTTTGAAACGCAAAATTGCGATGTTCAATGACGAAGAATTGAAGATCTTTGATACGGTAGGCTTACACAATGTATTCTTCGGTGAAGTGCTTGCTGGCGAAAATACACCGTGTTTAAGCTACATGGTTTCCTTCGAAAACATGGCGGAACGCGATGCGAATTGGGCAAAATTCCAAGCAAATCCAGACTGGAAACGCATCTCTTCTGACCCGAAATATGCGAACAGCCACTCTAGAACCGTGCGTAAATTTTTAGAACCTACGAGCTATTCTCAGTGGTAATCAAACAATAATGTGAAGGGGATTTGTAAATTGTCAAAATTTGGCTAAATTTGCAATCCTTTCTACGGGCATAGTATAATGGTAGTATGCAGGTCTCCAAAACCTTTGGTCAGGGTTCGAATCCTTGTGCCCGTGCTAAGTAAATTAAATACCGGTATCGGTTAACTTATGAGCAAATCAACATCATTGATCAAAGAATCATGGACAGAAGTAACAGAAAACGTTACTTGGCCCGCATTCTCTGACTTACAGTCGAGTTCTGTGTTAGTTTTGGTGGCTTCTTTAATCTTCGCCCTTTTAGTAGGTGCGGTTGATTTAGTCTTCAAATCTGGTTTGGATTTATTTTATACTTCATTTTAATAAATAGGTTACAACCATGGCAGAGACTAAATGGTATGTGTTGAGAGCAATCTCAGGACAAGAGAAGAAGGTAAAGACCTATATGGAGAACGAATTAGCGCGTCAAGGCGTATCAGATTCGGTTCCTCAGATTTTAATCCCTACTGAAAAGATTTACGAAATCCGTAAAGGGAAAAAAGTGATTCGTGAGAAGAACTTGTTCCCAGGATACATCTTAGTAGAAGCAGATTTAGCTGGAGAGGTTAGTCACATCTTAACTTCGACACCGGGTGTTATTGGTTTCTTGCAAGCAAATAACGAAGAGGTAGAAGTAACAAAGGTGGAAGGTGGAAAAGTGAAGAAAACGAAAGTAATCGTTAAGAAACCTGTTCCGATTAACCAAAGTGAAGTAAATCGTATTTTAGGTAAAGTAGATGAGTCTGCTGCCGTAGAAGAATTTGCTTCAGTTACCTTTATTAAAGGAGAAACAGTTCGCGTAATCGACGGTCCATTCGCCACTTTCGAAGGAACGGTAGAAGAGATTCACGAAAACACGAAGAAATTATCCGTTATGGTTAAGATCTTTGGGCGTAACACACCACTTGAATTGAACTACGCTCAAGTAGAAAAATAATATTTCTCCTTTTAGAGAAGCTTGAAAAGTCCTGAACGAAAATTCAGGACTTTTTTTTGTAAACTATTTGTAATTTAGAATAAAAGCCCTAATTTTGCAGTCCGTTTAAAAAGCGGCAATCTCTGTTTTGAAAATTTCAAGAGGGGATTGGGCCGGGACGTCATTGTTACGCGGAAAGGTCACCCGGAGGGGAATCAGATAAGGAAGCTTCCACCCTTATTAGCAGATAAACCTCTAAATTCACTAAATAAACGATGTTTTAACATGGCAAAAGAAATAGCTGGCTACGTAAAGCTTCAATGCAAAGGTGGCCAAGCCAATCCTTCACCACCCATCGGTCCTGCATTAGGTTCGAAAGGATTAAATATCATGGAGTTCTGTAAGCAATTCAATGCGAGAACTCAAGATAAGAACGGCGTAGTATTGCCGGTCCTAATTACTTATTACGCAGACAAATCGTTTGATTTCGTTGTAAAAACTCCTCCTGCACCCATCTTGTTATTGGAAGCAGCGAAGGTTAAATCTGGTTCAGCTCAACCTAACTTGAAAAAGGTAGGTTCTGTAACTTGGGATCAAGTACGCGTTATCGCGGAAACTAAGATGCCGGATTTAAACTGTTTTACAGTTGAAGCAGCAATGAGTATGATTGCTGGAACGGCTCGATCAATGGGAATTACTGTTTCTGGTGATAAACCGTTCTGATTTAACCATCAGAAATAAACATTTTAATTAAAAGGTAATGGCAAAACTTACGAAGAAAATAAAGGAAGCCCTTTCAAAATACGATGCAACGCAAGCGTATTCGCTTGAAAAAGCAGCGGAGATTTTGAAAGAAATTTCTTATACAAAATTCGATGCCTCAGTGGATATTGATGTCCGCTTAGGAGTAGATCCCCGCAAAGCGGACCAAATGGTTCGTGGCGTGGTTGCCCTACCTCACGGAACCGGGAAAGACGTACGTGTACTTGTACTATGTACGCCCGATAAAGCAGAGGAGGCAAAAGCAGCCGGTGCTGATCACGTAGGATTAGATGATTACATTGCAAAAATCGAGAGCGGTTGGACCGATATCGACGTAATCATTACTATGCCCACTGTGATGGCAAAATTAGGCCGTTTGGGACGTGTTTTAGGACCTCGCGGTCTGATGCCTAATCCAAAGTCAGGTACTGTAACTTTGGAAGTAGGAAAAGCAGTAAACGAAGTAAAAGCTGGTAAAATTGACTTTAAAGTTGATAAAACTGGTATCATCCATACCTCTATCGGTAAGGTGTCCTTCGGAGCTGATAAAATTGTAGATAACGCTTTAGAAGTAATCAACACATTGATTAAATTAAAGCCGTCTTCTGCAAAGGGAACTTATGTTAAATCGATCAACTTGTCATCGACAATGTCTCCGGGCATTATCATCGATAAGGGAACTGTAGCTGGATTGTAATCATGACAAGAGAAGAAAAAAATCAGATTATTGATGAGTTGAGCGAAAAGTTCGCTGTGACTCCGTACTTCTACATTGCAAGTACAGCCGGTTTAACTGTAGCCGAAGCTAATCAATTCCGTAGCCTTTGCTTTCAGAGAGGTGTTGAATACAAAGTATTCAAAAACACGTTAATCTCTAAAGCGTTAGCTAAAACGGGAACGGATTATTCCTCTTTAGATGCAGAAGTTTTGACAGGCATGTCAGGTATCATTTTCGCAACTGAAAATGCTAAAGTACCTGCTAAATTGATCAAAGACTTCCGTAAAGAAGCTGGAAAAGACAAAATTGCATTCAAGGCTGCGTCTATCGAAGGTGGTTTGTACATTGGCGAAGGTCAATTGACAGCACTAGAGAACATCAAGTCGAAAAACGAGATGATTGGCGAAGTTATTGGCTTATTACAATCGCCTGCTAAAAATGTTGTTTCAGCATTATTAAGCGGTGAGAAGAAATTAGCTGGTATCGTGAAGACTTTGTCTGAGCGTCCTGAGTAATTATTACCAAGTTTTACCGGAGTGATAACTCCAATAAATTATTAATTCTTAACAATTAAATTTTCAAAAAATGGCAGATTTAAAAGCGTTCGCTGAACAATTAGTGAACTTAACTGTAAAAGAAGTAAACGAATTAGCTACTATCCTTAAGGATGAGTACGGTATCGAGCCAGCTGCTGCTGGTGCTGTTATGGTTGCAGGTCCTGCAGCTGGTGGCGAAGCTGGTGAGGCTGCTGCTGAGAAAACATCTTTTGATGTAGTCTTGAAAGCTGCTGGTCCTAACAAATTAGCGATCGTTAAATTAGTAAAAGACTTAACTGGTTTAGGTTTGAAAGAAGCAAAAGATGTAGTTGATGCTGCACCGAAAGCTGTTAAAGAAGGTGTATCTAAAGACGAAGCTGAAGGTTTGAAGAAATCTTTAGAAGAAGCTGGTGCTGAAGTTGAATTGAAGTAATTCAACCCAACCTATCTTACGAAAAAAGGGAATGGCAACATTCCCTTTTTTTTGTTTAATCCCGTATCTTTGCCCACTCATTTCCCTATTCATTTATGCACAACCTGATCAAAATGCTTCCTGATGCTATCGCAAATCAAATTGCGGCAGGTGAGGTGGTACAGCGACCAGCCTCCGTGGTAAAGGAATTGATGGAAAACTCGATTGATGCGGACGCGAGCTTCGTGCAATTGATCGTGAAAGAAGCGGGCAAAGTCAGCATTCAAGTCATCGATGACGGGAAAGGAATGTCGCCACAAGATGCACTCATGTGTTTTGAGCGCCATGCCACCTCTAAAATTAGTAAAGCAGAAGATCTATTTGCCATCCACACGATGGGGTTCCGGGGAGAGGCTTTGGCCTCTATTGCCTCGGTGGCTCAGGTCGAACTGAAAACAAAGCGGGAAGAGGATGAATTAGGCCGTTTGTTGCGCATGGAAGCATCTGTTTTGAAAGCAAACGAGCAGGTGGCTGCCCCTCAAGGGACTTCCATCTCAGTTAAAAACCTGTTCTATAACATCCCGGCGCGTCGTAATTTCTTGAAATCAAACCCGGTGGAAATGCGCCATATTTTGGACGAATTCCAGCGTATCGCTTTAGCCAATCCAGAAATCAAGTTCTCCTTAATCCAAAACGAACAGGAAACCTATGCACTACCGGTTGAAAAACTGGGGAAACGCATTGTGGACTTATTTGGCAAAAGTTACCGCGAACAATTAGCGGCCTGCGAGGAAAACACCAATTACGTCAGTATCAAAGGCTATGTGGGGCGCCCTGAATACGCCAAGAAAACACGTGGAGAACAATTTTTCTTCGTGAACAACCGCTTTATCAAGAGCTCCTACTTGCACCACGCAGTCATGAGCGCTTACGAACGTTTAGTACCGGAAGGAACCTTTCCTTTCTACGTCTTATTCTTAACCTTAGATCCCTCCCACATCGATATTAATGTGCATCCGACCAAAACGGAGATCAAATTCGATGATGAGCGTTCGATCTATGCCATTTTACAAGCAGCCATTCGGAAGACTCTTAGTTTAAACCATTTAATTCCATCGCTCGACTTTGATGCGAACGTGAATTTTCGGAATCCATCAGGCCTAACACCTACGACAGCCTCCATTCCTTCGTTCTCGGGCTCGAATTCGCCCAGACCTGTTCACGATGCTTGGAAGAAGCTATACGAGGGCTTAAACGACAATATTGAAGCTTTTGAGCGGGGTGATGTCGCTGAGCCTAATAGTAATTTATTCAGCGAGACAGCGGCGACGACGATTCAAAGTAAGGCGAATACGTGGACAGCGGACAGTTCTTCTCACGCGAATTTTCAGGTAATGCAGATTCTGAATAAATTCTTGGTGGTGACCCTTTCGGGTGGAATGTTGCTAATCGATCAGAAAAAGGCCTATCAACGCATCTTGTTTGATCAATTCTCAGAGAATTTGGTGAAAAAGAATGGCGTCTCTCAGCAATTATTATTCCCGCAGATTTTACGCATTAATCCAGCAGATGCTGTTTTAGTGGAGGAAATCTTGGGGGATATTACTGATTTAGGTTTTGGACTGACAAAGGATTCAGAGGAAAATTACTGGATTCAAGGAGTTCCGGCCGGAATAGGCGAGGAAGATGGCCAAAATTTAGTAGAGGGAATTTTAGAGCAGGTAAAGAATGAAGCGTCTGATGTAGGCCAAAACCATTCCCAAAAAATTGCCCGCATCTTAGCTAACCGAGCGGCTATTCGTTATCAGTCTAAGAAATTACTTACAGAGGAAATGTCAGCCTTAGTGGAGCAATTGTTTGCGAGCACAAACCCCTCCTATTCTCCAAATGGTGAAATCATCAGCCGTCAATTAAGTGAGGCTGAAATCGGTCAATTAATTGGCTAATTCTTTGGCACGATCCTTCGCCGCAATAATTCCTTTTTGCAATCCTTCTGCGACTAAATTCTCCTGAAAAGATTTCAACGCAGCCTCTGTTGTTCCCCCTTTCGATGCCACCGCCTGAATCAATTCGTCCAATGTTTTATCGCTGGTCTGCATTAAATGGTAGGATCCTAACATTGTTTGTTTCACTAGCAAAGAGGCCATAGCTGGCTCAAATCCCATCTGAACACCCGCATCAATCATCGCCTTAATCAAATAAAAGAAATAAGCTGGACCGCTACCACTCAAACCCGTCACCGCATCTAAAAGGCTTTCTTCCTCTAAAAAAACGGCACGACCCGTGGAATTAATCAAGTTCTCCACCTTTCGAATATCCGACATCCCTACCGCAGAAGCCGCAGCAAAAGCCGTCATCCCCATGCCTAAAAGTGCGGGCGTATTCGGCATGGCACGAACCACTAAATCATGAGATAAACTAGCTTGAATATTCGCAATCGGAATACCGGCCATAATCGACAAGACAATTTGATTAGGCTGGATAAAGCGGGCTAATTCAGCCGAAACAGAAGGATAATCTTGAGGTTTCACTGAAAGAATAACTAAATCAGCTGCAGCCACTTTCTCCGAGATGGTATCGACTACAATACCTGCTTTTTGCTCTTGTAGAATATCGCCGCGCTCTTTGTTCTTTTCAATCAGAATCAGCTCCTCTTTGGAAACCAAATTATATTGAATAAAGGAATTGGCGAAAGCCATCCCCATATTTCCACAACCTATGATCGCTATTTTCATCTTATTTTGTTTCAAATAATTGAGCCAAATACTGGTCCAAGGCAGCACCTCTCAACCCTTTGGCAATAATTCTTCCTGCTGGATCAAGCAAAAAAGTCTGAGGAATGGAATTTACCTGATAGGCTTGAGCCCCCGCAGAACTCCAGTATTGTAAATCAGATACGTGTTTCCAGACCAATTTGTCGGTTTCAATTGCCTTTAACCAAGCCTCTCTATTTTGATCTAGACTAACGCCGTAAATTTCAAAACCTTTATCCTTGTAAGCCGCATACGTTTTCACCACATTCGGATTCTCCCGACGGCAAGGACCACACCAGCTCGCCCAAAAATCAATCAACACATATTTCCCGCGGAACGAGCTCAAAGGCAATTTAGGACCTTCAGGTGTCGCTAAATTAATCTCTGGCGCCATCGCACCTTCATTCACTCCTTTTAGGCGACTCAAGTTAGTCACAAACTGTTTTACCTGTGGATGATTTGGACGCGCTTGATTCAATCGATTAGCGATCTCCTCGAGCGAGGCCATCTCCTTTTCTGCTGGCAAAAAATTAGTCGCCCAAAGCGCTACAAAATGACTACCCATTTGCGGAATCAACGCTTTAATTTTCGACGTACTTACCGCCTGGGCTTGTGTAAACTCCGCTTGAATTCGCTTTTCTTGTTTTTGATCTACCTGAATTTCCTGGTTCCATTTACGTACTTTAATTTCCATTTCCTTCGAAATAGCCATCAATTCGAGCATAAAATTCACGTTCGGATAATCCCCCTTCATCGTAAAGGCACTCTTCCCATCCTCATCATTGATCCCGTCAGCGACAATATCAATGGTTTCGCCTCCCTCTAGGATGACGAGCACTTTTTGCGGTTTAGGCGTATCAAAGAAGTTCACTAGATAGAAAGCCCCTTGATCTTTTACTTTCCCCTTAAAGCTTACTTTATGTTGAGGGGAAGGACTCGCTGAGTCAATCTTAACCACCTTACCCTGCTCATTAATGAATTCTAAAAAGATTTTTTTACCCGGAATAACCGTCCTCGTCTCGACATGCAACTCAAAATTCTGAGCCTGTATCGCTGTCGCAAATAATAATAGAAATCCGATTAATCTCATTTAGGCCTTAGCTAGTTCTTCTGACATCAACTGATTAACACGCTTTGGATCGGCCGTACCCTTCGATTTCTTCATCACTTCTCCGATGAATAAGGCGATCAATCCTTTCTTACCTTTTTTATATTCCTTCACTTTATCTGGATAGGCCGCAATCGCTTCTTGCACCCACGTAATCAATTCATCACCCGATTGCGCGTTTAACCATCCCTGCTCCTCTACAAGCTGCGCTGGTGATTTTGCTGGATTTTCGATGGCCAAAGGAAAAAGCTGATGAGCTGCCAAATTATGCGTCAACGCCCCACTTTCCACTAAATCTATTATTTCAGCCAAGATTTTAGGGTTTAAATCAAAATCAGTAATAGCTTGATTTTTTTCGTTCAAATGTGACTTAACAGGCCCCATTAACCAATTTGAAATGGACTTATAGGCATTAGAATGAGCGGCAACCGCTTCAAAATAGATCGCCATTTCACGCGTATCAGATAAGAAGTGTGCATCATAGGCAGGCAAGCCAAATTCCTTCACCAACTTTTGCTCTTGTTCCCAAGGCAATAAAGGCATCGCCGCTTTGATTTCTTGCAACCAAGTTTCAGATATCTCTAACGGTGCCAAATCCGGCTCCGGGAAATACCGGTAATCATTCATCGTCTCTTTAACGCGCATGGAATGCGTCGTTCCCGAATGGGCATCAAAAGTTCTTGTTTCTTGAATGAGTGAACCTCCTTCGTTTAGGACCTTGGTTTGACGAACAATTTCATGTTCGATGGCGCGCTGAATATTACGTAACGAATTCATATTCTTGATCTCCACTTTAGTCCCTAAAGTGGCTGTACCTACAGGTCTAATCGAGACATTGACATCTGCCCTTAAAGAGCCTTCTTCCATATTTCCATCGCAAATCCCTAAGTAACGCACTAATTTACGGACCTCAGAAACCAAGGCAAATGCTTCCTCGGAAGAATGAATCGATGGTTCCGTCACCATCTCAATCAAAGGCGTACCAGCACGATTATAGTCCAAAAAACTAAACGGATTATCTCCTTCATGTACCGATTTCCCCGCATCCTCTTCTAAATGGATGTGGTGAAACTCCATCTTTTTGTCTCCTTCCTTCAGATGAACCAAAACCGAACCACCTACACAAATAGGCGTTTTATCTTGTGTGATTTGGTATCCTTTAGGAAGATCGGGGTAAAAATAATTTTTTCGATCAAAATACTGCTTAGGAGCAATTTTAGATCCAATAGCTAATCCCATTTTGATTGCAAATTCGACTACCTTTTTATTCAAATAGGGCAAAGTGCCAGGATGACCTAACGAAATAGGGGAAATGAGTGTATTAGCTTCTTGACCAAAAAGCACTGGGTCACTCGCGAATATCTTCGAATTCGTCTGCAACTGCGCGTGAATTTCAAGGCCAATAACGGGTTGATAGGAAATACTCACTGAAATAATTTTATAACCGGGATAGGATATAAAGATACAAAATTCCCGCGTTTAAAGATATCAACTAGTTGATTTTGCACGTACAAGCCGTTTTATGCTTGTAATTGTACCAGTAAGCAAGCGTAATGAAAATACCTAAAGAGAGGCCAAAAATCCATTCAACCGATTTCAAACCCAATAACGTATCCACTAATTTAATAAACACCCCTATACCTAAAAAATACAAAGGCAAAGGTTTCCGGTGTTTCAGGTAATCTTGCCATAAAAGAAGCAAAGCCAACCCAAAACTAATCAGCACCAGGATCCACTCCATCTTTACACTAAAGGCAAATGAACTCGCTAGATAAGGTGCGGCAAACAACACAATGGGCAAAGTCAAACAGTGAATTGCACACAACAAAGAGAGAAAAACTCCTAGCTTTTCTGCCGGCAATAAATGTTTGTATTTTTGCTTAGACATATGGCTAATTATTTAATTATAAGAGGGAAACTTAAATCTAAATCAGTACTGCCTGCTTCTTCATCACCCGTTTTAACTACCAGACCATTTAATGGCGGCTGGTGCTTTAATAATACTTGTAAAAAACCTGATCCTGGGAAATACTGGGTCTTGGCTTTGGCCTTCAAACCCACAGGCAATGCATTTTTATCTGTATCAGAAATCTGTAAAGCAAGTAAAGAAACCGGCTTAGGACGGTACACAAATAAATGCACATCCGATTCCTCTGCAATACCACTTGTAATGTCTTCCAAAGTACCCTTCGACTCGTCACCGATGTGAATAGCCAGGGTGTACTCCGTATTGCGCAACAATTTTAAAGTATCAAAAGCTTCCGGCGCAGTCCGACTATCGCCATCAATATCCCTAAACGTAAACGAATGCGCTACATTAGCCGGATCCGTGAACACTAGTTTAACTGTAGTAATTAGCTCATTATCATCCATAGGCATTACCTCAGGCTCTTTTTTACATGCTAACAAACTGACTAAAACCAATAAAGAAAAGAATGTCTTTTTCATGTTTTTGCAATAATGTTGCAAATATAAAGCATAAAGGATAAAGTGCAAAGAATAAAATAGATAATCAGTGGACAGTCGCTAGTCGAGAGTCGCTAGTCGCTAGTCAAAGAGCAAAGTACAAAGAGCAAAGTTCAAAGAGCAAAGTTCAAGAGTGCGTAGGTAGATATTTCCCTGAGTGGATAAAAAACGAGGCGGCAGCCTCTTTTTTATGCCGCATCTCTACTCTTTGCTCTCTACTCTCTACTCTTATTCTGACTAAATCGCGCAGCGA
>JBBAKU010000011.1:0-66580 GCA_040403415.1 Aquirufa sp.
GTTAATTTCTGTTTCATAAGTCGATTTATTGTCAACTTATTTCAGGACGGGACATGGAGATAAAAAAAGCCACCCCTTTCAGGGCGGCCTTTTACGAATCAAAAAAGCGAATCAAAAAGCGAATCAAATAAAGGAACTACTTAATGGATTTCGATTGTAAGACAACCATTGAGCTTGGAAAATTTACATTCGATTCATCTTCTGCGGTGATGTAAATTTTCGAGGGCTTAAACGAGGAAACGGTTTGAAACGTTGCTTTTAATTTACGTGTGAACGTTTCATGCGAGCTGTTGATTTGACCCAGATTTTTAGGTCTTCCTTCCTCGTTTTCCATCCATACTACATAGGCTTTTTTAGGCGGTTCAAGTCGTTCTACTTCGGCTAAATTGACCATTTTAATGGTTATGACGTAATTATTATTCGAGTCTTTTTTCCATTGTACGGTCCCTTCCGCCGCAGGAACTACGGTAGATGTTTGGAAGGTAGTTTTGTGTGCACATGAACTACTTACAAGTAGGAGTATGCTTAAACTCAACACTAAATAAGGTAATTTTTTCATGATCGTAAGTTTGAAAATTAAAGTATGCGAATGCCTAAAGTTGCTTGGTACCAGGCGTTCTTGTAACGGGGAGTGGTGCTAGTGCCATCGCCGTTATTGTTTTGGAGATCATAATTAGCTCTCAAATCTAAAGTAGCTGGTCCCATATTGATGCCAAATCCCGCGGTCAAACTCATCAGATTTTTGCGGTAATTATCATTGGAGAATTTTTGTTGATCCTCTGTAGAAAGCAAAGTGCTGTTGAATACATCTTTTTGTGACACAAGGAAGGAGAATTGCGGTCCAGCAAAAACGCTAAACATTTGATGCGGCTTGATGGTCAAAAGAATAGGGATGTCGATATTATCCGTTGTTCTAGTAAATGTGTAGGCGGCAGTTAGGTAACGACCGCTCGCTTTGAATCCTTTTTGGGAATACAAAACTTCTGGACGAACTCCGATGTAGTCTGTGATGGGGATCTCTAAAAAGGCGCCCCCTACAAAACCGAATTTTCCATCAGCCGAGAACTCTTCTCCTTTTGTGTCGTACACATTAGAGTAATTCGCTCCTGCTTTGATACCTATTTTAAATCCATCCCAAAAGCGAGATGTAGTTTCTTGTGCTTTCACGCTGGTGAAAGAAAGTAAAGTTAATGCGGAGACAATTAGTAATTTTTTCATGATCTACTTAGTTTACTCCCCGCGAATGGCGGGCCATTGTGAAATATGTTTCACAAACAAAGGTGGAGTTTATTCAGTCTAATTTTCTACGGAATCCATAGGATGAATTACATGATTCATAGGTTGTTTCGGAAGATTTTGGGCGTAAATCCAGTGACTCTTTTAAATTCATTACATAAGTGAGCCGTGCTGCTATAGTGGAGTTTACTGGAGATGTCAGATAAATTGTCTTTGTGACCTAGGATCATTTCCTTGACCATTTTCACCCGCTCTGTAATAATGTATTGCTTCAGCGTTTGTTTGTTTCTTTCAGAAAAAGCCTTTGCTAGGTTTGGGTATTCCATGTGCATCTTCTCGCCTAAATTGCTTGAAATGGATGCATCGGAATAATCCTCCTGTGTGCCTAAGATCTCTTTGATAAAACCCTTGATTTGATTTGAAATCGAGGTTTTTTTATCGTCCATCAGTTCTAATCCGGCTGATCCAAGTCTAAGTTTAAGGATATTCCAATTTTGGGTGTTCACTGTATTGGACACAAAAACGGTTCCTAATTCTTCACAATGGCTATCAAAGCCTAGTGATTGCAATTCTTTTTGCACGATCGTTTTGCAACGACTACTGAGCATATTTTTGATGTGGAGTATCATCTGTTTTTTATTAGTAGGTTTATTTTAATTAAATATCCTCTAAGGGAATCCGATGCGGATGGGCCATCTTTTTAAATTGACTAGGTTTTAGGCCAGTATAAAGTTTAAACTGATTTGAGAGGTGGGCAACGCTACTGTAATGTAGGAATCGTGCAATTTCAGTGATATTTAATTCCTGATATAGTAATAATTCTTTTATCCTTTCTACTCGGTGTTTAAGGTAGAATTTCTCTATGGTTATACCTTGATCAGTAGAAAATAAGGTGGCTAAATAGGTATAATCTAGCTGTAACTCTTCTGATAGGAAAGTGGATAAATTAGTTGTAATAGGATGTTCGTCTACAGAATGTACGACTTGAATTACAAGGAGCTTTATTTTTTCGACTAAGATGCTTTTTTTATTATTTAATACCTCAAATCCGGACTTGCGGATTTCGTTATCTAATTCCGCTAGCTGAGTTTGGTTTAACTCTTCTAAAATATCAGCTTCTCCTAGCAGAACTTTTTGTATATGAAGGTTTATGCCGGTGAATGTAGATATGATTGTCATTTTGCAACGATGGCAAACCATGTTTTTGATATAGATTTTCATTCATTTAGTGGTTTAAAATGTGTAAGTATTAGGTCATATTGTGTAGTAAGTCTGCGTGCGATAAGGAGAATTTTGTAAGACAATAAACACAAAAATGATGAACACGATCAAAGTAGTAGCAGGCGTTTTTGCAGGCGTCGCGGTAGGCGTTTTAGCGGGTATACTATTTGCTCCGGCAAAAGGTAGTTCAACGCGTAGAAGATTTATTCATTTAGGAGAGGAGTATAGTGATGAGTTAAAAGAGAAGATCGAAGATTTAGTAGAGTCTATTTCTGAAAAATACGAGGGCTCGAAAAAATCTGTTCTCAGCTCTTTAAGTAAATAATGTGTAAGGCCTTCCCAAGAAGGCCTTACCTTTACAAACTCTCCTCTTTGCAGCTAATTACCCACACAGGCTGCTTGCTTTTCTCCATCGTTAAGCGAGCTAATAAGTAGCTGATGGTTGATTCAGCACCTTGGTTTAGGTTTACGTTTTCGCGTTCTAATCCATCATAGCAACCTCCGGTACAGGGGTTGTACATGATTTGGTGTAAGTGATTTCGGCCTAGGAACCATTCAAAAGCGAGCTGCATTTTCGTGCGGTAATTTTCATCTAAATACACTTGATAAAAGGCAGAAAGGGCTAAAATGGTGTAGCTCACATCGATGGCTTGCTCGCCGCCTACGGAGGAGAGTGCTTTTGTATGGGCTTGATAGGGCCTTTTATCGTTTTCGCTCCAGTATTCATTCGAAATCACGTGAATGCCTTTTGAATCGAATATATGAAGTAGCAAAAAATCAAAAGATTGCAGGGCGATTTGTTGGTAGCTTCGGTCGTGGCAAGCAAGCCCTGCTAGTAGCATAGCCTCAGGTAATAAACTATTTGCATAGGTTAAGGAATGCTCGAACCATTCCCAGTTTTCGGCTGATTCGTGTGCGTACATAGCGGCTAATCGTTTAGCGAATAGGTCGATTAACGGAAGATTTTCTGGTTTATTCGCATAATAAAGACCTTTTATGAGGAAGGCCATGGCGCGGGTGGAGTGGATTTTATCGATGCATGGTAAGCCTTTGGTGAAGATCATATCGGCTTGAGAAATGAGGGATTTCGGCAAGGCATCTTCTTTGGAAAGAACGAAACCTAAAGCCCACATTGTTCTACCGATAGAATCCTCTAAGTTTACTTCCCCGTTTTGAGAGGTGAATTGCCGTTCGTAGGATACATAATTTAGGAATGATCCATCTGATTGCTGACAGAACTGGATGAAATTTAAGTAGATGCGAATGAATGAGAGCTGTTTCGAGTTTTGGTTTTCTGTATAGAGTTCGCACATCGCAATGAGTGCGCGCGCATTATCATCAATGGTGTAACCTGAAAAGGGATCTGGTTCATTAATATGTGAAAATTGAAGTATCCCAAAAGCCGTGGTCAATCGCTCCATCTGCAAGAGGTTAATCGAAGGCCACTTGAATTGAAACGAATGACCGATCAGTTTTTGAAATAAATTCACGTGCAAAATGGCGGAATTCTCCCATGCGGAATAGGCCATGCTTTGAAGCGAATTTACCCGCATCTGGGTTCTTAAGGGTTTGTTTTCTAGTAATTGAATAGCAGCTTCTGCTAGTTGTTGGGGTTGATTAAAGTCAATCATCACTCCCATGTCAGCTGTTAATACCTCTTCCACGTGCGGGATACGCGTAGAGATGACGGGACATCCACTGCTAATGGCATAGGAAAAAGTTCCGCTGACCGCCTGATTTGGGTCATTGGAGGTAAATAAATAAATATCAGTTAGGGTCAGGTACTCCAATAATTCTGGTGTGGGAAGAAAATAATTGATCCACCTGACGTGATTTTGTAGTCCTAATTGTACAATCATTTCCTCTAAATATTCACGGTAAGATTCTCCCTCTTTTGCGACGGTATTAGGATGGGTTTTGCCTATGATGAGGAAAATGGTGGAGGGGATTTTGGCAGTAATAGAGGGCAAAGCTTGCAGCGTAGTTTCGATACTTTTACTTTTTCCAATGAACCCAAAAGTGGACAAAACAGTCTTGCCCTCCAGCTGAAAATCCCGCTTCAAATCCTCCTTATTCGTATGTTCTAATAAGTGAGTTCCATGGGGAATGACGGCAATTTTATCAGCGGACACCCCATAGTCATTGTGTAGAATGGTTGCTGAAGTTTGCGTCATGACAAGAACTTTCGAAACGGATGTTACATAGGATTGAACTAGTTGCTGCAGGACAGAATCTGGTCGAGGCAATACCGTATGAAAAGCAAGAATAATGGGTTGCTTGATGGTCTTCAACAGAGACCCTAGTTGTGCCTTTTGCGATTCGTATAACCCAAATTCATGTTGAATAACCACTAATTTGATATTCTCATCTGCGTTGATTTCATTACACAGTTTGGCATAAGATCTCGCGTCATCCGCTACAAGTAGAAAGTGAGGGTCTTTAGGATAGGCGTGGTTTTGATCTGAGTTCTCCACGGCACAAACGCGAATTTCAAAATTGTCGCAATAGGTGGTGCGGATGGCTTGAATTAAGTCATGCGTGTAGGTCGCTATGCCACATTCACGAGGTGGATAGGACGAGATAAATAAGATTTCGGGTAAATTTTTCATGTGATTAGGCTGTTTTTAGTTCTGTAATTAAGGAACTAAGGCTGAGGGATGCGCAGGCGATTCGTTCATCTGCGGCACCGTAATAGATAAAAAGGGTATCATTTTCGACTATAGCTCCGGTGGGGAAGCATACATTATTGACAAAACCGGTTTTTTCATAGTCTTCCTCGGGGGAAAACAGGGGTATTTTAAGCCTGCCCTGTTCGATAAGTGGATTATCTAGATCAAAAAGAGCGGCACAAGCGGTATACACGTAGCCATGTATGGTGTCGTGTACGCCATGGTAAATCAATAGCCAGCCGTCTTTCGTTTCGATGGGTGGACAACCCCCGCCTATATAACTGGCTTCATGTGGGTATTTTGCTGTCATCATGATCCAGTCATTGAGATGAAGAAAATAATTTTGCCAAAACTCCGGTGTCAATTCCCCTAGCTCAGTTACCCGAACTAACTGTATGTCTGGCCGAACCCGGTGGATGAAATGAAATTTGCCCCCTATTTTTCGCGGGAAAAACACGACATTTTTATCCCAAAGAATCGCCTTTTCGTTTGCCGCCCTTGATTGAGTATAGGGGTTATTGTAGCGGACATATTTTTCATTAATCTTGCTTCCAGATTCTGCCAAAATGCGGAATGCCTCGAAGTTAATAATAGGGACCATGATGCCCACTTTTTTGAAAGCGATTAGGTCCTTTGAAATGGCCAAGGCTCCTAAAGCTGAAATTCCATTGAATGCCGTGTAGCTGAGGTAAAATAGGCCATCGATTTGGCAAATTCTAGGATCCTCTAAGCCTTTAGATTCGTACTCAAATTGTGGAAATAAAATGGGGACGTCCATCCGGTATTCTACTGTAGTGGGATCTGATAATCGCGCATATCCTATGGTGGAATTATTCCCCAGTCTGACGGCTCGATAAAAGAGGTGAATTTTTCCATCTGCTTTGATGACTGCTGGATTCATAACACCTAAGTTTTCAAAACCTAGTGTCGTTTTCTCTAGTAAAACACCTTCTTTTTTGATAGTGGCCATTTGTTGAATAGGGTTGCTTTGTTGAAAAAAACCTATGGCGAGAAAGGTAGACTAATTAAAGCAAACAGACTATGACAATCACGTAACCTGCTGAAAATCATAAAAAAAAGGCCGCCTCGTCAGAGGCGGCCTTCGATTCTATTGAAGAATGGATTATTCCCCATCCACCTTCTTAATGAACGAAATAACGCCGTTCATATAGACTTTTTGGTCATCCCACATCGCTAAATGGCTACCGTTAGGGCAGTATAAGTAGGAGCCTTTTTGGACTAATTTACTTTGTTCTTCCATCGCTTTAGGGTCCATCGTGTCGTATTTTGCTCCGATCATCAACGTAGGAACATATAGTTCTTTTAAGCGATTTTTGATATCCCATTTTTCCAAAAGTCCGCTAATCCCGAATTCACTCGGCCCTTGCATTCTGACATATATCGAACTATTACCGTGCTTTAACGAGCGATTCAAGGCATCTGGCCATTCTGGTAAGCGGCAAATATGTTCATGGTAGAAGTTCGGAATCAATAATTCCATGTAGCGCGGATTGTTAAAATCCTTTTTTGCTTCGATCGATCTTATTTCCGCTAGGACTTTAGGGTTCATCTGTTTGGCTAAAACCTCCTCCGCATATTTTCCATATTCTGGAGCACTCGCCACCATGTTCGAGACCAAAAGTCCCTTCATGTTCTTTTGGTATTTCAGCGCATATTCCATGCCTAAAATGCCACCCCACGAATTTCCGATGATATAAAAGTTAGACGAATCTGCACCGATGGCCTTGCGCACTTGTTCTACTTCCTCAACGAATCGCTCCGTTTTCCAAAGCGTCGAATCCGTCGGTTGATCACTGTAATAAGAACCCAGTTGATCGTATTCGTAGAATTCGAAGCCCTCTCTTTGGAAAAAAGTTTCAAAACATTCCATGTATTCATGTGTCATCGCAGGACCACCATGTAATAAGAGAATTTTGATTTTAGGATTAGTGCCAAAACGCTTCGTCCACACCTTGAAATTTCCCGCAGGTGTGGTGATAGGAATCATTTTTACCCCAGCTGCCTCTAGGCTATCGGGATAGGTAAAGTAGTTAGAAACAGTTTCCTCGCTTTTTGAGCAGGAAGAAAGGACAAAAATCGACAGGAAAATTAGTAATAGTTTGTTCATCGTTTTTTTCTTAAACATAGTAATATTTGACTACATTTGCCTCCGATAAAGCCTATATTGGTAGAACTTATTAGCAGATCATGCTTAAGAATGTTAAAATATCGGTGTTGATGGCCGTCTATAATACGGACTTTCAATTAACCAAAAGAGCCATTGATTCTGTTCTACAGCAAGATTTTCAGGATTTCGAATTGATCATCATTGATGATGGTAGTACGGAAAATGACCGTAAGGCATTGCTAGAATATGTGGAAGCCTACGAGGAAAAAATCGTGTACATCAGGCACCGCAATCGCGGACAAGCCGAATCCATAAATCGCGGTGTGTTAAATAGTGTGGGGGAATTTATCACCATTTTAGATAGTGATGACGAGTACAAACCCTACCATTTGAGCACTTGTTTGAAAGAAATTGAAAACGTCGATTTGATCTGTTCCACGGCGGAAACCGTGGTCGACACAGTGGAAGATTATTATGTTCCTGATAAAAACGACCTGAGTAAACCGATCCATTTAGATGATGCGGTGCTTTTTGGTACCTTATTTGGCCATCAAAAAGTGTTTAAAAGCATCGACTTTAAAGGCGGTTTTGCAGCTGATTCAGCTTTCTTTGAGCGTGCTGAGATCGAATTTAAAACGAAGAAGGTATTCCAAAGATCCTACATCTACTACCGCAATAATCCCAACAGTACTTGCGCCTTATTGAAGCAAGAACTTCTGTTGAACGCGAATTAATCATGCAACATCTTGTTTTAGCTTGCCACATTACGGGAGTGTATGATGTGAATCGGAATATGACGTTAGCTGATGATTGCTACGAACTCGTTCGAGAATGGGCGGAATCAGTGGCTGCAGCTAACCTTCATGGAGTCATTTTTCATAACAACTTTTCCGATGAAACCTGTGCAACGTATTTGACTGAGTACATTTCCTTTGAGCGCATTACTTACAACCCTCAGTTTAATCCGAATGTCTTTCGCTATTTTGTTTACCGCGATTATTTAGCTAAGCTTACGCAGGTTCAGGGTGTTTTTGTGACGGATGTTTCGGATGTAACATTGGCCCAAAACCCTTTTATTCATCCGCTTTTTACTGCTAATCCAGATTCGCTTTTCTGCGGGGATGAGCCTAAAACATTGAACAATGAGTGGATGCTAGCGCATGCGGAACATTTGCGTGAGCAAATTTCAGATTATGCCGCCTATGAGGAGCAGTTTGCCTCTGAGGCCCTATTAAATTGTGGTGTTTTCGGAGGACATTTCCCTCTGTTTTTCGACTTTTTGCAGCAACTTTGCGCTTTGCATGAGAACTACAACCACACTAATAAAACGGCTTACACGGGCGATATGGGCGCCTTTAATTACCTCGCCAGAACGCGATTTAATGACAATTTACACCACGGAGCTCCCGTGAATACGGTTTTCAAAGCCTACGAAAATGACCGAACTGATTGCTGGTTTCGGCATAAGTAAAATATAAATCAGATTCTTTAAAACTTATTGATAATAAGTGAGTTATAGCATTACACAATCTAAACAAAAAAATTATGATGATTAAAAAATTAGCTCTGTCTGTAGTGGCAGCTTTCGCTTTATCTTTTTCTGTTAGCGCTCAGAAAACAATCGTAGATATCGCTGTGGGATCAGCAGATCACACAACTTTAGTGGCGGCTGTGAAGGCGGCAGATTTAGTTACTACCCTTCAAAGTGCAGGTCCATTTACTGTTTTTGCTCCTACAAACGCAGCTTTTGCAAAATTACCTGCTGGAACGGTAGACTTTTTAGTGAAGCCGGAGAACAAAGCCATTTTAGCTAAAGTTTTAACTTACCACGTAGTTGCGGGTAAATTCGCTGCCGGAGATGTGGTGAAAGCAATCAATGATGCGAAAGGAACTTTATCGCTGAAAACAGTTAGCGGTGGCACTTTACTTGCTTCTTTAAAGGACGGTAAAGTGATTTTGAAAGACGAAAAAGGAGGCATTTCTACGGTAGTAGTGGCTGACTTAATCGCAGGCAACGGCGTTATTCACGTGATTGACTCTGTGGTTTTACCTAATTAATCATTTGGGGTGATTATTTTTTGAGAAAGTGGCCAAAAGCTTTTTGGTCACTTTTCTTTTTTGTACCTACATTCTCGAGATTTCGAGCATTACATTTTAAAAATCAAGAATCATGTTTAAAAATTTTAAAGCATCTGAGATGCTAATTGTCGCTATCGTTATTGTCGTGATCGCAGTAAGTGAGTATAATTACCTAGTATTGGGTGATAAAGAGAAAGCGATATTTATCGGACTTTGGCCACCTACCATTCTTGGTTTGTTAAATTTCATCAATTCTAAACTTAAGAAATAATGAATTTGGATATCATCTTGTTGAGTAGCATCATTGCTACACTTTTTATTGTCTTTATGATTGCTGTGTACCGGGAGTTTTCGGTGATGGAAGACGAAACGTACGTATTTCAAAAAGAATCCGGTCCTAGGGCAGGTCTCGTTAACTTCGTTGGAAATTTAGCGGTTAATAAAGCGCTAACTCCAGAAGAGAAAAAGGTTATTTACCAGGCGATGCATCGTAATATTGCGGATATGGAGTCTGATGGTGTTTATTTTGATGACACGTTAAAAATAATTGTCGCTGAACAAATCGAAGAATTGGGAGTTGAATTGGTGGCGAAGCCTGCCAGGAAGAAGAAGGAAATGTAGCTCTACTGAAATGGTGAATAATTTGCTTCAAAAAGCTGGTGTATTATTTGATATAACTGTCAGTCCTCCTAACGTAAGGCGAACGGAGATATTCATTTTGCGTTTTGCTATCCTAGCGTTCTTTATTCATTTGTTATTTATTTTTTTAGGTAACAACGTAGACTACTTTAAGCATTTTCAGCATAGTTACCTTAAGGCAATTTATACACCTTTCAGTTTTATTTTGTTCTACGAGGTTTTACAGTTGGTCATAATTTTACCTAAGTCTATCTCTGAATTTATCGGTAAGCAGTTTGAGGTGATTACATTGATTACGCTTAGGAGCTTTTTTCATGACATCGCCGATATTGACTTTTTGAAATCCTTGTCACTTTCAGATATACATTTGAGCCATTTATTTTATGATTTATTGGCTTCACTAGGCATGTTAACGAGTACCATTGTTTACTATAAAATATATGCTGGATCTAAGAGATCTGAAACGATCGTGGACATAGATCGATTTATTTCCATTAAAAAAATAGTGTCACTTTTGATGATTGTGATTTTATGCTGTTTAAGTTTCTCTAGCTTTAGCATGTGGATTTTAGACTCTATAACTGCCTTTCAAACAAATCAAAATTACCCTAATCCTAATACCGTTTTTTACAGTGAGTTTTTTACGGTGATGATATTCGTGGATGTCTTCTTACTGTTGGTTTCATTCTTGTACCATTTCTCTTTTTTCTCCATTTTTAGAAATGCCAGCTTTATCATTACAACGATTTTATTGAGGATGTCGTTGACATCAGAAAGGCCCCTAAATTATCTCTTGATTTTTGTGGGATTTTCTTTTTCAATTATTTCCTTTTATTTAATCAGTAGAAGTAAAACGGTTACTACTTAGGTAAAAGACATAGTATTTTAATGATTAAAATTGCTTTCGATCCCATTTACGCGCATGAATTACCGGAAAATCACCGGTTTCCCATGCTGAAGTATGAATTAATTCCGGCGCAATTACTTCATGAAGGGACATGTCTTCCGGAGCAGTTTTTTTCTCCCAAAGCGTGCACAAAAGATGTGATTTTGTGGACGCATGACGCGGAATACTTAACTAAATTAGTAGATCAATCACTAAGTGCTTCTGAACAGCGACGCATAGGATTTCCACAATCGGAACTGCTTGTTCATCGCGAATTAATCATCACCCAAGGAACAATAGACGCGTGCCACTTTGCACTTGAAAGTGGGGTCTCCCTAAATGTGGCAGGCGGTACTCACCATGCGTTTGCAGATAGAGGAGAGGGTTTTTGTCTGTTGAATGATATGGCGATTGCGTCTAATTACCTGCTAAAACATCAATTAGCAAATAAAATATTAATTATAGATTTAGATGTGCATCAGGGGAATGGCACTGCATCATTACTGCAAAATGAATCGCGTGTGTTCACCTTTAGTATGCATGGTGCAACTAATTACCCTTTCCACAAAGAAAAGTCCGATCTAGATATTGGGTTAACGGATGGCACAGATGGAGTCACTTATCTATCGATTTTGGCTGAAACGTTACCGCGATTAATCAAAGACGAAAAACCCGATTTTATCTTTTATTTATCTGGTGTAGATATTTTAGAAACAGATAAATTAGGTCGATTGTCTGTTAGTTTAGCAGATTGCAAAGAACGCGATCGTTTCGTTTTTAGCTTGTGCAAGCAGCATGAAATTCCCGTTGTAGTTGCGCTGGGTGGAGGGTATTCGCCCGATATTAAGGATATCGTGGAAGCGCATTGCAACACATTTCGTTTAGCAATGGATTTTTTTAGTTAGTTTTTCTTCTCGTTAGCCTTGTAAACTCGCAGGAAATTTCCTCCTAATACTTTGGTAATATCTTTATTCGAATAACCTCTGGCGATTAATGCTTGAGTGAAAAGTGGATAATCTAACACCGTTTTTAATTGCTTAGGAGCAGAATTAATTCCATCGAAATCAGACCCCAATCCCACGTGATCCACTCCAATTAGTTTAACGATGTGGTCAAAATGCTTCATTAATTGTTCTAGATCAGGTTTGATGGCATTGCTTTCAAGTGGGTATTTGTCTGAAATGGCGGAGAAAGCATATTCCGTTTGCATACCTGACTTGATCAAGGAGTCGATTTCAGCGGCATGGTTCTTACGGAAAGCGGCATCTTTTTTGAAGAAATCCACATCAACGAATCCAGAAAAGAAGTTAAGGTGGATCACCCCGCCGTTCTTCCCGATAGCGATAATTTGCTCGTCTTTCAGGTTTCTAGAAACGGGACAAATGCTATAAGCATTACTATGAGAGGCAATAATCGGTTTTGTTGTCGTGTTAATCACATCCCAAAACGTCGTTTCCCCCACATGTGAAACATCCACAATCATACCCAGCTGGTTCATTTTTTTGACCACCGTTTTGCCAAAATCCGTCAATCCTTTATGCCCCTTGTAATCCGGATTCTTCTCATCCGCATGCGAGCTTGCCCAGCCCGGAGAATTGTTCCAAGTCAATGTCATATACCGCACTCCCCGGTTATAAAAAGTCTCTAATTTCTGTAGATCACTATCAATCATGTGGCCACCTTCAACCCCGAATTGCGCCACTAATTTTTGCTCTTTCAAGGCGCGTTGGATGTCTTTCCAGGTTTTGGCAATCACCACCTTATTCGGATTTCTCGCTGCCACCGCATACAAACTATCCATCTCCCGCATCGCCCACGCATACGGATTCGCTTTCTCTCCATCGCACCAAACAGAAAACAGTTGGTAATCCACGCCGCCCTTCTTAAATCGCGCTAAATCCGAGTGATTAATCCCCGTTAAATCCTGGTCTAGAGAAACCTTTTTCTCGATACAAGCCGTCAAGCAGTCATTGTGTGTGTCCACTAGAATCGATTTGAAATGGATATCTTGGGCGAAGGTGGAGAAAGAGAGGAGGAGGAATATAAGGTGTTTCATGGGGTGTTTTTTAGTTAGTTAGCCAATGTAACGTGTTTAGTACGAACTGTTTCCAGTTATGATCCGTTACTTGCATGCCCGCAAAGAATTTTTTCCCAGCACCTATGTTGATGTACATGGCTGTAAATCCATTGCAATCTCCCAAAGCCACTAATTTGCCTTTTCCGACTTTGCCCACTAAACCTTGTGAAGTGGCACTGCCGGAAGGATTAATGCCGCTCCAGCGTTTGATTTCAGAGGACGGTGAAAGCGTAAAAAGCGAAGTGTACTCAGGGCCAGTTAGGCCGCTGCCTCCATAGGTGACGATGGCATTAATTTGCTCGCCGGCTTGTTCGCCTTTGGTGATGGGATGTTCCGTATTTAGCAATCCGTTTTCTTTGTTGAATTTTAAGAGCGTTTGAAAACCCTTCATTGGTATCGTTTTGTCGCAATTCAAAGAATCCCAAACAATCCCGATACTGGACTGAATCCCAAATTTGTTCAACACAGGCGTCATTGATTTGTCAATGGGCGCATGCTCGCTCAATAGTATTAAAGATCCACCATTATTCACCCAATCATGTAAGGCATCAATCTCAGCAGGAGTGAAGGTGGATTCCGTGGTGACCTCTTTTTTCGATCCAAACGTGAATGGCATAGCAGGGTTAATAACGACTATTTTGTAGTTCGATAAATATGCTTTTGTAAATAAAGAAGAATCGATGCTAGGCCTGTATCCATCAGCCGTGGCCACATCTACTAAAGGCTTCGCTAAACCCATTTCAACAATGAAATTGTGGTGAGCTGCATCGATAAGGAGGGCAGGACCTTTGCCTTTTTTGAATTTTGGACGTTTTATACTCGCATCAAAGGTACTGTCATTTACCATTTGTGCATTCATCGAAAATGCCGCTGCACAACATAAAAAGAGGATTTTTAGGTAGTTCATTTGATTTCGGCTCTTAGTAATTTGATTAGGGTATCATTACTTTTTTTAGCTTGTCTTAGGCTAGTTCGGTACACAAAAATGTAGTTGTAGTATTTTTGGACTTCATAAATAAAGTCATCTGATTGTAGTAATGCTTTCGTTTTAGGAAGGCTCAAGATGAAATTTTCAAAAAAAACTGGATTGTTCATTTCATAAGTTGTTTGAAACTGATTTTTATCCCTAATAAGCGAGCCTAAGCCAATTGGTAATTGATTATTGAAATTGTTACCAATTTGGTCAAAAAATTCGTTCAGTGATTGAATCGCTTTAAAGTCAACTTCGTAGTAAATCGATAAGGTATGTTTTAGTTCACTTTCCTCTAATGACGTGAACAGGCCACTAGATTGCATGTTTTTACACGAACTATTATTCATGTATAGAGTGCTGGTTCTAGCGAAAAATTCAGGTATAACTTTTATTGAATTAATAAATTGGGCCTGATTTATTCTATTGGTTTTAGATAAGTATAGAATGTGATTGACCTTATTAAATTTTTCAATCATTTTATCCCCAGAAGTAAGAACCTTCGCTATTTCAGATTAATCTGCTTGCAGATCTTTCAGAATGGCTATTTTATTCAGTTCAATCCGATGCTCGATCACCTGATGTTCTCGGTAATTCTCCGCTAAAAATCCAAGAGTTACAGCCGCAAAAAGCATGATAAATTCGGTAACGTATTCTTTCCACTTTTTGGGATGATGCGAATGATGGTGAACTTCCATAGGTAAAAAATAGAGGTAAAAGGTTTCTTTGAAATTATCAGTTTTATTCGGATAAACCAATTTAATACGACCTACCTTCACCCAGTGGAGAAAATCATGTACATCATCGCGGGTTGTAACGGAGCCGTAACATGTTAAACCGAATCGATGTGTTAATGGAAAAAGAGGAATCCTTCTCTTTTGAAACTACCTTAGCCGCTAAATCGTATCATTTGTTGATTAAGAAGGCCAAAGAAAAGGGCTTAAAAGTCGTTCTATTATTCTTTTGGCTTAGGTCGATTGAGCTTGCCAAAGCACGAGTAGCCACCCGCGTTAAAGAAGGTGGTCACAACATCCCACCGGACGTAATAGAAAGACGCTATAAATCAGGAATTACTAATTTGTTTCGTCTATATTTGCCATTAGTAGATGAGTGGATTGTTTATGATAATACCAGCACTCTTCCAGTAGTGATATGTCGCAATGATCGTAAGAGTGGCTTGCAAATTAAAAATCTAGCATTATGGAAAGCACTAAAACAAGTAAGGTAAAAGCCTCATTGTCTACTTTAGATAAAATCGAGATAGGTATGAAACTCGTAAAAGCAGATCTAATCGCCTACAAAAAAGCCAAGAACTCAGAAATAGTTGTCATGCAAGGCGATAAAATTGTTTATTTAAAACCTGATGAAATCCCTGATTAAACCCATGAACAGCTGGAAAACAACCAATCATTCTCTTGAGAAAACCTTCGAATTTACAACCTTCGAAGAGGCGATGCAGTTCATGCAGGACGCCACTCCTTTTATCTCCCAAACGGATCACCATCCCACTTGGTCGAATACCTACAATCGGGTACAGGTAATCATCACGACACACGATGCAGGTAATCAGGTGACGGAGAAGGATCATACATTAGCGAACTATTTAGACGAATTATTTAATCGATGAAAAAATACCTTTTACTCCTGTTTTTATGCCCTTTGCTGGCGATGGGGCAACAAAAAACCTCAGATGAAGACCAAATCAAAGCAGTCATTTTAAAGACCTTTTCTGCGATGAAATCCGTGGATTCTGTTGCCTTGAAGTCTTGTTTTATGAGCAATGCAATGTTGCATATTAGTCAGGTGAAACCGGAGGGGAATACGCTGAGAGAAGTGCCGGCTGCTAAATTCATCCAAAATGTGATGACCAGAAAGCCGGGTGACATGGACGAGCGCGTGCTTTCGTGGGGACCTATTTTAATTGATCAGGAGATTGCTACAGCTTGGGTTCCTTATGAGTTTTACCTCAATGGAAAGTTTACGCACAAAGGTATAGATGTATTTATATTCGTTAAATCGGGCGATGAATTCAAAATCAAGACGCTCTTGTACAATATGCATCAATAGATTCTATGAAAAAATACCTTCTTTTTTTACTTGCAATTACCTCATGTAATGTAATTGCACAGAAAGGAAACTATTATCCTTCGGCTACTCAATGGGAACATAAGTCGCCTACTTTTTTTGGGATAGATACGAACAAAGTGAAGGAGGCAGTGGATTTTGCCAAAGCCCATGAAACAACCCAACCTAAAAACCTGTGGCTCTCGCAGGCGATGCAATTTGGGAAAGAGCCCTTTTCTGATCCAATCGGACCCATGGCGGATCGCGGTCTAGCAGCTGGAATCATCATTTACAAGGGATATATTATCGCGGAATGGGGAAATCCGTCCTCGGTAGAGATGACGCATAGTGTGACAAAGAGTTTGGTTTCTTCTGTCGTGGGTCTCGCCTACGAAAAAGGGTTGATCAGTTCATTGGAGGATAAAGTGTATACTTATTTGCCACCTGTGGAGTTAGCAGCCACAGATGCCTTGCTAAACGAAAACCCAATCGCTAAAACCTCGTTCATCTATCCATTCGAAACAGAGCATAATCGTAAGATTAGTTGGGATCATTTGTTGAGACAAACGAGTGATTGGGAAGGTGTTTTGTGGGGCAAGCCGGATTGGGCGGATCGTCCTTCAGATAAAATAGCAGAGTGGACGACCCGGAAGCGATTTGAACCGGGCACAGTGTATAAATACAATGACACGCGAGTGAATGCGTTGACCTTGGCGGCGACCTTGGTTTGGCGAAAACCCTTACCGGAAGTATTGAGAGAAAATGTGATGAATCCCATTGGAGCATCCAATACCTGGGCCTGGACCGGCTATAAAAATGCGTGGATAGTGGTAGATGGAAAGCTGATTCAATCGGTGAGTGGGGGAGGCCATTTTGGAGGTGGCATGTTTATTAATGCCTACGATATGGGCAGGTTTGGCTTATTAACATTGCGAAAAGGGAATTGGAATGGCAAGCAAATTTTATCAGAAGACTGGATTAAAAAAGCGACAACACCTACTTCTGCTAACACGGGATATGGCTTTATGAATTATTTTTTGAATACGGACCAAAAACTATACCCATCCGCTCCAGCCACCGCCTACGCACATATTGGCAATGGAACGAACGCGGTTTATGTGGATAAAGAAAATGACCTAGTGGCCGTGGTTCGCTGGATAGAGGATAAATCGATGGATAGTTTTTTGAAAATACTGTTAGGGGCCTTGCCTGGGAAGAAGTAAACGTTACGAATAGTCTAAACTAATTTATCATGAAAGCTTTTTACATCGTTGCCTGCATCGCGTTTATATTCTTGATGATACAATCCTATAAAGTTGTGAGTAGCAGTCTGAAAACGGAGAACCAAAAATATAGGGTAGTTCGTACAGAAGCTCAATTCGAAATTCGGTTTTATCCGTCTGCGACCTTTGCGAAAATTTATAGCACTGGAACGAATTATAAGTCGGTCGCTAATAGTGGATTCAGGAAATTAGCGGGTTATATTTTTGGCGGGAACGAGCAGAAACAGAGTATTGCGATGACGGCACCTGTTCGAATGGAAATGACTGATAAAGGCTCTACGATGAGTTTTGTGATGCCAGATAAATACAAAGAATCGGATTTGCCTAAACCGAATGACTCCAGTGTACAAATCGTGAAATCGATTCCGCAATATGTGGCGGCAATCACTTTTGGGGGATATGCAGATGATGAGAAAATCAAAGAGAAGCGCGATGTATTGCTGCGCCTACTGAAAGAAAAAGGAATTAAAGTGAATGGAGAATATACCTTTTTAGGTTATAATGCACCCTTTCAATTTTGGAGTAGAAAAAACGAAATAGTCATTCCAATTGAATGGAAAGAGTAAATTAATGCTCCAGTTCTTCCTCTAATAGCTTGATTAACTCCTTGGCTTTTTGCTGCTGCGTTTTGGACATCCTCTCATAATTAGCCATGTTTCCTATCATTATATTTGCATAGTTCGCATATTCGAAGAATAGGTTCTTATCTGATGTTAAAAATTCGTTACCCGTTTGTTTCTTGATTTTGTCTAACCTAGCGCTATCTAATTCTGATTTAAACTTATTTGATAAAACAAATAGGTGAAGCATTCTATGGCACCATCTCTTTAATGTTTAAATGTAAAAAAAAATAGTGAAGGCCGAAACCTACACTATTTTCTACTTACACACTTTTCGAGATGGTGGCAATTATAAAATGCAACAACTGATTTTGAGAGCAATTTGCAGTTCATCCAAAATGCTCTCAAGCCACCCCCTACCTCAATACATGAAACGCCAGCACATTCTGCACGTCGTATACATTCACTGATTTATTAAATTGCTTTCTTATACTGGGTTGAGCTTCACCAGAAATCCAAATCTTCAATTCAGCATCTAGATCAAAAGTCCCAGCTGTTTCAATGCTGAAGCGCGAAATGCTTTTGTACTTGATGGATTTGTATTCCGTCTTAGAGCCGGTTAGTCCTTGTTTGTCAATTAAGATTAGTCGCTTAGAAGTGAAAATAAAGGTATCTCGGATGAGCTTGAAGCCTAATTCGATGTCTTCGCCTTCGATGAGTAGTTTGCCAAAATCTTTCAATAAATCCTCCTTACTAACTGTACCTGCGTTTCCTAAAAGTGCTGAAAAAAGTCCCATAGTGTTTGTTTATTTATTTATAATTTCGGTTCCCAGCCTTTTTCGTATTCTCTACCCCACAGCTTCATGCCGTCTTTGTCTAAAATAAATCCGTCTGTCGGGTTCACTTGGAATGATTTTCCGATGCGGTACGAAATATTAGCATAGTGGCACATCATTTGGCTGATGGCACCTTCTTCGATAGGCGAATTTAATTTGGCTTCTTTTCCGCGAATGACGTTGAAGAAATTAGCTACGTGCGTATCCGTCATGTCGCCACCGCCACCCAGGGTATTCCCTGCTTCTGATCCGCTGGATTTGCTATCTTTTACTTTCTTTCCGTTGCGATCAAATAGCGTGTAGCCTTCTCTGTTCACAAAAACCGAACCTTCGCTACCATAAATAATGGTTCCACGATCGCTTCCGTAGGTTTTGTATCCGGAGCGGCTTTTACCGTCCCATTGGATGATTTTATTTTCTGGGAAACGGAAGGTCGCGTCCATGGTATCGTACATAACCCAACCGTCGTTTTTGAAATGGCGCTTAGCCGCTTCTACTTCCACCTTTTCTGGGTATTTTACTTGCAAAGCCCAACGGGCTACGTCTAATTCATGTGTGGCATTATTACCCGTTTCGCCTGTTCCCCAATGCCAGCCGTACCAGTGCCAATTATAATCCCACGTCTCAGAAGTATATTCCTGGTGGGGTGCAGGTCCTTGCCATAAGTTCCAATCCAAGCCTTCTGGAATAGGCGCCTTTTTTTCGTGCGGCACCTCTCCGCGTTGATTCGAATAAAAAGCAAGTGCTTTATAGACGTCACCGATCGCGCCTGCATGGATTTCAGCGATGATTTCTTGTGATTCTTTGGCAGAGCGTTGTTGGTTACCCATTTGGACTACTTTGCCGTATTTTTTCTGGAAAGCGACGAGTAATTCACCTTCCCGTGGATTTTGACTACATGGTTTTTCAATATATACGTGCTTGCCCGCTTGCATGGCCATCCAAGTACCCGGTGCATGCCAATGATCTGGAGTGGCATTGAAGATGGCATCTACACTTTGGTCATTCCAGACATCGTGAATATCATTCACTAAAGTTGCTTTTCCAGACACCTTCCCTTGTAAATCACGGCCCACTTTTTCGCGTTGCTTTTTCATTACATCGCAGATATAAGCCACATCTACATTATTATTTTTATCCTTTAATGCGGCATAATAGGCACTAACTCGACGGCCACAACCCATTAACGCCACATTCAAGCGGTCGTTTGCTCCCACAATTCGGGAATAACTTTTCGCACTAAAAGCATTGTGAATATTCCCAAAGCTGATTCCCGCGGCACCTAAGGCAACTTGTTGGATGAATTTTCTACGATTATTTTTCATTGTATATATTAAATAGGTTTTTTTAACGTGAATAATTTAGTTTTTAATACATCGAACAGAAACACCCACGGATCTTCCGCCAATATCTGTACTCGCACTTTTTGAATCAAAATATAGTCCTCTTACGTATTTGTCTTCTACAGAACTTGTCCAATAATCGCCGCTAAAACTGCTGTCAGTCACTTCCCCGTTGCTATTTGCCCGGTATCCTGCCATGGGTAGTTTGAGTGGTGAAACGAGGGCGCCATTTGCATCTTTACTTATCCAAGTAGCGATTTCCTCGTCAAATTCAGTGGATGTAGGCAATCTAAATCCCGCTGGACATGGATTATTGTTTCCTTTGACACCTTGCCATAAATTGTCATTTCGGACTTTGATCCAATCATTTGGGCTTTTGGAAGAAAGAATGAACTCAGAATTATTAGGTGAACTAGTTGCGGATATTTTTTTCGATGTTTTTGATCTTCTAAATTGATGCCCATCTGAAAGACGCCCCCATTGATATAAATACCCAAAAGAATTGTTCTGCAAACTTGTTTTAGCGACAACTGAAGCTCCTAAATTTCTATCCATCCAAATCCTGCCGGTTTTAGATTTGACCTCCACGACAATCGTATTTTCCTTGTCGGTTGTTTGAGCTAATACCAATTGAAATTGGCCTAGCAAACATAGGAGGATAAACAGGGTATGAGTTATTTGAGTCATAAAATGGGAATAATAAACGAACCACTTTTTATAAAAGTCCACTTTAATCCGGCTTTATATGCTCTGAAATTAATACTTTAAATTGATTTTGTCCTAATGATTAGCGTAAAACGTAAACATGACAGGAATAAACTCCCGTCATTCCGAAGTTAGAAATGCATCATTTATAGGATTTGGCTCAATCAATCACACCCTCACTCAGCGCCTTTCTTTGAAGTTTCCGGATAGCCGTTTCGATCGATTTTTCGGGTTCGATAATATTGTATTTGCCCCAAAAATCTGGATCCCCTAAACTCTTCACCTTGTCAGACATGATGACGTTAGAACTTAGTTTTTGGGTGTCTAGATTCTCATTTTTATCTTGTTTTTTCCAGTCGGTCACTGCCATTTCGATGGAGGTGGTGTAGACGGTGTTGAAGATACGTTTGGCCCAATTCAACTTAAAGGTCAAATCCGCGCGAGAATAGGCATAAATCCATTTGTCTTTTTGTTGTCTATAGTTAATCTGGTAGCGGACTTCAGTAGGGTAGATGTCAAGGCCAGCTGGCTTTTTGCGCGTGAACATGAGACCCGCTTTGACTTTATTCTCGACATTCAGGGCGAAAGTAGCACTAACGACGGCTAAACTCTTCGCATCGATGTATAATTTCCCGTAATAAAGCGGGGTTTCGATGCCTTGTTTTTGTTTGAAGGCTAATACTAAAACCTGGTTGTCATTTATCTGGGTGTTTTCCTCTAGGTTGAAATCGTACAGGTCAAAGGCCTCGTTTGAAAAGATAAAATCAGGATACTTTACTAAATCAATGTATAGGGCGGAAAATGGACCACCTTGGAGTTTGAAATTGACTGTGTCTAACTTCGAGTAATCGGCATTTTTTCTGCCCTTGTACAGACTGATTTGATCTTGTGAACCACTTTGGAAGGGTTGTTTCAGCACATTAATAATGGACTCGGAAAGGGAGACGTAGGTGCGGCGTTTGCGAATGGTTTCGCGGTAGAAAGCCGTCATTTGGATGGGATCGTCGCCGTAGTTTTGTAGACGATTTGCCAAAACCCCAGCATAGATATTTTTTGCATCACCGCCTTTTACTACCACCTCTTCTAGAAAGGTAGTGCTAGGTTCTAAATACAGCACATTCTTTTCTGGCTTTAAATCTTGGATGGAAACGACTTTGTTTTTGTAGCCTAGGAAGGAGATGAGGAGGGTTGCATGCTGATTTTCGGCAGGAACTTTGATGGAAAATTTACCCTCGCTATTACTGATGGTGGAGATGCTAGTTCCCGAAACCGTAATACTCGCGTAGATGAGTTCATTCTTCGTTTTACTGTCTACAATAGCTCCTTTGAATTGTTTGAACGAGTTAGAATCTGCCTTAGCATAGACAGAAAAACGTGCCTCTGAGGGCATTGCAGCAAAAAGTAGGAAGAATAATCCCATTATTCCTCGCACAAAAAAATGTAGGGTAGGTTTCATTCGGTTTTTACGATTAGATGGATGAATAAATGAATAACAAAGTAAAAAACAAAAGTGTTTAAAACTATGATTTTAATGGTAATGTGATGAGAGGTAAATAATTGCCAAATAAGGTCAGGGGATTGCTTCTATATTTCTAAACTAGTACTTTCAGACATAATTCGATTAATCCATGTTTGACAAAAACATCCTTTCCTTTCTTCTGCTTTCCACTTTTCTCTTTGCCTGCGATCTTAAACCCATCGACTATTCGAAGAAAACGAGAAAGTCTTCTTACTCGAGAGCAAGTACTACTCAAACGGGGCAAAGAAGAAAAGCCCACGCCAGAATGGGAGTGAGCTCTTCTAAAAGGGCATTTAAGAATCGAATTAATTCCCGGAGTTATTATAATCGGAATAAGCATCGTAGGAAGTTAAGAAAAGGGGATTAAACCTATTTGTCAAACTATTTTCTTGCAGTTTCTGCCAATTGAATTGAGGTGGCATTAATTATATCTAATTGCATATAATCAATACCTTTTTTTTATAATTATATTTAATTACATATAATTTAAAATTATTTATTATTTTTGTATGTAAAAACATATAATTATGGATACAATCACGCAATTTGTTAAAACGAGAAGGAAACAATTGAAACTTACACAAGAGGAATTTGCGTTAAAGGCGGGAGTTGCGCTAACGGTTATTAGAAAAATTGAGCAGGGTAAAGAAAACCTAAGTTTATCTAAAGTAAATCAAGTGTTGCAGATGTTTGGACACGTTGTGGGTCCCATAAATGAGAAGAACTGATGAGACAAGCGAATATTAAGTATAACAACCTGCATGCCGGATTGCTTACGGAATTGGATACTGGTGAATATGAGTTTGTGTATGACGAACAATATGTACAAAGTCAAACAGCATTATTTATTACTTTCCAAATGCCCGTCAGATCTGCTCCTTATAGAAGCAAATCTCTTTTTCCTTTTTTTGATGGATTAATACCTGAAGGTTGGTTATTGAACATTGCGTCAGAAAGTTGGAGAATAAATAAAAAAGATCGAATGGGGTTGCTCTTGGCCTGTTGTCAGCATACCATTGGTGCCGTAAGTGTTCATCCCATAAAAGAAATTGAAAATGAATAAGTGTTTATCTTGTTACAGGGAATTGGGGATAAATGATACCGGTGATTACCATCTTTCTTGTATTAAATCCTTCTATGGAACTACGTCTGCGCCGGCTTTACCTTATCGTTTAGACGAGATGGAAAAATTAGCAAAGGACGCTGTTGATTTGTCTGTTACTGTTCCTGGAGTCCAACCAAAGCTGTCTCTTGGTTGGATAAAAAGCACACTTGAAGAGGGCAAAAATGGTCGCCTTACTATTATGGATGCATTAGAAGGATTGTATATTTTGAAACCTCAAAATACACAATATGATCAAATGCCTGAAAATGAACATTTATCGATGAAATTAGCCGAGCTCTTTAAAATTGATGTAGTGCCTTCTAATATGATCCGATTGGCCACAGGTGAATTATGTTACATTACTAGACGAATAGATAGGGGGAAAGACAATGCTAAAATTCACATGATTGACTTTTTGCAAATATTAGAATTAGAAGATAAGTATTTAGGGACAATGGAAAATCTAGGGAAAACTATTGGTGACTTATCTGTCAATACCTTGTTAGACAAATATCGCTTTTTTGAATTGACTCTTTTTAACTACATCATTGGAAATAATGACATGCACCTGAAGAATTTCTCGATGTGGCTGTCGGAATTCGGTTGGGTGCTATCAAAGGCCTATGATTTATTAAATGTCAAAATCATTTTGCCAAAGGATTTAGATGATACGGCCCTTTTATTAGGTGGAAAAAAGAAAAACTTCAATAAAGGGTATTTTAATCGTTTTGGAGAAGTATTAAATTTAAATGAAAAGCAGATAGTTTCTGTTTATAAAAAACTGGACGCTTGGTTACCTCAAGCCGCTGAACTAATTGATTGTTCTTTTTTGAATAATAAGAATAAAATTCAATACAAGGATTTGATCACGCAGCGTGTAGGTTTATTCAGAGAGTGACCCTACGAAAGTCAAAAAAACGATAACCCCTTCCAATTTACCGTGAAAAGTTGTATATTTACACCATATTTCACGGTAAGTTAAAGAGCTCAACATGATCAACCAAGCCACAAAAGATAAGATAGAAGTATTGCGAAAGCAGTATGAAAGCTTAATAAAGGGTAATGAGCGTTTGTTAAAAGAAATAGCCTTGGCTGAAATTCCAGAGTTGGTCTATAACTCAAATGCCATTGAAAATTCCACCCTTAGTTTAGAGGATACTGAAATCATTCTTTCGGGTGGTATTTTAGGGCGAAATGTGCAGGTGAGGGAAGTGTATGAAGCGAAAAATTTGGCCATACTGACAGAAACGGTTGTGGAGAATAGCAAGGCTACTTTAAACCTCAAACTCATTTTAGGTTGGCATAAAATACTACTCAGTCATATTGATGATAAAATTGCTGGTAGATTTAGAATTGGTAAAGAATGGGTGCGAGTGGGCAATCATTTAGGGGCTAATCCAGCATTTGTAGCGACACTTATGCAGGAATTAGTCGATAGGTTTAAAAAAGATAAAACCAGCTATTTTTTAGATGCCATTGCAGACTTTCATGCCGAATTCGAAACCATTCACCCTTTTGTGGACGGGAATGGACGTATGGGGAGGGTGCTGATTAACCTACAGCTAGTGAAGGAGGGATTTCCTCCCATTATCATTCCGAACAAAAGCAAGCAGACAGAATACTACCCGCTATTTGCTCGGTTTCAAACTACAATGAAATCGGATGGTTTTACGAAACTGTTTGCGATGCTTTTACTAGAAACCTTGCACAAACGAATCACCATTTTGACCGCAAAAAAGATTATTCCCCTTTCTAAATGGGCGACTAAAAATGCCATTAAACTGAATGTAGCAGCGAATAAGGCCAAAAGGCAAACGATTCCCGCCTTCCGTATGCGGGAGAAATGGATGATAGCGGAAGAGTATACCCCCTACACCCCACCCATACAACTCTCATAAAACTCCTCAAACTCCGCCGTATCTGCGAAGTAGCCCTCGTAGTTTTCAGCCTCAGAAGGGTTCAGCTCTTGGGCCTTTTTAAGGTCTTCACACGCACCTACATTGTCTTTTAGTTTCGCTTTCACGGCTGTGCGGTAGAAATAAAACGTAGCAGAAGGTTCGAGTGCAATGCTCTTAGATAGGTTCTCCAGCGCCTCTTCCCACAGAAACGCGTTATACAAAGCAAAGCCCAATAGGCCGTAATTAATGGCTCTGTATTCCTTTGTTTCGCCTTGTTTTTCCATCACGGTGACGATTCGTTTTCGCACGGCGGCCTCTTCATCAAACTGAGAAAGTTCAGCTAGGCAGTCAGCTGCTTTGATTAGTAGGGTAAGGTCTTCTGAGTTGATGGCGATCGCTCTATTGTAGTCGTTGAGTGCAGCTTCCACGGCCCCGTTGTGTAGTTTGATGTCACCTCTGAATAGGAGCATTTCTACGTCGAAGCGTTTCGAGACAAAAAAACTATCTACTAGAACGGAGGCCACATCGAATTTTTCCAAACGCAAAAGGCACCGGATTTTCGAAAAGAGGCTATACGAATGGAACGGTGAAACTTGTAATGCCTCATCATATTTACTGATGGCCTGCGCGTAGTTCTTCTCGTATTGATAGGTGAGTCCCAGGTTATAGCGGAAGTTGATGTTTGTGGGGAGTAGGGTGATGGCTTGGTGGAGGTATTTTCTGGCCTCTTCGTATTTTTCTAGTACTAGGTAGTCGAAACCGATGGCTCCCAGGGTTTCGCCTGATGGATCGTATTTTAAAACCTCTAAGTAATCTTTCACCGCCAGGTCGAATTTTTCTGTTTTTTCGTAGCACACTGCGCGGTTTCGCCAGGCCTTTACGTCCTTCGGGTTTAGTTTAATTGCCAAAGTCAAAGCAGCAATCGCCTCCTTAAATTGACCTTTTTCGAAATGCGCCTTCGCTTTAACGTGATACGAATCAGCCGTCTGGGCAAACACACTAAAAGACAGCAGCAATAAGAAGAGTATGTTTTTCATAAAGGCAATCTCAATAAACCCACTGACAAATAGGGTCAAACGCCATAAAATTTATTAAGCGGTAAAAAATCCCCAGAATCCATTAAATCTCTGCCAAATAAAGTCAAACCCTTGCCAGTGAATCAATTAAAATAGTAAGTTTAGTTTTTAAGACTGTTTCTATGTTCAATCAGAATCGAATCCTGCGGGTTTTTAAGCTCATCACATTGCTGAAGACGTTCCCGGCTAAATCCATTAAGAGGCTGGCTGCTTCGTTAGAGATATCGGAGCGGAGTTGTTATCGCTATATGGATTTGTTAGCGGAGCTGGGGTTCGAGGTGCGCAAAGACGATCACAATAAATTCTTCTTACAACCCTCCCTCGAAGAATCCAATATCCTTGCTACTAACATCGTACATGGGCATTTGGCCAAACTCTTAGCGCAAATAAACGAGGCGATAAAGGAGCAAAAGCAAGTCATACTTCACAAATACCAGTCTGCGAGTAGTGAATCGATCGCTGATCGCTTAGTAGAACCCATCGGTTTTACGGCGAACAATACGTGCCTCTGTGCCTATGAACCTGCGGATGCGCAGAATAAATATTTCAAGCTGGAGCGGATGGGATCCATTGAAATACTAGCAGAAACTTATAAATTTAAGGAAGCTCACGTCTTGCTGACACCCGATGTTTTTGGCTTTAATGATTCAGGAGAGAAGTTTCCTATCAAGCTAAAATTAAGCATGCGCGCTATGCTCTTCCTAAAAGATGATTATCCGGCAACGGTTGATTATTTGACGGACCAAAAAGATGGCTCCTGGCTCCTCGAAGTAGAGGTGAATAGTATGGAGCCGGTGGAAAGGATTTTGAGGGGAATGCCGGGGGAGGTGGAAATCTTGAAATAATTAATTGAAAATGGGGAATTAAATTTAGAGTTAGAAATTTTAATTAAAAATTAATAAGACTAGTTTATGAATGATTTTATTTCAAAAGGAACTGAAATTAAGCAAAGAATAATATCTGAAATTAACAATTCTGGTCAATGCATATATTTAGCAATGGCTTATTTTACTGATAAAGATATTGCAAATGCATTAATTGAATCAAGTAACAGAGGTGTAATTGTGGATGTTATTCTTTCATCCAATTTACAAAATGACATTGTAAAATCATTGTTATTAGATGCGGGGATAAAAGTTCACTCTTTTGACACCGGAGACGCAAGAGGAATTATGCATCATAAATTTTGTCTGATTGATAATAAAATTGTCATAAATGGTTCTTTCAATTACTCTTATAATGCTTCTACAAATAATGTAGAAAATATTCAAGTTTCAGATGATCTATCAACTTATACTCAATTTCATGATGAATTCGATCGTTTGAAATTTAATATTGATAACAATTTAGATTTGGATAATACTCTTCAAAAAATTAATAATGATGAACCAACAAAACAAATGGGCCCGATAGAAGCTTTTCAAAAACAGTTAAACTACTTAGTTTTTTCATCCTCTGAAACAGATACAGAAATTTATAAAAAAAATGGATTTCGACTATCTAAGGAAAACTTAGGTAACATTGATATATTTCGAACGGAGTTCAACGATATTAAGGAACAAATTAGAGCATTCGCGTCAAATGATAATTTAGGAAGTAAAAAGAATATACTTTCGACGAATGTTTTGAATGCATTTGAGGATACTAAATCTAATTTAAATCAGGATAAACAGCGTGAGCTAGAAAATGTTAAAAGGGATTATAAATTACAAATTGATCAATTAGGCTTGAAAGGAATTGAAATTAAGAACGAAAAAACTATTTTAGAATCAGGAAATAAGGAATCAGGAGAAAAAGGGTTATTCCAAATAAATTTAGAAATCGATAAAAATCAATTAGAAAAAAAGAATTTGAATGACTCTATTATAGTTAAAAAATTCTGGAATGCTGGTTCCATTTTGGCATTGCTTGGATTGGCAATTCTTAGTTTTTATCTATCAGTTTTTTTTGGTTCAGCAATATTTAAAGTTTTTTTTGAAAAAAATATAATTAATGATTTATCTCGACAGGGTATTCCAATTCCAATACCTATTCTGGTAGACGCAAATGCCATTTCTAAAATTTACAATTTACCTCAAGGCGGATTATTATTTAGTATAATGGCAACGTTTTTCTTTATAATTCCAATTTTACTTTCGAATTTATCATTACTCGGTAGTTTGAAAAAATGGATTAATAATTTAGGATTTTGGGTTGGAGTTTTTATTTTCGATATTGTTGTAGCTGTAATGGTAGCAAAAAACCAACATACAGTTGAAAGTCTGATAAATGGAAATTATGGGACTGATAAGTTTCAAGTCGGTGACGTTTTTTTTGAAGGAGAATTTTGGATGATTTTTGTTTTTGGAATGTTGCCATTAACCATTACTCATTTCATCATTTCTAAAATAGCTTATTCATACAATAATTCTCAAAAAGAGTTAGTTGATTCTGAGAAAACATCCAAAATATATACATTAGATAATGAAATGATTGGTCTTTTATCGGCAAAGGAAAACTTGATTATACTAATTAAAGAAAAGGATGAAGAGTTGAAGTTTAACAAAGAGGAAACTTCTAAATGTGATAGAGAATTAAATGCGTTCCTTGATGAAATAGAAGAGAAGTACAAAATGATCAATAATCAAATCAGAAATATTTTTGATGAGTACAACTCAAAAATAATAAGTGGAAAAATTTTCACCGAAGAAATTCAAAATAGCGTCATTTCAGCATTTAAGTCTGGATTTATAGAATTTTTCCCAGAATATTTTGCTCCAAATGAAATAGCAAATCGCGTAAGAGAGATTGAACGTACAATTCAAATTAATTAGCCCTATATCATGAGATTCAAGTTTTTTTTACTCAGTTCTTTTTTACTTCTTGATAGTTTCGTTGTTAAACCGCAGCAAATAAATATTCCGTATAAAAACATTATAATTCTTTCGGATTTATCCAGTAGGCTCAGTAATAGGCCCCCAAAAGATTTGAGCAAAATTTCAGAAATTTTGAGTGATTTCAGAAATAACTGTGTAAAACCTGGCCAGAAAATTGGCGATCGTTCTTCTATTTCTTTTTCAGCTTTTTCAAATAATCAATCTATTTCCATTGACTTAGATTATGAAGATATTGCAAAAAAACAGGCATTTATTAACTCTAAAGGAGTTTACAAGAATAATGGACTTGATGCTAAAATTCTAATTTTTAAAAATGAGGTTAATGATATTTATAAAAATATTAAAAATCCCGGTTTGGACTTAATTAGCATCTTAAATGAAAAAATTTCAAATGATATAAGATTAAAAACATCCTTTGTTTTAAGTAAAGACCCCAAAACAGTTGGTATCTATTTTAATCATATTTATATATTAACCGATGGCTATTTAGAGTTTCAAACTAAAAATGCAGATTCTCAATTTTATTTTGGCATTCCTCAGATTTCCAAAGTACGAAATTATTGCATTAAAAATAAAGTTGATTTAGCAACGGCTCTCAATCGAAACTTATCATTTTGTTTGCCAAAAGTTACTAATCCTAAAAACAAGTTAATATACCTTCACATATGGGAAACCCATGAAAGAGATAAAAATTCAAGTACTCAGACTTACAAATATCCTATGGGTTTGAGAGATAATGAAATTCTTGAAGCCGTTTGGAGAAAATGGGCTTTAGAAAGTGGATTTAAAAGTTTCGAATGGAAGAAATATTAATTTAGTTTTTTTAAAGCCATAAATGAAGCACTATTTTGTTTCCGCTGCTATTATTCAAGTTAAAGATGAGATTCTTTGTTTTCAGAGGGGACCGAGTAAGTTTGAATATGTCTCTGAGAAATATGAATTTCCAGGAGGCAAAATAGAAGAGGGTGAAACCCCTGAAATCGCTTTGGTTCGAGAAATTAAAGAGGAACTAAATGTGGATATTTTTGGGTTAGAATTTTTCCAAACAGTGGATCATTAGTATCCAGATTTTAAAATCACCATGCATGCATTTAAATGTTTTGCTTCCAATTTGGATGAAATTCAATTGAATGAACATTTAAACTTTCTGCAATTATCAGTAAGTCAACTTTCTAGTCTTGACTGGGCTGCGGCTGATGTTCCATTTGTTGAAAAACTAATTACTGAATCAAATGGCTGAGCTTAATGATGAGTTCTATAATAATATCAAAGCGGGGTTTATAGAGAAATCTATTGATTCATCGGGAGAATTTATTCCTAGATTATTAACCAATGAACGTAGTGCAGGAGTAAAAGTTCTGTCAAGTATTATTGCAGAGTTGAATTCATGTGAAGAGTTTTGGTTTTCAGTCGCTTTTTTAACGAATGGCGGATTGCAATCTTTGTTGAATACCTTCAAAGAACTGCAAAATCAAAAGATTAAAGGGAAGATATTGGTATTAGATATTCCGACGAAAGTACCCCAGTGTTCCGCTCGAAAGTACACCATTTATTCCGGAGCAAAGTACCCCACTTTTTCAGCCTTTGTTTTCCACTAAGCTAACGTGGGTTTTTCAAAATTAGTGATTTTTTTTCTTTCTCAAAGACTTTCCAGTTAGCGCAATTCTGTGTGCAGAAGCTGCCAATCTGTCCATAATTGCATCTGCTAGTGTGGGTTCATCAATAAAGTTATACCAGCTGTCTACGGGTAGCTGCGAAGTAATAATAGTGGCGCCCACTCCATATCGATCTTCTAGGATGTCTAGAAGCGCTATTCTGGCATCATTGCTAAGTGCTTTTAATCCAAAATCGTCTAGGATCAGTAGCTTGTTTGCCGCTATTGTTTTGATCCATTTTAAATACGATCCATCCAGCCTAGCTTGAGCAAGGGCTTCTAAGAATTTGTTCATGCTGAAGTATTGAGTTCGGTAGCCTAATAAACAAGAACTCCGACCCAAGGCACAAGCAAGGAAAGATTTGCCACACCCTGTAGCTCCAGTTATAAGTACGTTTTCTGCTTTTTCGATAAACATGCCATCTGATAGGCGAAGTATTTGTTCTCTGGTGACACCTCTTTCTGCATTGCAGATAATATCTTCTGGTAAAGCATTGTAGCGCAGTTTGCTGGCTTTAAGGTACTTCTGGGTTCTAGCGTGCTGGCGGTACTCTAGTTCTGCTTGTGTGATGCTTCCCATTAGGGTGTGCACATCCTGCAAGTCATGAATGGGCAGCGATAAAGTGGCTTCATAGCGTTTGGCCATACCTGTTAACTTAAGGGTGTTGAGTTGATCAACGGTGTTTTGTGTATTCATGTTAAAAAGGGATTATGTGTTATTTTAAGTACGTACGGGATAAGTTTAATTATAAGCTTCGGGGCCTCTAAGATTAGTATGTATAGGAATGCGAAAAGTGGGATTTTCCTCTTCTTGCTGCCTATCCATATTATTCTCTAGGATATTCTTGATGGCTCCATAGCTGAATTTTTGGCCTTGTAAACCTCTTTTGCAAGCGGCCTCCATGCGCAAGCAACCGTAGCCATCTATCAATCTTAGCAGACCTAAACAAGCCGTATAGGATTGGTCGATTACTAGTTTGCTATCCATCACTTTTTTGAAGTATTCCAACGTATGCGGACCATTTTGTTCTGCTTTTTTTAGGTAATACTCTGGGCTCCAACCCCGTTGGCGACTAATGGCCTGATGTCGCTCAGGCATATGCTCTTTGATGGTAGTATAACCGTGGCTGGTGTAGTTTCTGGCATGGACAGCTATTCGTTGCCCGTCGTGGTATATTTCTACTTGGCTTGTACAGTATACGATTCGTACTTCCTTTCCTATGTAGCGGTAAGGAACCGAATAAAAGTGCCAGTCTTCGCCGATTAGCACGTGATAATGTTTTTGGACTTTGGCTTTAGTGTAATGTTTTATGCTATAAACCGATGCGGGTAAAGGCTGCAGCCATTCTTTTTCTTGGGTATCGAACAACTCTTGCCGGCTAAAGGTCTTTTTCTGAAAATTGATTTGGTGGTGAGTATCGAGTTTGGCTTTGATAGCTTTATTAAGTTCAGCAAGGCTATGGAAGGTCTCTTGACGCAGCGTGGCATATATGCGCCTATAAAAGATTTTAACCTGGTTCTCTACCGTAGGTTTATCCTTAGGCTTATAGGGACGAGCAGCCAATAATGCAATGTTATTATGGTTAGCCCACGACTCTAGCATCGCTGGAAACGTAGGTTCGTATTTACAGCTTTTGGATACCCACTGACGCATGTTATCTGATTTAACACTCTTGGGGACACCCGAAAAGTAATCCAGCGTATTATTTAACGCTTTCAGTACTTGTTCTAGCTTCGCATTAGCTAAAGCCTCTACATATCCATAGCCGCTGAAAGGGAGAACGGCAACATACACAGGACAAGCAATTAACTCCCCAGTAGAAGCATCTACATAATGTAGCATATCACCTGCAAAGTCAACTTCTAATAGCGTCGCCGGTTGATGCACAAAATGCATGACCGCATCATTTAACCGGATATGAAGTTGTAACAGCTCACAAAAACGAGAGTATTGGAACCCTTGCGGATATTCACGGATATATTCCTGCCAAAGCAGTAGCCGAGTAACTCCTGTTTTACTTAGTTCTTGATGGAAATAATCACTCAGGCTATTGAAATGAACTTTCCTAGAGTCTTCTTCCTCAACTAGAAGAGGCTTAGTTAAGCCCAATAATTGCTCTAATTGCTGATCGGATTGTTTTAACAGTTCAGTAAAGTCAACTCCCGTTTCGAGCAACTTCTTGCGGTAATGAGCAATGGTCTTGCGGGTAATTTTAACTTCCTTTTCGATGGTTCGTAGTGAAACGCCTCGGTCGAGAAATAACAGGATCTGTCTAATCTTATGCATACTAAGTAGTTTATTTGCCATAAAAAGTAAGTTTGATTATAGATCAAACTTAAAAGAAATGACGATTAAACGTTGCTTGGTGGGGTACTTTGGCTCGGAATAAATGGAGTAGTATATGTCGGAATGTCAGGTTGCTAAAAGCAGCAACTAACTTACAAAGTGGGGTACTTTGCTCCGGAATAACTGGTGTCCTTTACAGCGGAATCGTGGGGTACTTTGTAGCGGAATGAGTGGGGTACTTTGCTCCGGAATCGTGGGGTACTTTGTAGCGGAATATCCAGCTAGGACCTCTTTGACCCGTATAGCTAAAAATAGTCTAGGCCTGAAAGCCCCAAGAGGTTATGGCTGGTTAACTAACCCAAAGAAGGCCTTGTATAACAAAGTGTACAATAAGACCTCTGTGAGTATCTTTAGTTCGAAATTTTGGAACTGGTTTAAATAGGAATGCTTTCAGTCCTATAAATATTTATCAATTTCTTGGCTCCCTTTAATTCGTTTACTCATCTACTTTTTTTTAAGTTTGTTCAGCCTGAAAAAGTGGTAGTTCGGAAATTCCGTATACCCACTTAAAATGGTTCTAGGGCTGGGAAAACCCAAGAAATTGAGATGAATTGATTTAATTTAATTTAATTTAATATTCTCTTTTATAAAATACCTTATTTCTAACCTTTGAATGCACTTTAATTCCAGTTAAAAAAAATTTACATTTTTGTTAATAATTTACATTTTTGTTAATAATTTTAGTACATTTATATGATGGAGGTACTACTTCTTAAGACTGGTGAGCCTAAAAATATTGTCGTTGAGCAATTAGAAGATTCGGATTTTAAGAATATTACAAAATCTAGGTATCATTTTAACTGGGAAGAGCAAAAGGCAAATGATGTATTCAAGCTTAGGTTGATTGAAAGCGATGAAATCTTAGGACTTATGTCATTGAAAGTACATGGGGATGAAATGCGAATTGAAATTGTGTTATTAGCTTGTTCAATTGAAAATATGGGTAAAAACAAAATATATGATCGAATTGCAGGGAATTTAATAGCCTTTGCATGTCGTGAAGCAATTAAATTGTTTGGTGCTGATGCTTGTGTTTCACTACTGCCCAAGACTGAACTGAAAAAATATTATATAAGTCAATATGGGATGTTAGACGCTGGTAGGCAAATTTATGTAGAATCAAATTCTCTATTTAATCTTTTAAAGGAATACAAGGTATGAAAACGAATGAAAATAAATTTACCTTAGCCGAGTTAGCTGACTCTGTTGTATTTGAAAATCGTCTAACTCCAGAGGAAAGAAAATCAGCTGATATAGAACTGGCTGAAGCTCGAAGAAAAAATAGAGAAAGAATCACAGGCAATCAGCAATTATATGCCCAAGTATTGCAATTACGCTTTTTAATGGAAGATTACGCTAAATCAGAAATCTTTGATCAGGAGTTATCATTTGCATCTTTTCTGAGAAAATATATAAGGTTGAATTACAAGGTCAATAAAAAGTTCGCTAATGACATTGATTTAAAAGAGGCTGAACTTAGTCTGATATTGAATAGGCGCCGGTTACCTAATGAAAAAACGATAGTCCGGTTAGAACTTCATTCAAATGCTATGATTCCCGCCATCAGTTGGTATCGAGTTTTGGAGAAAGAAAAAGAACATGAACTTCTGTCAAATACCGCGTTTAGACAAAAACAAGATAAACATGTGAAAAATCGCCTAAATCTTGAATTACAAGAAGTTTGAGATTGGAATTTCTGAAATGGGGATAATTATATTACCAATCGCTATTAGACTTTTCAGTGATATCTTCTTTCTTTCTGCTCGCCCTTTGACGTTTACTCTCTTCTAATTTTGCTAACTGGAGCGGGCTTAACTGCGGTGGTTTTATCTCAAAATTTTGAAATATTTGAAGTTGTCCTAGTGCCCTTAAAATTTGAACTAGAGATAGAAGTGTGATGCTACTACCATTTTCTATTTGAACAACCGTAGAACGATTAACACCAGCCGCAGTTGCGACTTGTTGCTGCGTTTTATTCTGCTGCAATCGCGTTTCTCGAATAAACGTTCCCAGCATTTCTAATAGCGCAGGGTCGCTCATGGCATGCCAATAGTTGATTCCTTTTTCCATTTTCAGGTTCCAGATCTATGCTAAAATATCAACTTCAGCATTATTGTTGGTAAATTCCATCACAAATATACATTTTATTCATTAATGATGGAAAATAGCAACAATTATTTTGATGAAGTCTGCCTTGTATCAACAATCAGCATTAGCCTTTTGTCACTAATTTACTTAGGGTTGATACTCAAACTTCATCAGCTCCTCCAGTGAGATGTACTCCAAGGTCTTAACATGTGTCGCCTTTAATAGGATAGGAGGTGCCACATTAGATTGATAGGCCTCTCCACCTGGATACACAAAGGCACCATTTATCTCCCTCCACTAGACCTTTAAAACCAGATGCGGGGTAATCCACGGTTAAGTCGTTCCCTCTACTTTTGGAAAACTGTAAAAATTCATGGGTCACCACAGCACAAACCGTATGTGTCCCTATATCGTTCACACCCGTGTTACAGCAACCATCTCGATAAGCCCCTGTCATAGGACTCGTTCCACAAATCAGTAAGGGCTCGTTGAAAACATTGAGAGAATTATTCAGTAGGGTCATTGGGGGATTTTTTGTATTCCTATAAAGCTATGTTTTTTTAACCAAAATAAGCTAAGGGATTAGGGTTCGTCGAAATCTTATGCAGAAGTTTGAACAAATAATTATTATATTTGATTTGTATTGATAAAGCTAGTCTTATGAAAAGCAACAAGGTATTTAGAAAGGATGTAGGCCAAACCAATCTCTTGGTGAAAGTGGGAAGACTAAGTGGAAGAAATGCAGTTCGTCGTTCTAAGGCGATGGATTTAGTGGTAACCTACATTGAAAAAGGCGTTGTTTATGAGGAACAACCCGATGGTTCAAAAATTCAGATTGATATTGTAGAAAGAAATCCAGCTCAAATTTCCTTTAAGAAAGGGATGGTTTTACATGGCAAGTAAAAAGAGAGTTCGGGTTTTTGCTGGCCCTAACGGTTCAGGTAAGAGTAGCTTATTCCGAGGACTTCAACAAGAAATTAAGGAAAAGGCTGGCATTTTTATAAATGCTGACGAAATTGAATCAAAATTAAATCAATCATCACTTATCGATTTACAATTACTTGGGTTAAATGCAACTCAGGCCACTTTGGATGAATTTGTCTCATCCCTAGACGCACAGACTTTAATAGAAAAGGCAACGGCTGAAGGTCACACAATTGACTTACAGATCAAAGAAAATTGCTTAGTGGATAACTCCAAAGGCTCACATAGTTACGAAGGCTCATTCATAGCATCGTTCATCCGTCATCTTTTAGTGAAACAAAATAAGTCGTTCAGCTTTGAAACGGTCATGAGTCATCCATCCAAGATTTCTGAGATTATAGAAATGAAAGAAAGTGGGTATACTCCATACCTTTACTTTGTATGTATCGATAAACCAGAAGTAAATATTTCCAGAATATCCAATCGAGTTATATTAGGTGAGCATGACGTACCTAATGATAAAGTAATTCAACGTTATTATAGAAGCCTTGAATTACTTCATGAAGTATTGCCTTTATGTTACCGCGCTTATTTATTTGATAATTCAGGCAAAGAGTACGAACTGATTGCCGAATTCTACAAAGGGGATTTAGAGATAAAGACTGATCATTTGCCTTATTGGTTTATCAAATACGTGCTTCCTTATTACGAATAGGAATCCCCTCTCGTGCTACCTACTTTGCTACTCAGGCCGTAAAATAAAAAAACCACCTCGTTTGAGGTGGTTTCTGTGGTCCCACTAGGATTCGAACCTAGGACCCCCTGCTTGTAAGGCAGGTGCTCTGAACCAGCTGAGCTATAGGACCATTTCGCTGAATTGGTATGCAAATATCTTATTTTATTTTAAAATATGCAAGTCTGGGTTTGAAAAAAGATGATAAATTTTGTCTCAGAGGCCCTTTTCTTTGATTATCTGCCTGAAACACACCATCTTTACATCTGAAAAATATTTTTATGGAATCATTGCTTTCAGTAGATAGTATTGTCAGTTTATTGACATTGACGTTTTTGGAGATCGTATTAGGGATCGATAATATCATCTTTATTTCGATTACGGCCTCCCGCTTACCTAAAGAGGAGCAGGGCAAGGCGCGCAATATCGGTCTTATGCTGGCGATGGTTTTCCGCATTATCCTGTTGTTCGGGATCTCGGTCTTGATTTCGCTGCAGCAACCCTTCACGCACATCGACTATCCGTGGCTGAAGGCCGCACCGTCTGGTCAGGCGATCATCCTCTTTGTGGGTGGCTTGTTCCTACTCTATAAAGCGACGAATGAAATCTTCCAAAAGCTAGAAGGCGAGGAGCACGAAGTCTCCACCACGAAGAAAGCCGTTAATTCAGTGGCCAAAGTCGTAACCCAAATCGCCCTCATCAACCTCGTCTTCTCCATCGACTCCATCTTAACGGCCATAGGCCTAACGAATAACATGCCGGTGATGATTATCGCCGTAGTCGTATCTGCCTTAATCATGATGGGATTCTCGGGCCCTGTAGGCCGCTTTGTGAACAATCACCCGTCCTTACAGGTTTTGGGACTATCCTTCTTAATCATGATTGGTTTCATGCTCATCGCTGAAGCGAGCCACGACTCCGAACTAACCATCCTAGGCAACTCCATAGGCCAGATCCCTAAGGGCTACCTCTACTTCTCCATTGCATTCTCCCTATTCGTAGAATTCATTAACATCCAGATGCGCAAGCGCAGCACGAAGAAGGTGGAGATAAACGATATGAAGAACCAGGCGGAGAGAGAAGGGATTATTTAAAATCCATAAACAAGTTCCTTAGTTTGATTAACGACTTGTTTAAAATAAGGATTCTTGATGGCTTGCGCTTCTAGTAAATCGATGGGACGATTGAATATCTCTTGTAAGGAGAACTTGAAATCAAAATAATTGTCAGCGTACTCATTGACGTCTACATCATCAAAATCGACGAGTAGATCAATGTCACTATGAGAGTTGAATTGAGGCGTTAGAACAGAGCCAAAAGCATACAAGCTCTTTACCTTGTGGTTTGCACAAAGGGCATTGATTTCATTTTTGTATGATGTAAGTGTGTTCATAATACGAATTAGAACGTAAACTTAACGTAAATCAATGCCGAAGCAAACTATTTAATACTTTTAGCAATCGCTAGCAGCTCTTTCGCGCCACCCTGCGGCAGGCCTAAGACCTTCTTCTTCACTTTGCCTGAGGCATCTAAAAAGAAGACCGTAGGATAACCTTCTAATGGATACATATTCGCTAAGGCTGGGCCTTCTCCCGCTTCCATGTCCACACCGATAGATACGAAGTGTTCGTTAATGTAAGCGCCTAATTCTGGGTTAGGGAATACCTTTGACTTTAATACCTTACAAGGACCACACCAAGTCGTATATGCATCGAACATGATGCCTTTGTTCTCTTTCTTGGCTTTGGCCATTGCTTGTCTGAAAGTTCCTTCGAAGAAACGTACACCAGCTGGTTCGTCTTGCGCGATGCTAGCAAAAGAAACAAATAGAAGGGCAATTAGTAGGTATCTCATACATCTAATGGTAAATGGTGGATGGTGAATGGTGAATGGGAAAAGGCTTAAATCGAAATCATTTACCACTTACCATTTATCATTTACCATTTTTGGTTTTACTCTCTACTCTATTATCTCTACTCTCTCTTAGTTATAAGAGTTCAACATCACCGGCATCACTAACAACAACACATCCTCATTCTCATCTTGATCCGATGGAATGATCAATCCAGCCTTGTTAGGCTCGCTTAATTTGATGTCTACGAATTTCGCAGAAAGGTTTGATAACAATTCAGAAACTAATTTCGCATTGAAACCGATCTCCATGTCTTTTCCTGCGTAGTCGCAAGCCAATACTTCGTTCGCCTCGTTTGAGTAATCCAAGTCCTCTGCTGAAAGCGTTAGCTTGTTAGCGGATAGCTTTAAGCGGATTTGGTGAGTTGTTTTGTTTGAGTAGATCGAGATACGTTTTACTGAGCTCAAGAACTCTAAACGGTTGATCGTTAAGATCTCGTTGTTTTCTTTCGGGATCGCGTTCTCGTATTCTGGGAAGCGCTCGTCGATGATGCGGCAGATAAGCGAGAAGCTTTGGAAGCTGAAGAAAGCGTTTGATGCGCTGAATTCAACGGTTACGTTCGTGTCATCTGCAGGTAGCGTGGATTTTAAGAGGGCCAAAGCCTTCTTTGGCAATATCAAACTACTCTGTGCATCCGGACGAATGTCATTACGACGGTAACGTACTAAACGGTGTCCGTCAGTAGCTACGAAGTTCGTGTGATCGCCCATCATTTGGATTAAAACACCGGTCATCGCTGGACGCATATCGTCGTTTGAAACCGCTAATAAAGTATTGGCGATCGCTTCTCCTAAAACCATAGAGGTCAAAGAAATCGTTTGATTCTTCGCTACTTCTGGGATACGTGGGAAGTCGATTGGGTTTTCGCCTGATAATTTGAAACGACCGTTTTGAGTGGAGATTTCCGCGCCAAAAGTCGCTTGGTCTGCTGAAATAGTTACCGGTTGTTCTGGTAAGCTACGTAAGGTTTCTAATAATAAACGCGCTGGTAAAGCGATCGATCCGTTTTCGAATCCTTCCACTTCTAAACGCGTCGTCATCACCGTTTGTAAGTCTGATGCCGTTAAGATCAAGGTATTACCCTCTAATTCCACTAAGATGTTCTCTAAAATAGGAATAATCGGGTTAGAAGCAACGACGCCATTGATGGCTGATAATTGCTTTAAAAGGACATTAGAGGCGACTAGAAACTTCATTATATATTAGCTTTATGATACGTGTAAAAGGGTTTTCGACAGGATGCCGTTCAAACCTTGAAGTTAAAATAATTTAGGCTTTCTACCAAAGCTTTTGGCATATGTATTTATCGATTGTATTTGCGCTTTCTGTAAAAGACCACACCTAAACTTAACAGTGTGGCAAAAAGAAGCGGCCCTGCAATATTAATCACTTGGTAGAAGGTGCCGTCTGCTTGGATTTTGGCCTTATCTAAGGGACGAAGCTGGATCGATTTAGACCGCGCTAAGAGCGGCGAATTCTCCTCGATTAAATACGTGAACGCGTTCAACAGAAAGTCCTTGTTCGCGAAGGTATTCTTCATAAACGGGTCAAAACCCAGCGGCAGCGCCTGCTGCGATGGATAATCCACGCCATTCAAGGCCACATCGCCATCGCCCACGACCAGAATCGCAGATTCTTTGCCGCTGGAAGCCACAAAGTTCGTGTCCTGCGTCAAGTTGGTATAAGCGGATTCGAATTTCCCCTCCACTAGATACGCCGCCGTCTGAACCCCAGCATTATAAGCCGCTGGGTCAAAATCCTTACCCGCAGAGCTAAACGACAGCAGGGAAGGGGCTTTCGCCACCTGCGTATACTGACTGGTGCGTAATAAAGGCGTTTTGCGCAAAGCAACTCCTGAAATTGTATCAATGGTGGAAACGAAACGACCGTAGACCGCATCCAGATTTTTCGTGATCAAGTTCTTAGGATTTCCGTTTAATAACGGGAAAGACGGCCAAGGCATCAGTTGGATGTTTGGCTTATTGCCCATATTGCCCACCTTCAGTGGAATCATCCCAGAAAGCTGCGCGTCCTTCACCAGGTTCGCGTTGATGCGTAGGCCATAATGGAACAGGATGTTTTCTAAACCGGTTTTGCGCGGACTGATGGCTAAACCTTGGTTCTCCAGGGTATCGATTTTCACGCCATCCACTAGGAACAGGGCCTTACCACCTTTGACGATAAACTGATCAATTTTATAGGCGTCTGATTCGCTGAATTCACGGGTGGGATTCAAGACGCAGATCGCATCCAAGCCATCTAACGTAGGAGAAGCCGCTAAGTCCACCGGGAATAGGTCATACTTGCGTTTAAAGCTATTTACCAGATCGATCTGGGCAATCGCCGGGGTAGACGAATATTCGACAAAGAAACCGATCTTCTTGCGCTCCTGCGGCAATAAGGTTTGGATCCCCTGCACAATCTCGTATTCTAATCCTTCGACAGACTGATTAATGATCTCCTCCGGACTCGCTAATTTGTTTCCTTTCAATAAAAGAACTCCGGTTTTTATTGCGCCTTTCGAGATAACTAGTCCTGGGAACACGAGTTGCTGCACCTGCTTACCGTTCTCCTGGTGAACTAAATTCGTAGGAGGAATGCCTAAGGAATCCAGCTGACGTGTCAAAGAAGCACGCGCCTCTTCCGTAGGATATTCATCGTAGACATCGATCACTTCCACCTCCATCTTCGCGCTGGCGCTAGACTGCATATCGGCGAGCAAGTCCAACGTTTCTTTTTGGAGACGTTTAAATCCTCCTGGCAAATCATCCCCACCTAAATACACCTGAATACGGATGGGCGCATCAATGCTATTCAAGATGATCTCACTCGACTCACTCAGCGTATACTTTCCGTCCTCGCTCAGGTCAAAACGTCCGCGCACAAAAGGGCTCAACGCCATCAGAAGGACACCGATGCCGATGAGGTAATAAGCGCTAAACCGTTTTAAGTGCGTCTTCATGTGGGGGGTAAACAAGAAAAGCATCCCTTGCAGAATGCTTTTCTAATCGAAATTTCTAAATCCTAGTAGAACTTGTAGCGCTTGTCTACGATGTTCGCATTTTCTTTAATGGCTTCGTTAATGTAGAATGAAGAACGTTGTGTGTTCATCATTTGGATTTGGTTCTTGAAGTTAGAGTAATCCGCTAAAGCTGGAGCAGGAGCACCGCCTAATTTCTCAGCGATAAACACCCCATTATCTCCCACGAATACTTTCGAACGCTTACCGTTTTTCAAACCTGCGATACGACCTAAAGCAACTGCATCAGGACCCGCTGTATTTAACATTCCACTCGCTAACGTAATATCTTGAACCGATTCTACTAAGGCACCCGCGCCATAAGCTTGTGCGATTTGCTCTAATGAACCTTTCTTGTTCTCTAATTTCTTAGCGATCATTTCGCCTTTTAATTGATTGCGAACTAAAGCCGTTAATTCTAAACGGAAGTCTTCTACTTTCACATTCTCTTTCTCAGACTTACCCGTCACATAAGCAACGATGTATTGAGAATCTTGCTCAAACACTTTCTTAGAACCATCGCCTACCGCTGTGTTGTCATCAAATGCCCAACGTACGATTTCACGTGCGTTCGATAAGTTATTTACCGCTGAAGCATTTTCAGTCAAACGATCTGCACGCATCATAATCAAGTTACGATCTTTTTTCAACGCCACTTCGAACGAAGCTAAGTTGCCATTTGCATTCGCAAACGCATCAGCCGTCGTGAACACTTTGTCCATCGTCGCTTGAGATGGAGCAATCGTTTTGTTGATCGCTGCTAACTTGTAGCTCGTGTTCGTTTTCGCGTCTGTTACTTTCACCACGTGGAAACCGAATTCTGTTTCTACGATTCCTGGCATTAAACCAGCACCATTGAAACCGAACAACGCTTTCTCGAATGACTTAGCCATTCCACCGTTGTTTTTGAAGTATCCTAAGTCACCACCTTGTTGTGCGGTGCCGTCCATTCCGTTCATTTGGGCCAAAGTCTCGAAGCTCGCGCCTCCTTTAATTTGCGACAAAATTCCTTCCGCACGTGTTCTCGCTTGCGCTTTCGCTGAATCCGACTTGTTCGCTGGTGCGATCAAGATGTGGCTAGCACGCATGGTGAACAACGTATCTTTCTTCACACCACCGTATTTGTAGATCGAATACGTTAAGCCACTTTTAAAAGGACCATAGATTCCACCTACTTGGAAAGAACCTAATTGCTCTTTCACACCTTCAGGAATTTCTGAATAAGAAACTAAATAGGGCGTACGTACATCAGAATTTAATACCGCGAACGCTGAATCGTTTTGTGCTACTGCTAAATCCTTCGCTAACTTTTTGATTTGATTGTAGAACTCTACGGTATCTTGTTTCGTAGGAATCACTGGGAACGTTACGTATTGAATAGAACGTGTGTTTGTTCCTTTAAACTCGTCTTTGTGTTTCGCTAAATACTCCTCTAATTGAGAATCTTGCACCTTAATGCTTGAATCAGGGATAGAGAAGAACGGAACAAATAAGAATTTCGAATTGAACTTCGCTGTTTGCGCTTGGTATTCTTTCGCCGCATCTGCTTGAGTCACGTAGTTAGACATACGCATCAAGTTCTCGTATTTAGCACGGATACGATCTTGAGAGATAGATTTCTCAAAACGATCCCACGCTTGCTGTTGCTCTACGGGTAATGTTTTCAAGTTCTTTAAGAACTGAACTACGAAAGTCTTGTCGAATTGACCCGTTTGTGGGTTAGTGAATTGCTGACGAACAGAGGGGTGGATGTTATTTCCTTGCACCATGTCGATTAATTCTTCATCAGAAACCTTAATTCCTAACGCATCGAATTCTTTCTTGTAAGCGATGTCTAAGATTAATTGGTTCCAAACTTGGTCACGAATCATCCCTGCTTCTTGCTCAGATGGACCTTTACCCGTTTGGGCTGTGTAATTCTGCGTAGCTTCTTCTACTTTCTTTTGGAAATCTTGGATCAGGACGCTTTCACCAGCGATTACACCTACTTCTTGCGAGTTAGACCCGAACAAAGAGGATTTACCTTGGAAAATATCACTTCCCACTAGGAACAATACTAAACTGATAGCAATCGCCGCCGCCGCTACTCCAGACTTCTCTCTAATTTTTGTAATTAATGCCATTGTAAGGATAAATAATTGTTTTTACTCTTTATTTTGCTCTTGTGTTTTGAACAAAGAAACGCAAAATAATCACATTTCTAGTTCAAAAGCAAGGGTTAATTTGCTAAAACCGTTTTTAAACTCTGTAAAAATTGGTCCGCAATTTTTTGATCGATCGCTAAGCTTGGCAAAAGACGCAAGGTATGCTTCCCAGAATAACCGCAGAAGATGTGTTCTTTAAATAATAAGGCATCTCTTACAGTCCCCACAGGCTGTTCTACCTCAATCCCGATCATCAATCCGCGACCTCTCACTTCCATAATCCCAGGGATGCCTTTCAGCTCTTTTTGAATATAGTCACCTACCTTCGATGCATTCTCAATCAACTTTTCTTCTTGAATCACATCCAGTACTACATTCGCCGCCGTGCACGCTAAGTGATTCCCTCCAAAAGTCGTCCCCAGCAAACCATAGCTCGCCTGAATATGCGGCGCGATTAATACTCCACCGATAGGAAAGCCGTTGCCCATACCTTTGGCAGTCGTCATCATATCCGGATGAATCCCCGCAAACTGGTGCGAGAAAAACTGCCCAGAACGGCCATAGCCACACTGCACCGAGTCCAAAATCAATTGCGCCCCCGTCTCATCACAACGCTTTCTCAACGCCTGCAAAAACGCATCACTCGCCACCTGAATACCTCCCACACCCTGAATGCCTTCCACAATCACCGCCGCCGTTTCCTCCGTAATCCCCGCTTCCAAACCCTCTATGCCATTAAATGGCAAGAAACTTACGTGCGACGTATCATTGATAGGCGCCACAATGCTCGGATTATCCGTCACCGCCACAGCCCCAGCCGTTCTCCCGTGGAAAGCCTTCGAAAACGCTACCACCTTCTTACGACCTGTATGAAACGATGCTAATTTTAAGGCGTTCTCGTTTGATTCCGCTCCTGAATTCGTTAAAAACAAGGTGTAATCTTCATATCCAGACACGTGCCCCAGCTTCTCCGCCAGCTCTTGCTGTCCTGAAATGATGATCGAATTCGAGTAAAAGCCAATGTTATTTAGCTGCTCCGTCATTCGCTTCACATAGGTAGGATGCGAGTGTCCGATGGAAATCACCGCGTGACCACCATATAAATCCAGGTATTCCTGGCCGTTTTTGTCCCACACCGTACTTCCTTTGGCTTTTACAAGCTCAATGTCGTAGAGGGGGTATACGTTGAATAAGTTCATAATATTAGTCGCTGCTTCGCAGCTTTAGTCGTCACTTTGTGACTTAGTCGACTTCGTCTTAGTCCGGAGGGAACATTTATCATTCACCACTTACCATTTACCATTCATTTATCATTCACCATTTTTTAAAAGCCCACCGCTTTTAATTTTAAACCAGCATCTTCCTGCCACCCCAGCATCAAATTCATATTCTGAACCGCTTGGCCGGAAGCTCCTTTAATCAAGTTGTCGATCACGGAGCTGATGAGGATTTGGCCCTCATGGACCTGTAAATGAAGAAAACACTTGTTCGTATTCACTACTTGTTTCACATCCACCGCCTCTGGGCTGAGGAAAACGAAGGGTGAATTCGCGTAGAAATCTTCGTATAGTTTTTCGGCCTGCTCCTGCGTCCCGCTGTAGGGCGTGTACACATTCGCCATGATCCCACGCGAGAAATTGCCGCGGTAAGGGATAAAATGGATGCCTTTATTCGTACCTAAAGTCTGTTTAATTTCTGCCAAATGCTGGTGCGTAAACGTCTTGTACACACTCACATTGTTATTTCTCCACGAGAAATGGCTGGTAGGGGAAAGCGATTGACCCGCCCCAGTGGAACCTGTGATGGCTGAAACGTGCACGTCTTCGGTAATTAAACCAGCTGCCGCTAGAGGCAAAAGGGCTAATTCGATCGAAGTGGCGAAGCAACCAGGGTTCGCGATTTTGGTCGCGGATTGGATCTTTTCTTTTTGGAACTCAGCTAAACCATAAACGAAGCCCTCGGATTCATCGCGGAAGTCCGTGCTTAGATCGATGATTTTCGTGTGCCAAGGAATGTCGTTTGCGGCTAAGAATTTCTTCGATTCGCCGTGTCCAGAACATAAGAAGAGGACGTCTACGGGTGTTAGGTCTTTACTAAAACGTAAATGCGTAGAGCCCAATAAATCCGTGTGCACATCCGAGATTAATTTCCCCGCCTGTGAATTCGATAAAATACAGGTCAAATGCACATCCGGGTGATTCACCAAAATTCTGAGTAATTCGCCTCCAGTGTAGCCTGCGGCCCCTACGATTCCGATCTTTGCCATCTTATTGTTCGTTCACTTTCCGGTGGATCATCGTTTGGTTCGACGCGATTTTCGAGAATCCTCTCACATCGTCACCCGTCCACGCTTTGTTCATTTCTCCGTACGCCCCAAAAACAGACGACATCAAATCATATTTCGATTCCATTCCCGTTACCATAAATTGGTAAGGAGATAAGGTCACGTAAACCGTTCCCGTCACATTGCCTTGCGTATCCGCTAGGAACGTTTCGAAATTACGCATCACTGGCTCTAGGAATTGACCTTCGTGCAATAGCGTTCCATACATATCACCGATGTTTTGCTTCCAATACAATTGGTGCTTCGTTAATACGTGTTTCTCTAATAAATGGTGTGCTTTGATGATGATCAAAGGCGCCGGAGCCTCGAAGCCCACACGTCCTTTAATCCCAATGATCGTGTCACCCACGTGGATGTCACGGCCGATCGCAAAAGCACCCGCTCTTTCCGTTAACTCCCGAATCGCAGCCACAGTCGATGGGAATTTCTTGCCATCTAAACCGACTAGCTGACCTGCTTCGAATTGCAAGCTGATTTTCTCAGGAGCAGTCTTGGTTAATTGCGTAGGCCAAGCCTCTTCTGGTAAATAACCATCGGAAGTCAAGGTCTCTTTTCCACCCACGGATGTTCCCCAAAGGCCTTTGTTAATCGAATAAGTCGACTTATGCCATTCTTGCACCACGCCTTTCGATTTTAAGAATTCGATTTCATCTTCTCTCGATAATTGCAAATCGCGGATAGGCGTGATCACCTCGCACTCCGGTGCTAGGATTCTGAACACGACATCGAAACGAACTTGGTCGTTGCCCGCGCCTGTACTTCCGTGCGCGATGGCTTTGGCTCCTAATTTGGAGGCATAGGTAGCGACTGCCGTCGCTTGAAAAACGCGCTCAGCAGAGACAGAAAGGGGATAGGTATTGTTTTTTAAGACGTTTCCGTACACTAAATACTTCAAACAATCCTGGTAGTATTCCTCCACCACATCTAAGGTCACGTGCGAAGTTACGCCTAACGAATAGGCTTTCTCCTCGATCGTTTTCAACTCCGCCGGCGAGAATCCACCCGTGTCCACCAGGGCCGAGTGCACTTCCATGCCGCGCTCTTCCGTTAAATATTTCACACAAAAGGAGGTGTCTAAACCACCACTAAACGCTAGAATTACTTTAGGCTTGCTCATATTATTTCTATTTTGCTTTCTTTGTGAAAGGCAGTAGTAATTTTTCTTTAAACTTCTTTAGACGGGTAAAATCGGCGATATTCTTCAAGAATAGCCATTTTTCGTCTTTCTCCTCTGTTGTTTTCTTATCCGGATTCTCTGGATCATAAATCATTCCGGTACATAAACAGATCTTGCGTTCCGTTCTCGTTAGGATGTCAAAATTCACACAGGATTCACATCCTTTCCAGAAATTATCATCTACTGGCAACTCCGTAAAAGTGGTAGGCTCATACCCTAAGTCAGAGTTGATTTTCATCACCGCTAGGGAAGTGGTGATACCAATGATTTTAGCATCTGGATAGCGGCTGCGCGATAATTCGAAGGCTTTCATCTTCACGGCTTTGGCCACCCCATATTGGCGGTAGCTAGGCTTGACGATCAAGCCAGAGTTCGCCACAAACTTCCCGTGTTGCCAGGTTTCGATGTAACAGAAACCCACAAAAGAGCCGTCCACGTCATCGGTTGCGATGATCGCTTTGCCTTCTGACATTTTTTCTTGAAGGTATTCTGGGGTACGCTTGGCAATTCCGGTTCCGCGGGCTTTGGCTGATTCAGCCATCTCGTGGCAGATGGATTCGGCTAGGTCGAAATGTTGTTCGCTAGCCACTTGAACGGTATATTTATTCATTTAAGAACGTAAAAAAGAATGAAACAAATTATACAAACACCTGCTGGGTATCAGACCCGGAAGATGAATCGTCTCCTTCGTCGAAGAGGAGAGGTAGAGTAATAATTTGATTTAATTAAGGCCATTCTTTAGTTTTGCCAAAAGTTTTGTCAGGTGACAAACGCATTTAAGGGTCGAATTTCGTGAAATCTTCGTTTAAATCCCAATAATCAAGTAATTATTTCATGGAAGCATCCACGCCCCTTACCGCCGAAACCCTCGTCTACGCCTATGCGTCCGGCGTGTTTCCGATGGCGGAGGAGACGGGGGAGATTTTTTGGTATAGTCCAGATCCTAGAGCGATCATTCCCATTCAAAGTTACGAGCCCGCTAAATCGCTGAGGCCTTTTATTAATCAGAATCGCTTCGAAATTCGGGTGGACACTAGTTTCGAGCAGGTAGTGCGTAATTGTGCTTTGCCCCGTGCCAAGGAGCCAGGGACCTGGATTTCGGAGGAAATTGTCCAAGCGTACTCGGAATTACATCGGATGGGATTCGCCCATTCCGTGGAAGCCTGGCAGGAGGGAAAATTAGTGGGTGGCCTATACGGTGTGGCGATGGGCGCCGCGTTTTTTGGGGAATCGATGTTCTCTTTGGTCTCTAATTCCTCTAAAGTCGCCTTCCATTATTTGATCCAAATTCTGCGCGAACAAAACTACCAGCTCCTCGATTCCCAACTCATGAACGAAAACGTGCAGCGTTATGGTGCCATCAATATTCCTAGATCGGCTTACCTAAAAAGACTCGCTAAAGCCCTAAAAAGCACCTGCGACTTTCAGAAACCCACAATTTAACGTAAATTGCGGTATGTCTAGGCCCATTCTTGTCATCAAATTCGGTTCCTCCTCCATCACCCACAAGAACGGGGAGGTGAATGAGCAGACGTTAGAAAAGATCGCAGCTCAGGTTTCTAGCCTCGCAAAAGACTACCACATCGTTCTCGTCTCCTCCGGAGCCGTGGCCGCTGGAAAAGCCTTTTTAACACATTACAAAGGCACTCTTTCAGAACGAAAAGCCGCCGCAGCGATCGGAAACCCGATCCTTATTGCAAAATACAACCAGTATTTCTCAAAATACGGCATCGCCATCGCCCAATCGCTTTGCGAACGCCACCACTTTTCCAACCGCGAATCTTTCCTACAACTAAAGGAAACCTACACGGAACTTTGGAAAAGCAACGTCATTCCCATCGCAAACGAAAATGACGTTGTCTCAAACACTGAACTTAAATTCTCCGACAACGACGAACTCGCGACCTTGATCGCGACCGGATTTGGCGCAGAAAAACTTTTAATATCTACTTCCGTAGGTGGCCTCTTAGACGCAAAAGGCGAAATCATCCGCCACGTGCCTAAAATCGACGCCTCCACTTTATCCGTCGTTTCCTCCGACACCTCATCCACCGGTTTAGGCGGAATGATTTCGAAACTCACTTTCACCCGCCTAGCCATGCGCTTAGGTATCAAGGTCGTGATCTTCGGATTGGACAATGCAGGCGGTATCGTAGACGCATTACACGAAAAAATAGGCACCGTCTTCGAAGCAGGCAAAGCCAGCTTAACCGCCCGCCAAAAATGGCTCGCCGCCGGCAGCCTCATCACCGGCAAAGTCGTCCTCGACAAAGGCGCCGTCAAAGCCATTACCTCCCGCAAAAGCCTTCTTTCCGTAGGCATCACCGAAATCCTCGGCGATTTCTTGAAAGGCGAGGTCATCGAATTACTAGATTCCACTAAAACCCCATTTGCCATAGCTCGGGCTAGATGCTCGAAGGCGGAGCTGGAGGAGGCCGGAAAAGGGGTGGAGGTGGCGAATGCTGATGACATAGTTCTTATTTAGTCACGACTTTGTCGTTTAGTCGTCCTACGGACTTAGTCATCGCTTCGCGATTTAGTCACGACTTTGTCGTTTAGTCGCCACTACGTGGCTTAGTCGTCCTGCGGACCTAGTCGGTGTAGTCATGAAAATAAAAAAGTCCGAAAAGATTGATTTCTCTCCGGACTTTTTGACTAAATCACATAGCAACGACCCTTTGACTAAAGCGCTTTGCGCCGACTAAATCGCGTAGCGATGACTAAGTTGCGCAGCAACGACCCTTTGACTAAGGCGCTTTGCGCCGACTAAATCGCGTAGCGATGACTAAGCCGCAGGCGACTAAGTCACGAAGTGACGACTAAATCGCGTAGCGATGACTAAGTTGCGAAGCAACGACTAAGCCACAAAGTGGCGACTAAGCGATCACCACCGCTCTCCCACTTTCCACATCCTGTTCCACCGTCTTGTACTTCACATCTTCTTTGATGCTTCCGTCAGCGTATTGAACCGTTACGCGTTGGTTGCGGTCTGCGATTTTGATGGCTTGGCGAGGTGCCGCGCGTTCTACGGATGGAGTAGATGGATCGTGGTATTCCTCTTGTGCGCCGGCTAGGCCACCTAATAGAGAGGAGATTGCATCGTCTTTGCTCATTTGCAATTTAGGTGCTTTCTCTTTTGGTGCTTTGGCAGCAGACTGATTCGTTTGTTGAACCGCTGGAATTTCAGCCTTGATCACAAAGCTGATCGTATCCATGTTCACGCGGGCTACGAAACGCTGGAACAAGTTCACGGATTCGAATTTATAGATCAATAAAGGGTCTTTTTGTTCGAATACGGCGTTTTGAACTGATTGTTTTAAATCATCCATCTCGCGTAAATGCTCTTTCCACTCTTGGTCGATCAGCGATAAGGTGATGAATTTCTCCATCTCTTTGACCACTTCTTTCCCTTGTGTTGAAATCGTTTTGTCTGCATCTACTACGATACCTGTCGTCATGTGGCCATTGCTAATCGGCACTTGAATGCCAGAGTAGCCGTGTTGTTTCGCTTCTTGAGCCACCTGAATGACCTGGGAGGCGATGACCTCGTTTTTCGACTTATAATGTTGCTCTGCCGCTAGGAATAATTGTTCCGTTCTTTGGTCATTATTTAATTTATTGAACGCTGACGCATCGAATGGCGGCTCCATGCCTAATAGTTCGATGGTTTTCAATTCGAAATCATCGTAGCTCGTAAACTGCGTCGCGATGTCACGGCACACGTCGAACAAGATGTTGATGATATCTAAAGAAAGACGCTCGCCTAAAAGGGCGTTTTGACGACGTTTGTAGATGGCGTTACGTTGGTAGTTCATCACGTCATCGTATTCCAATAGACGTTTACGAATGCCAAAGTTATTCTCTTCCACCTTCTTCTGCGCTCGCTCAATCGACGAAGTAATCATCGAGTGTTGGATCACTTCGCCTTCTTCCATTCCCAGACGGTCCATCACTTTCGCGATACGGTCTGAACCGAAAAGACGCATCAAGTTATCCTCTAAGGAAACAAAGAACTGTGACGAACCCACATCCCCTTGGCGACCCGCACGACCACGTAATTGGCGATCGACGCGACGTGACTCGTGGCGTTCTGTACCGATGATCGCTAGACCACCCGCCGCTTTCGACTCTGGGCTTAATTTAATATCGGTACCACGACCCGCCATATTCGTAGCGATCGTTACCTTGCCTGACTGACCCGCTTCGGCGACGATTTCTGCCTCGCGTGCGTGTTGTTTGGCATTCAAAACATTGTGTTGAATCTTACGAATCGTTAACAAACGACTCAATAATTCCGAGTTCTCTACCGAAGTCGTACCTACTAAGACTGGACGTCCGCTCGCGACTAATTCTTGAATCTCTTCCGCTACCGCGTTGTATTTCTCGCGCACCGTGCGGTACACTTTATCCTCGTGATCCTTACGTTGAATGACACGATTCGTAGGAATCGAAACGACATCTAATTTATAAATGGTCCAAAACTCGCCCGCTTCCGTCTCCGCCGTTCCCGTCATACCCCCTAATTTGTGGTACATACGGAAATAGTTTTGGAGGGTAACGGTGGCATAGGTTTGGGATGCATCTTCTACATTCACGCCTTCCTTCGCCTCAATCGCCTGGTGCAAGCCATCTGAATAACGACGACCTTCCATCACACGACCTGTTTGCTCATCCACGATCTTCACCTTGCCATCTACTAAGATGTATTCCGTATCCTTCTCGAATAGGGTGTAGGCCTTCAATAACTGGCTCACCGTGTGAATACGCGATGCTTTCTCGTTGTATTCTTGGATCAATTGCTCCTTCGCGCCTAAACGGTCCGCGTCAGATAATTCCTTGTTTTGCTCTATCTTGTTTAAATCGATAGATAAATCGGGTAGTACGAAGAAGTTCGGATTCTCGGTGTTGCCACTCATGAATTCTAACCCTTTTTCGGTCATCTCTACCTGGTTGTTCTTCTCCTCGATCGTGAACAATAACGGCGCTACAGCCTCTGGCATCAACTTTTGGTTGTCTGCTAGGAACGTGCTTTCCGTCTCGTTCATTAATTGCTTCATGCCGTTTTCAGACAAGAACTTGATCAATGGCTTTGATTTCGGTAAACCTTTGTAGGCGCGGTATAGGGCTAAACCACCCTCTTTCTTATCACCTGCGGCAATGAGTTTCTTCGCTTCCACTAAGAAGTTCTGAACGATTTGCTTCTGCGCTTCTACTAATTTGTGGATACGTGGTTGGAACGTTTCGAACTCTTGTTCGTCACCTCTTGGAATCGGCCCAGAGATAATCAATGGCGTTCTCGCGTCATCAATTAACACGGAATCGACCTCATCGACCATCGCGAAATGGTGCGGTCTTTGGACTTGATCCTCTAAACTACGCGCCATGTTGTCGCGCAAGTAATCAAAGCCAAATTCATTATTCGTACCATATGTAATGTCCGCCATGTAAGCGACACGACGCTCTTCTGTATTCGGTTCGTGCTTATCGATGCAATCCACCTTTAAACCGTGGAATTCAAACAAGGGCGCGTTCCACTCGGAGTCACGTTTCGCTAGGTAATCATTCACCGTTACTAAGTGAACCCCGCGACCCGCTAGTGCATTTAAATAGGTAGGAAGGGTGGAAACGAGTGTTTTTCCTTCCCCCGTACCCATTTCAGAAATCTTTCCTTGGTGTAATACGATACCCCCGATTAGCTGCACATCGTAGTGCACCATATCCCAGGTAATCTCATTTCCGGCGGCTAGCCATTGATTTTTCCAAATTGCTTTCTCGCCCTCAATCACCACATTTTTCTTCTTAGAGGCGATGAATTTATCTTCTACCGTTGCAGAAACAACTAATTGCTTGTTCTCTGTGAAACGACGCGCCGTTTCCTTCACTACCGCGAAGGCCTCAGGCAAGATTTCCATCAATACGATCTCTAGGCGCGTATTACGCTCTAGTTGAAGGGCATCGATTTCTTGGAAAAAACGGTCTTTTGCATCCACATCCTCTGTTTCCTCAGCGGAGGTATGTAGGGAAGTAATTTGATTATCTGTCTCGGATAAGAAAGCGGCGATGCGCGATTTGAACTCCGCTGTTTTACCACGTAATTCGTCATCGGACAAGCTGGCTAACTTAGCATACTCGTTTTTTATATTCTCAACGATAGGCATCAACGATTTAATGTCGCGTTCTGATTTCGTGCCAAAAATTTTCGTTACCGATTTACTGATGAATGAAATCATTATAATATTCTGTGCTTGTTAGGCGTTTGGAAAAATGAAAAGGCAATTTACCAATTTGAATTTTTATCCTAACTATAATCGATAAATTAATCCGAAAAAATGTTAGAATCCAATCAAAATTAGTTGATTTGTAAATTAATTTCCTCAACAAAATGTCTGACGTTCCAGTTCCATCGCGCAGGGCTCCTCGCAAAAAATTAAAAATGCCCCTTTTCGGAGGAATGGGTGGTGGCGCATCGGCGAATAAGGATGACTTCTTTGGCAAAAACTTCGGCTCCATTCTAATCGCTATGACGGGGATGGCTTTTGCGGCACAGATCTTCTTGCCCAATATTTGGTCAGAAAAGGTATTCAACGAAGCGGACGAAATCACGGAGATGACCTGGAATGGGTCCATCCGCAAGAAATACACCGACGCAAAATACAAGAGTGAAATCCATTATTACCTGGTGATTAAAGGGGAGAAGGGTAAAAAACAGATCGTGGATCTAGTCGACGCGGATCCGATTTTCTTCGATCAAATCGCCGTTCCTCAGCGCGTAAGCAAAGCCGCGAATTCATTGGATGTGCGCGTGCAGCGTTTCTCCAAGCCGGATACGACTTTGCGAATTAAATTTATCAACTAATATGCCAGTTTGGAACGCAACCAATGTGGGTCATTTATTGTCTAGAACGCTCTTTGGGTATTCGAAGAGTGACCTCTCCGTTGCTCAGGGCTATGCTACATTTGCAGATCTACTGGATTTAGCTATTTTAAAAAATAATCCAGCCCCCGCTGCGCCTAATACTTGGGTGAATACAATTCCAGCTGCTTCCCAAACAAGTTCAGGTGAAACAGGGACGTGGTATCGGGAATTCAATTATTGGTGGTTTGATTTGATGAACAAGGAGGGTCTGAATATGCGGGAGAAAATGGTGGTCTTCTTTCATAATCATTTTTCAAATGAGCGTGATAAAGTGGTCTATCCCCAAAACATGTATACCCAAAATGCCTTGTTTCGCAAATACGCGTTTGGGAATTTCAAGCAACTAGTGAAAGAGATCTCCATTGATCCGTCCATGTTAATCTACCTGGACGGAAATAATTCCCGAGGTGCGGCGCCAAACGAAAATTATGCGCGCGAATTGATGGAATTGTTCACGATGGGGATCGGGAATTATACGGAAACGGATATCAAACAGGCCGCAAAAGTACTTTCTGGCTGGCAAGTAAATGGATTAACGTCCACCTTTGTAGCCTCTCGCTGGTACACAGAAGCCTCTGTCACCGTTTTAGGTAAGACCGCTAAATTCGATGTAAATTCGCTTATTGATCATATTTTTGACCAAAAAGCTACGGCGGAATTCATCTGCCGAAAACTCTACCAGGAATTTGTCTACTATAAAGCGAACGAAGCCTTTGTGCTGCAAATGGCCGCCGTTCTTCGCTCTAATAACTTCGAACTAAAGCCACTGCTTAAATTTCTATTCACTTCGAATGAATTTTATACCCCTGCCTACCTAGGTAGTAAAATAAAAAATCCGACAGAATTGATGGTGGGCGCCTCGAAGCTGTTAGAATTGCCTACGCCGGATTACATCAATATGTATGAGATGGCCAAAGTCCTCCAAATGCAACTTTTCCAACCGCCTAATGTGGCAGGCTGGCCAGGTCAGCGGGAGTGGATTTCTTCCACCACCTATTCTTATCGCGGAGGGTTTACGGATTCTTTGATTACGGGAAAACGCTACAATGGCGTGGCGGTGACCGGAAAACTGCTCGCCTTAACCTACGCTCAAAGCTTCAACAATTCAGAAAAGGCGGTGGAATTCGTCGACGATGTCTGCCTCTTATTTTTAGCTTTTCCGCCTACCGTAAAAAAGAAGGCATTTTTACTGGAAACCTTATTAGCTGGAACAATCGTTAAAAATTATTCCACCTACACACCAGGGGTGAACGTGAATTTGCAACAGTTTTTCAAGGCTGTGATGCGATTACCTGAATTTCAACTCTGTTAAAAATGAAGAAGGAACTAACTCGGTCTGAATTTTTACGGCAGATGGCGCTTCTTTCGGGAGGTGTTGGATTAGGTATTGCGGGTATGCCAGGGCAAGCCTATGCGCAGATGCCGTCCGGTTTAGCGGCTTCAGTTCCTGCCGGAAATGCCTTAGTCATCATTCAATTAGCGGGTGGAAATGACGGGTTGAATACCGTGATTCCAGCAGAGAATGACACCTATTTCTCGAAACGTCCGGACATCGCGATCAAAAAAGTCGACGCGCTCGCCCTTAAAAATGGAATGTATTTACATCCATCCATGACGGGAATAAAATCCTTATATGATCAAGGGAATGTAGCTGTCGTCCAAAGCGTCGGCTACGCTAACCCTAATCGCTCCCACTTCCGCGCCACCGATATTTGGAATACCGGATCTGATGCGAATGTGGTCTGGGAGGAAGGCTGGGCTGCCCGTTATTTGGCAGAAAAATACCCTTCATACCCCATTGCGATGCCTGCTCACCCCATGGCCATCCAATTAGGCTCCGTAGAATCCCTACTATTTCAATCCGACATCGGTCGATTCGGTACGGTTTTCGAAGATCCAGCCCTTTTCTACCAGCTTGTTTCCGGAACCCTAGCGGACGATGAAATTCCACCTGCGACTCTTGCTGGAGATGAATTAGCCTTTTTAAAACAGATTTCCAGTGCTTCCATTCAATATTCAACCGTCATTCGAGATGGTGCCTTGAAAGGAGCCAATACCGTCAGCTATCCAGTCACTAATCTGGCAAAACAACTCGGAATCGTTGCCAAATTGATCACGGGTGGACTTGAAACCCCAGTGTATTTATGTACGATCGGTGGATTTGATACGCACGCGAATCAATTAAATCAACATGCGAATCTTTGGAAACAGATTAGCGATGCAGTGGCCGCTTTTCAGAAAGATTTAAAAGCCCAAAACAAGGCCGACAGAGTGACGCTAATGACGTTTTCGGAATTTGGTCGTCGGGTAAACCAAAACGGTACTACCGGAACAGATCACGGGACGGCCGCGCCTATGTTTGTTATTGGGAATACGGTGCGCGGAGGCTTGTTAGGGGATAACCCTAATTTGACGAATTTAGATGCGAATGGAGATTTGAAGTCTAACTTTGATTACCGTCAAGTCTATTCTACTGTTTTGACAGATCATTTAGGCTTATCTATGACGAGCACGGAAGGTATTTTCAAAAAGTCTTTCGATCGTTTACCGATCTTCTTGAATTCTCCCCTCATTGCTGAGGCGGGTGTTAAAGTGACCTTGCTCGATCCAGCGCCTAATCCAGCCTCCAGTCAAGTTCGTATTCAATTTGCGGCCTTCGAAGCGATGCGCGTAGAACTGGCTTTATTTGATCTGCAGGGTCAAAAACTAGGATCTATTTTTGTAGGTGATGTATTAAGTGGAACCTACACTTATCCAGTGGATCTATCGCAATTTCCAGCGGGGACATATTTAGTCAGCTTGGCTGCCTCTACAGGGTCAAGAATTACCAAGCGATTAATCATAGTAAATTAGATTCAGATGCTTATCTTTGTAGATTGATGAAAAAGAACTTCTCTATATTACTTTTACTGATGTTGTTTAGCTTGTCAGCAAGCGCACAACGCTGGTCATACGGTGCCGGTTTAGGAGGATCCCTCTATCACGGAACCTGGGCGAATTGGCATACTTTACCTAATAATAAAGAGTTTGCGATGACGCGCCCCGCTTTAAACCTGCAAGTGCGCTATCAAAACAATCCTACGTTTGCTTATCGACTTCAAGCCGTGTTCACGGATTTGAAAGGTGGCAGCGGAAACCGCGTTTCTCCCGTGACAGCTGCTCTTCCAGTAACGGATTTTGCGACGTCTATTTTTGGTTTAGACGCGCTCGTGGAATACAATTTCTTGAATTACCAAAACTCCGTTAGACGCGTAAATAATTGGACTCCCTACTTTTATGTGGGTGTGTCCACGCTTTTTGCCAAGGTAGCGGGAACTCAAGACGGTGTCGGTTTTAAGACGAATACGAAAATGAATTATGCGCTGCCTTTTGGGCTTGGGGTGAAATACCAATTGTCTCCCAGCTGGGGAATTCAATTTGATTTAGGAGCCAGAAAGACGTTTACGGACGCATTGGATCGTCCTTTAGCGGATGGAGAAGCGTCCTTTAATCTGACTAAAGGAGATCAATTTTTGAATTCTTCTCTAACGATTACTTATACGATTCAATCCGTTTTTTGTCCCACCTATTAACAAGTTTTAATTGGATAGGGTGGCCAATATGACTACATTTGCCCCTTATTGAATACAAATCCTTCCTTTAAATTGAAAGAATTAATTGATCTACGTAATGTTCCTGTGCACATCGCCATCGTCATGGATGGTAATGGTCGTTGGGCAAAGCAACAAGGGATAATGGACCGTGTTTTTGGACACCGATCTGCCTTGAAAGCGGTACGCGAATCGATAGAAGGTTGTGGGGAATTAGGGGTGAAGTTTTTGACCTTATATGCCTTCTCTACGGAGAATTGGAATCGTCCTAAAGCTGAAGTAACTGCGCTCATGGCGCTTTTAGTGAGCGCAATCAAGGATGAATTACCGGGAATGATCCAGAAAGATATTCGCCTGAAGGCGATCGGAGATTTGAGTAAATTACCCGCTTCTTCTCGCGCTGAATTAGAAAAGGCAATGGAGACGACAGCTAATAACAAGGGATTAACCTTGAATTTAGCCTTATCTTATTCCGGGAAATGGGACCTAGTACAAGCGACACAGCAAATTGCGGAGAAAGTAAAAAGTGGCGAATTAAACGCAGCATCGATAACTGCTGATACGATAAATGAGTACTTGTCTACGGCAGGAATGCCTGATCCTGATTTGATGATCAGAACAGGAGGCGACCACCGGATTAGTAATTTTATGCTGTGGCAACTAGCCTACGCAGAATTGTATATTTTTGAAGATTTGTTTTGGCCTGATTTTAGAAAAGAACATCTAAATGAAGCGATTATAGACTTTCAGATGCGTGAGAGACGTTTTGGAAAGATTAGTGAACAATTAAATTAAGGGCTGAGGCCCCCGTATGAAAAAATCAATTGCCATCCGATTAATGAATAACCGTAGCCTCTTTTTTGGCCTACTCATTTTTATCTTAGGAGCATATTCTACCTCTGCCCAAATTTTGGGTGGAACACGCTCCCTTAGCTCCACCCTTCCTGAAACGAGTTTTTCGTATGCAGATCCCAAGGAATACACGATCGCTGACATTCAAGTAACGGGTTCTCAGTTTTATGACGGAGCTTCCATGATTAATATTTCTGGCCTTCAGGTAGGAGATAAAATCAAGGTACCGGGAGATGCAATTGGGGCTGCGATTCGTAAGATTATGAACCAAGGTATTTTAGACGAAGTATTAATCTATGCGACGAAAGCGGAAGAGGGAAAAATTTGGTTAACCATTGAATTAAAAGAGCGTCCTCGTTTATTCTCGATCAAATACACCGGAATTCGAAAAGGAGAGCAAGAAGCCTTAAATGAGAAGATGAAGACCTACAAAGGGAAGATCATCACCGAAACACTTCGGAAGAATTTAGAACTCACGATTCGCAAATATTACCAAGAAAAAGGACGTTTGAACGCAAAAACAAAGTCTGTCATTAAGACGGATTCGATGCGTGGAAATAACGCGATTTTACAAGTGACAGTAGACAAAGGCGAGAAAGTGAAAGTGCATAAAATCATTATTAACGGCATCGATGAAAGTCAACGTTCGTTGATTTTGCGTAAGATCAAGAATACGAAACAGATTCGCTTTGGCCGTATTTTTAAGCCATCTAAATTCGTTCCTAAGAAATGGGATGAGGATAAAGAAAAGCTCTTAGCGGCGATGAATAAATTAGGTTACCGTGATTTTCAATTGAAGTCAGACTCTGTAGGGCGCTTTAATGACAAATCGATTAACTTAGTTTTGAACCTTGTTCAAGGCCACAAATACTATTACCGAAGCATCCGTTTTGAAGGAAATTACATTTATCCTGATTCATTACTACGCGATGTGTTAGGGGTGAAAAAGGGCGATGTGTACAATACCGAAGAATTAGATAAGAAAATGAATTCGAATCCAGGAGAGGATTTAAGTTCGGTTTACATGGATAATGGATATTTATATTACCGAGCAGAACCAGTTGAATCATCGATAGAGGGAGACTCCATCGATTTAACTATCCGTATTTCAGAAGGTAAGCAAGCAACGATTAACAAGGTAACCTTGAATGGTAACACGAAAACCTCCGATCACGTAGTGATGCGGGAGATCCGTACCTTACCAGGTCAAAAATTCAATAAGTCAGCCATCATTCGTACGGTACGTGAACTTTCTACTATCGGTTATTTCAATCCAGAAAAGATTAGTCCTAATCCAGTTCCTCGTCCTGATGGAACGGTAGATATTGAATACAATGTAGAAGAGAAACCTTCGGATCAGATTGAGCTTTCAGGAGGTTGGGGTGGATACATCGGTTTCGTAGGCACTTTAGGGGTCGTTTTTAATAACTTCTCAGCGAAGAATATCTTTAATCCGAAATCCTATCACCCCTTACCTGCAGGTGATGGCCAAAAACTAGCCGTCAAATTCCAAGCCAACGGTGCAGCTTACCAAAATTATAGTTTAACCTTTACGGAGCCTTGGTTAGGAGGTAAAAAGCCTAATTCATTCTCTATATCTTTAAATAGTAGTATTTCGTACCCGTATCAATTCAGAAGTGGAGGTTCAGGCTATGGAAGTGGCTATGGAAGTGGATATGGCAGTAGTTACGGAAGTGGCTATGGTGGCTACGGTGGTAGCTATGGTGGTTACGGAAGTGGCTATGGTGGATACAGTAATTATTCGGTGCCAGATTCCCTGTTAAGTGCTCACTTTAACGTGACGAGTTTAACCTTGAGTTTAGGTAAGCGTTTGAAATGGCCAGATGATTATTTCTCTTTGAGTCACTCCATCTCTTTTGCGAAATACGATGTAGATCGCTATTATACTTGGGCCTATCCGCAAGGGATCTCGACGTCAGTGACGTTTATGACAAACTTCTCCCGTAACAGTATTGATAACCCTACGTTCCCTCGATCAGGATCTAGTTTCTCGATGACTGCTTCGTTAACGCCTCCTTATTCCCTGTTAGGTGGGAATAAAGACAATCTACTGATTGAATACCATAAGTGGATGTTTGATGGAAGTTGGTTTAGTCCATTAGTGGGTAAATTTATTTTGCATACACGTGCGCACTTAGGTTTCTTAGGGTCCTATGGCGGAAAGGAAACAACCCGTTTTGAGCGCTTTGACTTAGGGGGCTCGGGTATGGTGCAAGGTTTCTCCTTTAACCGAGATATCGTGGGTTTAAGAGGATATAAAGACCGCGTGATTGGACCATCCGGTTCTTATGGAAATGGTGGGGTCGCTTATAATAAGTTTGTGATGGAAGTACGTTATCCAGTTTCCTTGAACCCATCTGCAACGATCTTCTTATTAGGATTTGCGGAGGGTGGAAATAACTTTGCCTCTTTAGGGGAATACAATCCGTTTAACTTATACAAATCAGCTGGATTTGGGGCACGAATCTTTATGCCTGCATTCGGTATGATTGGAATTGACTACGGTATGGGCTTTGATAAGCCACGTCCGGGAGATACGGATTTTGGTCGTCAGGCCTTTACATTCTCGATCGGGCAACAACTTAGATAAGGACGATGCGTTTTTGGATGGCATTTCTAGGAATTCTGTTGTTTGCTAGCTCAAGCTATGCACAGAAGTTCGGTTATGTGGATACCGAGTTTATCACGTCTAAGATGCCGGAGTATGCCAAAGCGCAGCAGCAAATCGACCAGAACACGAAGACCTGGTTAGCGGAGGTCGAAAAAAAGAAAGAGGAGCTGGAGAAGCTCGAGAAGGAATATAAGTTAGAGGAACTTTTGCTGACCGAAGATTTAAAACTACAGCGTCAGGCGGCGATTCAAGCTAAGAGTAAAGAAGCGAAGGCATTTGAGAACCAAGTGTTTGGAGCCGAGGGTGAATTGTTTAAATTGAAGCAATCCGCCTATAAAACCATTTTAGATCAAATTTCGAAGGCTATTGAAAAGGTAGTTCGAGCGAAACGGTTGGATTTTATCTTTGACAAAGCAAATGATGGTTTGGTCTTATTGTACACAAACCCTGTTCACGACTATTCAGACTATGTTTTAGAGGAGCTAGGTGTCGAGCTTGACCCTAATTTGGTAGAAAAAACAAAGAAAGAGCAGGCGCAAGAGCCGAAAAGTCCTAAAAAGAATTAATTTTACCCTAAATAATATAGAGAACACAAACAAATTATTAATACACATGAAAAACAAGTTTATTTTGGCCGCAGGCCTACTTTTCGGATTAGCTGCTTTGCCTGCTACGGCTCAAGTAAAAATCGGATTCATCTACCAAGAGAAAATTTATAGCCAAATGCCTGAGGCTAAGCAAGTAGAGGAAGATTTGAAAAATACAGAGAAGCAATACCAAACATTGATTCAAGCGAAAATCAAAGATTTCCAAGACAAAGCGGCGGTTTACGAGAAGTTGCCTGCTAACACGTCAGATATCATCAAACAAGACAAAGAGAAAGAATTACAAAACTTACAAACTTCCATCCAAGAGTTTCAACAAAATGCGCAAACTTCGATCCAAAAGAAGCAAGCTCAATTGTTGCAACCCGTGGTGAAGAAGATTGAAGAAAATATGCACGCAGTGGCAAATGAGAATGCGTATACATTCGTATTCAATAACTACGAGCCAGGAACAGGTGCTAACCCAGTGGTTTTGCACTTCCCAGCGGAGGCAGATATCTCTGACTTAGTATTGAAGAAAATGGGAATTACTCCTCGTCCAGCAGGTGCTCTAGCTCCAGCGGCAGCGGCTCCAGTAGCAGCGCCAGCAGCGAAACCAGCAGCTCCTAAGAAGTAATTCTTACCGCCTTTTTAAAGGAAGCCCGATCGGAAACGATTGGGCTTTTTTTATGCCCTAAAATACTGGATGGTTTGCAGTATAGAAATGGTTCCAATGACCCCCAATACCACATAATGAAAGTATTTTTCAGGAATGTAAGCGAGTGCTTTTTTGCCTAAATAAGAGCCTAAAATGGCTATCACGAGGAGGAATGGGATAAGGATGATATGTTCTTGTAAGAAATAACCTTGCAAGATGTAGACCACAGCTCTGCTGGAATCCACCCCTAAATCGATGAGTGCTGAAGTGGCGATGAAGATATCTTTTTCTAGACCAAAAGCAGCCAATGTAATTCCCCTGATCGCTCCGCCTGTACCGATCAATCCAGCCATAAAGCCAGATAACACGCCACCTGCGTACAAGTTTAAATTTGTTTGCTTGATCTTTTTGCCTACCCCAGAAATCAAGAAAAGGCTTAGGCCCAGAATGATCAAGTTCATGCTGAGTTCAATCTCTTTCAAAGGAATGATAGAGGTTAGGTAAGCGCCTAAAATCACGAAAATGACGGCGGGAATACCTAATTTGAGGGCGATGTTTTTATGGATTCCTTTTTGGAAAAGAATAATCTTAGAGAGATTGCTGAAGACATGAAAAACAGCGGTAATCCCTAAGACCAGTTTAAAGTTAATAAAAATGGAGGCTAAAGGGACGAATAGGATGGAGGACCCAAAACCACTGATTGTCCCAATAATCTCTGCTAACAAGGCTACTAAAAAAAAGAGATAAAAGCCTTGAGTCATGGTTATTCGTCTTTGATGAGAAACTTGTTTTGGAAAATCAAGATAGCCATAACTCCACAAAAGATGGCAGCATCAGCGAAATTAAAGATGGGTGTAGAATAATAAGTCCCGCCCCAAAGTGGAATCCAAGAAGGCAATGTGCCTTCGTAGAAATCGGCAAAAAACATGTCAATAACTTGCCCATGAAACCAGCTCATAGGCGCACCTGCGGGTGCATTATTAAACCATACCCCATAAAAAACGGAGTCAATCAAATTGCCAATAGCACCTCCTAAAATCAAGGCCACCGAGATCAGCAAGCCAGCAGGGCTCTTCTTTGCAGTCAAGGAATGTAAATAATATCCAATTCCGAACATCGCTAAAATACGAAAGGTCGTCAAAATCAATTTTCCCCATATGGATCCTATCTGAATCCCAAAGGCCATCCCTGGATTAAGTGTATAATGTAGTTTGAAGAAATCTCCGATGAGGGGAATTTGGCCAAAATAACCCGGTTCCATCCACGTATGCACCGCTATTTTAATCCCCTGATCCAAGGCAATAATCAAGATACTTAACAAGAAATAGCGGTAATTTTTCATGCGTTGTTTCGGCGGTTTACTTCTTTTTGTAATAAGGCAAATTCGCGGGATGTTTGTCCGGCGATAGAACTATTTTCTTCTGCGCGTCTAAATAAATAGGGCATTACGGCATCCACTGGGCCATAAGGTACATATTTAGCTACATTGTAGCCAGATGCTGCTAAATTATAGGAGATATTATCTGACATACCCAGTAATTGGGCAAAATAGATATTCGGATGATTAGATGGAATTTGCAAGGCATTCATCGCATCACACAAACGCAAACAGCTTGCCTCATTGTGTGTACCCATGCAGAAATGTACGCGTTCTACGTATTTTAGGCATAATTCAACGCCTAAATCATAATCTCGGTCTGTATCTTCTTTGCAAACATGTAAAGGTTCAGAATACTCATCCTCATGTGCCTTTTGGCGTTCTTTTTCCAAATAAGCCCCGCGCACTAATTTCACCCCTAAGTAATAGTTCTTTTCCTCCGCTGCTGCAATTGCCTCTTTTAAATTCGCTAACATATCGTGGCGGTACAATTGGAACGTATTGTAGATGATGGCTGTCTCTTGATTGTATTTTGCCATCATTTCATAGGTCAATTGGTCGATCGTGGTCTGTATCCAGCTTTCTTCTGCATCGATGAAAAGGCGAACCTTTAATGCGTGTGCTAGATCGCAAATCTCCATCAAAAGGTCCTTGCTATGATCGAATAATTCCTGCTCTTCTTCAGAAAATGTTGCTTCCGTTTGTGCTTTTTCCAAAAGCTCCGCCTTAAAGATTCCCGTCACCTTAAATACGGCAAATGGAATGGCTGGATTTTCGGCAGATTTGCGGATGGTTTTTAGGATTTCTTCTTTGGTTTTTTGGAACGATTTTTCGCTTTCTTCCCCTTCCACTGAGTAATCCAAAATAGTCCCAATTTTCGCTTTTTCTAGTTCTTGAATCGTTGATTCACAGCCATCTATGGTTTCTCCACCACAAAATTGAGCAAAAATGGTACTTTTTATGACTTTTTTGATCGGAAAATGCAGGAAAAGGAATAATTTGATGAAAAAAGTGCCTAAATTTACGAGCCAATTTTGGTTCATTGTGGCGAAAATCCAATAGGACTTCTTCAACTGAAAATTGTCTTTCGATGCAAAGGCGATTTGAGTATCCTCAAAAGATAAACTAGTAGAGGAGGATGTTGATGCTATTTTTGTCATTTGTGCGAAAAATTGTTGCAAATATAAGTGAATTATTATCGATTGCTTAAGAAATAAATAAACAAATCAATAGGGGGCGGAAGTCCTCGTTAACCGTCAGATTATTATGAATGCCAATTTAGACATTGTACCGATGCAGGACTGGATTCAGACGAACGGCAAACCCTTGATCATCGCGGGTCCCTGTTCTGCTGAGACAGAAGAGCAAGTATTAGAAACCGCTCGCCGTATCAAAGCGGAGGGTTATGCTCACATCATGAGAGCGGGTGTTTGGAAACCTCGTACACGTCCAGGCAGTTTTGAAGGGATGGGAGAACCAGCTTTGAAATGGTTAGTAGAAGCAAAGAAAGAAACAGGATTACCTTTAGCGATTGAAGTAGCTACTCCAGAGCACATCGAATTAGCCTTGAAATACGGCGTTGATGTTTTGTGGATTGGTGCACGTACAACGGTTAATCCCTTTAACGTACAAGATTTAGCGGATGCTTTGAAAGGAGTAGACGTTCCTGTATTAGTAAAGAATCCAGTGAATCCAGATTTAGCTCTTTGGGTAGGTGCTTTCGAGCGTCTTCAAGGATCAGGTATTAAGAAATTAGGGGCAATCCACCGTGGTTTCTCGAATGCACAAGAAACAAAATACCGTAACTCACCTATGTGGGCGATGGCAGTTGAATTAAAACGTCTGTTCCCTCAAATGCCTTTGATCGGTGACCCATCTCACATGGCTGGCAAGCGTGCGTTATTGATGGAATTGTCTCAACGTATTTTGGATTTGAATTACGATGGTATGATCATCGAAACTCACCGCGATCCAGATGCAGCGTGGTCAGATGCTTCACAACAAGTAACTCCGGAGAAATTAGGCGAAATGTTACGTGATCTAGAAGTTCGCAACGCGAGCTATGGCGCTGACTTCTCTGATGAATTAGCGGGTCTTCGTGAGAAAATCGACAACATCGACCGTGAATTATTAGAAGTGCTGGCTGCTCGTATGTCAGTAGTAGAGAAATTAGGTGAATACAAGCGTGATAACAACGTAGCAGTATTGCAATTAGATCGTTGGAAGCAATTACACAACGACCGTGCAAACCAAGCGAAAGGTTTAGCTTTATATCCAGAATTCGTAGAAGAACTATTCAAATTAGTTCACTTAGAATCTATCCGTAAGCAAACGGAAGTGATGAATAATGCGACAGCATAATTAGATTAGAGAGAGGAGAGAAGAGAGAGGAGATCTAAATTCAAGACACTATCCCATTAACTGTGTAAGTAGAAAATAGGGGGTTCGGATTTTCGTT
>JBBAKU010000012.1:0-17315 GCA_040403415.1 Aquirufa sp.
CGCTGTGCGATTTAGTCGCTGCTTCGCAGCTTAGTCATCGCTGTGCGATTTAGTCACGACTTCGTCGTTTAGTCGCCTGCGGCTCAGTCTATGTTGTTCATTCCGGGTAGATTTCTTCAATTATTTCTTTTATATTTAGAAGTTAAACTGTTTTGACTAAGTGACGTAGTCCCGACTAAGCTGCGAAGCAGCGACTAAATCGCGTAGCGATGACCTTGCGACTTCGTCGCGAAATGACTAAATCGCGTAGCGATGACTAAGACGAAGTCGACTAAACGACGAAGTCGTGACTTAGTCCGTAGGACGACTAAGCGACAAAGCAGCGACTAAGCCGAAGGCGACTTTTTGACTAAGCTGCGAAGCAGCGACTAAATCGCGTAGCGATGACCTCGCGACTTCGTCGCGAAATGACTAAACCTATGAACCCAATCGCCATGAATCTGCTCGTTTACGGGCCAGATATGAATGATTCTGTATTATCAGAGCTTGCCTTTATTCAAGAGGTGGGTTATCAAGGCGTTGAAATTCCGGTATTTAATGTTGATTTAGCGCACTGGTCTGCTTGGAAAAAGGAGGTCGATCGGCTGGGCTTGCAACCTTTTGCTTGTGCGATTGCGGGGCCTGCGGAGAATTTGATTTCGCCAGATCCTGCTGTAAGGGCTGCGGGGATTGCGTATTTGAAAGGTGCGGTAGATGTGGCGGCTTATTTAGGGGCGCCGTATTTGTCTGGGCCCTTTCATTCGGCTTTAGGTGTTTTTACAGGGGCCAAAGCCACACAGCAAGAAATCGACTGGTCCATCGCCGGCATCCGGGAAGTGGCGGATCACGCAGCTACGAAAAATATCACCCTATGTTTAGAATATTTGAACCGCTTCGAGAGCTATTTGGTCTCGTGTGCGGATGAATTATATGCCTTAGTGGAGCAGATTAATCATCTGTATGTGGAGATTATGTTTGATACGTTCCACGCGAATATCGAGGAAGTGAGTACGGCGGAGGCGATTCGACGGATTGCGAAGCGGACGCCGCACATTCAATTGTCGGAGAGTACGCGGGGGATTTTGGGCGAGGGACAGGTGAACTGGCCGGCCGTTTTGCAGTCGATTAAGGACGTAAATTATTCCGGCTGGCTCGTGGTGGAGGCCTTTAGCGAGAAATTGCCGGCGGCCCATATTTGGCGTAAAATGTTTAATTCAGAAAAAGAACTGATTGAGAATTCCTATAAGTTTCTTATTACTAACTATGAAAAAATATAACGTTGCGATTGTCGGACTAGGTTTCGGCGCAGAATTTATTCCCATTTATTTGAAGCATCCGTTGGCGAATATGTATGCGATTTGTCAAAGAAATGAAGATAAACTCAATTCCATCGGGGATGCATATGGGATCGAGACGCGCTACACGGATTTTGAGAAGCTAATCCAAGACCCGAATGTAGATGTTGTTCACATCAATTCTCCGATTCACTTGCACGCAGAACAAACGCTAAAAGCGCTAAATGCAGGGAAACACGTGGCTTGTACGGTGCCTATGGCGACGACAGTTGAGGAGTGCAAAGCGATCGTGGAGGCGAGCAAACGCATGGGTAAGAAATACATGATGATGGAGACCGTGGTCTATGCGCGCGAGTTTTTGTACATCAAAGAATTATACGAAAAGGGCGAACTGGGCAAGATTCAATTCTTGAAAGCGTCGCACCAACAAGATATGGACGGATGGCCGGATTATTGGCCAGGTTTGCCTCCCATGCACTATGCGACACACTGCGTAGGGCCAGTGGCAGGTTTATTGCGTTTGGAAGCAGAATATGTTTCTTGCTTCGGATCGGGTACGATTCGAGAAGAATTGATTCAGCATTATAACTCTCCATTTGCAGTGGAATCAGCGCACATTAAGTTCCGTGATTCGGATTTGAGCGCGATGGTGTACCGCTCGCTGTTCGATGTGGCGCGTCAATACCGCGAAAGTTTTGAGGTCTATGGATCGAAGAAATCGGTAGAATGGCCTTTAATTGAAGGGGAAGAATTAGTGGTGCATACGGCGAAAAAACCAGAGCCAGAGATTCCATCCAAAGTGCCTACACCTGATTTCGCCCATTATTTACCGGAAGAAATTCAACGCTTCACGACTAAAGGCGTGTACGATGAGGAGGATAATACCCACCTTTCGTTTACCCAAGGGGGTGGACACGGTGGATCACACCCCCATTTGGTGAACGAATTCTTGCAAGCTTTGGCCGCAGATCGCGATCCATTCCCGAATGCACCGCAGTCTGCTAACTGGACTTCGGTAGGTATATTAGCTCACGAATCTGCTCTTCAAGGCGGAAAAATCATTGAAATTCCTAAATTCTAAGCCATGCGTTTTCTCTTATTTGCTGCGGCACTCTTGTTTCAATTTTCGGTTTCGGCCGCTCCAGGCAGACGTCTCGAATTATTGTTTTTAGGCGATAAAGGCCACCACAAACCCTTTGACAGATATCCTGCGCTGCAATCCGCAGTGGGAATCAAGGGGATGAATATCACCTACACGGAATCCTTGAAGGATTTGAATGAGGCGTATTTGAATAAATTCGATGCCTTGGTGATCTATGCGAACCACGATTCGATTGCGGCACCGCAGGAGAAAGCGCTTTTGAATTATGTGGCGTCAGGTCACGGTTTGGTGGCGATTCACTGTGCGTCGTTTAACTTCCGGAATTCGAAGGAATTTGTGAAGATGGTGGGCGGTCAGTTTTGGCGTCATGGGATGGATTCGATTCGCGTGAAAAACGAGGCGAATACGTATGTGAAAATCAAGACGGTCGACGAGACCTATTTGCACAGCCAATTGCAGCCGGATAACCAGATTTGGCAATCACGAATCCTAGGCCCAGAGCAGGCCAAAGATAAGCCCGGTGCCACCACCGAACCTTATACTTGGACGCGTACGTACGGAAAAGGAAATGTGTTTTATACGGCTTATGGGCACGACGAACGCACGTGGGAGACGGAAGGATTCCAGGATCTAGTGACGCAAGGTATTTTGCACGCGGTAGGAGCAGAGAAAAGAGCTTTATTAACGGCATTGAATATCCCGGTCTTGAAATACCGCGAAGCTAAGTTGCCCAACTACGAGAAACGCGAAGGCGCTCAATTACAGCAATTACCTTTAAGTCCAGAAGAATCGGTGAAGTTTATTCAGGTTCCGGTCGACTTTAATTTGCAGGTTTTCGCTTCTGAACCGAACGTGATGCACCCGATCGCGATGGCTTGGGATGAGCGTGGTCGTTTATACGTGTTGATCACGAAAGACTATCCAAACGAACGTAAAGAAACGGGGGGTAGCGATTACATCTTATTGTGTGAAGACACGAATAAAGATGGCAAAGCAGATAAATTCACGAAATGGGCGGAAGGCCTAAGCATTCCGACGGGGATGGTATTCGCGAATGGCGGCTTGATTATTTCGCAAGCACCGCACATGATCTTGTTGAAAGATACGAATGGCGATGATAAGGCGGATGAGAAAAAGATTTTGTTCACCGGTTTTGGAACTGGTGATACCCATGCTGGACCATCGAATTTGCATTATGGATTCGATAACTGGATTTGGGGTTGTGTAGGTTATTCCGGTTACAAAGGCAAAGTGGGAGCGGATTCGCTTCAATTTGCACAGGCATTCTTCCGCTTCAAGCCAGACGGTTCGAAGATGGAACACATGACGACGACTTCAAACAATACCTGGGGCTTCGACTTCAATGAGGCAGGTGATGTCTTTGGTTCGACGGCAAATAACGCGCACGGCTGGTATATGGCCATTCCGCACCGCAATATTTGGCATGCACCTATGACCTTGAATGGTTCTAAAAATACGGATACGCACAAGGATATGCGGACGATCACGAAGAAAGTGCGTCAGGTCGATGTTTTTGGTGGATTTACGGCAGCAGCTGGACATAATTTCTATTCTGCGCGCTCGTTCCCGAAAGAATATTGGAACCAAATCGCTTTCGTTTCAGAACCCACAGGTCACGTGATTCACCAGAATCGCCAAGTGCCGACGGGCTCTGATTTTAATGACAAAGAAGCCTTCAACTTCCTAGCAGGTGCAGACGAATGGGTATCTCCGGTATTTGCGCAGGTGGGTCCGGATGGAGCTGTTTGGGTGGCGGACTGGTATTCGTATATCATTCAACACAACCCGGTTCCGCAAGGATTCAAGAACGGTGGAGGTAATGCGTATGACACGGATTTACGTGATTTCACCCACGGTCGTATTTACCGCGTGGGTTATAATAAGGCGCCAGAATACACGCCAGTTTCCTTGAAAACGCCTGCGGAATGTGTGGCGGCATTGAGTAATTCGAACTTGTTTTGGCGTTTACAAGCGCAACGTTTATTAGTAGAACGCGGAAATAAAGACGTCGTTCCGGCTTTAGTAGCGCTTTTAGGTTCTGCTAAAACCGATGAAATCGGTCTCGCTCCTGGAGCCATCCACGCGCTTAGAACGCTAGAGGGTTTAGGTGTTTTACCCATGGATGCTTTAGCTCGGGCGATGAAACATTCCTCTGCGGCAGTACGCAAGCAAGCGGTGCAAGTTTTGCCTCGTACGGCGGCTTCGGCGAAATTGATTTTGGACCAAAAAATGCTGAACGACAAAGACTCCTTAGTCGTGTTGCATTCTATTTTGGCCTTAATCGAATCTCCTTCTTCTCCTGCGATAGAAGCGGCGATGGCGCGTAAAATCGCTGTCTCTGCGAAAACAACCGACCGCTGGATCCCAGACGCACTAGCTGCTTATGTGATGGCAGGTGGCCCGGAACGCCGCGCTGCATTTATCGCAAAGCAAGGCGCTCAATCAGGCGCCGTGGTAGCGGAGAAATTAGCGAAAGAGGCGAAGAATCCATCGACAGCTGGAACGGAATCAGGCTTAGATTTAGTCGTAGAAGAAGTCCAAATCAAAGGCGGAAACTTCCGTTTACGGGAAGGCGCTAGTTTCGTGATCCGCGTGAAAAACAGAGGCGACAAAGCCTTGCCAAAAGGTACCCCACTTCCGTTAACCGTCAAAATCGAAGGAATGGGTCGTCGTACCGATTTGGAGTCCTACACCTTTACAGACGGAGCCGCTCCAGGCGAAACGGTTTCCGTAGTAAAAAATAACAACGGACCTTGGACCGGAAACCTAGGCTGGACAGCAGACGAAGCCGGTAACTATGTGATGGAAATTGCCTTGGATACGAAAGCCGTTTTAGGCGAGTCGAATCGCAACAACAATATCTTTAGACAACCGATCGTGGTTTCACTTCCCGCAGATTTAGGCTCGTACATCGTAGAGAAATCGTTCCGCGGAATGAGCTCGGATGATTCCGCTAATGACATCGTCGCTTTATTGCGCTCGATTAAGCAAGCGGCCAGCCCTACGATGGGCGCTGCTTTGAAAGGTGCTTCAGCGACTTGGAATGCGAAACGTGCGGCAGATTTATCAGCTGAAAATAGTGATTTCTTGAAAGGCTTAGGCAAGCAATTACGTCCGCAAGATGTGGAGGCATATGAGCGTTTAGCGGGTCTTTGGAAAGTGGAAATACCAACTGCTGAAGTGAAAGGTGTAGTCGTGAAACGCACGATTATGACGATCAAAGAAGCCATGAAATACAGCCCAGCGGAATTCAGCGTTCCGGCAGGCGCGACGGTTGAGTTGATTTTTGAAAACGTCGATGCGATGCAACACAACTGGGTTTTAGGTACTTTAGGTAGCCAAGAAAAAATCGGCTTAGCCGCGGATAAGATGATCACGGCGGCAGATGGCGCAGCGAAAAACTACATCCCAGCCATGCCAGAAGTGTTAGCCTACACGCCATTAGTGGAATCAGATGGCCGCGTCAAAGTGGTCTTTAAAGCGCCTAGCGTGCCAGGTAATTATCCGTTCTTGTGTACCTTCCCAGGTCACTGGAGGATTATGAATGGCATTATGAAAGTTAATTAAAGCGAAAGCTTTAATTAACTTTCATGAGATTAGAGATTGTAGAGTAGAGAGTATAGATAAGGGATTGTAGATTAGAGAATCGGGATGTTTTTAAATATCTCTGCTCTTTACTCTACAATCTCTTTTCTGTTTAAAAGCACAAAGCATAAAGCAAAAAGCACAAAGATAGAATCCCCTTCGGGGATACACTCCTGAAATGTTTTTGACTAAGACGAAGTCGACTAAGCGACAACGTCGCGACTAAACGACGCAGTCCTGACCAAGCTGCGCAGCAGCGACTTCAGCTGCTCACAAGAAAATTCTTTTGTACCTTTGTCTTATGAAATTCTCAATAAGCCACACGGATCCTAGCTCGAAGGCACGCGCAGGGGAAATAACGACAGATCACGGGACGATTCAAACGCCCATTTTTATGCCTGTGGGCACTGCGGGGACCGTTAAAGGTGTTCATATTTCAGAATTAACCGATCCGATCAAGGCCCAAATTATTCTGGGAAACACTTACCATTTGTACTTGCGTCCCGGTTTAGACGTGATCGAAAAGGCGGGTGGATTGCACAAATTCAATGGCTGGCAGGGTCCTATTTTGACGGACTCGGGAGGCTACCAAGTATACTCTTTGGCAGGAACCGGACGAAAAATTCAGGAAGAAGGGGTCAAATTTAAATCACATATTGACGGTAGTATCCACTATTTCACGCCGGAGGGGGTGATGGATATCCAGCGTACGATTGGGGCGGACATTATGATGGCTTTCGACGAATGCACGCCGTATCCGTGTACCTATGAATACGCGCGCAAATCGATGGATATGACGCACCGTTGGCTAGATCGTTGCATTACCCGTTTTAATGAAACAGATCCGAAGTTCGGCTATAATCAGACCTTATTTCCCATTGTTCAGGGTAGTGTTTACTCGGATCTTCGGAAAGTTTCAGCCGAATATATTGCGTCCAAAGGCGCTTTTGGCAATGCCATCGGAGGTTTATCCGTGGGCGAGCCAGTCGAAGATATGTATGCGATGGCGGATGAGGTGACGGATATTTTGCCCAAAGACAAGCCACGTTACCTGATGGGCGTGGGGACACCAGCGAATATTTTAGAGGGTATCGCACTCGGAATCGATATGTTCGATTGCGTGATGCCTACTCGAAATGCCCGTAACGGGATGATTTTTACAACGCAAGGGATTATCAATATCAAGAATAAGAAATGGGAGTCTGACTTTTCGGTCATCGATCCACATTTCGTGAATGAGGTACATGGTCAATACACTAAATCGTATTTACGTCACTTAGTGCGTTGCGAGGAAATGTTAGGCGCCATGATTGCGAGTGTGTGCAATCTACGCTTCTATTTGTGGATGGTAGGCGAGGCGCGTAAGGAAATTCAAGCGGGAACTTTTACGGCTTGGAAAAACCGAATGATCCCGCAGTTTATGCATCGTTTGTAAAGTTTCGCAATATGCGAAACGTTTGATCACGGAATAGGCAATACCTTACTTTCTTTAAACGAAGAGAGGATCACCATCGTAGAAGTAGCAGCCACTTCTTCGATTTCGTTGATTTTTTCGAGCATTAATTTCTGATAAGTCGAAATATCTTTGGAAATTATTTTCAGCATAAAATCGCCAGAACCCGTCACGTGGTGGCACTCTATTACCTCTGGAATTTGGTTGATTTGTTTTACGAATGACTCCGTTACTTGCTTCTTGTGACCCGTCAAAGTAACCGTCACAAACGTGCTCACCCCTAAGCCTACTTTTTCTCTATCCACCTGAGCGTGATAGCTTTGGATAATTCCTAAAGTCTCTAATTTCTTTACACGTTCCAAAGTAGGAGCCGGCGAAAGACCAATTTCCTTGGATAGTTGGGCGTTTGTGATCTTCGCATTTTGCTGAAGAATCTCTAGTAATTTGTGATCCGTTTGGTCGAGTTTGTTGATGCTCATATTTTTTTCGAAAGCATAAATTTAGAGAATATTTTCACTAAAATTTGATTTCGACTTGCATAATTCAATAGGAGGCCTTATTTTTGCATCCACAAAACGCGAAAGTAGCTCAGCTGGTAGAGCGCGACCTTGCCAAGGTCGAGGTCGCGGGTTCGAACCCCGTCTTTCGCTCAAAACTAAAAAGCACCATCGGTGCTTTTAGTTTTACCAGGACGCTTGGGTGGTGGAACTGGTAGACACGCGGGACTTAAAATCCCGTGAGCCGTAACGCTCGTGTGGGTTCGATTCCCATCCCAAGTACAATTCAAGCGTCTGAAAAAGCCTTCCTTCGGGAAGGTTTTTTTGTTTTAGTCCAATGCCTTTCGGTAAAGGCGGATAGGTTCGAATCTAAATTTTCGTACATTGCCGTTAACTCAGTATTCTAATAAAAAATATGCTTCCTGCCATTAGCCTTGTCGGGTTTTTAAGCGCTTTTCTCCTTCTACATTTTGCCGATCGAGTTAATGTGGCTAACCGTTATTTGGCCTATCATTTTATACTTAACAGTTTATTTAGTTTTTCGCATTGGTCGTCTATTGTTTCAGATGACGTATCGTTACGTGCGCTTTCGGTTATTCACTATTTCCCTTTTTATTTATTGAATACACCTTTCTTGTATTTTTATGTACTCGCCATTTTAACGGGGAAAAAAATCATTCGAGGTTGGGATTATCTACATTTCATACCATTTATTCTGATTGTGGTTAATATTTTGCCCTATTCTTTTCATTCATGGGCGTTTAAGCTAGATCTGGCGGAAAAAATCCATCAAAATTCAAGAGCGATTTATCAGGTTTACTTTCCTTTAGTCTCTTTTTCATTCTATTTTATTTTCCGTTCAGTCATTTCGTTTTGTTACTTCGTTTTTGCCTCCTTAATTCTCTACAAAGCTATTCAGCAAGGTAAATTGAAATCGGCCCTTGTGTTAAAGAAATGGTTACAGGTGTATTTGATTTTGGGATTAATCTTTAATTTAAGTTTGATTGCATTTAGTACCCATTCTTATTTTGTGAATGATTTTATGATTGTATTAGAGGAACAAGGTAGAGGAAGATCAGTGGCTAGCATCATTATGTTCGGGTTGATGGTTTCTATTTATTTTTTTCCATCTGTATTATATGGTTTGCAAGAAAAATCGGGAGAAAGTTTACTAGATGTGATTAAATTAAATGAAGAAATCGCCACGACATCAAAGTCTTTTGAACTAAATAAATTAAGGCTTACTCAAGTATAAAAACAGATAGAGGTTTACTTGGCAGAAAAGAAATTTCTAATTCCAGGATTTGCTATGTCAGATTTGGTCAAAGATATTTCAACTCCAGAACACGTATTAACCTATTACTTTAATAATTACAAAGGCATTACTTTTCTAAAGTGGAAAAACCAGCTTCGGATCGAAGAGGCGATTAATCTACTGAAGGCTGGCGAGGCAGAAACGAATACGTTGGAGAGTGTAGGAAAGGCCTGTGGCTATAAATCTCGCTCTAATTTTATTCAGGCTTTTAAAGCACAAACGGGGGAATCTCCTTCGGCCTATTTAAAAAAGCTTTCGTAGTGATTTGATTCAATTCGGCGAATCGAAACAAGGCCTTTGTCCAAAAAATATTTTTCTGGACATCTTTACACTAATATTGATCTTCAAGATTTAATTCTGTTCTATGAGATCAATTTTTACCCTCCTGATTGCCCTATTTTTCATTTCGTCGCTACAAGCGCAAACCTGGAATTTCGAAACTGGCAATAACATCACTCGCTATGTTTTTACGAATTCTGCCGGAAATAATCCGGACTTTTTGAAGTCTAGTTCTGGTCTTCATTTAGCTTTGTCCCGCGAGAACAAACTATCGAAAGTTTTTGTGTATGATTTAGGTTTGGCCTATAATCAATACAACAATGTGGGCGATGTGCAAAACATTCCCTTTTCTTATCAGGCAGATTTTATGGGCTTGACTGGTGGCATCGGGCCCTCTTACACGGGGTTACATGGTTTAACGGTTTCTGCCAAAGCTTCAGCAGCCGTCCAAACCCTTATTAATGGTACTCAGTTTCTACAAAACCACTACCTCGATTTAGCGGATGATGATCAATTTAGCAGCCTGAAATTCTCGGTAGGTTTTACCTTATCGATCACGAAAAAAGTCAACGATCAGATTTCTGTGTACACTTCTTTTCAACACCTAGACACGAACACTTTCGGTTCATCGACACTGAATTTTGTTCCCTCTACTTTTAGTTTTGGCCTTAAAATAGCCACAAAATAATCCCTCAATCATCTGTTCTATTACCATGAAAAAATTATTACTCCTTGTTCTATTATTTATTTCAGTTGTTGCAAATGCCCAAAAGGGAATATCCTACCAAGCAGTCGTTTTAGACCCAGCTTCCATCGAGCTGCCCGGATCTGACATTACAGGTCAACCGCTAGTGAATGGAAATGTCTCTGTAAAATTTGTCATCATTTCCGGAACGAATATTCAATTCGAAGAGGTGCATCAAACGAAAACGGATGCCTATGGTTTAGTGAACTTAACGATCGGTTCGGTAGCTAGCACTGCATTCAATGCGATGAGCTGGGACGCGAATCAAAAGTCCTTGCAAGTATTTGTTAGCTTCGATAACAGAGCCTCTTATACCAAAGTATCTGACCAAAAATTAACCTATTCGCCTTATGCTTTATTTGCAGAAACGGCGGGGAAATTAAGTACGACGTTAGGGATTACTGGCGGCGGAACTGGTGCAACAACGGCGGTAGGTGCGAGAGCTAATTTAGGCTTAGGTAATGTGGATAACACGGCTGATGCAGATAAACCAATTTCTGCAGCAACACAGGCGGCTTTGAACTTGAAAGCGAATGTGGCAGATGTGAATGCGGCGCTAGATTTAAAGGCAAGTGCAGCGATGTTAGCAGCACACATGGCCATCACGGTAGATACCAGTATGCTGGCAACGAAAGCGGCGCTGACGGATTTAAACAGTTATGCGCCCATTAATTCGCCTACCTTCACGGGTACCGTTTCTGGTATTACAAAATCGATGGTCGGTTTAGGTTCGGTGGATAATACGGCAGATGCGGCAAAGCCAATCTCGACGGCAACGCAGGCTGCGCTAGATTTGAAAGCGAATGGATCCAATGTTAGTGCATCTTTAGCCTCCAAGGCTCCGCTTAATTCTCCTTCTTTAACAGGAGTGCCCACCGCTCCGACTGCCATCGCTGGAACGAATTCAACACAAATTGCTACTACTGCATATACGACGGCTGCCATTGCAGCTGCTACCGCAGGTGTATCTTCGGGTGTTGCTGATAATTCTGTAACTTCTGTTAAAATTTTGAATGGCGCAGTTACTGATGCAAAAATCACTTCAGTTTCGGGTTCTAAAATAACCGGGGTGATTCCTGTAGCTAGTGGAGGAACAGGCCAAACAACCGTATCGGGAATCCTTTCTACTTTAGGTTTCGCAAGTAACAATATAGCCATCGGTTCTCAAGCAGGAACCCCAAATCAAGGTGGCAATGCAAATACTGTTGCCATCGGTGGTGGTGCCGGAAATACAAATCAAGGACAAAGCTCCATCGCTATTGGTTATGTTTCTGGTAATCAAAACCAAGGAGCAAATAGTATTTCAATAGGGGGTAACGCTGCCCAAGCAAATCAAGCAGGCGAATCAGTGGCTATTGGTTTTGCTGCCGGTCAAAATAACCAAGGAACAGGCGCCATCGCTATCGGTACTTTTGCAGGCCAAAGCAATCAAGCCGCAAACAGTATCGCCTTGAACGCTGCAGGTAGTAGTAGCCCGTTGAATCCGAGCAATGCTGGTTTTTATGTGAATCCCATTCGTAGCGCATCCGCAACATCCTCTTTGTTGTATTACAACGCGGGCACTAAGGAAGTGACGACAGCAACTGGAGGATTTGTTGATTTAACAACAGCTCAAACAATAGCTGGAGTTAAAACTTTTAGTTCAAATATTTCTGCTAATGGTGTTTCATTAGGTCGTGGAGCAGGTAATAATGATGAGAGTGTTGCTATTGGTCAAGGGGCAATGGGGTCTTCCAATGTGAATGGTAAACGTAACACAGCCTTAGGTGCTTTCGCGATGACTCGATATAATGGTACCGCATGGGATAATAATACGAGTATTGGTTACAATAACTTGCCTAGTATGACCTCAGGCTCAGGCAATACTTCGGTAGGTGCAGAGTCAATGATGTCTTTAGTAACTGGTCAAGAAAATACTTCTATCGGAAATCAATCCTTGATTAGTGTAACTGGAAATAGTAATGTGGGTGTAGGAAAACGATCAGGTCAAACGATTACATCCGGAAGTCAAAATACAATCCTGGGTACAGATGCTGATGTTTCTTCCGCTACATTGAATAATGCAACGGCTGTTGGATATGGAGCACAGGTTGCAGCAAGTAATACGATTCAATTAGGAAATTCATCTGTAACAAGTGTAAAGACAAACGGCTCAATTACTGCTGGGGCTGTTACTTATCCGAATACAGATGGAGCAAGCGGCTATTACCTGAAAACAGATGGAGCCGGTACAGCTAATTGGGCTGCTGTTAGTAGCAGCGGTATCCCATATACTGGAGCCACAGGTGGTGTTGATTTAGGGGGGTATAATTTAACAGTAAATGGAATAACTGTCGGTTCAAACGGGAATTTAGATTTTATGTCACCGCCGTATTCCTCAACAATTTTGGGGAAGAATGCTACAATAAGTAACAATAGGAGCTACGCAATAGCTATTGGTTACAATGCGAATGCCGCAGTTCAAGCCACTGCAATCGGATCTGGAGCTACAGCAAATGTTACTCAAGGGATGGCAATAGGCTTTAATACAACTTCAACAGGGGGATATGGAATAGCAGTAGGTCCACAGGCACGAGCAAGTAGTTTATATGCAACCGCTTTTGGAAATCTCGCGAATGCTTCTGCGAATTATGCATTATCAATTGGTACTTTTTCAACTGCTAGCGGAGTAAACGCAACTGCAATTGGTTATCAAGCTACCAATAGTTCAGATAATACCATTCAACTAGGAAATTCCTCCATAACAAATGTAAACACAAGCGGAACCTTGACAGCCGGAACAGTTACTTATCCGAATGTTCATGGCTCAGCAAATCAAGTATTGAGCACTACCGGAAGTGGCACCTTAACTTGGACGACTCCGTCGTCTGGAGGCAGCGGAGGCACGCACACCATAGGGGAAGCTTATGGTGGAGGTATTGTATTTTATGTGTACGATGGAGGTAAGCATGGTTTAATCGCAGCCACTGCGGATCAAAGTACAGGAATTCGGTGGTATGGGGGAACCAGTACAAATACACGAGCAAGAGCTGTGGGAATAGGTGCTGGTTTGAAAAACACAGCATTAATTATTGCGAATCAAGCGGCTGTAGATGGTAATAATTTTGCTGCCACCGTTTGTAATGATTATTCGGTAACTGAAACAGTAGGAGGAATTTCTACTACTTATGGAGACTGGTACCTGCCTTCGACTTATGAACTAGATTTGCTTTATTTACAAAAAGTTGTCGTTGGTGGATTTTCAGGGGTTCCTTATTGGAGTTCGACAGAAGGAGATGCAGGAGGTGCTCGTTCTCTGAATTTTGCTGATCGCTCTGGAAACAATAACTATAAGAGTGACTTGAAAAGCGTCCGCGCAATTCGCTCATTCTAAACGATTAGCCTTAAAAATCCCCCTCGGATTCATTCTCGAGGGGGATTTTTGCGTTTAGAGCGCCTTTTTTTGCTCCACCCTTAAATTAAAAAATTCCCCTCCCCCTTTGCGCTCTGCAAAATCCTAGTACCTTTGTTATCAACACAATACCCTCAATTTATATTCGTATTGCTTCTTAACCACTAATAAGCAATCAGTACTGTTCTTTTTGATTGCTTATGAAAAACTATTTCATACTCGCAGCCTTGCTGTGTGGTTTCTTTTCGGCGCAAGCGCAATCCCCTACAAAGACGATTAATTACCAGGCCCTCATTGTGGATCCGGCCGCCATTGAATTGCCCGGGACTGGGGTGCAGGCGCAGTTGTATTTGAATAAGGATATTTGGGTGAAGTTTGGGATATATGCGGGGGCGACTTTGCAGTTTGAGGAGTTACATAAGACGAAGACGGATGCGTATGGCTTGATTAATTTGGAGATAGGGGCGGGGGATAATACCGGCGCCGCGGGTACTTTTGCCAGTTTGAACTGGGGCGGTCCAGTGAAGAAATTAGTGACGCAGGTGAGTTTTAATTTGGGTGCCAAATACACCGAGGTCAGCAATCGCGGCCTAAATTACTTGCCCTATGCGCATTTTGCGGAGGAAGCCGGAAGGCTCAGCGGAACCTTAGCCTTGAATCAGGGAGGAACAGGTGCCGTGACGGCACAGGCGGCAAGAGTGAATTTAGGTTTAGGTAATGTGGACAATACGGCGGATGTGGACAAGCCGGTGTCTGGCTTGACTTTGGCCCAAATAAACACCAAAGAATCCCTCGCCAATAAATCCATTTCCATTCTTTCCGATTCCAGTTCACATACCAAATACCCTTCCGTGAAGGCGGTAAAGCAGTATGTGGACGATCGTTTGCCTAAAGAAACCGTTGCAAACCAGGCGAGCTCCGCAAACCTAGCAGCCAAGGCTACGGCCTTAGAAACACCCCGCACGATTAACGGTGTGCTTTTTGACGGAACATCGAACATTTCGATTCCTTTCGTGGCCACCGGATTAACCACCACGAATTTATCCTCTACTGCAGGGATCACGAATGGTCAATTAGCGAACAGCAGTATTACCCTTGGATCTACGCCGGCATCATTAGGCGGAACTTACACGGATCTTTCCGGTTTAACATTAATTAGTCCCACTTTAACAGGAATTCCGATCGCACCTACGGCTAATTCCTCAAACAATAGCCAGCAAATTGCCACGACCGCTTTTGTACAGGCTTTAACGGCTAATGCAGGAAGCGGAAGTGTTTCTCGTGTTCCGGCCCTAAATGTGGCGGCGTCCGGAAATGCAATGATATCTAATGTGGCGAATGCTACTTCGATTCCTCAGCTTTCGTTGACTATTCCACTCGCATCCGCTGCTGGAACCGCTGCTGGTTTATTGAGCAATAGTGATTACACAATTTTTAGTGCTAAACAAGCCTCATTAACCGCTGGAGTCGATTACCAACTACCGTTAACGGCGGGTACGGATTACCAGCGGCCCTTAGTAGCTGGCACGGATTACCAGCGGCCACTAACAGCGGGCTCCGGGATTTCCATCAACTCAGGATCTGTTTCAGCTGCGGGCTTAACTACTACGAATTTATCTTCCTCTGCCGGAATCACCAATGGTCAATTAGCTAACAGCGGCTTTACGCTAGGATCGACAACTGCATCTTTAGGCGGAACGGTTACGAATGTGGCTGGACTAAATTTAGCGAGTCCTGTTTTAACCGGCATTCCTACGGCACCTACCGCTGCCACCTCGGATAATAGTCAGCAAATTTCTACCACCGCTTTCGTTAAAGCAGTGACGGCAAATTTAGGAGGCGTGACGACGGTTGCTTCCATCAATGTGAATGCCGCGGGAAATGCCTTTTCCTCTACCGTGGCGAACCCCACGACGACCCCCCAGCTTTCGTTAACCATCCCGCTCGCATCCGCTTCTGGAACGACTGCGGGCTTATTAAGTAATAGCGATTACTCTACTTTTACGAATAAGCAGAATGCATTAACGGCCGACACGGATTACCAAACACCGTTAATAGCTGGCACGGATTACCAGCGGCCACTAACAGCGGGCTCCGGTATTTCAATCACCTCTGGATCCGTGGCAGCCACCGGATTAACTACTACGAATTTATCATCTACCGCAGGGATCACGAATGGTCAATTAGCGAATAGCGGTTTTACGCTAGGATCGACGACCGCTTCTTTAGGCGGAACGGTTACGAATGTGGCCGGATTAAATTTAGCCAGTCCTGTTTTAACCGGAATTCCCACGGCACCTACGGCTAGCAGTGTTACGAATAATCAGCAAATTGCGACCACCGCATTTGTGCAACAGATCGCGGCTAATTTAGGTGGTGTCTCGAATGTTTCATCGATCAGCGTAAATGCTGCAGGAAATACTTTTTCATCTACCGTGGCGAACCCCACGACGACTCCCCAGCTTTCGTTAACCATCCCGCTCGCATCCGCTTCGGGAACGACCGCGGGCTTATTGAGTAATAGTGATTATACTATTTTTAGTGCCAAACAAGCCACATTAACCGCTGGCTCAGGTATATCCATTACCTCTGGAAGCATCGCCGCGACTGGTTTAACCACCGCGAATTTATCTGCGACCGCAAGTATTACCAATGGGCAATTAGCCAACAGTCGAATCACCTTAGGGTCTACCAATGCCACTTTAGGCGGCACTTTTACGAGTGTAACTGGTCTGAGTTCAGTGGCATCAACTAGCTTTGTAGGAGCATTGACAGGCAACGCGTCTACCGCGACGACCTTGCAAACTCCCCGAACTATTTTTGGTGCTAGTTTTGATGGTAGTGCGGCTTTGGCAGGCGTAATCTCCCCTAACTTTGGAGGAACAGGGGTAAATAATGGGTCTAACACCCTCACTTTAGGGGGAAATTTAAGTACATCCGGGAGTTTCGCGACCATCCTGACCACCACGGCAGCCACCTCGGTCACGCTTCCTGTGAGTGGAACTTTGGCCACCTTATCCGGCACAGAAACCTTCGCAAATAAAACCTTAACAAGTCCTATTTTCAGTGGCACGACCACCGTGAATGGAGCCTTAACGCTAAGCGGCACAAACGTATTAACCGCCGGAGGAACCACTTTCCCCACTGCCACCGGCACAACGGGTCAAGTATTAACCTTAAGCTCAGCTGGCGCAGCTACCTGGAGCGCCGCCGGAGCCGCTGTTCGAGAAGTATTCGACGAAACCGCTTCGAATGGATCGGTAGGCACCTTAGTCGCTACCACAGCCGGCCAAACCAATTTTACCCTCAGCCAAACCCCTAACGCCCTTTCCAAACTAAGGATGTTCGTGAACGGTATCTTAATCAGTCAAAACGCCTATTCCTACCAAACCACGAGTTCTTTTAACTCCACCACCGCCACGCCCACTCGATTCCTTACCTACGTAAGTACCTACAATGGTTCCTATACCATTTCTGCCGGCGACCGAATTCAGTTTGTTTATTACTATTAAGCCGGCTGATGAGGAACGTATTGCTAACCACCTTCTTTTTCTGTTTGATTCTTCTTTCTGCCAAAGCGCAAAGAAGTAATATCACTATCACTACTGGTGCTACAAGCAACGGTAGTTGGAGCGGGGCAAACGGAGCAACGT
>JBBAKU010000012.1:17415-65152 GCA_040403415.1 Aquirufa sp.
ATAGCGGCGGGAACTTTGCAGTTAGGTAGTGGGAGTGTGATACCGGATTTGAGTGATGTGAGTTTGACTTCTGGCGGTAGCGTGCTGGACATGAATGGCTATAGTGAGACGATTAATAGTTTAGCTAGTACGTTTACTCAGTCGGTGGTGGGCAGTAGTGGGAGTAGTAATTACATTTTGACGATTGGTACCGGCGCGAGTGGTGTAGCTGCTCCTGGAGTGGTATTTAATGGGATACTTCAAGATAACATAGGATCGGGCAGTGGCTTGATGAGTGTGGTATTTAATTTAGTTGATATTGGGGTGTATTATATGTCGAGTTTGGGAGGAACCAATACCCATAGTGGTTTGACTACGATTACACGCGGGACCTTAACGATCACTAACGGTAGCGCGTTAGGCAAGCACAATGGGAATGGAGGCTTGGGTACGGTGGTTGGTGTTAATGGGGCCTTGTATTTGAGTAGTAATATGAGTGTGGGCGATGAGCCGCTGAGCTTGAATGGAGTTGGAGATGGTGGGGCTTTGTATAACTATGGGGTTACGAGTGTGTGGGGTGGGACTATCAGCTTAGCTGGTGCGTCTACGATTTATAATTCGGGCACTTTGAGCTTAGTTCCTGCGAGTGGAGTAGCTGTTAGTGGGAACAATGTAGGTTTAACTGTGGCAGGAGGGGGCACAGCTACCATTAGTGGAACGGTGAGTTTAGGTAGTGGAGGATTAACTACTAGCAATGGTTTGGTGAAATTACTAGTAGCTAATAGTTACAGTGGAGCAACGACTGTGAGCAGTGGTAGTTTGAATGTGCAGCATAGCTTGGCTTTATCGAGTAGTGCGGTGAGTGTGAGTAATGGGGCTAGTTTGCAGCTTCAGGGCGGGATTAGTGTGGGTAATGTGTTGAGCTTACGGGGTTTAGGGGTAAGTAATTTAGGATCACTTCGCAGTATAAGTGGGGTGAATGAGTATACGGGAAACATTACATTGAGCACTAGTGCGGTACGTATCAATACGGATGCGAACGCTTTAAGCATTAGTGGGAACATAAGTGCTGGATTGATACCGCTTTATTTTGGTAGTTCGGCTGTGAGTGGAACGCAAACAACGAGCGTGAGTGGGGTGATTAGTGGAGTGGGCGGCTCGCTTACTTGGGGCACGAGTCCGACTCAGCTAACGCTGGCCACTAGTTTAGTGAAGGATGGTAATGTCTTAGCTTTGGTCTTATCGGGGGCGAATAGCTACACTGGAGCAACGGTTTTGGGCAGTGCAGCAAATCCCAATGGTGGGTCTGGGGCTGGAGTGCTTGTGCTGGGCGCTAGTGGGGTGATTGATAACAGCTCTCAGGTGGTATTTAATGGGGGTAGTTTAAACACGGCAGGCTACAGTGAGAATGTGGGTAGCTTATCGGTGTTGCAGGATGGGGGCTCTATTATTTTAGGCAGTGCTTCGGCTCATGAGTTGCGCTTTGCAGCCTTGGGGGTGCTGGATTACAAGAGTTTGAGTGTGAGTGGCTGGCAGGGTACGGCAGCTGCATCAGGAACTGGGGGTGCTATTTATGTGGGCAGCAGTGCTTTTTTCACTAGGGTTCAATTAGATCAGTTCAAGTTTACTTATAACAGTGGGATTTATAGTAGTACTCAGTTAAGCAGTGGGGAGTTAGTTCCTTTACTTGCTGGCAACACGGGCTTTACCAATATTCGCATCACTACTGGTGCTACAAGCAACGGTAGTTGGAGCGGGGCAAACGGAGCAACGTTTACTTTCACTCCTTCGGGTAATAATGCGACGATTAACAGTGGGGAGATTTACACTCGCATGTATACTAACACGGGCAATGTGATTATTAACACGGTGTGCAGTAGCTGTTCACAGGTGGGTCAGATAGATTTAGGTGTGGCCATTACGGCGGATGTGAATAGTAATAATGCTCGGATTTTAACTTTGAATGCGGGAGGTGATTTGAATGTGAGTCAGGGCATTAATTTATCTTCTACTGCGAATAGTAGTGCGTATTACAACCAGCATTCGTTGGTTTTAAACAGTGTCAATGGGAATATAAATGTGTTGGCCCCTATTAGCACGCAGCATATAGCTGTTGTTAATGATGGTACTCAGTTTGGGAATAGTTACACTGCGACAGCAGGTTCGGTTACGATGAATGCCTTAACGGGGGTAATTTCTGCGAGTAGTGCGGGTAGTATTACCACGAGTGGGGTGGTAAATACGACGTATGGCGCTAATTACGATGGTTACGCAGGAGCGATTAGTTTGAGTGCTAGGAGTATTTCGATGGCTTCGGGCTTGAATGCGACCGTGCGCAATAGTTCTTATGCCTCAAGCTATAATGGCAACATATCGATTAGCACGACGAATCCCTCGGTGGACGCAGTGAACACGGGTATGAGTGGAGTGATTACGGGCCGCAACTTTACCAAGGCTGGTGTGGGGGTATTAAAGATCAGTGCGACTAACAGCTATGTGGGTACGAGCACGATAGCGGCGGGAACTTTGCAGTTAGGTAGTGGGAGTGTGATACCGGATTTGAGTGCGGTTTACTTTACAGGAGGGAATTTGAATGATGGTGGATTCTCGGAAACAATGGGAGCTCTCTATTTATCGAATAGTGCAACGATTACCTTAGGGAATACGGCCCACGGTTTAACCTTTGCTAGTGCGGGAATCTTTGCGGGAACGGCCAGCACGACGGTTTTGACTTTTGTGGTGAATGATGGAGTGGAAGCGGATTTTGCGATTAATACCTTTGGCAATATAACGAATACCTCTACTGATTTTGTGAATCTGTATGGTAAGAAACAAAATGTGGCGATGGGTGGCCTGAGCACCTTCGGGGCAGTGATGTATAGTCAGCTAGGTGCTGCGGGGAATCCGATTCAGGTATTTATTAAGTCACTACTTTCTACCGCCCAAAAAAATCAGATCCAATTTTATAAGGCGAGTAACACGACCTATTATTCCATTTCCCAAAAACCCGTCGCCGGCACGAATGGGGAAATTATAACTACCACGCCTAAATAAATTTAGTTGCCTAACCTAAAATACTTTTGGTTTGTCTTTATAAAAGGCTTCTCCGCATAGATAATTGCATCGAATAATTTGCAGTCATATCCCGCCACCTTGTTTAACACTTTTAGCTTCACGTGGTGTTTTCCGGTCGCTAATTTATACTTCCAGGTGATCTCATGGCGTCGCGTTGTGAATGCCACAGGCAGTTTTACTTTTTCGAACAACTTTCCATCTAGGAATACTTCTAGGTCAAAAGCACTTGGATCTAATGAGGCCCATTTTGCGGTTTCGCCGCGCACGACGAAGCCATTTCCTTCGAAGTCGAATTCATATTCATCAGTCAAATTTTTACCGATGTTAATCTTCTCTGTAGGGAATGAATGGTCAAAACTTTGTTCGAAAGCCACCGCTTTGGGGGCAGAGTATGGGATGCTTACGGCGTTTTCAGAAACGCTTCCGCCGTTGTTTTTGATATTTTGCAAGGCATGTTTGAACCCGATTTCATAGACGTCATTTAGCGAAGTGGACGTGTATTTAAAGTCGATGTCTTCCGCCTCTTTCAAACCTAATTTCCAGTAAGCCGGTATCTTATCGTATCCGATCATCGCACCTAATATTCCAGCTGCAGATGAAGGATTGCAATCCGCATCTTGTCCACAACGAGTCGAAATTTCAATCGTTTTGCCAAAATCCCCATTACCATACAATAGCCCTATCACCACATACGCGGAATTCACGGTCGCATCGATGTTAAACGGAGCGAAAACGCCGTCTGGACAACCGATGTCGTTCGCCCATTTGTTTTGAACTTTTAACCAGGTTTTTGTCCAGTCATTCGGGTATTGTTTGTGCCATCTGATGACATCAGCTATACATTTATAGTATTGGCTGTTCATTGGAATGGTTTTCAAAGCCTCGGAAACGACCTTGTTAATGTCGTTATTGATAAATGCCAACGTATAGCAGGCTCCTAAATACACCCCACCATAATAGCCATCGCCGTAGTTCATGATGTGCCCGATTTTATCGGAGATTTTAGACGCCGCATTCGGCATACCTGGAGACATTAAACCCGCAAAATCACATTCGATTTGGTAATCGATACAATCCGCGTGCGGATTATTTTCCCAATACCCAGACGCTGGAGGCATCATCCCGTTCAAGATATTATAACGTCCTGCCTGATTTGCATGCCAAAGCGCATAACCCGCATTCGCATACGCCTTCGCGTGTGATTCGATAGGCGCATTCAATCCCTCTTTTTCGAATACTTCCACGAATGTCAAATCCATGTACAAATCATCGTACAATCCCGGATTATTAATCATCGTATTTTTTAGATAGCCATCGTACCACGGAATCGGGTGGTAGGAATTGATCATTGTCCCGTTATAGCGAAACTCGACAGGCCCGCCAAAAGTCACACCTATCGTTTGGCCCGCCCAGCCACCCTTGATTTTATCTTTCAAAACGGCTTTGCTCATCGAGATATTTTGCGCTTGTGTCGCGAAGGCTAGCAAGCATAGGAAGGCTATTTTTTTCATAGTTTGACAGGTTAATCCCTGTAAATTACCATTTTATTTTCAAAATCTGAATACCTTTATGGTGATGAGAAAATGTAGCCTTCTCGTAGTCCTTTTTCACCTCGTGCTCCTAGCGAAAGCGCAGCAGATCTCCTTTGACCCAATCACAAACCTTCCCGTTTCCGGATTAAAAAATCCCTGGGCTGGCGGAATGAATTCGGTGCAATTTTTTCCCATTGACCTCGATGGCGATGCGCGCGAAGATCTCGTCGTTTTTGATCGAAGTGCCCAACATCTGAAGACTTTTTTAAGAAATTCCAGCGGTGGTTTTACCTATTCTCCCGGTTACCAAAAACGGTTTCCCCTCATCGAAAACTGGATGAATCTATTGGATTACGATGGAGATGGGGATAAAGATCTGTTTGCCTCCACTCCTGGTGGGATTCAGGTCTATCCGAACCTAGGCAATAACTTCCCTAAATCAACGGGTACTCTCAAATCAACTGGCCTAAATGGCCTCATCAATATCTACGTCAGCGCGACGGATATTCCGGCCATTGCGGATATGGATGGAGATGGCGATTTGGACATCTTGGCCTTTGAATCCGCGGGGCATTTTATTACGTATTATGAAAATGTTGGGGATCTGAAGTATGTGACTAAGTCTCTGAATTGGGGCAATTTCTATTTGAATGATTGCCAGGATATTGCATTCAATGTTGTTCCGGAATCTGTTTTAAGCACGCAAGCGACTTCACAAGTGCAACACGCCGGCAACACGCTAGCTTTATGGGATCCGGATAAAAACGGCATATATGATCTGATTATAGGCCACGTGGGTTGTCCAGGATTTATTCATATGAAAAATGAAGGGACGCGCGATAAACCAAAGTTCCGCAATGCCGATTATAATTTCCCAGCTAGTTCGCCACATACTGTTCCATCTCTTGCCAGCGGATCGCCCATCGATTTAGATGGCGATGGATTTCTGGATTTAATCGCGTCGTCTCATTTGCCAGATCTGAATCCTGCTTTGGAAACGGCCTCTTATTACCGGTCTGAAAATGGCGCTTTGGTGCTAAAAACCAAGGCCTTTCTGCAAGAAGAAATGATTGACGTGGGAGATAATGCCTCGCCTGTGTTCTATGATGTGGAGGGAGATGGGGATCTGGATTTAATGATAGGAAGTGGCAGTGTCACTTTATATGAAAATGTGAATGGGACGCTGTCGTTTAAATCGCGGGATTTTCTGCCGCTGGCCGGAGCTTCTGGTATACAATTGCAAGTAGTGAATAGCCGATTAATGCTGTATTATTTGAAAGGCTCCGCGGTGTATTACCGGGTCTATTCAGGTGGTCAACTTGGTGAAGAAAAGCCGTTGAATGTCGCAAGTCTCCGTGAAACGCCCCGTCTTTATGACATCAATCAAGATGGCTCGCTAGAACTTGTGGTTTTGGATTATTTAGGTGGCACACGGGTGTATGATTGGTCGGATTTGACCAAACCCTACCAGCGAATCGAAACCGCTTTTCGCGGCATTGCCTATGCGGATATCACCGGAGATGGCAATGCGGAGCGAATCACGGTAGATGCTTCAGGTTTTCTCTATGTGTCCGGTTTAGGCCTGGAAGTGCAGCGTTTGCCTTTTCAGGTAGGCCAAAACGCCCAAATCTCTACCGCCGATTTTAACCGCGACGGCAAAGTCGACATTGTCATCGGGCTAGCTTCCGGCGGAGTTCAGCTATTACAGAACGCCAGCAATACCATCGTGCCTGCGGAGGAATTGTATATTTGGCCTAATCCAGCCTCATCGCTCGTGAACGTACGCGTGAAATCTGTCGGAATTTTGCGCTGGTTTGATCTTTCCGGGCGAAAGCTAGGTCTGGATATTTCGGTTAACGCGGGAGAAACTTTGCGCGTTCCAGCGCCTTTACCGGGTGCGGGTACTTACCTCTTGAAATACGAATCCGATAAAGGTTCAGTCACACAAAAGGTTTTAGTACAGCCCTAAAATGAAACATTTATACCCATTTATTCGTTTAGGCACCATGAAACAAACCCTTTTATTTCTGCTTTTTTCTTTTTCGGTTTTTGCCCAAAACTCTGGCCGCATCTCGGGGAAAATCGTCGATCGCCTCACCCAAAAACCCATCTCAGGAGTTTCTGTCACACTAGATGGAGCTACGAAAGGGACGACGGCAGATGAAAAGGGAGCCTTTCGCTTAACGGCTTTGGCCCTAAAAACATACAACATCCATTTCTCAGCAGTAGGCTATGAAAAATACACAGCCTTCAACGTCATCATCAACGCCGGGAATGAAAATTATTTGAACATTGAATTACTGCCGTCGAATCAGGAATTAACGGAGGTGGTCGTTACCCAAAACCGCCGCACCGCAAAAGCCTCTACCCTCGAATCCCCTCTCAGCGTACAACGCTTAACGGCAGAAGAAATCAAAAGTAATCCCGGTGGAAACTTCGATGTATCTAAAGTAATCCAAACTTTACCCGGCGTAGGCGGCGGCCCACAAGGCGGCGGCTTTAGAAATGACATCATCATTCGCGGTGGCGGCCCGAACGAAAACGTCTATTACTTAGACGGCATTGAAATCCCCGTCCTAAATCACTTCCAAACCCAAGGCAGTAGCGGCGGCCCGCAAGGAATGCTGAATGTGTCCTTCATCGAAGACGTGAAACTAAGCTCATCGGCCTTCGACGCCCGTTACGATAATACGTTAAGCTCCGTTTTTCAATTCAAACAACGCACAGGAAACCCGAACAAATTTCAAGGAAACGCCCGTTTAAGTGCCACTGAATTCGCTTTAACTACCGAGGGCCCTTTGTCTAAATCTGGCAAAACTACTTTCCTAGCCTCTGTTCGCCGCTCGTATTTGCAGTTCCTTTTCCAAGCGCTGGATCTTCCGATCCGTCCACAGTTTTGGGATGCTCAGTTCAAAATCGCCAAACAAATCAATTCCACGACTACGCTTTCGCTGATGGGACTGGGGGCGATTGATGACTTCTCTTTTGGCCCGCTGAAAAAAGCCACGCCGGAGAAATTGTACATCTTTAACTCGAACCCGTATATTAATCAATGGAATTATACGCTGGGCTTATCGTTGAAAAAATTACTGGATAACGGCTATGTGAACGTGGCGCTTTCTAGAAATGTATTTGATAATAATTTCTTGCGCTATGAGGATAATTTAAAGAAGGATCCTGCGAAATTGAACTTCGATTATTCGTCCCGCGAGACCGAAAATAAGTTGCGCCTAGATGTGAACAAAAACACGAATGGCTGGAAGATTACCTACGGCTTATCCACTCAATTCGTGGAATATGCGAACAGTACCTACCAGGTGTTGAATAATACAGAACCTAATCCGGCCATTAAATTAGCCTATCCATCGACGACTATTTCGTACAAAAGCCCGTTCAATTCCCTTTGGAAATACGGTGCCTTTGCTCAGGTTTCGAAGACGTTTTTGGATGCCAAATTAGGTCTAAGTGCCGGCCTTCGTACGGATATGAATAGTTTCACAACAACGGGAATGGATCCATTGGAAACTATTTCTCCACGCGTTTCAGCTAGTTATGTATTGTCAGATAAATGGACGGCAAATGCCTCCGTCGGTCGTTATTTTAAGTTAGCGCCGTATACGATTTTGGGCTATGCTATTACACCTCCTTACAGTATGTATAGCCTCGCTTACACGCCGCCTCATTTAGTCAATCAAGATGCGAAATACCAGCAAAGCGATCATTACGTAGCCGGCCTAGAATACTTGCACGACGAATCTTTGCGCTTCACCGCCGAAGCCTTTGTGAAGGAATACGCGAACGTGCCTATCTCGAATCGCAATGGAATCTCTTTAGCTAATCTAGGCGGGGACTTCAATATTTTAGGGAATGAAGACGTAACCACAACCGGAAAAGGTCGCGCCTACGGTTTTGAATTATTTGCCCAAAAGAAACTCACCGACAAATTCTTCGGAATACTTTCTTACACCTTCTACCGCAGCATGTACAGCGGTTTTGATGGGAATTTAATCGCTTCTAACTGGGATAATCAACACCTTTTAAGTGTGACATGGGGCTATAAATTCCCCCGCAACTGGGAGCTAGGTCTTCGTTTCCGTTACCAAGGAGGCGCGCCCTATACGCCCTATGACGAATCTACGTCTAAGTCTACTTACTTGACTTTAGGCCAAGGAACTTTTGATTACGCTCGACTGAACACACAACGTTTGCCTAATTTCCATTCGAGCGATGTGCGAATCGACAAGAAATACAATTTGAAGAAGACAACCATCGACCTTTTCTTAGATGTGACGAATTGGTACATCGCGGTGAATCCTGGCGTTCCGACCTATACCTTCACCCGTTTAGAGGATAATTCGGCCTTTGCCACGACGAATGGTTTACCTATTGCCAAAGACGGAAGCAACGCCATTCCTACCCAATTGCTTAACGACCGGGCACAAGTAACGCCTACCATTGGATTTATTGTGGAGTTTTAAGGCTTATTAGCGCTTCGCATTCAGTGCTTTCGCGAACTCCAACGCATGAGGGCCGTCACCGTGGATACACCAGGTGTCGGCCTTAATTTTTTCCACTTGCTCTAGGACACCTTGAACTTCGATGAAGCAAGCCCCCGGCTGACTCCGCGGAGTTAAGGATCCATCACTCTCATAGCGACGATCGGCAAAGGCCTCTTCTGCCGTTTGTAAACCCATTGCCTGTGCGACCTCGATCGACAGACTGCCTTTGAGTCCGAATAAGATTAAGTCCCCACTAACATCCTTTACCGCTTTCGCAATGGCTTTCGCCACGGCTTCGTTTTTCGCGGAGGTATTATATAGTGCACCGTGTGGCTTCACGTGGTTTAGTTTTGCTCCAGCATTTTCGACGATTTGTTTCAGCGTTTCAATCTGCTTTTTAACCAGTAAATAGATCTCCTCTGGGCTCAATTCAATCTCTTTTCGCCCAAAATTCTCTCGATCTAAATAGGACGGATGTGCTCCCATTTTTACGTCGTGGCGTATACACAAAGCTACCGTTTCGCGCATGGTAAAAGCATCCCCTGCATGAAATCCGCAGGCAATATTTGCTTCATCGATGTAGGGCATAAGTGCGGCATCATTTCCAATGCCTTCGCCAAGGTCGCAGTTGAGAGTCATATTTAGTCGCTGCTTTGCAGCTTAGTCAAAAAGTCGCCACTTCGTGGCTTAGTCAAAAAGTCGTGACTTCGTCACTTAGTCAAAAAGTCGCCACTTCGTGGCTTAGTCATCGCTGCGCGATTTAGTCGTGACTGCGTCGTTTGGTCATCGCTGCGCGATTTAGTCGTGACTTCGTCACTTAGTCATCGCTTCGCGATTTAGTCACGACTGCGTCGTTTGGTCATCGCTGCGCGATTTAGTCGTGACTTCGTCACTTAGTCATCGCTTCGCGATTTAGTCACGACTGCGTCGTTTGGTCATCGCTGCGCGATTTAGTCGTTTATCAAGTTGCTGTTACAATAATAATTAAAAATCGTGTAATCTTGACGAATTATGAAAATTAACCACTTTGAAGAAATTGAGGCTTGGAAAAGGTCTCAAATCGTCGCAATTGAGATTTATAAAGTACTTCAGTTAAATGTAGATTACGGATTTAAAAACCAGATCCAGCGGGCTGCAATCTCCATATCTAATAATATAGCGGAGGGTTTTGAAAGAGGTTCTGATGCGGATTTTCGTCGATTTTTATTTATCGCATTAGGATCCTGCAGTGAGGTAAAATCGATGCTTTATATCGCTGGCCAATTAAATTATATAACATATGAAGAGTCTAATCAATTGCAAAAAGATCTAGTTGAAATTTCTCTACTAATTAAAGGCTTCATTCGAGTTCTTGATAAAAGTGGCTATCGATTGAATTGACTAAATTGCGAAGCGATGACTAAGACCAAGTCGATTAAGCTGCGACTGATGCAGTCCCGACTAAATCGCGAAGCGATGACTAAGCTGCGCAGCAGTGACTAAGCCGTAGGCGACTTAGTCCGTAGGACGACTGTCGCGAAGCGACGTAAAAAAAGCCTGTGTTTCCACAAGCTCGTTTATTTCAAATTCCGGTAGGCCTAGCCTAATATGATGTCTTTTTTCATGGGTTGGGTTTTTAAATACTGTTAAACCTTCGCTAAAGGTACTCATTAATTTTTCAATTGATTCCGCTAATTCTTATTTTAATTCAACAGAATTTCCAGATAAAAATTTCCCAGAACTGATACGATCTAAGCTAGGGTAATCCTGTACGAAAACTTTATTAAATCCTGATAAGGCATGTTTTGCAATGATGGTTAGTCGAATAAAGGAGGATTCATCTTGCCATGTTTCTTCAAGGGGTTCAATCGTTCGAATACGTACGGCGTGCAAAGAAAATTGATCTGTTTTTCTCTCTTGCGGAACGTAGGCGATAAAATTATCTTTTAGTTTAATATCTCGTCCTTGTAAGTTGCTACCATTGAAGGTTCCCACCGGCTTATAGAAGGTGAGTTCAATATGTACGTCAAAAATTTCAGAGTTTGTTAAGTTGACGAACTTGAACAAGTAATTTTGTTCTCCATTAAAACGGATTCGGCTGATCTGGTTCGAAATGAGAATTTTAGGTTTCTTATTGAGTAAAAAGAAGACTAAAAACAAATAGGACGACAGTAGTCCTGCTGCGATACTTAAGATAAAATTCATAGTGGTTATTTTTTCAAAGGTATTCCAATTTCACCTTCTTTCAATCCTCCACTTTCACTTTATCAACTAACTGATAATCAATAAAAAAAGCCCATCCGGCGGTGCGAATGAGCTTTTGACTTTTTGACTAAATCGCGAAGCGATGACTAAGACGAAGTCGACTAAGCTGTGAAGCAGCGACTTTTTGACTAAGCTGCGAAGCAGCGACTAAGTCACGAAGTGACGACTATTCCTCAATAAACGGATAATTCTCTTCGACATACACATCTTTGTAAGCCTCTGATTTATCTGGGAATGGAGATGTTTCTGCGAAATCCACTGATTCTTGAACTAACACTTTGATTTTAGCATCGATCTCGTCTAATTCTGCTTGCGTTAAGATGTTGTGCTCTAAGATTGTGTACTTCACTTGTTCGATGGGGTCACGGTCTTTGTAAGCCTCTACCTCTTCTTTAGAACGGTATTTCTGCGGATCGGACATCGAGTGACCTCTGTAACGATAGGTTCTGAATTCTAAGAAAGTAGGACCTTCTCCTGCACGAGCGCGAGCTGCAGCACGTGAAACTGCTTCGTGAACCGCTTCCACATTCATGGCATCCACTGGCTCCGATGGCATATCGTATGCTTCACCGATTTTGTATAATTCAGTCACGTTAGAAGTACGTTCTACCGAAGTACCCATTGCATAACCATTGTTTTCTACGACGAAAATCGCAGGTAATTTCCAAAGCATCGCCATGTTAAATGCCTCATGTAAAGCACCTTGACGTGTCGCACCGTCACCAAAATACGTGATCGAAACATTACCTGTTTTCTTATATTTTTCAGCGAAGGCTAGGCCAGCTCCCATCGGGATTTGAGCCCCTACGATACCGTGGCCTCCCACGAAACCTACTTCTTTGTCAAAGATGTGCATTGAGCCACCTTTCCCTTTAGAAGCACCGGTGATTTTACCGTATAATTCCGCCATAATTGCGTTAGGGGAGGTTCCCAAGGCCAAAGGGATACCGTGATCACGATACGCTGTGATGTATTTATCGCCTTCTTGTAGGGCAGATTTGGAACCAGAAGAACAAGCCTCTTGTCCAATATATAAGTGACAAAAGCCTTTAATTTTCTGCATTCCGTACAACTGACCGCATTTCTCTTCGAATTTGCGTTGTAATTGCATGGATTCGTACCAATACTTGTAAGTCTCTTTAGAATACTTGGGCGCGTCTGCGTTTTTCTTTGCCATCTTCTTGATAGAATATTTTTAAAGCGGTATGCCGGGTTAATTCCGGCGCTAATCCCTGCAAAATTAGTACAAAATCTTTATTTTTACACGCTTTTAATCGCATTCCTACATCCATGCATCTCAAATCTCTTCAGGTAAATCAGTTTAAATCCTATGAGGAGGCTAGATTTGGCTTTATTTCGGAGATTAATTGCATTGTGGGGGAGAATGGGATTGGGAAAACGAATCTCTTGGACGCCATCCATTTCCTTTCCATGACGAAAAGTGCACGGGGGATATCGGATCAGCTTTGCATCAAACATACGCAGGAATTTTTCCGTGTACAGGGTGATTTTGTCGATACGCAGGATCGCGAAACCCAGATTACTTGTGTTTTTCAGAAGGGGGCCAAAAAGCAATTCCTCCGCGATGACAAACCCTACCCCCGCTTAGCAGACCACATTGGCCACTTTCCGGTCGTTTTAATGGATCCACACGACACAGATTTAGTGCGCGAGGGAAGTGAAGAGCGCCGCCGTTTCTTTGACGGCATGATGTCCCAGCTTGATCGCAACTTCCTCGACCAATTACTACGCTATAACCGCATCGTCCAGCAGCGCAACGTATTATTAAAGCAATTCGCAGAACGCGGTCAGGTCGATCGCCTGCATTTAGATAGTTACCACGCGCCCTTAGTAGAACTGGGGGAATCGCTAGCAAAAGCTAGAAAGGAATTTCTCGAGGTTTTTTTGCCTAGTTTTACCTTTCATTATTCCAAACTCTCAGACGACCGTGAGGACGTCGATATTCAGCTTGAAACGACATTCGAAGCTGGGGGCTTTGGCGCGGCGCTGCGCGCCGCGGAACCGCTGGATTTGTCCGCGCAGCGGACATCCATCGGAATTCATCGAGATGAATTTGATTTTAAAATCAATGGCTACTCCTTGCGCAAATTTGGCTCCCAAGGACAGCAAAAATCCTTCGTTGTCGCGCTAAAACTTGCACAATTCGACTCCCTCGTAGCCGCTAAACCCCGCAAACCCCTCTTACTCCTCGACGACATCTTCGACAAACTCGATGACCGCCGCATCCAGCGTTTGGTCCAAATGATGGCCGAAGACCACTTTGGCCAAGTCTTCATCACCGACGCCAGACCGGAAAGGACCAAGAAATTGCTGAAAGATTTGAAGGGGAATATTCATTATATCACACTTTAGTCGCCGCTTCGCGATTTAGTCATCGCTTTGCGACTTAGTCACCTCTACGCGATTTAGTCGTCGCTTTGCGATTTAGTCGCGACTAGGACGAAGTCGACTAAATCGCGAAGCGATGATGACCCTTTGACCAAGTCCGCAGGACGACTAAGCGACAAAGTCGCGACTAGGACGAAGTCGACTAAGCGACAAAGTCGCGACTTATTTCCTATCTTTGAACAAACCTATTCAACCCTATGATATCCATTTTTGCCCAAGCTGAAAAGCACCTGGAGAAGACAGCCATCATTTCAGATGGCATAACGTATACTTATTCCCAGCTTTTAGATGCTTCGAAAGCCTTCGCTTCGACCTTATTAGATAAAAATACGGACCTAAATGAAGCCCGAGTTGCCTATATGGTGAACCCTGGTTTTGATTATGTGCGGGTGCAGTGGGGGATTTGGCGTGCTGGCGGTGTGGCCGTTCCGCTTTGTTTAACCTACCCGTTGCCCTCTTTACGCTATACAATTGAGAACTCTGGCTCAAGCATCGTAGTCGTTTCCCCAGAATTCGAAGAACTTTTGAAGCCATTATGCGAAGAGCTAGGATTACGTTTAATGACGACTAGTGACTCTCGACTAGCGACTCTCGACTCTCGACTCCCCACTTTCCCTGATTCCCGCCGCGCCATGATGCTCTACACTTCTGGTACGACGAATTTGCCGAAAGGTGTGGTGTCCACTCACGCGAATTTGAATGCGCAGATTTCGACCTTGATCGATGCTTGGCATTGGAGCGAGAAAGATTATTCGATCTGCATTTTGCCCTTGCACCACATTCACGGGGTAATCAACATCGTTTCTTGCTCGCTTTGGGCGGGGGCGACTTGCCAGTTTTTGCCTAGTTTTTCGGCGGAAGCGCTGTTTGATATTTTCAAAAAAGGTCAGTTGAACGTCTTTATGGCCGTTCCTACCATCTATTATAAGTTGATTACGCATTGGGAATCGTTGTCTGAGGTGGACCAAAAAGAGATGACCCGCAGCATGTCCAAATTCAGACTCATGATCTCGGGTTCTGCCGCGCTTCCTGTCTCCGTGATGGAGCGCTGGAAGACGATTAGCGAACATAGCCTTTTGGAGCGTTATGGCATGACCGAAATCGGGATGGCTTTGAGTAATCCCTACGACGGCCCGCGCGTTCCGGGTCACGTGGGATATCCACTTCCGGGCGTTCAGGTGCGTTTAGCAGACGAAGAGGATAACGTCATTCCGGGTACGGAGATAGGGGAGATTCAGGTCAAAGGGCCAAATGTCTTCAACGAATACTGGCAAAAACCGGAGTCCACCGCAGAGTCATTTACCAAGGATGGCTTCTTCAAAACCGGCGACATCGCGACGATGGACGAGCTGGGAGGCTACCGGATTTTGGGCCGAAACTCTGTCGACATCATTAAATCAGGTGGCTATAAAATTTCCGCTTTGGAAATCGAAGAAGTCCTCCGTACCTACCCCGGAATCGAGGATTGCTGTGTGGTAGGGGTCGAAAATGACGAATGGGGCGAGCTCGTAAGCGCCGCCATTGTCTGCCAAGATGATTTCGACACGAAAGCCTTAAATGCCTGGATGCGCGAACAAATGCCCGCGTACAAAACCCCTCGGGCCTACCACCGTTTGCCTGAATTACCTCGCAACGCGATGGGAAAAGTCACGAAAAAAGACGTCGTTAACCTAATCAAAAACTAATATGCTATTACGCGGAGTTGCCTTATTAGCCGCCTGTTTTGTTGCAGGCCAAATCCTGGGGGAAACCCTCGGTCGTTTATTGGGAATCCAAGCCAATGTAGGTGGCGTCGGATTTGCGATGCTTTTCCTCATTTTATCCCAAAACGAGCTCGAAAAACGCGGCCTCTTCCACCTCGAAATGGGTGAGGGCGTTAACTTTTGGTCTAAAATGTACATCCCCATCATCGTGGCCATGTCATCTGTCCAAAACGTCCGCGTCGCCTTCTCTAACGGCCTACTCGCCCTTTTGGCAGGCATCATTCCCGTCATCGCCTGCCTCGCCTTAATGCCCCTTTTATCTAAACTAGCGCCCAAAGACTAATGGAATACATCATCACTTTCCTCGACAAAAACGGCCTAGTTTTCGCGTTCCTCGTAACAGGCCTCATCATGTATTTTTCGGAAGCAATTTCGAAAACCCTCACCCGCGGCAAAATCCCCGGCTCCGCCATCTCCATCTTCATGGGCTTAGTTTTGGCCTATTTTGCTGGCCTTGAAACTCTGGGGAAAAAAGGCATCGCCGACATCCCCGGTTTCTCTGGCTTCGAAATCATGGGAGGCCCCATGTTCCGCGACTTCGCCATCGTCTCTACTGCAATGGGCGCTAGCTTCGCCATCATCAAAAAGACCGGCCCCGTCGGAATATTGTCTTTATTTTTAGGAGTAATCATCTCCTTCTCAGTGGGTGTAATCATCGCCTATGCCTTAGGAATCACGGACGCCGAAAGCCTCACCACCATCGGTGCCGGCGCTTGCACCTTCGTAGTAGGCCCCGTAACCGGAACTGCCTTAGGTGCCAGTTCAGACATCATCGCGATTAGTATCGCGGCTGGTGTTGTGAAATCTATTTTGGTAACCATCGGAACCCCTTTAATTGCCCCTTACATTGGTTTAAAGACACCACAATCGGCGATGATTTTTGGTGGACTCATGGGTACCACCAGCGGAACCGCTGCCGGTCTAGCTGCCACAGATCCTAAATTAGTTCCTTATGGAGCCATGACGGCTACTTTCTACACCGGATTGGGTTGTTTGATGTGTCCGTCTGTGTTGTATTTTTTGATGCGCGCGATATTAGATTAGAGATAGGAGAGTATAGAGTAGAGATAATGATGGTTAATGGTAAGTGGTGAATGGTAAATGTGTCCGCAGGGAGGTAGACCGCAGGATAATGAATTCTCTATAATCTCTAATCTACCATCTCTACTCTATAATCTGCAATCTTGACACTTTCTGTCAATACCCGAAAAGCCGCCTGAGTGCCTCGCGCTTATTTCCACTCAAATATGCCTTAATTCGACCTATTGACTAAATCGGGAAGCGATGACTAAGACGAAGTCGACTAAGTCACGTAGTGACGACTTCGGCGCCCCGCGCCGACTTACCCCATAAAAAAAGGGCGACAGAATCTGCCACCCAATCTTTATTCTTTGTGCTTTTTGCTTTGCTCTTTCGAGCTGCGTAGCAGCGACATCTCCGGACTAAATCGCGTAGAGATGACTTATTGACTAAGCCGCAGGCGACTAGCGACGCCGTCGCTTACAGATTCCTCTTCTTCAACTCATTCACCGCGAAGTCAGCTGCACGAGCCGTCATCGCCATGTATGTTAACGAAGGATTCACGCAAGAAGCTGACGCCATCACCGCACCATCCGTCATGAAAACGTTTTTCACCTCGTGAACTTGGTTGTGCTTGTTAACGATTGAGTTCTTCACGGACGTACCCATACGAGCCGTACCCATTTCGTGAATACCTAAACCGATATGTGTGTCTTGCTTGTTGTATGCGTTGATGTTTTTGAAACCAGCCGCCTCTAACATAGTCGCTGCTTCGTTCATCATATCGACACGCATTTGTAATTCGTTTTGGCCAAAGTCCGCAGAGAATTCAAGTACCGGTAAGCCCCACTTGTCTTTTTGTGCACTAAGAACGAAACGGTTCTCTGGGTTTGGAAGAATTTCTCCAAAACCACCAAAACCAACCGTCCATTGTCCAGGGTGCGTTAAGCTCTCTTTGAAATCTGCCCCAAAGCCATCTGCTCCCACGCCACGTCCCCAACCTTCGCGGCTCGCGCCACCTTGGTATCCGAAACCACGTGAATATGCACGTTTGTCTTTGCCCCAGTTTTGGAAACGAGGAATGTATAAACCGTTCGGACGATTTCCGAACATGTAATCTTTCTCAAAACCTTCCACTGTCGCACTAGCACCTACCCCTAAGTGGTGGTCCATGATGTTACGGCCTAATTGATCCGAGTCGTTTCCTAAACCGTTTTGGTAACGATTCGACTTTGAGTTCATTAAGATCGAAGTAGATTGGATCGAACCTGCATTCACGAAGATGATTTTAGCGAAATATTCTTTCGACTCCATCGTGTTTTGGTCGATTACGCGAACACCTTTCGCCTTCTGCGTAGACTCATCGTAAATGATTTCTGCCGCAATCGCATTGTGAACCATCGTTAAACGACCTGTGCGCATCGCTGCTGGTAAAGTCGCGGATAAAGACGAGAAATACGCGCCATACGGGCAACCACGCATACACTTGTTACGGTAGTTACAAGACGAACGACCTAAGTCAGTATGTTGTTTGCCAGGGTTTGTTAAGTGCGCTACGCGACCTACAGTTACGGCACGACCTAATTTCTTATTCACGGCATTTTTGAAGTGAGTTTCTGGAGCAGTCATCTGCATCGCCGGCATGAATTCAGAATCCGGTAATACGTCTAATCCTTCAGCTTGACCTGAAATACCTGCAAATTTCTCTACATACGAATACCAAGGCGCTAAATCATCATAGCCGATAGGCCACGGTGTACCGACACCTTCTTTTTCGTTCGCTAAGAAATCCTCGCGGTTCCAACGATACGTTTGGCGACCCCATAACAACGATTTACCGCCCGTATGGTAAGCACGAGTCCAATCGAATCCGCCTCTTTTCTCTAAATAAGGGTTTTGCTTATCGTTTTCGAATAAGTAACGATGCTCTTCGTTTGCTGTATATCCTGTACGCATACCTGCCCAATATTCCTCAGCAGCCATATTCGTAGGACGACCACGGTGATCGAATTCCCATGGGTTTTTATTCGCCGTTTCGTAGCCTTCTATGTGCTTGATCTCGCGACCACGCTCTAAAACCGCTACTTTTAAGCCTTTTTCTGTTAATTCTTTGGCAGCCCAACCTCCGGAGATACCAGATCCGATGACGATTGCGTCAAACGTTTGGCCTTTAATTGCATCTATATTCAGATTCATTTTTTCTAATTTTTCAGATTAATACACGAAAGATTTTTGAGTCGGTTTCATATCCGTAATTAACTCAAATTTGCCTGGAACTGGCTCGTAAATGAAAGAAGCTTCAATGCCTTTTTCAGATGTATAGTATCCTAAAAGCGTTAATTCTTTCATTAATCTCCAGAATGGAACACCGTTAGCGCCTTCTAGTGTTTCTTTATCCACGTTATCACCCACTTTGATTTTCTTTTGAGAATAGCTCTTCATTAAATCTTTTGTGTTCGCTTCTAATAAAGTCAACATCGCCACTTGGCCTGCCGCAGGTTGTGCTAAGAAATTAGCTTTCGCTAAGTCGTTCACCCCTTTTAGGAAGCTGTTGTGTTCTGGTTTTTTGTAGCAATCTTTTAACATCATTTCGATGAAAGCGGGAACACCTGCATCGATAGCACCTGGCGTAGACGTTCTTGGAATAATATGTTCAGCGACAGCTGAGACGATTTGACGTTGCGCATCTGTTAGGCTAAAATCTGCTGCAACGATGGGGGCATTGCCTTTTCTCACATCCATGGCCATTAACGTAGGAGCTGTGAAAGCACCCCCTAATAACAAGGCGATTTGAGAGATGGCATCTCTTCTTTTCATCATGAGTTTTGTGTTAAATTGTTCTAGGTAATCGCCTAATATGAGGCAGAAAACAAATTTAATCACATTCTTCATTATTCAAGGGCAAAATGTGATTTTTTTGTTAATTTTCTGCCATGAATAAACGCACTTTCCTTAAAGCCTGCACTCTTTTAGGGGCATCGGCGCCTTGGTTTTCGTATGCCAAAACCCAAACCTCCCACAGCCTCGCTTCAGATGAAGATTTTTGGGCGGGAATCCGCGGAGGCTACCGCTTGAAACCGGACTACATTAATTTGGAAAACGGCTACTATAATATCACGCCGCAGGCTACCTTAGAAAAATACATTCAACATATCCGCGACGTAAATTTGCAAGGAGCCTATTACATGCGGACAGTGCAGTTTGAGAATAAGAAACGAATCGCGGCTCGTGTCGCTCGCTTAGTCGGCTGCCCGGAAGATACCCTAGTCTTAACTCGAAATACCACCGAATCCCTCGACACCATTATTAGCGGTTTTCCTTGGAAAGCCGGCGATGAGGCGATCTTTGCCATTCAAGATTACGGCGCGATGCAAGACATGTTCAAGCAGGTCGCTCGCAGGCAGGGAATCGTTTTGAAGACGATTTCATTGCCCATTAACCCAGCTTCGGACGAAGAAATTGTGGATTTATATGCTCAGGCCATGACGGACAAAACCAAGCTCATCATGGTGTGCCACATGGTGAACGTTTCAGGCCAAATCAATCCTGTTCGTCAAATTTGTGACATGGCCCATGCCCGCGGAGTCGAAGTCATGGTCGATGGCGCACACGCAATAGCTCATTTTGAATTCAAGATTTCAGAGTTGAATTGCGATTATTATGGGGCGAGTTTGCACAAGTGGCTGGCGGTGCCTTTAGGCGTGGGGATCTTGCATGTGCGAAAGGAAAAGATGGCTCAAATCTGGCCTCTGATTGCGGAGGAGGGAGTTCCTTTGACGGATATCAAACACCTGAATCACGTGGGAACGATTCCGGTGCATACGGATTTAGCGGTAGATGATGCGATAGATTTCTACGAAAAACTGGGTCCTGCGCGCAAGGAAGCACGTTTGAGGTATTTGCAAAATTACTGGACCACGAAGGTGCGCACCATTCCGCGTGTACGATTGCACCATTCAGCTGATCCCTCGAAGTCCTGTGCGATTGCGAATGTGGGCATCGAAGGAATGAAGCCTTCCGTATTAGCGGAAAGGCTATTGAAAGAATACAAAATCTACACCGTCGCCATCGATGGTGGCAATATCCACGGCTGTAGAATTACTCCTAATGTCTTCACGACCCTTCCAGAACTGGACGTTTTAGTGAAAGCCATTAGCGAATTAGCAAGCTAACGGGTGATTTGACCAAAATATCTTGGTGTAAATCCTGCATTGATCCGGTCGCGTCATCAAATGAAAATACTTGCACACGGTCTTCCTCTTGACTCGCGACTAATACAAATTTGCCCGATGGATCGAACGTGAAGTTACGGGGGATTTTGGCCACGTTTTGGTGAAACACCCGCGTTAATTTCCCGTCATTTTCGATTTTAAATACCACCACTTGATTGCTCGAGATGCGGTTAGAAGCCAACAGCCATTTGCCGTTCGGCGAAATATGGATGTCCGCTGAGCCTTTTACCTGCGCGGCGGAAGTATCTGCGGGGATGCTTTGAATCTTTTCTAATTGAGAACCTTTCACGGCGAAGACATCCACATCCGAACTCAATTCATTCAATAAATAAGCGCGATCGCCTTTCGCATTGAAACGAATGTGGCGTGGTCCGTTGCCGGGGATGAGGGCGATTTCTGTGCGACTTTCTTCTAAAAGCCCGTTTACCAAAATGCGGTGCGCATAGATCTTATCCGATCCTAAATCCGTCACAAATAAGGTGTTTTGATCAGGAGAAAGAGCGACCATGTGAGCATGGGCGCTGTTTTGGCGGTCCTTGTTTATACTGGAACCAGAGTAGGCGATGTATTGAGCTAGGGGCTTCAGTCTCCCATTTGACGTTTGGAAGACGCTCACACTTCCGCCCGAATAGTTTGCGGTATAAATCGTTTGAGATTTTTCGCGGTACAGGATGAAGCAGGGGTGATCACCACGGCTCAATTCCGTGTTGATGGCCTCGTATTTTCCATTGCGCATTTGAAAGGACGAAACGCTCGCTTTGCCGTCACCCTCTTCCGAAACGGAGAATAAGTAGTCGCCTGAAATAGCCTGGTAGGATGCCGCAGGTGAGTTTAAAGTATAGCTTTTGGAAGCTTTACCGGTCTTCGCATCCCAATTAAACACCTCGATGCCGGGATTGCCTTTGGACGTATACGAACCAATAATCAGTTGCGGAAGCAGTAAAATCGTGCTCAAAGTCATATCGCTGGAGGGATTAATTTGTAGACTACCGGGGTCACGATACGAGATAGGAGAGTGGAGCTAATCAGTCCACCGATCATCACGATCGCAAGCGGTGAAATAAGGGGATTTGTGGATATCGCGATGGGGATAAGGCCCCCTATCGCTGTCAAAGTTGTTAAAATTATCGGTAAAAAGCGAACTTCACCGGCCTCGCGGATGGCTTGTTCCATCGGCATGCCCTCTGCGCGTAACTGGTTCGTGAAATCCACCAATAAGATGGTATTTTTTACCTCAATACCGGCGAGTGCAATCAGTCCCACCGTCGCCACGAAGGAAAGGGGTGTTCCCGTAAACCACAGCGCTAAAAGGGCTCCCACGATCCCCAATGGAATCACAGAAAGTACGATCAGAGTGCTTTTAAAAGTCCCAAACTCAAGAATTAATACCGCGATAAAGAAGAAGATCGTCACTAAAATGATCGTCCCAAACCCGCCAAAACTCTCGTTCTTACTCTCCACTTCTCCACCCATCTCGAAATGATATCCGGCTGGAAGTGCCATTTTCTCCAGGTTTTTCTCAGTCTCAGCGATCACCTCGTTGTTCAAAAATCCTTTCTCCACAAACGAACTCACAGACACCAAACGATTCTTATTCAAGTGGCTAATGCTCACAGGCGACGTTTGTAATCTGACCGAGGCCACTTGACTTAAGGGAATAGCCGTTCCTTGCACGTTATTCACATATAGGTTATCGAATACCTCTAGACTCGGGTGTTTCGGGTGTGGCTTCGAGACCACGATGGCATATTCTTTGCCCTCTTTGTCTGTCATTTTGCCCAAATCAAAACCGGCCACCACCAAGCGAATCATCCGGTCGATGCTGACCGTCGGGATGCCTAGCATGCTGGCTTTTTCCTTGTTGATATCGAATTTGATGTCCGATTTCAGGTTTTTCAACGGGTTTTTCACGTATATCGTGCCTTTCGTATTCTTCAGCATTGTTTCGACGCGGCTGGCGATTTGGCGTAGCGTATCTACGTTATCCCCTAAAATACGCACCTCCACAGGGGCCACCACCGGCGGGCCTTGCTCGAAGTTTTTTACTTCGATGGTCGCTGCTGGATAGTTCGTGTATTTCGTGCGCAATTTCTCGATCAGGTTAATTTTTTCGTCTGCACCTAGGTCATCCTGTAATTGGACGAACAAGTTGCCGTAATCAGTTCTGTCATTCAGCGGAATCGCATTATAATAGATACGTGGATTTCCTTTGCCCACGTTTGCAGAGACATATTTCACCTCGGGCAGCTTGCGCAGATCGCTTTCGATTAGTTTGGAAACCGAATCTGTATAGGCCATATTCGACTGCAAGGGGCTGAAAATATTGACCATAAATTGTGGCTTTTCAGACGCCGGGAAAAGACTGAATCCTACGACAGGGAAGAGTCGCAACGAAGCCACAAAGATGACAAGGGCGATGAGTAAGGTCGTTTTAGGACGAATAATTGCCCAATCTAACAAACGGGAATACGAACCCGAAATCAGCTTTTTCAACACCCGCATGAATAGATTTCCCTCGGGATTTCCTTGGTGGGATTTAAGAATGCGGCTCGACAAAAAGGGGACTACCGTTAGTGAAACCACTAAAGAAGCGACTATACAGAAAATCACCGCCATCGGAAGACTGCGGATGAATTCGCCAGACGCTTCTGGTAAAAAGACCAAAGGCAAAAAGGCAATAATCAAGGTCACCGTGCAACCTAAAACAGCCATTCCGATCTGATTCGTCGCCTTTAAGGTCGCGTCCAAACGGCTATGTCCCTCGCGCATCCAGCGCTCAATATTCTCCACCACCACGATACTGTCATCTACTAAAAGACCTAATGCGACCACTAAACCCACGATACTCAGCTGGTTCAGGCTGTAGCCCATGATGTTTAACAAGATAATTCCGATCGCTAAGGATAGCGGGATCGAAATCATCACGATAGAAGCGGCGCGTAAACCGAGCGGTAATAAAGTTAACGCCACTAAAAGAATCGCAATGATAAAGTCCTTCAATAGGCCGCTGAGGCGGGTATTGACGTTTTCGGCTTGGTCGAAATTCACAACTAAGTCGATGTTCTTCGGTAAGGTCTTCTTGAATTGGGCGATGACAGGTTCGTAAGCGCCCTGGGTTTTTGCGATGTTTTCGCCGGATTTTTGGGCGGCTGTCACGAATAGACAGCGGTTCTGGTTCAAGCGCGTGATGTGATTTTCTGGGGCATAGTCGTAATAGACTTTGGCCACATCCGACAACAGCACGTTTTTCCCTTGATACGAGAAGACGATCGTATTTTTAATCTCCTCGATGTTCTGGTAATTGCCGGATGTGAGGATATTAAAGGACTTCGTGTTCTCCACAATACTACCGCCGGGAATGTTCGCGATTTCGCTTTGAATTGCTTGTAAAACACGTTCTGGCGAGACCTGCATCTGGGCCATCTTTTCGATGTTCAAATCGATCTTCACCTGTGATTCTGGCAAACCAGAAATCGTTACCTTTTTAAGGGAAGTGACCTTCTCTAAGTCTTCCTGAAGTCGTTCGGCGGTGATTTTCAGTTGGTCTAAAGACGCATTGTTCGAAATCAGCGCCATCTGCAACACATTCGTGCCGGATGGCGTGGCTTTCTGAGCCTCTAATTTAATCACCTCTTTAGGTAATTCACCCTTGATACTGTTCAATTCGCGAACAACCTCGGAGTATTTCTCGTCCACGTTCACGCCGTATTTATAATAGACCGCGAATACCGCCAGGCCATCACTAATCGTCGTGTTGATCTTGCGCACGTTCTCCAGTTCGTACAATCTTTTCTCGACCGGCTTCACCACTAATTCCTCCATATCGTCCGGACTCGTGCCCGGATAAACTGCGATTATAGGAAATTGAGGGGCATTCATGTCCGGATCTTCCGCTCGGGGCATTGTCATAATCGTGACAATCCCCACGACCACGACCATCAAAAACATCGTGAGCGTAAATTGGTAATTCTTTACCGCGTAGTTAGCTATCTTCATAATTAGCGGACGATTTTAATGGCTGAACCTGCGTCTAAATAGGCATTTCCGCTGGTGATGAGTGATTTTGCTTCTTCCAAACCTCCGGAAACAAATACCTTCCCGTGGTCAATACTCGAGATCTGAATCTTCACTTTCTCCGCGGTTTTCCCGTCTTTCGTGATAAACACATATCCCTCTGTCGCGTTTCCATCCAAAATCGCATCGTATGGAATCACCCAGGATTTAATCTGTTTCCGCGGACGAATTTTCGCTTTCCCAAAAAGCCCCGCCGCCAGCTGCGCTGTCGGCGCACCACTGATGCGCAAATTCACCCAAAGTGTCCCCGTCACCGGATCCACTCCCTCGGATTTGGCTAAAACGGAACCGCTATATTTTTCTCCGGGAGCCGCGTCAATCGCAATTTCCGCCGGATCTCCTGCCTGCGTCGCCGCCCAGTCGCGATCGCTCAAACCCACTTTTAACACCCAATTACCCTTGTTCGCCCCGTTCAATAAAACGACCGGCGTTCCGGGTCCTACGACCTGGCCATCGTTTGCTAATTTCTTCAACACAAACCCGGATTTTACCGCTCTGATTTCGGCATAACTTTGATTGAACGCGCCTGCATTATAGGCCTGTTGTGCGATTTCTAGGCCGGTTTTGGCATTTTGATACTGTTCTAATGTCGCCACGCTATCGCGGTACAAGTTCTTCGCTCTCGCGTGATCGCGTTGCGCTTTTTCGAGCATAATTTGCGCTTGCTGGACCTGCGCCTTGATTTCGGTCAGGTTTAAGCTGGCGAGCAGTTGACCCGCTTTCACGGCATCGCCTTCTTTGACAAACACGTGCTGAATCACGCCGCCTATTTTGAAACCCAAATAGGTCTCATCTTCCGTCGTGAAAACGCCAGAAGCCTGGATAGGGCGGGTGATGGATTCTTGTTGTAAGGAAATCACCGAAACCGGGATCACGTCGCTGGCTGTGGTAGCCACGGCTTCCTTCTTCTTCGAAGAGCAAGCGGAAAATACCGTGATAAGGGAAATAAGTAGGCAGATCTTTTTCATTAGAGTGGGTAGCTAGCGGCTTCGCGCTCGTAAGCGGCAGCGGCGATTAATACGTTGAATTGTTTTAATTGGTAGTTGATCGTGGCGTTCATCCACTGATTTCTGGCGTCCACCGTTTCTAAATAGGTGCTCACGCCCTCTTTATAGCCCTTTTCGATGAGGCGCAAATAAGCGGAGGCCGCCTCGTAGGATTTCGTGGAGGCCTGAAAGCTAACGATCGAAGATTGTACGTTCTTTTGAGCGATTTCGGTCGCCATGTTGAATTGTTTCGTACTCAGATCCAACGCATTTTTCGCGGAGGCAATGTCTAATTGCGTCTGTTTCACCTTGTACAAGTTACGTTTCCCGGAGAATATGGGAATGTCCATTTGTAGGCCAAAGAAATAGTAGCCACTCTTCGAGCTAATGTTATTTAATGTAGCCTGCGATCCGAGGTTCACAAAACCATTTAACTTAGGCAGGTAAAAGGACTCGTTCATTTTCAGAACTGTCTCTTGAATAGTGATCGATTTAGAAAGAAGCGATAGTTCCTCTCGAACACCGGGAACCACCGAATACACTCCGGCAATCGCTTTCTCGACTTCAAAATCGATGCGTATTTCAGCGCGCAATTCGCGGTTCAACAAGAAATTGAAATAGTATTGAGCCGCCTGATTTTGCTTCACCGCATCCGCGATTTGTGCTTGAATGGTGGCGATTTCACTGTCTGAACGCAACAAATAGGCGGGCAAACCTTTTCCGTTTGCCAGAAGCTTTTCGTTTACCTTCTTGCCCTCTAACGCTAGATGGAGGCTGTTTTCGAAGACTTTTACTAAACCTAAGCTAAGCAAATAATTATAATAAGCCGTCTTGATTTGCTTGACTAATTCGCGCTTGTACAGCGAAACGTCTTCGCGTTGTAGACTAAGCGATTGCTCTTGTATCTGCTTGTTATAGCTGATGTCCTTGTTATACAGGGGCATCGTCGTTTGCACTTTCACATCATAGAAGTCGCGGGGAAAGAAATTTGTTTCCACGTTTGCAATCTGTGGGAAAGCAGTGCTTTTTGTGAGCGCATTCAATGTCGAATACACCGGATTCAATAAATCGCCCACCGGAAAAGCGATGCTACGACCACCCTCGCCACTTTGATAGCCACCTTGGAAGGCGACGCTGGGTTGGTAGAGGCTTTGGGCGGTTTTCAAGGCGATAATCGCCTTTTCCACCTGAATGGATTTTTGTTGCAGCGTAATGTTTTGTTGAAAGGCCGTGGCGACATATTCGTCAAGGACGGACTTTTGGCCAAAAACAGGTAGTGCGAATAATAAAAATAAATATTTCATCTTAGGCTTTTTTCATCGTTTTCAATAACCAATCCAGGGACTCGTGCATCGTCTTTTCCACGTCCTCCGCTGGTACTAATTTGTCTAATCGCTGTCGAATCGCGAGGGAAACCAGGCCGTGCACCATGCTCCAAACCGCCATCGCCACCGTTTCCACCTTGAAGGGAACTAATAATTCTTTGTCCATCCCATCCTGAACAATTATTTTCAAGGCCTCTAAAGCCTGATCACCACTCGACCAGCCTGCGCCCATATTGATTAAGGCGGACATCGGAGCCTCTTGAATGAACATTAAATCGTAATATTCTGGGTTTTCTAGGCCAAAATTCAGGTAATTCACGCCCATCTGGTGCAAGCGTTCGATAGGATCGCTGATCAACCCTAAAGTAATATTTTGCTCCAGCATCTTCTTAAATCCTGACTCGCAGCAATAAAACAGGATCTCGTTTTTATCCTTAAAATACAGGTAGAGCGTCGTGGGGCTATATTGTATGCGTTCAGCAATCTTGCGAACGGACACTTTACTGAAGCCCTCTTCCACGAACAATTTCATCGATTCCTCCAGAATCAAGGATCGAATCTCCTGTTTTTGTTTCTCTTTTCTTGCGACTATGCCCATGATTGTAAAATTACACCGTAAAGTTAATTAACAGTGTTAAGTTTTCAAAAAGTTTTAAATTGCAGTAAATACCAAAAGCTATGAAAATCAACTTTATCCATAAAATCCAACACATCGGGATCCCTGTGCATAACATGGAAATTTCCATTCCCTTCTATGAGCGCCTTGGTTTCGAGAATGTGATGGAATCACCTTTTGAATTTGACGGCGGTTTTGGGACCTGCGTGATGATGAAAAATCACGAAGTGATTGTGGAGTTATACCAAATGCCGGAAAAGCAATTAGCCGAAATCAAACAACGCAAAGTCGGTCACATTGACCATTTTGCGATTGACGTGGAGGATGTGGATTACGCGTTTGAAGCCTTAAAGCAAGCCGGTTTTGACATTATTGAGAAAGAACCTACGTTCCTGGCTTTTTGGAAAAACGGCACGCGCTTCTTTAATGTCAAAGGTCCGAACGGCGAGATTATTGAATTCAATCAGGTACTGTAAATAGAAAAAGGCGAACCACTGGTCCGCCTTTTTACCCCTTAATCTTTCACTATAATTCGTTGATGTTGGGTAATTAGTTCATAGCGACGATATCGCGCTTCACTTCCGTTTTGATCGTAAACGACTTAGAAGTCAACACGTTTTTGTGGTCATCTAAGACTACCATACGGTAGTTTCCATCAGATAATCCCGCCAAATTGAACAATTTTTGCGACGCGATTCCTTCCTTGTGAATCTCGTTATTTTCTCCATCGTAGATAACGACTGTGGCTCCTGCTTTGGCAGATACCTTATATTTCAATTTACCTACAGATTCAATGTTCACGGGAAGGGTTAATTCTGCTCCATTAGCGGCAGAAACGACAAACAGGCTGGCTGCGAAAAATAGGGCAGCAAATGTGTTCTTTTTCATAATGCTTGATTTTAAAACTTAGGCGGAATGATTTCCGTTTGTTGACCCAAAACTAGTCCTTTCACATTACCCGCAAATTAAATCCGTGTTAATTTTAACTTTTCCAAGAAAGTTCTTCTATAAAAAATGCAAAAACTTGAAATTGTACCATAAAACAGAGTAGAAAAGTGAAATTTTATGCCAAATAATTCAATGTTATGGAATTGTTAAATCCACAATACTTCATTTAACAATTCCGTAACAAAAGCCTAACATTGGCTTAACCAAGCCCATCGGAAGAGAGGATACTTTTGTGCTGTCAAAATCACCAGTATCAAAACTTTTATGAAATCAGTTTACAAGTTAACCAACCTCATCATTTTATTCTTTACGCTCTCAGCAGCGGCTTTTGCACAAGAAGGAACCCTACGCGGTAACATTAAGGATGCTAAAACGAAAGAAGACATTATCGGAGCAACCATTTTAGTGCAAGGCATTAACAAAGGAGCTGCAACAGACATTAACGGGTTTTTCTCGTTCGCTAAACTTCCAGTAGGCTCTTACTCATTAAAGATCTCTTATGTAGGTTACGAATCTAAAATTTATGAAGGAGTTAAAGTAGAAGCAGGTCAGGTAACTGATTTGAACTTAAACATTTCAGAAGCCAGCTCTACCTTAGCGGAAGTGAAAGTAGTCGCTCAGCGTTTAACTAACACGGAAGTTTCGGTTATCTCAGAGATCAAAGCCTCTCAGTTAGTCGTGAGTGGTATCTCCGCTGCACAAATCACGAAAACTTTAGACCGTACAGCGGCAGAAGTTGTGAAGCGTGTTCCAGGTGTTACGATCTTCGGGGATCGCTTTATTAACATTCGTGGTCTAAACGAGCGTTATAACACCGTTCAATTGAACAATACGTTCGCTCCATCGATGGAGACGGATATGCGTTCATTCTCGTTCGATATCATTCCAGCGGGTCAAATCGACCGCATCTTAGTATTTAAATCTCCTGCAGCTGAATTACCCGGCGAATTTGCGGGTGGTGTGGTGAAGATCTTTACCAAAAGTATTCCAGAGCAAAACTTCCTAACGATCGACGCTAGTTCATCTTATAGAGATGGAACAACGAACTCTACGTTTTATTCACCAGCACACGGTGCAAACTATTTCACTGGATTTAATTCAGGCTATTTTGATCTTCCTAAATCTTTCCCAGCTACTAAGCTAGAAATCAATAACGCCGGTCCAGCGCAATTAGCGCAAATCGGTCAGTCCTTAAAAAATAACTGGGTGCCCGTTAAATCAACAGCTTTGCCTGATATGCGTTTCTCTTTATCGGGTGGTTTTAAATTTGATCTAGGTAATGTAAAAGTGGGTAACGTAACAGCCATTAACTATTCAAGTACGTATACCAAGTTTGCGATGGATCGTAATGATTTTAGTTATGATGCAAATCGGGTACCTGCATTTTCCACTAATTTCAAAGATCAACAGTATTCTACAGGAATTCGTCTAGGTGTGATGCACAACTGGGCATTTAAATTATCGAACAACCATACGATTGAAATCAAGAACTTATTCAACCAATTGAGTAATTCACAGTATGTCGATCGTAATGGAGAAGACAATGGTAATTTATGGAATATTCGCTCTTTTGATCAAGTATACCGTGGTATTTACACAGGTCAATTAGCAGGTAAGCATGATTTTAATGACGGAAATACAAAATTAGACTGGGTTGCGGGTTATAATAGCTCTTTTCGTGATCAGCCTGATTACAAGCGTTTCCGTTACTTAGTGGATGGGAATAACCGTGTTTTATATGTCCCACAAGGAGCAGCTCAAACCTTTAATTTAGGCCGTACCAATATTATATTGAACGAAAGCGCAATTACGGGAGGTCTGAACTTAGCACATAAATTTATCTTGACTTCGGGCAAAGATGGAGCTAAAGGGAAGGAATTAGAGTTTAAAGGTGGAGTGTACGCTGAGTCTAAGAAACGTCAATTTGATGCGCGTAACTTAGCTTTTGTTCGAGCAAATTCAAGTTTTTATAATCTAAGCGGTTTACCTATTGAGCAGGTTTTTGATCCTTCGAATATCAACCCCACTACGGGTGTGAAGATCGATGAGCAAACGAATCCGAATGACTCTTACTCGGCTAGTAACGTATTAATAGCCGCTTATTTACAGGCAGGTTTAGCATTAGGATCTAAGGTAAATGTAGTGGCTGGTGTGCGTGCAGAAAACAACAGCCAGAAATTAGACTCATACGATTTAATTGGTAAGCCATTGAAATACGATAACACCGTATTAAATATTTTACCTTCCGTGAATATGACGTATAACTTCTCTGAGAAGTCTTTATTACGTTTAGCCTTTGGTCAAACGATTAACCGCCCAGAATTCCGCGAGGTAGCTCCGTTCTCTTTCTATGATTTCGTGAATAACCGTAATATCTTCGGTAATTCTAAATTAAAGAATGCAGAGATTCTAAATTATGATTTCCGCTTTGAAGCCTATCCTACGCCATCTGAGGTGGTTAGTTTAGCGTTTTTCTACAAGAAATTTACGAACCCAATCGAGGTTGTTTTCTCCTCCGGTTCAAATCCAAACTTAACATTCGAAAATGCGGCGAGTGCTTATTCGGCAGGTATTGAAGCCGAGATTCGCAAGAACTTGAATTTCATCCAGGCTACTGGTTTCTGGTCTAAATCAAGTGTGGTTTTTAACGCTGCCTTCATCGCAAGTAAAGTTTCACTTGGATCCGTTACTGGTGCAAATCAATCAGATAACCGCCCCTTACAAGGTCAGAGCCCTTACATCTTGAATGCTACCTATAATTACAATGACACGCAAAAAGGATTGCAGTTAAATCTTTCCTTTAACGTAATCGGTCAACGTATTTATGCAGTTGGAAACAATTTTAGTGGAACAGCCTACCCTGACTGGTATGAAATGCCTCGTAATGTTGTTGATTTTACCTTCTCGAAGAAAGTAACTAAAAATATACAGATCAAAGGTGGGGTTTCGGATATCTTAAACAATAATAATGTCGTCTTGCAGGATGGTAACCAAGATGGCAAATATGATACATCAAAGGATCAAATCATTCAATCTTTTGCTCCAGGTCGCGTATACTCATTAGGTCTAATTTTTACGCCTTTCGGCTTTAAATAAAACTTTACTTTTTAAAATTTTACAATTAAACTAAACAATCAATTCAAAATCAAATGAAACTTTTTACAAACAAAGTGATCAAGTTGATAGCTGTTTTAACAGTTGTTTCTCTTGGATTCTCTTCTTGCCAAAAAGAAGAAGAAGTTTTCCCGCTACCTACGGTAACGTCTAGCGGTGCATTGTCAGGTATTGCTGGTGCTTCAGTAACAGTAAGCGCTACGGTTTCTGCTCCGGCAGGATTAAAGTCGATCACTGTATTGAAAAACGGTGCCCCATTCGAAACGAAAGTATTAGCGGGTGAGAAATCGTACACTTACACATCTACGTACACAATTGAATCGTTAACAGCGGGTTCAGTAGTAAATTTCACGATCCAAGCAACGGATAACAAGAGCCAAATCTCTGCTTTAGTTCCAGTAGTAGTTACAGTAACAGCTACTCCTCCTAAGCAAATTGTTACAGTTTCTGGTATCATCGAAGGAAACGTAACTTGGACAGCTAACAAAATCTACAAATTATCAGGTTTTGTACGTGTAGGTGAAGAGGCTACTTTCGGTACGGTTACTAAAGTAGGTAACTTAACGATCGAGCCAGGTACAGTGATCGTAGGAGAACGCGCTACTAAAGGGGCTTTAATCGTTCAGCGTGGTTCTAAAATCAACGCGATCGGCACTGCAGCACTTCCTATCGTATTTACCTCTGAGAGAGATCCTGGTACGCGTGAAGCAGGCGACTGGGGTGGATTAATTATATGTGGTAAAGCTCCTAACAACTTGCCTGATAACTCATCTGCACGTCAATTAGAAGGTGGTTACGGTGCGTTCCACGGTGGAACTGATGCAACTGATAACTCAGGTACATTGAAATATGTTCGTTTAGAATTTGCAGGTATCCCGATCAACCCGAACCAAGAAGTTAACTCATTAACCATGGGTTCAGTAGGTTCAGGTACAACAATCGATTACGTTCAAGCTTCTTTTGGTCTTGATGATTCATTTGAGTGGTTCGGTGGAACAGTAAATGCGAAACACTTAATCGCTTACAAAGGATTAGATGACGATTTCGATACAGATAACGGTTTCTCTGGTTATGTACAATATGGTGTAGGTATCCGTGGAGCAGCTATCGCGGATCAATCAGGATCGAATGGTTTTGAGTGTGATAACGATGCTGATGGTTCATCAAACACACCGTTCACTTCAGCAATTTTCGCTAACATGTCGATCATCGGAGCGAAAGGTGCTTCTTCTACTTCGATTGACCCATTATTCCAACACGGGGCTCAATTACGTCGAAACAACAAGCAAAAGATCTACAATACAGTTATCACTGGATATCCATACGGAGTTTACATCGATTCTCAAAAAGGTGTAGGTAGCAACGCAAAAACGAATGCTGCTAATGCAGATATCGATTTAGGAAACGTAGTTTTAGCCGGTGTTGATGGTTGGGGAACGAATGGTTTTGGATTGTCTTGGTCTGTTAATGTGAAGCCGATGGGTGTTCCAGTTCCAGGTTTTGAGAACATGACTTCATTAAACACAGGGGCATCTACAGGTTTAACTGCTTTCACTATCGGTACAGCAGTACCTCAAGATTGGTTCTTAGCATTAACAGGTAACAAAATCTTAGCTACTCAAGCTAATATGGGTTTATCTTCTACATTATGGTCTTCAGGTCGTCCTACATTTACCTTAACAACAGGAACATCTGAGTCATTAATCGGTGCTAACTTGAAATCAGGTCTTCCTCCTTTCTTCGAAGCAACAGATTACGTAGGTGCATTTAAATCTACAGACTGGACAGCAGGCTGGGCAGAATTTGCTCCTCAAGCAGTTGTTTATATTAAGTAATCATATCCAAGGGAGCTGGCTCAGGTCAGCTCCCTTTTTTTAAATTTTACACCAAACACCATGAAACAAATTATTGCCCTTTTTGCCCTGTTATCTTTGGCCTCTTGCCACAAAAAAGACGAAGTCGCTTACTATTTCAACGAAGCGCAACAAGATACACTTACCACCAATATTATGACATTCGTGGCGGAGAACCCGCCCTTTGCAAACGATACTACTCGTTTTCAAGCAAAATATAACAATTACTACTGGATGCGTTTACCCTTTTATAAACTAGTGAAACTAGAGATGAAAGAAGATAGTACCTGGTATTATTTTTTAACTAGACCCGTAGCAAACATTACCGTTTTCCAACGCGGCGTCGTGGGCACGTTTAAATTAAAAAAAGGTAGTTTAAAGCCTTACGATTTCAAGGAAGTCGTGAATACGCCACACCTAAAAGACGCAGAAGTGTTAGAGCGTGGCGCCTTCTTATTTAGAGAATTAAAGAATAACGGGAAGCTAGATGAATATATGGTGATGAAGGATTACATCCAATGGCCAGATTCCACGCTACGTTACAATGATACAATCAACCGTTGGGTAGCTACCCACAAACTATAATGGTTCAAAGACAATATATTGGTGTAATACAGAAAATGTCAGGAGGATTCCTTCTGACATTTCTTGTTTTTTGTCTATCAGGATGTTTACAAGATAAGGAAGGCAACATCGCGCCCTCTACTTGTTCTACCTCCCCTTTATCTACGGTCTCTTATAGCCGAGATATCTATCCCATCATTAAGAATAATTGCTTGTCTTGCCATGATGCGAAAAATCATTATGGAGGAATTGTGATCGAGAATTACACGCAAATTTCTGTGTCCTCGAAATCAGGCGAATTATATGGACAAGTTTATTTTCCACCTAGTGGAAATCCCCCGTATATGCCTAAAGGTGCCCCGCTACTAAAATGCGAGATAGCCTTGATTGAAGCTTGGGCAAAACAAGGATCATTGAACAATTAAGGGGATAATTAATCGAAAGTTTATAGGTAGATTATATTCTGTTTATTTGTATATCTTAGCTTTGGCTTGTTAAACAATGCATATGAACAAACGATACACTTTACTATTTATCCTAGTAGCCGTTGCATTTTCGGCTTTTGCACAGAAAGAGTCAGACGCGCGCGTCATTGTTATCACTACCGATGGTTATCGCTGGCAAGAAGTATTTAATGGAATTGATACCTCCATCGTCAAAATCAAGCGTTTTCACCATGGGGACTCCGCTCGATTAATACAGCAATATTATGCGCCTACTTTGGCAGAGAGACGTGCTAAATTAATGCCTTTTTTCTGGGGTAAATTAGCTGCGGCGGGTCAGTTGCACGGAAATAGAAAAGAAGGAAGTCAAGTAGACAACGCGAATCCGTATTGGTTTTCCTATCCTGGATATAGTGAGATTTTAACAGGTCAGGTGGATACTGCTGTCAATTCTAATGACTACAAGCCTAATCCGAATACGAACTTTTTTGAGTATTTGAACGCTTTGTCTGCGTACAAAGGGAAGGTGGCAGCATTTGGAGCTTGGGATGCTTTTGATCGTATTTTAAATGAGAAAAGAGCGGGTTTCCCAGTGGTGAATGCCTTTGATTCTTATCCGGAATTAGAGAAGGATCCAGAAATGAAGATGCTGGGGAAGATGATGAAAGAGTCATTCAAGCCTTTTGGCATGGCGGAATCACTAGACGCATTTACACATTTCAAAGCGATGCATTATTTGAAAAAGAACAAGCCTAAGGCCCTATACATTTCTTATGGTGAAACAGATGAATTTGCGCACGAAGGAGCGTACAATCATTACTTGGATGCGGCTCACCAGTTTGATGCGTGGGTAGGGGAGATTTGGGATTTTGTGAATACAGATCCAGATTATAAAGGAAAAACGACCTTGTTGATTACAACAGATCATGGCCGTGGTGATGCTAATAAATACCAATGGACTTCGCATGGAGAGAAAGTGAAAGATTGTTACCAGATTTGGTATGCTATGGTAGGGGCAAATGTTCCTGCTCTAGGGGAGGTAAAATCAGCCGAGAAAGTATTTCAAAAAGAGTTGATACACAAGGCTGCTAAAGCCATGGGCCTAACCTTTAAAAGTGAGGTAAAATAAGGTATTTAACAATTCCTTAACATTGAATTTAGAATAGAAGCGTACTTTAGTAAATTGAGTTTTATTTATAATATTAGTTTTATGTTCGGATTAGACCCTACGTTGTTCTTCCTACTTTGTTTCTGTCTATTAGCCGCTTGTGCTTTTGAATTTGTGAATGGTTTTCACGATACAGCGAACGCCGTAGCTACCGTCATTTACACCCACTCTTTGCTTCCCACTCAGGCCGTGGTTTGGTCAGGATTCATGAACTTTTTGGGTTTATTAACAGGTGGCGTAGGGGTAACCATGAGTATCATAGGGCTGCTCCCCACAGAGTTACTCGTCGACACGAATGTCTATCATTCAATGGCAATGGCGCTTTCTTTATTGATTTCAGCTATTATTTGGAATTTAGGTACTTGGTATTTCGGAATACCTGCTTCTAGTTCGCATACATTGATTGGTTCAATCATCGGTATCGGTGTAGGTCACGCTTTATTGCCAGAAGCTTCCAATAAAGGTATTGCCGCCTTGAACTGGGATAAGGTAATTGAGATCGGTCAGGCGCTTTTATTATCCCCTTTGTTTGGTTTTGCGTTAGCCATCATCTTAATGTATATCTTAAAAAAGACGGTTACGAATAAGGAAATTTTCAAAGAGCCTAAGAAAAAATCTCCTCCCCCGGTGTGGATTCGTTCTATTTTAATCGCGACATGTACCTTAGTTTCCTTCTTTCATGGACGTAATGATGGCCAAAAAGGAATCGGCTTAGTGATGGTTATTCTGATTGCTTTCTTACCAGGGTATTTTGCCATCAATACGACTTTAGATATGCAAATGGTGAAGTCAAGTTTAGCCACTGTTCAATCGATTACGGCTAAAATCGATACGGTTCCTTTATCCGATAAAGAGCGCGGTTATGTGATGGAATTGAAAAAATCAGCTACAGATTTATCAGTAATCACAGCACAGAATTTATCTCCTGCAACCTTATCTACGGACCAAAAATTTGCCATTCGTAAAGCCGCTTTAACTATCAATAAGCATTCGAAGAAATTAATTGAAAGTGAATCAGTCGCATTATCTGAAACCGATAAAGCGGAATGGAAAAAAGCAACAGCGGGTTCTAAGGCACCTTTCTTCACATTAGGAGCTTCTTCTAGTACAGGTATGGCTGGCGTAACTGATTTTGCTCCTAACTGGGTAATGTGGATGGTGGCTCTTTCCTTAGGTTTAGGAACGATGATCGGCTGGAAACGTATCGTGGTGACTATTGGAGAGAAAATTGGAAAGGATCACCTGACGTATGCACAAGGTGCTTCCGCAGAATTAATTGCATCGCTTACGATTGGTTTAGCCACAGCGTACAAGTGGCCAGTGAGTACGACTCACGTATTAAGTTCGGGTATCGCTGGAACGATGGTGGCGCAACGCGGGATTAAAAACTTGCAAGGAGATACGGTAAAAAATATCGTCTTGGCTTGGATTTTAACCTTGCCTGTGACCGTTATTTTATCGTGTGGTTTGTTCTTATTCTTCCGTTGGATTACGGGATAGCTTTCCTTTAAAATAGATCCACGATCCGGCGGATAGGGCAAGTCCTGCGAATCCCAGGATCGTGATCCAAGAGAAAAAGAGTTGCGGCAGGTTCCAGTTTGGAAAAATAAAACCTGCCGCAATTAATAATACATTGTATCCTAAGTAGCCAATCGAGTCTACGATATACATCAAGAAACCGGTATTCGCTTTGTGTCTGGTGATCGCGATCATGCGTTCAAACACGGACGTGGTGATGGTTAAATAGGGCAAGTATATGCCAAATCCGGTCAACACAATTAGCCAAAAACTATTCATCGAATGCACGCCCCACAAGCCGGCAATGACCAGTAATAAATAGCCGGTTGCAATGGCGCTAAGGCTAATAAAAAAGGCCAGGTAATTTCGTTTGATTAAGACTAAACTTCCGTTAATCACGAGGATTCCAATGGTGACCCAGATCTCTGTTTGGGAATAAATAGAGGGCACTCCATCATAGCCTAAATAATGCCAAATTTCCGGCGCAAAATCCGATCGAATACCGCGTAACAAAGAGGCAAATAAATACAATAAGGAGATCGTTAAAATGCCCGGCCATAACTGCTTTACCAGCTGAATGCGGTCTTTCTGCGTCATAGGTTGACGTTCTGCTCGATCGGCCACTTCTTGCGCAGTAGGTCGCGGAATCTGCGTCAACATCCAGACAAAAAACAAAAAAGGAAGCGCGTATAGTAAGCCAGCTGCAAAGGGCATCCAGTTCTCAGACACGCCCCAATTCAATAAGGAAACACCTACGGATTTAGATACGCCATCCGCTAGGATAAAACTGCTCCCTAAAGCAGCGATGAATAATTCGGTATTCTTTTTACCCTCTAAAAAGCCTTGGATATAACCGAAAATCATCCCAAGTGGGAGACCGTTCAATAATAAAAAGATCAAATTATAGGGCTTTGGCACTAGCCCAAATCCCAATAACGCTAACTCTGCTAGTAGAATACTCATGATAATCGCCTTCGCTCGTTTCTCCCAAGTGATAGAGGAGACGAAGAAAATGCCGCACCATTTCGAAAGCATGTAGCCGGCGATTTGGGAGGAGATCAGAATAGATTTCCAGTGGATTCCCATGAAAAACTGCTCTTCATAGGTTCCTGCGGTGAAGGGTTTACGGAAGCCATAGACACAGAAATAACAACCAAAAGCAGCGATCATGGACCAGGCAGGATGCCATTTCCAATTCTTTACATCTGTCTGGATCATTTCAAATGCTCCCGTAGCATCGAGGCGTAAAATTCTATTGGCTGAACAGGTAGGTTAGGGACTTTGGCCATATCATCATAGCGACGCAACTGAACGGCGTCCCGGTAATAGGGATTCGCTTCGAAGGCCTGGCATTCTTCCGCTGACATCGGTCCGCCTTGTAAGTGTAGGCTGATGACAGACGGCTCGCTTAATAGCGCAAAATAGTCCGGCTCCACCGCACACAAATAGCGCTTCGCAGCTACGTGCAAATGCACCGGTTCTGAAACGGCTTGCGTGAAGTATTTAATCAAAAAACGATGGCCTAATTCCTCATGTAAATCATCGATTCCCTGCTCCGGCGCGTCATCCGGAAGGGCATGCAATAAATGGCCCACATCGTGCAACAAGGAGGCAACGATTAAACTAGTAGGCGCCTGTTCTGCTAAGGCTAAATGCGCAGCCTGCAAAGCATGTTCCCCCTGTGTCACCGGCTCTCCACCATATTCAGAGTCCCCTTGTTCATGGAATAGGGTGATGATTTTTTCGATGATGTCTTTAGCCATGGCTTGTTAATTATTTATGTTAAATTAGGGCTTATAAAAGGCCAATAAAAGGCGATTAAGGCTATTTAAAAGAGATTTTACCTGGGGGTAATTATTTGATAATATGGAAGAAAACTATAGGATCCGAAAGGCAGAACTATCCGATGCAGCATCCGTAAAACGTTTGCTGGAGGAGTTAGAAAATCGCGTATTTGACCAAGGAATTTTCGATCGTATTTATGCGGAATACTTGTATACTCCGTTAACGCTTATGCAGGTTGCCGTCCATGGTGAGGATGAAATCGTCGGTTTCATTTCGTGCAAGGGGCAATCCCTTTTACACCATGAAGGACTCGTATTTGAAATCCAAGAATTAATTGTAACCGCGTCGCACCAAGGGAAAGGAGTGGGTCGTCAATTAATCGCTGCATTGAAGCCTGAATTAGCGCAGCTAGGAGCTAAGTCTTTAGAAGTTACCTCTAACAAAAGGCGTAAAGAAGCCCACGCATTTTATCAATCCGTGGGCTTTGCGAATTCGCATGAAAAGTTTACGATTTACTTTTGACCTAGTTTCAAGGCTAACTTGATTTTGGTAAAAATATCGTAATTGTTGTAGATGCCTCCGAAAACTTCAGCGCCCGGACCGAAAGCAAATACCGGAATCATTTGACCTGTATGCCCTTTCGTCGTGAAGGCTCCTTTTACCTCACCTGTTTTCATATTTCCGCCCATTAAAGCGAACCCACCTGTCTCGTGATCTGCCGTAATAATCACTAAGGTTTCTTTGTCTTTCGCAGCAAAATCTAGTGCATATCCGATACTCTTATCGAAGTCTACCATCTCAGTTATGATGTAGTCCGTATCGTTCGCGTGACCACCCCAATCGATCTGGGAACCTTCGATCATAACGAAGAACCCTTTCTTATTTTGGTTCAAAATTTCGAGCGTTTTTTTAGTGGATTTCAATAAGGCATCGCCGCGACCTTCCATCACTTTGATTGGATTTTCCTCTGCGTACAGCGCGACAAGTGGGCCTCTAGTGATACCATCTACATCCAACGTCGATTGAACTTGGTAGCCTTTTTTGCGCAAGGTATCTAACAGATTCAGGCCGTCTTTTCGCTTCTCGAAATACTTTCTTCCACCACCGATGACCACATCGACCGGCGTTTTCATAAAATCCAATGCGATTTCTTCGTGCATCGAGCGTTTCAATTGATGCGCAATGAACGAGGACGGAGTGGCGTCTGTAATATCACAGGTAGAAACAAGTCCCGTTGCTAAGCCTTTTTGTTCTGCCATTTCTAGTAGAGTGACAGAAGGAACTTTCAACGAATCTAATCCAATAGCCCCGTTATAAGTTTGCTTTCCAGTAGCAAATGCGGTCGCTCCTGCGGCAGAATCAGTCACATAATTATCAGACGCTTGGTTTTTATGAAAGCCGATCACCTTCACGCGTTCCAGATTAAGATGTCCTCGATTAGCGGTTAATCCCGCATAAATCTGGCTAACACCCATTCCGTCGCCTATGAGGAGTATAACATTTTTAGGGGCTTTTTGGCCCATTAAACTTGCGCTTAACAAGCACAGAGCTATGATTTTTTTCATGAATATAGTTTTTGAATGTATTCTGCAGTGAAACCTGGCGAGGTGGTCATTCCTTTGCCACCAATTCCGTTGATAATATGGATCACGTCATCCACGACTTTCGTGAATACCTCTGACTGAGTTCCTTGTAAATAAAAACCAGCCCAAGTCGAATCAACGGTCCAGTTTTCTAACGACGTAATTTGCTTCGCCTCTTGCAACATCATCTCATTAATCTCAGAGGATACTTCAAACCCAAAATTAGCTTGTTCTCCTGCCGGTACATATTCATGCGAATCCCCTAATATGATCGAGCCATCATCTGCTTGTTTAAACAAGATGTGTATGCCTTTAGCTTGTAATTGTTTTTGTTCCGAGGATGTGTGAATCTTTGAAAAAGAAGGACAAGACTTAAAGCTATCGTAGCGACGAATCGTTAACCCTGTCAGGATATTTGATTTTAGTATTTTCTTTTGAGGCGCTAGACGCATCATCTGCAATTTGCTGATTTTTAGCTCGGCAGCGGGATAGTGTTCAGGTAATAAAAATTGGGTATCACGTCCATTCGCTAAGATCACTTGATCCCCCCAAAACGTTTGTTTTTTCGACGTTGTCAACATAGCGATTCCGCGTTTTTTCTCCACGGAAATCACCGGACATAAGTTATGGTAATGCAGGCCTAGATTTTTAATCATAAACTCGCGAACGCGGTGCACCATTACCAGTGGATTCAGCGAAGCTTCCTCCGGAATAAACAATCCACCTTTCACGTACTCCTTTTTAAAATGCGGATTAATCTCTACCGTTTCTGAAGCAGTGTACAGGCGTGAGGTATAATCGCGGTCCTTAAAAAGGTGCATCATTTCCTCTAGCAAGGTCATTTCCTGGTCATCCGAGGCAACGTACCAAGAACCGTTTTTCACCACGGAGATATCCACTTCTTCTTGAAGATCCTTGTAGATTTTCAAGGATTTTCTGCCGTAATCGAACCAGGAATCTAAAGCTTGACCGGAGGGAACGGCTTGCCCAAAATTGCGAAAACTCGCCTCATAAGGCTGCGCATCTTTCTCTAATAACAAAACTGATTTTCCTCTTCGAAGTGCATGGTAGGCACAATAGGTTCCGATGATTCCGCCACCCACGATGACTAAATCGTATTTTCTATTTTTATACATAAGAGATTAGATCAGAAATTTTCTCTACAAGTCCATCGTTTGGATGTGCGGCTAATTGCTCCCGCGAGTGTGTCCCATTGCAAACCCCTAAGGCGTAGCGAACGCCTGCATTTTTGCCAAAAAGCAAATCCACCGGGGTGTCACCCACATTAATTACTTCTTCTAGATCCGTAATACCTAGTGACTTCATGGCATAGTGTATCATCGCAGGAGAGGGTCTTCCTTCGCCATTCACCTCGTCCGGAGTCACCGAAAGATGAATGCTTGTCGAGAATTCCAGGTTAGCCACCCAGCCTAGGCGACCTAAAATAATATCCGCTACCTCGCGGTAAAAACCGGTGGTAAGCGCTATTTTAATCCCCTTCTGATGCAAGGCATCGAATAATGCCAAGCATCCTTCCGTAGGATAGACGGGTTGTGTCCGGTAATGATTTTCTAAGATGGTTTTAAAATCCGCATACGACTGTGCGGCTAGTTCGGTTATGCGTGGATCACCTTCTCCTAATTGCTCTGTCCACAACAAAGTGAATACATACAATTTTGCATAGCCTTGCAAGGCTAAAATACGCTCATCGCTAGAATGCAATTCGTTTTTAATGGCAGCCTGTTTAAAGCAATATTCCACTTCATGTTGATCCATCACGGTGGTGCCCGCCATGTCCAAAACAACTAGTTTAATCTCTTTCATATTCGAAAATTACAAACCCTAGATTATGGATCTGTTAAGGCTAAATAATGAAATTATTATGCTTTATAATATGGTATTTTTCGAAGATTTTCTGCGGAGAATTATTGTTTTGATTTCAAGCTTAACAGCCCCTTAACACTGCCGGCTTTTTCTTAATCATCTCTTAATTTTTCTGCACCATAGCCTTTAAAAACGCAACCTACTTTTGCACCAAATAATATTAAACAAACTCATATGAAAAACAATGTACAAATGTTTTTTGCTAAAATGAGCCCAAAATCGTTGATTTGGCTGGTTTTTGCACTGATTACTACGGTAAGTATGACTGCTTTTGGTCAATCACGTAGTTTGAAAGGAACGGTTACTTCTGCAGAGGAGAAATCGGGTGTTCCTGGGGTTACTATCCGAGTGAAGGGTAGTTCTAAAGGTACGTTAACGGATGCACAAGGTGCTTATTCGATCTCGGTATCAGGAAATGAAGTTTTACAATTTTCCATGATTGGTTACACTTCTAAAGAGGTATCAGTAGGAAATGTTTCTGAATTAAATGTCGTATTGTCTCAAGACGAAAAACAATTGCAAGAAGTAGTTGTGACCGCCTTAGGTATTAAGAAAGACATTCGTAGAATCGGGGTTGCTATCCAGTCAGTAGACGGAGCTAGCACCATCAAAGCACGTGAGCCTAATGCAATCAACGCATTATCAGGTCGTGTAGCTGGTTTAACGATCGGTTCTCAACCCGAATTATTACGTAAACCTAATATCTCCTTACGTGGTAGCTCTACTGTATTATATGTAGTAGATGGTGTACCTATTAACTCAGATACATGGAATATCTCCGCAGATGATATCGAAACATACTCTGTATTAAAAGGAGCTTCCGCTTCTGCTTTGTATGGTTTCCGCGGAAAGAACGGTGCGATCTTAATCACCACAAAACGTGGTTCATCTGACAAACGCGGTTTCTCTGTAGAAGTGAACTCTTCTACTCAAATGCAATCGGGTTTCTACGCAATTCCTGAAGTACAAGACGAATATGGTCCTGGTGATCACGGTTCGTATGCTTTCGGTGATGGTAAAGGTGGTGGTTTGAACGATGGTGACTACGATGGTGGTTGGGGTCCACGTTTTAACGGACAATTAATTCCACAATACGATTCTCCAGTAGATCCTATTACGGGTGTTCGTTCAGGTACTCCTTGGGTAGCTCGTGGTAAAGATAACTTAAAGCGTTTCTTAGAAACAGGTATTTTATCTACGAATAACGTTTCGGTATCGGCTACAGGTGAGAAATACAACTTGCGTTTCTCTACTTCTCATATCTACCAAAAAGGTATTGTTCCTAATACCCAATTGAATATGACGAACTTCAACATTACGGCTGATTATAAGTTCTCGAACAAATTAAAGTTTGAGTCGAACTTACAATACAACCGTCAATATACGCCTAACATTCCAGACGTAAACTACGGTCCTAACTCGATCATCTATAACATCGTGTATTGGGCAGGTGCTGACTGGAATATCGACGATATGAAAAACTACTGGCAAAAAGGTAAAGAAGGTGTTCAACAAATCTATGCAGAATACCAACGTTACAATAATCCTTACTTCATGTCATACGAGTGGTTACGTTCACACTACAAGACAGATATCGTAGGTCAAGCTTCATTACGTTATACGTTTAACGAAAACTTGAACTTATTAGCACGTACACAAGTAACAACTTGGGACATGGTGCGTACAGAGAAATTCCCTTACTCTGCTGGTACCTATGGTCGTGATGAGCGTCGCGGTGATTACCGCGAAGATCGTCGTTCTTTATTTGAGAACAACACTGAATTATTGTTAACGTTTGACAAAGATTTGTTACCAGGCTTTAATACAAAAATTAACGCGGGTGCCTCTCAACGTGTATTCCAATACAAGTCGATCTTTGCTTCTACGAACTACTTGAACGTTCCAGGTTTATACAATTTCTCGAACTCTTCTAACCCAGTTCAGGTAGCTAACTTTGGTTCTGACATGAATGTTCTTTCAGCTTATTATTCTGCTGACTTCTCTTATAAGAAATACTTAACGGTGTTTGCTACAGGTCGTTTAGATAAATTATCTACGTTACCAGCAGGTAAAAACTCGTTCTTCTATCCATCATTCGGTGCTGTGACTGTCGTATCTGATTATGTGAATTTACCAGAAGCAATCTCGTTCTTGAAGTTCCGTGGATCATTTGCAAACGTAAAAGATGGATTAACATCGTCTACGATTGATAACCGCGCAGGTACGTATTCAGGAGAAAACTACAACTCTCCTTACGATGGTCCATCTTACCAAAACAATACAGTTTATTCTACTGGTTTCTATTACAATAACCAAACCGGAGCAACGTATGGTAACGAATTGAGCAACCCGAACTTAAATCCATCTGAAACTTCTCAGACTGAATTCGGTATGGATTTACGTTTATTCAAAAACAAAATCGGAATTGATGCTGCGTACTTCATCTCGAATGATGGCCCTTCGATTTTCTCTCTACCTATCTCCTCTACTTCAGGATATACATCTGCTTTAGTAAATGGTATCAAGACTCAGAAGAAAGGGTATGAAATTTCGGTAACAGGAACGCCTATTCAGACGGCTGACTTTAGCTGGGATGTATTAGCTAACTACTCTACTTACGAGCAAACGTTAACCGAAATTTATCCTGGTATCAATAGCCTAAACACTTTCTTGAAAGTGGGTGATCGTACGGATAAAATTTATGGTTCAGCTTTCGTTCGTACTCCTGCTGGACAAATCATCAATACTTCAGGTGGTATTCCTGAAAGATTAACAGGGACACAATCGCAATACTTAGGTAACGCAAACCCTGATTTTGTTTTTGGCTTGAATAATAAATTTACTTATAAGAATGTAAGCTTAAGTATCTTATTTGACGGTCGTATCGGTGGTAAAATCATTAACTATACCCAACAACAAGCTTACCGTGGTGGTCGCCACATTGGTACTACACAAGGTATTTTTGCAGAAGCTCGTCCTCAAGACGCTTTAGGTGTGAAGGCTTTTGTAGGTCAAGGAGTGGTAGTTTCGAATGGTGTTGCCATTAAGTATGATGCAAACGGTAAAGTGACGAATTTCTCTGAATTGCAATTCGCTCCTAACACAGTTAAAACATATGTACAAGATTACGTAGGTCGTTACTACAATACGAATGAAGGTAACTTAATGAGCCGTTCTTTCGGAATGTTAAAAGAAGTTGTTCTTGGGGTTAAGCTTCCTACTAAGTGGTTTGGTAAAGCAGTTTCAGGGGCAAATGTTTCTTTCGTAGGTCGTAACTTATTGTATTTCGCAGAAGCCAAAGATACTGATTTGTCTCAATTTTTGACAGACGGCGCTACAAGCCCACAAACACCATCAGTAAGAAGCTACGGAGTTAACTTAAACTTCACATTCTAATTTTTTCACTCTTAAAAATGAGTCAAACAATGAAAGTTAAAAATATCATTTTAGGATTGTTGAGTTTCTCAGTACTTGCTTTAAGCAGTTGTGAGAAGACCTTCGATCAATTGGAAAAAGATTCCAACCGTGCGGTACAGGTTCCTGCTTCGTTAGTTTTGCAAGCAGTTGAATACAATGTAATGAACGATAATGGTCGCCCATTCTCTGCTGAGATGCGCTGGAACCAGTTCTTTTGCTCTAACTATAATTATTATGCAAATAATGAATATACGTTAGGCCAAATGCCTAACCAATTTACGACCTTGAAAAACGTCGTAAAGATGGAGGAGGAAGCGAAGAAATTAGGTTTAGCAGACGTGAATGGATATTCTGCTTTAGGCAAGTTCTTTCGTGCCTATTTCTTCGATCAAATGTCGAAGCGTGTAGGAGATTTACCTATGACAGAAGCGTTAAAAGGAATTGAAAACACAGCTCCTAAATACGATTCTCAAAAAGCAATTTATGTACAAATCTTGAAGTGGTTAGACGATTCTAATACGGATTTAACTGCTTTGATTGCAAAAGGCGAGACTGTTTCTGGTGATTTCTACTTTGGTGGCGATTTAAAGAAATGGCAAAAAGTTGTGAACGCTTACCGTTTACGCGTATTGATCACTTTGTCCAAGAAAGATACAGATGCTGAATTAGGCGTTAAAGCGAAATTTGCTGAGATGGTAGGTAATCCTACAAAGTATCCATTATTAGGATCTAATGCAGAGTCTTTGCAATTTGTTTGGAACTCATTCAATAAATATCCTTCTAACCCGGATAACTTTGGTTTCGATGCTACTCGTCAAAACATGGCATCTACTTACGTAGGTTTATTAACGAAAGTACAAGATCCGCGGGTGATGGTTACTTGCGAGCCAGCAGGTTCAGATTTAAAAGCAGGTAAATTGCCTTCAGACTACACGGCTTACCGTGGTGCTGGTTCAGGAGACGTATTAGATGATATGTCGAAAAATGCAGGTTTATCGAATGGTGCTGGTTTCGCTCCAGGTATTTATTCATTCCAAAATCGTGCACGTTACTACCAAAACTACGTAGGTGAAAATACCTTTATTGTGGGATATCCTGAATTATGTTTTAACATCGCGGAAGGATATGCACGTGGTTGGGCTACAGGTTCTGCTGAAGATTGGTACAAGAAAGGTATCAAGGCATCACACGCATTCTACGGTATCGTAGAAGGTGCGAACACATTTACCTACTCGAAGACAGGTACAAAAGACGCTGCGGACTTAACGAAGTTCACGGTGAACTTTAACTTCGATACGTATTATGCTCAATCGGCGGTTGCTTATGATGCAACAAATGCCATTGAGAAAATTGTATCTCAAAAATATGCAGCTTTCTTCATGAACTCAGGTATGGAAGCCTATTTCAACTGGAGAAGAACGGGTTTCCCAGCATTTTCTACAGGAGCTGGAAATGGAAACTCAAACCGCATCGCGGTACGTTGGTTATATCCAGCCACCGAGAGAACGGCGAATGCAACGAATTACACCGCCGCAATTACTAGCCAATACGCTGGTAAAGATGATATCAACGACGTCATGTGGTTGAATAAATAGTCGATGATTCAAGTACAAAAAAAGGGAGGACAATGTCCTCCCTTTTTTTTAATTATTGTCCCGTCCTGAAATAAGTTGACAATAAATCGACTTATGAAACAGAAATTAACA
>JBBAKU010000013.1:0-50202 GCA_040403415.1 Aquirufa sp.
TGCTTAATAACCCAATGTCTACAGTTTTGACTGTCTGAAAAAGGGGGTACTTACAGAAGAACTTGTTATTTCTATAGATAAGTATAAAATGAACATTTAGTTTTATTAACGATTGGATATAAGAATCCCCTACCTTTTTTTGGTATGTGCAAGCCAATCTTGCCTTGTTAATCATCAACTTCGAGAATGCCGTACGTCTGTATTACCTAAATACATACACCTACATAAGTTTTGTCCCCACTTGTTAAACGCGTATAGTATGAATATACGCGCCAAAACTTACCCACTCTCTTATATGATAACCATATTCGCACCTATCGGAGAAACATCATCTAACTATGGCGATAGACTACTATCCGACTTCTAAGCCTCTATATATCGTTCTGACCTTAACAGGCTGGTCTTTGTATTTTTGCTTCACGAGCAATTCTACAAGGATGCTTGTGCAAACGTCGACTTTTACACATAATCAAATTTAAAAACATCAATTTTAAAAATCAATAGGAAGACTTAGTTCACAGAAAACCCCGCTAACTAAACTCATTAATAGTTCGATTAAACCAAATCAGGGGCTATTTTTTTAACTATTTTAGTTAGATCAAATTTATAGGCATCATCTAAGCTGCGGTAATTCATCCAAAGTACCCACCTGCTCCATCCCCAAACTACGCAGGTACTTCAAGCTGGTCATCATAGATTGGTGCGAACAGAGCCTCTGTACAAGATGCAAGTCTTTATCCCTTTTGAACACTGAACACACGGCTGAATGCCTAAAGGAATATAGAGTGTGGTTAGGGGTAATTACTCCACTGCGAACAAGCTTAGTCTTTACCCTTGCCCAACAAGTGGAAAAATAACATTCATTTAGTGGTTTCAGCTCATTTGTAAAGATGTTAAATTGATCGGGAAGTGCTAGTACCCCATTTGCTCTCAGAATTGTCCTAATGTTATCAGGAACAGGAATAGAGCGTATCCGCTTTGACTTATTCTCATCACCTGAGAGGGTTAATATGGTTAAATCTTCGTTTAAGTTACCTCTAGTAAGTAATCTAACTTCTCTGTGAGGACGCAACAGCATACAATAAACAAACAAAGCACACAAATAGAGGTTGTTACTTGTACTACGTACCGCGTCTAAACAGACCTCTAGCTGTTTCTCTGTAAATGCTTGGTTATGCACAGCTTCTACTCTCCTGCAGGAAGTACCTTTGACTGGATTAATCTTCATTATACCACGTTGTAGGATCTTATTGAAAACAGCAGATAAGGTTCTGCGTTTGATAGCGTAGTAAGCACTAGAGGAATTAAACCTTGAAAGAAAGGTTTCTACGGTAGCAGAGGTAATAGCATCCACTTCTTTGTCAAGAATCTCCAAACCACGTGCATAATCTAAGAACTCTTGGGTAACTATGGTGGTATCACGAATATACTTCTTAGAATAAGATGAAGTATTCAGCTCTTTAAGCATTGTTGTTAGCACCTCTTCAATTAACCATCTCTTTTGACCAGGGAGCCATCCTTTCTTTAGTTCAGCAATAACTATGTCTTCTAGTAAAATCAGCTCTCTGAGCCGCGATTTGGCTGTCTTTTTAAGGTTTGGAGAACACGATTTGCCGAACTGTGCACCTTGGTAGATGCGAACCCGCTTTTGGTTGATAAAGAAGTAAACATAGGACCGTTTGGAAAGGTCCTCACTGAAGAAGATTTTAGGTGTGATTTGCATTAAGTGACCCAGTTTGTGGCTCAGCTACTTGAAAAACACGTAAAAATGCTGTTTAGAGCTTAGCTCAGTTGGTAGAGCATCGGATTGAAAATCCGTGTGTCCCCGGTTCGAGTCCGGGATCTACCACTTCAATGAATGAAGACCCTTACAGAGATGTTAGGGTCTTTTGTTTTATCAGTAAACTGATAATTAATTTTTAGCATAGGATTCAATAGGAAGAAAGTCTAGATTTAGGCAGGTTTAAAGACCTAGCAAACACCTAACCACCTAATTCCTATGAAACCACTTCGCCTCCCATTCCTTGGAATGGCCTTTTTACTATTCCTAAATTCTTGTGAACGTCATTCGGTAATCGAACCCCTCGATCCACATCAAGACTTAAAACAATGGTATGCGTTAAATAGAATGACTAACACTGATGAGCCAATGTTGTGGAATTATACCACTCCTTTTACGATGCCAGATGGCTCACAGGCTTTTCAAATACCCGTGATGTCAAAAGTGGGAATGAAAGATTTGATTATTTATTCAGAAAATGGAGTTCAAAAAGGGTTTTACAAATGGTATACTCCTAAGGATGAAACCCATATTAATCTACAGGTTCTCAATATGTTTGATGAGGTGATTCGGGATGGTGTTTTAACCAAAACAAAGAGGGTTGCCAAAACAAAGAAAAATAAAGAACTCGATGGGTCGAATACAAAAATGGCAAACTTAGATTTAGAAGAGGTTTTTTGTTATGGAATGCGAATTCGCCCTCTTATGCATGATGATCTTATGAACACCTACCGAAACAATTTGGGTAATTATGATTCCGCAGTTCCCGCTTTTTTTGAAGGAGGTGGTGGAGAATCAGGTTCAGAGGAAGAGGGAATTATTTTCGACCCTTCAGAAGAATTATTGTTTTCCGTTGGGAACGACGTCAAGAACAAATGCCTACTTCAAGCCATAAATGGAGTCATTAATTCGAAATATGATTTAGGGGGAATTGTTAAGAACTTAAAACTAAAAACTAAAACCGTTCATTTTATTGAAGTAACTAATTTGCCAGCAACAGTTATGGCGCATACAACTTCTATCTCCTCGAAAGAAGTGACTATCGAATTAAATTTAAATGTATTGCCTAAGCTGTCCCTAGAATTAATGGCTGTCACTTTATATCATGAATTATTACATGCCTATTTTGGGGTGATCTTAGGAAAGAAATGGAGTGAATCAAAGGAGCATGATGAAATGACTGACAGTTATTACTTAAGTTTACTAGAGGAAATTATAATCAAAAGATTCCCCAACACAAAAAATTTTGCTGACGAACTGATTTTTGCTGGTCTTCAAAATTCCTCTTATTTTACGAATCTTTATAGTACACAGAAGAATTATGCTTATCGGGTTATTGAAAATTTTAAAAATGGAAATAATGGAACCTATTGTAAATAAAATTTTAAAAGCAATTTCTTTACTTTTTTTGCTGGTAAGTTTACCATTCTTGACTAAAGGCCAGATAAAAAATGAAACTTTAGCGAGAGCCTTTTCGTACAAAGGCATTTCTAAAATTAGATTAACTGCTGATAGCGCAAATAGATTGCTAATTAACGACTTAACTAGAAATATCTACTTTTCTACAAAAAAACCCTCTTGCCAATTTGAAGTTGGGTTATTTCTGTTTAAGGTTGATTCGAAAGGTAGAATTAATAAAGACGAAATTATTTGGCAAGGTAAATTAGTAGATTCAACTCGCAAAGATATTCTCACTAACATTTTAAAAACATCAGGAAAATATGTTAAAAATGACAAAAAACTAAATAGAAAAAACCATTGGTATTTATTTGAATATATATCTATTGGGTATGATAGTAATTGTGGGGGAGAAGAGGTTATAAAAGCCCAACGACAATTAACAGACAACAATTGGGCCTATTATTCGATGGTGAAAAAGATGCTTGAAAATATTACCGGTTTGAAGTCAAATTTAACGCTACTTATGGATAGCAGTAATGCAGAAGCAGAAAGAAGAGGGTTCATAAAACCTTTGGATTATCTTAAATTATAAATGAAACTATGGCAAAATTTAATTCTAAAATTTTTCGGGAAGTGCTATTAGGGGTTTTAGTTTTGATTTGCTGTTTTCCTATTTTGGTATTTGGGCAATATGGTAAATCCAAATTAAGCGGTCCATTTACATATAAAGGTAATTCAACCAGTAAACTAACAGTAGATAGTTCATGTCAGTTATTAGTACACGACTTAACTAAAGGGGCATATATTTCTTCTCAAAATGCAACCTGCCGTTCTGATATTGGCCTATATCTATATAAAGTAGATTCAAGAGGAAAGATTAATGAAAAAGAGATCATTTATTGGGGCACTTTAGTAGATTCAACGCAGGAAAGTATTCTACAAAATATTAAAATGACCTCAGGAAAGTACGTGAAGCCTAGCAAAAATACGCGACAGGCGGAACACTGGTATCTATTTGAATACATTTCAAATGGCTATAAAACAGGGTGCTTCGATCGAAATTGTCGTAACGAACAATCGGTTTTGGAAAACCAACTTATAAACTACAAGTTTATGATTTGGTCAACGATAGAAAAAGTGAAAGGACTTACTGCTAACCTAACTTTCATTGATGGCAATAGCAACGATGAAGCAATTAGAAAAGGATTAATCAAGCGGGAAGAAAGGAAAGAGATGTAACTAATTCCCTGACTTATACATCCCTATCGCAGACAGCGGAATAATCTGGACGTTAGGTATTTGGCCAAAATTCTCCAAAGAGGTTCGAATTCCCTTACTAACATTCTTTTCTTCTAAGAAGCGATACAAGCTTTGCATCGCGCCTTTCGTGCCTGATTTGACTTCGATGGGAAGAATTTGCCCTTTGTGTTGGATGACATAATCGACTTCAGACTGTGCATTCTTGCTTTCTCTTTGCCAATAATGTAAGTCCCAATTTTCGTAACACGAGGTGTTTTTAATCAATTCAAGCCCTACGAACATTTCGGCTATATTCCCCTTGTTGATGACGGAAAAATCACTCTCCAAGAGCATTTCGGACATATTTAATCCTAAAATACGTTGGAAAATTCCCGTATCGAATAACAAAAACTTCCGCTTTTTCACATTGATCTCCGCACCCAATGGCAATCCATTGCAACTGGAATGGGTAACCGGGTATACAATACCCGCTAATGTTAACAAATCCAAGCCTTGTTTAACTTGCATATTTGTCAGATTGGTATTGCCAAAAGTATAGGTGAACTTATTCCCCACTTGTTGAACCACCGAACTAAATACTTCTCTAATTCGGATAGCGGGAACTCGATCTCGGAATTTGGCAAAATCTGCTTGAATCGATATCACTAAATCATCTAAAATACGCTGCACCTCTAACATATCTCCATTTCGAACATAAGAACTAACCACTTCAGGCATCCCTCCTATGATTAAAAACTTCTTCAAATAATGGTTCAGTTTTTCATGAACCAAATCAGGTAGTTCAGCGGTAAATCCAGCGCTCATCACATAATCAATCAGTCCTGATTCGCCATTCGCCAATAAAAATTCTTGAAAAGATAAAGGGTATAGAAAAATAGATCGAACCCGCCCCACTCCGTAAGACGGAACCTCAGATAAAGCGAATTCCAACAGAGAACCTGCGGCGATTACATGCAATTGAGGCATTTTTTCATAGAAATACCGCAGTGCGGAAATGGCAGGAATGCACGCTTGAATTTCGTCAAAAAACACCAAGGTCTTCCCTTCCACTATAGGGACATTCAACAAAAGTGTCAGTTGTTCGCACAGTTCAGCGGGGGAAATGGATTTCTCAAATAGCGTCGAAAATTGCGGATTTTCATCAAAATTTACTTCGACGAAATGATCAAATGATTTTGCCAAATGCCTCACAGCCGAGGACTTTCCTACTTGCCTAGCACCCCGTAGCAACAAAGGCTTCCTATCGCGCTGATTTCGCCACTTTTCAAGCTCTTGATCAATTATTCTGGGGATGTAGCTCATTGTTTTGTTAAAAATCCAAACCAATATTACTACTTAAATGATAAAAATCCAAACCAATAGTGGGTGCGAAATGATAAAAATCCAAACCAATGTGAAATAAAGGCGCTGTGTTGTGACGCATTTTCAGGTATTGACACAAGCTGTCAAAACTACAAAATCGCAAAATACAAAAGCCCCTAAAAAACAAAACCCCACTAAAAGCGGGGTATTGTCACTACAATCTATATACGTACTAAAATTATTTACATGTGCTTCCAGATCTCTTTTTCGATGTATAAAAACTCCCCTTTGAAATTGTAACGGATATAAATGATGGTATGAAAACATTCCCATTTGGCAATCATATTTGATTCTGTGAACTCTGTAGAGTGTTTCCATTTTCTGAGTATCACGGCCATTTCTTTGTAGCTATACCTTGACGCAAAGCCGATAGAAGCCAAGACAGAAAAAGGCATCCCTTTAAAATAGATGAGTTTGAAAAAAGCTCGTTTCAAGAAAGAGGAGATTTTATTACTCATGGGTCTTTTTAGGGCTTAAAAATGACTTCATTAATAGCCTTAAACGTAATAGAACAATAGAACCAAAGGCGATAAAGAAAAACGGCCCTATTGAGAATAACAATTTACTTTTCAGCTTAGGCGTTATAGGCGAAAAAGGTTCTCTGATGAGTGTAAAGTCTGGTTTAGAACTTCGTTGCATCATGGTCAAGGTCTCGTAGTTTTTTTGCGCTTCTCCTAGCATGGCAATGAGCATTTGTTCTTTTATGTTCAAACTTTTTTGTTCCACTTGATCTTCACGCATGATAAGCCCTAAAGCCTGATCAGATTTTTTAGCTGCAGCCAACTGAGTCGAATAAAGTGCATGGCGAATGCTATCTAATTTATTTTTGACATTACGCACATTCAAAGACATATTGTCAAAAGAATCGTAGATGTAAAAATCAATGAGTTCTTGGTATATAGAACGCGATAATGCGATAGCAAACTCTTCATTCCAATGGGTGACGGTAAGATTTATGAATCCTGTTTTTTTATCATATTCACGCGCCAAAACTCCTTGGGCAGTAGCATCCTCTCCACCCACAACTTGACCTAAAATGGAAAATAGGGCCTTACGTTGTCCATAGTTTAGGCGTTCAAGTGAATAAAGCACAGGCTTAAATTTCACCTGTTGTAAGGTGCTGTCCTTTGACCATTTTTGCGGTAGCCCTTCCAATTGAATAAAATGGTTAATAAGCATTTCTTTCTTTCCACCTACTTCAGTCACATTATAAAGCGCTTTCCCTATGATTTTCTCAGATCCTGCTAATGCTATAATCTTTGCGTAAGGATCAGCCCCCCCACCACCTCCGCCAATCAAAGAGGCTAGACCAGACATTGCTCCAGCACCAGACATTTCGGAAAGTTTTACCGAGAATTGGTATTTGGCTGTATATTGAGGCTTTTGTTTGGCCACATAATAATAGCCTGTTCCAGCTCCTAGAATACTGAGAATAGCAATCCACAGCCAATTCTTTCGAATGAGTTGTTTGAACAACTGTAACTCTGCGAATAGATCAATTTCTATTTCATCCGAAGCTTTATTTTCCTCTGCTGCGTTCATGTCCATTATTTCGTAGCGTTTGCAATCAAGGCGTATAAAGTACCTACACTAACAACTTTTGCTAGGAATTTATCCCAATCAACGGGTTTATCTTCTTTCTTGTCTTCTTTAGGTTTTTCTACCTCGTAGCTAACTCTAATATTATCTCCATAGTGAACGGTTGGGTAATTTTTAAATATTCCCAAGACCTTGTAGGTTCGAGAGGCCAAACCATTTTTTCTGATAACTCGAATGGTTTTTTTATCAGCCTTCTTTGCTAGTCCTCCGGCAAAATGATTGATGTACCATTTAGCAGAATGAGCACCTTGATAGATAATTTTTAAACTTTTTTGATTCTCCCCTAATTCATATTTGGTAGCATTTATATCGATATTGATTACTGGAGATATCTTGGGGATTTCTATGTAATCTTCTTTTAATAGAAGTGGATCATACTTGAAATTTCTTTTATGGTTTAATGCTTTCCTAGCATCAAATACAATCAAACCCTCATTATCTGAGTAGCGAGTTAATTTTGCATTCCATAAATCAGACATTTTTAAAAGACCTCCTGCATCATTAATTAGATCTGAAAAATGGTATTTATTGCCTTTTATGACATATTGGCCAGGATATTTTACCTCTCCCTCTACTTGAACAGCTTCGTTCAATCGGAAATCAACTATTTTTCTGATTATGATGTAATCGAAAGGCGAAAGTTGAAAATCTGAAGGCCCTTCTAAGATTTGGTAGTTTTTGTCAATTTTCAGGTTGATAAGACTCTTTTTAGGGGTTTCATTAGCTGAAAATTCTAATCTAAATACGTCCACACGATTCACATCTGCTGCAATCGTAATACCGCCTGCTAAAGTGAAAAGATTTGCTAATTGCAAGCTTGGATCGAATCGTAGTTGTAAAGGTTTATTTACTTCCCCACCAATATTAATAGAAGATTCATATTCAAATTGTTCTTTGTTTAAAACCACTAATTGGTCACCAGAAACTAATGTAAAACTTGCGTTTGTAGTAACTGGGATGTAGGTTGTTTTCTTAGCTGTAAATGGATTTATTCGATAAACGAAAGCTTGAGTTGAGGCAGATGTTTTTAGCCCACCAGCTAAAGTAATTGCCTCTTGGATGCTTAATCCATTGCCGTAAGCGAATGTTCTTTCAAATGGATTCTGGACATCTCCTACCACAGAAATCTTGAATTTTTCTACATAGCGCGCTTGATCAAATATGGTTATTTCGTCTTCGTTTTCTAGTGGAATATCAGCTAATTTATTAGTAATTATATCTTGTAAAGGGACAGAAATTACTTGCACAGACTGGTCTAATTTTTTCCTAAATAAAAAGATTTGGTCGGATTTGGCTTCTGGACTCAGTTTGGCCTTCTCCATAAGAGATTTAATCGTCTTTGTGCTGTTTACTGCATAATTCCCCGGATAAAATACTGCCCCATTAATTTTAACTACTGTTTTTAAAGGGCTTGAAATTGATTTGAATCGTATTACGTCTCCGTTCAAAAAACTAATGGGAATCTTGTTCTCCAAGATATCATTCAAAGGATAGTCCTTTAAAACCACCTGGTTGTTTTCGTATCGCTCGATTTGGATTAAATCAGTGTAGGCATCCTTCTTAAAACCGCCTGCGAAAGAAATCAAATCCTTTATGGTCTCTTTTTTCTTCATTTCATACAGCATAGGGCGATTAACTCCACCCTCCACTTTCACGACTATTTCCGCTGGTGGAACATAGATGATATCGTTGTTTTGCAAGAAGAAGTCATACTGTACGATAGGATCACGCATGAAGGCGTAGATATCTAATAACTTTCTGGTAGTACCGCGGATAATTTGAATGGAACGTACGGTACCTAGTTCGTTAGGTCCACCACTAGCCGAAAGGACATTAATCGCCGTATTTAGGGCTGAGGTGGTATAAGAAGCAGGTTTTTCTACTTCTCCAAAAATGTTCACGTTCAACGTGCGTGATGTATTTAATGTCAAAGCAAATTGATCGCTATTAAATACATAATAGGTGGAGAAGCGATTAGCTAATAAGGTTTTTGCCTGCTTAAGGGTGAGACCACTTAAGAAAATTTTAGGCATCTGAGCGGGTTGGATAAATCCAGCACTTGATATTTCATATTGTAAATCAGCTTGTGATTTACCAAAAATGACCAGATTAATTCGATCACCCGGTGCCAGTACATAAGAGTCTGGTGGGCTGGCGTCTTTAGATATACGGGCGAATTCTAGTGATTTATCAGTGAATAGGCTATGGCCATAAATGGGTGATGGACTCGCCTTTTCTTGGATTACTTCAGGTTTTTGTAATGGGGCCTCCACTACCAGTGCTGTTTTTGTTTCAGCAATTACAGGAGTCGTATTAATTGCTTGTGCCGGCAGCGTATTCTTTGACTTATTCTTTTGCTCTAACTCATTAATTGATTGTTCTATGACCGGACGGTTTTTTAAGGCATCAGCCTCTGTCATCCCTTCGACGTTCAATCCTTTTGAGCTTAAATTTTGCTTTAATTCCTCTTCGCTTACCCCTTTGGCATCTAAAACATTTTTGAACTGAGCTAACAATGCAGGATTTGCATTTTGACTTTTTGCAAAAAAGGATAAAGTAAGCAAGAAGACTGTAAGAATTGATTTAACGGACATGGTAATTTATTGTGTTTTTAACATGTGCAATATGACCTTTTAGAGGCAAATTTTAATTGGTAAAGTGTTATAACACAGCATATAATACCGTTAAATAATTAACCATAACGTTATAACATAAATAACATAGTTTCTTTACTCTTTTTATTTGTTTTGAACGGCACTTCAAAACTCAGAAAAATTATGGATGTCATTTTGTTGCTTTTAGCTACAACAACTCTACTTGTATTTCTTATTGCACGCCCTTTTTTAAAAGGGGCGTACAAAGTCCCTGCTGTAAGTGGTGTGGTGCAGTATCGTGTAGACAATTCTTACAATATTCAACAATCTAGGATTTCAAAGTCATGGAAATTTGACCCTCATGAAGAAAAGTTACTACTGCAACTACTAACTAATAGGTATGATGGAATATCTGTCGCACAAATAAATGATTTATTGAACATCCAAGATAAAAGCGCGGAAAATCAAAGACAGAGAAGACATCTAGTGATAAAAGAGCTCAACACAAAACTTTTTGTACTCTTCAATATTAGAGAATGTATTATTCGCATTCCCGATGCTTTTGATTCAAGAAAGAAACAATATATCATCTTACTTAGTGAGGAGGTTTACACGGAATTAAGTCGCTTCTTAGCTATTTAAATTCTTCAATTTAGAACAGAGTTAATTTACATGACCCCGCTTATAGTGGGGTTTTGTTTTTAAAATTAATTTAAAATCACGAAATCTAATTACCACACAACCCACCTATACCAAACCACAAAATTTTTACTATTTTTAGGAGAAATTACCTCCTATGCGCAAATTCCTCCTAAGCCTCATTGAACAATTCGGTTACAAAGTCACTAAATTCGATCGCAAGGCCGCTGGGCCCTACGCGGATATTCAGGACAAAACCTTTTGGAACTTTTATGAAAAATGCCAGCCCTACACGATGACTTCGGTAGAACGGATGTTTGCGTTGTATCAGGCGACGAATTATGTGATTGATCAACCTATTCCGGGGGATTTTGTGGAATGTGGCGTTTGGCGTGGGGGTTCGTCGCTGATGGTGGCGCAGGTGTTAGCGCACCGCGGGGTGAGCGATCGCCACCTGTATTTATACGATACCTTTGAGGGAATGTCTGAACCTACGGCGGAGGATGTGGATTTTAGGGGCCAAAAAGCGGACCAAATGCTCGAGCAAACTCAGGACCAGAAGGAGACTTCGGTTTGGTGTTTGGCAAACTTAGACGACGTAAAATTAACGATGTCGAACAGCTCATTTCCTGCAGAAAATATCCATTACGTGGAGGGGAAAGTCGAAGACACGATTCCTGTTACAGTTCCCACAGGCGCCATCGCCCTGTTACGTCTAGACACAGACTGGTACACCTCTACGAAGCACGAATTGATTCATTTATATCCTTCCTTAAGCGAAAGCGGCGTTATTATCATCGACGATTATGGCCACTGGGAGGGCTGCCGAAAAGCGGTGGATGAGTATTTCGCAGAGCAAAAGACTTCGATTTTATTACAGAGAATTGACTACACGGGCCGTTTGGCAATAAAAAAATAAACCTATGCGCATCCTATTTTTAACACTTTTAGCCTTCAGCACCTTCGCACAGCAAACACAACAGAAACCGATGCGATTGTGGTACGATAAGCCGGCGACGTATTTCGAAGAGGCACTTGTGCTCGGAAATGGGAAGCAGGGGGCGACTGTTTTTGGTGGAACGAAGAGCGACAAAATCTTCTTGAATGACCTGACTTTGTGGTCTGGGGAGCCGATGGATCCTTATATGAATAAGGAGGCGTATAAAAATTTGCCGGCGGTTCGCGAGGCATTGCGTCAGGAAAATTACAAGGCGGCGGATTCTTTGGTCCGTAAAATCCAAGGCAAATTCTCCGAGTCCTATGCGCCGCTAGGAACCTTATATGTCGACTTTAATCACGAGAATCCGACGGAATACCGCCGCGAATTGAGTTTAGACAAGGCAGTTTCGACGGTGCATTACCACGCGGGCACGAACGAGATTCGCAAGGAATATTTCTTCTCGCATCCGGACAATGTATTCGTCATTCACTTAACGAGTAAGGAGAAAAAAGGGTTGAATTTTACGGTTCAATTCAAGTCCTTGTTGCGGTATTCAACGAAATCGACCATTAATCACCTCCATGCAAAGGGTACAGCGCCGGTGCGCGCGGATCCGAATTATGTGCGTAAGAAAGGGAATCCCATTATGTTCGATGATTCAAAAGGGACACGTTTTGCATCAGACATTTTGATTCAATCGGCGGACGGAAAAGTGCTGAGAACGGATTCGACCTTGCAGATGGTGGGCGGAACGGACGCGACGATTTTAGTGACGATGGCGACTAGTTTTAATGGCTTTGACAAGAGCCCGTCGAAAGAGGGTTTGAATGAGGATGAGCTGTCAGAGAAGCGTTTGCAGGCGGCCAGCTTTAAGGGGGCGGAGCAATTATTAGCGCGCCACTTAGCGGATTACCAGCCGTATTTCAAGCGTGTGAACTTAAGTTTGCCGGCAGACAATGCGCCAGAATTGCCTACGGATGAGCGTTTACGTCGTTATGCCAAAGGCGAGAAGGACAACTACCTCGAAACCTTGTACTTCCAGTTTGGGCGGTATTTGTTGATCTCGAGCTCGCGGACGCCGGGTGTACCAGCGAACTTGCAAGGACTTTGGAATCCACACATTCAACCGCCTTGGTCGAGTAATTATACGATGAATATTAATGCCGAAGAGAATTATTGGCTGGCAGAAAATACGAATTTGAGTGAGATGCACGCGCCGTTTTTAGGCTTCTTAGAAAACCTAGAAAAGACGGGACGCATTACGGCGAAGACGTTTTACGATGCGCCGGGTTGGGTGGTTCACCACAATTCGGATATTTGGGCGATGTCGAATCCCGTGGGGGATTTCGGGAATGGAGATCCGAGCTGGGCAAACTGGCCTATGGGAGCGACTTGGGCTTCGACCCATTTGTGGGAGCATTATCTGTTCACCCAGGACAAGAAATTCTTAGAGGCGAAGGCCTATCCTTTGATGCGCGGTGCGGCAGAATTCTGCCTGTATTGGTTAATTGAGGACAAAAATGGGCGCTTGATCACGTCTCCATCCACTTCGCCAGAGAACAAATTCATCACACCTACGGGCTACCAAGGAGCGACGGCTTATGGGGCGACAGCGGACTTGGCGATGATTCGTGAGTTGTTTTTGGACTTAATCGCAGCAGAAAAAATCCTCCAAAAAGATCCGGCTTTTCAGGCGTCTTTAGAAAAGGCTTTGGCCCGAATACTTCCCTATCAAGTAGGCGCGAAAGGCAATTTACAAGAATGGTATTTCGACTGGGAGGACACGGATCCGAAACACCGACACCAATCGCATTTATACGGTTTGTACCCGGGAACGCACGTGACGGTGGCAGAGACGCCTACGATCGCAGCGGCGGCGAAAAAGACCTTAGAGATCAAGGGAGATGAGACAACGGGCTGGTCCAAAGGCTGGCGAATCAACCTTTGGGCACGTCTGCGCGACGGAGATCACGCCTATAAAATGTACCGCGAACTCTTGAAATACGTAGAACCAGACGGTGTAAAAGTGAACTACGCACGTGGCGGCGGCACGTACCCGAACTTGTTTGACGCTCATCCTCCCTTCCAGATCGATGGCAACTTTGGTGGCTCAGCGGCGGTGGCAGAGATGTTAATTCAATCGACTCCAGAATTAATCGAAACTTTGCCTGCATTACCGGCGGCTTGGGCTTCTGAAGGAACCGTTTCAGGCTTGAAAACGCGTGGCGGATTCGAGGTTTCGATGAGCTGGAAAGACGGCAAAGTGACGTCCTTGCACCTGAAAGGAATGAAAGGAAGTACGGCGAAAGTAAAGGTGAATGGCGAGATTAAAAGTTTGTTGATAAAAACGGGAGAAGTTCACTTTTTGTGAAGTTTTAGTGGTAAGTTTGTGAAGGATTAGTGCTAGGTTTGTTTTTAGCGAAACCACCTAACCACCATGAAAGTCCATACACTGTTAGCAGCTACTAATCCCATGAATTCTCCCCTGAAATACCGCGTCATTGACTCCGAAACTCAATACGAAAGCTACTGCGACACAGTAGAAAAACTCGTTTTTAGCGCTCACATCACACCGGCCCTTCAAGATGAAATTAACCTCTTGACTTTACTGATTGAGACGTACGATAAACAAAAAAGTCATTTTCGAAACCTGGATCCGGTTCAAGTATTGAAATCTTTACTAGCGGAGCATAAAATGAAAGCGGCGGATCTTGCGCGTAAACTTCAAGTCAGCGAGGGTTTGATTTCTGATATCTTGAAATACAAAAAAGGGATGTCTAAAAAGACCATTCGCGGGATTGCGGAACTATTTAAGATGCAGCAAGAGGCTTTTAATCGAAATTACGCGTTAATTTCCACCAGCGAACTCACCCAGTCCTGATACAATTCCGTCTCGATCTGAACGGCCACGGCAGCGTGCTGTTCCCAGTCTGGCCAGGTTGCTTTTAATTGCGAAATCATCTCTTCTAAGTGCCCCTCTTCTTCTACGATGATGGACTTCACCTGAACCTTTGAATTAGTAGAAGTGAGGATTTGCTGGTAAATCGGATACAGTTCGTCTGCGCGTAATTCGATGGCGTAGGTCACTAATAAATAGGCCGCCCATTTTACGTCGTAACCGCTAAGGCCTAGTTTTTTCTTCGCATATTGGCTGACACGCAGGTCTAACACGTCTAGGTAGAACCGGGATGAACGCGGGTTGATCAAGAACGAATCGTCATAGGTCTCGAAGCCGGACGGGACTAATTTGCTGATCTGCTTCTTCAGGTAGTAGGCGTGGCGGTGTTCTTCCGCGGCGTGTTTTAAGATGATTAGGCTGACCTCTTTTTTATGCTCAAACTTGGAAATCTTGCGGGCGCCAGAATTTTCCATAAAGGAAAGCGTATTCAAAAAACGGGCGTGTGATTCAGGATTCGCGACTAAAGTGGCGATGGTTTGATCGGTGTTCATGATTGACTTAGGCAAAATGTGTAGACAAAGATAGGCCAAAGACAAAAATTTTCTATCTTTAATCTCCAACAAAAATCAACGAATGAAAAAATTTCAACCTTTTTGGCTGGGAGCCCTGTTCCTCTTCGTGAGCACGTCTCTCTTTTCTCAAGTCACTTTCCCGATTAATGACGTCGCAAGTCCGTCGAATGGCTATTATGCCTTCACAAATGCGACCATCGTGAAAGATGCAAAAACGACTTTAACCAAGGCGACTTTGGTGATTAAAAACGGTAAGATCGAATCGGTCGGAGCTGTGGCGGTCCCTAAAGACGCGGTGGTGATCGATTGTGGCGGTAAGTACATTTACCCGTCTTTCATTGATCTGTACAGTGATTATGGCATGAACGCTGTGGCAGCTGGCGGTGGTAGTTACCGCTCGCCCTCTCAAATGATTTCGAATACAAAAGGCCCTTATTCTTGGAATCAGGCTATCAAATCGGAGGTTTCGCACGCGAAATTGTTCGAGGTGAATGATTCGAAGGCAAAGGAATTGCGCAAGCTGGGCTTTGGCACGGTTTTAACGCACCAAATGGACGGTATCTCTCGTGGAACCGGTGTTTTCGTGAGCTTAGCGAAGCAAAGAGAAAATTTGGTGGTCTTGAAAGAGAAGGCTTCGGCGCACTATTCCTTTAATAAGGGGTCGTCGACGCAGGATTATCCGGGCTCTTTGATGGGTTCGATTGCGCTTTTACGCCAAAACTTCTTAGACGCCGCTTGGTACAAATCGAAGCCGGCGAAAGAGGGAACGAATTTATCTTTGGCCTCTTTTAATGAGATCCAAGCATTATCACAAATCTTTGAGGTAACCGACAAGTGGTCAGCTTTACGTGCGGATAAAATCGGCGACGAGTTTGGCGTTCAATACATTATCAAAGCGAGCGGTAATGAATACCAACGTATTGATGAGATGAAAGCGTCGAATGCGAAATTCATTTTGCCTTTGGACTTTCCGCAAGCGATGGATTTAGAGGATCCAACGGACGCTCGTTTCGTGAACGTGGCGGATATGAAGCACTGGGAATTAGCGCCTACGAACCCGGCGACTTTTGAGAAAGCGGGTCTATCGTTCGCGATCACGGCGAATGGATTAAAAGATGTGAGCAGTTTTATGCCTAATCTCCGCAAGGCGATTCAATACGGTTTGAGCGAGCAAAAAGCCTTGGAGGCTTTGACTTCAACACCAGCAACAATCTTAGGCGTTTCTGACATGGTCGGAAGTCTGGATGCAGGAAAACTAGCGAACTTCGTGATCACGAATGGTCCCGTTTTCGCTGAGAAAACGACCATCATTGAGAACTGGGTACAAGGCGATGCGTATCCGATTGCGAAGGAACAATGGAGTTCTTTGGCAGGAAAATATGATTTACAATTAGGCGCGAACAAGGCGACTTTAAGCATCTCAGGCGAGCCAGGAGGGTATAAGGTTCAGATTTTGGCCAATGACACTACGTCTGTTGACTTCACCCAAAAAGAATCCTTGATCAACTTAAGCTTCTCTTCGAAAGCAGACAAAGGCAAGCGCACGCGCTTAACGGGAACTTTCGGAGACGCGAGCTTCGCGGGAACGGGCCAATTAGCAAACGGCGACTGGATTTCGTGGAAAGCAACAGCATCCGCTGCGGCAGATACCGTAGCGAAAAAAGCAGGTAAGAAAGAAGATAAATTGGAATTAGGCGCTGTGATTTACCCATTTGCGGGATACGGAACGCCTAATCCGGCGACGGCCGAAACGATCTTGATCAAGAACGCGACGGTTTGGACGAATGAAAAAGCTGGCGTTTTAAAGGACAGCGATGTACTTTTAAAGAACGGTAAAATCGCGGCGATTGGCAAAGGATTGAAAGATCCAACGGCGCGCGTGATCGACGGAACGGGTAAACACGTGACGGCGGGTATCATCGACGAGCACTCGCACGTAGCTGGAACTGGCGGCATTAACGAATGTTCGCAATCAGTGACAGCTGAGGTACGTATTCAAGATGTTATCGATCCAGATGATGTGGACATCTACCGTCAATTGAGCGGTGGCGTAACATCTAGCCACATCTTGCACGGATCATGTAACACGATCGGTGGCCAAACGCAATTATTGAAGTTCCGTTGGGGTGCTAACGCCGAGGGAATGAAGTTTGCGAACTGGGATCCGTTTATCAAGTTCGCGTTAGGCGAGAACGTGAAACGCTCTTATAATCCATCAAATCCTCGTTTCCCAGACTCACGTATGGGTGTGGAGCAGGTGTTGATGGATGCGTTTACTCGCGCGAGAGACTATGAAAAACAAGGTCCTGGCAAACGTATTGACTTGGAATTAGAGACTTTGGTGGAGATTTTGAACCACAAGCGTTTCATTACGTGCCACTCGTATGTACAGAGCGAAATTAACGCGATGATGAAGGTGGCGGATCATTTTGGATTCACGGTGAACACGTTTACCCACATTTTGGAAGGCTATAAAGTCGCTGATATCATGGCCAAACACGGGGCGAATGCCTCGACATTCTCTGACTGGTGGAGCTACAAAATCGAGGTGACGGATGCGATCCCACAAAATGCCTATTTAATGCAAAAGACGGGTGTGAACGTAGCGATCAATTCGGATGATGCGGAAATGGCGCGTCGTTTGAACCAAGAAGCAGCGAAATCAGTGAAATACGCAGGTATGTCAGAAGAGGAAGCCTTGAAAATGGTGACGTTGAATCCTGCCAAAATGTTACACGTCGCTGACCGCGTCGGTTCTATCAAAGAAGGTAAGGATGCCGATATCGTAGTTTGGTCAGACAATCCATTGTCGATTTATGCGAAATCGGAGCACACGATCGTAGATGGCGCTGTGGTATTTGATCGCGCGGCAGATTTGATTCGCCAAGCGGAATTGAAAGCAGAAAAACAACGCTTAGTGCAAAAGATGATTGGCGCGAAAAAAGGCGGCGCATCGACTCGCCCAGCGACTCCATCGTACAAGGCGGAGAACGAATGCGAGGAGGATCACCACCACGGAAACAGCATTTGGGACCGTATTTCGAACCGTTGGGCTAACACTGAAAACTAAGATTCAAGATGAAAAAACAGATCATATATACTCTTTTCTTTGCGCTTAGCGGCCTGACGGCTTTCGCACAAGAAACCATGCACCCGTCCCCGGCCCAAAGCAAGACCATCGTCATCACCGGCGGCACCATCCACGTGGGCAACGGGACCATTATCGAAAACGGCACGCTCGTTCTTGAAAAAGGTAAAATCAAAACCGTTTCTGCCACTCCTGTGACTATCACAGGCGACGTAGAACGCATTGATGCCACAGGCAAGCAAGTCTATCCAGGTTTAATCGCACCTAACTCGAGCTTAGGTTTAGTGGAATTCGCTTCCACCAAGTCGACCATCGATATCGAGGAATTAGGCGAAATGAACCCAAACATCCGATCGATTGTAGCGTATAATACCGATTCGAAAATCATCAATACGGTTCGCTCGAATGGCGTTTTACTAGCGCAAATCACTCCACAAGGCGGCATGATCCCTGGTTCTTCTAGCGTCGTGCAATTAGATGCTTGGAACTGGCAAGATGCCGCTTACGCGATGGACAATGGCATTCACTTTAAGATGCCAGCCTTGATTAATCGTCCGGCTGCTTTTCAAAGAAGAGGAGCGAACGCGGATCCAGTGGCGGCGGGGTTGGCGCGCCTCGAAGAGGCGCGGTCCTTTTTTAAGGAAGCAAAAGCATATTTGAATGAGAAGACACATACAAGCACGAACTTGAAGTTCGAAGCTACGAGAGGCTTATTCGACGGAAGCAAGCCCTTTTTCGTGCACTGTGATTTAGTGAAGGAGATGCTAGCGGCCATAAATTTTGCCAAAGAATTCAACTTCAAACTAGTCCTAGTGGGAGCCACAGACAGCTGGATGATTGCGGATATTCTGAAGGAGAATAAGGTGGCGGTGATTTTGGGAGAAATCCACAGCTTACCCGCTGCAGAAGATGATGCCGTAGATCAGCCGTACAAGACACCCGGAATGTTGCAAAAAGCCGGCGTATTATTCTCGATGGGCTTCGAAGGCGGAGACGGAAACTGGCGCCAACGCGACCTTCCCTTCCACGCTGGAACGATGTCTGCGTATGGAATGACGAAGGAAGAAGCGCTTTCAGCCATTACGTTGAACGCTGCTAAAATCTTAGGCATCGCTGACCGCACCGGTAGTATCGAAACAGGCAAAGACGCAAACATCATCATCTCCACAGGTGATGTGTTGGATATGCGTTCAAGCGTATTGACGAATGCCTTTATTCAGGGCCGCGCCTTGAATTTAGACAACAAACATTCCCAACTTTTTGAGCGTTATAAGTACAAGTACAACGTGAAATAAGTTGAATTAAAGTTTAGTATATAAAGTCCTCAAAAGCCGATTTTGTCTTTTGAGGACTTTTTTTATACTCTCTTTGCGCCTCATTATCAATGTTTTCATAAAGTTCCGTTATATTGTGACTGAAGTTTTGTTTTTGCATTTATTCTCTGAATATTATCAAAAATATCACTGTAACCACTAATAAATTATGAAAACCAAACTAGTCTTTTCGACCGTTTTGATCAAGTCCCGCTTGACATTACGGATGACACAACAGGAAGTTGCTTCCGCCGTAGGAGTTTCCCAAAGCGCCTACAATTATTGGGAATCCGGCAAACACTATCCCAACGCCACTAAAATTTACCTACTCATCCAAGTCTTGAAGATTCCCATCGAGGATGTGTTCTCCGCCTAAATTTTTCTTACCTTTGGGGGGATGATTCGCCTCAGCATTTTACTCTTTTTGACATTCATTGCGTGCACCCCCTCCCCGGAGCCGGCCACCCATTTCTATGACTGGAATAAAGAGCTGAACCGCCTGTCATCTTCCCCCCTTTCGGTAAAAAAGACCGTCATCCTGGATGGCACAGCAGAAGTGATTGATTCGGTTCAGGTGGATTTGGCCAAAGAATGGACCCTCTTCCGCGAAGCCGACCTCAACAAACCCGCCTTTGCCCTTAGCTACGAGAATCACAGCGCCCCTGGCCTGATCCTTTACGTGCTGAAAAAAGGCGAAGACCTTCCCGTTCGTTCCTTCCAAATCGCTTTAGACTCAGCCGGCAGACCATCTACGGTAGATTTTGAGATCTCTTCAGAGAATTTAATTTACCTTACCTCCAAAAAACTCTCCATGCACCTCATCTCCGGTCGCGTGGTTTCCTACACCATTTCAGGTTCACAAGCTCTGCGCTGGTTTTCATCACCTACTCGCTATTCGGTTAGTGGGGTGGTGTTGTAGCGCTGTGCGCTAGTCGTGACTGCGTCACTTAGTCATCGCCTTGCGATTTAGTCGCGGTCACTTCGCGAAGTCATTGCTGCGCAATCTGGTCGTCACTTCGTGACTTAGTCCGGAGGAAGATTAGAGATTATAGAGTATAGATTAATTCTTTCTTGGTAGCTCAATCCATAATGACACTGAAATGCCTGAAACAGCATAATGTTAAAATATCTTTGAGGCACTCAGAGGCCTTTTCAGGTTTTGACACAATCTGTCAATACCTGAAATTCGAGTTTAATGACTCGTCCATTTATTCGCAAAATTGGTATTTAACACCAGGTAAACTATCCATCACTGCACACCGTAAGTATTGACACAATTTGTCAATACCTGAAAATCGACTTTTACGCCTGACGATTTATTTCACCATCAGTCGATTCTGAGCAATCAGAGCCGTTTTGAATAGCAAGGCGATTCAGAACAACCAAGCCCTTTCGAACAGCTAGGCCATGCTGAACAATCAGGGCGCTAAAACGGTTTAAAGACGAGAGCATGCAGGCAACAAGGGAAAACATGGAAATAATTCGTATTTTTAAGGCATGATTTTACGGACAGAGAATTTAGTCAAGAAATACGGCCAGCGATTAGTGAATGATCACATTTCGTACCAGGTGGCGCAAGGGGAGATTGTGGGTTTATTGGGGCCAAATGGTGCGGGTAAAACTACGTCATTTTATATCGCGACCGGGTTAGTGAAGCCGAATGAGGGGAAAGTGTTCTTGGATGATTTGGACGTAACAGACTTGCCAATGTATAAGAGGGCAAGGCTTGGAATCGGGTATTTAGCGCAGGAAGCGTCGGTTTTTAGGACGCTGAGTGTGGAGGAAAATATTCAGGCAGTGTTAGAGATGACGGATTTGTCGAAGGCGGCGCAGAAAGAGAAGGTGGAGAGTCTTTTGGAGGAGTTTTCCTTAACGCATGTGCGGAAGAGTTTAGGTCAGGTGCTTTCTGGGGGTGAGAGGAGAAGAACGGAGATTGCGAGGGCGCTGGCGGTGGATCCTAAATTTATTTTGTTAGATGAGCCGTTTGCGGGGGTCGATCCGATCGCGGTAGAGGAGATTCAGACGATTGTGTCGAAGTTGAAATACCGGAATATTGGGATCTTGATTACGGATCACAATGTGGATGAGACGCTGTCGATTACGGATAGGGCTTATTTGCTTTTTGAGGGAAAGATTTTGAAGGCGGGGACGCCACGAGAATTAGCGGATGACGAACAAGTTCGTCGTTTGTATTTGGGTAAAAACTTTAAGTTAAGAGAAAATCAGCGATGAAAAAGGAGACGATTGCGGTACATGGGAGTCATTTGAAGGATGAAACGGCGGGGGCGATTGCGGCGCCGGTGTTTTTGACGACGACATTTGAACGGGCTTTGGATGGAACCTATCCAAAAGGTCACATGTATTCTCGCAACTCCAATCCGAACCGCACGGCACTTGAAAAAGGCCTGGCGGCCTTAGAAGGGGCGTCGCGAGGCTTCGCCTTCGGCTCAGGCCTCGCCGCAGTCAACGCGGTTTTCCAATGCCTGCAATCCGGAGACCATATCTTGATGCCGGAAGTGGGTTATTATGCCTCCTATAAACTGGCGGAAGAAATTTTGGGTCCCTGGGGACTAGAGGTGACGCAGGTAGACATGACGGATTTGGCAGCAGTAGAAAAAGCGGTACAAAAAAATACGAAACTCATCTGGGCAGAAACCCCAGCGAATCCGATGCTGAGCATCACAGATATAAAAGGTCTGTCTGCCATTGCTAAAAAGCACGGACTAAAATTAGGGGTGGATAATACCTTGGGGACGCCCGTTCTCCAAAACCCCATCGCTCAAGGCGCGGACATCGTGATGCACGCGACGACAAAGTATATCGGCGGTCACTCGGATATTATGGGTGGAGCGGTGCTCTTGAAAAAGGATGATGAGTGGGCGAAAAGAATTGAACGCGTGCAGATTTTGATGGGGGCGACGCCTAATCCGTTAGACTGTTACTTATTAGCGAGGGGTTTGAAGACTTTGCCTTTGAGAATGCGCGAGCACAGTGCGAATGCGTTGGAACTGGCGAAGCGTTTAGAGAAGCACCCCAAAGTAGAAAGAGTGCATTATCCTGGCCTGGAATCACATCCACAGCACGCTTTGGCCAAGGCCCAAATGCCTCAGGGCTTCAGTGGCATGATCGCTTTGCAAGTGAAAACGGGGGAAACGGAAACGAGAGAGATGGCAGGTAAACTGCAGATTTTCCAACAAGCGACGAGCTTAGGTGGCGTAGAATCGCTAGTGGAACACCGCAAATCCATTGAAGGACCGCAAAGTACGACGCCAGGAAACTTGTTGCGTTTCTCGATCGGCTTAGAACATGTGGATGATTTATGGGCGGACTTAGAACAAGCCCTAGCGACGATTTAGAGATCCTTCTCTAATTTCACCTCAACTTCTTTATCGATTCCTTTCAATTCGACACGTTGACGTTTGTAGCCAGACTTCGAAATCGAAAGAAAATTGTATTGCTTTTCGTCGATCTTAATTTCGATGGGCGTTTTCCCCACGAAGTAACCGTTTAATATCACCTCTGCTCCCGCAGGGTCAGTTTTCACTGTGATGGTCTTAGTTGCAGGCGCAACGAAAGAACTTAAAGCACTGATTAGCAATACGATAAGAATATTTTTCATGTAGGCTTCGAATTAAGAATCCGAAATTACCGAAAAATAAATGAAAATGTAGACTGAGAGCTAAAAATATCGAGTAACTGATAATTGCAATTGTGCGTTTAGCACATTTTTGTCGAGCACCCATTCGTAGTTGCGCATCCAAGCGAAATTTAACTTGCCTGTGAGGGAATAAGATCCGACGCGTTTTTGGTAATATCCACCCCACATGAGGTCTACCCATTTTTGGTCATAGTTCGTAAAAGCGTCGTAGAAATAGTCCATGTTGTGCGCATAGCGTTCGATGCGAAAGCCTGCGATGGATGAGGGGCGAACGAAGGCGAGGTCGAAGGTTTGGAGGTTTGATCCAGGTCCTATTCCGGAGCCTAACACCTGGCCTTCGTTTGTGTAGCCGTGGCGCACAAAATCGTGGCGGTACCAAGGGCCATTATTGCGAACAAGGCGATCTGCGGTCATTTCCATAGAGGTATTTTCCAAAGCTAGGCGAATATAGCGACCGGGGGACTGAGGGAAAACCTTGCGAAGACCGAATAAATAGGCGCGCGAGTGCTCGTTAGATAGAAACCAATCCCAAAAACTAGTCGAATAATCATTCCATCCCATTTCGCCATATAACTCTAGATGCGACGCAGGAAAGACCCAACGAGCGGAGAAAGAGGCGAGCTGATCCCTTCTTTTGGCATCCTCTAAAGGCGCACTCTTCTTCTCAAATGGCAAAATAAACGGGAAAACATCCGTCAAACCCGATCCCATGTCCGAGGTATAAAGGTGAAACGCGCGGGAGAAACCGAGGAATAATCCGGGAATCCAACGCGGCTGGTAGTTCACCGTCAGGGCAGAAATATAGCGCGCATCCGTGGATTTAGGCTCTAAATAATGGATGCCGTTGACGATATAATCGGATGCCAAAGGTTGGACACCAGACCCTTCTAAGCGACCGCCAATGAGCTGAAATTCAAAGGCGCCTAGGAAGGTTTTCAAGGGTTTAACGCTGTTGAATGTCCCGTGCAAGAAGCCTGGGGCATTGTTTGACATGATTAAAGAATTGCGAAAACCTGGGCCCCACCAAAGATTCTCGGTGGAAATCCCGACAGAAACAGAGCGGGAAGAGAGGCGGAGGGCACTTTGGCCCAAACGAAAACGAGAATAGGCAGAGGTCCCAAAACGTTCCGGAATGTCAGTACTATTCCATAAAACCAGCATAGGAGCGCGGTATGCCCCTTGAAGGGAAAAGGTCTCGAAGTCGCGGTTCTCTGCGTACACGAATTCCGGCATGAGCTGAAGACTGAGGGCTTTGTATTTGGCAAAAAAACCCGCCGTTAAATAAGTTTGCAAGCCTTTCGCCGGGATCATCGCGCCGTCATTCCAGCCCAGGGGAGCGAAAGTATTCAACGAGGTCAGGATAGAGGCGGGCAGCAGACCCTTAGCGGTCGAATCCGAAACCGGCCGTATAGTAAACGAATAGGTAGCTCCAGAGATCAATTGTTGATTACGGAGACGCTCTTCAGAAAAATCTGGCCGACCCACGGGAATGGTTTGGGCATAGATTTGTGCTGTAAGAAAGAAAAAAAACATCTTTTTAAGCATGGACAAATTTAGGGAGGAATGCGCGCAATGTTGTAAATTTGAACGATAAAGATTTCGATGAATAAAAAGTCCAACCGTTTTGTGCTGATTCGCTATGTAAACGACGCCCTGGTGGTGATCGTGGCGTATTCGCTGGCGCTTTGGAAAACGGGACATTTAGAACAATGGAATCCGGCCTTTGGGCTTCTTTCGCTTCTATTGTGGTATTTTGTCTCTTCTTTTTCGAAATTATATGCGGATCGACGCTCGAATAAGTTTGCGGAGGAGATCATTTTTATTATCTATCACCTGATTTTATTTACCATTTTATTGAGTTCGAGTCTCTTCTTTTTGAAGCCGACTGGGGCCTATGATTTCGTCTTTTTTGCCTACTTTATCGGGGCTAATTTCATCCTAGCCGCCATTACCAAATACATTTTACGGAAGAATCGCCACGCCGCCTTTTACCAAGGACGCATGAATGACGTGGTTTTATTAGTGGGTGCGACCGCCGCGGCGAAGAATTTTTACGATACCGTCCAGAAGTATTATTACTACGGTTATAAGGTCGAAGGCCTCATTGATGATGAAATGAACAATATTCCGGGCTGTGAATATTTAGGTAAAATAAGCCAGCTGGACTTGATTTTGAAGTCGCGCTACGTGGACGAAGTGGTGATTGCCTTGCCTACGGAGGATTATTCGACCATACAGCGCTGCATTAGCATTTGTGATTATTACCGGACCAAAGTCCGTATTTTGCCTGACTTCAAACAATACGCGACCTCCTCGGTCAGCATTCAGACAATCGGACAGGTTCCCGTGATGAACGTGGGGCGCCTTCCGCTAGATCGTATGGAGAACCGGATTTTGAAGCGCATTTTTGATGTGACGTTCTCGCTGGTGTTCTTCTTGACTTTTGGCCTACTACTTTTTCCGCTGATCGCTCTGTTGATTAAGTTGACGTCCAAAGGGCCTGTCATCTTCAAACAAGAGCGCTGGGGGCTCAATAATGAGACGTTGATGTGCTATAAATTCCGCACGATGGTGCAGGAAAGTGAGGATGTGGATGAGGAAGGACATTACCAACAGGCGCATAAAGATGATCCTCGGATTACGCGTATTGGGGCCTTCTTGCGCAAGACGAATCTGGATGAGATCCCACAGTTTTGGAACGTATTAATGGGCGATATGTCTGTGGTGGGACCGCGTCCGCACCCGACTCCCTTGAATATCGAATCGATGAATACGGTGGACAATTATATGTTGCGCCACATCGTTTTGCCGGGAATTAGCGGCTGGGCGCAGGTAAATGGCTGTAGAGGGGAAACGCGGACGACAGAAGATATGCAGGAACGCGTGGATTTTGATTTGAGTTATATTCACCGCTGGTCGTTTTGGTTAGATTGCCAAATCATCCTCCAGACCATCATTAACTTCTTCAGGGGCGACCAGAACGCTTACTAAGCTCGCGTACTAATTTTCTGTTGAATGATCAGCGGAATGAACACCGGCGCCTCCACGAAATAGCGTCTAAACATCCGCTTAGGCTCCTGCAAGAAGCGATAGAACCATTCTAAACCACTCTTTTGCATCCAAAGTGGTGCTCTTTTGATCATACCTGCTGCTACTTCAAAGGCCCCGCCTATTCCGATCGCCACGTGCGTATCTAAATTCGCTAAATTTTCTGCAATCCAACTATCTTGCTTCGGAGCCGTTAAACTCACCAACAAAATATCCGGCTTGACTGCGTTAATTGCCTCGATCATCTGCTCATTTTCCTCCTTCGAAAACACCGCTCTGAACGGCGGCACGAAGGTTCCCACGATCTGTACCCCCGGGTGGATTACCTCCATTTTAGTCTTTAGCGTTTCAGCCACGCCGGGAGAGGCGCCGAGTAAAAAAATGGAGAAGTTTTTCGAAACGGCAAACGGAAATATCCGCGGCAACACATCCAAGCCCGTAATGCGCTCTTTAATAGGATCCCCAAGGAAATCTGAGGCCCATTTCACGGGAACGCCGTCGCAAAGAACGTAATCCGCGTGCTTATAAATCTCTTGAACGCGCGCTGTCGCGCGCGCCGCCAGTATCGAATTCACGGGCGTAATACACACCTGTGCCTTTTCCCCAGCTTTGATCACAGACTCCCAATCGCGGAACAATTCGTCCATCGTCAGGGAGGAGACCGGGGTGCCTAGAATATCAACCTTGTGGTGTGTCATAAGATTCAGTTTCCGGAAAGAAATCCCCTAAAAAATACAAGCCCACCCACGTCCAGAAAGGAAATGCCCCCATCGGTCCCTCTAAAAACACATCGAAACTACCGTTCAGCCAAAAAGTAAACAGTACGCAGGAAATCATCAATTGCTGGTCATTCAGTTGCCTTTTGAACATCGGTTTGAACAGACAAACCAGCCAATAGCACCATAACAAAAACAGCGGCCAACCGAAGCGTGCTAAAATCGTCAAATTGAAATTATGCGGCGAACGCAAATCATCAATTTCTGTGACCACCTCATCGCTTTCCGCCAAACTCATCCCCAATCCTTTCCCCTGCAACGCATATTCCGGCGTCACACTATAATCGATAATGTTCGCCCACCAGACCAAACGCCAGAACTTATTTTCATCTAACGTCGCATCCTTACTTACCCCAAAAATCGACCCCACATTCTCCACTAGCTGCTCCATCCCCACCTTCCGACCTTGGAAGTTTTCCTTCACTTTAATAGACGCATACAGCGGCAAAACAATTAACAAAACGATAGGCAAATAACGCACGTATTGCTTGATCAAATCCCGCATCGCTTCTTGTTTCGTATACAACACGAAAAGGCCCAATCCAATTAGATACGCTAGCATTCCCGAGCGAGAATAAGCCGTTATGATCAATAAATTCAGTAGAATCGCCACCGCCAAAGTCACTTGAAAACGAACGGATCGCTGGTTCAAATAGAGCATTAGCACCAAAGAGGAAATCAATAAATGTACCCCCATATCGCCGTATTTATAGAGCGCGAAGGGAACCGATCCGAAGAGGATGAAGTTCTCGAAGAATTCGGAGAAGTTTTGAAAATAGAAGTTCAACAAGGCGAAAAACGGAAACCACGTATAGATCCAGATAATGTATCCCCACATTTCCTTCCGCAAATCCTTGAACAGAAACACAAAGAAGGCAAACCAGGCATATTGGATCACGAAAGAGTCACGAATCACATCAAAAAGCGCATAAGAACGCAATCCCCAACCGATATAGCCCAGCGACACAAAAAGTAAAAAGGCCAAAATCTTCGTCCGCTTGTCCCAGCCAAACGCATAGTCCTTGCGCGTTAAAAACAACACGATAAATCCCCCTGCCCACAAAGCCTCCGCTAAAAAACTATAGGCAATTCCCTTGTTAAAGAACACATACAGTGCCATCACGAAGAAATAAGCCTGCAAATAGAGTTTCTTAACGACGTCCATGCGGCAGCTCGTATTTTAGTGACACTTGCCACTGCTGGTTTGTGTAATCTGATTTAGTAGACGAATCAGACCAATCCGCGACCCCATCCTCTATGCGCACCCACATGTAATTGTTCACGGAGGTATACAGATAAGAAGCGCCTAAAAGCAGATTTTTCGTCAGACCGATTTGCGCCTCCACGCCAGTCATCAAATTCACCCAATAGCGATTCTCGTAACCACTTCCGTAATATTGGTACACATAGAAATCGTTATTTTTCGCCACCCGTTCTGCGTGCAGACGAATCAAGCTGCGACCTCGGTGGAAGCTCAAATGAATCGTTTGGCTATTCGAACCCGGACCGATGGACGCCCCTAATACTTTCGCGTTTTGGGTATAACCCTGGCGCATCTGCGTACTCGTGTACCAGCTATTGCGAAGCGGTTCGCCACCTGGCTGTGTATTGTCGATCACTAAACCCGGATCCATCAATTGCAATTGCGTGAATTCAATACCTAGCTGTAAGTAGGATTTTTTCTTTTTGCCCAAAGGAAATAACTTCCGTCCCCCTAGCACAAAACCGGTCTTCGTGGAATCACCAAAGAAACTCGCCGGCCCTACCACCTTATCTGGCTGACCCAATTCCGCGTAAAATTCCGCATGATCTTTAGGAAGCGCAAAGCGAAGCAATAAAGCCCCTAATTGCATTTTCGGATTCTCCACAAATGGCTTGCCCGGTTGCGGACCCTCATTCGTGAAGTAATTCTGCTGTGCAAACGAATAACCTAGATAGAAATTAGGCACCCATTTAGGCTGCCAGTTCACGATAAAGGCCTTTAACATGCGAACCGAATTATTCTTATTTTCAATTCCTCCCGCCCAGATCGGCCTGAAATTTTTATCCTCCGGTGAAAGAAAAGGGGAATTCTCTAACATTCCTATTAAGCCTTTCCCCTCAAAAGTTCCGATGGGGGTAATGACCGGCTTTCTGTTTTGGACGAAATAATGCAAAAAGCCAGACGCTTCATTCGTCATCACTAAACTATTTCTAAAACCCGGCCCCCACCAATTGTTCTCGGTCGAAACACCTGTCGCCACATTCCCAAACTTGAACGCAATGCGCGATTGTCCCGGAAAAAAGGTCTTCAATGGCTCGTACCCAAAACGACTGTAGGCGTCAATGTTATTATTGATGATAAAGAACACACGTGTCCAATAATTCCCATCCTGCGGGCTTCCCGCAAAAGGAACGGTGGACGAATTTTCTGCCAAAACCCATTCCGGCTGCAAATTAACATCCAGAAATTTCCACGTAAAATGCACGCCCAAGCTCCAGCGACGCTGAAAACCAACGGAAGGATACATCGTCCCTTGATTAAAGCCAAAGGGCATTTTGTTATTATTTTGAAGCGTGTGACGGAAGGTAATTCCTTGTAGTTTAAACTTTTCAGCCGAGGCTGACTCCAATTCTTGTAAAGCAGACGTCGAACGAATCATAAAGGACTGATTCTCGTACTTAGCTGAATCTTTTCCATTCAATAATTGCGCATTGCGCTGCAGATCTTGCAAGCTAATATCATCCAGTAAAGTCGTCTGAGCGAAGACCGAGCAAGGGAGCAATAAGAGGCCTAGAACGTACTTTACCATAAGAAAATCGTATTAATAAAGGCGTATACATTCGATTTCGAATGATCCTTTTCCCATAAATAATGGCTGGAATTCACCCATTTCACATCCGCCGTAAATAAGAGCTTTTTGTAGCGATATCCGCCTTGTAAACCGTAGGCATAATCATCCCATTTCGTATTTCGAGTTGCGACTGCATTGCCTCCCGTAACAGTTGTAGGCCGATTCGCCACGTGTTGAAAGGTGAATCCCAACTTCGTCCAGCCTTGGTTCCAGCTCACCGCGAAGGATTGTGCATCGTTTCCATGCCCTACTCCATTCGCAATGATTTGGTTATTGTTTGTAAAACCCTCATAGACTTGACCGTGCTCATACCAGTTTCCTGCGCCACGCATTAGATAAGATGGGGTTTCAGACATCTTAGTCGCCTCCGCCTGCAAGGAAATAAAAGTACGCGCATTTAGGGGATGTAATTTCTTAAACCCGACCACCCAAGCAGCGGAATGGGACATGTCGAGCCATAAGTCACGGAGGTTTTGTTTCGCATCATTATAGCCAAATTCCGCGTAGACTTCCGCGTGATTTTTTGGCATTAACCAACGTGTGGAAATACTCAAAATCTGGTCTTTGCTCAGCGTGTCGTCGTTATAATCGCTCTTGAATAAATTGTTCAACACCGGCAAATAGGTATTCATGAACTTCGCATTAGGCAAGGGCACCTCGTAATTTTGAAAAGCACGGGAAACTGAGAAGAAGACGTTTTTCATGAATCGCGGCTGGTAGGTCAGGATGATCCCGTTGTATTGGCGATTCTTTGGATTAAAGGACAAATCACGTCTTTTCAAGGCATTATTTTCAAAGCCTTGCAGAGAATCTCGCGTCATCCGGCCTAAAATCAATTGGAATTCGAAGGATCCTATCGGAGTCTTCAAAGGTCGTGTCGTATTCAAGCTATAATGCTGAAATCCAGCTGCATTATTCGTCATCAATAACGAAGAATAGTGTCCTGGACCCCACCAAAGATTCTGGTTAGACACCCCTAGCGAAATTCCGCCGGCCTCTAAACGCACCGAGGATTGTCCTAAACTAACTCGATCTAACGATGGATTTACCTGCCCCCAGGCATCACTGGTTTCGTAATCTGCCGAACCTGTATGCGCGAATTCTGGCTTGAACTGGACGTGTAAAATGCTAAATCGTGCATAAAAACCAGCACTGGCCTGCATTTGATAGCCATTCGAGATTGACATCGCCTGATCGTTCCAGCCATAAGGGCGGGTCGTATTCAATTTTTGAGAAAGTGATGCAGGCAATAAAATAGCCTGAAATAGGCCTTTTTTGTAGCTCTTAATAGAGTCTTTAGCAGCGGGATCGATCAAACGATACAAATCTTGCATACTCTGCTTCCCCGTAGAATAAAAGGGTCTGGCCAGCATGGACTGATTCGCGTCAATCTTACCTAATAATTGGAGGTTGCGAACTTGCTCATCGATGTCAGAGAATCCGACGGGGATGGCGTTTTGGGCCCATATTGGGTTCCCAAACAAACACAAAACGAAACAAAGCGACAGCAAAAACTTCATAAACAAAGTTAGGAATAATCCGGTGCTGAACAAAAGAGGAGATTTGTACAAAACACAAAGTGTGCATTACTAATATAAACTAGTTTACATTAGTAATGCACACTTTTATATTAAAACATTTCTTATATTTGTTAATTATAACAATTATGAGAAACAGAATAAGCTTTCTGGCCTTCTTGGAACAAATGGAAGTCTTCGGTGTTTTCAGCACGCAAGACATTTATAAAGCATTTCAACACTTCGACTCCAGGCGTTTGGTGGAATGGCAAGCGAAAAATTATCTGCAAAAATTATCAAATAAGTGGTATTGTTTTGCCAAAATGGAGCGTTCGGCATTCTCACAATTAAGGGTAGCGAATTTGCTGAGCAAACCCTCTTACATCTCACTAGAGTCTGCTTTTGACTACTATGGGCTGATTCCAGAGACTACTTTTAGTACCACCTCGGTCACCACAAAAAAAACATCCCATTTTGAAAATGATCGAGGTAATTTTGCCTATCGATCCATCAAGAATAGCCTCTTTTTTGGCTACAAAACAATCTATTCAAGCACTCAGCCTATATTAATGGCGGAATTAGAAAAAGCTATTTTAGATTACCTGTATCTCCATTCTGAAATCCAAACAGTGGCAGATTTGGAAGCGCTTCGATTTAACACCGATGTTTTAGCAGGAATAGATTTAGGAAAATTTATGTCATATTTGAGCCTATTTAAATCCCGTGCTTTGGAAAAAAGAGTGCAGGTATTTAAGCAAACCTACCACTATGCTCAGCTATAATTCCATACAATCGGCTTATCCGATTTCATTACATTCAAAAGGCAGATTTATCATCCGGGAGTACTTACAATATAAACTTCTCGAGATAATCTATACGAGCATATTTGCTGCCAAACTCATCTTTTTAGGTGGCACGAATTTGAGAATTGTGCATCGGAATCAGCGCTTCTCAGAGGATTTAGATTTTGATAACAAGGGAATGAGTACGAGTGAATTCGACGAACTCGCCGAACTAATCATACTAAAACTAAGCGCTGAGGGATATCAGGTAGAAATCAAAACGGTGTTTAAAGGCGCCTTTCATTGCTACATTCGCTTCCCGTCCGTGTTATTCAATTTGGGCATGTCAGGTCACTCGGAAGAAAAAATTTTACTTCAGTTAGATACCGAACCACAAAATTACGCATACGAGCCTAATTTAATCTTCTTGAACAAGTTTGACGTGTTTACGCAGATTTTTACGACGCCATTAGAAACCCTATTAGCTCAGAAATATTATGACGTTTTGAATCGTCCTAGAAATAAAGGGAGGGATTTTTACGATATTGTTTTTATTTTGTCCAAAATTAAGGAGCCTGACTACTCCTATTTAGAACAGAAACTGGGCATAAAGACCCCTGCACAATTAAAGGAAGCAATTTTGAGTCATTGCTCTAACCTAAATATGAACGAAATGGCGAACGATGTAGCTCCTTTTTTATTTCAGCCCTCTGAAGTCATTCAAGTTCAAAATTTTCCCTCCTACCTTCGAAGCATCCTATGAAACTCTCCGTCTCCATGATCACCTTCCAGGGTGCGGCTTATCTAAAGGCGCAAATGGATTCGATTTTAGGCCAAAGTATTCCCGTCCACGAAATTATCGTCTGCGATGACGGATCGACGGATGGCACACGGGAAATTTTAGCCGCTTATGCAGCCGACAATCCACAAATTCAGCTCCACTTTAATGAAAAGAATCTAGGCACGATAGCTAATATGCAGCAATGCCTACGAAAGACGACGGGAGATCTTATTTTCTTAGCGGATCAGGATGATGTTTGGTTACCTACCAAAGTAGAAAAGATGCTGGCCTTTTTTCAAGAGAACCCTGAAGCTGACGCTGTTTTTAGTAATGCAGACATCATTGATGAAGTAGGAGAAACGCAATTTGGAATGACTTTATGGGATATCATCGGGTTTCCGTATGGCCAAGTCGACCTAGCAGATTTCGAAACGCGCGTGGACAATGTAGTCACGGGTGCAGGATTAGCTTTTAAGCGAAATCAAGAACTCCTCGAAAAAGATATCCCACAGATACCCGGATTATTACACGATGGCTGGATTGGTCTTCATTTTGCGGCAAAAAATAACCTCAATGCAAACCCAGAGAGGCTATTTCAGTACCGCAGCCACGCAAACCAACAGGTGGGAGGAAAAATAAAAGAGAGACAAGCCTTGCTAGACTTTAACCTAGCCGTATACGATGGGTTTCCGGTGATGAAGGATTATGCTACGTGGAAAGCGGCGATGAAACGCCTGTATACGAATTTGGATTTGCCTTATATGGACAAAGCGAAAATTCAAAATCAAATTGATTTGTACGCGGAATACGGGAAGACCTATTTCCAGCTGCGTGCTAGTTTATTCCTCTTTGTTAAAGCGATCCGCTAGTCGATTCCATTGCGTACGGAACACCGTATCCGGCAAGATCATCAGTTGCAATACCACAAACCAAGCCAACGAGAACACCCCTATCACCAGCAAACGCAGTAATAGCGTGGGAACAAAGAGCTTAAACAAGAACACGATTCCCAAGTACGGAACCAGTCCTAGCAATTGCTGAAAAAAGACCGTCGTGTAATTCGAAAGTGAAATCTCTTTTCGTGTAAAGAAGACGAAGGCGATGCAAACCGCTAATTCCGTCAACAGAATAGTAATGGCAGCCCCTTCTTCTTTCAGCGTAGGAACTAAAAGGAACGCCAAAATAATACTGATAAACATCCCGATTAGCGCAGAGATGAGAATGGATTTGTCTTTGCCTACGGCGCTGAGGATTTGGAAGCCAAAAATCCCCGACATACTGATGATCAAGATCAACGGCGCCGTGATTTGCAATGGTAAGATCGCGCGATCAAAAGCTGTCCCTAACAAGATATGGGTGATCTCCGGCGCGCAGGTAACGATTCCTAAGACCAAAGGCATCGAAAGACTCACGAGCACATAGAAACATTGTTTTACAAGTGCCACAAAAGCCTCTTTCTCTCCCTTGTGGTATAAACTTACTAGGCCCGGGAACATCGCGACCGAAATAGCGCTCAAGACGCCGATAAACAATCGGTTTAGTTTCAAAGCCGAGGAATAATAACCTACACTTTCATTATCTGCCAGAAAGCCTAATAAGATCGTATCGAGCGAGAAATAAACAGATATCGTGAAGATGGTTAAAAACAACAAAGCCATCGGTTTGATATGCTTCTTTAGTTCAAGGCGGGCAAAAGAAAGGCCAGAAAAATCCAACAACTCCCATAGCCTTTTTCCATTAAATGCTGCTAATATCACGGCTAATCCCACCTGCATCCGGAAATAGTTCACGTAATCATTTGTGTTTCGAATGAATAGAAACACCGCGGCGATGAAGCAGAGGCGGATCACGAGGGAACGAATGGCGATAAACTTGAATTGGTTCATTCCGCTGAAGAACCATTCTAATTGAAAGACTTGTAGAATAAAGTAGCCAAGCGCCCAAGAGAAAAGGGATTTTTCAGCTGCTAATTGTGGAAGAGCGATAATAAAAACTAAAAAAACAAGACTTAAGAGTAAGGTCCCTAACGCATTGATGATGAAAATTTCACTAAAAGTCTTCGTTAACAAAGTGCGGTCTGATGCGGCTTTGGCCACTTCGCGCACCCCATAAATAGGAATTCCTAGGGCGGCTAATAAAACAAAATATTTGGCAAAACTCTCCGCGAAATTCAAGACCCCCACGTGCTCTGGACCTAGCGTACGCGCTAAATACGGAAACGTAATCAGCGGGAATAATACCTGCGTAATCGCTAATAACACATTATAAAAGACATTTTTCCGGGTCTCCATTAGCGGTAACTCGCGTCCACGATCAGTTTATATAGGTTTCGTATCATCCGCGGAATACGTTGAATTTTATAGGCCAAAGGCACTCCGTGCACATAACGACGGTCTAACACATGGTAATGAAAATCCGAATCGAAGTGCTCTGGATTTTCGGCTGCCATTTGGCGGCAAACGCCCTGAACATAGCGAATCTCTTCTAGATTGGTTTTCCCATTCGAGAACACCCGGTTATCCGTACGAATAGGACGCGCGTGCTTTAGTTGCACCCCGTGCACTACGGCCGTTTTCGTCTTGCCTATCAAGCGTTGAATCGTAGGGATCAAATACACATCGAGTCCCGTACCGGAAATCGAATGCATGAAATGTGGCCCAGCAGCCTGAAAAACGGCCTCACTGTAGAAAGGCGACATAATTTCCACCCACCAGGTATCTTGAACCAAGTAACCTGGTTTGTGGAGGAATTGGCGTAAATTATAGTAGGAATCGTGGTTCAAGCTAGGCTGAAACACGTCTAATTTCTCTAAGTTAGCTATGAAAAAGAGCTTATTCAGGTCAGAAACCGAGATGATTTGGTCATCATCTAGAAAACCGATATAGGTCAGCGGAGTTGAAACCAAGGATGCATAAATGTTCTGCATCACATCGCCCTTGCATTCTGATTTGATAGATAGATAATGCGCCACGGGCATGGGTGCCTCGGAAATCGCGCCACTGTAATCGTACAATAACCAATCGAAAGCGGGCTCCACATCGAAATGGATGTGGTCCATGGGGCTAGACTTGCCGTCCCAAGTAATCGCAACGATGGATTTAGGTGTACGCATATTTAACAAAAGTACGATTGTATCGTGTTTCGGCAATAGAAAATCATCCGAATTAATTCAGCGGTCAACAGATGCCTACGACTCTCGCTTCGAATCAACGAATCAGAGGTACGCCAGGTCGAGATCAATTCTGGTACAATGGCGCCCAGAGAAATCTCCGAGGGATCCACAAAACGCTTGTACATGTCTACCGGATAGGCAATTCGTGCTGTTTTTTGTAACAAATACCGAGCCGCTTTGGCGTTTAAGGAATATCCATAAGCCCCATAAACGGATTTAATCAAAGGTTCTCCTATGCCATTTTGAGCCGTTGATTTCTTCAGACTCGCATAGCCATTCCAAGCACCCCAGAAAAATAGGTCATATTTCTCTGCCGTTTCAGATCGCAAAAGTTCGGGCTTCAAGATTCGGCTGTCGGATTCTAGTACCAAGCAATGCTCATCTAAACCTTCCCGTGCAATCATACGCCACACCTTGCGATGGCTCAATATCACCCCAATTTCTGTAGGCAATAATCCCTTACCGGTCCGCGAGTAAGATTTTTCGATCAATGCCTCCAAAAAAGGAACGTGCACTCGTGACGGAAATACTGGTTCCACCACTTCTAACGCAGGAAGCGCGGATCGTATCGCCTCTACGTGGGCCTTTCGCTCTGTCTCATGCTCAGCAAAAAGAACAAATGCACGTTTAAACATGAGTGAATTGGCTAAACGTGCTGAAAGATCCAGAAGCTAAGGCGTCCGGCGTAAAGAAATCCTGCTTGCCCCCATCAGGGTATAGAATGAAATGGGGCTTGCGGCATAGATAGGCCAAATGTAAGGGCAATGAATCTGAAGTCACCACATAATCAGACGCTTGAATCAAGTCGATTAATTGCTCGAAGGTAGTATAATTAGACCCGAACCGCGCTACTTGACCATCGATTCGCGCCAAAATCGAGGAAGGGATCACACGCTTAGGCAATCGTGCATCTGGCAAAATCAAGACCTTGTCGCCTTTTCTTTCCAGACCCTGTGCAGGCAAAGCATAAGCCGCATAAACCGGCTCCCCTGTTTCGAAAATAGCTTTGAACGAATGCCCCGTGAAGAAATTCAATAGCCTCAAGCGTGCACTTTGTTCCACAAAATCAGACGTTCCTGGATTCGCGCTTATATATTTCCTGATTTTCGATAATTGACGAAATGTGTCAATACGGAGAAACGTCTTATTCGTAAACAGATTTAATTGCGATCCTGTGATCCCGAAATCCACAAAGTCTATTGAACGAGGCGAAATACAGCCTCGAGATATCAGCGCATCATACAAAGGTTTCAAATGCAAGGAAGCGACGATCACATCGGTCGCGGCTAGGGCTTGCACAGCTATCGCAAAATCTCCGTAAGCGCGCAATAGAAACACCCGACGCATTATTTATCCGTATAAAGGTAGAGGCAGAGGAAGAATCCGACTAAAAGTCCAGCAAACAATCCAGCGAAGCCTAAGAAAAGATAGGATTTGCGATCGTCCATCAGTGGATATTTAGGCACATCTAATAGTTGAATCACCGGCGTCTGAGAAACCAAGGCGATGCGACTCATTTCTAAGTTTTTTGTCACCTCCGCGTAAATGCTGAAGACGATGGACTTGTCACGTGAGCTCACTTCCGCCGGAACAGACATCGACTTGTAAGCCACATTAGGATCTAGGATCTGGAAAGATGCCGCATTGTATGACTTGGCATTTAACACGCGCAATAAAGAGTCTCCACGTGCCTGCAAACGCTTCACGTTCGCGGCTGCAGCGCTTGTTTTTACATTCACGTAATAGGTAGTCGTCTCTCTTAACAAACGCTCTGCGAAATTCTTAGAGAACACCTGGTTTTGAGAAACCGTTACAATCTTAAAGATGGACCCTTTCTTGTTCAGGCGATCCACAGACACGTTTTTCTTCGCGATTTGCTCGTACATGACGTACAATACAGAATCCTGATAAACGGAATGCGCCGGCACAATAGCGGCAGAATCAGATAAAATAGCAAACGAAACCGGAGCCGGTAAACGTTCTCCTAGTCCTGTGAAATCCAAATACAAATCCGCTAAGGTCTTACCTGCAGAACCCGAAATAGGCGTCAATAACACTTTCTCAATAATGACGCGGGACTTGATGATATCTAAAATATTATCGCCTGTAAACAAGCTCGAACCACTTCCTAAACTCCCTAAATCCAAGCCTACTTGTGACGCAATCCCCGCAAGGCCTCCGCCACCGGCAGATTTCTCTTCTAGGATAAACGTTGTAGACGCCGCATAGGCTGGCTTTTGCATGGCGCGGTAAACCAGAGGTAAAACAAGGCCAATGACAGCGCACAAAGCGATCAACATAAATTGTGAACGCAAATAGCTAAAGAATCGTTTGATCGATTCGATGACATCTCCTAAAACGATGGTTTTCTTGTCTGCCATTATTTCACCGTGTTAATTAAAGCGATAATTAAGCCTCCTAATGATGCTAAGCCCGTTCCCATCGCGATATACTCTGGCGTTGAAATAGGACGCTTGTCCTTCTTCGCAGGCACATATACCTCCGCACCTGGCTCTAGGCTAGGGTAGAAGCGGAAGAATAGGAAGCGTTTTGTTGTTTTAATCTCGCCATTCGGACGCACCATGTAGGCGTAACGGCGGGCTGCATTAGGAGCAAACCAACCTGACTCTGAGATTAAGCGACGGAAACCTAAACCGCTGTGGTAGGCGATTTGGCGAGGCACATTCACTGCCCCAAAAGTCTGCACCGTCTGCGTTAACTTAGGCACTTTGATTACGTCACCCTCTTCTAAAATAATATCATAAAGCGAACCTGGCTTGTCCATTGCCTCCGCTAAGCGAATACCTACTGGCTTTTGATCCACTAACAAACCATTCACGTTCGAAGCAATCTTCGCCGTATCAGTTGCGGCAAATGAATTGCCTGAACTACGCTTCGATTGATTTGAAATCGTATTGATCTTGGAAGAGAACAGCGCCTCATCCGCAGATGTCTGATTCACCCGCGTCTTGCGCAATAATATCGCACCCGTTGCATAACCCGTTTGCTTCAAACCACCTGAACGAGCGATGATATCGGAAAGTCGCTCCTTGTTTCCAGATAAGGTATAATTTCCTGGATAAAGCACTTCTCCTTCAACCGAAACCGTAATTTGCGTACGATAAGAAGGCGATTTACGGACAGAAACAATGTCAAAAGGTTGCAATACGAAGTTCAAATCCTCCGACTTAGCTGAACCTAAATCAATCGAGTGAATAATCGAATAAGCCGTCGTATCAGTAGAAGATGTAGATAACAAACGACGTGAAACCTCGATGCGAGAACGCGATGCCCCTTCTTTAAAACCATCCGCTAATAGAATCAAATCTTGCACGCGCATATTGTCCGCAAACGTGAACGTCGCTGGGCGATTTACCTCCCCATTAATCGTCACAGAATAGGCCTCACGTAAACTCGTGATGGGGTAAATATGAATCTTATCTTCGCGTTGCAAACGGATATCGGTCTTTCCAGAGAGCACGTCTTTCACATTAAACGGCATCACCGCAGGCGTTAAATCTGGATTCAAACGACTCAAAAGCGCGCGATCCGTAAACGCATTCTCTTTTAAGCGAACTGCTACTAATAAGTCTTTCAAATTCGCAAATTCATTCAAACCATATTCCCCAGGATAGTAAACAGCCCCGTCGATGAAGGCACGATTGGTGAAGGTTTTGGCCAAAGCATCTACCACCAACGTATCTCCAGAATGTAATTGAAACGCCGAAAGACCATCAGACTTCACGGAGAAAACCTCAAAACCAGTAGCCCCCATTCGCTTCACGCGAATACGCTCTTTGAACGCATCATCTGCAAAGCCACCCGCATAACGCAAGATATCCGCTGCATTTTCGCCCTTCTTCACATCGAATAAAGCTTTCTTCTTCACCGCTCCACTCACCGCCACGCGTGACTCATAAGTTCCCACGCGGATGACATCGTCGTCTTGCAAGATTCTATTTTTAGATAAATCTCCCTTTAATAAGAAGTCATAGAGATCTAAAGTCGTAATAATTTTTCCATTACGAACTAATTCGATCTTGCGGAAAGAACCGAGATCAGATGGCCCTCCAGACGCGTACAGCGCATTCATCAAGGTAGAAAGGGAAGAAACAGAATAGTTACCTGGCTTCTTCACTTCGCCCACCAATGTCACTCGAATGGACCGCAATTGGCCTAAAGAAACCATCACTTTCGTGCTGCCGCCCGCGATGGTCGTGTAAATTTTCCCAGCCGCTTCTCTAATACGAACCTGCGCTTCTTCGATCGTCAAACCGCTTACTTTAATGGGTCCCAAATTAGGGAAACGAATATATCCCTCCGTGCTAACCTTCAGCTTTTTAGTACTTTCGCTTAAGCCATAAATATCCACGATCAACTCATCACCTACCCCAATCGAGTAATTGCGGGGTGTAGATATGGTTAAATTAGGCTCGAAGCTTAGGTTTTGATTTTCAAAAATCTCAGATCCAAACACGCGCAAACCAGAAGGTGCTGCAGAAGGTCCTGACATTTCAATTTTCTTACGCGGAACTGTAATTTCATCCTTTGTTTTAGTCTTATACGCATTCTGAGAAACCCCCGTTAAAGGATCTAAAGAAGCAATTCGTCGATTTAAAATGATAATCTGATCAGCGGGAACTCCTTTTTGCTTCAACACCTGATCTATTTCTTCTGGCGCCATACCTTGTAATTGGTACTTCACCATAATCTGCGCTAATTGCTGATCGCTGATGTTGTTAATGTCAACCGGGATCTCCTGGGCAAAAACGGGAATCGCCAGGATCAATAATATAAGTATGCGGAATGCTTTCATCTCAAATTTATTTAGGTCTAGTCCGAAGACAGAAAACCAGTCTATAAAATTACTATTTTATTTTATAAGATGATTGATAATTTATTGAGCGGGCAAAGCAGGGAGTTTGATTTACGCTAGTTATTGAAAAATCTCATTACGTTAGTTCAAAAACCCTCACATGTTTACCCTCTTCTTTACGCCATTTCTTTTCAGAAGAAATAGTCTCCATAAATTTATCTTTTAAATAGACTTCGAGCCAGGTATTGCTTTGAAAGAGACAAACGTTTTTATACACTTTCTCTGAATGGATAATAAGCCTTAGGATAAATTCCTCCTTGGGCTCTCTATGGTTATTAATTACCTGGCTTAAACTAATAGGATTTACATCAATATCTTGAGCAAAGAGCTTTCTTTTAGGGTAGATAGTATCCACATAAAATTCCAAAAATACAGGAAATTGACTTTTTGTACTATTCGAGTTAGACGATAAAAATTCTTCCATTTTCAATTTTAATTGAAGTAAGCGGGCGCGCCTTATATCTTGGGATGCCAATTTCCCTTTTCTTAAAACGCGCGCTTTTGAAAGAGCCTTTAATTCATTTTCTCCATCCAATTGGGAGCTCTCTCGAGAGTCTAATAAACTCTCAGGATCTAAAATAAGGCTTTCATTTATCATGGTCATACATGTTTATCACTTCCAAAATTTCAGGCACCTCCAGACTCAGTAATCTGCCCTGTTGTTTCATTTTATATTTTTCTTGATAGTGCTTACTTACAAGTGTTTTAGGCCTAATCACAACACAAGCATCTTCTGCAAAATTATATACTGCAAATTTTGAAGCAAAGGCGATCAGGTTGCCAGCAATTCCGTCAAATTTTTTATTCTTCCCTTTGTTTTCTTGAGAAACAGCTAGCAATCGAATTTTAATAAACCTTTCTCTGGAAAATATTTCCAAAGACATTAATCCGAGTATTTCAAGCGTCTTAACTATTCGTAATTTAAAAACTTGATGATTTACTTCCATCATCCAATCGAAATGGAAGTTTTCATTTTTTAAATCAGACAATTCTGCAGGAATTATTTCTACCAAAATCACATGACCCGTTCTCACTTCAACTACCTTCATGCTTTAGTAAATATAATAAAAGTTTACAAAAAATGTAAACAAAACTGAGTATTACTTTTAGAATTTCTAACAGTAGATTAATTACCCTAAATGTACCCCCATTTACTTCAACACCCTATCAACAAACTGATAATCCGCAAAACAAAGAAGCCCACCTTCCAGCGAGCTTCCTTTGTTTACAATAAATGACTAAGTCACGAAGTGACGACTAAATCGCGAAGCGATGACTGAGCCCGAAGGGCGACTAAACGACGCAGTCGTGACTAAGCCACGAAGTGACGACTAAATCGCGAAGCGATGACTAAGCCCGAAGGGCGACTAAACGACGCAGTCGTGACTAAGTCACGAAGTGACGACTAAATCGCGAAGCGATGACCAAGCCCGTAGGGCGACTACCCTAGTAATTCCTTCAAATTCACCGTCTTAAAAAACACGTAAATCAACGCCACAAAAACCCCCACAAACATAAACCCGATCGTAATCAAGCTACGCTTAGGACCATCCTTCTGAATCGCCACCTGCGCCGGTTCTAAGACCTTAAAAACAGGTGTCTCGCGGTGTAATTTTACCTTAGACTCCTCATATTGTCCACTGATGGTCGTGTACAAATTATAGGCCATATCCACCTCGTATTGTAATTTCTTCTCCCGGTCTTTAGCCACGTTCATGAACAAATTCATATTTTGGTCGCGGTACGCACTTAAGGTAAAAAGAGCTTGGTCATAACGCGCACGAGATTCAGAAAGACGCTTTTCTAAGAAGGTCAATTCTTGTCTTGCCTTTTGGGTGCGGTAATCCGTCACATACTTCGTTAAGTAGTGCTGAATTAAAGAAGTAATGTTCGCCGCTGCCACCGCATTAGTTAATTTAGTTGTTAACGAAATGACCCCAGATTTTTTATCAATCTCTAGTACGACAGAGGCTCTTAGCTTCTTAATTGCCGCTTGTTCTTTCTTGTTTAATTTGATTAAATCTGCAGAAAGCGCAGCAGAAGGCACCTTGTCTAATTTTACATCTGAAACTTCATCCTCGTCAGACGGATCTCCGCCTAAATCCAATGGAGCTGTATCTTGTTTCTCGGATAAGAAGTCCAAAACCGTTTGCCATTTCTTGTGTTTCGTGCTGTAGATTTTTGCTTTCAATACTTCCTGTAACAAAGGAGCACTCTGAACGATGTTAGGGTATAAATCAGGACGGATAGCTTCTGCACCAGAAGAACTTCCACCTAGGTCTACACCAGCTAGTCCCGCTAAGGATTTCAAACCACCCATTCCACCTGCACCACCAGATTTAGAATCTAATTCCGGTAATAGTTTCGCGTTAGAGCTATACTCGTTCGGTTGCGTTAGGGAATAAATAGCCCCTAATGCCGCAAAAAGCACAGCGCAAGTAGCTATTAAAATCCGATACGACTTCAGCGTACGGAAAATCTCACCAAAGTTGATCGAAATTTCCCCGTTATCTTCTAATTGATTATTTTCTATCGTAGACATGGAGCTTATTTAGTCAAATTGTTGATAAGTGTTGTCAAAGTAAGCGCAACAGAAACGAGTGCAGACGATAAGCCTACGGCCTCAGCAGTGGTCAAACCTTTCTTCATGTTGGTAGGGAATTCCGGCACCACAATTTCCGAACCTGGTAAAACCTTCGGATTGATACGGAAGAATAAGAAATGCCTGCGCTTCGTAGAGATCCCATTCGGAGCTTTCACATAGACATCTTTTTTGTTCGCATATTCCGTGAAGCCGCCAGCCCCATCTAGGTAGTCTTGTAGCGTGTTTCCTTCTACGTACGCAATGGCAATCGGGTTCTGAACTCCTCCGGATAACTTAACCGTTTCTAGTACTCGTGGAATGACTAAACGATCATTCTCCATGAGTAATAGGTTGTTTTTAGAATTCGGATTTCGTAGAATTTCAGAAAGTTTTACCCCTACCACTGTCGAATCACGGTACAGGACAGCTCCATCTAAATAGCCTTCTGGTTTTAGACCGCCGGACTCAAAGATTAAATCAGCTATTTTCTGATCATCTTTCGGGATCGCATAACGACCAGGGAAATTGACCATTCCTTCAATAGTAACCCCTCTTTGCACTTCATAGTTAGGTGATCGACGAATGGAGATGATGTCAAAAGGTTTTAATTCGTATTGGCTTACTTCATTGCTGATATTTAAGCTACCATCAATATCGAAAGTCTTAACGATGATTTTTTCATTGCTTGCGTTGTCGTTGCCATGCGTGATCACACGACGCGATAATTCGATTTTAGCATAACTTGCCGCTTCTTTAAAACCTTTAGCCTGTAAAATCAAATCAGCCACCTTCATTCCTGCACGGAATTCGAAAATGCCTGGTTTATTCACTTCACCAAAAATGCTAACCCTCTGATATTCACGTAATGAATCCAGCGAATAAACCGTTAAAGAATCTTCGCGGTGTAACGCGATATCAGCTAATTCTCCTCTTAGCACTTTTCCTAAGTCGAAGGAGATCATTTCCGGATCGTAGTTTTCTTTTCTACGGGAAATGGTCGCCCGGTTCAAGAACGCATTTTCACGAGGCCCTTCAGCGCGTTTGATTAACTCTTTTACCGTCGTTAAACCGTTTTCGATGGCGAATACACCCGGTCTAAATACGGCTCCGCTCACCGTTACGCGGTTTTCATAACGTTCGATAATTTTTCCTACCGAAATCGAATCTCCATTTTGAGGCTGGAAAGTCGCCACTTCATCTTGCGTGATGTTCAATAATTTCAACTCACGCGAAGTATTTCTGCGGACATTTAGAGAGTAAGTGTAGGCCTTATCTGTGAAACCTCCCGCATAGCGAAGGATGTCTTTTAATGTTTCTCCTTTTACCGCCTCGAAAACCATGGGACGTCTTACTTCGCCGGCTAATTCTACGTGAGAATCAAAATCCCCTACGCGAATGATGTCTTGGTCTTTTAATTGGATATTGTCTTTTTGATCTGCTTTTAATAAGAAATCGTATAAGTCTAGCGTGCGAACCACTTTGTTGTTTCTTATCACACGAATGCTACGGTAGGATCCATTTTCGTTAGGGCCGCCCGCTAAGTATAAAGCATTAAATACGGTTGCCAAAGAAGAGATGGTGTATGAACCCGGATTCTCCACTTCACCTACTAGGGTTACTTTTATGCTGCGTACATTTCCTAAAGTAATGATCGCAGACGACCCACTACCAGGGCGATTCAAGCCTTGGTATAATTGTCTCAAGCGACTCACGATGCGCGCAGATGCAGCCTCCACGTTTAATCCATTGACATAAATAGGGCTCAAGTTTAGAATCTTAACTGTTCCTTCTGGACTCACTGTGACGTTGTAATTGTCCATTACTTCGCCAAAGATGTCGATATTCAACTCATCATCTGGCCCCAGTGTATAGTTCACAGGAGTTGCGATACGCAAATCTGGCTCAAAGTTTAATTTTTTGTTATTGAAAAGATTCGCACCGTAAATTTTTTTCTTAGGCAACAAAGTAGAGTCTACCATTTCCTCTTCTTCCATCGAAACATCTTCCGTATCTTCCTCATCCGAATTGACTCCTTTTTTAGCCCCTTTTTTCGTGCTCAATTTACCTGAAACCGTTCTTTTAGAGGAGGTTTTCGATTTTGACGTGGTCGTTTTCTCTTTTGATTTTGTATCCCCTATCTGCGTCAAACGGCTACGCATTTTTGCTATATCCGCTGAGGTATATCCTTGTGCTTTGGCTGCTTTTTCTAGTTGCGCTTCGGTCATTCCGCTCGATTGGGCGCGTTCGAAGAAGGTAGAGATCTCTTCGTCACTCAGGTCTTCTACTTTGCGTTTTGCCTGAGAAAAGGCTGCGTGAACGAGAACGAGGAAAAAAAGGGTCAAAAGAATTCGACTGAACAATTTCATACTAAAGTATTATGGTACGTATATAATTAGGCAAATTTAACTAAAATTTAGGACAAGCGATGCTTTGGCGGTTAGCGCTGCAAGGATTTTTATTTAATGGTCAAATCCGGTGCAGAAAGCGCAAAACGAAGAGATCTCATTTCCTATACCATTGTGCAAATATGAGGACTTTTATTGTGCACTTTTAAGGATAATTATTCTTACACACATTTTAGATTATCCTAAATATCCGATATTTATATGTTTTAATATGGCTACATTATCCTCGATAGTATTCTCATAAAACTCAACCATAATTTTTGCTATTTCAATATTTGCCGTATTGAATTCTAACAAATCCCTTATTCTATTATAAAGACCATCACTTCGTTTACAAATTCTACTCATTTCTCTACCCATTACTACAGCAGAAATTAAGTGCAAATCGAGATTTTCATTTCCAAAAAGATCATTATGATTTTTATAGATTTCCTCGTCATACATATTAAAAAAATGTTTTAAAACATTACTCACATCTTTTATATCATCCCGTCTTATTTCAGGACGGTCTTGCCAAGCCAATAATTTTAAAATTACTATTCCGGGTAATGTGCAGAACTTAAATTTATGTATTTCTTCAAGCTCTACTTCAGGCAGACCATCATCATAAACTTCTTGAAGTCCTGGCATGTTAATACTCGTTAAACCTCTGCCTTCAACCTTAACGGAATTATTATTCTCAATTTCACCAAATGGGAGTAAATCAACCTGCATAAAATTTTTCCAAACTAATACAAAAGTATTACCCTTATACGGTGAAAAACTCTCGATTTCAATTAGATATTTTCGCAAATTCTCATACGTTCCTTTATCATTAATAAAAACTGCAAAATCAATATCTCTTGTAATTCTTTTTGGCGGAATATCATGTATAGCACTCATCCAAAGATCTTTTGCAACTGCTCCCACTAAATAGTAATCTATATCAAATTTCTTCAATCCTCTTTCCAAAGCGATAAGCATTTCAGAAAGTTGAGGGTCTTGCCGTAATTGCTTAAAATTTATTTTGTAAGTGCTCATCATATATTTTTTGTGCCGTTTCGGTACATCTTCGGTCTCCTTTGTTTATCAAATCAGCATAAGCTAATAATGGGTTAACTACCTTATCATTTTTCTCATTATATTCCCAAAATTTTTTAAAAATCTTTACATTTCCATTCATATCAGGAACCAAACGATAATTTTTCATTAAATCACTTCTTGTTTCTGTTGTATATATCGTTAGTTCTTCTGGGCGCAAATAGTTTGTAAGTAAATCTCCAGCCGGCTCACCACCCCAACATGTTCTTCCATTTTGAAGATGTAAGTTTTTCCAATTTTCGAAATCATCTTCTTTGAGAAAACGAAATGTCCCTATAGCTAAAGTTGGCTTTAATCGTCTTTCATATTCTGCTATCCATTTTTCTACTAATTTTTTTTTGTTCTCAATCCTATATTCTTCCTTGTTTAATTCAAGTAAGTATCCTTCTTGCTTTAAGCCATTAAAAATATTATTTACATTTCCAATTCCTGTATTGGTTTGTTCAGCAATTTGGCGATACGTATAATTTATCCACTCTTCGTTTATTAGGAATTGATATACTACTTTCAATCCCGTTTTTGTAAATGCCCGGTTTGTTGTTTTGTCTTTAATTTCAATAGGACTATTTGCATTTATGAATAGTAGAATTCCCTTATTTCGAAGATACATATTTCCATTAGCTTCTAAATAAGCAATATTTCTAATTCGAAGTTCTTCTTTTATTTTAGGGAATATCCTTTGTGCTACAACAATAAATGGATGGTAATCATTAGCTAGCTCTTTTATTTTTTCAAGATGAATATTTCTTATTTCAGTTTTTATCGCTGCATAAAGATTGAATTTTTCATCTTCTATTTGCAATTTCAGTTTTCCATCAATTCTATCATTACCATTATTATCATCCCATACACCTCTAATATTAGCTGTTATCAGGATATTATTTAATGCGTTATGAATTATTTCTTGAGGATTCATTGTTCACTTATTTTTAATGTTCACGAAAACGTGAACAAGATATATTTGTGAACAAAGATAAGATAAAATTTTACTTAATGCAAAAAATAATACTGCCGCTACTTAAAACTGAAGACATAGTGGTGTCCTTTGTAGCGGAATATCCAATAAAGTAGATAAATGAGCCAAAAAAAATATTTAGCGAGGTTATGCGATACTGAATTACAAGTCGCACTACAATCATCGGGTGCGGTATTAATTAAAAGGCCTAACACCTAGGCTAATTGATGAATGGCAAGTTGCTCCTATCTTGTGGGATGCCGTTCGGTTTGAAGTAGATCAAAGAGCAGAAAGAGGACATTGAAGCTACCGACTCTCCATCGCTTCGCTATAAGTCAGCCATAAGAACAACTGAGAAAAGGCATTTCGTAGATCCATCTATTGCGACTGCTGTTATAAGGACAAACCCTGAGGGAATTTTGATGGACTTTAACTATTTTGGTTTTTTATTTGAGCCTTTATGTACTCGAGATATACGAATATATGCACAAGCAAATGATGGCGACGTATTTCATTATCATGATAAAAGTGGTTTGGAAGCAGATTTAATTGTTCGCCTTCGAGATGGAATATGGGTGGTACCCATTGGTTGCTTAAAGAATTAAATTTCATTAGTGTCTGTCTAAAAATTGTCCTATGCCCACCTACACTCTGAAAATAGATCTGATTAACACGGACCCGATGGTCTCTAGAACTATCAAGGTTTCCTCAGAGACCTCCCTATTTCTATTGCATCATATCATTCAAACGGTTATGGGATGGCAAAATCGTCATTTATATGAATTCTACATCAATCATTTACGTTTTACAGACAGTAGACTAGTAAATGAGGATTTTGGAGATTTCACAGATGCGAGAGAGTCTATGCTCGAAGATATTTTGACGAAGATTGGAACGAGCGCCTTTTACTTGTATGACTTTGGAGATGGATGGAAGCATGAAATTAAATTAATAGAGATAAGCAATAAGCCTCAAAATGAAATATTGCCGTCATTTGTACTAGGCCAAAACGCCTGTCCCCCCGAAGATTGCGGAGGCGCTTATCGCTACAGAGAAATTATTGAGATTTTAGCTGATTCCACCCACGAGGAATACCAAAGCATATTAGAATGGTTAGGTCCAAAATTTAATCCTACTACATTTAACAGAATTACGATTGAAAAAGAGCTAGGTATTTTAGGTGCTAAAATCAAAGGCTAAGAAGGTCTCTTGACACAGCGTGGCATATATGCGCCTATAAAAGATTAACCTATTTTACGCGAACTAAGTAGTTTATTTGCCATAAAAAGTAAGTTTGATTATAGATCAAACTTAAAAGAAATGACGGTTAAACGTTGCTTAGTGGGGTACTTTGTAGCGGAATATCCAACCCCTCTTATTTTCAACAAATACCAAATAAAATTGGACTTTTAAAGATTCGGATTATACTTAGCTAGTGGTCTTGGCAAAAAGAAGCCCTTGATCATATCAAGATTTTGAACACAAATTTGGATATGCTGACGCTTGGTAAAATTAGATCCTGGATATACAGCTTGCCCCTCAGGAAAAGGAGATCTAATTGCGTCAAATGGAGATTCAGAAGCTATTTCCCTGCTCGCATGTATGAATTGAATAACTGAGCAATCAAGTTTCCGATTATCTCCTTTATTCACTGGCATTATCAGATTTGCCTCGCTAATGGTTTTTTCAAGCCCTTTGTAGGCTTCCTCAACTATTTGTATGCCGTCTTGGTCAATAAGATTCAAGCATATGCCTAACTCTACAATAGCTCCTAAAACAAAAGGCGTTTCGATTTTAGTCTTGTTAAACTGATCCCCTTTTGAATTCTCTGAGGCATATTCCCAAGCTCTAGATGGATTTTGTTCCCAAAAATAGACCCCATTACCGAGCCAATCCCATAGATTAGTACTTTTTTTCAAGTCCTTCTTGCCTGTCAAAACATCCATTGCCAATTTTTTGTCACAACTATAAAAACATTCGACTTGAAAAGGCTGGCTGTAGGACATTTGACTATTTCTTTTTAGAAACAGGAGTAGTCAAATTCACTTTAGGTAGGTTTTGAATAATTCCAGATTTCGTCAAGAAATGCAAAGCAGATTCACGGGATTTAGTGGCCTGGGCTGTTGCTTTATGAATAGCGTCAATTTGATTCTTAACCGTATATTGAGTCATTGCTATTTTATTTTAAGTCGTAGTACTTATTGGTTTATAAAGGTAACAAAATATCTCGATGCCATACTATCAACAAACTGATAATCCCCCCCTAATGGTATGGACCACACTAATT
>JBBAKU010000014.1:0-45497 GCA_040403415.1 Aquirufa sp.
CTAGAAACCTTTTGTTCCTAGCGATTGGGAGTGCAAAGATGTAGGATTATTTTTTAAAACGCAAGTCTGCTTGTGAAACTTTTTAATGGGAATTGGCTAAAACACTGAAAATCAAAGAGAAAAAATAAAGATATTTTTCAAATAAAATTATAATTATCAGTTCTTCCTGTTTGCATTAGAGAAAATTTAAATAAATTCACTTTTGTCAAGTCTGTTCTTATTTGAATATCAATTATCCATCTTTGAATTTAAATAGATATGAAGCTAACCACACCAAACACTTTCTCCCATTCCGATTTAACATTTAGAGAGATTGAGGTTGTCCTACAAATTAAAAAAGGGTTTACAACGCAAGAGATTGCCGCAAATTTAGGTCTTTCTTATTTTACGGTAAAAAAGCACAGAGAAAATATCCTTCTCAAAGTGGGTGCCCAAGGCAAAGCTGAATTCCGAAGGTTTATTTTTGAGTATGAATTTTCTCAACGTTTAACTAAATAATACTATTTATTTTTAATAAAATGCTATTTTTAGGAGAAAAATAGTACTTCTCATCCTATTGTAACGAATTAAGTATTTCGAAACCTTTGTCCCATGCTGTAGCATAGGTGAAACCCGAAAAACCTAAAAGAGTAGGGGAAATATTTAACCATAAATAATTATGAAAAATTTAACTCGTGTCTGTTTGATGGCTTTTACATTTTTCATTGCGTTTACTTTCGAAATCGTAGCGTTTAACAATTCAACAAATCTCACTAGAAAAAAAAATGACACTCAATTAAAAAATGATTTTTACTCGGAGTTGCGTTGTTGTGAAGGCTGGTACGTTGATTATAATGATTGTGGAGTTCTAATGCTTTCGACAGTTACTAAGTGTACCTATAATGAGACTATCCCAATCGAAAAAGTATGTGAAGCTGCAAATAGTCAAGCTTTGAAAAATTTCACTTATGCTTGCGAGTCAGAAGGGCCTAAGTAATAGCATATCAATTTTATCAATTTTTTCAAACTTGACTTATGGGAAAATTTCTAATTGTTCTGTTTGTATCATTTTCATGTTACTCCCAATCAAATTCATATCAAATTGAGTACAGGTCTACATCTGAACTTGCTGGGTTACCACCAATTAGGAGTGCACTATTTGAACTATTTGATTTCAATAACATGAGCTATTTTGTATATAGACCTCAAAAATCCAATACATTTGATGAGCCCATTACCGAAGTTAAAAGATTTCAAATCATCAAGGATTTTGGTCAAAACACAATTTATGAGACAACTAAGTTTGGTACTATAATTGACTCATTAAATTTAATACAGTGGAAATTTACAGAAGGGTCCAAAAATATCTTGGATTTCGATTGCAAAAAGGCTAGTGGGGTATTTAGAGGAAGGAATTACACAGCATATTATGCTGAAAAAATACCACTATCCAACGGCCCTTATAAATTTAATGGATTACCTGGTTTGATTTTGGAGATAAGTTCAGAAGATAAATTCGTAAAATTTGAGGCTATTCACATAAGGTTATATGATGGTGAGTCATTTATTTTTCCTAAAAATTGGCTTAAAAAGCTAATATCATTTGAAGAATTTAAAAAATTAGAGCAAGAAGATATTAATCTATTCTTAAAAAAAGAAGATGCTAGATTATCAATCGAAAATCAAGGTAAAATTTCAACAACGGTAAAAATTGAATCTATTCAGAAAATGCAGTAGTTGGTTAAGTGGAACGTCTAACCTAGAATTCCCTAAAGTCGTTTAATGCTACCAAATAAAGAGTAGCATTAAACGACTAACCTTGACAATCGACTTTTATTATGATAAAATATATCCTTGCCTTCGTTGTTACGTTTAGTTCGATTTTGGCATTCGGCCAAAATAAGATCATGAGGATCCAGTATGTAGAAAAAAATATTCGTCATGGATATCAATTTATAGATGATCTGAATTTATATGAGAATTACAGTACGTTTGGGAGAAATATAAATCAATCCATTAAGGTTGCTTCTGAAGTAGTGAAACCTTCCCTTTACGCAAAAAAACCATACACTCTAATTAAAGATTATAATAAGCATGTTTTAGTGTTTAATGTTAAGTACGGAATCCTTCGAGACACATTAGACAAAATCAAGTGGAACATTATTCCGGGGACAAAAACAATACTAGGCTATAATTGTAAAATTGCTGAGGCCACTTTTAGAGGGAGAGAATACAGAGCCTATTTCTGCCCAGAGATCCCCATTTCTGATGGACCATTTAAATTCCAAGGCTTACCGGGGTTAATTTTAGAAATCTATTCTAAGGACAACTTCATAAAGTACTCTGCTATGGAAATTGTATCTAACGAAACAGGAAAACTGGATGTAAAAAGCGTTTGGTTTGATAATAATATATCATTCCATGAATAGGCTCAAAAAAGCAAAAAAGAATTAGAATTATCGGCAAAAAAAATAGAATCCCGTTTACCCCCAGAGGAGCAAGGAAAGATAAAATTCAGTTTCTCTGAAGAAGAAATTGAATTATTCAATTAGCGTCCTAAATCTGTCTTGCGATCTACTAATTAAAAGCGAATGGTCAAATTTACCACCTTTTTGATTTTGATCATTTGCTTTTTAAGTATGCCACTTAGATCGCTCTCACAAGTTTGGGAATACAAGGCAAACATCCTTAATAATACTTCAGGGCAAAGAATTCAAAAAAGCATTGCCATCTTTGAAGATACATTAGGGAATCATCTTACATTTTCAAATGTAACAAATGGTGTGCTTCAAGTTAACCTACCTGTCAAAAAAGCCAATTTAATCCTTAATGCTTTCGGTTTTCACACATTTCAAAAACAAATCGATTTTACAGCGAGTGAAAAAAAAATAGAACAAATTTATCTTCGGAAGGATACTACCTACCTCTTAAGAGAAGTACTCGTTAAACCCTCAAACAAAGGGATCTATGATTTACCCGATACATTGATTTACAAGGTCAAGGATCTAAAAATCGCTAGTGACAGAAAAATTGAAGATGTTTTAAAACGGTTACCCGGTATTGAAGTGGATGAAACCAGCGGACAAATTAAATATCGAAATAAAAACATCTCAACGGTATTAATAGATGGAGAAAATGTAGTAGATCGAAACTACACGCTAGCCACTAAAAACCTAAGCGTTGATGACATTGACGAAGTTCAAGCCATTGAACATTTTTCAGAGAACTCTATCATTAGTGAACTTGGGAGTTCTAATGAGGTAGCACTTAATTTGACGTTTAATAAGAAAATTACTATTTCAAATAATACCGATTTGAGCGCAGGGCTTATAGAGGATATGGCTAACGCACTGGGAGTCCAATCTACTACTATCCTAAATTCGAAACGAATTAAATCGCTCATTAATGGTGGGTTCAATAATCTGGGCGAAAACAATTCTAAAATAAACTACAATAGCTTTAACTCCTCTGATAAATTTTACGACAGTCAACCAGAAAGAATTTTTCAAGTGGGTGGGGCATTTTTAAATACTCCTAGGCAAAAAATAAGTAGGAATAATCAAAAAACAATTGATGTAAGCGCCCTTTTGAAGTTTCATAAAAACCTAAAGGTCCGAATAAATAGTATGGGACTGAATGACTCCTATGGCGCATTTCAAAAAAATACGACACTTTCTTTCTTGCCAGATTTAGTTTTGGAAACCTCTGACAAGTATGCTTACCAAACCGCGGTGAAAAAATGGGACCATTCAATCTATACTAAATTTCAACCAAGCAGAGATTTTATTTTAGAAGGTACTTTTTCAAATAATACGTCTAACATTGATTATTCAAGTAATCAGACAATCAATTCAATGTTTGGGTTTCAATCCAACAAGGCTTCCGGGTGGAATGACCAATTTCTAGAGTTGCTAGCCACCTTAAAACTAAACAAAAAAGCGGCATTGCAGATCAATTCAACTAGGTTAAAGACTGAAAGTGATTTCACATTAGCTTTTGAATACCAAACACCACTCTCATTTAATCGAGTACAAATAGTGCATCAAACATCAGAGACATACCGCAATTCCATTAAGTTGATTCAAGTATTAATTCCTAAGTACCTTATTTCGGAAACAAAAATGAGTCAGTTATCCATTTCTCAGCCGATTACTACCCCTGTAAAAAGCTTGTCATCCTATCAAGAAAATGAGCTTGCATTAACTCAAAATTTTAAAGGAAAATTTCGAGCTTTTGAATATAATCTGGAAACAGCAATGACGCAAAACAAATTAAGAAATAGTCAAATTTCCAACACCATTAATTTGTTGAATTATCAATTTTCCTTAGGTTATAAAATCCAAGGCCAACAAGTTCGATACGCCTATAAAAAGTTACCTAAAACAAACTATAGAGGCTTTATTGTATCTGACACACTGTATTTAGATAATCGTAACTTGCGATTTGATTCCCTTTCCGCCAATATACCTGTGGAGCAAAGCCATTCCTTATTTGTCAATAATTCGCCTACCAGTAATTTTTATTACTTGTTTGGCTTATACTATTCAAAGGTCAATTCAGATTATTTTAACATAACTCAAATTTCAAGTTTGTCTACATTCAACAAAAATGCTTGGATAGACCAGCCAACAGAAATGATTTCTAGCAATCTTGAGATGAACTATTTTGTAAAACCCTTATCCATTAATGTAAAAGGAATAATCGATTGGAATGAAATTTCATTGCCTCTGTTTTTAAATCAAATTATTCCCACAAGAGTAAAATCAACTACTTTTCATTGGGGATTTAACGTACGGACAGGCTTTTTAAAAACCATTTCCATTTTAAACCAAGTTGATGTGTATAGAAACACTATCAGTAATCAAGGAAATAGTACGGTAAATACAACCTTAAAGAACCAGTTTGGGTTGTATTACAGAAAAAAGCAGGCAGCCATTCGACTGGTGATACAGTCGTTTAAATATGGGCCTACTATTAATTTACTTCACTTTTTAGATGCGGCTTTGGAAGTAAATCCAGCTAAATCGAAATTTACTTACGGCTTAAAGGCTAATAACTTGTTGAATAATACGTCTAAAAACTATTTAATGCTATCAAATTACGGCCAAACGAGTTTTGAAAACTTCATTATAGGCAGAAGTATCTTAGCCACCGTAACGATTGGGTTTTAGGGTAAAAAATAGCTCCCTAAAGACAGGAGGCTATTCACATGAATGACTTTATTTCAAATTACTTTTCTAAGAATGGGTAACGGAAATCTGTAGGTGAAACGAAGACTTCTTTCACGGTACGCGGAGAAACCCAACGCAATAAATTCAAATAAGAACCCGCTTTATCATTCGTTCCAGAGGCGCGCGCACCGCCAAAAGGCTGCTGGCCCACCACGGCTCCCGTACACTTATCATTTAAATATAAGTTACCTGCCGCGTTTTCTAGCACTTTCATTGCTTCCAGCATCGCATATTTATCTTGCGCGAAAATCGCACCCGTTAAGGCATACGCTGAAGTCGAATCTACTAAGGCTAGGGTTTCTTTCCAATCTGCATCATTGTATACATAGATAGTTAATACCGGGCCAAAGATTTCCTCCACCATCGTGCGATAGGTCGGATTCGTCGTTAATAGGACCGTAGGTTCTACGAAATAGCCTTTCGAATCGTCGAAGTTTCCGCCTGAAATGACTGTTACTTCTGGGGATTTTTTTGCTTCACTTATATAAGAGGTGATTTTCGCGAATGCTTTGGCGTCGATGACCGCGTTCACGAAGTTTTCAAAATCTTCTGTGCCGCCCATTTTGATCGCGGCTAAATCAGCCTTCAATTGGGTTTCTACCGCTGGCCATAAAGAAGCCGGAACGTAGGCACGAGAGGCCGCGGAACATTTTTGGCCTTGGTATTCGAAAGCGCCACGGATTAAGCCGGTAGTTAAAGCTTTCGCATCTGCGGAGGAATGAGCTATGACGAAGTCTTTGCCGCCTGTTTCTCCCACGATACGTGGATAAGACTTGTAGTTGGCGATGTTTTGGCCTATATTCTTCCAAATCGCCTGGAACACGCCGGTCGATCCCGTAAAGTGAATCCCCGCAAAGTCGCGGTGAGAGAATACTACCTCCCCCGCTTCCGGGCCGTCCGCTAGCACTAAGTTGATCACGCCAGCCGGCAAACCTGCCTCCTCTAGAATCTCCATTAAAAATCCCGCCGAATAAACCTGCGTAGGCGATGGCTTCCAAACCACAGTATTCCCCATCAAGGCAGGTGCCGCCGGTAAATTACCCGCAATTGCCGTGAAGTTAAACGGAGTCAAGGCGTAAACGAAGCCCTCTAAAGGACGGTATTCCAAGCGATTCCAAACGCCAGGCGACGAAATCGGCTGTTCGCTATAAATCTGTTGTGCGTAATGCACGTTAAAACGCAAGAAATCAATCCACTCACACGCCGCATCGATTTCCGCCTGGTAGGCATTCTTCGATTGACCTAACATCGTGCGTGCATTCAATTGCATTCGATATTTAGTCGCCGAAAGATCTGCCGCTTTCAAAAAGATCGCCGCGCGATCCTCCCAAGGCATCGATGCCCAAGCGGATCTGGCCGCTAAAGCCGCGTCAATCGCCTGCGCCACGTCCTCTTTTCCTCCTTCATAATAGTGACCTAACACGTGTTGGTGATCGTGGGGGCAAGTCATGGCGACTTTTTTGGCACCCTTCACAGAACGACCTGCGATGCGCATCTGCACGTCAATTTGCTGATTCCGCAAATCCGAAAGGGCTTGCTTTAATTTGGATCTCTCCACTGAATTTGCGCCGTATTGCAAAATAGGCTCATTCACAGGTGTAGGCACTTGAAAAACTCCTGAGGACATATTGTTTCGTTGATGTGTACTAAATAGGATGCTAAATTACGCGTTTTCTACTTATTATCAAGAACCACAAAGCTCAGGTAAGGTTTCAACCGCCTCCACGCCACCTGATCTAGCAATTGAATTTGCTGCAAGGTTTCGAAATCCTTTATAGGACCATGTTGTTTTCGGTAGGCCAAAACCACCTTCGACTGCCCATACGGCAAATACGGATGCCTGAAATCCTTCCATTCCACCTGATTAATCTTCAGAAACCGATACACCCCCGCCCCTACCTTTAGTATGGCCTTATTTTCTTTTACCCAAACCGAATCCAAACCATACACCTCCTTCAATTGATCCACCTGGTAAAACCCACCCAACTTCTCTCTATACGTAATGATCCTTTTCGCAAACCCCGGTCCAATCCCATTCAAGGCCACCCATGCCGCCGAATCCGCGGTATTGATGTCAATGGCTGTCTGCCTACTCCGTACTCTGGACTCTTTCCCTCCTGACTTATAGCTCCCATAGTCGACCCAACCCTTCTTTCGGCCTCCGGACTCTTTAGCTGCGAATTTCCGCGGCACGAACACCTTCGGCCTAATCTCCTGATAATTCGCCTCCCAAAGCACCGGATTAAATTCCAATTTTTCCTGCTCCCTCTTATAGTACTGGCTTCCTATATAATAGAGCACATAAATCCCCATCATTCCGAAAAGCACAATAATCCCTTTGATCTCATCGTGGGTGTAGGCGAGGACGAAGCGGAGGTAATAGAGGATCTTATTTTTCATCAAAATGGGAGATTATAGATTATAGAGTAGAGAGCATAGATATGAGAGTAGAGATAAAAGAGAAGTCATCTTTACTCTATACTCTCTTATCTATAATCTCCTGTGGCAATCTCAAACAAAAATTCCACAACCCCCTTGTATCTCAGAAAATTATCAGTACTTTTGCAGGCTATTTTAGGGTACAAGCCTTTGGGCCTATCCAAAAAGAAATGATTTCTGAAACACAATTCCTTTATCGTAGGGGAAGCGCAAAGGGGGATCATTTTTTCATCTACGAGGCATTTCAGCTTTAAATTGTGCCCATAGGGCCATTTTTCATTTAATTTAAAACGTATAAAGCCTTGAGTAACATCACTGCCACAGGAAGACACAGCTTTGCGAAAACGCAGTCTGTGATCGATTATCCAGATTTTCTGGATATCCAAATCCAATCCTTTCAGGATTTTTTCCAGCTAGAGACAGCTGCTGAGAATCGTACTGACGAAGGTTTATTTAAAGTGTTTGCTGAGAATTTTCCAATCGCGGATTCGCGGGAAAATTTCGTTTTGTCGTTCGTTGACTACTCTGTAGATCCGCCGAAATATTCGGTAGATGAGTGTATCGACCGCGGTTTAACGTATTCAGTACCTTTAAAAGCGAAATTGCGTTTGATCTGTAATGATACAGACAACGAAGATTTCCAAACCATCGAACAGGAAGTATTCTTAGGAAACATTCCGTACATGACAGAACGTGGATCATTCGTGATCAACGGTGCTGAGCGTGTCATCGTTTCTCAATTGCACCGTTCGCCAGGTGTATTCTTCGCGCAATCGAAGCATACGAATGGAACTAAATTGTATTCGGCTCGTATCATTCCATTCAAGGGTTCTTGGATTGAATTTGCAACGGACGTTAACAATGTGATGTATGCGTACATCGACCGTAAAAAGAAATTCCCAGTAACGGTATTGCTTCGTGCGATCGGATATGGTAATGACAAGGATATCCTTGATTTATTTGGCCTAGCTGAAGAATTAAAGGTAGACAAGAAGACTTTGAAGTCAACGGTAGGTCGTCGCTTAGCTGCGAGGGTTTTGAAAACGTGGCAAGAAGACTTCGTAGATGAAGATACAGGTGAGGTAGTTTCTATCGACCGGAACGAAATCTTGATCGAGCGTGATACGGTTATTACAGAGAACGAGATCGAGACGATTTTGGAATCAGGATCAAGCACGATCATCTTGCACAAAGACGATGTGAACGTATCTGATTACAACATCATCTACAATACCTTACAAAAAGATACGTCGAACTCGGAGAAAGAGGCAGTAGAAGTTATCTACAAGCAATTACGTAACACGGATGCTCCAGATGAGCAAACAGCACGTGATATCATCCAAAACTTGTTCTTCTCAGACAAGCGTTATGATTTAGGCGAAGTAGGTCGTTACCGTATCAATAAAAAATTAGGCCATGATATCCCAATGGATATTAAGGTATTGACAAAAGAAGATATCATCTCTATCGTGAAGTATTTGATCGGTTTGATCAACTCTCGCGCGGTTGTCGATGATATTGACCACTTGTCTAACCGTCGTGTACGTACCGTGGGTGAGCAATTATATGCTCAGTTCGGTGTAGGTCTTGCACGTATGGCTCGTACGATCAAAGAACGTATGAACGTTCGTGATAACGAGGACTTTAAGCCTGTGGACTTGATTAATGCACGTACGTTATCGTCTGTGATTAACTCGTTCTTTGGAACAAATCAGCTATCTCAATTTATGGATCAAACGAATCCATTAGCTGAGATCACGCACAAGCGTCGTATGTCTGCCCTAGGGCCAGGCGGACTTTCTCGTGAAAGAGCTGGTTTCGAGGTTCGTGACGTTCACTATACGCACTACGGTCGTCTTTGTACGATTGAAACGCCAGAGGGACCAAACATCGGTTTGATTTCTTCTCTTTGCGTTCACGCGAAAGTAAACGGAATGGGCTTCATCGAAACTCCTTACCGTCTAATCGAATCAGGAAAAGTGGATACATCTACCACTGTTTCGTATTTAACGGCAGAAGAAGAAGATGGCATGAACATCGTGCAAGCGAATGCACAGATTGACAAAACGGGTAAATTCTTATCTGACCGTGTGAAAGCACGTTTCGAAGGTGACTTCCCATTAGTCAATCCAGCGGATGCACAATATATGGACGTAGCGCCTAACCAAATTGTTTCGGTTGCGGCTTCTATGATTCCTTTCTTAGAACATGATGATGCGAACCGTGCCTTGATGGGATCGAACATGCAGCGCCAAGCGGTGCCATTGTTACGCCCAGAAGCACCTATCGTAGGTACAGGTTTAGAACACCGCGTAGCGATTGACTCTCGTACTTTAGTCGTTGCTGAAGGAAGTGGTGTGATCGAATACGTAGATGCGTTACGCATTGTAGTGAACTACGATCAAACAGAGGAGCAAAAATTAGTAAGCTTCCACGGTTCTACAAAAGAATACAAATTAATCAAGTTCCGTAGAACGAACCAGGATACAACGATCAACTTAAAGCCGATTGTCTTCAAAGGACAAAAAGTAGAAAAGGGTCAAGCGCTTTGTGAGGGTTATGCAACTCAAGCAGGTGAGCTAGCTTTAGGTCGTAACATGAAAGTGGCGTTCATGCCATGGCAAGGTTACAACTTTGAGGATGCGATCGTGATGTCTGAAAAAGTGGTTCGTGACGATATCTTTACTTCGATCCACATTGAGGAATTCGAATTAGAGGTACGTGATACGAAACGTGGTGAAGAGGAATTAACTTCTGAAATCCCGAACGTTTCTGAGGAAACAGTTCGTAACCTTGACGAGAACGGTGTTGTTCGCGTAGGATCTGAGGTGAAAGAAGGAGATATCTTAATTGGTAAGATTACGCCAAAAGGTGAATCTGATCCCACTCCAGAAGAGAAATTATTACGTGCCATCTTTGGTGACAAAGCAGGTGACGTGAAAGATGCTTCGAAGAAAGCGCCACCATCATTAAAAGGGGTGGTTATCGACACGAAATTGTTCGCTCGTCCTAAAAAGGATAAGGATCAACGTGATAAGTCGAAGGCTGAATTGAAGTTGGTTATGAAGCAATACGGTAAAGACCTATTAGAGGTTCGTAAGATCATGATCGAAAAAACCGTTGCTTTATTAGCTGGCAAGACGAGTGGTGGTATCCGTCACAAGTTTGGCACAGTGATCGTAGAGAAAGGGGTGAAATTCACAGCGAAGAATATCGAAGAATTATTATTCCCAGATAAAAACTTATACCGCGATGAGTCAACGTATGCCGTTCCAGAGGAAGCTAATTTACTTTCAGATTTGATCGTAGAAGAGGCGACTGCGGATGCAGCGACTAACGCGACTTTCTTAGCCTTAATTAAGAGCTTCCACGTTCGTCGTAACGAAATCGCTGGAAACTTTAAGCGTGAGCGTTTCGTGTTAGAGGTAGGTGATGAATTGCCTGCAGGTATCGTGAAATTAGCGAAGGTGTATGTAGCGAAGAAGCGTAAGTTAAAAGTGGGAGATAAGATGGCGGGTCGTCACGGTAATAAGGGTATTGTTGCTCGTATCGTTCGTGAAGAAGATATGCCATTCTTAGAAGATGGAACACCAGTAGATATCGTATTGAATCCACTAGGGGTACCATCTCGTATGAACTTAGGACAAATTTACGAGACCGTATTAGGTTGGGCTGGACAAAAATTAGGTAAGCGTTATGCAACGCCTATTTTCGACGGAGGAACTGAAGCAGAGGTAGCCGCTGAATTAACATTAGCCGGTTTACCAGACTGGGGTCGTACGTATTTATACAATGGTTTAACGGGTGATAAATTTGATCAACCGGTGACTGTAGGTATCATCTATATGTTGAAACTGGGTCACTTAGTGGATGATAAGATGCACGCACGTTCGATCGGACCTTACTCATTAATTACACAACAACCATTGGGTGGTAAAGCTCAGTTTGGTGGTCAGCGTTTTGGTGAGATGGAGGTTTGGGCATTAGAGGCCTTCGGTGCAGCGAATATCTTGCAAGAGATCTTAACTGTGAAGTCTGATGATGTCATCGGTCGCGCAAAAGCTTACGAAGCTATTGTAAAAGGGGAGAACATGCCTAAGCCTAACATTCCAGAATCATTCAACGTATTGATTCACGAATTGAGAGGTTTAGCCCTTGAAATCACCCTTGAGTAAACCAGTGGGCTTTGGCCCTATAAAAAGAGTTCATTTTCCAATAAAATACATAGAAAATGTCATTTAAAAAGACTAGAAAGCTGAATAGCGATTTCCAAAAAGTAACCATCTCACTAGCCTCTCCCGAGTCCATCTTAGAGGGGTCTAATGGCGAGGTAACACAACCGGAAACCATTAACTACCGTACCTACAAACCCGAAATGGGCGGTTTGTTTTGCGAGCGTATCTTCGGTCCTACAAAGGACTGGGAGTGCCACTGCGGTAAATACAAGCGTATACGTTACAAAGGCATCATTTGCGATCGCTGTGGTGTAGAAGTAACGGAGAAAAAAGTACGTCGTGAGCGTATGGGCCACATCGAATTAGTGGTTCCTGTAGCACACATCTGGTACTTCCGTAGCTTACCGAACAAAATCGGTTACATGCTAGGTTTATCTACGAAGAAATTAGACCAAGTAATTTATTACGAGCGTTTCGTCGTAGTTCAACCAGGTATGTACGCGGAAGAAGGAAAGATTGGTAGCCAATACCTTGATTTCTTAACAGAAGACGAGTACTTAGATATCTTAGACAAATTACCGCGCGAGAACCAACATTTACCTGATGAAGATCCACAGAAATTCATCGCGAAAATGGGTGCTGACGCGTTAAATATGTTGTTAACACGCATTGACTTAGACAGCTTATCGGCTGACTTGCGTCACTCGGCGGACACTGAATCCTCTCAACAACGTAAGGCTGAAGCCTTGAAGCGTTTGAAAGTGGTAGAAGCGTTCCGTGAGTCGATCGGTCGTATCGATAACCGTCCTGAGTGGATGATCATCAAAATGGTTCCAGTCATTCCACCAGAATTGCGTCCATTAGTGCCATTAGATGGAGGTCGTTTTGCGACATCTGATCTAAATGATCTATACCGTCGTGTGATTATCCGTAACAACCGTTTGAAGCGTTTAATCGAAATCAAAGCGCCAGAGGTAATCTTACGTAACGAGAAACGTATGTTGCAAGAAGCTGTAGATAGCTTATTTGACAACTCACGTAAAGTAAATGCGGTTCGTTCTGAAGGTAACCGTGCCTTGAAGTCTCTTTCTGATATGTTGAAAGGTAAGCAAGGTCGTTTCCGTCAAAACTTATTAGGTAAGCGTGTCGATTATTCAGGTCGTTCGGTTATCGTGGTAGGTCCAGAATTGAAAATGCACGAGTGTGGTCTTCCGAAGGATATGGCGGCAGAATTATTCAAGCCGTTTGTGATCCGTAAGTTGATCGAGCGCGGTATCGTGAAGACGGTTAAGTCTGCGAAGAAAATTGTTGATCGTAAGGATCCAGTGGTTTGGGATATTTTGGAAAATGTCATGAAAGGACACCCCGTTCTTTTAAACCGTGCTCCTACCCTTCACCGTTTAGGTATCCAAGCTTTCCAACCGAAATTAATCGAAGGAAAAGCGATCCAATTGCACCCATTAACGTGTACGGCCTTTAACGCCGATTTTGATGGTGACCAGATGGCGGTTCACGTTCCACTAGGACATGAAGCGATTTTGGAAGCCTCGTTATTAATGCTTGCATCGCATAACATCTTGAACCCAGCGAATGGTGCGCCTATTACGGTACCATCTCAGGACATGGTGTTAGGTTTATATTATGTAACTAAAGGACGTAAGTCAACTCCTGACCACAAGGTAGAGGGAGAAGGACACCGTTTCTACGGATTTGAGGAGGTTGTTATCGCCTTGAACGAGAAGAAATTGTCGAAGCACGCGAACATTGTAGTGAAAGCTACCGTTCGTAAGGACGATGGTACATTGGTAGAAGAAATGGTGGAAACTGTGGCTGGCCGTGTATTATTCAACTTATGTGTTCCTACAGCCGTAGGTTACATCAATGAGTTATTGACTAAGAAGAAATTGCAACAAATCATCTCACACGTTCACAAGATCTGTGGTATGGCTCGTACAGCGCAATTCTTAGATGATATCAAAGAATTAGGTTTCCAACAAGCCTTCCACGGTGGTTTATCGATGGGTATTGGCGATGTTCAAATTCCGGCGGAGAAAGCTTCCTTAGTGAAGAAAGCACAGGAAGATGTTCAAGCGGTTTGGGACAACTACTTAATGGGTTTAATCACAGATAACGAGCGTTACAACGCAGTTATTGACATTTGGACAAAAGTGAACTCGAAAATTACCGAGACATTGATGAAGCAGATGGAAGAGGATAACCAAGGATTTAACGCGATCTATATGATGATGCACTCCGGAGCCCGTGGTTCTCGTGAGCAAATTCGTCAACTAGGTGGTATGCGTGGTTTGATGGCTAAGCCTCAAAAGAACTTACAAGGTTCAGTAGGTGAAATCATCGAAAACCCAATCCTTTCTAACTTTAAAGAAGGTCTTGACGTATTAGAGTACTTTATCTCTACTCACGGTGCGCGTAAAGGTTTGGCAGATACTGCCTTGAAAACAGCCGATGCGGGTTACTTGACTCGTCGTTTACACGACGTAGCGCAAGACGTTATCGTGAATGAAGAAGATTGTGGTACGTTGCGTGGTATCGAGGTGTTCCCATTGAAAGACAATGAGGAGATCATCGAGCCATTATCTGAGCGTATCTTAGGTCGTGTATCTATTCACGATGTGTACGATCCGATCACAAATGAGTTAATCGTTGCTTCAGGTGATGAAATCAACGAAGCGATCGCAACGAAAATCGATGAGACTGCAATCGAATCAGTGGAGATTCGTTCGGTATTAACGTGTGAGACGTTAAGCGGTGTGTGTGCGAAATGTTACGGACGTAACTTAGCGACAGCTGCGATGGTAAACTTAGGAGAAGCGGTAGGTGTAATTGCCTCTCAATCGATTGGTGAGCCAGGTACTCAGTTAACGTTACGTACGTTCCACGTGGGTGGTACAGCCCAAAACGTTTCCTTAGATGCGAGCGTTAAAGCGAAATTTGACGGGGTGATCAACTTCGAAGAGGTTCGTTCTGTAAGCTCTACAGATGCGGAAGGAAATCCGGTAGAAATCGTGATGGGTCGTTCAGGTGAGGTTCAAATTGTGAACCCAGCGAACAAACAAATATTGATCTCTTCTAACATTCCTTATGGTTCATTCTTACGCGTTAAGGAAGGCCAAGCGGTGAAAAAAGGAGATGAAATCTGTGCTTGGGATCCATACAATGCGGTAATCCTTTCAGAAGCTGAAGGTAAAATTGAATTCGAGGCAATCGAAGAAAACAATACCTACAAGGAGGAAGCGGATGAGCAAACAGGTATGCGTGAGAAGGTCATTGTAGAATCGAAAGATAAGACAAAGAACCCATCCGTATTAGTGAAAGCAAAAGGTAAAGAAGATTTAGTATATAACGTTCCAGTGGGTGCGCGTTTAGCGATCGACGAAGGAGATAAAATCAAAGCGGGTCAAATTATCGCTAAGATTCCTCGTGCGGCAGGTAAAACACGTGACATTACGGGAGGTCTTCCACGTGTAACGGAATTATTCGAAGCACGTAATCCATCGAATCCAGCCGTAGTAACGGAGATTGATGGGGTAATTTCTTACGGTATTATCAAGCGTGGTAATCGGGAGATTATCGTGACACCGAAAGAAGGAGCTGAACGTCGTTACTTAGTACCTTTGACACGATTCATCTTAGTACAAAATAATGACTTCGTGCGTGCAGGTTCTCCACTTTCTGATGGTGCTATCACACCTTCAGATATCTTGAAGATCAAAGGACCTACAGCGGTACAAGAATACTTAGTGAACGAAATCCAAGACGTATACCGTCTACAAGGTGTGAAGATCAATGATAAGCACATCGAGTGTATCGTTCGCCAAATGATGCAAAAAGTTCAGATTTTAGAGCCAGGTGATACCCAATTCTTACAAGGTCAAAACGTAGATCGTTTCGTATTCCGTCACGAGAACGACTTGATCTTAGATCAGAAAGTGATCACTGACGCTGGAGATTCTGAGAAGTACAAAGCAGGTATGATTCTTTCTGCTCGTGCTTTACGTGATGAGAACTCTTCGTTAAAGCGTAGAGATATGAAGTTAATGAAGGTACGTGATGCGCAAGCAGCCGTTTCTTCTTCTAACTTACAAGGTATCACGCAAGCGTCGTTAGGAACGGAATCATTCATCTCCGCTGCGTCGTTCCAGGAAACTACGAAAGTACTTTCTGAAGCGTCGATTCGCGCGAAAGTGGATACGCTAGACGGCTTGAAAGAGAACGTTATCGTAGGTCACTTGATTCCAGCAGGTACAGGTCTTCGTCGCTACAAAGACATTTTAGTGACATCAAAAGATGAGCTAAAAGCCATGGAAGCGAAGAAAGAAGCTGCAGAAATCGCTGAAGCGAAAGAAAAAGTAGAAGCTGCAAACTAATTTGTCGATTCATTTGAATAGACCCCCGGCTTTTCTTAAGTTCGGGGGTTTATTTTTTATCCCAACAGAAATATGGAAAACCCCTCAGAAGAAAATCAACTCAATATCGAGCTTCCAGAAGAAATGGCAGAAGGTCATTATGTGAATTTAGCGCTCATCGCGCATAGCCCATCGGAATTTGTGATGGACTTTATTCGCATCCTTCCGGGCCTTCCTAAGGCCAAAGTAAAGTCGAGAGTTGTGATGACTCCAGACCACGCTTACCGCTTAATGCAGGCGCTACAAGAGAATATTCAGAAGTACGAAGAGGCCTTTGGCCCTATTATGAAAGAAGGGGATGCCGCCGGTTTCCAATTCCCGATGAATTATAACGGCCCCATAGGCGAAGCGTAAACGTTTTAGGTCATTTAATCCCATTTTTTTAGCTGAAAATCAGGTAAAAAGGTGGGATTTTTGCCTTTTAAAGGAAATTAGAATTACTATGCGCTTATCTAAAAAATTCCTGGAGTCAGGCAAACTTCAATCTTCTATTGCTTTACAAGTTCCATCGCCGGAGATATTTACGTATCCGGAGAAAGTCCTGCAATTTGGGACGGGAGTCTTGCAACGCGGACTTTGCGATTTTTATATCGACAAAGCGAACCGTGCAGGAATTTTTAAGGGTCGCGTGGTGGTCGTAAAATCGACGACTAAAGGAGGCGCAGATGCCTTCGATGAACAAGATGGTTTGTATACGCATTGCATCAAGGGAATCGATGAGGGTGTGGCCAAAGAAGAGCATATCATCAATTCCTCCATCTCACGTACGATTACTGCTTCGAAGGACTGGGATAAAATCATCGAATGCGCGAAAAGCGAGGAGATGCAAATCATCCTTTCGAACACGACAGAAGTAGGGATCACCTATGTAGCTAATGATCCAATCGCGAATGGTTGCCCTAGTTCTTTCCCTGCTAAATTATTGGCGTTCTTGCACGCACGTTTCACGCATTTCGCTGGATCTGCTGCCGCAGGAATGGTCATTGTTCCTACGGAATTAATTATCAACAACGGAGATGTGTTGAAAGGCATTGTCTTGAAATTAGCCGCGGACCACGGTTTATCTGCGGAGTTTGTGACTTGGTTAGAAACGGCGAATCACTTCTGTAATTCCTTAGTGGATCGCATCGTTCCGGGCAGTCCGGATGCGGCGACGAATGCGGAAATTTGCGCGCAATTAGGTTATGAAGATTCCTTACTGATCATTTCCGAGGTGTATAGCCTGTGGGCGATTCAAGGAGGGGCCAAAGTAAAAGAGGTGCTATCCTTTGCCCCAGCAGATAAAGGGGTGATTATTGCCGAAGATATTGAAATATACCGCGAATTGAAATTACGCTTATTGAATGGAACGCACACTTTGCTATGTGGAATGTCCTTTTTACTAGGTTTCCGTCTCGTAAAAGATGTGATGGCAAACGGCTATTTAAGCAAATTGATAATGAACTTAATGCTGAGCGAATTAGCGCTGGGCATCCCGTATAAAATGGATTTCAAGGTAGCTGATCGCTTCGGACGTTCGGTGTTAGACCGTTTCCGTAATCCGTTCATTAACCACAAATTGATCGACATTACAGTGCAATACACGACCAAAATGCGGATGCGCAATGTGCCCTTGTTGATTAATTATGCTAAAGACTTTGGCAAGGCTCCTGAACTTTTCTGCATGGGCTTCGCAGCCTACTTGCAATTTATGCACGCGGTGAAAGAAGAAGATGGAAAATACTATGGCGATAGCAACGGAGAGGCCTACCCTATCCAATGCGACTATGCACCGTATTTCTACGAGGCTTGGAAAGATTTTGACTTGAAGAAAGTATTATCCAATACGGATTTATGGGGAACGGATTTAACGGCGGTTCCTGGATTTGTGGAGGGGGTTATGAAGTATATTTAAAATGGTAAGTGGTAAATGGTGAATGGTAAATGATTCCTCCGGACTCAATCCCTCCGGACTGGATACTGTCTACTGATTACTGACTACCGAATAGATTAAACGACATACTATGAAAGCGTTTTTAGATAAAGATTTCTTGTTGCAGTCCGAGACGGCGCAAACTTTGTACCATCAGTATGCGGCGCAGATGCCCATTATTGATTACCACAATCACTTGATCCCGGAGCAAATCGCGGAGGATAAGCAATTCGATAACGTTTCCCAAATCTGGCTTGCCGGCGACCATTATAAATGGCGTGCGATGCGCGCACATGGGGTGGATGAAAAATACATCACGGGAAATGCATCTGACGAAGAGAAATTCTTGAAATGGGCAGAAACGGTACCTTACACGATGCGTAATCCTTTATATCACTGGACTCATTTGGAGTTACAGCGTTATTTCGGGATTACGGAATTATTGAACGCAGAAAGTGGAAAGCGCATTTACGATCAGTGCAATGCTCTATTACGCACTCCTGCATTTTCTGTGCGCAACTTATTGTTAAAGATGAACGTGAAAGCACTTTGTACGACGGATGATCCGATCGATAATTTGGCTTATCATAAACAAATCAAGGCGAGTGGATTTGCGATCAAAGTCTTACCTACGTTTCGTCCGGATAAAGCGATGGGCGTAGATAATGAAATCGTTTTCGTGGAGTATGTGAATTCATTGGCGGCTGCGGCTGATATGGAGATTCAGAGCTTAGCGGATTACAAGAAGGCGATTGCGGCGAGACACGATTTCTTCCATTCCGTGGGATGTCGTTTAAGTGATCACGGATTAGAGCAGATTTACGCGGATGACTATACGGAACAGGAAATCGCGCACATTTTTGAGCGATTAATGACCGGGAAAACGATTAATCAGAAAGAGAAAGTGCAGTTTAAATCAGCGATGCTGGTGTATTTTGCGCATTTAGATCATGCCAAAGGTTGGACGCAACAATTCCACCTGGGGGCGATTCGCAATAACAATGACCGTCTGTTAGGCACTTTAGGACCTGATACGGGATTTGATTCGATTGGAGATTTTGAGCAGGCGCGGCCTTTGTCGAAATTCTTAAATCACTTAGATTCGACGAATCAATTAGCAAAGACGATTCTCTATAATTTGAATCCACGCGATAACGAATTGTTAGCGACGATGACGGGTAATTTCCAAGATGGGACGATTGTAGGAAAGATGCAATTCGGGTCGGGGTGGTGGTTTATGGACCAAAAAGACGGCATGGAAAAGCAGATCAACGCCTTATCCAATATGGGCATGTTGAGCCACTTTGTGGGGATGTTAACGGACTCCAGAAGTTTCCTTTCGTTCCCAAGACATGAGTATTTTAGAAGAATCTTGTGTAATTTACTGGGCGCAGATGTGGAAAATGGCGAATTGCCGGCGGATATTGCTTGGTTAGGCAAGCTGGTACAAGACATCTCCTATAACAACGCGGCAGGATTTTTTAATTTCGAGAATTAATGAAGAAGGTTATCACTTTTGGGGAAATTATGGGTCGTTTAAGCCCTGCGGGCTACGGACGCATTACCCAAGCACAGTCGTTGAACATTACCTATGGTGGCGGCGAGGCAAACGTGGCGGGCAGTTTAGCTCACATCGGAATCCCGGCGGAACACGTGACTTGTTTCCCAAACAACGAATTAGGCAAAGCAGCCACCGGCTATTACCGCCAAGTAGGCGTGGATATGTCGCATACGGCGTATAAAGAAGGTCGTTTAGGTTTGTATTTCGTGGAGTTTGGGGCAGCGATGCGCCCGAGCAAAGTGACGTATGACCGCGCTGATTCTGCTTTCGCTAACTTAAATCCAGCAGATTTTAATTGGAAAGAAATTTTCAACGGAGCAGGTTGGTTCCATTGGACGGGCATTACGCCAGCGATTTCAGAAGCAGCAACGCTTGCGTTAACTGCGGCATTGAAAGAAGCAAGAGCACAGGGGTTGACGATTTCGGCGGATGTTAATTACCGAAAGAACCTTTGGCAATATGGTAAATCAGTCAAAGAAGTAATGCCTGATTTGATTGCACAATGTGATATTATCGTGTGTGGGAAAGCGGATGCAGAGGATATCCTAGACATCGTACCGGATGGCCGTGCAAAAAGTGGCTGGCATGACATCTGTATTCAGATTAAGGAACGTTTTCCTAACTTGAAAAAGATTATTAATACGAAAAGAGGCCAGATTTCTGCGTCTCAAAATACTTTGTCAGCCACCTCCTTTGATGGCTCGAAAGTCATCAAATCCGATACCGTAGAAATCTCTCAAATCGTCGATCGCATCGGCGGAGGAGATGCATTTATGGCTGGATATATCTACGGGAACTTGGTTTACGGCGATGAGGCGAAGTCTTTGGCCTTTGCGGTAGCGGCTTCCGCATTAAAACACACGATCGAAGGGGATATTAATTTATCCAACCTAGACGAAATTGAAACCGTCATGGGTGGCGATATCACCGGACGACTAAAAAGATAATCATGGCTAGAAATTCAGCAGATATAGTGTACTCTCGATTAGCGGAAACGCCTATCGTTCCTTTATTTTTCAATGCCGATCAAACGATCGCCCAAAACGTCTTGAAAGCCTGCTACGACGGCGGAATTCGCGTTTTTGAATTCACGAACCGTGGTGAGGCGGCTCCAGCCATCTTTGCGAAACTAATCGACTTCTGTGAGAAAGAATGCCCGGATTTAGTATTGGGAATCGGTACGATTTACGATGCAAAACAGGCGACTGAATTCATCGAAATGGGCGCTGACTTTATGTTGCAACCCTTCACCACGGCTTCCGTAGGCGAGGTTTGTGCGAAACACAACATTCCTTGGATGCCAGGCACGATGACCTTGACGGAGATTCGCAACGCAGAAATTTTAGGCGCAAAATACGTGAAAATCTTCCCAGGCAACGTGGTAGGACCCGCTTTCGTGAAAGCGATTCAAGGCCCTATGCCGAAGACGAAAATCATGGTAACGGGCGGAGTGGAACCGAACCGCGAAAGTTTAAAAACCTGGTTTGGCGCGGGTGCTGCAGCCGTGGGCATGGGATCTCAATTATTCCCGGCTGACTTAATTCAAAAACAAGACTATACCTCTATATCAAACACGATCGCTAACCTGATCAAAACCTATCACGAACTGTAATATGGAAACAATTGGAAAGTACCGCTGGAAAATATGCGCATTGCTATTTTTCGCGACGACGATTAACTACCTAGACCGCCAGGTGATCGGCTTATTGAAACCGGTCTTGGAAAAAGAATTTGACTGGTCTGAAACAGATTATTCGAACATTGTGATCACTTTCCAAGCGGCCTATGCGATTAGTTTATTGGGTTTTGGCGGGATTATAGACCGAATCGGCACAAAATTAGGTTATTCTATTTCGATTGTGGTGTGGAGTATTGCGGCGATGTTGCATGCACTTTCAACTGGCACGATGAGTTTCGCGTTCATGCGCGGTTTATTAGGTTTAGGCGAGGCGGGAAACTTCCCCGCAGCGATTAAGACCGTGGCGGAATGGTTCCCTAAAAACGAACGCGCGCTAGCGACGGGTATCTTTAATTCTGGAGCGAATATTGGAGCGGTGGCTGCACCGATTATGGTGCCTTGGATTTTAGGCGTTTATGGTTGGGAAATGGCCTTTATTGCGACCGGGGCGATCGGTTTTATTTGGTTGATTTTTTGGTGGTTTTACTATGAGGTGCCTTCAAAGCACAAGTCTTTATCGAAAGCAGAATTCGACTATATCCACGCGGATATGGAGGAGAAGGATGATAATGTGACGCCGGTTCGCTGGAGTAAATTATTTGGATTTAAGCAGACTTGGGCCTTCTTTTTTGGCAAAATGTTCACGGATCCTATCTGGTGGTTCTTCCTTTTCTGGTTGCCCTCGTACTTCTCGGAGCGCTTCCACTTAGACTTGAAGAAGCCTAGTTTAGAATTAATCATTGTCTATACGGCGACGACGATTGGAAGTATTGGCGGTGGTTGGTTGTCTGGTTATTTAATTAACAAAGGCTGGCCGTCATTCAAGGCGCGCAAGTGGTCAATGTTCAGCTTTGCGATTGCGGTGGTGCCTATCATGTTAGCGCGTTATTGTGATACTATTTGGCAAGCGGTGGGATTGATTTCCTTAGCTGCTGCGGCACACCAGGCGTGGAGCGCGAATATTTACTCGATCGCGACGGATATGTTCCCGAAGAAAGCGGTGAGTTCTGTGATCGGAATCGGGGGAATGGCTGGGTCTGTGGGGGGTATTTTCTTCCCGATGATCGTAGGTTCCCTGCTTGATAAATATAAGTTACTAGGTAATATTAACGACGGTTATAACATCATCTTCTTGCTATGTGGAAGTGCGTACGTGTTAGCCTGGTTGATTATTTACACTTTAGTGCCCACGTTGGAGACAGCGAAGATCGACGACTAGTCCTTCTTGCGAAAAATTAGATTCTTAGTTAGTTCATTTAATTGGGTGATTTTCTCTTGAAAGTCACCCTTTAATGTTTTACGGGCTGCCTCTAATTGTTCGAGGGAGGTTTGAACGTCCTCAGGAATCACATCCTCGAGGAAGGCTCTGATTCTTTTGGCCAAAGTAGGCGATTTTCCATTCGTCGAGATCGCAATCTTCAAATCGCCTTTCTGAACAATCGACCCTAAATAAAAATCACACAAAGGCGGCGTATCTGCCACATTACAAAGTAAGTGCTGGGCTGCAGCTAAAGCTTTGATTTCCGCGTGTAAAGCGGGAGAATCCGTGGCGCAAATAATTAAGTCTAAACCAGCTAAATCGGAAGGTTGAAACGCACGCTCATGTAGCTTCACTTGTGGAAAATCCTGTAAGTATTCGATCGTCTCCGGGCGAAAAAAGGGCGCCACTAAAGTCAAGTTTGCCTCCGGTGAATTGCGCAAAATCGCGGATGCCTTTTCTAAGGCTACGTTCCCTCCTCCTACGACCAAGGTCTGGATTTGATCCATTTTCAAGAAGATGGGAAACATCGTATTAGGCATCTAATGGGGCTTTTTTGCCGGCAAGCTGGCCACAAGCCGCGTCAATATCGCGTCCGCGGGAGCGGCGGATATTCACAATCATACGTTTGCTCTCTAAGTACGCTGAGAATTTCGCGATCGCATCTGCCTCCGCATTCACGAAAGAAGATTGAGCAATCGGATTGTATTCGATGAGGTTGATTTTGCACGGGATGCCTTTGGCAAACTCATACAATTCACGTGCGTCCTCCAGGGTGTCGTTGAACTTGTTAAAGACGATGTATTCGAGGGTGATTTCGTTGCCCGTCTTCTCGAAGAAATACAAAAGCGCGGCCTTTAAGACCTGCAAGGTATTGCTCTCGTTAATGGGCATGATCTGGTTCCGCTTCGTATCGTTCGCGGCGTGCAAGGAAAGGGCTAGATTGAACTTCACCTGATCGTCGCCTAGCTTTTGGATCATCTTAGCGATACCCGCCGTAGACACCGTAATGCGGCGTGGCGACATCCCTAAACCCTCTGGCGAAGTAATCTGCTCGATGGATTTTAACACATTCGCGTAGTTCAGCAGCGGTTCGCCCATCCCCATGTAAACGATGTTCGTCAGTGCTTGACCGTATTTTTCTTGTGCCTGATCGCGGATCAAAACGACCTGATCATAGATCTCGAAGGACTCCAGATTACGCTTGCGGTCCATGTACCCCGTCGCACAGAAGCTGCAGGTAAGCGAACATCCCACTTGGGAGGAAACGCAGGCCGTCACGCGTTCGCGGGTAGGAATTAACACTCCCTCCACGAGGTTGTTATCGTGTAATTGAAAGCTGGATTTGATGGTGCGATCGGAGCTGTACTGCGCCTCCGCGGTGGTCACGATTTGGAGAGAGAATTTCTCGGATAGCCACTCGCGCGTCGTCTTGGGAATGTTTCCCATGCTGTCGAAACTGCGGGCAGCCTTCTTCCAAATCCACTCGTACACCTGCTTAGCCCGGAACGCGGGTTCTCCGACTGCGAGCATCTCTGCTTTCAGCTGTTCAAAACTTAGATTCCGTATCGCGACCTTCTTTTCCAAACTTATTTCTTTAATAATTCACTCACTTTCGCCGAGATGGCTTTACCGTCTGCTAATCCAGCTAATTGCTTCGAAGCAGCGCCCATCACTTTCCCCATATCGGCTGGACTCGTAGCGCCTACAGCAGCGATGATTTCGGTGATTTTAGACGTTAATTCAGCGTCAGACAATTGCTTAGGCAAGAATTCTTCGATGATCGCTAATTCCGCTTGTTCTTTTTCGGCTAAGTCTGGGCGGTTTTGAGCTACATAGACTTCTAACGAATCGCGGCGTTGTTTCGCTGCTTTCATTAAGATTTTCATCTCTGCGTCTGCGCTTAAACCGTCAGCGCTAGAACCCGAAGTTTCTTCCAAAAGAATCATGGATTTGATCGCACGTAATGCACGTAAACGGTCCGCGTCTTTCGCACGCATGGCATCTTTGATACCATTCTCGATAGTTAATTTTAACGACATAGCTTGTTTTGATTAAAAATGAGCCTTGACTCCTTCTAAAAATTCCCGGTGGTTACTTAACCTCGGAACTTTGTGTTGGCCGCCTAATTTCCCTCGTTCCCGCATCCAGTTGTGGAATGTTCCGGCTGGGGCGATATGGACCAAAGGAGGGCCAAGCACTAAATCATAAGACCTTTTCGCATCGTAATCCGAGTTTTGCTCGCGAAGCGTTTGGTCTAAAATTTGTGCAAAGGTACGAAAATCTTTTGGGGCTTTTGAAAATTCGATCACCCATTCGTGGTGCCCATTTTTACCCTCGTTCATAAAGGCTGGAGCCGCCGTATAATCCTTGATCTCTGCCTGGGTCGCGGCGCAAGCGCGCGCGACGGCTGTCTCCGCATTCTCGATGATCAACTCTTCCCCGAAGGCATTAATAAAATGCTTCGTTCTTCCTGAAATCTTAATGCGATACGGACTAACCGACGTAAACTTCACGGTATCCCCGATCTTGTAGCGCCACAAACCCGCGTTCGTCGAAATGACCATCGCGTAGTTTACGCCTACCTCCACCTGGCTTAAAGAAACGATGGTGTTCGCCTCTTCCCCCTCCTCGCTCATCGGAATAAACTCATAGAAAATGCCGTAATCGAGCATGAGGAGCATCTCATCGGGTTTGGACAGATCATCTTGAATCCCGAAGAACCCTTCAGACGCATTATATATCTCTAAAAATCCGACCTGCGAAGACGGAAAAATTTGGTTCTTAAACAACTCCCGGTAGGGCCCAAAAGCCACCGCCCCATGAATCATAAACTCAAAATTCTCCCAAACCTCCAAAATCGACTTCTTCCCCGTAATCTCTAAAATCTTCTCAATCAACACGAGCGTCCACGTAGGCACACCCAAAATACTCGTCACATTCTCCTTCGACGTCTCGATCGCCATCTTCTCGATCTTCTGATCCCAATCCCCCATCAGCGCCACATCGAGCGAAGGCGTGCGTATAATTTGCGCCCAAATAGGCAGGTTCTTCATCACCACCGCCGACACATCGCCCATCAGCATGCTCGAATTCACCGGACTTTCAGATAAACTCCCCCCAATGGACAGGCCTTTACCCTCAAAAACTTTCGTATCTGGCTTATTAGCCGCTAACAACGTAATCATATCTTTCCCGCCCATCATGTGGCATTCCTCGAGCGACTCCTTCGAGACTGGAATGAATTTACTGCGGGCATTCGTGGTACCGGAAGACTTCGAATACCAGCTTATGGGCGTATCCCACAAAATATTTTGTTCTCCTTGCATCATCCGATCGATGTAGGGAAATATCTCCTCGTAAGTAGAAATGGGAACTTGCTGTTTGAATCTCTCGTAATTGCTGATGTCTTGGTAGCCGTGTTTCGCCCCCCATTCGGTCGAGCGGCCATGAGACAATAAGCCCTGCAACATGTGTTCTTGTAGTTCCAAAGGCCGTTCGTACATCGCCTCAATCCGCGGCATCCGCCGCTTCATGAACCACAACAAAGTCTCATTAAACAAGGACATGTTTAGGGTTTTAGGAATTGAGGTGCACGGTTAGGATAATCGGTAATGATACCGTCCACCTGCCAATCGCTGAATTTCTGCATCTCTGCCGTCGTATTGATGGTCCAAGGAATGACTTGCATACCGCGTGCATGACAAAAATCAATCTGCTCTTTCGTCAGATATTTATGTGAGGAACTGAAAATCTCCGGCACAAAACCCAGCGATGAAAGCATCTGCTCAGGGCTCTCCTGCTCTACTAAAGCAGAAATGCGCCCTTGGTGAATGGCCGTTTTCCAGTAGTGCAGTACGGCAAAATCAAAACTTTGCAAAATCAAAGAAGCTGGCGAAATGTAGGCTGAAATCACTCCCCACACACGATCCGCGAATTCCTTTACCGTCGCCGGTTGTGATTTACCGTATTCGGAGGGTTCGGACTTGATCTCGATATTATAATAAATAGTACGACCCGTTTTATGTGCGAAGGCCTCCCCTAAGGCTAAGACTTCGGAAAGCAAAGGTTTAAAAGTAGCGACGTGCGTTTGCTCTGGAAAGAGCTTGTTTCCGCGAGAGCCTACGTCGAAAGACTTAATTTCGGCATAGGTCTTTTGGTATAAATTGATCGACGCATCTTTCACGGGTGAACCATTCGGAAACGACGCATACAAAGGGTTCATATACGGCTCATGCGAAACGTAGACCTGTCCGTCAGCAGAAAGACACACGTCCATTTCAAGTACCGTCACCCCCATCTCTAACGCATGTTGAAACGCGGGTAGGGAGTTTTCCGGATACAGACCTCTGCAGCCTCGATGTCCTTGAATTACAGGCGATTGCCCCATAGCGATTAGATTAATACACAATAATAAAAGAAGAAGCGATCTCATGGTTTTTCTGCGACGGGTTTTTTAGCCGCTGCTTTTTTCTGGCGCTCCTCGATAATTTCATTCACCCGGGTATATAATTTGACAAAAGCGGCGGGATCTTTGACATAGGAACCTAGGCTTTTGGCTACTTGGGTAGAATCAAGACCGCATTTCTTCAAAGTCTGCTTCGATAATTCGTGGTAGAGAACTAAGGCCGTATCGGAATTGCCCACGTGCATATTTTGGATGGTAGCCTCATCGATGTGGATATCTGCCAAAACCTGTGCCATCTGCTCCTGCTCTAATCGGTTGTTCTCTGATTCACTCGTGCACGAGTAGAATCCAAACACACTCAGAGCCAAGAAAAGCAATAAACAGACCTTTTTCATCTTGTAAATATACCCGTAAATTAGAAAGCTTTTAGCTCATTTCATTCAGATTGGGTAAAAAATAGGTAATTTAGTCTCGTGGATATGGACATCAAAGCCTTCCTGACCCATGTCGTTCAGCTGGAAATACGCATTAGAAAAGCGATTAACACACAAATGCATGGAAATTTCTCCTCCGTCTTTAAGGGATCGGGCTTAGAGTTTAGTGACCTACGCCAGTACCATTATGGAGACGATGTGCGGCACATTGACTGGAACACCTCATCGAAGGGTCACGGGACTTTTGTGAAGCTTTTCAAAGAGGAAAAAGAACAAACCGTTTTCTTTTTAATCGACGTCAGTGCCTCAGGCACGGTGGGAAGACGCGGAAATAGCAAAATCAAGACCTTGAAGGAAGTGGCTGGCGTGTTAGCCTTTGCCGCTATCCAAGAGGCGAGTCACCTCGGCTTTGTTTGCTTCAGCGACAAAAACGAGAAATACATGCCCCCGGCGATGGGCAAAAAGCACGGATACAAAGTGATTTCGGAGCTTTTTAGAGTCGAGCCAGAGAATACGGCCACGGACCTAAAGGCGGGATTAACCTTCGCTTTGCAAACCTTAAAACGCAAGAGTCTTTTATTCGTTTTATCCGATTTTATCGATGAAGGTTACGAAGATTTATTGCGCGCTGCAGCCTTGAAACACGATTTAGTCGTGCTGCATACGCTCGATCAACAAGAGATTCAATTGCCCTCCATGGGCATCATCCCCATTTACGATCCGGAAAGAAAGCGGACGACTTGGGTCAATACTTCGACGCGTGGATTCAAGCAATTGCTTCAGCAGCAGGTGAAAAACCGCGGCACAGAATTGAAGGAAATGTGCAAGAAATGGCATGCGGATTACGTGGAATTGCGTTCGGGCGAGGATTTCGTCCCGGCATTAGTCAAACTTTTTAATGCCAGACGCTAATGCAAGAGACGCCATTCATCATTAAAGGGAAGTTTCAGGAGGATTCGGTGGTTATCGGACAGCCCATCCACTATTCCTTGTATGTGCGTCATCCGAAGGACCAGGAGGTATTTTTTCCGAATGCGAACCAGAATTTTGGGGCCTTTGAGACCGTGAAACGCGAGTTTTTTGCGACGAAGACGACGGCTTCAGGGTCCTTGGATTCCGCCGTTTACACCTTGCGATTATTTAATTTAGCACCTGTTCAAAAGCTCCAAATACCTATTTACCTGCTTCAGGAGCCCGATTGCACGATCATTTATCCGGTGGTGGATAGCGTGCATTTGAAGCGTTTGTTGCCACATCCGGAGCAGATTGATTTGGATTCTTTATATCAAAGCATTCCCATCCAGCCGCTCAGCCCTAAAACGGATTTGAAAAACGTGTTTGCGGCGGGAATTAGCTTGTTGATTTTGGCGGGTTTGATTTACTGGATTTTTGGAAAAGCCATTACTAAACTATTCAAACGCTACTTACTGTGGCGACGTCACCGCGAGTTTAGGCGGACTTTCCAGCGTTATGCGAGGCAGGTGGCAAGAACTCCGGTGGGATTATTGAATCTGGAGCGGGCCTTTTCCGGCTGGAAGAAATACGTGGAGCAATTAACACAATTGCCTTTTACGACGTTTACTTCGAAGGAAATGCTCGATAATTTAGCAGACGAGGCAATGGAAAAGGTATTAAATGAGATGGATTCGGCTATTTATGGCGGAAACTTCTCTAAGAATACGACAGAGTCCGTACAGTATTTAGAGGCTTTGGCGACGAATTTATACGAAATAGAACAGGAAAAGATCCAGAACAATGAAGTTTAATCCGCTGTATTCATGGCACCAAATCCAGGCTTTCTTCACCTTCGAGTGGGAGAATAGCTTGTTTTTGTATGGCTTGATTTGGCCCTTCATTGTCTACTTCATCAAGTATTTACGCCAACGCGGCAACCAGCCAAGACTAGAATTATCACTTTCTGTCCCTTTGCAACAAAACCGGATATCTCTCCTATTGAGTTATGTCCCTATGGTCATTCAGATCTTGTGTATTTCCTCGGTCATCATCGTGGCGGCTGGTCCCTACCGCGTGATCAAGCACCAGAAAAAGCAGGTGGAAGGAATTGATATCGCACTGGCTTTGGACATCTCCTCCTCGATGCAGACGCGGGATATTAGCCCCAGTCGCTTAGAAACCGCTAAAACAATGGGCAAGGAATTCATCCGCCAGCGGAGCCACGATCCCATTTCGCTCATCGCTTTCGCAGGCGCTCCTTATTTAGCGAGCCCCATCACCACGGATACCGCCTTTTTATTGCATCAATTGAAGCAATTCCAAACGAATCAAATCGTGGAAGAAGGGACGGCCCTAGGTGATGCTTTAGGGATGAGTATTAACCAAATCCGCGACTCAGAAAACCCCAAGAAAATCAGTATCCTGATATCTGATGGAAACAATACCGCAGGAAATCTCGACCCGGTTACCTCCGCAGAACTGGCGAAGAATTTCAACATTAAAGTCTATACCATCGCCGTAGGAAGCCTTCAGCCGAGCGTTGACCCCGTGGATGAAACGACCTTGCGCGAAATCGCAACCATCACCAAAGGGAAATTCTTCCGGGCGACGAACGGCCAGGCTTTGCAACAGATTTTCCAAGAAATTGATAAAATGGAGGCCTCCGTGGTCAAAACGGTTACTTGGGAAGAGCACATCTCCCTTTCTTACCTATTTGCAGAAATTGCGCTCATCCTATTCTTCATTGGATTATGGGTTCGTTTCAGCTGGATAGGCAACTCTTTAGAAGATTAATATGGTTTTATTTCCGCATGCGAAGATTAATATAGGCTTGTACATCACGAAGAAGCGCAAGGACGGGTTCCACGACTTGGAGACCTGTTTCTTTCCCGTGCCTTGGACGGATGTGCTCGAGATTACGCCTTCAGAAGGGGAATTTACTTTCAGCTCCTCAGGCCTAGACATCGCTGGCGCTATCGAAGATAACCTGTGCTACAAGGCTTATGAGCTATTGCGCAAAGACCATCCAATGCCCCCTGTGCACATTCACCTGCACAAAATCATCCCCATGGGAGCGGGTTTAGGTGGCGGATCCTCTGACGCGGCATTTACGTTGATGGGCTTGAGAGACCTATTTCAATTGCCTTTAACAAACGAAGATTTACAACCCTATGCGACTAAATTAGGCAGCGACTGTGCGTTTTTCCTGTCGAATCAGGCGGCTTTTGGCAAAGGAAAAGGGGATCAACTAAGCCCTATCGAAGTGAGCCTAAAAGGGAAGTTTCTCGTGTTATTATACCCGGCAGTGGGCATCTCTACGGCGCAAGCCTATGCAGGTGTGACGCCAGCAAAAGCTCCGGTAGATCTGCGCAAGGCCATTTTGAAAACGGATTGGAAAGAGACGATCTCGAATGACTTCGAGAAGAGCATCTTCCCGCATTATCCTGTCTTAGCCTCTTTGAAAGAGGAGATGTATACCTTGGGTGCAACTTATGCCGCGATGAGCGGATCGGGGTCGACTATTTTCGGGATTTTTGACAAAAAAATCGACCCACCTGCAGGATGGGCCGATTATACAGTTTGGTCAGGATTAGTAGATTAATCTTTCGCGAAAATGGCCTCTAAAGCAGACGCACCTTTCGTTACCACCTTACCCGCCGGTAATTCCTTCAATAATTTGATACCCGCGAATTCCGGTGTGGAGCTCAAAATCTCCACAGGCACTTGTGCCATCGCGCCGTTCGCCATTTCTACGTAGATGAAGCCCCCTTTTCCCACGCGGGCAAGACCAGCTTGCGGAATGCTAGGGATTTTTTGGGTGCCTACTTCGATGCGCGCGCTCACGAATTGACCTACCGTGAAGTTCTTCTCATCGGACTTGTTTGCGAAGTGTCCGTGAACGGATGTTGTGCGGTTGGTTAAATCCACTTGTGGGGCGATGAGGAAGATTTTGGCGACAGCTTTTTCTCCCTCTGATTCGAATTCGATGGTTTGACCGATGTTTAATTTGGCCAAATCCTTCTCAAAAACCTTCAATTCCACGTGCTTATCCGCCATTCCTACGACCTTAATCAAGACGTCAGACGGCGTCACGTATTTCCCAATCGCTAAAAACTGGTCTTGGATATACCCGTCGATGGGCGAACGCAAGGTCAAAACAGAGCTCAGATTTCCTTTCGCCAGCGATTTCAAGTCACAGCCTAAGACCTCTAATTTCAATCCCAAAGCCTTCACTTGCGCATTCACATTTCCTAAATCTGCCTCCGACTGCTGCAATTTCTTCTTCGATCCCACTTCCTCGTTTGTCAACACTTGCTGACGCGATTTCTCTGAACTCATAAAGGTCTGGGATGACAAAGCCTGCAAGTATTCTTGCTGCATTTGGATGAAATCAAGCGAAGTCAAGGTCGCTAAGGCCTGGCCTTTTGACACTTTTTTGCCCGGAAGCAATTCGTAGGTCGTTTTCACGTAACCCGCAATCGGGATCGAGATGGATGCCAAAGATACCGGCGGCACATCGACCACACCCGTGCATTTTACTTCCGTGGACATTTCGCGATCTTCTAATGTACCAAATTCGATACCCGCGTTTGTCTTCTGTTCCGCGCTTAATTTAATTTCGGTCACCGGAGCTTCCGTGGTGGCCTCTTCTTTTTTCGAGCAAGCGGCTACGCTGAATACAAGGCATAGCGCTGCAAATTTAAATATCTTATTCATTTCCAATGAGTGTTTGACGTGTGATAATCGCCTGGTTGTAGGCGTTGACTTCTTGAATATAACTTTCGCGAATCTGCCAAGCCTGCTGCGTATTTTGTAACATCTCGACGTATTCGATTTCCCCTTGCTGGTACGATTTCAGCGCAGTCTTCTCCAGCAAAGCCGCTTGAGGCAAGGCTGTAGCTGTATAGTAAGCTAAACTCGCCCGGTATTTCGCGACCGCTGCCTCCGCATTTTTGTAATCCGTTTGTAAGGCGGACTCGGCTTGGATTTTTTGGCTGACAAAAGCCTCCTCTTGCAATTTCGCTGAGGCAATTTTTGCTTTTTGACCTTTGCCAAAGATTGGTATCGCCAGGCCTGCCTGCACGAAGTTTTGGCCCCCTACATTTTCAATACTCTGCGTCGTCACCCCGATTCTCAGATCCGGCTTCAATCGTTCTCTTTCGACCGCCGTCAATAATTTTCCGTGCTCTACCTGCTCAGACAGAAGTTCGATGGTCGGATTTTTAGACAAATCTAGACCCGCAGCTCCTGATTCCATGGCCAGCGATTCCTTCCCTTCGATCTCGAATTCGCCTGGTTCATTAATCCAGTAAGCCAAATTTTGATAGGCCGTCTTTTGGTCCGCTTCCAGCGCAATTCGCTTCTGTTGAAACTCCCGCAAACGCGTTTCCGCCGCCATCAATTCCAAGCGATTCGTCTCGCCTTGTTGGAATTTAATCGTGGCCGCGCGCCTCATCAGGGTATACAAACTGTCTTGTGAAGCTAAGAACGTTAGATTTTTCTGCTGTGCTAAAATCTGGTAATAATAGAATTTCACACTCGAAGCCACCAAATTCTGCGTAATCTTCAAGCGCTTTTCACTTAACACCTTCGCCGAAGTCAAGGCCTTCACCTGCGCCTTCAACAAAGTAGGCCACGGAATACTCTGCGAAGCCATCACCGTATAATCCTGGCTGTAATAGGTCTGCGTCTTTCCATATTGCGCATCCACCGTTCCTTTAGGCAATTCCTTTCCGGATTGGATGAAGGCCTCCGCAGTTTTTACGTCGGCTAGGCCAGTGGCGAGGAGGGCGTTGCGCGTGGAGGCGCGAGTGAGGCACGCTTTTAGCGACAGGCGGGGGTCGTCGCTACGCGACTTAGTCAATGGGTCGTCACTTCGTGACTTAGTCGCCTCCGGCTTAGTCACCGCAAACGAACTAAAAGACATCAAGATAAACAACACAATCATCCCTAGGCCTTTAGTTTTCAACTTCTGCTCTCTGCGGCCCATTACGATTGAGTAGACGACCGGAATAACGACCAGCGTTAAGAACGTCGCCGTAATCAAACCACCGATGACAACCGTCGCTAATGGCCGCTGCACCTCCGCACCCGGGGAGTGACTCAATGCCATAGGCAAGAAACCTAAAGAGGCCACCGCCGCGGTCATAATCACCGGTCTAAAACGCAATTCCAAACCTTTCTTCAAGCGCTCTTCCACGCTCAACCCTTCATCCGCTAATTGCTTAAAGAAGGAAAGCAACACGATCCCGTTTAACACCGCGACACCGAATAAAGCGATGAATCCGATACCCGCTGATACCGAGAACGGCATCCCACGCAACCAAAGTGCCACAATTCCACCTATCGCCGATAAAGGAATCGCGAGGTAGATGATGGCTGCTTCTAAGAAGCTTTGGAAAGTAAAAAACAAGAGGACGAAAATCAATGCTAACGCAATCGGAACCACTAGAGCCAAACGCGATTTTGCCGCCTGTAAATTCTCAAACGTTCCACCATAGGTCACATAGTAACCCGCCGGCAACACAATTTTATCTTTCATGACTTTCTGAATATCGGCCACCACGCTTTCGACGTCACGGCCACGAACGTTAATCCCGATCGTGATTCGGCGGTGCGTGTTATCACGTGAGATTTCCAAAGGTGCGTTTTCATAACTCACATCTGCCACCTCTTGCAAAGGAATTTGCGAGCCAGACGGCAAGTCGATGTAAAGTTCACGTAGGTTTTGAATGTCTTGGCGGTGTACCGAATCCATTCTGACCACGAGGTCAAAACGTTTCTCGCCCTCCATCACGATACCCGCCGTTTCACCCGCGAAAGTCATCTTGATAGCCGAGTTTACCTCGTTCACATTCAAGCCATATTGCGCCATCTTTACGCGGTTGTATTTCACCACTAATTGCGGAATACCGTCGATTTGCTGGACTTTGATGTCCCCTACGCCGTCGATTTGACGGATATAACGAGAGGCTTCGGTCGCGTGATCAAACAATTCTTGGAGATCTTCCCCAAAAATCTTCACCGCAATATCCGATTTCACTCCCGCGATCAGCTCGTTAAAACGCATCTGAATCGGTTGTGTAAATTCGAAATTCACTTCTGGATACACGTCCAAGGCCTTATCCATTTTGGCTTCCAATTCCTCCGGCGTTTTGGCATTTTTCCATTCGGATGGATCCTTTAATTGGATAATTAAATCGCAGGAATTGATACCCATGGGGTCGGTTGGGATTTCAGAAGCGCCTATTCGAGACACCACTTGCTTAATCTCCGTCGGAAATTTCTTCAGTAGCAGCGCTTGGGCGGCGGTGTTGATTTTGATACTTTGAGATAAAGAAGCATTGGTAGGCAACAAGGTTTCCACCGCAAAATCACCTTCATTTAATTCCGGGATAAACTCCCCGCCTAAAGACATAAAGAGTGCAATGCTCGCTGAAAATAGGCCAAAAGCTCCCATCACCACCCACTTACGCTGCTTCAACGCCCAGTGAATAATGGGCTGGTACTTCCCATACAAGAATCCCATAATGCGGTCCGCAATCGTTATTTCGTGGCTGATTTTCTTGCTTAAAAACAAGGCAGACATCATGGGCACATAGGTCAGCGAAAGAATCAAAGCGCCTAGAATAGCAAAACTTACCGTCTGCGCCATCGGCCTAAACATCTTGCCTTCGATTCCACCCAGCGCCATAATAGGCAGGTAAACAATGAGGATGATGATGACGCCAAAGGCAGCGGAGCCGAAAATCGCTTTAGCAGAAATACCCACTTCCTCATCCATCGCCTGCTGGCTCAATTCCTCTCCTTTTCGATGACTATGGAGCCGGTGAATAATGGACTCCACAATGATGACGGCGCCATCCACAATCAGGCCAAAGTCAATCGCTCCTAAACTCATCAGGTTCGCCGAAACCCCAAAAATGTGCATCAGCGCAAAGGCAAACAATAAACAGAGCGGAATCACCGAGGCCACAATTAAACCGGCGCGCAGATTTCCCAGCAATAAAACCAGGATAAACACGACGATTAATCCTCCCTCAATCAAGTTCTTCTCCACCGTATTAATGGCACGACCGATCAAGACACTGCGATCTAAATAAGGTATAATCTTAATTCCTTGTGGCAGGGTTTTGCCAATGATTTCCATCTGCACTTTCACGTCTTGTACGACTTGGTTCGCGTTCGCTCCCTTTAAGAGCAACATCACGCCACCCACTGCCTCGCCCTCACCGTTTCTCGTCATCGCTCCGTAGCGGACCGCTTTGCCGAAACCTACTTTGGCCACATCCTTCACTAGGATAGGCAATCCGGCCTCGCCTCTTCTAGAAACTACCGTATTTTCAATGTCCTCTACCGAAGTCAACATCCCCTCTGAACGAATGAAATACGCGTCCGTCCCCTTCTCCAAATAACTTCCCCCTGAGTTCGAATTATTGATCTGAATCGCCTTAAACACCTCGTTCACGCTCACATTCATCGCCCGCAGGCGTTCTGGATTCACTGCGACCTCGTATTGTTTCAGGTTACCACCAAAAGAGCTAACCTCCACCACACCTTTGATCCCCAACAGCTGGCGCTTAATCAACCAATCCTGATAGGTCCGAAGGTCCGCGAGCGAATATTGATCTTTGAAAGCGGGGTCTACCTCTAAGGTATATTGGAAAAACTCCCCTAAACCCGTCGTGATGGGCGCCATTTCCGGAACGCCCGCTCCTTGTAAAAGGTAGGGTTCTGCCGCCTTTAATTTCTCTGCAACTTGCTGCCGCGTCACTTCGGTGGCGACTTCGTCCTCGAAAACGACAGTAATAATCGAAAGACCCATCCGGGAAACGGAGCGAATATCCTTTACATTGGGGATCGTTCGCAAGGAAATTTCGAGCGGATAAGTGATAAATTTTTCGACCTCCGAGGTCGCAAGTGCCGGGGATTGTGTAATCACCTGCACTTGGTTCGACGTAATGTCTGGTAAGGCATCGATGGGCAGTTTGCTCAGCGAATAACCTCCCCAAAAAACGAGTCCCAGCACAAAAAGGCCTACAACAAGTTTATTACGTATACTGAAACTGATAATGGAATTAATCATAATTTTAAAATTAAGCTCTTACAAAAACGGCGCGCGCCGTGGTCCAAAGGCGTAATTTTAAAACCGGGGAGGCGCGATTAGCACACGCTCCATCGAGAAATGGTAGTTGTTTTCGTAGAACTCTGAGCGGCGGCGCGCTAAGATAAGCGCGACTGCACTTGTAAAAAATAAGGCAACTGCTGGCAAAACGTAGCCCATCGCACCTGTAAAATCGAAACTAGGTAAACTAGGGTGCTTCGTAGTTTTCGCGTGCTTCGAATCAGCCGCATAATGCATCCAAAGAAAGTCCATAAAACTGAAACCTGCCGGAGCCTGCTTCTTGTGATCTTGAAAATGCTTCACTAATTCGTTCGCCTTGATCGCTTGCTCCATTCCCACCTTAGGCAATAGGCCACCGGCGAAAAGAATCACGAAAAGAACGAAAGCAAGCACATTTTTCATCCCCCAAATGTAACAAAAATTCGAATTTTTCACCCATATTTATGTTTTGATTTTAATTTAAGATGGAATGACGGCCTAAATCATGGATGAAATAAATCTTTTGTGGCATCAGCTCACTGATTCTGAAACCATTATCCGTTCTGGATTGATGGTGATTACCCTGATTGTTTTCGCTGAGAATGGCCTTTTCTTCGCCTTTTTCCTGCCTGGAGATTATTTGTTGTTTTTGACGGGTGTTTTTGGGGGTACTGGCGTGCTAAAAGAGCCTTTGAGCTCGCTTTTGTTAAGTATTTTTCTGGCCGCCGTCATCGGTTCCCTCGTGGGGTATTTAGTGGGGCGGTTTTTTGGCAAATCGCTGATGAATAGGCCGGATGGTTGGTTTTTCAAGAAGAAACACTTGGAATCGACCCGGGAATTTTTTGACAAATACGGATTTATGGCGCTGGTGATCAGTCGCTTTTTGCCTATTGTGCGGACTTTCACGCCTATTTTGGCGGGAATTAGTCACCTTTCCTGGTACAAATTTATTTTATTGAACCTGGTGGGTGGCGCGCTTTGGGTGGGTATTTTAGTGACCGCAGGTTTTTATTTAGGCCAAAATTTCCCCGGCATCATCAACTACGTACAATACATCATTCTATTCTTCCTAGCAGTTACCACGTTTACGGTGGTGAAGGGATATTTGAAATTGAGAAAATGATCGAGCAATTTGGCTATGTGGCGGCATTTTTAGGCGCAGGAATTCTATTCCTAGGCTTGATCTTAACCCTTGCCCGCTTTATCCGCCCAAATCGCCCCAATGTCGAGAAGAATTCCACCTACGAATCCGGCGAAGCACCGGTAGGAAACGCCAATATTCGCTTCAATCCGCGCTTTTACGTGATTGCCCTGCTCTTCGTCCTGTTCGAAATCGAATTAGTATTCTTATTCCCCACGGCAACCCTATTAAAAGACAAAGCTCTATCTGTTGCGGCACCGGAATTCCCGATGTATGCAGTATTCGAGATTTTATTATTCGTGGGAATCCTGGCTTTGGGACTCGCTTTTGCTTGGGTAAAAGGGTATTTAAATTGGGAAAAACCAGAAACGGCTGCGGAGAAATTGAACATTCCTATCCCAGACAGCGTTTACGATAACATCAGGACAAAACATTCTTCCTCTAAATAATGGATCATAAAACGCATTCCTTTACTTCGCTGAACGCTTTCTCTACACTGCTATTGGATTATTTAGCGGAGAAGCCGGAGTTGAAAGCGTTTTACAACAATGGTCCACGTCTGGAAAATTTCAAAGACCAAATTACTTCTAAAAGTACTTTCCCAGCGGCTAATCGTGCGGTATTGCAAACCGTTTTAACAAACCAATATGCCGCCATTGGAGCTGAAATGCCGGCGGTAGATCTTCGCGATGAGAATACCTTTACGGTAACGACTGGACATCAGCTAAACATCTATACAGGTCCGCTGTATGTGATTTATAAGTTGGTTTCGACGATTAACTTAGCGCGAAAACTTCAAAAAGCGTATCCCGATCAGCGCTTTGTCCCTGTTTATTGGATGGCGACGGAGGACCATGATTTTGAGGAGATCAATCACTTCTTTGCTTTTGGGACAAAATACGAGTGGAATACTTCCCAAAAAGGCGCCGTAGGTCGCTTTTCATTGAGCGATTTCCCTCGCATTCCGTTAAAAAATGAAATCTTCGACAAGGCTTATTCGGAAGGTAAAACTCTTTCTGAAGCGGTTCGAATGTATATGCACGCGCTTTTCGGGGCTGAGGGTTTAGTCTGTCTCGATGCAGATGATGCGCGGTTGAAGGCGATTTTTGCACCTATCATGGAGGCGGATTTGAAACAACAGGTGCACGAACCTATCGTGCGGGCGACAACAGAGAAATTAGAGGCCTTAGGCTATAAGACACAGGTTTCGGCTCGTCCGGTGAACCTATTTGAATTAACAGAAAACGATCGGGTACGTTTGGAAACGGGGGATTCGGTGGATATCACCAAAGCCAGCCCGAATGTGATCTTGCGACCCTTGTATCAAGAAGTGATTTTGCCTAACCTAGCCTACATCGGTGGCCCGGCGGAGGTGGCGTATTGGTTGCAATTGAAAGGTATTTTCGATTTACACCAAGTTCCATTCCCTATTTTATTGCCGCGCAACTTTGCGATCGTGAAGACACAGAAGCAGGCGGAGAAACTCGGTTTAAGTTTAGCGGATTTATTTAAGAACGAATTAGCGTTACGACGGGATTTCGTGGCGGGACGCACGTCACATAAATTAGATACGGATCAAGAGGCGCAAGCCCTACAACCCATTTTAGCGGAGCTAGCCGCGAGAGCAAAAGCCATCGATCCTACTTTAGAAGCGAGCGTGCACGCAGAGCAGGCGCGCTGGATGAAAGGTTTGGAGCGCTTAGCGAAGAAATTAAAGCGCGCGGAAGAGCGTAATCAGGGGGATGAGGTGAGACAGGTTTTAGCACTAAAAGAAGCCTTATTCCCTGCTGGAGAATGGCAGGAGCGCCACACGAACTTCCTCGAATTCGCGAGCGACCACCCTGATTTTATACATGATTTACTACAGACATTCGATCCATTACACTTCGAATTCTACGAAATAACCCTATAATGCCCGAAAAACTAAGTCCGTCAGACTTCCTCGAAGCCGCAAAAACATACCCGGTGCTCGATGTGCGATCGCCTGGCGAATATACGCGGGCTCGGATTCCTGGGGCCATTTCCTTTCCTATTTTTGACGATGCCCAACGCGCCGCGGTGGGTACTTGCTATAAGCAAAAAGGCAAAGATCAGGCGATAGAATTAGGGCTGGAATATGTGGGTCCACAACTGGCGAAATGGGTGAAAAAGGCCAAAAAACTAGCCGTCGACAACACCATCCTCGTCCATTGCTGGCGTGGGGGCATGCGAAGTGGCAGTATGGCTTGGCTTTTTGAGACGGCTGGATTGAAGGTAAAGATCCTCGTAGGAGGCTACAAGGCTTATCGAAATGAGGTATTGGCCATTTTTGATCAACCCATTCCCTTCCGCGTTTTGGGTGGAAAGACGGGATCCGGGAAGACAGAAATCTTGCACGAATTAGTGAAAAGAGGTCATCAGGTCTTGGATTTAGAAGGTTTGGCGCACCATCGGGGATCGGCTTTTGGGCATTTAGGCCTGGCGGTGCAGCCTACGAGTGAGCATTTTGAGAATGAAGTGCACCGCGTGTTGAGTGGACTTGATTATAGCCGCGAGATCTGGGTGGAGGACGAAAGTCGCCACATCGGTCAGGTGTTTATGGGGGCTCCGCTGTATAATCAGCTTCGTGCGGCCCCTGTGGTATTTTTAGACATCGAACCGGTGTACCGTTTGCCGCATTTAGTGAACGTGTATGCGTCTTATCCGAAGGAGGATTTGGCCAAAGCTTTGGGGAAAATAAAGAAACGCTTAGGCCTGGACCGCTACGCCATCGCGATGGAAGCGTTAGAAGCCGGGGATTTCAGTTTAGTCGCCGAAATCACCCTGCATTACTACGACAAGGCCTATATGTATGGCCTTGAATTACGCGACGAATCCCAAATCACCCGCATCGAAGTCCGCACACTGGACCCGGTCGAACAAACCGAATTACTTTTAAGCCATGCTTCCTAAGGACTTTTTAGATAAAATAGTAGCGCAACACCAGCAGACGCACCCATTTCCGGCGACGTCTGACATCAAAAAGTTGTTCACAAAAATCGTTTTGACGCTTTTCCCGGAGCAAACGCGGCTTCATTTTAAGGAGGCGTCGGAACTGAAAGCGGTTTGGGAAAGCATCGAAAACGGACTAGAAAGTCTATTGTATTCGATGAAAGACCAGCTTACAGAAGATCCTGCGGTCATTGCGCACCGCTTTTTAGATCGCATTCCTGCCATCTACGACCTGTTGCAGACGGACGTGGAAGCGATGGTGGCGGGCGATCCTGCGGCGACTACTTCCTATGAGGTGATTCGTACCTATCCAGGCTTTTATGCCTTGGCTTTCTACCGCTTAGCACATGGATTACACCAGGAGAAAGTGCCATTAATTCCGCGGATTTTGACAGAATATGCGCATTCCAAAACCGGTATTGACATCCACCCCGGCGCCAGCATCGGTCGCTATTTCTTTATGGACCACGGCACCGGAATCGTGATTGGGGAAACCACAGTCATCGGAGAACGCGTCAAAATCTACCAAGGCGTCACCTTAGGAGCCCTTTCTGTCGATAAATCGATGGCCTCCACGAAGCGTCACCCGACCATCGAAGACGGAGTGGTCATCTACTCCGGCGCTACCATATTAGGCGGCGAAACGATCGTAGGAAAAGACTCGATCATAGGAGGAAATGTCTGGTTAACACGCAGCGTAGCCCCTAACACGAAGATTTACCACCAAGAGAACGTCAAAGTTATCCAAGATTAATATGAGCCAGCTGTTAGATTTAATCGGAAACACGCCCTTAGTCGAATTATCGCGTTTGAACCCAAACCCGAACGTGAAGATTTACGGAAAGTTAGAAGGAAATAACCCAGGAGGTTCGGTCAAAGACCGTGCCGCTAAAAACATGATCGAAGGCGCCATCCAACGCGGCGAATTAAAGCCGGGAATGAAACTCATCGAAGCGACCTCTGGTAACACGGGCATCGCGTTAGCCATGATTGCGCGCTTGTATGACATCGAGATCGAATTAGCCATGCCAGCGAATTCCACGCGCGAACGCGTCTTGACGATGGAAGCTTTTGGTGCTACCGTAACGCTGACAGAAAGCATCGAATCCGCCCGTGATTACGCCGTTGAAAAAGCGGCCAGCGGCGAATTCTTTATGCTGAATCAGTTCGAGAATCCAGATAATTATTTGGCCCATTACAAAACCACAGGACCCGAAATCTACCGTGACACAAAAGGCACCGTTACCCACTTCGTGAGTTCTATGGGCACCACGGGTACCATTATGGGCACATCGATGTACTTAAAGGAACAAAATCCAGCCATCCAAATCGTAGGCTGCCAGCCCACAGACGGCTCTAAAATCCCCGGCATCCGCCGCTGGCCTATCGAATACCGACCTAAAATCTATGACCCGTCCCGCGTAGACCGCGTAATGGACATTTCAGAGTCAGATGCTACGGCGATGACACGTGCGCTCGCTAAAGTCGAAGGCGTCTTCGGAGGCATGAGCAGTGGCGGCAGTGTTTTAGCTAGCTTACGCTTAGCGACTGAGTTAGAGGAAGGTGTGATCGTGTGCATCATTTGCGACCGCGGAGATCGCTATTTATCCAGCGGACTTTTCGGGCAATAAATCCCCGCTTTGCGAGATTTCTTTGTTTTTTTTAAGCCAAGATTGGGATTAAATAAAATTATACTTATTTTTGCACTCCCGATTAACGCGGGGAATTGAGGTGGATTAGCTCAGTTGGTAGAGCATCGGATTGAAAATCCGTGTGTCCCCGGTTCGAGTCCGGGATCTACCACTTCAATGAAAACAGGAACCCTTTCTATTTATTTAGGAAGGGTTTTTTGTTGTTCAAGACTCTTGGTTTCAATGCAACTGACGCAAAACTGACGCAAATCGAGGGTGAAAACATCTAATTTGGCGAGCCGTTTGCTCACTGTAAAGTTATTAAATTTACAATTATATACTTTCAAGTATAGGATATCAAAACTGTCACTTTCAATTACGCTCGCACTTCGTGCTCGCTACATCCCCAAGCTTTAATGTCTTAAGACATCCCCTTTCTAGTATTGCTCGGAGCTTACGCTCCTCGCTACATCTCGTGCAGAAGCACCGATGAAAAGCGAATCGTCTTATGGTGTATCATTAATATGGGGGCGGTGTAGGGCGTAGTGCCGGAACTTCCTGGGGGAAGGAGGTGGTATCCCAGCTTCTTTTAGACCCTAAAAATGGTATGCTATATATGGGCTACCCTATCGAAATAAAAATTCTCCAGAAAATTTCCCAGAAATTGGGGCTAGGCATGAAAAAACCACCACACTCATTGGCTTGGAAAATATAATCTAAATCTGTTATTTGGAGAATACAAATGCATATGATTTTGATCTAAAACCCTAATACATTTTATAACGATTTTGTAAGGTCAAATTCAGATTTTGACTTGAAAAAACTGCATTTATTTAATCTATACTACCTAATTACTACCAAACTACTACCTAGGCGGGATTGACACGTGTATTTTTTTATATTAAGTTTATCACGGTTAAAATGCTGTATTTGAAACGCTAAAAACGACCTTAAATTTTTCATGCTGAAATTAATTTTTGGGGTATGTCAAATCTGACGCATGTACGAATTATTAATTCAAATACATTTATACCAACCAATAATATTGTTAATCATTTAACGCTTAAAACTATGAGAAAATTTTTACAGCTGTTATTCGGATTATCTTTTGTGTTGTTGCTAAATTCGTGTAGTAAGGAGGCTTTGATGGAGCCATCCGAACCTTATCAAGAATTAAGACAATGGTATGCTTTTAATAAAATGACTCCCACTAATGAGCCAGTTTTATGGAAATATACTATACCTTTTATAATGACAGACAGCTCACAAGCTTACCAAATACCTGTGATGTCAAAAGCAGGAATGAAGGATTTGATTATTTATACCGAAAACGGTATCCAAAAAGGATTTTACAAACTTTATACTCCAAAGGATGAAACTCATATCAATATCCAGGTGCTTAACATGTTTGATGAGGTAATTCGTGATGGTGTTTTGACCAAAACTAAAAGGGTTGCAAAACCGAGGAAAAAAAATGAACTTGATGGATCAACTATAAAAGAAATGAATGTGGAACTTCCAGATGTATATTGTTATGGGCAGAGACTGCCCATGGAAGGTTCGCTTGGAGACATTCCTGTTATATATAGTGAGTATGGAGGTAGCTATTATCCGTCAATCCCATCCTTTTTTGGTGGAGGAGGTGGTGCTCCATCAAGTGATTCATTTGATATAAATTTTGATCCTTCCGCAGAGCTACTTTTTTCAATAGGAAATAATATTAAAAGCAAATGCCTGCGTGAAGCATTGAATGGAGTTATTAATTCGAAATATGATATAAAAGATATGATTAGCGAGTTTAAAGGCCAATCCCTAACTATCTATTTTACAGAAGGAGTAAATTTGAAAAATGATGCTGATGCAAATATTTTGCGCAGATCAAAAAATGAGGCATTGATAACAATTAATTCTAGATTAAAAGATTCTTCTCAAGAATATATGGCTGTAGCTATATATCATGAAATATTACATGCTTATATGGGATTGGATAAAGAGGAAAAGTGGGAAGACGATCTTCAACATGAATTGATGTCAGGAAAATATCGCATTGATTATTTATACGGCATTGAAGCCGTAATGAAAAGGCGATTTCCAAAGTACGCTGACGATGCTGACGAGTTGATTTGGTCTGGACTTACTAATACAGAATACTTCAAAAATAATATACGATTAGATGCTATTGATGGAGTTAATGAAACAATTAGAAACCACCAAAGAGGAAAAAATGGAACAATTTGCAAATACTAACATGAAAAGACTATCCTATTTTACGTATTTTTTAGTTTTACCTTTGTTTATGAATGGGCAATATAGTAAAACCAAATTAAGTGGGCCCTTTACCTATATAGGTAATTCAGCCATTAAATTAACTGAAGATAGTTCAAGACAATTACTGATTAATGATTTAACTACTGGAGCCTTTCTTTCTTCTCAAAATGAATCTTGTCACTCTGATACTGGTTTTTACCTGTTTAATGTAGATTCCAAAGGGAAGATTCACGAAAAAGATATTGTCTATTTTGGCACATTGGTGGATTCAACGCAAGAGAGTATTTTAAATAACATTAAAAAGACCTCTGGAAAGTATCTTAAACCTTCAAAAAATAACCGCCAAAGAGAACATTGGTATCTCTTTGAATATCTCTCAAAAGGTTATAAATATGGATGCTATGATAATAATTGTGGTGCAGAAATATTAAGGATAGAATATCAATTAAAATTATACAAAAGAATAGTATGGGCAATACTTGAAAAAGTTAAAGTGGTTGACAAAAAGTTAACTATAATTAAAGGTAGCAGCTATGATGAAGCAATTAAAAAAGGTTTAATAGCGCCACCAGATATTATTATTAATTAATCATTAAAGTATTTTGGATCCATCCTAGAACTACAATTTTAGGAATCGAAGAGGAATTATAAAATTTGATTATGATTAATTAACACAATTTTAAAAAATACGGTGTTGCTGCTAGCTTGTTAATCAATCGGATAATTTGTTTGATTTGGTTATCGGCTTATCATGAATTTGAGGGTCCAAGAATATACCTTCATTTGCTGACCCTTTGTGTGACTGCATTTTTTTGGATTAAATATCCAACGTACCAAAGAATACATTGGAAGGCAAAGTTAATTTGTAAGTGCCCTAATTAACAGACAGTTTAGAATTGAAGAAAAAACCTTTAATTTTAAATTGCA
>JBBAKU010000015.1:0-41951 GCA_040403415.1 Aquirufa sp.
GTTCCTTTAACTTCTAATTTATATTGTCTTGTGGATTGGGTAAGTGTGGATGGATTTTGAAACCAAGAATTCGCGTTGAACGTCTTCACTTCTCTTCCAATTTCCCTCCATCTCGAGTTCGTTGTATTTCCCGAAATGATCGGCGCCGGACAACTAGATTGAGCTAGTGAAGCGAATTGAATAAACAGAAACAAGTAGAGAAATAATTTTCTCATGTATGATTTTAAGAACAGATAATTACTAAAATTAGGTAAAATAAATGGTTTACGTTTTATTTCCCCTTCCAATAATTCGCTAGTGCGGAACCATTGATATTCATGACTGGGCCAAAAATCGCAGCTGGCAAGCCTAGTGTTCCTACTTTTCCCATGGCCATGGCGAGGCCTGATGCGAGTCCCGCGTTTTGGAGCCCTACTTCGATGGCTATGGTTCTGCAATCTCTTTCTGGCAATCGACTTAAGCGACCACCCCAATAGCCCAGCATAAACCCGAACACATTGTGCAATAAACAAACTAACACTAACAACGGGCCCACAGCAACTAATGCATCTCTTCCATTCGCTGTTATGATCACGACTATGGCTCCTACACTCCACATCGAAATGGTGGGTAGGGCTCTTTCAAACCATTGAAAGCGAGATCCGAGTAATCGATTATACAGGACTCCCACCGTTATCGGGATGATGATTAATTTGCTGATTTCCCACACCATCGCCCATAAATCGATCTCGATTAATTGCCCTGCCAGGTTTTTCATAAGCAAGGGTGTAAGTAAAGGAGCTAGGATGGTAGCAATAGAAGTAAGAGTGAGGGAAAGGGCTACATTGGCTTTGGCTAAATAAGACATCACGTTAGAAGCTAAACCACAAGGCATACAACCCACCAGAATAATACCTGCCGCAATTTCTGACGGGAAATGAAATACCTTAGTGAGGCCCCAGCCCACGAAGGGCATGATAGTAAATTGAAAAAAGACGCCTAAAACCACGGCTTTAGGTGATCTCAATACTTCGGCAAAATCACTCATTTTCATCGTCGAACCCATGCCAAACATAATGAGTTGTAAGAGGGGAATAATGAAAACTTTGAATTTCAAATCACCAAAACCAAGGAAGGGTTCCGGAAAAATAAGGGTTAAAATGACAGCGGCAATGATGCTGAAGGTGAACAATAAGCCTTTCATAGCAGGTTTTTGTCCTCAATTTACGAAAAATTAATTATTCAACGTTCCCTCTGATATCTAGGCTTTCATCTGGCTGATTTCGCAGGCGCTTAGGCTCACGGTAGCCGATGGCATTGCGATAAATCCGGCGGCGTGTGAGATGGATCCCACTAATTTACCGTTAGCGGCTTGGACTTTTACTGTAGCGTAGGAGTTTAAATCAATCCCTGCAGATGGTGACGTTCCACTATGGCAACCGGTGCAGTTCGTTCTTAAGGTAGGTAAAACCGTGGTGGCAAAGCTGACATTTGTTGCTACACAATTTCCGGAGGCCACACAGGAATTATTTTTGCTCCTTGCTGCGTCCATTTTAACAAAGAGGCCATTTGACTTGATGCCAAAGGTCCTTTAGGAGGCATATAGCCAGTCGCAATACTTCTATAGAGGGTGCTGCCAGCTGGATTCGTTGTCGAGCTATACGCTCTAATGTGTGTATAATCGGTTAAAATAACCCCTTCTTTGTGGCTAATGGCGTCGTGGCAGCCACTCATGGCGCAGTTAGAAGTGATCAGTGGAAGAATGGTCTGGTTGAAATAGACTGTGTCAGGGCTACAAGTTACTACCGCAGGCGTACTAGGCTGCGTATTTGTCCCTGTGCTCGTATCCGTTCCAGTGGTGGTAGGAATGGGTTGGTTTTTGTCATTTAAACAGGATAAAACCAACACAATAACCGCTAAAATCCCTAGTCTTTTCATTTTTTGGCATAGTTCATTTTTGCAGAAACTTTGATGACCTCTGCGATTTTGGCAAACACAATCCTAGGAATGTCAATTTTATAATCGACTAATTTTACCTCGAATGAACAAGTTAAAGCAAGGCCGGAGCCGGTCGAAACGATTGTTCCTTTTAATTCAATTGGCCGCGTCACTCCATGAATGGTAGCTGACCCGGAGGCGGAGATGGGGTAAGTGCCCGGAACGGTTAAGTCAATGGATTCCTTGATTTTCCCTTTAAAGGTCGCTGAAGGGAATTTTTCGCTTTCCAAATAATTCTCATTAAAGTGCTCCTGCATCAATTTATTAGGGAAGACGAAATTCGTGATGCGCATTTGAACGGCTACTTCGTTCGTAGCCGTATTGATGATGCTGGAAACGTTCTTATTTAAGGCTTCGATGTCTTCCATCGGAGTCTTTGAAAAGAAAGAGACCTCCCCGTTCGTCGTCATAAATAGTTGTGCTTTGGACTGAAATCCAATAAATAAAAGGGCTAAAAAGAGTAGTTTTTTCATTTTTTCTTAGGTTCTAAACTAAATGTACGGGCTATATTGAAGCCATAAAAGATGTCGCCATTGTCCCAGGAGCCTAGGGTTTGGCCGATAAAGTGTTTTTCAATCATGCCGCGGGAATTACTAAAATGAAGCTGAAAGACGTGTCCTCCCGTTTCAATGTCAAATCCCAAAGCAAAGGAATCTTGGTAGGGGTAAGGAGTACCGGCTTTGGCCAAATAGGCCTTCTTATCTACTAAATTCTTGTAATACTCGAATGACATACTCAATCGATTCGTTAATTTATATCGACCACCTAAACCAATCGCAATCTGATTATTGTCAAAGTTCACACTCTCCGCCTTATTATTGTTTAAAAAAGTAGGCATCACTTGTAAGGATAATTTATCATCAAATTTCCGAGCAATGAGTAATTGGCCTACATAGGTTTGTCGCTGCAAATCATTTGAATAGTGCATTACCGTTCCGGATTCCATCGTATAACCGGAGTTCATCGTATTTGTGCTAGCGCCACCATAAAGGGTAATGGTGACAGGAACCCGATTCGATTGTTTAATGACTTTATATTTTGAATACACATCATAGGTCTTTTCAATGCTCGAACGCCCCGCACCGATTAACCAATCATCGGTCAACCCATATTCCAAACCGAGGCGAATGCGCGCCTCATCTAGCCCGAAAAAGTTGTTGATAAAGCCTGAGTTAACAGCGCCAAATCGATGCGAAATCCAAAAATTTAGATGTTGTTTCGCTATTGTCTCGATAGTTTGGCCATTAATTAAGCGTGAACCCTTAAAAGTGGCTTGTGTATAAGTGACCTTTTTCGCGTCTTCTTTATTCAGCATGTCTAAAAGATCATCCTGGGCAAAAAGAGGGCTGCTACACAAAAGAAATAAGAATAGTTTTTTCATTACGAGAATACGTGTAGGCTGGTTCCTGATAAAGTGGTTTGGTAGGCTTTGATTCCTCTACTTCCGTTTGCATTTGTGCCGGTGCCGTTTGTAGAAAAAGTCGCCCCATGTTGAGTACAATAAAATCCTCCTCCACTGTAAATGACATTTGCCTTGTTTTCGTGCGAGCAAACTTGGGTCACCGCAGCAAACGTAGTACTGGAAACGCGCGCTACAACAATGCCATTCGCGATGACATAATTGCCTACCGTATTTAATTTGCTATAGGTCGCGTTCGTTAAATCGAGAGTGAAATCAGCGCTGCTTGCGGGTGTTACTGACTCATTTGTGCAAGAAGAAAGGGAGGAAACGCCGCAATAGACAGCTAAGAGAGAGGCGCCTTTCAGGCCTAACGATTTCAAGAACTCGTGGCGTTTGATTTTATTTTCCATACTTTTTGGGGTTTAACAGTTGAAATTTAGGAATATTTAAGCGTTTAATAAATGATTTTTATCACTAGTCGATGAACACGCTTTTCAGAATGATGAATAAGCGAATAGGGCAGATAATAGGAAATGGTTATATTTGAAGATAATTAAGAACAAATGCTAGAAACCTTTTTGACTCGTTACGCCCTGAATTTACTTTTTACGTTCATCGTCGTGCGTTTTATCTATTATCCTAAATACCGGAATAACGACTTCGTTTTCACCTTCTTCTTATTTAATACCATCCTTTTTGTGTTGTGTTATCTATTAGCGGAGGCGGATTTGAAGTTTGGTTTTGCCTTCGGATTATTTGCTCTTTTTTCGATGTTCCGTTACCGAACGGTGACGGTGCCCATCGGAGAAATGGGTTATTTTTTCTTAGTGGTGACGCTGGGAATTATCAACTCTTTGGCCTCTTTAGTGAACATTGAGATGCTTTTAGTCGCGAATTCGGTGCTAGTGGCGATGACTTTTTTATTAGGTCGTACTTTGCAATTAACGCACGAGAATTACCAAACTTTGAATTACGATAACTTGGGTTTAATCAAGCCAGCTGAACGTGCTGAATTATTAAAAGATTTAACAGATCGTACGGGATATCCGATTCACAAAGCGCAAGTCGTTAAGGTCGATTACCAGCGTGGAATTGCGCAATTACGGGTGTATTATTTTTCCAAAGAAAATGAGTCCGGCCCTCTTGACTTAGATGCATAAGTTTCTTTTTCTTCTATTTCCATTTTATGTTTTTGCACAGAAAGATACTTTGCAGGAAGTGCGGGTTATTGGCATTCGCTCTGAAATGGCGAGTGATCCCTCGAAAAAGGTATTTCAGGTGGGAGCGAATTTGACGAATTTGGGCGGTAATCTGTATGATGTTTTAAGCAATATACCCTCCATCTATATGACCAGCGATGGGAATGTGAATTACCGAGGTAATCAAAATTTGACCATCTATTTTGATGGAAAACCAGCCGGAATTTTAAGCTCGTCTCGGGCAAATGCCTTAAGTCTTTATCCCGCAGATCAGATCGACCGCATTGAGATTATATCGAATCCGGGTGCTAAATATTCCGCGGAAGGTAGTTCGGGTATCTTAAATATCATCTTAAAGAAAGGGTCGAAAACGGAGTCCTTGCGTCTGAATTCAAACCTCGGAACAAACGACAAATATGCACTATCGGCTACCTATGCAAAAGGTTACAAACGGTGGACGCATGTAGTAGATCTGAATTTACGCCAAAACACGCGCAACAACTACCAATACCTCTACCGCGAAAATCCAAGTCCCTTTGGCTTTTCTCAAATCGCCCAAACTACCAACGAAATCAATCGCGATTATAATCAATCCATTCGACTAAATTCGATCTACACTTTCAGTAAGGACCGGACTTTCGGGATTTCCTTTATCGGTCGTTTATCGTCTGATCACAATTCGGAAGTGCGCTACAACAAAAGCGAATTTAGCTATGCCGCAGATCGATTTTATGCCCGTGATGCCGATAAGCAGGGGCGCGATGTAGGCTTTGATTTGAACCTATCGTTTAGTCCAAGCGCAAACGGTAAGATCGATTTTTTATGGATCCAAAACCAAGGTTCCGACGCGAATCAATTCTACCAACACTATTATTACGGGGATTTTGACACCCCTAATCCAAATATTCCCGTTCGTAATGAGCGTTCGTCTGCCTCCAGCGCAAATTCGACTTTGTTATTACAGGGGGATTGGAGTAAATCCTTTCCGAAAAAGTGGTCTGTTGAATATGGTTTCAAATTCAATTCGCGTTTCTTTGAAAATTCATTTTTGTATGAAAAACAGAAAGACGGTTTTTATGTCAAAGATGGCGTTCGTTCCAATGGTTTTAGGTATCAAGAGCACATTCAAGCGGCTTATGTTTCTTTCACTAAAAAGGTGCGTTTCGTTCAGATAGATGGGGGGATCCGTGTCGAGGCCACTGAAATTGCGGGTGATGTACAACAAAACTATGTGAATCTATTCCCATCGCTTTCCATTTTGCATCCCATTTCTCCTTCTCAGTCGATCTCATTCGCCCTGTCTTCCCGGATCACTAGACCCAGTTACAAGTCCTTGAATCCCTTTATTTCTTTTGCGGATCCACTTAATTTGAATGCGGGTAATCCGTCGTTGAAGCCCGAAAAGGCGCTTCTTTTAGAGCTTTCGCACGTGAAAGACTTTACTTCTTTATCGGTTTCAAATTCCCTGTTTTACCGCGAAATTACCGGATTAGTGGGGCGTGTTCGTACTTTTTTGAATGGCGATACGACCTTAACCCGCTATGAGAATATCTCCAAATCCCGTGCCTGGGGTCTTGAGAATCTCAGCACTTGGACCGTTTCAAAGGCCTTCAAAATAACCCTTAGTTCGTCAATCTACCAGACCGATTTACAAGGTTTGATTAATGGAACCCAAGTGGCTGAAAACCGTTGGAGCTGGAACTCTCGCCTAAATCAGCAAGTCAAATGGAAAAGCAATTTTTCTGCACAGCTTTCAGGAATTTACCAGTCTTCTCAGATTAATCCTTTAGGAATTATCAGTCCGTATTATACCGTGGATCTGGGCGTGAAAAAAGACCTAGGTCGCCTCACGATAAATGCCCGGATTAACGATTTATTTAACACCCAAAAAACGATCTACGATTCCCGTCCTTTCGGCTTTGTCAGCGACCTCGAACGCAAGAAAGAAACCCGCATTTACTATATCGGCTTTAGCTATAAATTTGAGAGCAAGAAGATGAAAGAGGCTAGGGAGAGGAAGAAGGTGAACGAAGAAGAAATAGATATCGAAGATTAAAACGAATGCTAAAAATGCGCTGCGCGATATTTTTATGCATTTCGTTTTATTCTTCTCTCTCTCTCTTTATCTCAGAGAGTTTGTTTAAATGTAAATCACAAAATTATCGCGCAGCGCAATTTTAGATTTACATTTAAATAAACGAGTTATTTCGATTTCACTCTCGATTTCTCCGCCTCTAACCCCGTCGCTCTCTCCCTCGCGCCTTTGATGGCCATATTCCCGAAACGGTAGGTGAAATTCAAGCGAATTACGCGCGAATCTTGGCGTGGTTTGACGACGATATCGAGGTCGCCGTATTTGATAAATACATCAGAGTTTGATGTGTAAAGTAGATCTTGCGCGTTTAGTCGAATGACACCGCGTTTGTTCATTACCGTTTTTTGGATACCTAAATTTAAAGCGCCACCTGCCCCAAAAATAAAGGCGCTCTCTAATCCACCCGTGTAATAATTACCGCCTATTTCGAAGCGAAAATCTTTAGGCAACGTAAAGATATGGTTCGTATTTACGTAGAACATATTCTGAGATGGGCTCAACGCGACGCTTTCAATTTTACCTTGTAGTTCCGCGCGGTTTAAGTAAATATCGGTGTTACTTGACCACCAGTTGGCAATAGGAATAGGTAGTGAAAAACCGATGCTATAGGTTGTTCTTTCCGCCATATTAGCCGTCGTCTGGTAGGATTTACGTGCCTGCGTGTCTTGCTTTAGTATCTCCGTGATCACATTCGTTGTATGGCTATAGCCCAAAGTCGTGCTGAAAGCACCCATATAGGTGTGGCTTAATTCCAACGAGTTCGTTAACTGTGGTGTTAACATCGGATTTCCCACTTTGAATGTGTAGTTGTCCAAAAAGAACACAAATGGGTTCAAATCTCCATAACTAGGTCGGTCGATGCGACGCGAATAATTCAAGCCTAAGCTGTGGTTTTTAGATAGGTCATATTGAAAAAAAGCACTCGGAAATAGCTGCGCGTAGTCGCGGTGGAATGTGGAATCTTTCGAGTTCGCCGTGTAGGCCTGAGACAATCCATCTGCTACCGTCCATTCGCCACGTAAGCCAATCTGGTAACTAAATTTGCCTATCGCGCGTTCGGTATTCAGGTAAGCGGCGTGAATTTGCTCGGTGTAGACGAAGTGGTTGCTTTGGCCTGTTAAAAAAGTAAAATTAGCGTCCCCATCGTTCTTGCCCTGGAAGCGTAAATCGTTATCCGTTTTCACATAGGACGATTTTAAACCTGTGCCCCATTTTGATTTTAAAAAGGAGGGAAGAACGTAGTCTAATTTAAAGGAATATTGATCTACCAGGGAGTTTGCATTATTTAACAAAAGGGAGTCTGAACGCAAGGTACTGAAATCCCCTCGCTGGAACTGTGAACGCAAATTAGAGCCACTATTATCCACAAAACGGGCATAGTCCACATCGATCGTTAATTCCCGACCCGTGCTATCATAACTATGCTTGAAGTTGAAATTCGCAGCATAATTATGACTCGGATTTCCTACATTATTAAACGTATTTAAGCGGGTCAAAGCCGTTCCAGCACTCGTATATTGAACCGTCTGATTCAATCCATCGTGTAAAGTAAATTGATTAATGTTGCCAGAAACCAAAATTCCTAACGTCGTTTTCTTAGAGTAATACCAGTCCACACCACCTTTCAATTGCGTCGATTGGTTTTCATTTTTGAAACCATATCCATTCTCCCACACCTCATTTTGGGTTCTAAAATAACGGGTTAAATTATTTCGTTCTAAAGTTGCTCTGTTAACTACAGATCCATTTCCAAACCAGTTCCAGCCATTCTTCCGGTAATTCAAATTAACCCCTGTACTTTGGCGCGAATAGACTCCTTGTGCCAAAGTCGCATTCGCAGAACCATTCAGCCCAATGTTTGAATTCTTTTTCAGTTTGATGTTGATGAGACCACCCGTTCCTGCTGCGTCATACCGAGAGGATGGATTGGCCATAATCTCGAGTTGAGAGACTTGGTCAGCCGGTAAATTCTTCAAATAATTCGCTAAATCTGCTCCTGTCAAATAGGAGATTTTCCCATCAATCATCACTTTGGCCCCCGACTTTCCACGTAAGGAAATGTTCCCGTCTTTGTCCACAATGACACCAGGCGACCGCTCCAACAATTCCATGGTGGTATTTCCTGCCGCCATCGCAGAGTTCTCCACGTTAACGATGGTTTTGTCTAGCTTTTTTTCGATGAACGGTTTCGTTGCTGTCACTTTCACTTCCGCTAATTCGGTGCTTAAAGGCTGCAAGTTAATCGTACCGAGATCGATTTTTGAGTCAGGGGTTATTTCCTCTAGTATAATTTTAGTCGGTTTAAAACCTGTCGATTGCAGGCTTAAAGTGAATTTACCTAGGGGTAGTTTGGAGGCACGTAATTCTCCGTTCTCGTTCGTATTCATCCCTTTTACAAGGCTTGAATCAGTCGTTTTTTTCAAAAGTACGGTCGCAAAAGGTAGCGCTTCTTTATTAGAATCTTGAAGGAGGAGGTGTAAGGAATTTTGGCCAAAAGCCGTAATTGAACAGAATGTCAATAAAAGCAATAATCTCATCTAGGCAATTTTTTAATGAATTATGAAGATGCAAATTTCACTAATTTAGTTGCACCACGCGCTAGATTTTGATAATCGGTTGATTTCCCATTTAAAGCATAAAGTTGGAATCAAAAAAAGGGCCGAAGCCCTTTTTTTGATGGTATAGTGATTGACCTCACATTTTGGAGAGAATAGATTGAATCCCAATTGATTCAAGTATTCTTTTAATTCTGAATGATTACGTGATTTAGAACGCAAGAAGGTTAGAGAGGTTTTAAATGAAAATTACAAAATTATTGCGCAGCACAATTTTGATTTACATTTAAAACCTCTCTATAAACTATTGCGGTCTAAGACGGAATATCATCCCCGGATTCTCCACCCCAATATACAAATAGCCATCGCGGCCCTGCTTCACATTGCGCATACGCCCTACGTTTAACAATACCTTTTCTTGCTTCACCACTTTGTTGTTCTTAACCTCCACACGGTTCAAATAATTGAAACGTAAAGAGCCGATCATCAAGTTGCCTTTCCAAGCCGGGTATTTATCACCCGTCACAAAAGTCAAACCTGATGGAGCAATGGATGGGATGAAATAAGAGATAGGTTGCTCCATTCCGTCTTTTTTCGAAATAGCCGAAATCGGTTTTCCATCGTAGTTAATACCATAGGTAATGACCGGCCAGCCATAATTTTTGCCCGCTTGAATGATGTTGATTTCATCACCACCACGAGGGCCGTGTTCCGTCTCCCAAATATCCCCGGTCCACGGATTCGTCGTCAAACCTTGAGGATTACGTTGACCGTAGGAATAGATGCTCGGGTGATCAGTGTTCTTGAATGGATTGTCTGCTGGAACCGTTCCATCATCATTTAAACGGTGAATCTTTCCGTTATCACTATCTAATTTTTGAGGGAACACTTTCTCCATTCCACGCTCTCCCACAGAGAAGAAAATATGTCCTTGTTTATCAAAAGTTATACGAGATCCAAAGTGCAAAGATGTTTTCGTGTAAGGCTTCGCTTCGAAAATTTCTTGCGCTTCTACCCATGCGTTGTCTTTGATTTTTCCACGAACGATAGCCGTTGTGTTTACTTTGGCCCCATCCTCCATTTTAAACTTCGAGTAAGACAAATAGATCCAACCGTTCTTTTCGAACTGAGGGTGAAGTGCGATATCTAATAAACCACCTTGACCTTGAGCGTACACCGCTGGTGTGCCTGTGATGGCTGTTTTGTTGCGTTTTTGGTCTACTTGATACAATACACCGGCACGATCCGTTACCAAATAATCATTCGAAGGCAATTGAACAAAACCCCAAGGGCTATCCAATCCCGTCACAATCGTGTCCAAGGCAATCGTCATGCCGTCTGACTTGAAGATATTAGAGGTCGGTTTGTTCGCAAACTTGTATTGCTCCACACCCGCTAGGTTTTCGACGATTAAATCGGCTAGTTTTTCGATTTCTTTCGGAGTTAATACCTCTTTCCATGTAGGCATCCCTAGGTCTGGGTAGCCGTTCGTGATACTTTGAACGATGTCTGATTTTTTGTCACCGTGCTTCCATTTGCGGTCCACGAATGCTTCCACTTTTTCACCGTGGCAAGACGCACAATATTTGGTATAATTCACCTCTGCAGGCTCTTCTGTAATAGCAGGCGCCTTGGTTAAAGACATCGTGCTCAATGCGGCCATCGCAATCAGGCCAAGAAAGGATATTTTTTTCAACATAGTTCTTTTAATTTTCACTGCGAAGCTAAAAATTAATTTCTATATTTCTATCTTTAAGGCTTACCTGATTCAACTATGAAAAAAATCTTACTCGTTCTATTATTCGCGTCGTTTACTTTAAGCGCGCAAGTCCCTACACCTAAATCGCATTTTGGCTTTAACATAGGCGATAATTACCATTTGGCGACGTTTACGCAGACCGAAGGTTACTTGAAAAAGCTGGCAGCATCTTCTAATCGGGTGAAGTTGCAGTCGATCGGTAAGACGGAGGAAGGTCGAAACCAATATATGGTGATTGTATCTGATCCGGCGAATATTCGGAATTTAGCGAAGTACAAGTCCATTTCGCAGCGTTTGGCGCGGGCGGAAGGTTTGTCTGAGCAGGAGGCGAAGGCTTTGGCCAAAGAAGGAAAAGCCATCGTCTGGATCGACGGCGGTCTGCACGCCACCGAAACCGTGGGAATCCACCAGTGGATCGAATCCATTTATCAGTTCACAACTAGAAACGATGAGGAAACGAAACGTATTCTTCAAAACACGATTATCCTTTTCGTTCACGCGAATCCAGATGGGCAAGAACTCGTTTCTAATTGGTACATGCGCAAAGCCGATACGCTGAAACGATCGACAGATAATTTGCCGCGTTTATACGAAAAGTACATCGGGCACGATAATAACCGCGATTTCTATATGATGAATATGAGCGAGTCGACTAATATGGCTCGCCAACAATACATCGAATGGATGCCGCAAATCCTATATAACCACCACCAAACGGGTCCAGACGGAACAGTCGTAGCAGGTCCTCCATACCGTGATCCATTCAATTATGTGTACGATCCGCTTCTAATTACCGGTATCGATGCATTAGGTGCGGCGATGAGCTCTCGCTTAAATGCGGAAGGCAAACCGGGTTATACGATGAAATCGGGTTCCGTTTATTCGACTTGGTGGAATGGTGGATTACGTACCACAGCCTACTACCACAATATCATCGGTTTATTAACGGAGATCATCGGGGATCCGACACCTGAAAATATTCCATTAGTTCCTAGTCGTTTGATCCCTAATTCGGCGACACCATTCCCGATCACGCCGCGCAAATGGTTCTTCAAGAATTCGATTGATTATTCGCTTTCGTTGAATTATGCGGTATTGAATTACGCCACGCGCTACCGCGAAGAGGTGTTAATGAATATCTACAAAATGGGTAAGAAATCGATCGATTTAGGTTCTCAGGATTACTGGACGATGTCCCCTAATAAGGTGGAGAAGTTAGCGGAGATTTCGGGAGGAAATTACAAGAAGAAAGCAGATAGTTTATTCGCCGTAGTCTACAAGAATCCAACGACTCGTGATGCCCGTGCGTACATCGTGACGGCAGATCAATCCACTTCTGGTATCGCCTTTATCAACATCTTGATTAAGAGTGGTATTCGGGTTGAGAAGGCTACAAAAGCTTTTGAGGTAAAAGGAAAAGCCTATCCAGCGGGTTCTTACGTGGTGAAAACGAATCAAGCGTTTCGTCCACATGTGATCGATATGTTCGAACCACAAGACCACCCGAATGACTTCCAATACCCAGGTGGACCTCCGGTTCGTCCGTATGATGCCGCTGGCTGGACGCCCGCTTATACGATGGGGATTCAGTTTGATCGCATGTTGGAAGACGTAAACGGTCCTTTTGAAGCAGTTCCTTACGGCGAACTTCAAAAGGCTAAACCCGTGTTTGCTACTGGGGCTTATTATTCATTCTCCACTTCGGATAATGCTTCATTCACCTTATTGAATGATTTGCTAAAAGCGGGTGTAGAAGTGACGAAAAACGCGTCAGGCTTTTATGTGAAGCACAGTGCAGTTGCGGCTGATATTCTTTCAAAAGCAACCACGAAAACACAGGCGCTAGCTGCTTTACCTGCTTCTGTTTCTGCTAAAGTGGGAACGAAGCGTGTGGGTCTTTGGGATACGTATGGCGGTTCAATGCCGTCTGGTTGGTTGCGTTGGATTTTAGAACAACACCATTTTGACTTCAAATTAGTGTTTGCGAAGGAGATCGATAAAGGTGGATTACGTTCAAAATTCGATGTGTTGATTTTTGTCAAAGGAGCGATTCCAGGCTTGAGAGCTGAGCCGGCAAACGAGTGGGATGAGAAAGAACCTGTAGAGGCGGATATTCCAGCGGAATACCAAGAAACGATGGGTAAGATTACCGCAGCTAAATCAGTACCAGCACTTCGCGCTTTCTTAGAAGAGGGCGGAGATATCATTACGATCGGTTCGAGTGCGAACTTGGCCTATCATTTGAATCTACCTGTTAAGAATGCCTTAGTGGAGATGGTGGCTGGGAAAGAGCGCAATTTGCCAGGAGAGAAATTCTATATTCCAGGCAGTGTGATGCAAGTGACGGTGGATCAAAATTCGCCAGCAAACTGGGGAATGGCGCCTAAAGCGGATGTTATCTTTGCCGCAAGCCCTGTATTTAAATTAGCGCCGGAGGCGATCTCTCATGGGGAATTGACTCCACTAGCGTGGTTTGCTACCGAGAAGACTTTGCGCAGTGGTTGGGCTTTCGGTCAAGCGTATTTGCAAGATGGCGTAGCTGCTTTCCAGGCGAAAGTGGGCAAAGGAAATTTATATGTCTATGGTCCGGAAATAACGTTTAGAGGCCAAACACTCAGCACATTCAAAATGGTATTCAATCAATTATATGAAAATAATCGCTAAGATTATCGCCGGGGTATTGATCGCTTTAGTTGCGGTCATTTTATTTTTCGCTGAACGGGATCGTCCGGTCGAGGAGTTGATCCCTTTGTATGCGAACCAAGATTCGAAATTCATGCCTATTATGGGAATGAAAGTACATTACCGGGACGAGGGTGTAGCGACGGATACGTTGCCTTTGATTTTATTACATGGCATGTCCTCTTCCTTGAATACCTGGGACAATGTGGCGCTGTACTTAAAGCGTTACAAGCGGGTGATTAGTCTCGATTTACCTGGATTTGCGCTAACGGGACCATCTCCGGAAAACAACTATGATTTTCCGTATTATTCCAAGTTTATAGACTCTTTCGCCACTCGCTTAAAGATCAAACGTTTCATATTAGTCGGTAATTCGATGGGTGGCGCTATTACCTGGAACTATGCCCTACATAATCCGTCTCGCTTGGCGAAAATGGTCTTGATTGATGCGGCGGGTTATCCCAAAAAAGGAGAGAGCGGTTCACTTGGTTTTAAACTAGCTTCAACTCCAGTCATCAATAATTTATTATTGTACGTTACGCCTAAATCTTTAGTCCGCAAAAGCCTAGAATCGATATACGCTGATCAATCCAAAGTAACAGATGAGCAGGTGGAGCGATTCCATAACATTGCCATTCGGGAAGGAAATCGCGAAGTGGCTTTGCAGATATTCAAAGGATCTTTCCACGGTGATTACAAACGCATTAAAGAAATTAAGACGCCTACCTTAGTTCTTTGGGGGGAAGAAGACAATCTTATTTCAATACATAATTGGGATAATTTTATTAGGGACATTAAGGGAAGCAAAGGCGATGTATATGAAAACGTAGGACACGTGCCTATGGAAGAGGTGCCGGGAAAGGTGGCGGCTTCGATTTTATCTTTTGTGCAGTAAATGAAGAAAATTGTCTGCCTATTACTATGGTGCTTTTCCTTATCTGCCCAAGACTTAGGCAGAGGGATAAACCTAGGTAATATGTTTGAGGCTCCCTCAGAAACTGCTTGGGGTAATCCATTTAAAGAAGAGTACATTGCAAAGATTGCCGAACAAGGTTTCCATCATATCCGAGTGCCTATTCGCTGGGATGTGGTGGAAAGAACACAGCTTACCGCGCCCTATACCGTTAGCCCTACTTTTTTAGCGCGGATTAAATCGGTTGTGGATCTGTCGATTTCTAAAAATCTCTATGTGATTATCAATATGCATCACCATGAGGAGATTTTTACCAATCCGGCTGGGGTAAAACCTCGGTTCATAAGCCAGTGGGCTCAGATAGCGAATTATTTTAAAGGCTATGATCAACACCTGCTTTTTGAAGTACTGAATGAGCCACATGATGCTTTGACACCTGATTTGTGGAATGTGTATTTTGCGGAGGCTTTGGCAGAAATTAGGAAAACAAATCCTACCAGAAAAGTACTGTTAGGAACGGCTTTGTACGGAGGTTTAGAGGGGGTGAAAAATCTAAATCCACCCTCTGATCCTAACTTAATTCTTAGCGTACACTATTATAATCCATTTAATTTTACCCATCAGGGGGCGGATTGGGCTGGAAATAAGGATAAATACCTAGGGACGAAATGGGAGGATTTGCAATTAGAAAGGGATCAGGTGGTGGCTGATTTTAGCTATGCCATCCAATGGGCTCGTTCGAAGAATATTCCGCTCCACGTGGGCGAATTTGGGGCCTATGAAAAAGCTGATATGGCATCTCGTGCCAGGTGGACTACTTTTTTAGCTAGGTGGTTTGAGTCGCAGGGCTTGAGTTGGGCGTATTGGGAGTTCTCCGCTGGTTTTGGCATATATAATCCTGTCTCTGGCACATACAATGCAGAATTAGTCAATGCCTTATTGAAAAATCCGCTACCTGCTGCTAAAGTACTTCCTACGAAACAATTGTTTGATTTAAATGGTACCGCAGGCTGGACTTTGAACCTGAATTCGGGCGCCTCTGCCATTATGAATGCGGAGGGGACAGGACTTAAAGTAGCAATTTCATCGGTGACAGGTACGGGTTGGCATATTCAACTAGCCAGATCAGGATTCCCCCTTTCGTATAAAAGAAGGTATTTAGTGAAGTTTAAGGCCAAAGCAGACAAAGCCATTTCCTTTACCGGCTATATGGGTCGCGCTTCAAGTCCCTATAATGCTTACAGTAATTACAACTCGTTTACCGTAGGTACAACTGAATCTGAATACACGTTTTTATTCACGATGAATGAGCCTTTTGACGCTAATGCGCGGATATCTTTTGACCTAGGTAATTCTACAGGAGTATTGCAAATTACGACACTAAAAGTGGAGGAAATAGTGGACGAAATTCCATTGGAAGCACGCTTTGAGCAGAAAATCCCAAAAGTCTACCCTAATCCATTTAATCAATTTGTGCATATTGAGGGTGAGGGTCCGCAGGAAGTTCGATTTGTAGATGTAGCAGGACGAGTCCACCAGAGATCATGGATGGAAACAGGAGGAGTGCTGGAAACGAAAGGGTTAATGCCTGGACCTTATGTTTTGCAAGTTATTACCGGCAAATCAAATGAATTTGAAACGGTGAGCGTATACAAGCAATAGGACTTTCCAAAAGATTGTTTTATTATTGTATCAATTATTGACAATAAACCTACTTAACAAGTAAACTATGAAAAGAATCTGGCAACTTACTTGCCTGCTAGGACTAATTGCGTCCAGCGTGTTTGCACAGACTGATTTTAAGATGCCTGTTCAGGCGAAAATCGAATCAGGAATCATCGAAGGTGATTACAATACCCAGACGGGAATTCAGACTTATTTTGGCGTGCCTTTTGCTAAACCACCGGTAGGAGAGTTACGTTGGAAAGCACCTGTTCCGGCTGAACCTTGGTCGGGAGTGAAGAAAACGAAAGCCTTTGGACCGCGTCCTATTCAGGCGATTGTATTCGGAGACATGGGATCGCGTTCTGCGGGTCTTAGCGAAGATTGTTTATATCTGAACGTTTGGTCTCCAGCTAAAAGAAATACGAAAAACTTACCGGTCTTAGTTTACTTCTACGGCGGTGGATTATTCGCTGGGGATGCATCGGAGCCACGTTATGATGGCGAGGCGATGTCGAAACAAGGAATTGTGGTGGTGACGGTGAATTATCGTTTAGGCCTTTTCGGTTTCTTTACTCACCCGGAATTATCAGCGGAGGCTTCTTATAAGGCATCTGGTAATTATGGTTATTTAGACCAAAACTTAGCCTTGCAATGGGTGAAGAAAAACATCGCTGCTTTTGGTGGAGATGCGTCTAAAGTGACAATAGCTGGGGAATCAGCAGGTTCTGCTTCCGTATCTGTCCAAATGGCTTCACCGCTATCAAAAGGCTTAATCGCCGGAGCCATCGGCGAAAGTGGTGCGGGAATTAATCCTACCATGTCTCCTGTACCTTTAGCGCAAGCGGAGAAAACGGGCGTAGCTTTTGCCGAAAAAGCAGGAGCAAAGTCTTTGAAAGATTTACGCGCCATGTCATCTCGCGAATTATTTGAAATCGCTCAAGAGACTCGCACCATGAGTTTCTCTACGGTAGTGGACGGTTATTTCTTGCCAAAAACATTGCCAGAATTATTCAATGCAAAACAGCAATCGATGGTTCCGCTTCTTTTAGGTTGGAACTCCGCGGAGATTCCGGGAGGTGCCTTTATGCAAGGTAAACCGTATACGCCTGATAATTATGCGGCGAAGGTAAAAGAAGCGTATCCGGCAGATCATGAAACGGTATTGAAATTATATCCATCGGGATCGGAGGATGTGATCGAGCGTTCGGCTACGGCTCTAGCGGCGGATCGTTTCATTGCCTACAGTACGTGGAAGTGGTTTGATTTACACCGCAAGAATTCAAATCAACCCGTTTATCGTTATCTATATTCACGTTTCCGCGCTCCTTTGGTAGACAAGTCAGTCGCTTCGGGATTAGCCGGAGGAACAGTGAAAACTGATCCCAATGCACCGAAACCTCGTCCTGCAGTAGGAGCCCCTCACGCCTGTGAGATTGAATATTGCATGGGCAACTTGCACTTGATTAAAGATTACGCTTTCACGGCGGATGATTACACGGTTTCCAAAACGATGTTCAGCTATTTCGCGAACTTCATTAAGACGGGAAATCCGAACGGGGGAACTTTGGCAAACTGGCCTTCAGCAGCTCCCATAGATAAGGAACCAGGAGTGATGGTGATCGATGTAGAGTCTAAAGCGATCAAAGCGTCGGACGATGCGCGTTATGAGTTCTTAGATAAACAGTACAAAAACTAAACCTATGAAAAAAATCATCTTTGGAATTGCTTTCTTAATGGCCTCTGTAGGCATGAAAGCGCAAATTACAACGGGTAAAGACGTGGCGGTGGTGCCTACAGATGCCGGTAAAGTACGTGGTTATATTCACAGTGGAATCTATACTTACAAAGGGATTCCGTATGCGGAGGCGGCTCGTTTTGAAGCACCTCACAAACCAAAACCTTGGGCAGGTGTTCGTTCCTCTATGTCTTATGGTCCGGTTTCGCCTTTAATTGATGAGACAACGCAGATTCAAGATGAATCAGAATTCGTATTTAACCACAACTGGGGTTTTACGAATGAAGATTGCATGCGCATTAATGTGTGGACGCCTGGTATCAATGATGGCAAGAAGCGTCCGGTAATGTTCTGGATTCACGGGGGTGGATTTACCGCAGGATCTGCCATTGAATTGCCGTCATATGATGGAGAGAATTTGGCCAAAAAAGGGGACGTCGTAGTCGTTTCCATCTCTCACCGGTTGAACATTACAGGTTATTTAGATTTGTCGGCTTACGGCGAAAAATACAAATACTCCGCAAACAATAGCGTATTGGATATGCGTGCGGCGTTGGAATGGGTAAAAGAAAATATCGGCTCTTTCGGGGGTGATGCGAAAAACGTAACCATCTTCGGTCAATCGGGCGGAGGCGCGAAAGTAAATACCTTGATGGCGATGCCTTCAGCGAAAGGTTTATTTAGCAAAGCGATCAACCAAAGTGGTTCTTTCCGTTCTAATATGTTGGACAAAGCAACAACCCAAAGTATCACCGCTGAAGTCTTGAAAGCGCTTAACATCCCAGCAGCGAAAGTAGATAGCTTGCAAACAATCCCGTATCCGGTCTTAGCTTCAGCTGGAAAGAAAGCCTTAGCAAACATCGCTGCTCAGATGAAAGCTGCAGGAAAACCGGTGGTTGGTTTCGGCCTTAGCTGGGGACCATCGGTAGACGGCGACTTATTGCCTTACCAATTGTTCTCGAAAGAGGCATTTGAATTATCGAAAGACGTTCCTTTGTTAATCGGAACGGTGAAGAACGAGTTCATGCCTTCCATCATGACAGGAATGTCTGATGCGACAGCAGAACAAGTAGATGCGTATATCAAAAGAACCTATGGTGACAAAGCGGAGGCATTTAAAGCTGCGGTAAAGAAAGCCTACCCGAATGACACGAAACCATCTGATTTAATGGATGTGGATGTGATGTTCCGTCCAGGTGCAGTGGTTCAAGCAAAAGAAAAATCAGCTTTAAAAGCGGCACCCGTTTACATGTACTTAATGACGTGGCAATCGCCCGTGATGGATGGCAAATACAAAGCTTTCCACTGCATGGAATTACCTTTCTGCTTTAATAACATCGCGCGTTGCGAGGAAATGACAGGAGGCGGGAAAGAAGCCTATGTCTTAGCAGACCGTATGAGTTCGTCTTGGATTAATTTTGCTAAAACGGGTAACCCTGGTCATAAAGGGCTTCCGGCTTGGCCTACATTCGATTCAGCTGGAACGGCTACAATGCACTTCAATAATACCTGCGAGGTGAAACCGCAACAAGATGCGGAGCTCTTTAGTCTCATCGCTCGTTAAATGAAGAGGCCCATCGCAAGATGGGCCTCTTTTGTATACTATAAGAAAGATTAGCTCATTTTCCCTATCGCACAACTGACATAGGATTTGGCTTGTTTGAACACGGAGTTTTCTCCTTTTTGTGGGTAACCCATACTATTTAACGAATCAATTACCTCGCTTAACTGATACTGATCTCCCGTTAAGCTAATTTTTTCCTCGTCTTTATCGATTTCTACTTTTATAATTCCTTTTATTTTTTCCAAAGCATTTTTAATGCTCGTCATACATCCGCTACACTTGATGTTTTCTACAAAAATCTCTTGCGTTTTCATGGTGTTATTATTTGTTTAGTCAAATGTAGCCTATCTTTAAGCCATAAAAAGTGATATAAGTCACTTCTCCTTTTATGAGCAAACATTTTTCTCTTTCCGAACTTCAAACCTGGGACCGTTTCACCCGCGCTAATTTCATAAACTCCTTGAGTGGATTTAAGAGTCTATCGCTGATAGGAACAGTGAACGGCAAAGGCGTTTCTAATCTAGCTGTTTTTAGTAATATCGTTCATTTAGGGGCAGATCCAGCTTTGATTGGGTTTATTAATCGTCCTTTATCTGCGGCGCCTCATACCTTGCAAAATATCCAAGAAACTGGATTTTATACGGTGAATTTAGTGACGGAATCGATGTACAAACAAGCGCATCAGACGAGTGCGAAATACCCGGATGGCGTTTCGGAATTCGAGATGACAGGTTTGACGGAGGAGTTTAAAGAAGGATGTATAGCGCCTTTCGTGGCGGAATCCCCGGTACAGTATGTGTTGAAATTCGAGCAGCTGATGCCCATTGAATTGAATAATACTTTTTTAGTTATTGGATCATTGCAGGAAGCCTATGTGCCATCTGGAATACAGGAGGAGGATGGCTTTTTGGATTTGGCCAAAACCGGTATCTTAACCTCCTTAGGTACCTCTGGTTATTACAAAACCGAGAAAATTGATAACTTGCCGTATGCAAAAACTACATAAGCAATTAGACGAATTAGAAAGCTATATTCCGCAACTTGACGTGAGGAATGAGGCGATTTCAGCTTCCACGGTGGGCTGGCAAATGGAGCATGATTTGTTAGTGATTAGTTCTGTTATTGAGGGGGTGAAGCGCTCAGATTCGACTAAGTACAAGTGGCGATTTAAGCCTTTGAAATATGTGATTCTTTGGCGCGGTGTGATTCCAAGAGGAAAAGTAGGTGCACCTAAAGTAGTGACTCCAGGAGAAATTACGCAGGAGACTTTGCAATCTCATGTCGCGCTTTGCAGACAACGCTTAGCGGAATTAGAACAAGTGGGGATGGATCATTATTTTACGCATCCGTTTTTTGGTGATTTAAAGAAGAAGGAGACCCTTCGCTTTCTGTATGTGCATACGGAACATCACTTAAAGATTATTCGGGAGATGCTGGCGAACTAGCGCTTTTTCCGGCAATAAATCCAGTCGTCCAAGCCGATTGAAAATTGAATCCACCCGTGATGCCGTCGATGTCCATCACTTCCCCAGCAAAGAATAGTCCTGGGCACTTTTTGCTTTCCATGGTTTGCACGCTGATATCTTGTAAATCTACGCCACCCGCTGTAACGAATTCTTCTTTAAAAGTCGTTTTTCCTTCGACGATATAACGGTCATTAATCAATGTATTGATCAATTTATTCAGCGCTTTGCCTCCTAATTCATTCCAGCGGAGGCTGGTCTTGATTTCGTTTTTCTCTAATAAATAAACCCAAAGTCGATTCGGCATCGCAAAGGGGTTCAAGTTGGCCATCATTTTGGCCCCATGCTCTTTCATGACTTGCGTGATTTGCGCACGTAACTCTTCTTCCTTTGTCTCATCTAGCCAGTTCACCAGGATAGCGCATCGGTATTCTTTCTCTGCTAAAATTCGAGCTCCCCACGCAGACAACTGCAAAATCGCCGGCCCGCTCATTCCCCAATGGGTGACTAACAGAGGGCCTTGGCCTAGTAGTTTTTGGCCTTCTATTCTAACCCGAGCTTTTTCTACTACGATCCCCATCAAATCACGGATAGGTTCCTGTGGCATATTAAAGGTGAACAGGGAGGGCACAGGAGGGATAATCGTATGCCCTTCATCTTCTAGCCAAAGTAATCCAGACATCTTAGGTTGTCCTCCCGTCGTCACAATAACGCGGTCTGCATTGTATTCCGTATCCCGGCAATGAATGCAAAAGCCTTTCGCCATGGGCTTAATTTCATCTACCGATTGACTGTTATGCAGGTTAATGTGCAAGCGTCGTGCTTCGGATAGAAAGCAGTCGATGATGGTTTGAGAATCATTCGAAAGGGGGAAAATACAATTGTCGTGATAGGTCTTCAAAGCTACACCTCGAGTCTCTAGCCATTCGACCATTGTCGATGCATTAAATACCTCAAAAGCCTTACGGAGGAATTTCTCCCCACGGGGATAATTCTCTGAAAGCAAACGGGAATTAAACGTGGCGTTGGTCACATTGCAGCGACCTCCACCGGATATTTTGACTTTCCCTAAGAACTTGGAGGTTTTCTCTAGGATGGTTACTTCGGCTTTAGGATTATGTTCTTTAGCAGAAATGGCAGCAAAAAATCCAGCGGCTCCACCACCGATGACGATTATTTTCATTGGATAAAATCTGCGCGCTTAGGATTGAACGAATCCACTAAAACTCCTTCTTCTAAAGCCACAACTCCGTGATCTACTGAGGGAGGAATGAAGAATACGTCACCTTGTTTTAGGATCTTTTTCTCGTCACCTATAATCACTTCAAAAACGCCACTTTCCACGAAAGAACCTTGGGTATGAATATGCTGGTGAATCGCACCGATGCCGCCTTTTTTGAAATGCACTTTTACGACCATCAGGCCATCATTATAGGCCATGATTTTGCGTTTGCAATACTCGTCTAGGATTTCCCATTCGATGTCAGCGTCTGCGATCCAATGCGTCCTGCTCAAAGGCCTCCTGTTTAAAGGTGTTTTGCTCAAAGGTGATTTACTCATGTACAAAAATAAGATAAAATCAGGAAGCAAAATGCATAATATCAGTTTACTGTTATTTTGACTCTTTTGAAAACTGTAGTTTAGTGTTACCAAAAACAGATAACCACTATGAATTACCTACATTCAAAGCAGCGATTAAGCGCATTTTTAGAATCATTTCACTTATTATCCACAGAAGAATTAGCCATCTTTCTGAGCGCTTTCAAATACCAACAGGCTAAACGTAATCAACCTATTTCTGCTTGCATTGACTCAAATCCACGCTTGTATTTTGTTGCCGATGGCCTCCTTCGGCACTTTTCTACGATGCCCAGTAAACTCCAGCCAGATACCATTATCGATCGTGGCTTTGTACTCCCTTCTACTTTCTGTTTATCAGCTGCTAGTTTCCAGCAGACAAAAGCAACGTTCATTCACTCAGAAACGATTAAGCGAACAACGCTGTTATACATTGATCGATATGTTCTCGATCAACTATTCGTTCAGATTCCTGTTCTCTCTCTTCTTTTTCGTCAGCTAATGGAGCACTATTTTTTTGAAATAGAACGCCTAAACTTGATTTTGCACCTGAGTAATTGCCAAATGCGCTATGAGTATTATTGCCTACACTTTGCCACCCATATTCAACAAGTACCAGATAAATACATTGCTCAGTTTTTAAATATCAGTCATTCAGAATTAAGTAGAATTAGAGGTAGAATGGCAAAAGGAAACTCATTTAGGGCAAAGGAGTCTCCTTCGTTTGTCGTTTAATTTCTTCTTCAATGGCCAGGGGTAGCGGTTTGAAATTAGGATGGGAGTAGGCCTTTTCCCAATAGGGTTCGGTATACCTTGTTTCACTCCCTAGTGACTTTCTTTTAGAGAATCCTTTTTCATCCCCTGTTTCTATCTCTGCGGAATGGATAAAAAATTCTGTGATGGAATGATACTGATCAAAAGTAGATTTTCCTTTCGCCTTGAAATCAATTTTATGCACATTCTTATGGTAGATGAGCTGGATGGGATCGAGGTTTTCTCTATTCTCTACCTGTGCGATACTTTCTTCATCGTTCACTAAAATATGTGATTCCATTCCCAAGCTTTTTAGCACGATTGGTTTTCCTTCTGGATACTGATGGATCGCCACCTGATGAAGGTGGGGATTGATTCGATTCATTTGGCCCCAGGGAATACCAGTTTCCGCTCGTATCAGGGCAACAGAATCTTGTTTTGTATTTAAGGCTCGAGCTGAAGCTTGTAAATCTCGAGTTCTAATTAACTCGAGGATAGGAGGTAGCGTGATGGTCATGCCGTAACTCGTCGATTTTCCTTGAGAAGCCATTTTAAACAATTGGCCTTTCAAATTTCGCTGTTGAATATGTTTGTATTCGACGCTTTTGTTTGGATTGGCAGGTACTAGGACTTCTATCTCCCCATCACTGAAAAACTCTAGACTATCATTTCTGAATTGAAAGCTCCGGAAATAGCCTTTTAGTAAAACGCCCATTTTTCGTTTATTCGATTTTACCTGAACGTCAGCTAACTGAATGCTGCGTGGTTTTAAATAAACTTGCGGTGTCGCTGGGCTTGTTTTACTTTCGTAAAGAAAATGAGAAAATAGAAAAGTAGCTGAAGATTTCAGCTCAACTTCTCCTTTTGCATCACTAAGCCCCATCAGAACGCCTGTAGGGGAATAGACCTCCACACCTTCGATAGGTTGTTGGTTTTTCTCATTTAGAACGCGTATTTGTGCTAAAGAGGAATAGCAAAGGGCGAGTAATAATACGATTTTATGTAGCATAGTATTGGGAAGAATAATAGGGGTTAGGACCGAGGCCCTAACCCGTTTATTAAAATATTTTTTTACCAAAAAGATAAAAATCAACTTCTGTATTGTGTTTTATGCCGTCCATGACTCCAGAGATTTCTAATTTAAAGATGTTTAGAAAGCAAGCTTCTGAGGTTTTGATTATCGGACTTGGATTGATTTGAATACTCGAAATGAGTAGTGCGGCTAGAGCAATGCTAGCTAGAAATCGATTCGATTTCTGAGTTGTTGATTTTAGGTATAACATGGTTAGGTATGTAAATAATGGTCACCTACTCTTTTATTAGGTTTTTCGGTAGTCACCTGAGGTTCGCGATCCTTAGGTCAAATATCCGCCATTAAATAGGAGTAATTCTTGCGCTAGAGCAAGAAAGAAAGCCGGGACGATGCCCGGCCTTCTGTATTAATCTGCCAAAGTCTGGTAAACCATTTGGCGTAAACTATTATGGTAATCCCAGGTGAAATTGCTTTCTTGGGTCATAAATAAGGCGATTAGCTTTTCTTTCGGGTCGATAAAGAAGTGGGTGTTGTTCGCACCTCCCCAATAGAATAATCCTTTTGACGCCGGAGTTTTCGTGGCTGGCCCGTCGGTTACCACGGCAAAGCCTAGGCCCCATTCTGTTCCTGGAGTTGGGAATAAGTCACCCGTGTGATTGGAAGTCATTAGTTCCACGGTCTTGCGGCTCAAGTATTGCTTCCCTTTATAGGTTCCGCCGGCCAGCATCATTTGGCAATAAGTGGCATAATCTGCGGCTGTCGAAAATAAGCCATTCACTCCACTCCAAACCGTCACATTTTCAAAAGGAGGCTGATTCGCAGCCACTGAAATCGTTCCATTTTTACCCTTTGTATGCAAGGCAACAATTTTAGCTTGTTCCTCTTTAGGTACATTATACCCCGTATGTTTCATCTCCAAAGGCTCAAATAAGCGTGACTTCAAAAACTCATTCACACTCATCCCAGAGAACTTCTCAATCAACACACAAAGCACATCCGGTCCAGCGCTATAATTCCATTCCGTACCCGGTTGAGCTAATAAGGGGAACTTTGTCATATTGGCCACACGCTCTTGAATCGTTTTAATTCCTGGTTTGAAATAGCCATTTCTGAATCGAATTTGAACAGGGTTTTGGTCCAAACCATGCGTTAATCCACCGCTATGGCTTAATAATTGCGTCATCGTGATCTGCGACTTTAACGAATCCGTAGGAGCATCCGGGCCATCATTTACACTTCTTACGACGCGCAAGTTTTTAAACTCGGGTAAGTACTTCGAAACAGGGTCACTTAATTTAAAATACCCTTCTTCGTACAACATCATGAATGCCGTGGAGATAATGGGTTTCGTCATGGATTGAATATAAAATAAATCGTCCGTCGTCATGGGTGCCTTAGTCGCCACGTTTTTGTATCCCAAAGCCCCTTGGTGAACCACCTGGCCATGGTGAATAATCATCGTCACGGCACCGGGGATGTTTCCCTTATCCATTTCGGACTGAACAAATTTTTCTAATCGTTTAACACGGTCGACATTGATGCCGGACACAATTTTGGGTGCCTGTGCACTGATTTCGCCTATGAAAAGGAGGCTAAATAGGAGGAGGAGGTGTTTAGTGAATTTCATTGTTTGGATTTTTTTAGAGGTATTAATCTGAAAATTAGTGATTTATGCTTAGAATATTACTACATTTGAAAACCAAGGTTACATCTGACCTCTATTATTCAAAATCAAAGAATAAGTTCAAATTAGTAGTTTATGTTTACATTTTGAGTAGCTCGGCTTATTCCTAGCTTGCTTATGTTCTATTATTTTAATCTGATATGGTCGAATCCGAAAATCCATAAAAGAGTAGGAGAAATAGTTTAAATAGTAGAAAATGAAAAGAGCCTTATTATTAGGTGTAATTTGTTGTATGGGGATTTTTTCTTCTTGTATGAATGAGAAATTTCAGAATGAATTACTCAGTACAGAAAGAGAAAGTCAGCAAGATTTTATTAAGCGAAATTCTGTCCATGTTGTAGAAATTCAAGACTTTATTTTAGCTAATCAAGAATTAGTTCAGGCGAATCAAGAGCTGATTTCATCAGAATTTAAAGGTAGTTTATTTGCCTATTTCTCCTCGAATAAATCTGATGAGTTAGGATTTGACCGGTTGGTTAATCGGGCCAAACAGAATGTTAGGTTGAATCAAAATTATTATTCCTTTCACAAGGATAAAAACGTTATTGTAGAAGAGGTACTAGCAGAGATAAATCAAAACAATAATAAATATACCGGGATGCTTTTGGATGATTCAGGAGATAGAAAAACATGCATGGTGTTGTATATGCAAAATGTATCTGATTGCCGGGAAAGCTTTTATCGGGACGCTACTTTTGCAGTACTTGCAGCTGGTGTTGGAGGATTTATTTCCGGTTTACTTCCTGCAATTAATGCTGGATGGGGTTTGTTAGAATGCCAAAATCGTGCTCAGAGAAATTTCGATTATTGTTTGGGAAGTATTTAAATCAAAAAATTAATTATCATGGAAAACACCTTAAGTCTTTACCTGAAAAAGTACGGTATTGCCGCCGGCATTTTGGTTGATCAACTCATTTGCATTTTTATACTACATAGGGGGCAAGACTACGAAAGTTCTAAGATGTATGTTCATTTGGGAACTTTGGTATTAGTTGCCTTTATGTTGATCAAATACCCCGAATACCAACGCATTCATTGGAAAGCCATGTTGGTAATCGCTTTTCTCTTACTACTCTTTTATGTACTTGTTGCACGATAAAAAAAGGACAGCCGTAAAGCTGTCCTTTTTACTTATTTTCCTTTTTTCTGAGCGGCCATCCATTCCATGATGGTAACCGGCTTGCCATTCACTCGAACGGGTGAACCGTCTAGATCCGTTCTTGGCAGGTTTTCGTGTAGGTAAACCCATGACCAGTGGCCATTGTATTCAAAGCCTTTTCCGCCGTAGAAATTAGTGATATCGTTTACGTGATCGTAATAGGTAAAGTGTACATTTTTTGCACCCGCCTTACGTAGACGATCAAATACGGGTGCCACTGTGATGTCAGGGATGGTGGTCCTATCGTCTTTGGAGTGAACAAACCAAATAGGCACATTTTTTATCTTCTGAATATCGCTATCAGGGATGTATTCTGATTTATAGGCCAAAGCACTAATGTAGCCTGCTGCAAAATAATCCGGATTCAAGAAGATCAATTTCAAGGCCATATAGCCTCCATTCGAGCAACCCCCCACATAGATACGGCTTGGGTCGATGCCGGGATTTGCTTTGACATAATCCTTGATCAAGGCCATTAAACCTTCATTGTAGATGTCGTTATCTTTTCCTTGTGTTCCCACACCTTGCGTATTGTGCATCCAGGCGCCTGGACATTGCGGAGATAATACGTAGGCTCCTTCGAAAATGGATTGAATACCTTCAGCGGCATAGTTGGCTGCTTTGTTTCCCAAAAGAGGGACCGTAGGATCCGTCCCACCTTCGCCACCGCCGTGAAGCCAGATGATTAAAGGTGCTTTGTCCTTCTTCACTTTGGGAGTAAAAGTCGCGTAAGACATCGTCAATTTATCGTTGAAGACGTATTTCCCAGTTAAGTCAAATTGATCAATCAAAGGCATGATTTTGCCCGTAGAGGTATCCCAAATCTGCCCCGTTTTAGGCTGTACGATAGTTAAGGAATAATCCACCCAAACGTTTCCTTTACTTCTCAGGTATTGAAAAGGGGAGCTAATAGGCAGTTGAGGTCCTACGGATAAAACGAGCGTAATGTTTTTGCCGGTACGAACACGCGTACCATTTTCATCCGAAACGTAAGCCGTAACGATTTCGCGTTTAGTATCTTGGTCCGCGATAGGACCTGTGCTTAATTTTCGGCTAGCATAAACGGTATAGTCTGCCGCACTCACTTTAGAGGTGGTGTCATTCAAGGCTAGAATGACTTTGTTTACTCCCGCGCCCCAGTCGAAGCCTTCGACGACGATTTTGTAGGTGCCTGTGGGTTTTGCTATGGCGCTGAAGGCAAATAGCGAAAGAAGTAAGAGGATTTTTTTCATGTTTATATAGGTTTAGTAAGTCAATTCACATTTCTCCCCATCACACATTTTACGAATGTCGCCGGAGTAGATATTTTTCAAATCTGATTTCAGTAATTCACGCTTTTCCAAAGAAAGTTTGCGAAGTAATTTACCTTCCGCGAAGCGGCGTGTTTGGGTTTCGTCTTCTAAAATAAGGCCGGGAACTTCAGTTAATTCGCCATCATCGTTCTTCGCGGCCATGGTAAAGTAGCAGGAATTCGTATGTGTGACTACTCCAGTTTTAGGCTTTAAGGATTCGATGCGCATCCCGATGATCATGGTGGTTCTGCCCACATAATTCACGGAAGCTTTAATCGAAACAAGATCTCCCACTTCTACGGGATTAAAGAATTCCACACCTTCTACCGCCACGGTTACGCAGTAATTACCGCTGTGTTTTGCCGCACAAACATAGGCGACTTTGTCCATCAAAGACAGCAAAGTGCCTCCGTGGATTTTTCCACTGAAGTTTGCAAAAGCGGGGATCATTAATTCGGTAATCGTGGTTTCCGAATCGGAAACTCGCTTGGGGCTCAGCATAGTGTTAAGTTTAGTAGGCTCTAAGCTAGCTAAATTTTGGCCATAAAAAAAGGGGACGATCGATGACCGCCCCCCTCTTATTGCCGAGACAACTATTATTTCGCTTCTGCTGCCGTAGCACCTTTTGCGATGTTCCAAACAACTAGGCCGAAACCAATTTTGTTAATCGCATCTGCAATGTTATAAGCTAAGTCGATGTTTCCTGAGAATCCTGATAACAAGTTACCCGGTAACATCATGTAGCCTACTGGATAGATTGCCCAGCCCACTAAAGTGAACCAACGCATTACTTTAAAGCCAGTTTTCACATCTTCGTTAGAAGAAGCTGCCGCTAACTTAGAAGCCTCACCCATGTAGATTTCATAGATAATTAATGCCCATCCTAAGGTAGAGATGATTCCCCACATCACGTTTTGAGCAGGAACTACTGCTTCTCCGATGTAACCCGCAACTAGCATTACTACTGAGCCAAAGATTAAACGAGATAACATTCCTGTCTTAGCACCTGCTGGCTTTAAAATCAAGAAGTACTCAATACACATTAACGGCACAGTTAAAGTCCAGTCAATGTAACGGAATTGTGTAGGAGACTCGTGAGTGTCTAACCATACACCGCGCATGTAGAAATAATGCACTGCCGCAATAAAGGTGATCAAAGCAGAAATCAAAAGAGATGTTTTCCACTTATCGTTTACTGTACCTCTCTCTACAATGAAAAAGATCGAAGCAGCAAGCATCGACATGTAACCTGTAAAGAAGGTGAATCCGATGTAATCTCCGGCAGCTAATGTGCCATTCAATAAAATGTTTAATGTTTCCATAATAATGTTTTAAAGTGATACTGTTTAAACTAAGGTAGTCGGCAATTGTTTTAAATTAACTAAAAAAAATTTTAAAAAAAATAAATATTGTACAAATATGGGTTTAAACGCGTTTTATTAATTTATGCATAAGCAAAAAATGGGGTAGCGTTAGTAAGGATAGGAAGATAAAAATGGGGTATACTTCTAAGTTATTGACTACCAATTTCATATAAACTATCCCTAGTAAAAGGGCTCCTGCGGAGAATGGAATAAGTTTTTTGTATAATTCCACTATTCCCATTTCTAAGTGCTTTCGCATGCCTTCAAAACTGGTGATGGCGTGGCAACAGGAAAAATAACAAATAAAGGCAGGAATTAGCGGCAGAAAAAAACCGATAACTAAAGCAATTAAAGTATTGAAAAAAGGGTGAAGATTTTTCTTTTGGAAACCTAAAATCAAAAACGAAAGGCTAATAAGTAAGGAAAACTCAGGCAAGTTTAGTGGCATTTTAACTTGCATCGATGAAATGATTTCAAAAGCCTCTGACCAATGGCTAATCAGGATGAAGGATAAAATTCCAGAACCCAGGCAAAGGGTCTGCGCCAGATTGATCCACGTTTTTGTGGGTTCAATCGGATGGACATCTTCCATGTCGCCAAAATGGAACACACTAATAGCAATGAAAATAACGAATGAAATCAAAGGTGAAATATACCAGAGCGCCGCATAGGCTAACATGATGCCTAGGTAATAGACTATGAATGGCCGCAGGTGAAAAGTGAGATTTTCCCTGGAGGCAATTTTGGCAGCGATTAAGTGGTCGCATGCTCCATGTGGAATGCCTATTAAAAGGAGTAAGACGCCACCTATGTAAAGATCTAGTGTTTTAGACCATGGTCCCATCACTAGATAGGCGCCTAGGTAAAACAACGTGACAGCGGCTCCTATATAGTTTTTCATTTCACTAGATGTTTGATAAATAGCGGAATGTCTAATTGAGCAAATAATTTAATTTCGTCAGTTAGCGTAGTTTTATCATCGAGAAATCTAAGAATTTGGGGTGTGGGAACGCGGCGGAAAAGTCTATCCATCACCTCCGGAATTTTATTCATTTCCTTTTGCATGATTTTTAAGAGCATTTTATCATAGAAACGAAATCTTTTAGGCGTTTTTGCGGAGCGATTTTGGGCGCGCAGAACAGCGTCTTGGTGCATTCTCGTGAACGCATATCCAGTCGAAGCCTTCCTATTTCCTGCTGCTGCTCCTATGGAAAATAGGCTGCCTTCCTTTTTTATAGCCGACAATTCCATGGGGATTGTGCCGTTTTCATTCGAGAGGATGGTGAATTTTTGATTCGAATAGTTTAACCCCATATAGTCTTGCCAAATCCGTTCATAAGTCTCCTTGTCATAATCTAAACGCGTAAAGACGGTCGTTTCAATTAATGCTTTGGTTTTGCTAAAAGGTAAAATATAATGGAAAACAGCCATTTCGTTAGTGGATGCTGGTAAACTAAAATCCATCAGAGTCAAACACGTATCATCTAAGATCGGTTCTTCGAATTCGATAAATTTCCCGCTGAAATGCTGAAAGATTAAGTCTGGCTCTGTGGATTTCACGGGTCTGGAGTCTGCTACTTTTTTGGCAATATATGAATCTCCATTTTTACAGCTAATTTCCACGCCCGTAGGCTTTTCTAACAAGTCAGTAACCCACCCATTAATGCATGTAATATTTGTATTCGCTGGAATGAATTCTTCGAAAAAGTAGGTGAAAAATTTAGTTGATGAAATGTAATGGTAGGCTTGCGGCTTAATATCTGTCGTGATGCTTTCCCCACTTGAGGTTCTGTAACGCATCGAATTCCAGGATTTTTCGACTAGAAAAGGGAAGCACGAGGCTTGTTTTTCTTCCCAAAAGCACCAACTCTTCGCGGATCGATCTCCCGAATCTAAGAGCAGGATTTTGTGCTGTGGATCGGCTTGTATACATTCATACAAAAGCTGTAATCCGGATGCTCCAGCACCTATAATTGCAATATCGTGTACAAGTGAAGGCATCAATATAATTATGGAAATAAATAATTGTACAATATAAACTAAAATCAGTTCATTTTGTTTTATTTATTTACGTCGCGGTGCATCGATCACCAAACATAGGCCAGCTTGAAAGACAATTAATGCGCCAGTTCCATAAAAGAACCAATCGCCACCTTGGAGTTTAGTGAGACCAGCATCGATCGCAAGAGAGAGTCCACTACCTGTGAGGATAAGACCTGAAGTTGCCTGAATGATCCACCGAGTTTTATTTTGCATAACGTAAATTGTTTTATCTAATTTAGGTAAATTGACTTTCAAATCTAAACCATTGAATATGAAAAAGTTAATGCTATTCGTGTTTCTGCTATTATCTCAGTTTATTTTAGCTCAAATCCCTTTCAGCAAATCCCTAAAAGAGACCCCTGGCGTAGTTTCCTTTACGTTCAGAAATGAGTTCAGCAAAGATGTTCCAAGTACTTTGGACTTCATAAAAGAGATGGGGATTCGAAATATCGAGTTTTCAAATCTGTTCGGTAAAACGGCCGCTGAAATGAGGGCTTTATTAGATGCGCGAGGGATGGTTTGTACCAGTTATGGCGTTTATTATGATGCTTTGACCAATAAAACGGACGAGGTGATTCAAAACGCGAAGACTCTAGGTGCTGAATTTGTACGAGTAGGCATGATTCCGCACAAAGGTGAATTTACCGTTCAGCAGGCAGAAGTCGCCGTGAAAGATTTTAATAGAGTAGGTCAAAAACTAAAGGAGAATGGCATTCAATTCAGTTACCACAACCACGGCTATGATTTCACTCCCTATCAAAATGAAACATTCTATGACTATTTGATCCAACAGACGAACCCCGCCTATGTTTCCTTCGAACTTGACATCCTGTGGGTTCATCAATTTGGTCAAGATCCGCTGGCCTATCTAAAGAAATACCCACATCGTTTCAGGTTAATGCACGTGAAAGATTTAAAGAAAGGGATTCCAGTAGGCCTCGATGTGAAGACTTCCTCAGAAAATGATGTGCCATTAGGCACGGGCCAAATTGCCGTAGAAGCCATCCTGAAGCAGGCTCGCAAATCAGCGATCAAGTATTATTATTTAGAAGATGAAAACTCGAATTCCCGCGCACAGGTTCCGATTAGTTTGGCGTTTTTAAAGCATTTATAAGGCTGGTGTAGCCGGATTTTTTGGCATAATTATCGTTAAATAGAAGGGGATACTCTTTCGGTCTTTTGAAGTAGCCTCGGAGCCAAGTATCCTTGTCTGAAACATTCCAAAAGGTTATGCCATATTGTTGCTTAGCCGGAATGGCACGATATGCCTTGAAAACGAAGGCGAATAATTCATTCTGAGCACTTGCTTCATAGCTATAATCCGGATTATTCTTCGGATTAACAGCGATGTCTAACTCCGAAAAATGAATTGCTAATCCAGTCTGAACTGATTTTTTTAGAACGTCAGTAATTTCTGCTCGCTTTGAATCCACATTGATATGCATTTGTAATCCCAAACCGTGAATGGGTATTTCACGCTTTTTTAAGTCAGCCACCAGGTCAAGAATGGCCTGCATCTTTTTAGGATGTCCATCTTGGCCGTAATCATTATAAAATAGAAGGGCATTGGGATCTGCCTCGTGGGCCCATTGGAAGCTTTTGGCAATATAATCTGGGATATGATTTGACCAAAGCGATGGCCGCAAACTGCCGTCATCTAAGAACGATTCGTTCACTACATCCCATCCAGATACCTGGCCTTTATACTGCGTAACGACCGTCTGAATGTGGTTTTTTAGCATTTCTTCCCAGGCTTTTTGATCGCCTTGAAAATCCTTCATCCATTGCGGAACTTGATTATGCCAAACCAAGGTATGTCCATGCATTCGCTTGCCCGTCTTCGCTGCGAAAGCCACAATTTCATCGCCTTTCGTGAAGTCAAAACGATCTGCTGTTGGATGAATTAGCATCATTTTCATGTGATTTTCCGCTGTTAGGCTGGTGAATTCGTTGCTAGCAATATTTCTGTAGGCTTCATTTTCCACTAACATTCTGGGATTAACAGAGGCCCCTAGACGAAAAGAGACTGCGTCCTTTAATAAACTTTGCGCATTGACGAGGGTGGAAAGGCCTAATAATAAGGCAATTAGTTTCATAGGTTGGAGGTTTATTTCTCCAAAATAGGTAAAATAAACGATATACTCTACCCTGATTCCTATGAAAATGACCCGCCGTTAAACTTGGTATTAAGGATGCAGAAGGGATTTAATCTGGTCTTCTATCCCTGGTTTAAGGTGGTAATTAAACATGCGTTTGTCTTCCTCAGATGGGGATCGTTCTATGGCATTTTTGATCTTAAACCTAAATTCTAAATGGAAATTGATGCGGTTAATAACGAGGTGCCTGATTCTTCTTTGGCTTTCTTGTGACTTTTTAGCGCAATTTAAAAGTTCATTTAAATCGATTGTTGTTATATTTTGGTCTCTATGTTGAAGCAAATGGTCAAGTAACTTGCGTTCAGGATCGCATAACCAAGTTAGTTTTTTACGATTTCTACTTTGCGATTGATGGATCCCTAGACTAGCGAGTAGTACGGTAAAAGCCAATAAAGTCATGTGTAGAGGCAATCGGCTACTTTTAATTGTAATTGATTTGAAATTTTGAATGACTGGGGTTAGTCGATACTCAGTTTGAGCCGTATTCGTTTGAATAAAGAAGAAGCAAACGATGTATAACAGGGTGTAAATTTTTCTCATCTAGCTTCTAGATTATGTATGGGTGTCATTGAATTTTTGTTTCATTTGCAAAATTAAGGGCGTGGCGATTGGCGAGAAATAGACCCTAAGGTTCAATTTTGTAGGCAGTTGTGCATAAAAAAAGCCATTTCTAGGAAATGGCTTTTGAAGAAATTTGTTTAGTGTTTTTTTAACCACTCTTCGTATTTATTTGGATACAGTTTTTTGTAATAAATACGTAGCCTTTTTTGGCCTTTCTGATCTTGATTAATAGAATAAAACAGGTCGAAATATTCGAGTTCTTCTGGACTAATTTGCAGTGGGGTTTTTAATTTCGCTGACAAGTTATTAAAGTAGGTTTTAATCCGTTTTTCGGGATCAAAATTTGGCTTAACCACTTCGTAATAGGACAATTGATGGGCCTTGAATATCGCACGAAGTCCATCGTATACCCCCACAAATGGAACCGATCCATGGTCATCGTTTGGATAATATTGATAACTAAAGAGCATGGAATTGGAATGACTTAGCTTTTGGCAGAAACGTAAAATGCTTTTTTCGTGGACTGAAAATGGCGCCTTGCTAGCCAGCATTTTGTTCAGATTCGGTTCATTCGTTGTATTTGCTAGGCCAATGAACAAAGATTTGTTCCCTAGTTTTCCTGCTTGAATTGTTTGCAAAACACTTTTTGAAAACCGACCATCGTCATACCAAAGACTTGGATCTATCACGATGTAGTCATCGAATAAATCTGGGTGCTTCTGTAAAACAGACAGCGCAAAGATTCCCCCGAAACTATGGCCAACTAACGCTCGGTAGGGGCTCGTGGGATATTTGGCATTTATATATGGAATGATTTCTTTTTCGATGACCTGAGTGAATGTTTCAGCACCACCTGTTACCTCAGCCATGGCTTTGGGTAACATCTCGGAGGCATTAACCCGATAAGGAGTCAAGTTGCGCGTCCGATTCGTATTGTTAATAAAAACGACAATCATTTTGGGAAATATGCGATTGCCATTGACCTCCGTAAGGTAATGCATCATCCCAGAAATTGCCAAATAATTATCATCTCCATCGAGGACATAAAGGACCGGATACTGTGCTTGTTTTTGTTTTTTTTCTACGATTTCTTTGGGTAGATAAACGCGAAAGGTTCTAGACTCATGTAATACGTTTGAATGAATTGAATCTAGGACGATGTGGGTTTGTTGGGCTGCCAACAAATGCGAACTCCATACGAGCAGCATGATTAAAAGTGGTTTCATGTTACAAAGCTGTTTCAATCAGTTCGATTAAATCTTGTCCTTCCTTCTTTAATTTCTCCTCAAAATGCATTACCACATAATTACTTTTATCCATGGCAAAAAACTGGGCCATCATGACATTGATTTTTGCCCGGTCATAGGTTAACAGGGGAGGGTTGCCCTGTGGGATTAAATTTGACGTATAGTTGCTTACGTTACTGCCTGCGTATTTCATGAGGACTTTTACATCAAAAACCTCTGCATTGGCTTTGGAATATTCACGTAAGTAATTCATTTCCCCTTCTTGGAATTTCTCAATCGCCGAAATCGAGTTTTCGTAATGTTGAATGGCTTGAATGATTTTGGGATTGTGGATAAGCCGCAATCCTCCTGCATTTTTCATGAGTTGGAATCCAGCATCGGTTCTTTCGAATAAATAGCGGACGTGCAGGCGCCGACCGTTATAATAAAAAGGGCCGGAATCTTTTTTGTATTCGTCATCAGTAAAGTTTTTAGTGAACTCTTTACTGATTTCGGCACGGATATTTCGGTAATATAAATTCGAGTCCACCATCGAAATATCCATTTGAATATCTTTGGAAATGAGGCTCAGGAATTCTTTTTCGCGGGCACGTTCGATGAAATGTTCTCGGTAATTTTCGACAAAAAATCCGAGGGTGACTGCCATGAAAAGCATAAAAAACTCGCTGAGGTATTCTTTCCAATTTTTAGGTGCGTGATGTGGGTGGTGTACTTCCATCTTAGTCTGGGAAATTTGATTTAATTAATTTACGCAGTTGGTAGCTTTTGGCCTTATAAGCATTATAATACCCTGTTTCGGTTACATTCATGAGCCAATCACTGCCACGAAGCATATTGGCTGTTTGTGTGGCTAGATTCTGGTGTTGGGTATCCAAGAAGTAGGGTTTTCCGGGCGCGGAACTTTGGTTTTGTTCTAGCAAAGCCATCATTTTCGTGCGCGAAAGTCCATTGCGATGTGCATCGACATGTGCTAGATTTAAATGATTCACCACCCATGGCTGAATATTGGCATAGAAATATTCCTTTTCGCGGTCCTGTCGGTATTCAATGCGCTTTAATTGCATTTTCAAATCTGATATAGCTTTGGCCAAGGTGTCGTTTTTAAAATAGCGAAGAGAACCCGAACTAATGATTTGATCTAGATTTGCTTGACGAAATTCAGGATGTCGCCAAATAAAAACCCCTCGAATAAAGTGATAGTAGAGTGTCGTGTCGGTGGGTTTTAGGCCTTGATTTTCAAGGATTTTTATGGCCTGATTAACCGATTTTCGTTCGATGATTCGGAGTTCTTGGAATTCTTTGAAGTCTACTGAGTCAGCTGCGAGGTCTTTCAATAAAGATTTAGCTAATTCTTTTTCGCGTAATCCTTCGATGTAATGTTCGCGCTGGTTTTCAACTAAAAAACCCAAGGTCAATGCGACAAAAATGACAATGAATTCGCTTGTATAGTCCTTGACGCTTTTGGGCGTATGATGTGGGTGATGAACTTCCATAGAATGGATATTTTTGTTCGAAAAGGTAAATAAATCAAAATTTGGCCTTTTGAAGACCAAATTTTGATTTATCAAGAAATAATTATCTTTTATTTAGATGACAAATCAGGCTGAAGTGTCATATAAACGGATTCGTTTTCCACGATATAATTACGCATAATAGTGATGTCGCGGTCATAAGATCCTTTACCATAGATTTCCTCGTAGGATGCTTTTAGTTTGGATGGTTCATCCATTTCTTTCCAACCGTTCGGGAAGCGGCGAGAGAAAATGAGGCGCGCAGCACCCGAGGTTTGATAAGTTGCGATTTTGATTCCTGCTTTGTCCCAGGCTTTTGGTAAGCGTTTTATTACGTCCCAAAACTCAGCAGCCGGCGCATATTTTAATGTTAAGATACTTGAACGAATTTTTGCTGATCGTTCACTTGGATTCGAGTTACTATAATCAGCTTGGTAGGAGATGATTTCACCTCCTGTAATGCTTTCGATGTGTGGAGAAACCTTCAAGTAGAAATCATCAGCAGCCTCCGTGTTTGTGGGTGTTGCCCCTAATTCGTCACGTTTAGCCCAAGAAGTACCTATATTGTACAAGGACATGACTTCCCCATGGTGACTACCACCCGTGAGGTTAAAAATCGCCCATTCGGTGGCAGTACCCGCTTTGCGAAATTTTGCTGTGTGGTTTTTAAGGGCCTCATTGAATGCGCCGCGGTGACCAGGTTTTACTTTATAATATTGGAAATTAGCTGTATTTGCTTGGCCGAAAATCATTGTGGTAAGCAAGCAAAAAATCGAGAGAATAAATAATTTTTTCATATGAATTGGGGTTAAATGATTTGTTTCTGAAAATTAGGCCAAAGAATTCCTGACCCGTATTTTTTTCAGCCATGCTTTGTCTTGTTTTTTGAAAAATTTGTCTAATTTTCAACACATGTCTAACGAAGCGATCATTTAATGTTTGATTTTGTCCCTTATTTGTCGTTTTTGACTAGTGGTTTCGGTCTGTTTTTTATCTGCTATTTGCTGATGCGTTTCAGGAGAATCTCGAAAGTATATGGTTTGATATACATCATCTTCGCTGTCGTATTTCAAGAATTTTACATTTATGCATTGACCTCAAAGCATATTTATCACATGCTTTTCATGTTGAGGACTCCGAACATTATTCGTATTTTTTTACCTGTTGCCCTTTTCCTGTACGTGCGTGGTATGTTGTTGCCAACGAACAAATTAAGAGGTGTTTATTTCTTGCATTTTGTTTTTCCGGTTCTCCTTACAATTGGTGTGATGCCCGATTTGTTTTTGTCGGCAGTCGAAAAGGCCAATAACCTCGATCATTATTATGCGCAAAACAAATACTTTATTACTAGGCCTATGGGCTGGATTCCAGCGGGTTTTGTACAGCCCGTTTCCATTATTATTGGGATAGGGTATGGAATATCTACTTTGGTCCTCATATATTTAACGAAAAAAAGGCAGGGGACTAATTATGTGTATTTAAACCGACAATCCTTAGTTTGGTTATACATGTTAAGTGCGGCGATATTGATCTACTTTTTGCTTCAGTTTTATCAATTTGTCAATTTATTTCTGAATAACTCATTTGATCCTCCATCGCAGGTAATTAAGTGTGTGATAGGTATCATGTTATTTACCTACTTTATTACAACACCGAACGTACAGGAGAATATGGATGGCTGTATTCTGCCAAAGGGGAAATCCTTCCCGTCGATTCAAGAGATCTACCCGCATTTAATCCCTGAGTTTAAAGTGGATCAAGTTGCGATGAATTTAGACAAGCAAATTAAAGAATCGAAAGCCTATTTATCTGCTGAATATGATTTGTCGGGAATGGCAAAAGACTTGGAAATACCTATTTCAAAATTCCCAAAGCTGATTAAGAAATATTATGGGGTGTCCTTTGTCGAATTCATCAATCGTTTGCGCATTCATCATTTTTTGGAACAGCGGTCGTATTTTGACCAATTTACCTTAGAGACCTACATGTACCAAAGCGGATTTTCGAATCGGTCCACATTCTATGCAGCTTTCAAAAAATATGTGGGGGTTAACCCCAGTTTTTATTTGAAGGAAATGGCTAATTGAGCTGTGTTTTTGGACAAGAATAGTTGATTTCTAGACAAATTTCTTGGGCTTTTCCCTTCGTATTTTATCCGTTTTAGTCAACTTGTAAGTATATAATAGATAGCTTGATAAGGTGAAAATTATCTTGATGAAATATTTAATGAATAAATTTGCGATGCAAGATCTAAGAATATTGAATCTCAAAATCCTTCGAAAAAAATCAAAACCTTTTTTGGAGCACATCCACATCTATCTACAAACTAATTTACCCTATGAAAATCTTACATCTAATTTTTCTTTTACTTTTTTGTGTTCAGCTCACGCTTGCGCAAAATTTTGAATTATTGAATCAAATTTCCAAAAACGAAGTCAAAGCCTTGGGATTTGATCAAAAAGTATTGGATGATTTCCAAAATGAGGTCTCCAAAAGTATCCAACAAAAAGAGATAGCTGGCGCAGTTACTTTAATTGCACGCAAGGGTAAAATTGTTCATTTTGAGGCCCAAGGTGAATCGCAAATGGAAACGCATATTCCGATGCAAAAAGACGCCATTTTTCGTTTGGCATCCATGACTAAACCCATAGCTACGCTAGCTCTGTTGTTATTAATGGAAGACGGTAAATGTAAACCGAATGATTCCGTGAGTAAGTACTTGCCAGAGTTCGCGTCCCAACAAATCATGCTATCAAAAGATAGTGTGGATGGCATGTGGCTGTATAAAACGCGCGCGGCGACAAAACCGATGTTGATTCGTCATGTATTGACACATACAACAGGCCAACCGAGTGCTTATGGTGGCAATATGCCCGAGGCCTATGCGGCGATTACCAAAAACGCCTATTCAAGTGACATTGAAAATTATGTGAAGAAATTAGCCAAATTACCTTTAAGCCATGAGCCGGGTGAGGGTTGGATTTACGGCCCTGGTCTATTGGTTGCGGGTCGTATCGTAGAAGTTATTAGTGGGATGCCTTTCCAAGATTTCGTGCAGAAAAGAATTTTAGATCCCTTGGGGATGAAGGATACGCATTTTTTCTTGGAGCCAAAGGACGCGCCGAGGTTCACTTCGTATTATCAGCCAGATGGAAAAGGGGGATTGGCATTGATTGATCCTGGATCTGAAAAGAGTATACGTATTAGGGGCTCAAAAACGTATTATTCGGGCTCAGGAGGATTGCACTCGACGGCAATTGATTATTTTAAATTTTGCCAAATGATCCTTCAAGATGGGGAATTAAATGGGGTTCGTATCGCGAAACCGTCAACGATAGCGATGATGAAAACAGATCAAACGCCGTTGAATTTAGAGGCTGCAATTACGCCAACAGATGATTTGAAGAATAATGGCTTTACGTTTGGCTATGCGATTAAACGGAAGGATATTGGTAATGACCCACGGCCAGCGGGGACCATCTATTGGAGTGGTGCTACGGGTCCAATATTCTTTATTGATCCGTCGCATGAGATGATCGCTATGGTTTTGTATCAACGTCCATCTACTTCGCCAACAAAAATTCGGACGGATTTTAAGTCTTGGGTCATGAAAAGTTTAATCAAATAAATATGAAAGCATTCATTTTTTCGATTTTAGTTTGTTGGGCCGCGGTCGCACACGCGCAGATTCGGTATGGTTCAAATCCAGCTGTGGGCAAACGCATCCAAGTAGGTGACATCTCCATGTACTATGAAACCTATGGTAAAGGGGAGCCCTTGATTCTCTTGCATGGCGGCTATGGCTCTATTGAAACAATGGGAGGAATGATTGCTGCATTCTCAAAAAAATACCAAGTCTTTGCGGTCGATTCTCGCTTCCAAGGCAGAACCACTGATAGCGATGCGAAAGAATTAACCTATGCGCAAATGGCGCTTGATGTCAATGGTTTGATGGATTTATTACATATTAAGAAAGCTAAATTCGTAGGCTGGAGCGATGGGGGAGATATTGCGTTGGAATTAGCCTTGATCCATCCTGAGAAAATTGATAAAGCGGTCATCATGGGGGCTAATTTTTTAGGGGAATCGAAGGGAGTAGCATTGACAATGGATACGACTTGGAAAATGAATTCCACAGATCCCCTATTTGCCAAAACCCGAAAGCCGCTTGCACAGTATTTTTCTACTTATGAGCGTTTGGCTCCAGATAAAACTAAGATTGCGGCCTCTAAAAAGAAAGTGGCGGATAATGCGTTTAATAATCCCAACATCAGCTTGGTTCAATTAAATTCCATTCAGGTACCATTTTTAGTGATGGCTGGAGATCATGATATGTTCATAATCGATCATACAATTGCCTTGTACAAGAATCTTCCTCGGGCTTCACTTTATATAGTACCTGATGCTACGCATATCTCCCCTTTTGAAGAGCCAGAATTAGTGCATTCAGAGATTTTACGGTATCTGGCTAAACCCTATCGGAAGTTGGATGCCCTGTATTTTTGGTGAGTCGTCCTAAAATAGGTTGACAGTTTTAGATTGATTTTAAGGGGTCGTAGAA